>NZ_JACHFD010000018.1 GCF_014201715.1 Haloferula luteola
TCACGGTGGTTGGTTGGTTTTCGTTTAGCAACGCCACGCTGACGCGTGGCACCAACCAGCCACCACCTCATTCTAACGATTCATGGGACGCTTCCAAAACACCGCCCGTGAACGGCTTCGGGGAGTGCCACATTTGGTCGAACTGACACCGGGATCTCATCCCAGCGTTAAACCCGTAAAATCAACATCCCGAAACCATCTGTTTCTGGACATTCTCACTGTTCGACAAGCACTCTCAAGTAGAGCTGGTTAGCTGTAGTTTGGGGTTCCAGCTCAAGCTCCCATATTCCATCGTCCAGTTGCCTGGATGAGCGAAGTTCAAGGTCCGAATTGGATTCAAGAGCCCATTGAGAACTTTCCACTTCAAAGCTAAGGGAGTGATTTCGCCAGACAGTCAGATTGTTCCCAACCGAGGTAAAATACCCCAAAGAGGAGTCATCCGATCGAAGTCGAATTCTCACCCTGATCTGATCGGCTCCAGTGGTTTCCACGGACGTGACCGTTCGTGAGACGGGATCGACTGGGCTATTCCCTGAAACATACTCAAGGAAATTGGAAAGTCCATCGTGGTCGGGATCATCGTCACGCCCCGCATCCGCCAGGTTTAAGCCACTCGAAGTGAAGCCCAGAATCCATCGTTCAAAGTCGTTAGAGGCTGCTGGATCGTAATATTCGATGGTCACCATCTGGTAGTCGAAGAGTTCCCCAGCAGTTGCTCTGATTTCGAAGTTCGCCGAGCCCGGTGAATTGGGCGTGACCCAGACAAATTGTCCCGTCGCGGGATTGAAGCCCGCACCTGAAGGAAGATTGAGTGCGCTCAACACTGGAGTTCCGGTATCACCAGATTGTGCGCTGACAACAAACGAAACGATTTCCCCCATGGGCACGCGTTGGTTTTGAATCGGTGAGAGAACAGGTGCACGCTCGATGGTAGGAAAAATCGAGTAGGTTCCCTCGTCTTCCAGATACCAGCTCTGGAATCTGACGTAGTAGTCCCCATCAGCTATGGAGACAAACTTGAGGGTTCCCGAAGTCGTATTGGTCAAGGAATGAGGAGTCGCGACACCTTGCGTCCACGCCTGAAGGCTCACCCTAATGCCCGTGCCAACAGCGTTCAAACTCAGCCTGTCTCCGCGATTGGCAGGAATCGTCCACGTATCAATATCCCCCCTCACAATCGACCCGGCTTGAGAAACTCCAAAATTCAGCGCGCCTCCTTCATCCCCCGGGTTCAAGTGGATCAAGCCTCCGAAGTGTGAGAGCTCCACCCGGTAGAGCTGACTCGTTTGCTCCAAATAATACGTGGCGATTCGAACCGAGTAGGTGCCGCTTTCGGGGGCTTCGAAACCCGCGCTCTGGTCCCAGTAACCTGTGGACTCTTCGGAAATCAGGCTACCGGATGGACTATACACTCTCACTTGGAGATCCTCAGACGAGCCTTGCTGGGACGCTGCTCGCAAGGCGATTTGGTCACCTTCGCCAGCTTGGAAATACCACATATCGTAGTCACCACGAACCAAGCTCCCAAGAACTGCGACCCCATTCGAAAGCGAGCCTCCTTCATCACCAGTTTCAGGAATTGCACCGGGACGTCCATTAGCGAGTTCGATGCGGTAGGTTGCAGAGGTACGCTCTAGGTAAAACATCCCCACCCTAGCTATGTAGGTTCCGCTCTCCGGTGCTTGAAATGCGGCGTTCTGATCCCAGTAGTTGGTGGATTCCTCGGACAGCAACTCCCCGGAAGGGCTGTATATCCTCAATTGAAGGTCGTCGGAAGAGCCCTGCTGAGAGGCAACACGAAGAGCGACTGGATCGCCTGCTTGTGCCTCGAAATACCAGAGATCCAAATCACCCCGCTCAAGTTCACCAAGGGCAGCTACACCATTGGTGAGAGGTCCTCCTTCATCCTCGGCTCGCGGTACGGCTCCTGTGCGCGCCGAGGACAATTCGATCCGGTAAGCGGCACTTGAACGTTCGAGGTAATACATCTGCAATCGAGCCACGTAGCGTCCGGGCTCATCTGCACGGAAACCGACCCACTGGTCCCAATAATTCGAACTGGAACCAACAACCTCCTCACCAGACGGTGAATAGACTTTGAGCCAAAGGTCATCAGAAGAATTCTGCAGCGAGGCGACCCGCAGCTGGACTTGCTCGCCTTCATCCACATCAAAACTCCAGAGATCCACATCGCCCACTGGCAGTGAACCGGTCTCGTAGACGCCATTTGTCAGTGGTCCACCATCTCCCTCTGATCCCACTACAATGGGGGCAGATACGTTGGTGTAGCTCACAGCGATCCCTCCGGTTCTTCCTGCCGCAATGCTCCGAACGCGAACTCCATAGGCTCCTGCACTCGGCAGGGCGAATGTCAGCACTTGATCGAAATAGGACTGCTCAGTCGCCGCAATGACGGTACCGTCCGGCCCTAAGACTTCGAAGTAGAGATCGACCCGATCGTCAGGACTGGCGACGCGAATACTAACCGGGTCGCCAGCGGCACCCTGAAACGCGAAGACCTCGTATTTATCATTCGCAATCGCTCCGCCGACCAGAGAACCGTTGGAAAGCTGGACTGGCGCGACGACGCGAATCAACACTTCCTCCGTCGCCTGCCCGTCTTCGTTGGTGAAGGTAAACTCAGAGGTGTAATTACCGCTTGTGCCGGCCGTTGGATTACCCGAAATGGTCCCGCCGCTTGTGACGATCAGCCCACTCGGCAACGAAGTCGAGGTGACGGTGGGACTGTTGAAGACAGGCAGCGAATACTGGAAGGCCAAGCCTTCGTAGGCGAGCAATTGTGGCACCGAACCCATCGTCGGCGGTGCAGCATGAATCGCGATTTTCAATGCTTGCGATGTCGTGCCGTTTGAGTTCGTGGCAGACACCGTGATCGGAAAGAGCCCAGCTGACTGAGTTTTCCCCGAAATCCGGCCGGTAGATGGGTTCATCGCAAGACCAGCAGGAAGCCCTGTAGCCGTGAAGCTGGTTGCGACATTGCGAGTCAGAATTTGGTAGGAGAAGTCCTTCCCCCTGCCTCCGATTGCAAATCCCCGACTGATAATGGAGGGGGCCGATAGTCCGGGATTGGAACTCGGTAGCGAAAGGCTGTGCCATCCACCCGCCGAGATTTGGACCGAGGGTTCGGTGTAATCCGGAACCGGGATCTGGCCGTAGGTATCACCTCCCCAAGTGACGATTTCTCCGGAAGCGAGAAGTGCCATGCTATGGTCATCGCCTGCACTGATGGCAACGACATTGGCGAGGTCTTGTGGGACTGTCGCCTTCCCATCTCGGTTTGAGCCCCATGCCTTGACCGTTCCGTCACGGAGGAGCGCCAACACATGATAGCGACCGCAATCAATTGCCACGACGTCCTCAAGACCGACAGGAATCGTCACCTGCCCTTCTAGATTCTCACCCCAACCCATGACGGTTCCATCGGACTTCAGTGCGATTCCGAAATGTTCGCCAGCCGAAATCGCGACGACACCGTTGAGCGATGCCGGGACTTCACGTTCACCGTAGTCATTGCTACCCCAAGCCAGAACGGTTCCATCCACCTTCAGGCCAAGGCTGAAATACCCGCCAGCAGCGATGGCAATGAATCCGCCACTCCCGCTGTCGGGTGTGTTGATCTGCCCATAGGTATTGGATCCCCAGCCCACAATAGTCCCGTCCGACCGGAGCGCCAGACTATGGAGGGCTCCTGCATCAAGTGCCACGACGTCACCCAAGCCATCGGGAACCGCCAACGATCCAGCGAAATTCCTTCCCCAGGTTCGGACGCTCCCATCGGCAAGAAGAGCGAGTGAATGATTGTAGCCGCCGACGAGCGAAATGGAGTTGGAAAAATCGACCGGAAAATCCGACTGCCCATAATCATTCGCTCCCCACGCACTCCCATCGCGAACCTCGATCTGTACTCGCTCCGTCTCGGTCCCGTAAGGGTTGGTGCTGGATATCTCGAATTCGTAGCTTCCGGGTAAGGACGGGAAGCCAGAAATGATCCCGGTGCCGGGATTGATGGAGAGTCCGGCTGGAAGACCCGAGGCACCGAAACTTGAGGGAGAATGCTCGGCCTCAATCTGATACCGGAATTCGCTTCCGATCCAAGCGCTGGCGGCCAGAGGGCTCGTAATGAGGGGCAGCGGTGGATTGACGATGATCTCGTAAGTTCGCTGGGTGCTGCCCGCTGCATTGCTGGCGGTCACAGTCACCGGAAAGGCTCCGCTATTTGCTGGGCTTCCAGAAATCAGCCCCGACACCGGATGAATCGACAGCCCGGTAGGTAACCCCGTCGCTGAGAAACTCGTCGGAGAATTCCGAGACGAGATCCGGTGATGAAACGGCGTGTCCTCGGCCCCCAGCAAGGTGGGAATCCCCATAAACACCGGCAAATCCGTCGAAACCTCCAAATCACCAATCGCGACACCAAAATCTGTCCCCGTGTCGACAACCTCGACGACTGGAAGCCCTGCAAGGAACCCCACGGTATTGAAATCATCGCGCCCCCAACCCGCCACTGAACCATCTTCCCTGAGCGCGAGACTCAAGTAGGAACTCGCACCCAGACCGACTACCTGCCCGAGGCCCTCAGGCACCTCACATTGTCTCTCGACGTTTCGGCCCCACGCAAGGACAGTGCCGTCTTCCAGAAGGGCGAGCGAGTGATCCTCCCCCGCACAGATATCGACAATCCGGCTCGAATGGGCGGGAACTTCGAGTTGATTGACCGAGTTGTCGCCCCACGCGAAGAGCTTACCGTCCGCACGAAGGGCAAGGCTGTGATTATCCCCGGCCGAAATTTGAGTCACCGTATTGAGCCCCACCGGAACGAGGGTGCGCCCATCTGTAGAATTTCCCCATGCCGCTACCGTCCCGTCACGGAAGAGCACAAGGTTGTGCGCCTCCCCGCAATCAACGTCAGCCACGGCAGACAGCCCAGATGGAATCGTCGATAGCCCGTTGGACGTGGTGCCCCAGGCATGGAGACTCCCGTCCTCATGGAGCGCGAGGTTGTGACGGTATCCTGCGGAGGCTTTAACAAACCCAGTCTCTGAAGGAATTCCCGAGACAATGCTGCTGGCATCGGAACCCCAACCCACTATTGAGCCATTCGCTTCAAGAGCAAGGACGTGATCGTAACCCGCATCAACGGCCACGACGTTACGCAGCGAAGAAGGAACTCCGATCTCACCAGAATCATTTCGTCCCCATGGTACCACCCCGTGGTAATTAAAATTTGCGCTGACCCACTTGTTGCCGTCCATCAGGATGGTGTGCGGACTGCCGGGTGCAGGGTTGATATTGCCGAGCCAACCATAAAAGCCACGACCATCAAAAGGATGCGCCTCAAGGACGACACTTCCATTCAGGCTGTAACTGTCCTGAACCGGGTCCTGTAAGATCATGCCGCCTTCGGCCGAAAGGAACAGGCGTGGCCGAAAATCAGCATTGTTATTGGGATCGGTCTTGTCCCGCCACTCCTGCACATTCGAAACGCCGTCCCCATCGGAGTCAGCAGCTCCGGTGGTCACAATGATCGAGCCGAAAACCACTATTTCGAAATCGTCCGGCAATCCATCAAGATCCGAATCAAGACCTACCTCTATCGACTTCGAAAGGGTCGATCCATCGGAAAAAGTAACAGTAACGGTGTAAGTCCCCACATCGTCCGGACCGATTTCCGAAACGGTGAGCGTATCCGAAATCGCGAAAGGAAGAGAGGTATCCCCGCGGGACCATTTGACCGAGTAATACACTCCTGATTTTACGACAACCGATAGCCGTAACTTGCCACCAGCAGGTCCGTTCTCCATCGTTCTGGCAAGTTCGATGCCAGACGAAGTTTCATCGGGGACAGTTCTGGCGAGATTCCCGTTTTGATCGAACTCTAACCCGAACCCAAAAGCGAAACTCGTAGCAAGAAAAAACAAGGCCAGAAATCGAAACGAATGAGACTTCATAAAAAGCATGAGCAGACCGTAAAACGGCACAGGAATCAGCCCCAGGGGGCTTGAGTAGCGAATCAAGGATGTCACGGCTTCGATTTACGGCGGAGCCAGTTCATTTCGGGCACTCGGGAAATAGCCTCATTGAGAAGGCGGAAAGCATAAGCGACTTCCGCTTCGATTCGCTGCTTTCCTTCGAGGTCTGCTCGATTTGCCTTCATCCATTCCCGAACATTTGGTAGTGCAATCAGTTCGCTCAAAGTCCGACGATTTTCTCCCGTATCGTCGTGCACGAATAGCTCCAAATGATACTCGGCTGGCCCGCAACGGAGCTCCACTTTACCACTATAGGCAGACATGAAAGCCGTTGTGATAAAACCATCATCCTCGAATACCGGCGAGCAAAGGGAGAGCAACTCGGTGTACGCGGATTGCTGAGCGATCACACACCTTTTAAACAATTCTTTGGTGACCAACGACATGACAACTACTTGGAAAGATAGGATCCACTTGGGCTAAGCCTGAGCCCTTTATTACCCAAGATAAGGCGCTCTGCGCCTAAGAAGGTCTGACCCACGGTTCTATCCGGCCGCAGGAGCGTAGAAGCTAGTTCTGAGTTCAGCCGAAACGCCGAAGCATCCCTAATCTCGTAGCCATCACGAACGGCTTTCCGAAGAATGGATGAGTTCTGGTAATAGTTTGCTCTTGGACTGCCCAAATCGGGAAGATCGTCGAGCAGTGTCTGATTACGCGGTATTCCCTTCAAGTCGTCCAGCCTCCCGATGTATTTAACCTTCGGTGCATTTCTTGCGGCGGCCCCGTATCCACCACCTGGGGCGATCGCACCAACCAACAACCCCGTTGCAGATATTACCTTATCTAGGTAAGAAGCACAAGGATCCAGAAATGTCGATGCAGCATCGTATATATCATATGCCGAAGTGGCGACTTCGAAGATCATCCAGGCGATGATCAACGGATGCTCGCCCGTGGGATCAACCAGCTGACAGGGTGTATTCCAAGCATAGGCGTAAAGATTGATTCCTCCTCCCTCACCAATGGGATCTCTTGAAATCCATCTTGCTGCTCTCGGGTCGTAGGCACGGTACGGAGCCAGATGGAGGCCGCTTGGTTGGTGAGTAAAATGCCCCGTGTAGGAAAAATGCGAAATCGGCTGGGCATTGGAAAACTCAACATTTCCCCAAGCATCGTAGGACAAACGTTCTTGCAAGCCACCGGTGGGACTCAAGAGTTCCCGAATGCTGCCCAGATGATCGAAGGTGTAGAGGTAGGCCTGGGTAGAGCTTCCAGTAAGGTCTTGCATTCCTTGCGCAAGGTAACGGCGCTGAACCGCCTCCCCGCTACCGTCCCGTTCTTCACAGATTTCCAATCCACACCACAAAAGCGTTCGATTCGAGATCTCAACGCCATTCGACAATTCACGGATGCGAACCCGCCGCCCGAGGCCATCATATTCAAACTCGGAACGCCCCGTTCCTTGGTTGATGGCGACGAGCCGGTCTTCCGCGTCCCATTCGTAGCTGGTTTCTGGGAGGTTGAGGCTGGTTGAGTCCAGCTGGTTGAGTGCGTTGTATCGAAAGTCCTGGGTCGCCCCATCTTCGGTTTCGGTGAGGCGGTTGGCTGCCGGATCGTAGATCCAGTTGTAGCCCTTGGTCGGCGTGCCGCCTGTCGTGATGGAAGCGGAGGTCAACTGGTCGGCTCCGTCATAGCCAAGGGCCCACACATCGGCGGTCGCGCTGCTGGCTCCCGCTTGCTGCGTCCACTGCGTGATTCTCCCGATGGCATCGTAATTGTAGGAAAATTTGGAAACGATGCTGTTGGACGGGGTGCGGTTGGTGATGGATTGCAGGCGATTGTCCTGACTGTTTCCGTAGTAGTTGAACTGGGCCTTCACTCCGCCGCCATGAGAGACTTGGGAAAGGCGCGAGGTTGCACCCTCATAGGTGTAGGTGAAGGTGCCCAAGGAGTTGGTCAGCGAAATGAGCCTGCTTGCGGCATCATAGGAAGGAGATTGCGAGATTCCATTGATGGCGCGGCTGGTCACTCGGCCCAAGGCATCGTAAGCGTAAGCGATCTCATCGTTGCTCCAAGGACCGTCGATGGTGGCAACCTCATTGGCTCCCAGGCTGCCAACCGGATGGTAGCTGGTCGTGGTCTCACCAAGACCATCGGTCATTGAGGTTACCCTCTTGAAGAAGGGATCGTAACCGAAGGTGACGGTGGGTGTGGCGATCTCAGCGTTGGGGAAGAGCTTCGCATGCAGGGTGCCGTCAATATTGTAGCGAAACCGGGTGATTTGCCCCTTTTCATCAATCCGCTGAGACAACCGACCGCTCCCGGGTTCGTAGGCAAAGCGAATTCGGGAGCCATCAACATATTCCTTATAATCAACTCGCCCTTGGACGTCCCGGTGCCAACGTGTGGCCCGTCCCATGGGATCAATCAGGGTTCTCAAGTCGCCGCACTTGCACCACTCGTAGCCGACCGTGCGGTTCTCTGGATCGGTGACGCCGACGAGTTGCCTAATCTCATCATATGAGAAGGTGGTCACCCGTCCCAGGCGGTCTCGGGACGAGACGAGGTCAAGATTCTCGTAGGTATTCTCCTCGTAGGTGCCGTCCGGGTAGTCCACCCTAGTAAGTCGGTCGATGTCGTCGTAGGAGTAGGTGACTGTATAGCCATCGAAATCCGTGATGGTCTGTGTCCGGCCGGCCGAATCGTAGGTGAAGGTGATCGTGTCTGCCGCTCCGGCCAACGGACCATTGATTGAGACCAAATATCCGTTGGTATCGTAGGAGTAGGCAGTCGTGTCCCTTTCCGGGTCGGTGGTTGAGGTTAGCTGCCCCCTTGCGTTGTAAGCGAAGGTCGTCGTCTCCCCGGCCGCATTGGTCGCCGCAGTCGGAAGGTGATCGGAATAACCGGAGAACGCGGCAAGCGTCTCAAATCCCACAGCCGTTCTGACCTTGATTGCCGTGAGATCGATTCCCTCGACGGCGCCCGTTTGGCTGGAGTCATCATTGTATTCGAAGACCAGCTCCCTACCCAATGGGTCGATCGTACCCGTGATTTTCCCAGTAACGGGGTGGTAGGAGGCTCTGCCCATGGACCACTGGAGGACACCATCTTTGTCCTCAACCGCCTTTACCGTCTTCGAAGGCATAGCACTGGTTCCTCCGCCTTCTGCTGATGTCTGACCCGGGTAATTGAACCAAACCCGGTTCTCCAAAGGAGCTTTGAAACTCGCTAGGACTGAGGTGATCGTATCGTCGTTCGCAGTCCAATTGTAGAGGGTCGCTTTGGAGAAATCTCCAGGAGCCTCGCGCATCTGTTTCCGATCCCAGTAGAATGTGTTCCGGTAGCCCAGATTGGTGACCTTCGGCATGAAGCCAATACTTTCGTCGTTAACCGAAATAGTTGTCGGTGCGGGGAGTGGCGAGACTCCATCAGCCGGATATCCCGAATAGTCGTTGGCTTCGGCACGCTCGCGATCTCCTTGCGGATTGGTGGCTTCGATGAAGCGCCCCGGTTCTTCGTTAATACCTGGAAGGTCCCCCCATTTGAAGGTAGTCGTACCGTAGGGTGTGGTTAGCTCAGCGACGTAGTCGGTGTCAGCCGCGTATGAGAATTGTGAAACAATGCCTACCGGATCGGTAATGCTCAGCAGCTGCCCGACCGAGGTGTAGGAGAACGTGGAGCGCCGTCCAAACGGATCGGTAATTGAGCGGATCTTCGTCGAATCGCCTGGAACTGCAGCACCGGCACCGGGCGTATATGAGAGCGTGGTCTGCTGGCCAATGGCATCGGTGATGGAGATCAGGCGGTTGTTCCCGTCATACCCCAGGGAAACTGCGTTCCCTTGTGCATCGACAATCTTCGTCAGAAAATACCTTGTCGGAGCTGGTGAATTTGGATGCCCATAGACGAACTTGCTACCGTCGGGATTGCTGAACGTGAACTCGGATTCAGTGGGGGACCATGCCAGACGGGGTCTTTCAATGTAGCGTGACAGAAAACGCCCGCTTCCAGTTTCAAAATTGTAGGTGTAGAATTGGCCATTACCCCAGATAATGTTGGCCGAGGTCGCTGGGACCTCGCCAATTGGAGTTCCCGTTAGCTCCAAGTAGCTGGAATAACGATGGGTCCATCTGGGCCCGAAGTTTCCCTGCGGTGGCGCGTCTTCAATGACCGAACTCCGCTGATCATACTCAAGGCGAAACGCCACAGGCGGGCCGACGGGAGGTGCGTAAGAAATGGGAGTGTCAAAGATTTCCAAGCCGGGGTTGAGCAGCCGAAAAGTGTAGTCCGCCATTGGCTGCCCCTGATCTTGGTTTTTGTTACAAGGATTCTGCTCATCGCCCTCCGCCTCGCGGCCGTGAACACAGTGACTGCCGAAAACGGTCTTTGCCTCCTCGTCTCCGACCAGCTCGAAGCCATCCGGGATCTCGACCTTCGAGAATGCCAGCAAATACCCTGAGAATTGTTCCTCGAAGGCCTCTGGGTCCATCATCGTATCGACCCGAAGGTGAACGTCTTTGACCCTCAGTCTGCCTTCCTTTTCCTCGGTCACCGCAGAGTAGTGGTCGAATCTCCAATGCACGATGGAGGGAACCGGGATCGACGCTTGTGGATCGACGCGCCGATAGATTTGAAGATCCCCATCGCCTTCGAGACTGTGTGCCCGCAATTCGAACAATGAGAGTCCATTAGCAATGAATTCCTTTCCCTCTTCGGGGTCATGGACATCCGGATGGATCGCCCTGTAACCTTGAGGAACGCAGACCGTATTCGCTGCTGTGAATCCGCAGAAAACGTTCTGCTCTGCTTGATTCTCGTGAAACCAGAGTGCGGATTTCGCTTGAATCAGGGCTTCCGAAGCAGCTCCGCCGAGCTTGCGATCCGCTAGTGAAGACACCAGTTCGCGAAGCTTTTCCCTCTCTCCGAGCCGGGCAAGCTTTTGCAAATAGAGTGCGAGAGCCTTCTCGGCCGTCTGTTTCCCTTCAAGATCGGAAAGAGGCTGGCCCGTGGTCCAGGCTCGTTCCAGTGTCTTCACCGCGCCGACGAAGTAGCCGTGCCGCCATTCAAGCTCAGCCAGTTCCAATGCCGCCGCGATTTCAACGCGCGCATCGCTGGTGGCTGCCGCCAGTTTTTGCAAAAGAACTCGATTTTTGGCATTAAACTGACCACCGGATAAAAGGTATTCTTCGATCAGAGGCGAAGTATTTGGAGGAAAATAGCAGCCCTGTAGAGTGACCTTCGAATCGCGTATCGACGAGCCCGCAGGGGCACGTTCCTCCGTTACAATTTCATTTTCAGTTTGAAATGAATCTTCGACCAGGGGTGAAGGGAAGGTTTTTGATATCGATTTCTCAGCTGGAGGTTTGGCTACCCAAAGGGCGGCAACCACTGCCGCCACAAACACAAGAACGATAATCGCGGTCTTTGAATGAAACTTCATGCCATCTGGATTGCGCCGAGATTAGCGCGGTCAGGGGTAACCAAACGCGTAGCACACTTGGTGCCTCCTTAGCGAACTGCATGCCTGTTGGGCAAGCTTTATTGGGTTTCAATCACGGTGCTCGCTACTCCGTGAAGCGAACGTTCGGGCCATCATTTCGATGGGGCGATCCGAATGTAGAAAGGCGTCCCGGAAGGAATCTCGGTTGGAGGGATCGTCGGAGCTTCTTCCTTTTTGTTCCAAGAGATTCTCCATCCCCTCCTCGATCAAATCCAATACACGATTCGCAACGGGATAGCTTCAGCGCTTACACCACAACCGGCTTAAGGGGGCAGAGCGTATCGACATTGAGGATCCTCTCATCATGCGCGATTTCCGCGAAACGCGGATGAACAACCCAGCCCCCTCAAGAAAACAGTTTCAACCTCAAATCGACGGCAAAACGATGTAATTATCGACCCAAACTTCAGTAAACTGTTCAGCCCAAACGCCTGAGGTGCCGGACAGGGACACTGGCGAATCATCGGTAAAGTCAATTAGCAGCTGATTATTCAGATAAACTTTAATCTCAACCGCATCGCCCCATTGAGTTACCACCTCTTCCCCGTTTACAATCTCGGTCTCTAAAGCGACCTCAACATTTTTCGTCCTAATCCTAAGGTCTTGCAAAACACCCATGTAAACATCGCTGGAAAGCGCAACATAATCTAATGTAGCTGACGATACACCGGATTCCTTAAGCTCGATTGATTTGAGCATATTCTTTTTGTATCCAGAACCATCAATCCGATCCTCCGTCACCAACATCACCTCATAGTGATAACCAGAGGAGTCATTAAGAAACAGAACACCATAGCCTTTATTGTTCGAATTAGAAGCAACCTGGAGTGCGACCGTGTAGTCGCCATCCGTCACATTTCCGACATTGGATATCTTATTTCCAGACGTATTTGAGGCATTCAGCTGAGTGCGAGCGGGTGTCCAGCCACCAAGGGTAAATCCATCTGCATCGCCGTCGTCAAAGTTTTCTTGATAAAACCAAGAGGTTTTAACGGACTCTGACGGAAGACGTGATCCATTCGAGGTCTGACCATTGTAAGTCTGGCCATTGCTTCCCGTCAGACTTGTTGAGTCACTGTATTCGCCGACCACATCTGACCCAAAAATCATTTTGATACGCTTTCCTGAGCTGGGTTCATTCGTAATCACCATGCTCATTTCCTCTGATTCCGTCGTCCATCCGCCACCATTCTCAACGATAGTGCTAACCACGGGAATCACCTCAGAAGTCCAAACCTGCGTGCCGTTCTTCAACAGTCGCCATACCGGACCTGTGAAGCTCCCGCCCACAGGAGATTGCGAAGGCATTCCCGAAGCGCCACAATAACCCTCGAACACATAACCCGACTGACTTGATGTGCCCATCGCTGCAATCCCCGCCCAATCTCCGGTCGAAGCCGTAACATCGGCCTTCACCACACAGGGCGCGAAAGCAAAATAAACTGGATTTGATCCGATGGTCGTCTGAAACAACCAATCATTTCCCATATAAGGAATCTCCAATCCTCCGACATACTTGCGTGGAGACGGCACCAAATCGGACAGTGGAGTGGTATCGCCCAAAACCTTCAGAAGTGCCGCGCTGGAACGCGGGTGAGGCGTATTCTCAGGATAGATGGGATTATCATCTATTCCAAGTTGCCAATAGTCTGGGAGGAGAGCATGATCCACCACAAAAGGCATCGCATCATGGTTAGTATTGTAACGGCATACCGCGTATTCAAAGTAGATAACTCCGTATATATCTTGGTTTTCCGCCCAATCATAGAGGCGACAAATAAATGATGGGTTATCATTTCCACCGGTTCCACCATCCTTCAAACCAGAGTTTAAGTTATAGGAAGGAATGGTTCGTCGCTCTTCAACGATTCCAGCCTCGCTAATGATGAATTCTTTGCCGTGGTCGTCGGCAAAATTCTTGTATTCGTCGAGACCTGCCCCATAGAACCATATATTTCCAGTCGAATTTGTGTCTCTAAACACACCGCTTTTTATTTCCTCCCATGTTCTCTCCCTTATCTCGTGTTCACTGAGCTGGTCGCTCCAGCTTTGACTTAGGTCCTGCCATATATGTTTGTAGTACCCCGCAATTCCGCTCGAATCGTAGACATCAACGCTGATAAAGTCGACATACGAATCTCCGGGATAAGCATTCGCTGTCAATGTGGCAAATTCCGTGAGATCCTCAAGACCGAGCAGAACCGACCATGACCACTTGAAGTCGGCTCCGGCTACGCCCATCATAACACCGTGGATTCTTTGCCAATAGGATGCAAAATCTTGCATCTGTGAAGCTGTTCCCCCACCGACCGCCCAACTCACAGAGCCGAGATCCTGATTGAACTCCCATCCGAGCCGAATGTGAACGTCATCTAACCCCATTGCCACCAGATTTTGCGCAAGCGTCTGCCAATAACTGTCGAAGTTTCCGCTTATGCCTTGCGAGAACCGGTTTCCGATCAGCGCATAGCTAACACCGCTGTTGTCGACTTCTGGAAACATCGGCATTGCAAGTTCCAAAACGTAATCCTCGGCATAGGGATTGGATGGCATCCCAGCACCCGGTTTGTGCTTCTCAAGTGTGTATGCAAATCCAGATCCTGAGGTGGAGCCGGAAAGATCGGCCCAAGTGTGAGCAAAGCAAGTGTCCCCAAGGATCTCCGGATCATAACCTGTGTAGTCTGCCCACTCAACGGCACGGTTGAGCTGAGCAGTGCTAACACTTACCCCTTTAAGGGGCGAAGCTTGAAGTTCAGATGCACACACGAGGACAATCAGTCCGAAGAAGGCTGTCAGTTTCATTTTTATTAATCATTCATTCTTAAACCACACCGAATCGAGAGCGAGGTCGGCGCGACTCGGGTCGCAAGGACAATCTAGTCTGTGAGGAAGGTCGGAGACCCACCCATTTTCAGTGACGAAATCCTTTCGAAGGAAGGTGAATTCGGCAAACCATGGAATCTCAAACCCATAGCATTTGGTCGAATCCGCGATGTTATTGGGATGAATATGAACGCACTGATGAGTTGACAAGATTTTTCTAAACACTCGCTCGATAAATCCGAATCCCAACTCGGAAAACAATGACTCAAGACGATGAAATTCGATCACCATAATCCGAAACCGCTTCTGGAATTCTTCAGACATGCTGTAAATGGTTTCATACTCGAAGCCTTCAATGTCCATTTGCAGTAACCAATCACCTCCGACGACCTGTTTCGCCTTTTCCTCCAACCATTCGTTGATTGCTATGAATTCATCGGATGAAAATGATCCGATGAATTTCTTATCAAAATGAAATAAATCGTGGGATTCAGCAGGGCCGCTTACTGAAGCATCAGCCATGAAGACGTTCATCCCAAGTTCTGCACATGCCTTCTCAAACTTGGAGTTCACATCGACCCCAGGCGAGAAGCAGGCCGTGATACCGTTGAGGTCGTTAGGAACCATGTAGCCTCCATCGGTCGCAGGTCCAAGGCGGATGAGATCAGCCTCAAGCCGTCTAGGACGTAAGTCTTGAATGAGTTGCCGAAGTCTTTTCTCATTTGTGATCTTTGTGGGGTAAAAGGTGAGAGGTTTAGGTAGCTTGAGTGCGACGCTTTTCATTTTCTAAAGACTTGAAGAGTTGATCCCGAAAGCGGCTCAATTTGTGAATGTTTTTGAAGAATATTCAAAGATTTCTTTGCTGGGTCTGCCTAAAGAGCTGGACAAGGAATGCGAAGACCGACGAGCGACGGGCAAAAGTCCTCTTTGTGACGAAGTCGGGAATTTTGCCCGGCTGCAATTGGGTCGCATAAACCATTACACATCAATTCTGTATGACCTACTCGCAGCCACACCAGTTTCAGGCAAATGAACCGATTCTCAGTCGGGTGCTTGATAGAGAACCTTAACTATCGAGGTATCATTACCGATGCTGAAGGGCTCTTGGGTGTTTTCGAGTAGGCCCCATAAAGCCAGTTCGAGAAAACTCCCACGCGTCTCAATGGCGCGTTCCGTCAATCGTCCAGGCCAAGAGGAGTTCGCTCTGCTCATCCGGGCACTGCTCCAGCCACTCCAGAGCGAGCATCAGCCTGGCCGACGGGATGAATTGATCGGGCATTCGACTTCTCCTCCAAAAATCCGGGAACGCAACGGCAACGAAGGTGACGATACATCCGATCTGATCTCCTTCGCGCCATTACGCCCAAAAGGCGGGTCGTGTGTAGGGGGCCGGGGATCGATACCCGGCTATTTACCCCGCCTAATTCTTTTCCTTTCCACCGTCATCACATGGCGGCGATTTCCTCTTGAAAGTGAACGAAATAAGGATTCTGTTCACTCCTTCAATCATACCCGATTCGCGGCCTCTTCCTCAAGGAAAATGATTCTACGCCTACCATCGTAGGTAGCCCCCTCATGACTTTGGGCAAGGGCCACCTCCGATCCAGATTTTGTGGAATTTGCCGCGAATGTCCTCGGTGATGTGGGTGGTGTAGATCGCGGTGGTTTCAGGTCGTTTGTGACCAAGCAGGCCCTGAATGTCCCCCTGGAACAGACCAATGGACACGCAGCCGATTGCGTAGCCGTGGCGCAAACCCTTGGGCGTTGCTTTGATGCCGCTTATCCCCGCTGAGTCCATACACCATTTCACGAGCTTCCATCCCGTTGTCCGGCCAAAGTCAAAAAGACGGCCATCCTCTAAGGTGGGTAGCACCATGAGAGCCTCGATCAGAGAGTCTTGCACCGGGACAGGGCGATAGTTGACCTCTCCCCGCTGCTTGAGCGTCAGGAAGACAAGAGCACCACCGCCAACATCCACGTGAGAGCGCCGCAGAGAAAGGGCTTCGGAGATCCTGCAACCCGTGTTGAGCAGCACCAAGCAAAAGAGCTGATGCTTCAAATTGGGCAATTTTGAGGCCGCCTCACCAAAGGCCAACCTCTCGGCAAACGAGACATATTTTCGATCACCTCTGCCGTCATATAACGACCTCATTTTCATCCCTCCTGAACAGAATCCTTATTCCGTTCACTTTATCGCATACAAAGCACAAAATCATCAAATCACTTATAATCATTACCATACAGAAGATTCTGGGAGAAAACGGACCGCTATCAGAGCTTTGCAGCGGAGGCCAGTGCCCCGCAGTGATCCTGACTGATGGAGAAAATGCTTACGTTCAAGGCAACCGGCTCAACTCCGAAGAGCGGGCCCGATTATCCGCGCCAGAAGGAGAAGACTTCGTTGCAATTCCCCTCACCACTTTAAAGAGGATTGCGCTTCAAGTCGGGGAGAGCTGATCACTTTCCTCGTCAGCCGAGGGAGGCTCCTTCACGGAGTCTCCCTTTTTCTCTCCATAGATTTCTCGGTTGAGGAAGTCGCGGAAATCAGGCGCGTAAAATTCCTCGTGTTGAGTCCAATGTCTCCGGATTTCTGGATTGCTCATGAAATCCCTGATGTCATCGACAGTGCTCGCCCACTCAGATCGAGTGAAAAGGCGCCTTTGATCGAAGATGACCATCGTGTGATTGATCCAGATTTGCCGGAAGCGTCTTTGACGCTGATCTTCACCCGAATTGCCGCTGATTGCTTCAAGAAGATCGGGGTTGTCGATAGCCTTGAATAGGAGGCTTGTCGTGCGGTCGTATTGCTTCGCTCTCGCATCGGTCTTTGCCTGCTGGCGCGTCCAGTGCTGTTGAACGGCGAGCGACAGTAAAGCCACCACCACCGAAATCACCGCTATCCACTCTGGAATTCCCAAATCTCATCTCCCTCATTTGATTCCAATATCGAATCAAATTTAACTGACTTGCGTGGCTGAAGCAAGACGGTCCAGGGAAGCAAATCCTCGGCGGCTCCGGCCATGAAGCATTTCTGTGCGTATTTCTCATTGATGCCACCCATCAGGAACATCGAACCGCAGAATACCATGGAACACACGGAAGACCGTTTGATCTCATTGGCGCAAGCCGGGGAGCGCCTGTCCCTCTCCAAGCGCGCCATTTACCGGCTCATTGCCAAAGGCGATTTGCCACGTCCTGTCAAAGTTGGCGGTGCCACGCGGCTCTACGCCAGCGACATCACCCACTATCTCGTCAATCTAAAATCCGCGCGGAAATGATCTTTCACGTCTACAAAAAGAAGCGCACCCGCAAGGGCAAGACAGCAGTCGACCGGTTGTATCGCGGTCGCTACCGACTCGAAGGTGATCTCGCAGTTTCAGAGGTTCCTCTGGATACCCCTGACAAACAGGTGGCCGAGCAGAAGCTTCGCGAGATTGTCAGAGAGAAAGAAAGAGAACGCGCAGGGCTCATAGCACCGAAGCTTGAGAGGGAGTCGGCCAAGCGTCCTTTGTCCGAGCATCTGGAGGAATTCATCGCGGACCTCGCGGTTAAAGGGCGGGCAGAGCACTACTACAGGCTGATCCGTAGCCGCGTGTCCATTCTCCTCAAGTCCTGCGGCTGGAGGGTCGCTAGCGACATCTCACCGGATGGTTTCGTTCGGTGGCGCTCAAAACAGCAGGCGGCTCCCAAAACGCTGAACGAGTATTTGAACGCGATGCACACCTTTCTTGGCTGGATGGTGAAGCAGCGCCGCATCCAGGACAATCCGCTCCGATTGGTCGAGAAGGTCGACATTCGGGGGCGCCAACAAAAGCGCCGGGCGATTTCCGATGCCGAGTTCGACCGGCTGCTGGCCGTGTCTGAGGACTACCGTCTGCTCTACATCATGGCAATCTACACCGGGCTGCGCCTTGGTGAGCTTCTCGGCATCGTCTGGTCGGAGGTCCATCTCGGCGAGGATGAGCGCCCACGCATCGTCATTCCCGCTGAACGCACCAAGAACCGTAGGGAAGCCGTCGTGCCTCTCCACCCGAAGTTACGAGATTGCTTGCAGATCACTGCAAATGGAGCACGAAACTCCGATCTCATTTTTCCTCAGTATGCCCATCCGGACCGTCGGTTCAGGCGACATCTCAAGGAAGCAGGGATTCCCGCCATCGATGGCACCGGCCGGAAGCTCGACTTCCACTCCTTTCGCTACACATTCGCGACCCGCCTGGCCCGCAAAGGAGTTTCACAGCGGCTTGCTCAGGAATTGATGCGCCACAGTGATCCTCGATTGACGGCAAACCTCTACACCGACGTCAACCAGCTTCCAACCTTCGAAGCGGTGAATTCGCTGGACTGGTTTGAGGACGGGAAACCGTCTCGACGTGGTCCACAAATAGGTCCACAAAACCGAGTCTCTGCGGGGCAAAATCTGTCTCAGATCGGCACAGAAAACCTCATCAAAATCCCTCTATCAGTCACTGGCAATGAGACGATTACTCTCAATTTGTCACCTTGTGACACGAAACGAATGATGGTCGGGGTGGCGGGATTCGAACCCACGGCCTCTTCGTCCCGAACGAAGCGCGCTACCAGGCTGCGCCACACCCCGAAAAAAATGGCGCACCCGCAGGGATTCGAACCCCAAACCTTCTGATCCGTAGTCAGATGCTCTATCCAATTGAGCTACGGGTGCTTTGACTTTCGTCGGTGCCCTGCTTCAGCGGGGCGGGCGGAAGAAAGCGTCTGACCCGGGTCGGTGTCAAGACACTTCGATGAAGTTTTTCGAAATCTTTCACCTGCGCTTCCACTGAAGATTCCGTCCGTTCCGAGGTTTCTGGTGGGATTGAAGGGCCGATAGTTTCTGCAGGGTTTCCAAGGGAATCCCCAGGATCTCATACCATCCCCCGTCTTCATGGCGACAGAGCATGCGAGGGCTCCATCCTCTGAGAATCCAACTCACTCCCCAAGCTCCAACCAGCCAGCCTCCGATCGCAGCCCACCCACTGCCCGTTCCGTAGCCCATCAGCCCCATCCCCAACCCAGCACCCCCGAATTCCATGGCCATTCGCAGGGATCTCCGACGCGAAGCTCCCGAAGGTTGATACCAAGTCAGAGTCGCCTTGGGTCCGAGGGTCTTCCCCAACAGGTCGGTGACAACGACCGCCAACCCACAGAAGACCGGGAACCCATAGTGCGGAATGATCCACGGCCGCAAAACATCCACCAATTGAGCTCCTCCTGCGAAAAGCATGGCCTGCACCAGGATGAAAGGCATCGATCTGCGGCGACTGAGAGAAGAGAAGGACTCCTTTCTCCATTCCCCCTCCTCGGATTCTGAAGGGCTTTGCGGTCTCGATCCCGTCACGAGGAGTTTTGGGAAGACGGCTCCGTCCTGAAACCAAAGCGATTTCCCGCTCACAATCCAATGTCCCTGGCTCTCTCCCGGATCCAGCTCGAGACCTATGGGCGGAGCATACGGGTTTTCTTCGGTCTCAGTCATCGCGGCCAGTCGATCCATTCCCGCTCTTCGTAGTCGCTGCACAACTTCGCACGCATCCAGCATTGGTGGAGAGCCTCTTTGAGTTCACGATCCCGGGCCTTCGCGACCTCTGGATTCTCCATGCTAAGTGCATCTCCCTCGCCCACCCGGGAAAGGTGATGAGCGACTTGCTTTGAGAGGTCGCCGCGAACTCGGTGAACCTCGATGTTAGAAGGAAATTTCCCCACCGCAGGAGACCGGGTGGTCCACACGACGTTTCCCGTTTTCCGCCACGTGATCAGAGTCGACTCATCGGCCTCGAAAACGTTGACCCCGCTCACTTGACGATGGAGGGAGACCACCAGGGAATGCTTTCTTTCAGGATCGGATAGAGCGAACCACTGATTGCGTTGATCGCCCGCCACAGAATCCAACTCCCGGGCCTCGATGAGGAACCATCCCTTGAGGACGGGCTCGGACTGCAGTTCATGCCAACGCTCGCGAAGATGGGGGTCCCAACGCGACGGTTTCAGGTCCACTGCCTCGTCGGGATCAAATACTTCCCTTACCAGTGCAGGAGAACGTGACAGCTTCATGAAGCCCAAGACCAGCATCACCGAAGGGTTCCACCATTGCTTTCCTGCCAACCCTCTCAGCGGAAACCGATAGAGGTAGATGCTGCGCACACGACGCATTCTCCGCCCAAGTTCGGCAGGCTTTTCCGCCTGCTCGTGCTGGATTTCAGCCAAGCGCATCAGAGCTTCCGGCGCGAACCCTCGCAGCTCGAACCAGCCGTCGCTTTCTCCCCGACACTGAAGAATCTTCCGATGTTTGCTCAAATGGCGAACGAGAAACGAGTAACCAAAGACGCATAAGAGCCCGAATGCGCGGAAGCCTTCAAGATCCGTCCAGAACGAACCGCCCCATAGTAGACTCACTCCTATCCATGGCATTGCCGATAGCCATTGGAGGCGGCGGGTGATCGCTGCGTTGGCATTTGCATCGGCAACGGTCATCGACCATCTCAGACGAGCCGGACCACCCGTCCTGCCCTTCGACTTCCTTACCAGGCGATTGCCCAAAAGCCCCCCGAGAAGCATCACCATCACGATCACCATCAAAGGGGCGGGGTCGATGCCAGCATGAACTCCCCCGATGATCCCCAAGACCATCGCGGCTCCTCCCAGCAGGGCAAAAACCAAAATCCTTCCCACCCGGATCCCGCCACTCTGGAGCATGCTGAAGGAGCCCGCTGCCGGCGTGAGGGGAAGATCATCACTGCCACCAAAAACATCGATCTCTGGCAATACCGCACCATCGCGGATGTAAAGACAGCCATTCCCCACCTGCCACGGTTGGCCGGCGGAACGATCAGTCCGCTCGGAACTATCGTCTGCCAGGGGCGGTGCGTAAGGATTGGAGTCGTCCATTCGCCAATCAAATCATCAGGTCCCTCCAGATGGCGCAAGTCGCCAGCTTGCGAAGATTGCAGGACCATGCTGGACTCCACGGGATGAAATGGCTCGCGCTCCTCCTTGTCCTTCCCCTGTTATGCCAATGCGGCGGTTTTGGCGGCACCAGTGTCGCGGATTCCCCTGCGGTTCTCAATGTGTCCGGATGGGATCCGAAGGAAGTGCAACGCCCCGGCGATCGATACACCCAGCACGATGTCTCCGCCATGCGTCGCAATGGAGCTTTGGGGCTGATCGCCCGCTCCGCCAAGGGGCCTTTGCTTGATGACAAATTCGCCGACTTCATTCAGTCAGCCGATCGCGCTGGGATGCTCGTGGGAGCCTATCATTTCGTAACCATGAGCCAGGACCCTGCGGCTCAGGCCGATGCTTTCGTGGATCGTGTGCGTGCGACGGCCCGCAGTCGGGGCCTTTCCTTCCGCCGGATTCTCTTGGTCGGAGATTTCGATACGGCATCGACGCCTGATCGCTTGGTGCGATTCATTGAGCGGGTCGAACAACGAACGGGGATCACCCCGGTGATCTACCTGGAGAACAGTGACGGTCTGCGCGCCCGCATGCGAAATGCCAGCCCGGCTCAGAAGCGGGTGATCCGCCGGGCGCCCTACTGGATTGCTCTCTACGGACCAGGAGGCACCGAGCGTGCAATGGGTGGCGGGCTGACTCCCGATTCTCTGTGCGAACAATATGGCACCTGGAGCTCGTGGCAGATGTGGCAGTATGGTGGGGTCACTTGGGAAAACGGAGGCTCCCGAGCCAAGCACTACAACACGGGATCCTGGAGCAGCCCGCGCTACTTCGGGAACATGGCCCATCCGATGGAACGCAGCGTTTTCCGGGGCAGCACCTCCGACCTCAACGCGTTTTGGAATCGTCATGGCATGGCTTGGTGGTGAGTGGTTGGACAGCTTTTGCCTTGCCAAAACCTGCCCCCTCCCCTATCCCGCGCGTCCCTTCCACCGCCGCCGCACCACAAACGGGAAACCGAAGGGACCCATCAAGCGGCGGGTTTCCCGACAATCGCCCGTCCTGAATCAAGGCGGGACAAACACATGATCAACGAACTCATCAACGAAATGGTGGACGCCGGCGTCCACTACGGTCACCAAACGAAGAAGTGGAACCCGCAAATGAAGCCCTACCTCATGAAGGACAAGGGTGGGATCTACATCATCAACCTGGAACAAACCGTTAAGTGCCTCGACAAGGCTTCTGATTTCCTCACCGGCCTCGCTTCCAAGGGCAAGAAGATCCTCTTCGTCGGGTGCAAGCGCCAAGCTCAGGAAGCCGTCCGCGAAGCAGCGGAAGCGACCAAGCAATACTACGTCAACCACCGTTGGCTCGGCGGCATGCTCACCAACATGAGCACCGTCAAGAAGTCGATCGAACGCCTCAAGTGGCTCGAAGGCCTCGAGAAGTCCCCTGAGTTCAAGAGCATTTCCAAGAAGGAATTCGCTGCTTTGACCCGTGAGATGCACAAGTTGCAGCGCAACTTGCAAGGCATCCGCTCCATGGACGGCCTGCCTGACGCACTCGTCATCGTGGACTCGGCCCGTGAGTCGATCGCCGTTGCCGAAGCCCGCCGCCTCAACATCCCGATCGTCGCTCTCGTCGACTCCAACGCCGACCCATCGATCGTCGATTACCCGATCCCGGCCAACGACGACTCTGTTCGCTCGATCCGGATCATCCTTCAGAACCTCGTCGACTCCGTCGTCGTCGGCCGCAAGGGCTAAGCTTTATCGCAAAATCTTCACCCGGACGGGGCGGCAGGCTGGCGATCGCTCGACCAAGCTCCGCCCCGTCCGTTTTTTCCCACCATCCTAAACCATGATCACCGCATCACTCGTCAAAGAACTCCGCGATAAGACCAACGCGGGCATGATGGACTGCAAGAAGGCCCTCACCGAAACCAACGGTGACCTGGAGGCCGCCATCGACTACCTCCGCAAGAAGGGCATCGCTAAAGCTGCCGGCAAGGCCGATCGCGAAGCATCCGAGGGCATCATTGCCGCCCGTCTCTCCGACGACGGCAAATCGGGTATCCTCATCGAAGTGAACTGCGAGACCGACTTCGTTTCCCGCAACGACAACTTCGTCGCCTTCGTCGATCAAATCGCCGATGCCCTCGCTGCCAGCGAAGCCAAGACCCTTGAAGAAGCCCTTCAAGTGAAAACGGGCGACCTGACGGTGGAGGACTATGTGAAGACCAAGGTCATTGAGCTTGGTGAAAACATGCAGCTCCGCAAATTCGAACGCTTCGAAGTCGCCGGCAATGGCGCCATCGCCCAGTACATCCACATGGGTGGCAAGGTCGGAGTGCTCGTCGAAGTCGGTGCCGAACAAGGCGAAACCGCAGCGAAGGACGAGTTCCAAAACCTGATCAAGGACGTGACCCTTCACATCGCAGCAGCCAACCCGCAAGGCTTGGCCCGTGAAGACATCGCCGAAGACGTCGTCGAGAAGGAGAAGGAAATCTTCCGCGTTCAACTCGCCAACGAAGGCAAGCCTGCTGAGATGATCGAAAAGATCATTCTCGGAAAGCTGGGTCGTTTCTACGCCGAAAACTGCCTTCTTGAGCAGGCTTTCGTGAAGGATCCGGACCAAAAGGTCGGCAAGCTCGTCGAAACCGCCGGCAAGCAAGTTGGCGATACCTTGGCCATCCGCCGCTTCGTGCGCTTCGGCCTCGGCGAATAAATTTCCGCCGCATTCCACGCGAATTCACGCCCGGCTTCCATCGGAGGTCGGGCGTGATGCGTTTGCGGGCGAGCGCATGCGGTTCCCCCGTGTCAGGGCCGAGTCCCGACCGCTTGCAAGGCCTCTAGGCTTTCCCAGGTCCGGCGCCGTTCCTCAGGCCAAGCCTCGAAATCACCCGGCCTCATCGGATGCTTCCAGGCATCGAATGCCTGAACCCGAAAGTTCCAGCGCTCCTCAGGAACCTCTCGCTCCACTTGATCAAGGGCCGCTCCGGGAGTCTCCGCCACCTGATCTCGAAACCATGTCGCACGGGCCAACGCCCCCTCCCGATCCCCAAGAGTCCGACCCCACTCCAGCGCGGCATCCGGGTCGATCTGACCCCACTCGCGGAGAAGAGCCCCCACCAGCATCAGCCGCTGCGAATTCTCCACCCCTTCCAGAGCCGCCGCCCCAGCGGCGACCTTGTCACGGGCCTCCCTCCACTTCGCCAGCTCCTCGGGAAAGAGCCCATCGCTCCGCCGAGACAGCCACTGCGCATTCCCCGATTTTCCGAAGCTCTCCGGGTCCATTTCCTGCCATCGGCGAAGCAATGCATGAGCGTACATGCCTTTATTCTCCTGTTGGGACTCCCAATCCAAATCCTCCAACGGGCCGAATGCACTCAGCGCGTCGATGATCTGCTCCGGTCGAGTCAAAGACCGCCACATGGAGTCGTCCTGGAATTGATACCCCCCACGACCCAGCAAGACTTCAAAGGCCAGGCGGGGATGGTCTTCCAGGAGCCATTGGACGGCCTGACTCCAATCCCGCATGACCAAAACCGGAGGACCTGCCGGGTCGATTTCCTCCTCGGAATCGATGAACCCTCGGGGCTGGGGATGAGCCAAGACCCAACGGGCAAAATGGGACGGATCGGCCCATGCCCATGCCGCCCCCACCTCACGAAAAGCCAGTTCCCACAGCCTGCTATTCGGCCACTGACTCCAAGCCCAGCTCATCGCCTGCTCGCCGTCCACTTCCGCCCACCGGATCAGCAAATACTTGGCTGCCAGAGTGAGCTCAGAACCGTTTTCCTGGTGGATGGATGCCAACAAACCCGGCAGTGCCTCCATCGGGGGGCGTGGCAATCTCTCCATCGTTCTGCAGAGGTCGGCAGGATCCTTATGCGGCTCCAGCGTCGCGAGCTTCGCGAGAAAATCGCGTTCATCCCAGCGTTCGCTACGCACCAGCACCGTCCGCGGAAGCTCCTCCGGACTCTTCGCCTTCGCACGCCGGATCCATGCTCCCAATGAACTTGCCAAAATCAGTCCGCAGGCAAAGGCGAGAACCTTGTTCCGAGATCGACGATTCATGGAGTCACGCTGGAAATGAGATGTTCGACCATGGACTTCGACAACGCCCCGCGCTCCTGCAGTGAATCCAGAACTTCCAGCGGAGTCCCTTCAGAATCTCGACGCGCCCTCAGCCGGGAGAACGCGGCCTCGGCCAGCAGCTCGCCGCGAGATCGATCCGTGAGGCGATCCGCCAGCCGCAAGAGTTCCTCCTCCGGACCTTCTCCTCCCACCAAAACTCCCCGAAACACTCCGACCTCCGCCATGCGATTTTCAATCAAGGCATCCAGGCCCGAAAGGTCCGAGTGGTCATCCAGCCACTTCAGCCCCTCCTCCGGACTGCAATCCGAAAGATAGGCTGCACCGATCCGGTACATCACCTCATCCGTTGGAATCCCTGCAACACGCCCGGCTTCGATGATCTCCGGCACCTGCTCCAAGGGATCCACCGACTCAAACGAAACGCGAACCCCACCGCCAGCCATGGGAGTGCGCTGCGTCGCTCGCGAGCGAACTTTCATCAGAGCCAGCGACGCTTGAAATCGTTCATCTGCCTGCATTTCCCCTGAAACAGCCTCCCAAGCCTGTGGGTGATCCTTCAGATACTCGCTCCACATTTCGATGATCACCGTTTCGGAATGAATCTCATCAGGGAACTCACGAAGCGCCCTCTGGAGCTCCAAAATCTTTGCCGGCCCCTCGTTCAGAATCAGCGTGGAGTAGGGCGATTTCCCCAAGGCCTGCACCAACACCCTTTGTCGAATCTCAGGGTCCGGCCACTCCATCGCCACCGCCATGGCTTGGTCGGTTCCCTCCACTCTCAGAGCCTGGTCCACCACCTCCATGGCGAGGTGCTCCTGCAGGGTTCCCTGAAAGGCCGACTCTTGGAGTTCGCCCTCGCCCCAATGAGCTCGCAGCCATTGGGCCGAGGACGGTCGATCCCTCTGCAACCATTCAGAGAAAAGAATCTGAATCAGATTGGTTCCACGAATGCGGTCCACTTCCTTTCCCAGATTTTCCGCCAGGACCCGATCCAAGGCTGATTCAGGGTCCTCTTTCATCCAGCGCTTGAGGACCTCCAGGTACGCACCGCTCTTTTCCCCATCTCTCAGCTCGCTTTGCGCCAAGGTAAAGAATTCCGGCATTTGTTCGATCGACACCGTCGCCAACAACTTGCTCATCTGCAGTTTCCCCAACGAGTGTGCCGGCCCGCGGGAGATCCGTTGAATCTCGGCCATCACCCATGCCAAATCCGCCTGCTCTGCATTCTCGCCATTAAGTCGCGATCGAGCGGGAATCATTTCGGCAACCGGCATTCCCTCATTTCGCGCTGCGGAAGCATCCCCATGCTGAGTCGCCACCACTCCCAGCCCGCCTGCGACCATGCCGAGCAAAGCCGCTCTTCCGAGGGCCGCCATTCCTGCCATGCCTCCAGAACTTCCCGGACCCAGCGCCGAACGTAAGATACGATCGATTCCCCTCGTCGTTAGGGGCACCGCCACCAGCCCGCTCATCCCCCCGCCAGCAGCTGCCGACTTGGGCGAAATCCCGCGCTTCAACAGCTCGCTTTCCAATCGCTCCAGTGCCCTCGAAACCCGCTTGCGAGCCGCCTCCTCGGCCAGACCCAATTCGGCCCCCAAGCTTCGGAAGTCCCGCCCCTCAAAAAATCGCAGCACCACCGCATCCCGATCCTTCACCGGCAAATGGCGGACCGCTTCATCCACCTCTTCGCGCCAATCGCTCCGGTCTTCGCCACCGCCCAGCTGGGCCACCGCAACCTTCTCCCGGGCCCGCCTTCTCAATTCCGCTCGGGCATGATTGGCCGCTCGCCGACAAGCCTGACGATACAACCATCCTGCCACCACCACTCCCTCCAATTGCCCGGCCTTCTTGGCCAGCAAACGAAAAACCTCCTGGGCCACATCCTGCGCTGCCGCCCCATCTCCCCCAAGCTTCCGACAAGCCACCGCCGTCACCATCGGACCATGCTGTTCGACCAAGCTCCGGAACGCCGTCTCACTCCCCTCTCGAACATACCGCCGAAGCAGCTCATGGGAATCCTCGCTCATCATGCCCACAAGACACCACCGACCGCCTGAAAGCGGACAAAAAAATCCTGTGCATGCAGATCGTGCGTGCCCCTACGCTCCCCTTGCTCGTGGGAGGAACCTACCGCTCACCGTCTCTGCCTCACCATCCACGGCGCTTCCAGAGAAACGACATCACGCCCTAACCCGCCTCAGGGTGAGATACAGAATTTCGGCAGGCGCGGCAGTTCGCAGCGGAAACCAATTTCCCGCACCATTGCTGATCACCGCAGCTTCACCGCCCGGCTTTTGATAGAGTCCCGACCAGTAGCGATACAGCATCGGACCGGGACCGATTTCCGGGGTGATCATGAGCTGCCCGCCATGGGTGTGCCCCCCCAAGGTCAGTGGAATTCCCGCCCTCGCCGCGGCATCAAAAGCATGCGGATGGTGCGCCAGAAGGATCGGAAAGGCGTCCTGCCGACGGAGCCTCGCGACCGTTGCGATGTCTTGCTCCATCCGAGCTTCGGCATGCGCCCACGGGATCCCAAGCACATCGATCGGATGTCCCCGCACCTCCAACGAAGCGGAATCGTTCGCCAGCAGCGTCAAGCCGGCCTCGCGAACCCCGCTCCGAAAGGCCTCGCGACCTTCGAACAAATCGTGATTCCCTTCCACCAAAAAGAGGCCGCTTCTCGGATCGAAACGACTCACCATGTCCAGCGCCTCCGGCAAATCCGCCAGCGCGTGATCGATCAAATCGCCCGTCAGCGCCACCACATCGGCTTTCAACTGATTGGTCGCTTCGGCGAGGTCCGTGAGCAATCGCCCGTGGGTGAATTTGCCGACATGAACATCCGACACGTGGGCGATCGTCATTCCATCGAGATCTTTGGGGAGACCGGCCAGCGGAACGTCGATGCGCCGGATGCGAAAATGTTTCGTCTGCGGAATCGCGACGCCCGTCGCCCCATAGGTCGCGAGCACCGGCAACGCGACCGCTGCGGTTTCTAAAAAGCGCCGGCGACCTGGATCGGGAAGCGCCACCGGATGATCCCCTTTTCGCGAGCGAAGGTGGTTCTTCAATCGGCTCACCGCTTGAAGACCTCCACCCAGAATCAAGGTCGGTAATGCAACCAGTGGAAGGAACACCAATCCCCACAATAAGACTGCCGCTTGCACCACGGCGGGCGGCTCGGAGGTGACTCGCCCCATCCGCTGGAGAACGATCCACACAAAACCGCCGAGAAGAAGCGACGTCGCCAACGAGAAACTGATCCTCGTCGTTCGACCAGCCTGGCGAAAGGCAGAGGTTCGCATCGCCCAGAAAAACCACAGGAGTGAGAGGACGGGAATTCCGAGGAGGATCAGCAGGAACATGGACATTGCGGCCCGCGAACATGCCCGCGATCCGTGAACCGTCCATGAAAAGTGCCTCGGCAGCGCGAAATCCTAGAGAAGCTCGAGAGTGCGCCGGCACGACGGCGCTTTTCCCCAGCGCGACATGTCGCGCCCCTCCCCACAGCGGCGACGTGTCGCCGCACTCCGAAAGGAAAGCTTGAGAGTGCGCCGGCATGACGGCGCTTTTCTCCAGCGCGAAAGGTCGCGCCCTTCCCCACAGCGGCAACGTGTCGCCGCACTCCGAAAGGAAAGCTTGAGAGTGCGCCGGCACGACGGCGCTTTTCCCCGCGCGACATGTCGCGCCCCTCCCCACAGCGGCGACATGTCGCCGCACTCCGAAAGGAAAGCTCAAGAGTGCGCCGGCATGACGGCGCTTTTCCCCGCGCGACATGTCGCGCCCCTCCCCACAGCGGCGACATGTCGCCGCACTCCGATAAGGAAAGCTCGAGAGTGCGCCGGCATGACGGCGCTTTTCCCGGCGCGACAGGTCGCGCCCCCCCCACAGCGGCGACGTGTCGCCGCACTCCGATAAGGAAAGCTTGAGAGTGCGCCGGCATGACGGCGCTTTTTCCCCGCGCGACATGTCGCGCCCTTCCCCACAGCGGCGACGTGTCGCCGCACTCCGATAAGGAAAGCTTGAGAGTGCGCCGGCACGACGGCGCTTTTCCCCGCGCGACATGTCGCGCCCCTCCCCCCAGCGGCGACATGTCGCCGCACTTCTCACCCCTTACCCTCGCAGATCGAGCGTAAGCGGGAAATCGTGTGAGGGATCTTCTGGACGAACTTCGGTGTAGCTGACAGCTGGGCCTCCTTCGCGAGCTTCCATCCGACGGCGCCCTGCCCGCCCAACAGCGCCCGTTTCGATAACTCCCGGCGTGTGGCCATGTTGCCAAAAACGACTCACCCGTCGAGCTTCTGCCTCAAAGGCATTCACCGGGAAAGCATCGTAGTTCCGTCCACCAGGATGGGCGACATGATAGACGCAGCCCCCTAGGGATTTCCGGGTCCACGTGTCCACCACATCAAATGTGAGCGGTGTGTGGACCGGAATCGTGGGATGCATCGCCGACCACGGTGCCCATGCCTTGTAGCGAACTCCCGCGACGTATTCACCGCGACGGCCCGTCGGATGCAGCGGAATGCGCCTTCCATTGCAGACGAGAACGTGGCGTTCATCGACCATGCCGCGGATCCGGACTTGGACGCGCTCGACCGAGGAATCGACGTAACGGGCAGTCCCACTTCCAGTGGCCTCCTCGCCGAGGACATGCCACGGCTCCAAAGCCATGCGAACTTCGATTTCCACCCCATCGTGGCACACTCGCCCATACACCGGGAACCGGAATTCATTGAAGGGCTCGAGCCACGCCGCCTGGAAAGGAATGCCGGCAGTTTTTAGCTGATCCGCCACATCAATGAGGTCGGTGCGAACAAAATGCGGCAGCATGAATTTGTCATGCAGCGCTGTGCCCCAGCGAATCAATGGGCGCTCATAGGGTTGATCCCAAAACCACGCCACCAACGAGCGAACCAGCAACATCTGGACGAGGCTCATGCGAGCATGCGGCGGCATTTCGAAAGCCCGAAGCTCGACGATTCCCAAGCGACCCGACGACGAGCCTGGAGCAAAAAGCTTATCAATACAGAACTCCGCGCGGTGAGTATTGCCCGTAAGGTCCGTCAGCAGATTGCGCAGGACGCGATCAATCATCCACGGGGCATCCCCCGGTCCCGGCAATTGCTGGAAGGCGATGTCCAACTCGAACAACCGATCCTCGCGCCCTTCGTCGACCCGGGGTGCCTGGCTGGTAGGCCCAAGGAAGAGCCCAGAGAAAAGATAGGAAAGCCCTGGGTGGTTTTGCCAGAAAGTGATGAGGCTACGCAACAGATCAGGCCGACGAATGAACGGACTGCGATCCGGAGTTTCACCACCGAGCGTGACGTGATTGCCACCCCCCGTACCGGTATGGCGACCATCGAGCATGAACTTCTCGGTCCCCAGCCGGGACTGCCGAGCCAGTTCATAGAGCACCGTCGTGTTGTCACAGAGTTGTTCCCAACACGTCGAAGGATGGATATTCACTTCGATCACACCAGGGTCTGGCGTGACCTTGATGCTTTCGATCCGTCGATCATAGGGCATGTCGTAGCCTTCGATCACCACAGGTGTGCCGAGACGCTTGGCGGTTTCCTCGACGGCCTCGAGCAGAATCAGGTAGTGCTCGAGCTGGCTGACAGGTGGGAAAAATACATGAAGGGCCCCTTTTCGAACTTCGAAGCACATCGCGGTTCGCGGCATGCCCTCCGAGGCATGTCCGGTGGCATCGGTCGACTCCGGCACATCGGCAAAACCCAAAACCTGGCGAGATTCACCGGGCGATCCCTGCATGGTGCGGCCCGCGGGAAGGTAACTGCCCGGCCGCGCAAGCGGCGGAACGGGCTCCATCGGGGAGCGTTCCAATTCGGCCCGCCAAGTGGAAGTGTCGTAGGCTCCAAGCGACTGCAAAGGCAGGCGGAATCCCATGGGTGATCCCCCCGGCAAGAGGAACATTTGCTCGCGACGGAATGTCCATTGGGCACTCCGCCAACGTTTCCCCGGGATGTCCCATTCGATCGGTAGCGCATAACCCGTCGGAGTGGTCATTCCCCGATCCAACAAGGCGGCCAAATATTGTCGCTCGAGCGGATCTTTGAGATCGGCCTTATGTGGATCGACGTCCACAGGCAAGGTCCCTTCCCTCCACAAGTAGTAGAAGGCGTCCTCAAAGCCAGTCACGAGGTGCTCCTTCAGGCAACGCAGAACGGTGGCAAAGGTCTGGCCAAACCGCAGGGCATCCTCAGGTCCGTAACCGTAGTCGAAATCCGGTTTGCCGAGCAAGGACGGGTCTTTCCACAAGGGCTGTCCATCCTTCCGCCAAAGGACTGTGAACGCCCAGCGAGGCAAGGGTTCGCCGGGATACCATTTCCCTTCCCCGTGGTGAAGAACGCCAACCGGCGCAAAGTGCTCTTTGATCCGACCCAACAACTCAAGGGCCAAGCGTCGTTTCTCCGGACTGTCGGCGGTGACGTTCCATTCGTCCCCGTCCATATTGTCGATCGAAACGAAGGTCGGCTCACCGCCCATCGTCAGGGCGACATCGCCCTCATGGAGTCGCGCATCCACCTCGTGGCCAAGGGCTTCAATGGTCGCCCATTCTTCGTCGGAATAAGGCAAAGTGACCCGTGGGTCTTCGTGGACCCGCACCACTTCATTGACCCATGAAAATTCGGTTTCGCACTCGTCCAGAGACCCCACCACTGGCGCGGCACTGGCAGGTTCCGGGGTGCAGGAGAGAGGGATGTGCCCCTCCCCGGCAAACAATCCGGAAGTGGGGTCGAGCCCCACCCAGCCAGCTCCCGGGATGTAAACTTCCGCCCAGGCATGCAAGTCGGTGAAATCGGCTTCCGGTCCGGACGGACCGTCCAACGACTCCACATCCGACTTCAGCTGCACCAAATACCCAGACACAAACCGCGCTGCCAGACCGAGGTGGCGCATCACCTGCACCAGCAGGAATGCCGAATCCCGACAAGACCCCGTTCCCAATCCAAGAGTCTCCTCACAAGACTGCACTCCAGGCTCCAGGCGGATCACATAGCCCACCGCGCGGTGCACGCACATGTTGACTTCGACCAAGAAATCCACGGTGCCCATCTCCTTCCGCGGCACCGTTTCCAGAAATTCCCGCAGGCCCGCGCCATCCTCGCGAATCTTGAGATACGGTGCCAACTCGTGGGCCAGATGATCGTCGTATTCAAAAGGAAAGGTCTCCGCCGATTTCTCCAAAAAGAAATCGAAGGGATTGATCACCGTCATGTCGGCGACCAGATCGACCTCGATCTTCAGGTTCTTCGTCTTGTCCGGAAAAACCAGCCGCGCCACCCAATTGCCGAATGGATCCTGCTGCCAGTTGATGAAGTGGTTCTTCGGCTCAATATTCAGCGAATAAGCCATCACCGGCGTTCGGGAGTGCACACAGGGCCTCAACCGTATCAGGTGGGGACCCAAATTGATTTCCCGATCGTAATCGTATTCGGTGACGTGATGGAGGCCGACGCGGATAGACATGGAGCTGCCCTTGCGTCAAAGCGGATCGGATGCCAAGTCTGACTTGAAGACATTCATGGCACGCGGGTTGCAAACCACCCCCAAACGACTCATAGGAAGCCCGTGCCTGCGACCGACATCGCCCTTCCCCCCGCCGAATATCCGGCTCGAGATGGAGATGAAATGATTCAGCCCGATGGAGCCCTCCAGCCCGCCTGGACCCCCGTCGCCCGATGGCTTACCGAAAATGACCCAAGCGTCCGCACCTCCGTCGAAACTCAAATCCGCCGGATGCTGCGCGAAAATGGCGTCACCTACAGCGTCTATGGCGAAACCACCGACGAACCGCGGCCGTGGCAACTCGATGCCCTCCCCTGGGTGCTAGGGCCCGAAGACTGGAAAACCATCGAAGCCGGCCTCATTCAACGGGCTGAGCTGCTCGACGAAATCCTCACCGACCTCTATGGCGACCGCCTGCTCGTTCGTGATGGTTGGATCCCCGCCAAGCTGGTCGGCGCCCACAGCGGCTACTTTTCCTGCTGCCGCGGCCTGAAATCTCCCACGCCGCGACAGCTCATTCTCGCCGCCATGGATCTGGCCCGCGGCCCCGATGGCCGAATGTGGGTCGTCAACGACCGCACCCAGGCCCCCTCCGGGTCCGGATACGTCGTCGAGAACCGGGTCGTGATGACGCGCACCCTTCCGCGGCTCTTCCACCACAGCGGTGTCCGACGCATCGCCAGCTTCTTTCGCACCCTGCGGGAAACCCTCGAGTCTTTTGCCCCGGCCGATGGCAAGGGCACACCGCGCATCGTCATCCTCACTCCCGGCCCACAGAACGAAACCTACTACGAACACGCCTTCCTCGCCTCCTACCTGGGCTACACCTTGGTCCAAGGCGATGACCTCACCGTCCGCGATGGACACGTCTGGCTAGCCTCCCTTGGTGGATTGGAAAAAGTCGATGTCATCATCCGCCGTGTCGATGCCAGCTTCTGCGACCCCCTCGAGCTTCGCGAGGACTCCCAACTCGGCGTCCCAGGTCTCCTCGAAGCAATTCGGCTCGGCCACGTCCTCGTCGTCAATCACCCAGGCAGCGGTGTCCTCGAAAACCCCGGCCTGATGGCCTTCCTGCCCGGACTCGCCCGGCATCTGCACGGCCAGGACCTCATCCTCCCCTCGGCCGCCACTTGGTGGTGTGGAGAAAAATCGGCCCTCGAGAAAGTCCTCTCCAATCTGGATCGATTCGTCATCAAATCGATCGAGCGAGCCCCCACCTTCGGCACCGTATTCGGCAGCGAGCTCACCAAAGCCCAACGCACCGCCCTCAAGGAACGCATTCTTGCTTTCCCTGAAGGCTACGTCGGCCAGGAGCAAGTGACCTACTCCACCGTGCCCTGCTTGCATGAGGGCCAAATCGAACCTCGCCGGGGCGTCATGCGAGGATTCGTCACCGCCACGGCCCAAGGGGGCTACGCCGTCATGCCCGGAGGCCTCACCCGCACCTCAGCCTCGCCCGAGGCCGTCGTCGTTTCCAGCCAGCTTGGCGGCGCTTCGAAAGACACTTGGATCATCGCTCCCGATCCCGAACCCTTTGTTTCCCTCTACGAAAACGGTGCCGATCTCCCCCCAGAGCTCGACGCTCGTAGCGTCCCCAGCCGCGCCGGGGAGAACCTCTACTGGACCGGCCGCTATGCCGAGCGGTCTGAAGGCACTGCGCGACTCCTCCGCCGCACCTTGTTGGCCCTGATCGATGGCTTCGGTGAGGACTCCAGCTCCGCCACCCGCCACCGAGAGATCCTCATGCAGGGGCTCACCGGTGTCACCAATGCCGCGCCCATCGATCCCCTCAAGGACTCCGCCGCCGTGCCCGACGAGGATGAAGTGCTTTCCCTGCTCTGTGACCCGGCACGGGTCGGCTCCTTGCCCCACGTCCTGCGCTCCTTCCGGCATGCCACCTTTGCCGTGCGCGACCTCTGGTCGCCCGACAGCTGGCGCGTCATCGACACCATCCTTTCCGAATGGGCGGAAAAACCCCCATCACCCCGCCAGCGGCTCGATAACTTTTCTGAGCCCCTCGACCGCCTCATCATCGATCTCACCGCCCTCCTCGGCCTCAACCTTGAGTCGATGACCCGGGATGCCGGCTGGCGACTTCTCGACTCCGGCCGTCGCATCGAGCGCGCCCATTTCCTCATCGGAGTCCTGCGGCACTTCCTGCTCACACCACGACCCACCTACGAAGAACGGCTGGTGATGGAGTCCGTTCTCGCGGCCAACGACAGCCTCGTCACCTACCGGAAGCGCTACCGTACCCACCCACGGCTCGACCTCGTTTTGGAGCTTCTGCTTCTCGAGCCCAACAACGCCCGCTCCTTGCTCTATCAGGTCAACCGACTCAGCGCCAACATCACCGCCCTCCCCCGCCAACCCAACGCAGCCAAACTCACCCCCGAGCGCAAGTTGCTGATCGAAATCGATAGCCGACTTCGGCTCGTCGAGATCGATCGCCTCGTCGAAAGCCGTGATTCCACCCGCCGTCGTTTGGAGATCTTCCTCGACCACATGTCGCGTTCCCTCACCCACCTTTCGGACGTCCTCACCCTCACCTATTTCCGCCACGCCGAGCGCACCCGTTTGCTACGGGGTTGAGCGTCAACCCAGCGAAGCCATGGTTTACCGCATCCGCCATCGCACCACCTATCTCTACGAGGACCCGGCCAATCTTTGCCACAACCTTGCCCGGCTGCGGCCCCTCGATCTGCCCACTCAGCAGTGCCTCAGCTTTCGGCTCAAGGTCAGTCCGCAGCCCGACATCTCGTCGTCTCACCTCGATGGGTTCGGCAACCATGTCGATTACTTCGCCATCCAACATCCCCACAGCGAGCTCACGATCGAGGCCGAAAGTCGCGTCGAGATGCGCCCACAAGCCCAGCTCCTGCTCGAAGCGTCCTGCCCATGGAATGAGGTCTCCGCACGCATCGAGACGCCGGGAGATCCCGAAACTGCCATGGCCAGAGAATCGACCCTTCCCTCGCGGATGATTCCTCGACTCCCACGCCTCACCGAACTGACCGCCAAAGACTTTCCTCAGGGCCGACCGCTGGTGGAAGCGGTTTCTGCCCTCAACGAGCGCATCTTTACCGAGTTCGAGTTCAAACCCGGATTCACCAATGTGGCCACTCCCGTCAGCGAGGTCTTCAAAACCCGTGCAGGGGTTTGCCAGGACTTCGCCCACCTCATGATCGCCGCCCTCCGCAACCTGGGCATCCCAGCGCGCTACGTTTCCGGCTATCTCGAAACTCTCCCTCCACCCGGAAAGCCCAAGCTCATCGGCGCCGATGCCTCCCACGCTTGGGTCTCCGTCTTTGTTCCCGACCATGGTTGGATCGAATTCGATCCCACCAATAACCTTCGCCCCGGCCAACGCCACATCGTCGTCGCCTATGGCAGCGACTATGCCGATGTCAGCCCCATTCGTGGCGTGACCATGGGGGGAAGTGACCACCGGCTCCGCGTCGCCGTCGACGTCAACCCCGAGCCCTCCCCTCGCCCCCTCCCCCGTTAGGCGATCGATGTTTCCGGCGAACTGAACTCCACCCCGACCGACATCGAAAGAAAAGCATTGGCCGGGCCCGAATAACGTCCCGACAACGGCATCACTCCGCGCGGATGGTGACTGGTTCCTGTCACAATGTGGCGATGATCACACACCCTCCCCGTGGTGGGATCAAATCCCCGCCATCCCAGATGGGGAAAATACACCTCGGTCCATGCATGGGTCGACCCTCTTGCCGCCCGAGTCGCCGGGCAGTCGAGATACCCACTCGCAAATCGCGCAGCGATCCCCAGGTGACGCAAGGTCTCCATCATCAACGTCGCGGAATCCCGGCAGGACCCGGACCCCAACGCCAAGGTCGATCCCGGCGATTGCACCCCCTTGCTCTCACGTCGTTGGTATTTCACGGCATCCTTGATGCACTCGGTCAACCGAACCACGAATGCTTCGATGCTCGGAAAATCGGTCGGCTTCGGCAAACTCGTCAACCAACCTTGCAGCGCCTGGGTTTCTTCTGGAAACACCGGAGCCAGATAGGCCGCCGCCACTCCTTGCTCAATGCCGTCATACTCCGGAGGATAAGCGCTGGGACTGTGGTCAAAAGTCGGCGGCGAAGAAGGATCGAAAAAACGTCGGACCACCACCTCTGAAATCACTTCCAGCGTGGTCGACTCCCCTTCCATGCGCGCCCACGCCACCGAATTCCCGAAAATATCACGCGTCCACGTCACCGACGCCTCTGGGGACACACTCAACTGATGCGACTCCACCCGCAAATCGTGGCCCTCGCGCGGCCGCATCACCAACCGGTGGGTGCCGAATCGCACCGGAAACGCGTAGCGATATTCCGTGCGATGCCGAATGTGAAGCAAGTGGTCGTCCATCAAGGTTCCAGGTTCACGGCTCGCCCTTGAAGATCCTCACGGTGCAAAGGTTGAAAATCCGATGACTCACACGAGACCTTCATCGAAGTCAGATTCATCGCTCCAAAAATCGTCGCCAGTGACGCATCTGCCGCATCCCGTCCGGAAGCAATCCTCACCAATCCATTGGGGGCAGCAAGCCGGGTCGGATCGAAAACAAACCAATCGCCCCCCACACAGACTTCAAAACACGCATGAAAATCCTGCGGCTTCATTCCACAGGCATACCCGGTAAAGTAGCGAGCGGGAATCGATAAAGCGCGGCACAAGGCGATTCCGAGATGCGCGAAATCACGGCACACCCCTGCCCGCTCCACCAGAGTTTCACAGGCCCCGGTACTCGCGTTGGAGATGCCCGGCACATAACTGACATTCTGGAAAATCCAATCGGAGATCGCCTGCGCCTGAGCGAGCGGATGATCGATCTTTCCAAACAACTGCCCCGCCAAACGATAGAGTCGATCCGACTCACAGTAACGACTCGGGAACAAATACGGCAGCGCTACCCGCGGCAAATGACCGACCGGAACATCCCGGATGTCGCGAATCCGCTGAGAGTCCGGATGCGTCTCGACCTCCACTTCATAGACCAACTTGAGTTCCTCCTGATCTCCCGTGGCCACCCGAACATAGCGGTTCTGTCCAATCTCCAATGGGAAAATCTCGCAACGCACTCCCTCATTCACGGAGAACGTCTCCTGAATCAACTGTTGGTTGGGCGTCGAAAGCGCATGCAGTGAAAGCAGCACCGTACTGGGCTGCAATACCTGATAGATCAACTCAACCTGGATTTGGAACGGCATGGGGGAACTTCCACCCAATCCACTCCACGTAAAGAGGCATCCCCGCCCCAGCTTTGCGCACGATTGAGCCGCTCAAACCTTCGCAAGAGCCAGAAGCTGGCGAATGCGGTCCGGATCGACGGCCGTTGATTTCGCCACAAATCCACGTGCGTGCGCGAAATGCACATCCTCCTCCCCATCAATCTGAGTGAAGTCAAATCGCGGATCGTCATTGTGCCGGGAGAGACCATACCCGGTGCTGCGCCGGTCCGGATACACCAACGCCGCCACCTCCGACTCCAGACCCGCCTCCTCAAGGTAGCGACCGATGCCCGCAGAGGGCTCCGCCGGCATGGGTTCCGTCCGCGGCAAAAAGAGCACTTTCAAACCCTCAACTTCCCACACCTCCGCATGCTGCCCAACAAACAAAATCCGCTCCCGGAGAGTATGCAAAAACTCCACCAGATCCGCACCGATCCACCGCATCACCTCATACAGGGGATCACCGGACTCCAGCCGGGAACACTTCGCAAAACGCCGCAACAACGTGACATCCACTGGTGAAATCAATCGCGCCAGAACATCGCGATCCACCCCCAGCCAAGCCGCCGTCGCATTCGGCCCCGTCACATCGAAGCGCTCCGCCGTTTCCAGCCAGTCACAGAAACTCCGAGCATCGTCGTAGACCCCCAGATCCATCAGCACCAAGCTCAATGCGCAGCATGGCGGTGCCTCGACCGGAAACTGGTGGTGATCAAAATTCCGCTTGGCCGGGACATGCTCACCCCCAACGTCCACGACCGCTGTCTGCGCATCCTCAAGGTCGTCCGCAGTCGGTTCGCGGCGCACGATGGGCACGCCGTGGAGCCCAGCCAGCACGGCGCAGGCCAGGAATTCGTCCTTATGGGCGCTGCCCGGGTGAGTGAGGATTTGTCGGATGGCCATCGGCCGGCATCCTTTTCACTCGGCTCCCGCTGGCAAGCCCGGATCGATCACTTGAAGGTCATGGTGAAGTGAGCCTCTCCTTTCGGATCCGCTTCAGGATGGTGGATCCAATTCACGCCAATTCCTTGGTAGAGAGGCTTTTCTCCGCCATTCCAAAGTTCGAAAAGGCCTCCTTTTTCGGTCTCAAACGTCACCCGTGCATCATAGGGTTCAAGATCGAGCCGCGCCGCCGTGAACCCCTCACCCGTCACCTCATCCCCGTTCACCGAGTCCCAGCCATCCCACCGAACTTTCTCCCCATCGGCACGGACAAACTCATACCGATCTCCCTTGGTTCCGTCCTCCAGCTTCTTCTCGTCCTTTTGGTTGTAGTAGAGATTCGGAATCTTCACCCGCCACCCAAAACGCAGCTCTTTGTTCGCCAGGGAACCCTTTTCCACCAAGCGACCCTTGGCCCGCACACTCGCTCCATCGATTTCCAGAGTCACCTCAAACACCGCCCCGCCGGTCACTGTTCCACGATAGGAAATCCTTTCCGCCTGATCGCTCTTTTCCGAAAGCGCCGTCCAGCCATTCAACTCGGTCTTTTTCGTGACCGGACCACGCCCGGACCGCAATTCCTCAATCACTGGCGTCAGTCGGATCCACTGCTTGTTGTAAATCGTCTCATCCCGATTCTTCATCGGCATCAGAAACGCCTCACCTTCCCGGTTCACGCCGAAGCGGAACTTTCTCGACTCATACCCTGCGAACCATCCGGTCCAGGGCTTTCCATCAAGTTGGGGGAGCATGTCGGCCGGAGCCCACTGCGTCAGGAGGAGCAACAAGGGGAGAACTTTCATCCCCGCCATTGGGACATGCAAAATGGCAAAAAAGCCAGTCACGAATCCGACACGGGCCTTGGCCCTCCAGCCCGAATCTGGAAGCGTGAACCTCATGACCACCGAGGAACTCGCCCATTCCGCCCGCCACGACGACTCCCCTCCCGCTGAATTGGATGCCATTTCTCGGGCCCTTTGGTGGGCTCGAAACGGCCAGTGGGAAGCCGCGCACGATCTCTGCCAGGAAATTCCCGGACCGTTCGGAGCCTGGATTCACGCCTGGCTCCATCGGGAAGAGGGCGACTATGGCAATGCCTGCTACTGGTATGCCCGCGCCAATCGCCCCGCCCCCGCTGTCGACGCTTCGCTGGAACACGAGTGGTTCACACTCGCCGAAGCCCGGGAGCCGTAAGACCGGCGTACCCTCTCATCAATTCCGCCCCCTGAAGGAAAGCCAAACGACCCCGCCCGCTCGGCGCAGGCAGGGTCGTTCCCTTAAGCGTTCACCCTTTACCGGGCGGCAGGAGGCCGCGCCGCGGACTTCGCCAGCAGCTCGATTTCCGACAACACGATCTTCCCATCCGGGCGGGTCATGCTCAGCCGATACTGGCGAAACGCTCCCGGCTTTTGAATCTGCATCGGCAAGGTCTGGCGCCGGTGGGCAAAAACTCGCCCGCTCCGGGAGTCGATCTCCGACCACAGGTTGCCGTTTTGGCTACCCTCCAATTTCCATGAAACGGGATCGGCCTCTTCGCGCCCTGCCGTCAGCGTGTAGAACGTCGCCACATGCTCATCCGAAGGGAGCTCAATGGTCACTTCACCCGTTCCTTCGCCAACGGTCACCTCCGTGGCCGAGGAGTTGTCGAACAAGGCCGCAGCATCCTGACCGTCCCCGATCTGCACCCGCGCTTCGCCCAGATTCAGAATATCCGAGAGGGGACGTGCCACCTCCCCTCCCTCGGTCAATGACGGCGGAGCTTCCTCCGGTGCTGCACCCCAACGAGAAGGCTTCGCCCCCAACACAAACTCCAACTTTCCTCCCTCTTGGAACATCGAAGAATCGATCGACGTCGAAGCGTAAGGCTTTCCGTCCACCTTCAGCGACTGAATGTAAACCGTCGATGAGTCATTGCCCGGCGCCGAAATGACCAACTCCTTCCCGTTGCTCAGATGCACCGTTGCCTTCTCATACAACGGCGAACCGATCACCAACTGGTCCGAGCCCACCTGCAGAGGATAGAGCCCCAAAGCGTTGAACAAATACCATGCGGACATTTCACCATTGTCCTCATCGCCTGCATATCCTTGACCAATCTCCGATCCGGTAAAGGACCGCTGCAAAGCCTCGCGCACGATCTTCTGCGACTTCGCCGGAGCTCCGGCACCATTGTAAATGAAGGGCACGTGATGGCTCACCTGATTGCTCACCCCCCATTGGCCAAAACGAGCATCGCGGGCCTCCACCTCTTCGTGAATCGGACCCAGAGACGTTTCGGGTGTCGAGAAAAACACATCCATCTTCTTCTCCAATCCGGCACGGCCGCCATACAAATTGGCCAAACCATTCGGATCATGCGGAGCATGATAGGAGAAGTTCCATCCATTCGTCTCCGTGTAGGGACCGAACCATTTCGTCGGATCGTAATTCTCAGGCGAAACAGCGAAGGTGCCGTCTGCATTGCGGGCTTGGAAGAACCCAATCGCGGGGTCGAACAAGTTCACATAATTCAAGGCACGCTCCAACAGGTAGGCACTTTCCTCACGCAGGATCGAGCGACGTTCCTCGGGAGTCGCGGGATCCTCTGCCAAGGCCGCCGCCATATTTCCAATGCCAAAATCGTTGATGTAGCCTTCCGTCGCCCACGAAACACTTTCGTGCTCACGTGCCGACGAATACCCAAGGAACAACGATGTCGTCAGGCCCTTACGACCCACGCTTTGATTGTCCGACGGCACCGTGGCATTCTTCATGGCGGCGTCGTACGTTGCCAATGGATCCTTCAGCGGCACACCCCGCAGGTAAGCATCGGCAAACGCCACATCCGAGCTCGTACCCGTCATGATGTTGGCGTATCCCGGCGATGACCAACGCGCGATCCAACCTCCCGCTCGATATTGATCCACGAAGCCATCGATCAGGTCGGCCGCAATTTCCGGATACAACAATGCGTAGGCGGGCCACGCCGTCCGGTAAGTATCCCAGAAGCCGTTGTTCACATACATGCGACCCGAGACAATCTCCGCCCCGGTCTTTTCTGCCGTGCTTCGCTCCACTGGTCGACTCACCGGACTCGCATAACGAAAATCCGGTTTCTCTTCCGTTCCCACGTTCTCAAAGTGGACGTTCGGATAGACATTGAGGCGATAGAGACAGCTATAGAGAGAAACCAATTCGGTCTCCGAGGCCCCCTCCACTTCCACCACCCCCAGACGCTCATTCCATTCCTTGCGAGCCTCCTCACGCACTTCATCGAACGACTTCTCTCCGACCTCCATGGCGAGGTTCTTTTCCGCCTGCTCGAGGCTGATCAGCGAGGTCGCCACGCGTACCGTAACCACCTTGTCGCCAGTAGTATCAAACGTGGCGTACTTCGTCAGAGCCCGCCCCCCGGGAGCGAGACCAGTGCTCTTCGGAACGCGATCAAACTTTCCAGCCAGAAACATGCGCGACTGCCCCACTCGGAATCCCGCACCATGATCGACCCAGCCGGTCACCCGGCCCGTTGCGGGGTCAATGGTCATTTCCCCATCCCCTGTCGGCGTATCCATGACCACGCTCCCCGCATCCCCTGGAAAAGTGAAACGGAAGATCATCCCACGGTTCGTCGGCGTCATCTCCGCCTTCACCTGATTCGACAAATCCACTCCGTAGTAGTCGGGCTGTGCGACCTCATCATCATGGTCGAAAGGCACCGCCCGGGCGTGGTGACCGCCAGGAGGAGTTTCTCCTCCCGCCACCGGCATCATCGAGAATTGATTCCGATCCCCCATCCATGGGCTCGGCTGGTGGGACACCGCCAATCCTTCAAGGCGCGTGCGGTTCTGCGCGTCATTGTCCGATTGCCAGGCATACTCGCGCGAAGATGCGCCCGCGTTGGTCACTGGCACCAAAAAATTGAAGCCATTCGGAACGCAGGTGATCGCCTCGTTCGATCCACGGGAAAAGGCACCCGACGAATTCGTCCCGCGACGAGTATCCACATAGTGAGTCAGGCTGGAACCATCGATGCGCGCCGGCTCCTGCTCGATCTTGATGTCATCGATCCAGCCCTGAAACTCCGTCGTTTCACTGGCACCGCCGTTGTCGTATGAAATCTGGATCGCCTCGATCGTTTTTCCCTCCGCAAGGGATCCCAAATCAATGCGGACGTTGTTCCACTGGTTTGGATACAGCACCTTGCCGGCACCCTGACCATGTGCGGTCGCCGAAATCTCATACGCATCCACAGGATCGAGACTCGAAAGCTGAGTGCCATCCGTGAACCGCAAGTTCAAGGCCGTGAACGTCGAAGGATACTGAAGATCGTTGCCCGTAAGCTCAGGGAAAATCTGGTAGCTCAGACGGGCATTCTTCCCAACGGGAATCTTCACATCAAAGAGACGGTTCATCGCATATCCCCGCCCTTCTCCCGTATGGCGGCCAGCGTAGCGCATCGCTTTCACCCCATCCCAGCCCACCATAGGCTTGATGTTGTAGCCGGATGAAGGCCCGCTGCCGATCTCCGTCGTCATCGGCGACGCCTTGGCCATCGACGACTCCTTGGGAATGAGGTCCCAGCTCGCGAGCTGAAAGCGATCGCCCTCTTGAATCGAATCGATCTTCAACTGATAGAAGCGATACCGCTTTGGCGAACGCAGAGTGAACCGCTTCGTCTGGCCGCGCTGGCGAGGTCCCCAGCTTTCGCCGCTTCGAGCGTCGAGTTCCTTCCAGTCCTTGCCGTCATCGGATCCCAGCACCTTCCAATCGCGCGGGTCGCGCTCAGCGTGGTCATTCCCCGAGGTCAGGGTGTAGGCCACCGCCTCGCCCGGCTCGGAAAGTTCATACTGAATCCAGCCATTCGGACGAAAGGCCAGCCACTTCGAGCCCCCATCATCATCGGCAGCTCTCTCAGCGGTTTCATTCGGTGGATTCTCCGCCGAGGCGGTGACCTTGGCGATCGACTTCATCAGGGCATTCGGCACGCGGCCTTGCACATTCTTTTGAATCGCTTGTCCGCCGGACGCGTGTTCTGCCTGGTTCTCGAGAGCCTTCGGAGTTTCCCCGTCCTCGAAAGAGGCTTGGAAATCCACGGCGGCAAGAGGAGCGATCCCTGCAAAAAGCAGGGCAGTCGTCAGCAGCCTTTGTCGGCTGGACGGAAACATCAGGGTTGCTTGGGTTGGATACATGAATCGGAAATTACAAAGAAGATGCGATGCCAATCCCGCCGCGAAGACGACGGCTAGGGAATCTTCGTACTAGAGAAATCGAAGTCAGAGTCGTCACACGAGATCAAGAGGCCCTCCGTCACAGAACGATTCTTGTCCGAAGACCGGGATTCGATGCCCGAAGGCATGAGCCACTGAGAGCCAAAGACGATTGTGCGGCACGTTGTCAAATCGCAGGGATCTTCCAGTTTGGAAACCGAGACCGCCCCCCACCATCACGAACGGAATGTTGTCGAGGCTGTGGCTGTTGCCTTTTCCAAGCTCGTTCGTCCAGACCAGCGTCGTATGATCCAGCATCGAGCCGCCACCACCCGGCTCAGGAGTATCGTCCAGGCGTTGCACCAAATAGGCAATCTCTCCGCACAGCCAGGTATTGATGCGGATCAGTTTTTCCTGCGCGTCGGCATTTTCATCCGGCTCGTGGGACAAATGGTGATGATCATCATGAATATCCAGCCAGCGCATCCGCGCCTGTCCCACGCTGTTGGTGTATTGAAGCGTGGCGACCCGCGCCATGCCGTTGGCAAACGCACTGACCAGCAAATCGGACTGCATTCGGCTGATTTTAGGGATTCCATCGTTGTCGATCGCCACCCCGGCCTCCAATGCCGGAGGAGGGAATAAGAGCTGCTGGGTGCCAGCACTTTGCAGATCTCGCTCCATATCCCGAACAAAGCTCGCATGTTGATCGAGTAAGTCCCGCTCTTCTCGGTCAACTCGGGCAGCGATCGTCCTCAAATCCTCACACACGGAGTCCAAAACACTGCCCAACGACTCGCGATCTTTCACACTGCCGTAGAGCTTCTCGAACATCGCATAAGGATCACTCAGCGGAGCGAGCGGTTGATTCGCCCCAGCGTACGACTCTCGAGTCCAGGGATCCGCACGATTCGGCACGGCCACCCCCATCTCCAAAGAACCGAACCGAGTGGCGGTTTCAGCCCGCGATTGGAGGAAATTCCGAATTTCCTGATCGATGGACAGATTGCTGGCCCAACCCGCGGGCTTGTCACTTCCTCCCTGGATGTTCCCTGGCAGCAACTCGTCGGCGGTGAGCAGGCAACTGATGCCCCGCATGTGCCCATCGCCATCGCCGCGGATTTTGTTGCTCACCCCTCGCAGGGTGAGCAGCCGATCCTTGAAGGGTGCCAGCGGTTCCAAAATGCGTTTGAGCTGGAAGTTCGCACCCACTTCATCGGGCCAGAATGCTGGCGGAATCGTCCCGTTGGGAGTGAAGATGAAAATGATCCGCTGCATCGAAGGATGCGCTGTGGTCTCCTGCGCCAAGGACGGCAACACGGGGAGAAACGGTACGGCAGCGGCAGACAGACCAAGCTGCCGAAGAAATTGGCGGCGGGTGGAAAGATTCATCAGCGTGCAGATTCGGGGTTCGGTGCTCCCAGCAGAGCAGCCTGAGATTGAAGGGTCACAAGGAGGTTCCGAATGTGATATCCGGAGGCAGCAAAATGATGGTCCAGTTGATCCAACATCCCCCGCCCGTAGACCGCGGGATTCTGCTTCAGCTGGTATTGGAGAATCTGCCGGATGAAACCACGACGGGCCTGATCCGAAGCCACCGCATGTTCCGCGACATCCCGCGGTCCCCGCAGTCGTAAGGTATGGCCCCCAAATGAGGGAAAATCCGATTCCGCATCAATCATCCGCTCGCCTTCCGTCGTACGGAAACGACCAACCGCGTCAAAGTTCTCCAATGAAAACCCCAAAGGATTGATCGTTTCATGACACGTCATGCAGTTCGCGCTGCGAGTCATCTCGGCGACCTTTTCCCGCATGGTCATCCTCGGGTCGAATTGATGATTGTCGAAGGCGATGGCCTCCGGTGGCGGCTTGAGCAAACCCCCGAGCACATTTCGACTCACAAACACCCCGCGATGGATGGGAGAAGTGCTGTCCGGATGAGCCAATCTCGCCAGCAGATAAGGATGGGTGAGAATTCCTGCCCGCTGAGCAGGATCGAATGCCACCTCCACAAATCCCCGTCCTTCCGGAATCGGGGCTTCATAGTACTTAGCCAAGCGCGCATTGAGGGGAATCTCCGAAGACAAGATCAACTCCCGATAGTCGGAAGCATCGCTCCAAACGATGGTGTCGACAAAAATCTCCAGGGAGCGCCGCAAATCGCTAACCATCTGTGCATCAAATCCCGGGAACGCCTCAGGATCCTTCTGCAAATCTCCTTCGCCATCCAGCTTCAACCACCGCTGGAAGAACGCGTGCAACTTCGCCCGAGCCCGCGGATCCTCCATCATTCTCCGCGCTTGTGCTTCGATTGGCTCCGGCGAACGAAGCCGACCCTGCTCTGCTGCTTCGCGCAATTCTCGATCCGGCAACGAATCCCACATCCCAAGCGCCAGCCGACTGGCAACCGTGAAGTCATCCACGCTGGACTCAATCTCCGGATAGAGAAACCGTGGTGACTTCAAAATGAGAATCACCGCCCGCTTCACCGCAGCTTCCGGTGAAGTCAGCCCCTCAAAAGGCGCCACCACATATCGCTGACGCAAATCTTCAGATAGTCCGCGCCGGAACGCCCGCGCCGCCATCGTCGCCACAAACTCCTTCAGTTTCTCCACGCGTTGCGGGTCGTTTTCCTCCACACCGCTCAGAACCCGAAGGCGGTCCACCACTTGATTGGCCACCTCCACCGCCGCCGCCGTCGTGGCATCGTGCCACGCTTGGGTCACCCCCGTTCCCCGCTCATAGCCTTCGCTCGCATCATCCGCAGGGAATGGGGTCGAACACACGGCCACCCGCGTTGCCGAAGCAGGCGAAAGAAATGGCGCTTCAAGAACCTCCGAAACCCCGTGAGGCGGAGTCCATTCCAGCCGGAGTCGCCCACTCGGATCCAGGTATTTGAAGTAATCCAAGCGAATCGGATACGCCCGCCCCCCTAACAAAAACATTCGCGCCGTCACCTCACGATCTTCGGACCCGGAACTCACCCAAGCATCCACGAATGCTGGCTGCCGCTTGGCACCACTATCATCCCGGAAATTTCCATCACCTTCCTGCGAATCTCCATTGAGGTAGAGGCGCGCCCCATTCGGAGTGATCAGCTTGAACTCATACCACCCGGTCTCGGGGGGCAGCAGCGAACCCTCCCAAGCGATCGAAAACTGATCCTCTTTCATCCCCTCAGCCGGGGCCCCCGTGCCGAAATCAAACGACATCTGCCGATCCTCCCGCTCCAATGCCTTGCGGGCCTTCTTATTCATCCCATCGGAATCGAAATAAACCGCCCGCAAACCCGTTCCCTCGCCCCGCGAATGACTCTGCCCGAAACTCCCCAATAGATCGGCCACCGACTCGCGAAATTGCCGATTCGTCAACCGCGCAAAAGCTGGCCGCGGCCTCTCCTCCGCCCCCGCCTCCACCGCGTAGAACGCGTGGTAGATGTATTCCGCCACCTTCGACGATTCCTCCGCGTTCAGCAGATCCGGATCATCCTCTGGCATGCGCCGGTCAATATAGCGCGCCAGCGAATCCAGCGAGCGGTCGCCGCGCAGCGGTTCATCCACTTCATCCGGAACCCCTTGACCTTCCTCGCCGTGACAGGAAGCGCAGTATTGAGCATAGATCGCCGCCCCCTCCGGCCTTCCATCCTGAGCGGACAAAAGCCCTGCCGAAACCCACCATAGACAGAGAACCCAGCGCACGTTCTCCCCATACGAACCGATTCCGGAAATCTTCGCAGCCTTTCTTTCGCGAGGAATCGCAGCACCCGATTACTCGAAAAAACCGCGTCCCTTCTCCAGTTCACGCCGATTTCTCTTCGTTGGACGTCCCTGGTCGCCCTCCTTCCGCTGCGATCGCTCTTCGCGCCACAACCTCCGGCTCTCCTCCACTTCCGGGGGCGTGAGATCCTCACAGGCATCCTTTGCCAGCACCGCACTCACCCGCTGTTCAAGCAAGCCCTTCACCCTCACCACCCGCGTCCCTGGCCCCTCGGGATAAGGCAATTCCATCACCTCACCTCCACGCAAAAGACTCGAAGACTTCAGCTCACGTCCCTCGGACTTCACCCGACCACTCTGACATGCCTTGGCAGCCAATCCACGGGTCTTAAAGAGCCTCACCGCCCACAACCATTTGTCCAATCGCACGCTTTCCACACTGCGAAACTCCCTCCAAATCCCCATAAACTCAAGATTCCACCCCGCTTTTCCCACGGCGTTACAAGAATCCTTTCCTGAATGTCCCGCTGAATACTTGCCGCCTCGCCAGGAATCCCATAAATGCCCCTTCACGGCTGATTTCCGCGGCCGTTTGTTTCAGACCCAGAATACCATGTTCGCATTCCTAGCCCAAACCGCGCCCCAACTATCGGGCATTGATTGGACGGTCATCGGTCTCTACTTCTGCCTGTTGGTGGGGATCGTTTACTGGTCCTCCAAACAACAGAACAGCACCGCTGACTACTTCCTCGCCGGGCGACACGCCGGTTGGTTCGTCGTCGGATGTTCGATTTTCGCATCGAACATCGGCTCCGAGCACATCGTCGGTCTCGCCGGCTCCGGCGCCAACAACGGCCTCGCCCAAGCCCACTGGGAGATGCAAGGATGGGTGCTGCTGCTGCTCGCTTGGTTTTTCATCCCGTTCTACTACAGCTCCGGAGTTTTCACGATGCCCGAGTTCTTGGAGAAGCGCTTCGATGCTCGCTCCCGCTGGGTCCTCTCGATCGTCTCCCTGATCGCCTACGTGTTCACCAAGGTGGCCGTGACCGTCTATGCCGGAGCCATCGTCTTCAAAACGCTCCTGCCAGACACCTTTGGTTCGCCTGACAATGCCTTTTGGGTTGGCGCCTTCACCACCGTTTTCCTCACGGGCATCTACACCGTTTTCGGTGGCCTGCGCGCCGTCATTTACACGGAGGTCGCTCAAACCATCGTGCTGCTGACTGGGGCGGCCTTCATCACCTATTTCGGCCTCGATCGCCTCGGCGGTTGGGGGGAACTTGTCGCCTCCGCCAAACCTGAGAAGGTTTCCTTCGCCCTTTGGCGCCCGCTGAGCGACATGAATTTCCCCTGGCTGGGCGTCATGATCTCCTCCGTCATCATCGGCACCTGGTACTGGTGCACCGACCAATACATCGTCCAACGCTGCCTCGCTGCCAAGAACCTCCAGCAAGCCCGCCGTGGCGCCATCTGGGGGGGAGCCTTGAAAATGACCCCAGTGTTCATCTTCCTCGTTCCCGGCATGATCGGCTGGGCGCTCCACAAAAAAGGTCTCATCGAGATCCCGGTGGAAAATGGCAAACTCATCGGAGACCAGGTCTTCCCCACGATGGTGGCCACCCTCCTTCCTCCGGTCATTCGCGGATTGGTCGTTGCCGGCCTGATGTCCGCCCTCATGTCCTCGCTGGCCTCCCTGTTCAACTCCTGCGCCACCCTCTTCACCGTTGATATCTACGAGAAACTCCGCCCCGGACAGAGCGACAAGAAACTCGTCAACGTCGGCCGAATCGCCACCGTCGTGGTCGTCGGCTTCGGCTTCCTTTGGATCCCGATCATGAAGAAGGTCGCGGAAGAAAGCCAAGGCCTCTACGACTACCTTCAAGGGGTTCAGGGATACATTGCCCCCCCCATCTTCGCCGTCTTTATCCTCGGGATCTTCTGGAAACGGATCAATGCCACCGGAGCCTTCGTCGGCCTCACCAGTGGCTTTGTTGCGGGCATGATCAAACTCACCATTCAGACGATCGTCACCACTCGGGAAAATCCACCCACGGAGGGGATCTTGGCCGCCATCGGCCACTACAACCAGTACTACGCCCATGGTTGGCTCACCCTGTTCAGCGTGATCGTCGTCATCGCGGCCTCCCTCGCCACCCCGGCACCAGCAGCCGAAAAGACCACCAACTTGACCTTCTCCACCATGACTCCCGAAGTGAAGAAGTCCTGGAAGGACTCCATCGGCATCGGCGACTACATGGGAACCATTGGTGTCATCATCATCGTCGCCGTGGCTTACCTCTACTTCAGCTTCTGGTTGAACTGATCTGCCCCAAGCCATTCGACACGCTTATTTCCAAGACCCGGCCTCATGCAGGCCGGGTCTTTTTTCTTTCTGCCGTCCCCTGCAAGCCCCGCCCCTGGGCCGGCGTAGCTTTCGCTCGATGAAAACCCTCACCGCTCTCGCCTTGTCCACCCTCATGCTCCACGCCCAGCCCCTCCTTGAGCCCGCTACCCAAGCCGTAGAAGAAGCCCTTCGCCTTCACGAAGTCGCCGGAGCCGTCACCCTGGTTTCACAGGAAGGAGAAATCCGCCACCTTTCCAGCCAAGGAGCCGCTCACCTTGAGAACGGCACCCCTATGAGAGAGGATGCGTTGTTCTGGATCGCCTCCATGTCCAAGCCGATCACCGCAGCCGCCGTGATGCAGCAGGTCGAGGCAGGAAAACTCGATCTCGATGCCTCCATCGACCGATATCTCCCTGAATTCAAGGACCTCAAAGGCCCCGATGGCCAGCCAGCGACCATCACTCTCCGCCAATGCCTCACCCACACCAGCGGCATGAAGGATCTCGAAGCCGGCGAAGGTGCCGACCTCCACACCTTGGCGGAATTGACCGCTCGGATTGGTCCGCGACCCCTCGATTTCACCCCCGGCAGCCAATGGCGCTACTGCCAAACCAGCATCAATACCGCTGCACGCGCCGTCGAAGTGGCCTCCGGTGAGTCCTTTCCCGACTACCTCGAAAAGCACCTCTTCGGCCCCCTCGGGATGCGCGACACCACCTTCTACCCCAACGAAGAACAGGCAAGTCGCCTCGCCACCTCCTACGAACGCCAGGAAGACGGATCCCTCCGCGCTGTGCCCCTATCCTTCCTGTTTGGCAAACCCGTGACCTCCCACGATCGCTACCCCAGAGGCAATGGCGGGTTGTTCTCCACGGCTCGCGACTACCATCGATTTGCTCTGATGCTGCTTGGTCAAGGAGAACTCGAAGGACACCGTTGCCTCAGCCCAGAAAGTGTCGAAGCCATGTCGAGCGTCCAAACCGCTGACCTTCAAACCGGTTTCACCCCCGGCAATGGATGGGGCATCGGCTGCTGCGTCATTCAACACCCTCAGGGCATCACCGCCGCCCTTTCTCAAGGCTCCTTCGGTCACGGCGGAGCCTACGGCACCCAAGTGTGGATCGATCCCGCGAAACAACGAGTTTTTCTCCTCCTCGTGCAGCGCTCAAATTTTCCAAACTCCGACGGTTCCAACCTCCGCCAAGCCTTCCAAAACGCCGCCGCCAAGGCCCTTGAGTAAAGCTCTCTCTCCTTCCATCGTGGCTCAGCTGCCTCGAAACCGTCCATCGCCGTCAACCCGCACTCCACCCAGGATCGGTGACCACCAGTGACAACACCGATCACGACGACCTGGCAGACTTCCTCGCCTTCCTCCGCACTCCATCTTCCAGCGACACCACCTGCGCCATCCATTCCGCCCTGCCCGCGGGCAAAGTCCATCGTGCCCACGAAATCTCCATCCGTCACTGACATGTCAATCTACCGCAACCGTCGTACCTTCAAGCCCGTCACCATGGATCCCGACAAGGAGGTGCCGCGAGAACTCCTCACGGACATCCTCGAAGACGCCCACTGGGCACCCACCCACGGCTTGACCCAACCCTGGCGTTTCCACGTTTTCACCTCGCCAGAATCACGCCAGCGAATCGCCACGACTCTAGTGGATCTCTACGATCAGCTTACACCCGAGAACCAGCAGGATCCTTCCAAGCGCAAGAAGCTTGAAGTGGCTCCTCGTCGCGCACCCGTCGTCATTGCCCTGCTCGCTCACGTGGAGCCCCAGGGCAAAATTCCGGAATGGGAAGAACTGGCCGCCACCTCGTGCGCCGCCCAAAACCTGATGCTCTCTGCCCACGAAAAGGGCCTCGGCACCTTTTGGAGCACCCCACCCGTGGCCTGTTCCCAAGAATGGATCCGATCGCTGGGACACGACGCCAATCACCTCGCACTCGGCCTCATCTATCTCGGTTGGCCCTTGGAGAATGAACCCAATCCTCGATCCGTAAGAGCCCCCTTGGCAGAGCATCTTTTTTGGCATGATAAAGTCGAATGATCGCCATCACGGATGATGCCCAAGTTTCTTGCGCCATTTTTTCGCTGCTTGATCCACGACGCTACCAGGGCGCGATGACACATAGTCGTAGCCGACCTTATTGCGTCGCGCCAAGGCATCGAAATCCTTGTAAATCACTCCATCGCGACCGGGATAAATCGGACGATCCGTGCCCAACTCATAAAATCGAGCCCACTTCCGGCTCTTCTCGTCATTCGCGGTCAACGCCACTTCTTCCAACCAGCTTAGACCGTTCTCAATGCACCTCACCAAGGCCGCGTCCGGTTCATCGACGCTCATCAAAACCTTGAGCAAATTGGCACTCTCAACACTGACCAGCGCCGCCGGTTCCATGGCCCGCGCTGCCACCGGTGCCAGTGAGATCGCATCATGCTGGCCACACCATCCCTTGCCTTCGAACTGCATCCGAACGGCGCAGAGCAAACCTTTTTCGAAGGCCTCTTGGCAGTCGCGCTTCAGTCCCACTCGCACCAAGCCTGCATCCATCTCCGCCACCGACTTCATCAGCTCCAGCACGTGAGTCATCGCATCGTCGTTCAGCGTAACGGCATCGTGATACCCTCCTTCCAAAGGAAACACCTGTGGCCAACCACCATGAGGGTTCTGAGCCGCCAAAAGATACTGCAATCCTCGTTGCACTCCCTCGCGACAATCCGAACGCTTCGTCTTCCGCCACACTTCAACCAGAAATTGAATCTCCGCGGTGGTCGCACGGTTATCGATCGTCCCTAGATAATGCGGCCGATGACCCGGATCGTACTGCGAGGACCACTGCATCCCATGCAGCCGCCGCCCTTGAGAGTAACCATTGTGCTTTGACCAGCCTCCCGCCGGAGTTTGATAGGAAAGCAACACCTCCGCCAGAGCCTGAGCCTCAGAACTCCCATACCACCCATCACCCGGCTGCTTCGGCAACTTGAAATCCGCGCCGTCCGGAGCTTTCCGAGCACGCTCCAGACCCTCAGATGACAATTCCTCAACCAGTCCCTGCTCATTCAATTCAGCCGCCACCTTCGAACGCTGGAGATACGCCTCCCAAGCAGCTTGCTCGGACGGAGCCAACTGCTCGACCGCTTCCTCGGTGACTGCAGCCGAGCCGACACAAGAAAACGCCATCGTTGCTCCGGCAATCATGCCCAGCCAATGGCTCATCCTCCGCGCATCGTTCCCTTGGCTCCTGATTCGTAACATCGCCTCACATCCTACAAAACTGCCCCCAGAGGAATCCTCTCTCCCAATCGGGTGATGCGGACGATTCCCGAGACCGCTGCAAACCCCTTCAGATCGTCTTCTTCTCAAGGAGGAAATCAATCAACGCCTCACGAGCGGCAATCGATGTCATTTCCCGCTTGGATTCCGGCCGTTCGAGGATCTCCAAAGTCCGCATCAGGCTTCGTCCGCCGGATTGCGCATCATAGGAATTCATGGCAATGCCGTAGCGTCGGCTGGGGTCGAGCGGTTGACCTTCATGCAGAATCGCCACCGGTTTGCGATCGCTTCCCCGCTGGACTTCCAATGGCCAAAGGGCCCGGTCACTGCGGAACTCACCCTCCGCTACCACCTCTAAGATCTCCGCGGGCGTCAATTGCGCCGTCACGAGAAGATTCTCGTAGGGCAACCATTCCCAACAATCCGCCACCGTCTTCATTCCAGGCTCGATTTCACCGGTCCCGAATGAGCCGTGAAAGACCGCGTCGATCGGCTTGCCCGCCTTGGTCAAAGCGTCGGAAAACGCCATACAAAGCACCGTCACCAACGAACGCTTGCCCGTTTCCGGGAGGGGACTCGTCACCTCGCAAACCTCCCGCGCCAAATGCTCCGCCGATTCCTTCAACTCCGGCTGTGCCGTCTCCATCACGGCCGGATCCAGCGCAAATCGAGAATCCATGAGCACCGTGAAGGCCCGCTTGTTCACCAGCTTGTGCGTTTCCAAATCAAACGCGAGGTCCACCCGGCCACAATGAATCCCAAAATAATTCGCCTGACTGCACAGCACGTCTCCCACCCGGAAGGAAGGCTCATCGCGATGACTGTGTCCCGCCAAATACACATCCACTTCAGGCACCGCCTTCAGCATCTCCCGAATCGGATTCGCAAAATCGTCCTCAAATCGCCATCCCATATGCCCCAGAGCCACCACCGCATCCACCTTCTGGGCCCTCAGTTCCGCAACACTTTGCTTCAACGAAGCCGTCGGATCAGAAACTCCCACCCCATCCAATGTTTCCGGAGCCAACCAAAAGGGCATGCCGGGCGTCGTCACCCCCACCAATCCAATTCGGAATCCTCCCACTTCCTTGATCAACCACGGCTTCACCTTGCGCCACGGCCCCGGGGCGTCATCTCCCGACCGACCGTCCGCACTCAAATTCCCCGTCAGTACCGCGGGAGTGGACCGGTCCAACGCACCTTCAATCACTCCCCGGCCCCAATCCAGATCATGATTTCCAATCACCCAAGCGTCGTAGCCCAAGCGATTGAACAGATCGATCATCACCACTCCGTCGGTTTCCAATCCCACCGCCGTGCCCTGATAGACATCGCCAATGTCCACCAACAGCGAATCCGGATTCTGGCGTCTCCACTCGCGAATCTGCGACGCACACCTCGCCAACCCTCCCACGTCCCCGATGTCATCGTACGTTTGGGTGGGCTCAATGTGCCCGTGGAGGTCCGTGGTGAAGCAAAGAGAGATCGTTTTGACACGACGCGATTCGCCAGCCAACCCAAGCACGGTAGAGCCCAGCCAGGCTCCACCGGTCATCATCCAATTCCGCCGGGAGAGATTCATACCGCCCGCCAGCATCTCCCGTTCCGATGCAGAATCAAGTGATCGATTCGTAGCGATTCAGCCTCAAACGGTTTTTCGCGATGCCAACCGACGGATATCCTCCAGCAAAACGTAAACACAGGGGACAAGGAACAGCGTGATCACCGTCGCAAACAGGATCCCAAATCCCAGCGAAACCGCCATCGGCACCAAAAATCGCGCCTGCACATCGGTCTCCGTGAGCATCGGCATTAATCCCGCAAAGGTCGTCAGCGACGTCAGCAGGATCGCCCGGAATCGCCTCGCGCCAGCTTTGCGCGCCGCTTCGACCACCGAGCCCTCTTCATCGCGATGCCGATTCACGAAATCGACCAACACCAGCGAATCGTTCACCACCACTCCGGCCAAGGCCACCAACCCGCACATCGACATGATCGACAAGTTCATGCCCAACAGCAGGTGCCCCCCAATGGCCCCAATCAATCCGAAGGGAATCACCGACATGATGATCAACGGTTGCCAATAGGATTTCAGCGGCACCGCAATCAACACATACATCATCACCAGGGCTCCCAAGAACCCGATGCCCATTTCCCGCACGCTGTCGGACTGATCCTTCTGCTCCCCTTCCTGCTGGTAGCGGACTCCAGGAAACTTTTGCGGCAGCGCATCCAAAACCTTCGGCAAAAACGTGCTCATCACCTCGTTCGCATTCGTCGCCCCTTCCACATCGGCCGTCACCTTGATCGATCGCTGTCGGTCCGTGCGATTGATCACCGCAGGCCCTCGCCCGAATTCGTAGTCCACGACCTGCGGCAAAGGAATCTCCGCGCCGCTCGCCGTGCGGATCCGCATCGTTTCGAGCGACTCCAGACGCCGCCGGTCATCCTGCGGGTATCGGACCATCACCTTCACCTCATCGCGGCCACGCTGGAGCCTCTGAACCTCATTGCCATAAAACGCATCCCGGACCTGAGAAGCCACATCGTCCAGCCGCAGCCCCAATGCCTTGCCCTGGGGAGTCAAGCGGATCAGCCGCAGCTCATCCTTGCCCGCCCGGTTGGAGTCGGAGATATCGATCACCCCGGCGTACTCATCCAACTCCTTCTTCACCCAATCCGTCGCCTCGCGGAGCCGCTGCAGATCCGGTCCCACCAAATTGAAATCAAAAGCCTCCCCACCGCCTGCTGTCTCCGCCTTGAACGAGATCTCCTCCAACCCCGGAAGGTCGCCGGCCTTTTTCCGCCAGGCATCAATGAAGTCCTGGCCCGTCACCGATCGTCCGGCCGCTGGCGACATCTCCAAAGTCACCTCTCCAAGGTGGGTCGCTTTGGGGGGGCCATTCGGGTTGAACCCTGTTTGGAACGGCTGCGTTCCAGAGGAGGCAAGAAGGTGACGCAACACCGGTTCCCCCGCATTGTTCCTCAGCTCCTGTCCCACCTCGATCGCCGCCTGCTCCAGTTTCTTCGCAATCTCCTGAGTCGCAGAAAACGGAGCCCCTTGCGGCAGTTCAAACTTTGCGGAAAGAATGTCTCCTTCGACTTCCGGGAAGAAAATGAACTTCACGTGCCCACCCGCCACAAATCCGATGGAAGCCACCAACAAACCGATGAAAGCCGAGGCGGTCACAATGCGCCACCGCAAACACAGCTCCAGCGCCGGCGTGTAGACTCGAACCACAAACTTCTCCAGGCCCCCGGCCACCCAACGTTGGAGCCGGAAAATCGGATTGCGTGGGCGCTCCTTTTGATGAGGCGCCAAGAGCGCAAGGTGCGCCGGCAAAACAAACTTCGATTGCAAGAGGGAGAACGCCAGCGTCGGGATGACCACCAGCGGGATGTTCGGCCAAATCTTCCCCGACACCCCGCTCAACCCAAGCATAGGGGTGAACGCCGCCATCGTCGTCAACACGCCGAAAATCACCACCGTGCTCACCTCATGCGTGCCTTCATACGCTGCCAGTCGGGGGTGCTCACCGGCTTGAATCCGCGAATACACATTCTCCCCCGTCACAATGGCGTCATCGACCACAATCCCCAGCACCAGAATGAAGGAGAACAGGGAGATCATGTTGATCGAAATCCCGAAAATCGGCATCATCCAGATACCCCCTGCAAACGACACCGGGATTCCCAGCGCCACCAAAAGCGCCAAAGAAGGACGCAAAAACAGGGCGAGCACCAGCAAGACCAAGCAAAGGCCATTCACCGCATTGCGCTGCAACAGCTCAAGACGCCCGCGCAGGTAGGAGCTTTGATCATTCCACACCGCGACCTTGACCCCTTCCGGCACCCGCGAGCTCGAGTGCTCAACATAGTCCCGCACCAACCGCGCCAGCGCCAGCGTGTCCTCCTCTCCGACACGGTAAACATTCACCAATACCGCCGGCTTGCCGTCGAACTGCGCGGACAAGTCCACATCCTCGAAACCATCCCGCACCACCGCCACGTCTTCCAACAGCACTTCCGAACCATCCGGTCGGGTCGCCACGGGAATCGTCCGAAATTCGTTCGCCGTGTATCGCTTGCCCAGAGCTCGCACAATCAACTCCCCACCTTCCGTCCGGATCGATCCCCCGGGCAAATCGACAGACGTCCTTCTTACCGCCGCCGCGATTTGCTGGTGCGATAAACCCAACTCGCGCAGTCGATCCTCCGAAACCTCGATCGACAGCTCATAGTCACGAGTTCCTGCAATCGACACCTGCGAAATTCTCGGAGCTCCCCGCAAAAAACTCGCCACCACATCGCTCACACTCCGCATGCCCGCACCCTCATACGTGAGCAAATCATCACGAATGCCCTCGGCCAAACGCGTCAACGTCATCTCATCCACATCGCGATCGGTGGTGATCGCCAAGCTCATCACCGGGTTCTTGATGAGAATTTCCTCCAAAACGGGCTTCTCCGCCTCTTCCGGGAAATTGTCGATCGCATCCACCCGGCTCTTCACATCGTCCATCACCTCGCGGACGTCGTATCCCGTCTCCACCTCGATCGTGACCACCCCCATGTTCTGAGTGGCCGTCGATCGCAGCTTCTTGATCCCCGTCAGGTCCGCCACGGCTTCCTCCACCGGCACACACACCCCCCGCTCCACCTCTTCCGGCGTCGCATTCGGATAGGGCACTTGAACCGCGATCGCATCGATCGAGGTCTCCGGGAAAATCTCCTTCCTCAGCTTGAACCAGGTCGACATGCCGACCAGCACCAGCGCGAGCATCAGGAAATTGCCCGCGACATGGTTCTCACTGAACCATTTGATGGCGTTTTTCATTCTCCAGCCTCCTCCGCTTCTCGAACCTCGGTCCCTTCCACCGGAGTGCTCATCCGGGTCAACAGCAGCCGATCTCCGGGTTCAAAATCCGCCCGTACCACCACGGTATCCCGCGTCGTCCAGAGTTCTTCAACTCTCAGCCGGGCCAAGCGGCCTTCCCGCACGACCCAGATTTCATCCAGGCCACGAATCGTCGAGCGCGGCACCTCCACGGCGCCCTCGATCGGCTTCCCAGGGAACTTCGCGTCCACAAACAACCCCACCGGTGGATACCCTCCCTCGTTGGCCTCCACCTTCGCCACCGCCTGCCCCGTCAAAGTGGTCCGGTCCACCTCACCGGACACCCGCACCAGCTGCGCAGGCCATGTTTGGCGATCCCCGCCCAACATCGAGCTCACCTCAAATTTGGGATGCTCACCCGATTCAATGAACCCGAAATCTCGCAATGGAAATGCCAGAGTGACCTCCAGATCCGCATCCGCATAGAGCTCAGCCACGGCGGATCCCGGCGACAAAATTGCCCCCACTTCCGCGGATCCACTGCGCACCCGCCCCCCAAAAGGCGCTCGGATTTCCGTCCGCTCGACATCCCGACCCGCCCGCTCCACTTCCGCCGTCGCCGATGCCACCTTCTCCCGAGCACTGGCAATCTGCGGCTCCCGGAGCGTCAACGCCGACGGCTCTCCCCGACCCAGCTTCTCCCAATCCCGCCGCGCTTGCTCGCCGCGGGCTTGCTCCGTTTCCAGCGAGAGACCCGCGTCCGCCAGGGCCGACTCCGCAGCAGCCAATCGCGCCCGCAAATCCTCCGATTCAATTCTCACCAACACCTCACCTTCCGCAACCCGGCCCCCCGCAATCAGCTGATCCGATATCCATTCCACCCGGCCGCTCACTTGCGCTGCCAATTTCACCTCTCGACGGCTCTCGATCACCCCCTCGCTTTCCAGCTCTGGAATGACCTGGCGAACCTCGATCGCCTGGGTCCGCACTGCCGGAATCGGCCGCTCCGTCACCACCGTCTCCGGCTTCTCCCGGTTCAGGAACATCATCACCCCAAACAGGAAGCACAGCACTATCACGACCAGCGCGATCAGGAAGGAAAACACAGCACGGATCGCCTCCCGGCGGTGCCGTTCCTCTCCAACAACATCTTCATCAGAAAACTCAGTCATGGCATCAAAGTCGATAATCGCCTCCAAGGGCAAGGTGCAGGGTCACCCGGTTGTCGAGCCGGAGGCGGCGAAGCGTCAAATGCTGGGAAGCCAGCTCAATGCGGCGACTTTGGGCCTGCAAAAGCGTCAGCACATCACCCGCCCCTCCAGCGAAATCTTGTTGCGCGGAGTCGGCCCCTTCGATCGCCAGCTTCAGGGCCTCGCCGACCGAACCTTCCCGCTCAGCCAAAAACTGGTCGGCCGCCAGGGCCATCTCCACCTCGCCAAATGCATTCAGCACCACCTGCTGAAGATTCGCCAAGGCCTCTTTCTCCTCCGCCGTGCGGATCTCCTCCTGCGCCCGCAATTGCCCTCCCGCCAAAATAGGCTGCGCCAAACGCCCTCCCAACGACCACACCCCAAAATCACTGTCGAAGATATTCCGCAGCTCGTTGGTCGTGGTCCCTGCCGAAGCCGTGAGCGGGAAACTGGGATAATAGGCCAACTTCGCCTCCGTTCGACGCTTCCCCGCTGCGGCCAGTTGCCGCTCCGCAGCCAACAGATCCGGACGTCGCATCAACAGCTCCGAGGGCAATCCCGCCGGAGGGTGGGCAGGCACCTCCGGAAGCTTGGCAGATCCACTCAGCTCCGCAGAGGGATAGCGCCCCAGTAAAATCTCCAGCTGCCTCCGTGCTTGATCCGCCTCGCCCTTTCGCTGCTGCAGGGTCGCTTCCGCCGTCGCCACATCCGTCTGCGCCAAGCGAACCTGAGAACCACTCGCACCCGTGTCTGAATCGGCCGTTTGAAACCTTCCAAAGATCAACTCGGCATTGTCTTTGCGGATTTTCACCGCCTGCTCTGCCAGCACGATCTGCTCGTTGGACTCTGCGAGAGCCAGCCAAGCCCGGCTCACCTGCGCTGCCAGCGACGCACGCGCCGCTCGATAAAGTTCACCCTGCGCCTGCAAATCCGCCAATGCCGCCTGCTCTCCAGCGCGCACCTTGCCCCACAGATCAATCTCCCAGCTCAACGAAAGCGAGGCCCCATAGCTCTCAGAAATCGAAGACAGCACTCCGCTGCTCCCAGTCCCACTGATCGGGAGCCCAATGAAATTCTGTTTCTGCCGATTCCCCTGCAGCGCGGCATTCAACTGAGGGCGAGCGGCAGCCCCCGCTCCCCGCGCCGCGGCCACCGCACGATCCACCCGCGCCGCGGAAGCCTTCAGGTCCGGATTGGCACCGTAGGCCTCCGCCACCAATCGGTGCAAACTCCGTCCACCCAGCCGATCCACCCAGCGGTCATCAATGCCCGCCTTACCCTGCCGCTGATTCGACCAACTCCCAGGAGCTGCTCCTGCTTCGCCCATGCGATTCGGAGCCGGAAGGACCGAACAGCCCACCAACATCCCCGAACCAGCACTCACAAGGCCAAACGCCAAAAATCGATTCATTCGAAATCAGAAAAGAAATTCACTCTGAGGAATTTCCGGATTTTTTTCCGAATCTTCCAAATCTGAAACATCCATTTCAATCGGAGCTTGAGGAACCCACTGGCGCATCCCGGCCGCCGCAAACTTCACAAATCGTGAAAGCGTCAATTCCATCGAAGGAGCGCCCGAAACACCGCCAGTGAGTCGATGCAACATCTCCCCGTTCGCCATCGCATGAACCATGCTCCCTGCCATGAAGTGGCCTCTCCACACCAAATCATCTTCCGCAACCCCTGGAAGAACCCTTTCAAAGGCCCGCTTGAAACGCTGACTCACCAATTGAAACTGCAGTTCCAGGCTCTTGGGCATTTGCCCGTAATGATCTCCCATCAATCGACCAATCAATCGCAGACACAGCTTTTCCGAGAGCTCACTCCGCCTCACCTGCGTCAAAAAGGGGCGCACAAAGGCCTCAATCACATCCTCCAGCGGCACCATCTTCCCCGGCACTCGCCGCTCCAGTTCATCCAGCCGCGCCAGGCGCTCTTCATTGATCGGCGTGATATATCGCTCAATCACCTTCTCCACCAATCCTTCGCGACTTCCAAAGTGATAGTTCACCGCAGCGACGTTCGCCCCCGCTTTCTCCGTCACGTCTCGCACCGCTACCCGATCGAATCCGTTTAAAGCAAACAGTTCCTGGGCTGCTTCCAACAAACGTTGGCGCGTAGCAATGCCACTTTCAATTTTGGTCACGGCCGCCTTCACGCCGCGAAACTGACAACCCCAACAAAAGTGTCAAACATTTGATTTAACCCATCCCTTGATTCAAATATCCTCTCGAGGAGCATCAGAGGCAGTGCCCACCCAACCTGATGGGATGAATGCCCGCAAGGACTTTGCTTGATCGAATGCGGAAGAAATCGACGTTTTGGGAATACTTCTGCGTTTGCGCACTCATAAGACCGTTTCTCTCCACCTTTCCCATCCCATCGATGAAACCGAATGCTCCTTGGATTGCCTCTGTCGTTGTCGCTGGCGGTGTCGCCTTCTTCGCAGGTCGCGCCACTTCGCCCTCCTCTCCCGCCCAAGGTGCTGAACAAGGATCCGCGGCCGGCACCCTTGAGTCCTCTCGCTCGGGGCGACTCGACAGCTCCGGATTGGCAGGAGGCACCGATTCCAAACGCAGTGATCGCGGAGCCACCGATGATCCGGAGACCTGGGACGTGCTCACCGATGAAATGGACCGGATCATCCGCAATGGAGACCCACTCGCCCGGGTGCAGGCATGGCTCGATTTCGTGAATACGCTCGACCGCGACCAGTTTGAAAATGTCGTCGCTCAGTTTCGCGAAAAGGGTTTCACCCGTGAAAACATGGCGGAGTATGAAATGCTCCTGACCGCGTGGGCCAAGGTCGATCCCATCACCGCTCTGAACTACGCCACCGCGAACATTGAGAACCCCTACGCTCGCAACACCATCCTCTCGACCTGGGCAACGAGCGATCCTCAAGGGGCGATTGCCTGGGCACGCGCGAGCCACGAAGGCGACGGCGTCAATCCATTCATGGTGGGAGTGATTCGCGGTATCGCCTCCAACGACCCCACGCTGGCGAGCCAGCTTATGGCCGAAATGCCCTACTCCAGAGAACGCGGAGAAGCCCTGGCATCCATCCTTCCTCACATGCTTTCTCAAGGCACCGATGTGGCCAAGGCCTGGGTCGAAACGATCGGCGACGAGCGCCTGCGCGATGGCGCAGTGCGCCGCCTGGCCGATGAGATGATGCGGAGCAATCCCTCCGAAGCCGCCCAATGGTTGGCCGATCATCCCGGTAATGAATCCGGCCGCGGCATCGACGACGCCCTCACCGCCTGGGCGAACACCAATCGCGACGAGGCCGTGCGCTTTTACGAAACGCTCCCCACCGGAGAGATGCGCAGCAATGCCCTCCGCGGGTTGACCAATCAGCTCGCCTCAGAAGACCCGGCGGCCGCCGCTCAGTTCCTCGACCAGCACGCAGCCGACGCCGATGACCGGGTGTATCAACAATTCGTCTGGAACTCGTTCCGCAGCGCTCCCGAACTATCCGCGAACTACATTTCGCGAATGACAGACGCCCGCCAACAGGACCGCATGTATCGCCGCATGCTGGAAGGTTGGATGCGCCGTGATTTCAATGCCGCTACCCAGTGGATGACGTCCAATGATCTCCCCTCCGGCGTGGTCGATCACATGAACGAGCGAATTCGCGAATTTCAGGAAAACCAGCAATGATTCCACCTCGGGCGCTCACAAGGGATGAGCGCCCGTCAGCACCATTCGCACATCGCCGATGAACGCATCGGCCCGCATCTCTAGGAGCAGGCGATCCGGATCATCTGCCAGCCAGAGCGTCGCCGATTTCAACTTCTCATACCTTTCGAGTGCCAGCTCATGGCCGATTTTGCGCAGTTGGAGATCGATCCGGATCGCCGGCTTTCCAAAATGCAGCTCTCTCCCGATCACTCGCGTTTCGACGAGATATGCCGCGGTCTGCGGATACACGACAAAACGGTGAATTTCTCCCTTCGCGAGCGGCTGACTGCGCACGTGGAGAATCCCGGCAAACAGGTCCTTGCAGCCCGAAAAGGAAAATTCATGATCCCGGCGATAATGTTCGTCGCGGCCATGTGGCGTGATTTTCTCAATCACCGAGAGTTCCTGGCGCCTCCAACGGGTTTTGAGTTGAATCGTGTCCTTTCGATCACTTTCCCACCCCGATGATTGGAGCGGGCGCAGATCTTCCGCATCCAGCCGACTGCGGTACTCGAATGCAAATGGGAACATTTTCGCGGCCCATCCGAGACTCCGCCCACCGGCCACGGCTTCAATGGCTCCACGATCCCGGCGAAACTCCATCGTGACCTTCCCGGCATCAACCATCCCTTTCCACGAAAGCCGATACTCCGCCGTCATCGATCGCATGTTCGGATGGGGCCCTGGTTGAAGAGAATCGACCGTCTCCACCCATTTCGGCGACGCCGCAGAGAGCACCAACGGCAAGAAAAGGATCCAGATCATCATCGCCTTCATCCGCTATCCGACGTTCCTCCCTCCCGTTTGTTCACCCATTTTTCTCCGCCCTTGCCATCAGGTCGATGGTTTCATGATTTCAGCCAATGAGCTTTGTCCGCTCGCATCAAGCTGCCTCCATCGCCATTGGGCTATTCATTTTCCTGAATCAGAAGGCACTGGCTTCTGATTCAGAGCTTCAGCCTGTCATCCAAAAGGTTCAATTCGTCTTCTCGATCGTCAGCCACCATCTGTCGATCGCAGAAAGGGTGCAATTTTACGACACCCAAGCGAAGCCCCGGGGGAACACCAACTATGTCGTCCCCCATTTGGTTTGCGACCCCTTGGTCACGTTGTACAACCCTCATCCCGTCTCACTTCATTTTGAAAAAAATTTTCCAGGTCTCTACCTCTCCAATCCGCCGGTTGGATTCAGATTTGAAAAAAATGGAACTCCGCTTCGATACGAACCGGAGGGTAAGAGATTTTTGGGTGTAGCCCAAATGAATGTTGAGTCGGAATTCCACAGCTCCGATGTCAAGAGATTCAGCCTGACGTTCTCGGGAGCTTCCGATCAAGGCTTGCCTGGAGCTTCCCTTGATCTTCAACCTGGTGAAACGAAGGTATTTTCGCCATGGATTGAAGACGATTGGACCTGGCGATCAGAGATTTCCGAGGACTTTTATCCTTACTGCTTTTTCGATGGGTATCCTTCTTACCTGCTTACGAGAGTGGATGTGCGCACACGCAACCTAATGGGGGTCGAGTGCCTCGCTTACTCCTCGGGAGATCTTCTCTGGGACCCCCGAGCGGGTTTTCAATGGGATTGGCTTTCCCAAAGTGGTCGCCCCGCAGCTTCACTCTACTCATTCGAAAAAAATACCATCTATGTTGGTATCGGAGCAGTTGCCATGCAATTGAACCACACCATCACGGTTCAAGCGAAAGCCATGAGAACCCAGCTGGAATCAGCTGACATCTTCGATCTGCGAGTAACTCAACGAGAAGGTGTGAATCGAGATCCAGGACGCGATGGCGTTCGATATTTCACCTTCGATGCGGACGCGATCAAAAGCGATGTGTCCCTCGAAGAGGATGGCATCATTTCACGAACTTTCCGAGTGGGTGATTTGTTGCAGACCGCCGATGACCGATCTCCCGGTGGCAAAACGCCGTTTGCGGTCTTCTCCCTCAAGATACGAAGAAGTTCACTGGTTCGTGGAAGCTATCTCAGTGACACAGAAGAGCATTCATATGTCGACGGCGATCGCTATTTTGATTCACTCTTCACTCCGGTCAGCACCTTTGAAGAAGTCGCCGCCATCGCCGAGAAACCATTACCCATTTCCGAAGCACCTCAGGTTCTTGAATCTGCCATCACTCCCGATGGGGTCTTTTCGGTCGCCATCGCTTCGGCCGAAGGCCTGGAGGGCTGGCGCGTCGTCGGAGGAACTTCCCCGGAATCATGGACGGACGACTTGACGGAGCAAACCACGATCGTCCCCCTCCCCACTCCTGCCGGTGGGGCCGCAATCCACCGAGTGAGCTTCCAATCCACAGGACGTGGACCGAACTATTTCATCCGGTTGGAGAAGCCGGAGAACTGAGGCGATCCCCACTCAGCAAACGGTTCCGACTCGCAGCGTCCTTCGGGACCCACGGGGGCAACGGAACCGTAAAACGCATTTTCTCCCCGGTCAGGGGATGCTTCAGGCGGATCCACCATGCATGCAACTGCATCGGCGCATCGCTCGGCTTGAGCGTGGGCTGGTCTCCTCGTTGACGATTCGGTAAGTAAACCGGATCACCGACAATCGGATGACCCGATTCCCACAGGTGAATGCGAATCTGGTGAGTGCGGCCCGTCAGAGGCTCCACCAACAGCAACGCCGTGCCGTCATCAAAACGCTCAAGCACCCGAAACTCGGTGCAGGCATCCTGGCCATCGGCGTCAATCTCCCGCGCTCCCAACTCCGTGGCACTTGCTGAGATTTTGGATTCGATCCTGAAACAGTCCTCCGGCGGATGCCCATAGACTTTGGCCAAATACCGCTTTTCAACCTCCCCGCGGGCGAATTGAGGCTGCATCAGCTTGGCAAAATGCCGAGTGCGGGCACCGACCACGACACCGCTGGTATTCGCATCGAGTCGATGCGCAGGACGCGGCACTTCAGGCGACCAGGCTTGGCGCAGCAGAAACTCAAGCGTGTTGCGATGGAATCGGCCAGATGGGTGCATCGGCAACGGTGCCGGCTTATCAATCGCCCACATCGCTTCATCCTGGTGGATCAGAGTGATTTGGGCGTTCACCGGGGGCTCCAAGGTTCCAGGGAGAACCCGTAGATATTCTTCCCCGTCCTTGACCCTCCGGTCCACCTTCGCAGCTTCCCCATCCGGTCCCAGGATTCGACCCTGATCGATCAATTCCAGCCAGGAGTCCCGACCGAAGAACGGGAACAGTCCGTCCAATGCTTCCACCAACGGCTTCCCCGCCTGAGTCACGGGCATTCGAATCGGCTTAAAATTATCGTAAGGCACACTCCCGGGAAGAGGGTCAATGACCTCATCAAGGGCCGCCTGGCGGGCGACCCGTTCGGACTCCCTACGGGCTCCATCACTCACGTAACAATACGGGCAGGACTCGCCCTCCACGTAGCGCGGATCCTCTGCTTCGTCCGCTGTCAGCGGCGTCTGGCAAGCGAAACACACCACCGATCCCGACTCTCGCAGGGCCGGATCAAGTCCCACCCTCTGATCGAACACAAAGCACTCACCCTCGTAGTGCTGATTGCCGACGATTTCGAAATACTTAAGAATCCCCCCATCGAGCTGATAGACCTCCTTGAAGCCCGACTGCTGCAAAAATGGGGCGGCTTTTTCACAGCGGATGCCCCCGGTGCAAAAAGTCACCACCGGAGCTTCCTTCATTTCCTCAGGCAACTTCTCCACCGCAGCCGGAAAATCACGGAATCGGTCGATACCGGCAGGGAGGGCTCCCTTGAAAGTCCCGAGCTTCACCTCGTAGTCATTTCGCGTATCATACAGCACCACCGGCCGACCTTCATCGAGCCAACGCTTCAGTTCCTCAGGCTTGATCCGTGGCGCTGGGCGATTCACTGGGTCGATGCCCTCGACGCCAAACGCGATGATCTCCTTCTTGATGCGCACCAGCATGCGGCTGAAGGGCTGATCCTGACTCTCGCTGTACTTGGGCTGCAAATGCTCCAATCCGGGAATCGTCCGCAACTCAAAGACCAACTCTTCGATGGCCAAATGACGCCCTGCCACAAACAGATTGATGCCCTCCGGCGCAATCAGGATGGTCCCCTTGAGATCGTGGCTCTTACAAAAATCCAGCAGGTGAGCACGCAACTCCCGCAGCTCGCGCAAGGGCGCAAATTCGTACGCGGAAATATTCGTGACCCGAGGCATCACAGTCAATTTCTCCGAATCTTCGTCGTCTGCCAAGTTACGGGAACACACGGGGCACGCTGGCTAAGTTGGGCAGGATTCAAAAAAACCACTCATCCATTCATGAGTGGCCTTGCAGCTTGGATTCACTCCGCGAATCGCGGAGTGGTGGAGCATAGCGGATTCGAACCGCTGACCCCTTGCATGCCATGCAAGTGCTCTACCAACTGAGCTAATGCCCCTTTCCTCCTCAAAGATTCGGATCAGGCCCGCCGGAGCGGGGTGCGCGGTTGATAGGGGCATCCCCCGAACCGCGCAAGAAGTTTTTGAGGGGAAATGATGACTTCGCCCAAATCCGCGATTTCTCGGATCTTGCCCCCCATTTCTTGACGCATCCCCTCACCGGTTCAGGTTGGGCGGACATGCTACGCAAATCCCTCGTACTGCCGACTTTCTTGGTGGCGGCGATGGCCTTCGCGGCCCCTCTTTCCGCCCAAAGCGAGCCCTCTGCTTCCCCCACTGCCGCGGCCGAAACGACCCCAGCCGTGGATCCGGAAGTCGATACCGATACCCTCGCCATTCAGCTCGATCCCCTCACTCGGGACGAAATCCAATCCACCATGGAGCGCTGGTTCGAGCAATTGCGCATCACTTCAGGCAAAGTCGCTGCGGCAGAGATCGCCGTCCGACAAGGCTCCGGCAATCGAACGGAATTGACCCAGCTCCGGGACCAACGCGATCAACTTCTCAAACGCTTCGACGTCATTCTCAAAGCCTATGAAGTCAAAGGCGGAGACCCTTCTCAGGAAAAGGCCTACGCAGCCGCAGTCGCCGGCATCAAATCCGACCCGAAGGATATCGGCTCCTTTCTCCACGACACTCAAGAGTGGCTGCGGTCCAAAGATGGCGGCATCCATTGGTTGTTTGCCGCCCTGCAATTCATAGGAATCATGGTGGTCTTCTGGTTCCTGGCGGCCCTGATCGCTCGGCTCACGGAAAGGGCCTTGGAAAAAGGCTCCCACCTTTCCGGACTCTTACGGACCTTCATCAAAACCTGGATTCGCCGCGTCGTCGTCATCGTCGGTCTCATCGTGGCCCTCGGAACGGTTGGCGTGAATGTCGGAGCCGCCCTCGCCCTGATCGGCGGCGGTGCATTCATCTTGGGATTCGCCTTGCAAGACACCCTCGGGAACCTCGCGAACGGACTCATGCTCCTGATCAATCGTCCTTTCGATGTCGGAGACGCCGTCGAAGTCGGAGGCGTCTCCGGCTCCGTGGTCAGCGTCAGTCTCGTCAACACCACCATCCGCACCTGGGACAACAAAAAGGTCCTCGTGCCCAACAAGAGTGTCTGGGGCCAAACCATCACCAACATCACCGGCATGCCCACCCGCCGAGTCGATATGGTCTTCGGCATCGGATACGACGACGATACCGACCTCGCTGAGGAAATCCTCCGCCGTCTCGTCACCCAGCATGAACTCACGCTCGAAGACCCCGCTCCTCAGGTCGAACTCCATGAGCTGGCCGATTCATCGATCAACTTCATCTGCCGCCCATGGGCGAAAACCAGCGACTACTGGCGAGTGCACTGGGACATCACCAAGGCGGTGAAAAAGGAATTCGATGCCGCCGGCATCTCCATTCCCTTTCCGCAACGCGACGTCCACGTCTACCACGAGAACGCCGCCCGCCTGGACTCCTCCGAAAGCTCGGAAAAGCCCGCTTGATCATTCGATGCCGCGCAGCCGCTTCTGCTCGGCGATCCACTCCTGATCTTCCACCGAAAGCCGGAATTCCTTGGTCTTGGCGCGATTCCCATCGGGTTCCACCAAGATCAAGTCCCCCTTGTGATAAGAGACCAATTTGGCGAAAATCTTGCGCCCACGAGGATCGGACCACATCCGGTATCCCTTTTTCTCCATCGTTTTCAACCAGGCGGCGTGCGACTTCTTCGCCAAAAGCTCCGCCTGCCGCAGCAAACCCCATTTGTATTCCGCCTCACCCCGGCGATAACCTCGGTATTTCCCGATCACCTCGCCGGCCGGAGTCAGCACCACCAAAGTCGGCTGACCCAAAACCTTGTAGCGCTTCTTCATCTCCTTGATGAAAGCAGCCTTCGCCGCAGGTTCGTTTTCGGTTTTGTCGCCCGTGACCCGCTGGTCGAACATCAAGCGCACATAGTGGTCCTGCGCCCAATCTTCGAATTCCTGTTGAGAAAAGAGTTCTTCGCTCAGGGCTTTGCAATTGGGGCTATTTTGGGAGTCGGTGAACCAAATCAACACGGGCTTCCCCGTTTGCCGCGCTTCCTTCAGCGCATTCGTGTAGCTCCGCCGCCACGGACCCTCCGTTGGGGCTGCATCCAATAGCTCCTTCAGTTCAGTGGTGATCGCATCCGGATCCTCCGCATCCGGATCCGTGAAAACAATTTCATCCGGATTCATCACCACGCCCGGGTTGTCCTTCAATTGGTCGACCAGTCCAGTCTCCTGAGTCAGGGGTGTTCCTCCCCCTGCCATTCGGGGGGGAACGGCCCCCGGTGGCAACGGCCCCGAAGCGCCGGCGGATTCCGGAGATTCAGTGCCACAACTGGCGAGTCCGATCGCCATCAACCCTGGGAGCCATTTCCAATGCATGGCCCACCCCTACCCACTCGTTTGGAAGTTGGCAATCCACGGTCGGTTTGCCTTGCCGACCGCCCCGACCTCGGCAGACTGCCCCGCGACCCCGACATCCGACCGCGATGAAGCAAGTGTTCCTCCTCATTCTGACCCTCCTGTCGTTTTCGGTCCCCGCCTTGGCTGCGGCAGGCCACGGCGAGCCGCCTCCCTTCAAGGTGAAAATGGATCAATTCACCGAACTCGAAGCCGCTGCCGGCAAAACCGGCATCATGGATCGACTTTCCTACCGAGTTTCCGAAGAGCCTTTCCTCCTCGTCGCCACCATCATCTTCGTGCTGGCGATCCTCCACACCTTCTTCGCCGTCCCGATCACCAAATACGCGCACAAGGTCCAGCATGACCACGACGCGAAGATCCGCCGAGAAAAAGAAGCCGCCGGGGAAAGCGCCTACGCTCAAGACATGGTGAGCTTCAAAGCCACCGCCCTCCACTTCCTCGGCGAAATCGAGGCCATCTTTGGAATCTGGGTGATCGTCCTGATGGCCGCCATGCTGGCGTTCTACGATGTCAGCGCGGTGGAGTCCTACATGGCCTCCGTCAATTTCACCGAGCCGATGTTCGTGGTGGTCATCATGGCTCTCGCCTCCACTCGCCCCGTGCTCCGCTTCGCCGAGTCCTGCCTCGGCATTTTCGCCAAACTCGGCAAAGAAACCCCCACCGCATGGTGGCTTTCGATTCTCATCATCGGCCCACTGCTGGGCTCCTTCATCACGGAACCCGGAGCCATGACCATCTCGGCCATGCTCCTCGCCAAGAAGTTCTATGCCCTCCGGCCTTCGCCGAAATTCGCCTACGGAACCCTCGGACTCCTGTTTGTGAACGTCTCCGTTGGCGGTGTCCTCACCAACTTCGCCGCACCGCCCGTCCTGATGGTCGCCGCACCGTCGAAGTGGGACCTCACCACCATGGAAATGCTCACCCACTACGGCGATAAGGCCGTCATGGGAGTGATCGCCTCCGCCATCCTCTACTTCCTGTTTTTCCGCAAAGAACTCCAGGAAATGGGTCGCAAACTCGCCGATCACGATGGCGACGGCAAAGGCGACCTCGGTGGCAAGCACCGGGCCATCCCGGTTTGGGTCACCATCGTCCATCTCCTGTTCATGGGCATCACCGTCTACTTTGCCCACTATCCCTCGATCTTCGTCGGCGCATTCCTGTTCTTCCTCGCCTTCCGCCTGGCCACCGCTCACTACCAAGATGAGGTCAACCTGCGCGGACCCGTGCTCGTCGGCTTTTTCCTCTCCGGCCTCGTCATCCATGGTGGATTGCAGGGCTGGTGGCTCGCCCCCATCCTCAGCAGCCTCGATCAATGGCCGCTGTTCATCGGTTCGACCATCCTCACCTCTTTCAATGACAACGCGGCCATCACCTTCTTGGCCAGCCAGGTGCCAGGCCTGGGCGCTCACATGAAATACGCAGTCCTCGCCGGCGCCGTGACCGGAGGTGGACTCACCGTCATCGCCAATGCTCCGAACCCGGCCGGACAGGCCCTCCTCGGTCGCTTCTTTGGCGATGGGATTTCTCCCGCCAAATTGGCCGCCTCCGCACTCATTCCCACCATCCTGGTCGGAAGCCTGTTCATGTTCTTCCCGGATCCCGGGATCGACAAAATGTTCGAACTGAAGACTCCCGAAGCCCACTCCGAAGTGCTTCCCGCCGCAGAATCTCCCGAGGCAGCCCCCACGGCCCACTAACGTCATGTTCACCGGCCTCGTTGAAGCCACCGGCTGCGTCCGCTCGATTGAATTCCGCGGCGATCAGGCCCGCCTCACCCTCGACCTCCCTTTCGCCGCGGAATTGGCGGAAGGGGATTCGGTCGCCATCAATGGAGTTTGCCTCACCGTCATCCACCTCGATGCCAAGGGCGCTGGCTTCGACGTCCTGCGCCAAACCCTGGAAGTCACCTCCTTGGGAGATCTCACCGAGGGCTCCCTCGTCAACCTAGAGCGGGCCCTCCGCGTCGGAGATCGCCTCGGCGGGCATTTCGTTCTCGGCCATGTCGACGCCACCGGTCTCGTCGAAGCCGTCGAGCCCATAGGGCAGGACCACCGCTTCGCCCTGAGATTGCCCCGCCATCTCGTTCCCTACTGCATCGACAAAGGCTCCCTCGCCATTGACGGAATTTCCCTAACCATCGCCTCCCTCGAGGACGACCTCGCGACCTTTTGGATCATTCCCCACACGTTCGCGCACACCAACGTCCACACCCGGAGCGCTGGCCAACGAGTCAATTTGGAAGTCGACGTCCTCGCCAAGCACGTCGCCAAGCTTCTCGGAAAAGCTTGATCGCTTGATCATCGCCCCCCTGGGGCCAGCCAACAAAAAGGCACCCAGGGAAGGTTCCGAAGCACCCCGAAAGCCACCACCACGGCCACCCAGCCCAAGGCTTGCCGGGTGCTCATGTTCAGAGGCCGCTTCGGCGGCTGGCCTCGCAACCATGCCCACAAGGAGGGCGCCAACCCGATGAACCCCAGGGGCATCAGGATCATCCCCAGCGGATTGAACCGAAAGGCATTCCATCCATCACCTTTCAGCAAAGCCTCCAGGGCACGCGTCATTCCACAGCCAGGGCAATAGAGCCCCGTCCAACGATTCCATCCGCAGGAACTCGGCAGCCCCGGATCTCGACCCAATGCCCAGACAAGAGCCGCCGCTCCCAGGCCAACGACCAAGGCAAGGAGGGTGACACGTCCCGCCGCCTTCATCGCCCTACAGCCCCGCGGGTGATTGCAACAAGTCGGCAATCCGACCCAGCAACAGACCCGCTCCGCCACCATCGACCACACGGTGATCAAAGGTCACGATCAACTCTGCTTCCGTGGCGGGCACAAATGCTTCAACCTGAGCACTCCACACCGGCTTTTTCACCCCGGCAGCCAATCCCAAAATCAAGGTCTCATTTGGTAGAGGAATCGGCGTTCCATGGGTCAAACCGAAAGTGCCGAAGTTCGTCACCGTCGCGATCCCGCCCTTGGTGTCGTCCTCACGCAATCGCCGCCGACGCGCGCGGTCGACCATGTTCGCGTATTCATCGGTCAACTGCGCCAAAGTCATCGTGTCCACATTTCGCAACACCGGAACCACCACGCCATCTTCCACCTGCACCGCCACTCCGATATCAAAGGCCCGGGGGTGAACAATCCGCTCGCCAATCAAGAAACCCGCACTGGCCGGATCCTCGGCCAAGGCCTTCGCAAATGCTCGCAAGACATACAAGGTCAGCCCCGGTTTCGGATCCTGCTGCCGTCGATGCTCGAGCACCCGATCCAACAACACCGGGCGACTCACGGTCGCCAGCGGTCGCGTCCAGCTCCGACGCATCGCATCCGCCACCGCCAATCGCATCGGTGAAGCATGGCTGCTCGGCCATTTCGAAATGTAATCGAGGAATTTCTCCAAGTCCTCGACCGTCACTCGTCCGCCCGCCCCGGTTCCCACCACGGCCGAAATGTCCGCTTCACGCAGTCCCATCTCGTCCATCCGCGCACGCATTCGCGGTGAAATGTAGTGCGCCCCCTTCACACCTGCCGGCACCGGAAGGCCACGCACACTGGGCTCCACCACCGGCTGCAATTCTTCGTAGCTGTCGTCGTCGACGGCGAAATGCAGATTCTCTTCGCCCTTCGAGGCGATCGGTTGCTCCGCCGACCGGCTTTCCGCCGCAGCCTCCAAGGTTTCCACACCCGTGCGCATCGCCTCATCCTCCGTCACCTCCAGGAACCCCAAGGTACTCCCGACGGCGTAGGTCTTCCCCTCCTCCGCCAAAATCTCCTTCACCGTACCTCGGCACAGCGTGGTCACTCCCATCGTCGCTTTTTGCGTTTCCACTTCAATGACCTCTTGATCCGCCTCCACCACGCCACCCGGCGTGATATCAATACGGATCACGGTCGCCTCAGCAATGGATTCGCCCAATTGGGGCATCAGGATCGGAACAGTCGGCATGACGGCTAAAAAGCGAGAAGTTCACGCATCGCGAGACAAATGGTCTCGGGCGTAGGCCGATGGGCGGCCCAAAGATTCGGATGATAGGGCACCGGAGTGTCCCGGGAATTGAAACGCTTGGGTGGTGCATCCAGCAGATGGAAACCTTCGCTCGCCACCCGGGCCACCACTTCAGCCGTGACGCCCCCCCAAGGGAACGCCTCCCCGAGAGCCAACAATCGGCCAGTGCGCGCCACACTCGCCAACACCGTATCCATGTCGAGCGGCTTCACCGTGCGCAGGTCGACCACTTCGATCTCCCAACCGCTCTCCACCTTAAGACGGTCGGCCGCCCGCACCGCTTCATGCACCATCGCGCTGTAGGCCACGATCGTCGCATGCTTGCCCGGCCGGGTGATTCGCGCCTGCCCCAAGGGCGGAGCTTCACGATCGATCGATGAGGCCTTGAGCCAACGATACAGGAACTTGTGCTCACAGTAGACCACAGGATCATCCAACGCCACCGACTGCAAAAGCATGTGGTAGGCATCCGAGACCGTAGCCGGCGTCACCACCACCAACCCCGGATAATGCGAATAAATCGCCTCCATGCTCTGGCTATGGAACGGCCCTGAGCCCGGAGTTCCCCCCGACGGAAGACGCACCGTGATCGGCACCGGCATGCCCGTACGATAAAAGTGCGTGCCCGCGTGGTTCACGATCTGATTGAAAGCAATCGACGAGAAATCCGCAAATTGCATCTCCACCACCGGTCGCATGCCCGCCAAGGCCGCTCCGATCGCCATTCCGATCATCGCATCCTCGCTGATAGGGGAATCCAGCACCCGCCCCGGATACGCTTCCGCAAGGCCCTTCGTGGCCTTGAAAGCCCCACCAAAGCGACTGATATCCTGACCGTACAGGAAAACCCGCGGATCCTCCCTCAAGAGATGATCCTGCGCCTCCAGAATGGCGTCGACGTAAGTGATACTCATGCGTTTTGGTCGCCCGTCTGAGGCATTGAAAAAGCTTCCCACTGCTCCCTCCAGGGGTCCGGTTTCGGGTCACGCTGCGCTGCCGCCAAAGCCGCCTGCACTTTTTCCCCGATCTCCTCCTGCCACTCGGCCAACTCGGCCTCCTCTGCGTAGCCTTCCTCCACCAACTGACCTGCCGCCACGGCCATGCAGTCCTGGCCCAATGCTCCACACTTCAGGGACTCAGGAACGTAGCTTGCGTCGTCGTGCTCACCATGCCCCGTCAGCCGCAGCAAGCGGGCCACCACCATCTGTGGGCCACCACCCCGCCGCGCCTCCGCCACCGCTTCCCGCATCACCCGCAGGCAAGCGAGAAAATCCGTGCCATCCACCGAATACCCTCTCACGCCATATCCCTTGGCTCGATCCAACAGATCCTCACAAGCAAACTGCCGGTCATTCGGCGTGGAATACGCAAACTGATTGTTCGCCACCACCACCACCAACGGCAGCCTCTCCACCGCCGCCGCATTCAAACCTTCGTGGAAGGCTCCGGTCGAAGTCGCACCGTCACCAATGCACGTCGCACCCACCATCCCCTCCAGGCGCCCTTGCAATCGACGCGCCAGCAACCACCCCGCAACCACCGAAACCGCCGCGCCGAGATGCGAAATCATCGCTAACATCCCGCGCTCCGGACGCCCACGGTGAATATTCCCGTCGCGTCCCCGCATCGGCCCTTCCGCCGATCCCAAATAGGTACGGGCACAATCAATCACTTCTTCCCCGAACGCCGTGCGCCCACCCTGATCGCGAATCAAGGGCGCAAACACGTCCGTGCCAGGAATCAGGCAGCTGCCCAGAGACGCACTCACCGCCTCCTGCCCCTTCCCCAAATACACGCCGCCGACAATCTTGCCGGCCTTGTACAGGCTCGACAGCTTGGTTTCCAACAGGCGCGCCTCCAGCATGGCCCGATAGACCTTGCGGGCATGTTCCCGATCGGTGAGCAATTCAATGGATTCGGCGGTGTCCGGCACGGCGAAAGGCTAAGGTGACCCTTCCGTGACGGGCAAGGGATATGCGAGTCTCCCGTGAATCCTGTCGGCACTGGACACACCCCGGCCTCCCCCTCTATCACGCGCTCGCGGATTGCCATCCCTCCGCCGTTCCACTGATGAAACCGACCCTTCTCGTTCTCGCCGCCGGCATGGGCTCCCGATACGGAGGCCTCAAACAAATGGATCCGATGGGTCCCCATGGAGAAACCGTTCTCGACTACTCGGTCTTCGACGCCATCCGGGCGGGCTTCGGCAAAGTGGTTTTTGTCATCCGCGAAGACTTCGCCGATGCCTTTCGCGAAACCGTCGGCGCCCGCTTTGCCGGCCGCATCGAAGTCGCATACGCCTTTCAGAAACTCGACGACCTCCCCGAGGGATTCTCCGTCCCCGAGGGCCGCCAAAAACCCTGGGGCACCGCCCACGCCGTCCGCGCCGCCCGCCACGAAATCCAAGGCCCCTTCGCCGTCGTCAATGCCGACGACTTCTATGGCGCCAACGCCTATGCTGTGGTTGCCGATTGGTTCGCCAAACACCCCGGAAACGACGGCAAGGAACACTACGCCATGGTCGGCTATCCCCTGCGCAACACCTTGTCCGAACACGGCTCCGTCAACCGGGGCATCTGCGAAACCACTCCTGAAAGCCTCCTGACCGACGTCGAAGAAGTCGTCGAAATCGCTCTGGGCGACGACGGCATCGCACGCGGCACCCGCATCGGGGGCGACCTCCTCGAGGTCGCGCTCGATCGACCCGTCTCCATGAATTTCTGGGGCTTTACCCCCTCTTTCCTCGCCCAACTCGAGACCCATTTCACCGAGTTCCTCCAGGAAAAAGGCAGCGAACTGAAAAGCGAGTGCTACATCCCCACCGTGGTCGACGACCTCATCCGCAAGGACCTCGCCGACTGCACCGTGCTCGAAACCTCCGCCAACTGGTTCGGCGTCACCTACCCCGATGACAAACCGCACGTCGTCGCTTCGATCGCCGCGCTCGTCGAAAATGGCGACTATCCGAGCCCGCTCGTCTAGGCGATCCCCTCCCCCTCCGATCAGGCGCGGCGGCTCTTTCAGCCCCGCGCCTTTTTCATTTCCCATAACATCACCGCCGAGGCCGCCGCCGCATTCAGCGAGTCCACCCCGGAAACCATCGGAATCCGCACCCGCACATCGCAGGCGGCTTTCCAAAATCCATTCAAACCCTGGTCTTCGGATCCAATCACCAGAGCCACTCGGCCCTCGTCCCACTCGCACGATTCCAGAGACGCCGTTTCCTCCCCGCCATCCGCTCCCACCAAACGGAACTTCGCCGCCTTCAGGCATCGCAAAATCTGCCCGCCATCCGCCACCCGGATCGGAATTCGGAAAAGCGCCCCACTCGACGCCCTCACCGCCTTCCGCTCATACGGAGAAACCCCTTCGTCGCCAAAAAGGACCGCCTGAGCCCCCAATGCTGCCGCATTCCGCACAATCGCCCCCGCATTCGAAGCATCCGCCAACGACGGACACACCACCACCCGCGCATCCTCCGGCAACTCCTTCATCAGACTCGCCACATCCCGCCGTTCGTCCGGCAACTTCGCCAAGGCAATCAATCCGCGGTGAAACGCATAGCCCGCCACCTGCTCAAGCATCTTACGCTCCACCCGCGTCAGCTCCAACCCACTCCAAATCGGCAACATCCATTCGCAATCGTCCGCCGCCAAAATCCCCTGCACATCCCACCAGCCACTGATGGCCCCCTCCACCGCATGACGACCTTCCAACACGATCCATGGGTCGCTGCGCTTGCGCGTTTGCCGAGAAAGTTCGTCGATCCATTCCATCTCGCCGCGCTGCTTACCACCCCACCCATCACCCTGCAAACGAAAGGGGCCGCACACTCATGCGGCCCCTATTTCGTCATGAAACCTGGAAACTTTCGTGTCCGGGAACACCACCATCATCCCACCAGAACGGATTTTGTCATGTCACCAAAAATGGGGACACCGTGCCCCCATCAGGACAAATCGAGGAATCCCCGCCGAATCGCCTCACTCACCGCCGCGGGAAGGCTGCGCACGTGCAACTTGTCGAAGCTCCGCTTGATGTACTCCGTGACCGAATGCTGGCTCAACTCAAGTTGATCCGCGATCTCCTGACGGGTCAGACCCTTGGCCGAAAGCTGCAGCACCTCACACTCGCGCGCCGACAATGCCTCATTCGAAGGAATCGGGCTCAATCGACGAAAAGTCTGCAGAATCATCCCCGCAATCTTGGGATCCAGGGGAGTCCCTCCAGCCAAAACCTCCTCCAGAGTCTCGATCAATCGCGTCGCACTCCCCGCCTTCACCAAATAGCCATGCGCCCCCGACTCCAACGCCGCAAACACCTTCGCTTTGTCGGTAAAGGCCGTCAACACCAGCACTTGAACCAGCGGCATCAACTCCCGAATCTGACGGATCCCGTCGATCCCTCCCATCCCGGGCAATCCCAAATCAGACAACACCAAATCCGCAGACATCCCACCGCGAATCGCCTCCAAGGCATCCTCCATCGTCGAAAACTCCCCCACCACCTCATACCCTCGCTGGCTCAGCACCATCGAAACCGACTCCCGGAAATCGGCATGATCCTCAATCAGAATCAGCCGTGTTGCTTTCTTTTCCTTTCCCACACCCCGGGCATAGCCGCCCTCTTACCCCCACTCCATGGAAAAAACTCGGTCCAAGGAAGATTGCCCCCTGCTCAGCTCGGCAAGCGGAGTCTGAAGCGGCATCCGGCCGCTTTGGCTGATGCCTGTTCATGCCGGTCCTCGACTGCTGCACCCCGCGAGGTCCTCGGCCACGCGCTGGAGCTTACCAGGCCGGGCCAAGACCGCCGAGAGGGACATCAAACACAACTCACCAACCCGATACCACCCAATACGATGCAACACCGCAGCCTGAATAAGAACGAAGGCTGTCCAACTCCCAAGAGGGCACTACACGGCGATCAAGCGGGGCGAGACCCCGGAGGATGGGGAACACAAGCCGCGGATGCTTTGCCAGAAGGACCGCGACGCGCGATGGGCGAAGAAGCACAACGAGGCCCACGACGGCTACAAGAACCACGGGAAGACGGATGTGGAAACCAAGCTGGTGCGGGACGACCGGGTCAGTGCCGCCAGCGAGCACGACAGCCAGTGCTTTCAGGATCTCGTCGAGGAGGGTAACGGCACGGTCGATGCCGACAGCGCGTATCGGAGTCGCGGATCGATGCCGATGCTGCGGCGCAAGCGGGTCAAGACACGCATTTGCCAAAAGGGATCGAAGGGCAAACCGCTGAGCGCGGCGCAGAAGCGGGAGAACCGCAGGAAGAGCCGGGTGAGGGCGCGTGCCGAGCACGTGTTTGGCACGCAAGCGAGGCAGATGAGAGCGGACCGTATTGCTACCATAGGCATCGTAAGATCGGCGCGAGGCATCGGTGTAGGCAATCTCGCTGACCACCTGCTGCGTCTGGCGCGGCTCAACCTGCGGGTGGGATGGGCGTGAAAGGCGGAGAAAGCGGCACCGCGGGAGCCATTCCGAGCACGGCGAGAACCTCCTGGGAGCGGCACAGAGCCTCGCGAGGTGGACCCAATCGCAGGATTTCCGCCGCGCCAGGCAGATTTCAAAACCGTCACGATTTACACCCCGTCACCGGATGTGCCCACAAGTCGATTTACGACCGTCCAACGTATCGATTCAACACGAGTCGGATGTCAAATTTGGGCGTTAGCCATTCAGGACAGTCCAGAATGGCATCATCGAAAAGCTGACACACGCTTCCCCATAGAAATCTCAATCGCCAAAGATTCCCATCGAAATATCCCCCTGAGGTTCTGACAAAGTCACCACTCCGCCGATGATGGTTTCGTCGGTTGAGATTTTCGTCACGGAAGGACCCAATGGATTTCCGGTCTGACCTGTATTCGGCTTTGATACAGAATTCAACTCAATCAATGGCAGCGCCAATTCGGACGAAACGAGCCCCGTCAGAGATATCAAACCTTCGGCTTCAACCTCAACATAGACACCTCTCACAATATCCTGCGTAGAATTGGCCGCCCGCGCATCGAACTCCATGAACAAATGAGTGAATCCATTTGAAACATAAGCAAAAAAGCGCACATAATCCCCACCACCAAATGACCTCTTGTCAAGTGCGTAGAGCTGATTCCCCGCAGCCCCATTCGTGTCCGTCCCTCCATAATTGGTGCTAGCCAGAGTATAAAAAGCACCTCCCGACATATAATCCCAGCCGTCCGGGCAGACCACCAAACGAATGGGACCCCCGTGATTATTGATCCTCGCGACTGGAACCATGAAATCACCCGTAATGTAAGTTCCCGTCTTGGAAAAATAAAACATACTTCTCCGAGCATTCCCAATGGTCACGGGACCGAAGTATTTACCCTCCACGCCAGAGGGCAGATCGGGAATGGGCAGATATCCGCTCCCCAAAACAGCTGCACCCACCACGTCAAAATCTCCTCCATACCCTCCCCCATACTGACTGACCTTGAGATTCCCATCCACTTGCAATGTTTGCTCTCCATTGATGGTGGTATCAAAATGGTAGCTTTGACCTTGAACGATCTGTAACCCGAAAAACATGGGCATCCATTGGAAGAGTTTTTTAAACTTTCTCATATTAGATTTGCCAACAGAGCAGCATTCACCAAGGACTTCATCAAGCTTTTTTAATCACCCGACTTTCTTCCCATATTTACTCCATCGGCACCCGTTCCCGAGGAGGATGTCAAGCGGATACCAGAGACATGAATGACCCCATGTTGAGCCATCGGCTTGGCAAGCGCAGCGAGATACTCGATCCGGCCCACCGCCGTCGGCAAGAAAGACTGGCTCTGTGTCGGAGGGGGAGACACCGGCAAAAAAGCAACCATTCTCTGCAATCTCATCGCGACCACGCGGCTGCACGGTATCGAACCACAAGCACCTGCTCGAACCCCTGCTTGCCATGCAAAATCACGACCTCAAATCCCTGCTGGCTCAGAACTATCATCCCGGCGGCGCGGCACAAATCAAATCATGTGAGCCGCTTCAGCATCCGCCATTCGGGTCAGCCCTGGCACTTTCACATTTCATCCCATCAACTTCGTCATCCTCCTCACTCGTCTCGTCAGTTCTGACGACCTTGTGCGGCGCGCCCCACCTCTGCCGAAATGGCCCAGGGCAAGAACGCTCCCCGAGGCAGCCAACGAACCTCACTGGATTGCCCTCGCACACCTCCCACCCGCCGTCAAGGCACTCCATCAACGCTTCTTAACGGAGTGACGGGGCCATCAACCCAGAAAGAGCAAAGTGACACCCGCAACCACAATGTGAAAGTGCGAGGACTGACCCCTTTGACAGGCACTTCCATCTAAGACTCCGGGTTACTCGCTGAGCTCTGGCAGCACGCCATCCTTTACTTCACCATCCGGGAAGATTGTCGAATGACCATTCGGGTATTCGACCGAATCCAGAATCCCGCCCGACTTACCAACCTCACCCAACTCCTTAATGATTACCTCCCACTTGTTCTGGAACCGTCCGAATGGTCGTTCAATGAGCAATCGTTCATACCCGTCGTGCCCAAAATATATTTTCACATGGGGGAAAACCAGCTCTCGACGATCATCCCCGATGCCGTGCCAAACGCCCTTTCCGAAACTAAACGACAAAACAAACCCGCCATTCCGGACTGACTCGAGAGAAACATCCCCATCCGTGGCCGCATAGCCAGACACTCTAACCGTTTCCATTAATATGTGTGTTATCCCATCAAGCTCACTCGCCGGAACTCTTAGGACTTGGTTCCGAATGCCAGCTGTGACGCCAACCCCATCATTATTCATAACACGCACCTCCACCATGAGGTTGTATTTTTCAAATCCAAGCTTAAGCACATTAGGAATCAGGCTCCTTTCATCACTACCAAAGAGCCCATTGCTCGAAAATGCGTAAAGAATCATTACCACAACCGCCTGAGACAAACAAAAGCCGATGCGTTGATAGCTCATTTTCTTTTCACAACTCATAGTCAACAAATATCGTGTTATTTGGAAAGCCATCCGTATATCACGGCGTCATCCTTCGTGTAATAACGCCTACTTCTCGGCTTAGCATTAGGATCCGCCTTGGCCTTAGCTATATTTTCAACGTAAACCGCCCCATCATAATAACCATTCCATGACGTAGCGCTCGTTTGAGCATATGCTCCATATGCGTTTTCCGCCTTCTTCTCATGCCCGAAGACATTCCCTTTCTTACCAAACACACCATGACCGATTAGCTCATGCCACAAAAGCTCCGTTGAATTAGATACCCCGTCTTCATTTTCATATATTTGATATATTTGCCCGCTATGTTTCACACTGCGAACCACGCCACTCTCAACTCTTATATCAATCTTGGATGTCGGCGACCAATAAACAATTCCATCCATGTATCTCGGCGGCGACCCATACTTCAACTTGTATTCGTCCGTCTCGCTCTTAATTGCCTCGACAAGAGCGCTCCCCAGCTTAAGGTCGTCGCCTTTTAGATCACCCGGCTTTTTGTTCAACCTTAATACATACGTGCCCGTCTCTTTACTTTCCTCATCCCAACATAGCGCATGCCCGAACAGGCTCAACGCTTTCAGGGCAGACCCTCGGTATTCTTCACCCTCGGTAGTGACCACCTTACCCCCGAGCAGATCCACGCAACGAACTGCACTATTGGATAAAAAACCATACAAATTAATCCCGCCTGCTTCTTCGATGGGATCCCTCGATGGCCACCGCCCGGTCATCGGATCGTAGTAACGATAACCGTAGTAGAGGAAGTCACTCCCCGTGTCCTGTGGCTTTGTCGAAAATCCGTAGCTCGGCACGGTGCCTAGGGAAGCAATTCCATTGGTGCTAGTCGCCAGCTTCTCTTCGAAGATTCGATTTCCGAAGGGATCGTAATCCATACGCTGGAGGAGTTCCCCGTCTCCGGCCGACCATGAGATGATGTTCCCATTGGCGTCGTAGCCAGGAAGGTAGTGACGATTGGTGGTGTCGTGATACGAAACGGCGAGCAGGCCGCCCACCCCACCTGCATCCTGAAAGTTTGTCCTACCGTAGGGAGTGGCTCCGCCACCACCGAGGTCGAGGCCCCAAAGCTGGGTGCGACGCAAAACGTAGCTGCCTGTTGTTGGCGTGCCGGTGCCGGTTGCCACGGCATCCCATTCTGCGACCGGATTCCAGTCGTCGTAAACGAACCCGGTGATGGTCGTTTTCGTCGGGGAGGATCGCGCGTCAGCAACCTTTCTTCCAATCCGCCGACCGCGATAATCATACGAATACCACAGAGTCACGTTCGGAGCACCGGTTTTGGGAGTGAGTTTCACGAGTCGATTTTCACCGTCCCAAGTGTAGGTCCAGCGCGAGTCGGTTGTCAAATTTCCATCCAGATCATAAGTCCGTGCTTCACTCGCCTTGGGCACCCAATGCTCGATGGACGCCTGCAGGGTGTTGTCGCTTTGCAGCTTGACGGTCGTCGTGGATTTCCGGCCAGTGGTGGTGTTGCCCGTGGACTGCATCCGCAGCCCGTAAAGGTCGCCTTGGCTGGTGATGGATTGGACGGTCGTGTAGGTGGTGGCCGTGGCGGTCACCGCACCACTCGCTCTTACAAGTAGGTCGAAGGTGCCCGGGTGGGCGATGTTGGTGTATTGGTTGAGATCGTTGCGGGTGTAGGTGAGGGTGGAAGTGTTCGGGGAGGTGCCGAAGGTGGCGGTAGTCCGATTCCCGATCTCATCGTAGGCATAGCCATAGCTCTGCCCCGGAACGGCGGCGTCCGTAGCGGTCTTCTTGATCGCACCGGTGACTTCTCAAAGGGGTCAGTCCTCGCACTTTCACATTGTGGTTGCGGGTGTCACTTTGCTCTTTCTGGGTTGATGGCCCCGTCACTCCGTTGTAACCGTGGTCTGTGCCGCCGTTTGATTTTTCTTGGCGGCAGCGGTTATCAGGCAGCCTTCCGTGCTCGTTTTCCCTGTTGTGCTTGCAGCCAG
>NZ_JACHFD010000019.1 GCF_014201715.1 Haloferula luteola
ATGGCTTCAAGTTCGCCGCGTTGCTTTTTGCTGACTTTCAAGGGCGGTAACGCTTTGGGCATGCTTCGCTAAAGCAGATCGTATGCCTGTTAATTTCCTGACGATGCACTAGTGGGATAAAATGCCTATTTTGATTCGAAAATGAGAGATATGGTTTTTATCAAGGATCAGCTGCTGACAGGGTCATGATTGAACTCATCTGTCGACGACAAAGCGCGGATCCCGCCTCCTGAGACGTGTGGGAACATTCCCGCATTCGGTCCGCATCTCCTGCCCTCCCCTTGACCCGTCCCCCTGGAGGCACGAGAAAGGGCCATGAAACTTTCCTTTTCCGCCTGCGGTGTGCCTGCCGACGTCCTCGGCCTCACGGAAGATCCACCCGCTTCGCTTCCCGATGGCTTCGTCCGCCTGAAAGTTTTGGCCTCACCGATCAATCCAGCGGACCTCAATTTCATTGAGGGCACCTACGGCGTGAAGCCTGAGTTGCCCGCCACACCGGGTATCGAAGGCTGCGCCGAAGTTACCGAGAGTCTCCACGAAGGCTTTTCACCGGGCGACCGCGTCATTGTGCTGTCTCGCGGTGCGATGTGGGCCCGAGAGACAATCTTTCCTGGCGACGTGCTGTTCAAACTTCCGGAAGGCATCGATCCCCTTCAGGCCTCGATGCTGAAGGTCAACCCCGCCACCGCGTTCCGGATGCTTCACGGCTTCGTCGCCCCACCTCCGGGTGGCTGGGTGGTGCAAAACGCGGCCAATTCAGGAGTCGGTCGGTGTGTCATCCAGATCTGCAAAGTCCTTGGCTGGCGCACCCTCAACTTGGTTCGCCGTCCCGAACTCATGACGGAGCTGAAGAACCTGGGAGCTGATGAAGTCCTCCTCGATGAGGGCGACGCCGTCGACGCCGCGAAAGCGCTTCTTGGCGATGACCGCCCTGTGCTGGCTCTCAATGCGGTGGGCGGCGATAGTGCCCTCCGCTTGATGAATCTTCTCGCCGAAGGGGGAAGTCACGTCACCTACGGTGCCATGGGACGCAAGCCTCTCAAAGTGCCCAACGGATTGCTCATTTTCAAAGACATCAGCCTCCATGGATTCTGGATGACTAAGTGGTTGGAAAATGCCCGGCTCCCCGAAGTCCATCGCACCTACGGGTTGCTTGCCCAGTTGATGGCCGATGGAAAACTCGATGTTCCGATCGATTCCACTCACCCACTTGGAGACTTTTCCGCCGCGCTTGAACGCCTCGAGGCACCTGATCGCCAAGGCAAAGTGCTCTTCCAGCCCTGACCGCTACTTCACAGCAGGAGTCTCTGATTCGGCAAAAACCGCTCGGAGCTGGCGCTTCGTTTCGGCCTCGTCGGCAACGGTGCCCGGCTTGGGAAACCACCCCACGGACCAACCCGAACGCTCGGATTGGTCGCGGGGCTCAAAATCCTGCCAAACCAATTGCAGCGTGCGTCCATCGGCGCTGCGCTGCCAACCTGCGGTCGGCTCCAAATCCAATTGGGCTGCCTCCAGCCCCTCTGACAACCGGACCACAAAGGTGCCGCGCCCGATCGTTCCGCGCCAATTCCCTCCGGTCCGGGTCGTGTAGGCAAAAAACACCGGACCACCCGCTGTGCGTGCGTTATCGGTGCGAAACCGCCTCTCCACCACCACCTCCTCCCCAGGAGGAAAAGTGACCTTCACCACATGCCACGTCTCACAGGGAGGTTCAGGGTGGGGAAGCTCGATCCATTGCCCGTCGCGATCGAGACGTTTGCTCATCCGCACACTGGGTACTTCCCGTCCATTGACGTAGGTTCGAACTTCCCGCAACGGTCCAACGGTGTCTCCTTCATACGCCGAGCTGCGGGTGAGATCTGGGAATCCCAAAAACTGCACGGCTGGGCCCTGACTCTTCCCGCTCACCAGCACAAATCGGCAGCTGACGGCGGAATCGAAGGGATTCATTTCCACCTCCACCTCCTCGCGCACCATCCGAATGATGCTCTCCTCCGTCCCAGTCCAGCCCACGGGTTCCGGACCACTCCCTCCATCATGCATGGCCGTGTCATTGGCCGATGCCACCGATAGCCACAAAAACCAAACGAGCCAACGCATGGCGCCAGAGTGGAGATGAGCCCACTCTGGCGCAAGAAGGGAACCTGTTCCCGGTACGATCTACCGAGAACAGGTGTGTTTGCTCTCTCTCACGGAGCGGAAGAAACTTCCTCGACCCGATAGAACTCCCGCGGGAAATCACCGGGAAGGCTCGGGATTCGATATCCTCCCTGCCCATCGATTCCGGGAACCGAATCGAAATACTCCCACTGCCCGAGATCCTCGGTGTAGTGGATTTCATATTCCATGCCTTCGGTGCCCCACCAAACCAGATCGTAACCCGCAAGCTCTCCTGTCTCTGGATCGAAGAACGGTAAGGTCGTCACGACTTCAAAATCATGACTCTCCGTGAAGTCCCCATATGCCATTTTCCAATAGGCGATTGCGTTGCGCTGGTTGATCCCCCCAGTCCTGCCCGTGAAACCGAGGTAGGCAGTGCCTTCCGCATCCACCGCACCGATCTCAGCAAGGTCGACATCGACATTCTGAATCACCGCAATGCCGTCCAGGTAAACATCAAGGTCACCTGGCACATACACCATCCGAAGTTCATAGGGCGCACTGCCCGTAGGCGTGGCCAAAGTGTACGGATTCTCCGCCAGACCACGCAGTCGAACTCCAGGAATTTGATAGGCCGATACCGAGGCCAGCACCTCACTGCCCGCTCGAACTTCAATCGTCGAACCATCATTGGGATCGCCCCCATAGCTCTCAATCTTGAGGTTCAGCGCATTTTCTCCCAAGCCGTTCTCGGCGGGTCCTGGGTTGGTGGCGGCGGACCCTTCAGGATGATTCTGCACCACAAAGGCCAAGCCGTCGGCGGCCGAGACAGTGGAATCGGTCGTCAAATTGAGTCCAATCCTGGCCTCAAAGCCCCCTGCGACGGACTTCCGCAACCGGAACCACGAAGCCGCATTCAGGCTGTTTTCGGCCGGCGTGAGCTGCAGCTGCGCATTGTCGATGCCAGAAGGCCCCAAGTGCTCCAGCTCATCGCTCGAACTACTAAAATCGTCGTAATCAATTTCAGTAATCGAAGGTGCTGCAATCACCTCAACCGACACACTCGCCGTGGCAACTGCAGCGTTTCCGGTGGACGTCGCTTCCAGAGTGTAGGTGAAGGTCCCCAAGGTCGAAGGGTGAAGAGTCCATGAACCTTCGGCCGCTACAGCCCCGAGGTCGGGGGAAATCGTCGCTCCGTCTGAGGCCGCCGTCGCCCAGTACAGCACCCATGGTTCCCCTTGCACGACCGTCTTGGCGTCTCCGGTGAAGGATAGAATCAGCGGTGGCAGGGAGTTGCCAGGGATGGGAATGACCCCCGTCCCAATGTTGCGCACGGTGGGATGCGGATAGTCAAAATCGACATGGTCGACCAGGGTCCAACTTTCCTGGTCATTGCTTCCCTCAATGCGCCATTGGATCGGATCACGGTCTGGCGCATCATTGCCCAGGAAGTAAGCATAGGAGTCCACTGTGACCACTTCTCCGAAATCGAAGACGACCGCAGCATTGCCGAAATCGAGCCACTTATTTCCATCTCCCTCAATGCCATCGAACAACTTGTCGAGACCTTCATTAGCGGGAGTGTTGCCCCCTACCGACGTCGCCGCCACGGGCACCACTTCGCCATCTTCAAAGTAGAAGTCGAATTCCGAGATTTGAATCAATCCCGTGTTGTTTCCAGATCGCAGCTGCGTCGCGGTAAATCTGAGGTATTGATAGCTGGCGGTTCCCGGAGCGACCGTCCGCAAGGGCAGCACCGCCGTGGCTTCAGCTCCGGTGCTGGTTTGTGCCGCAGTGATCGTGTAGAGCGTCGTGCTGTTATCAGGAGGAGTGACGGTATCGAAGCCGTCGCCCGCCACCGAGCCGGGAGCCGGAGAAATCGTCACTTCATCGGCAAACTCCGTTTCCCACGCGAGATCGAATGACGAGCCATTCAGAGCGATTGCCGGAACATTGCCCGCCTCGGCGAAATCCAGCGCAAACAAGCCCACGTAGGGTGCGACCTCGTCGGGAATTGCAAACCCATCCTGATAGGTCAGATTCTGATGGGTGATGGGGTATTGATTGCGCGCATCCAGCAAGGTCCAGGTTTCGCCGTCATCACTTCCATAGAAGTTCCAGGAGACCGGAGAGCGATTGAAGCCAACGCTATCGTTGGCACTCGCCCAGTTGTAGCTGTCGATCGTAACCGCCGAGCCAAAGGTGAAGATCAGATCCTCCAATGGGGAGCCGTGAAACCACTTCGTGTTCACGTCGCCATCGACGACTTTGTTCGGACCCTCACCCGCATCGGGATCCTGGGCGCCGCAGGTCACTCCAACCGTCACGGCATCGATGCCGCTGCCGTTGTTGTCATTCAGATTGAGCAGCGTTCCACCAAGCGAGAACGTAAACTCCGATAGCTGAATCTGGGTGCTTCCAGAAATGATCTGCGTCGGCTCAAATCGGAAGTACGTGTAGGTTTTTTCTGCTCCGTGGAGATTTCCAAGGAGGGCGCACGCGGCAATTACTGCGCACGATCCGGTAGGAACCCTCCGGAACGGAGGGACACTGGGTTTCATGGGTTGTGTCATGGGTTGATGGGTTGTCATGCCCGCACCCATCCCGAGGGAACAGGATCCAAGCATTCGGATAGCCCACGAACTCAGCGCGAAGGAGTCAAGTTCGGAGATGCTCGTTCAGGCCAAAGGAGAAAGCGCGGCCTTGACCTCCCCCGGAGACGTGGGAGATAGATGCAGAATGGCTTCGCTCTCGATGTCGCAGCACATTCAAACCCACGTCGACGTCGAGCCCGGCGAAGTCACGGGTGCCACCGTGCGGGAGGCCTTGGAGGGGTTCTTCGCGACCAATCCCCGGCTTCGCAGCTACCTCCTCGATGATCGGGGAGCCGTTCGCAAACACGTCGTGGTTTTCCTCGATGGGGAGTCCGTTCGCGACCGCCAAAATCTTTCCGATCCGCTCCCCGCCGCGGGAGAAATCTTCCTGATGCAAGCCCTCTCCGGCGGCTGAAAACCTTCCACCCTCGATCATGAGCGACCGCATTGACCTCGGGACCCGCAAAGGACTCTTCTCATTCGAACGCACCTCCGCAGGATGGATCCCCTGCGGGCAAGCATTTCTCGGCATCCAAGTGCCGATGCTTCTCCACCACGATGGACGCCTGCTGGCCGCAGTCGAACATGGCCACTTCGGCACCAAACTCCATCGGTCCTCCGATGGTGGATGTGGTTGGGAGGAACTCGCCCCCCCTGCCTACCCGCCAAAACCGGATGAAGTCCCTGATATTCTCGATCCATGGCGGCAAGTTCCGGTTCCATGGTCATTGGAGAAAATCTGGTGCCTCGAATCCGATGGCCGGCCCGATGGCCTGTGGTGCGGCACCTTGCCCGGTGGACTCTTTCGGTCCCACGATGGGGGCTCCAGTTGGCAATTGGTAAGAAGCTTGTGGGATCGGCCCGAACGGGCCCAATGGGCGGGCGGAGGTTACGACTGGCCAGGCATCCATTCGATCTGTGTCCACCCAGATGACCCCCGTAGAGTGGCCGTCGCTATCTCCTGTGGTGGGGTGTGGAATACGCAGGATGACGGGGAAACTTGGAGCCAGGGAGCTCACGGGATGAGCTACGATTTCCTTCCAGAAGATCAGGGTGGAGCCAATCCAGAAGGCCAGGACCCCCATCGCATGGTCCGCTGTCCGGCGGCTCCTCACCGCCTATGGGTCCAGCATCATTGCTCCATCTATCGCTCAGACGATGACGCGCAATCCTGGTCCAAAATCTCGCAAGTCGAGCCCTCTGCCTTTGGCTTTGCCGTCGCCGTCCACCCCACGGATCCCGAGACGGCTTGGTTCGTTCCGGCCAAAAAAGATGAGTTCCGCTACCCGGTCGACGGCAGGTTGGTGGTCACCCGAACTCGCGATGGAGGAAAATCCTTCGAAACTCTATCGCGAGGGCTGCCCGAGGGGCCTGCCTGGGATCTCATTTACCGTCACGGGCTCGATATCGACTCCAGCGGCGAACGGCTTGTCATGGGATCGACGACCGGCTCGTTGTGGATCTCTGAAAATGGCGGCGACGATTGGCAACTCATCACCGCCCACCTACCGCCAATCTTTTGTGCTCGCTTCGCTTGATCCGAAACCAATGGAAGGAGGGGGAGTGCCTGAGTGATCAAGCTCCGCCCCGCTCCGCTCTGGATCCTAATCTTCGTCTTTCGCGCCCTTCACCCGGACTTTTCCCCGCAGTTTGGCTTCGATGAACCCATCGATGTCGCCATCCATCACCGCTTGGATGTTTCCGCTTTCCTCGCCGGTTCGGAGGTCGAGGACCTTCTGATAGGGCTGGAACACATAGGAGCGGATCTGATTTCCCCAAGCGATTTCGCCCTTTTCACCATAGGCCTGTTCGGCGGCAGCAGCGCGCTTGTCCTCTTCGATCTGAAGCAACTTGGCCTTCAAAATCTGAAAGGCGAGTTCCCGGTTCTGACCCTGAGTTCGCGCCGCAGTGGACTTGATCAAAATCCCGGTCGGAAGGTGGCGGAGCAACACCGCGGTCTCCACCTTATTGACGTTCTGACCGCCTTTGCCGCCCGAGCGAGCGGTGGTGATCTCGATATCCTTTTCGGAGATCTCGATCTTGATCTCGTCATTCACTTCCGGGGTCGCATCGACCGATGAAAATGAGGTATGGCGCTTGCCCGCAGAGTCGAAGGGAGAGATCCGCACCAAACGGTGAACACCTCGCTCATTCTTGAGAAATCCATAAGCGTTTTCACCGGTGATTTTGACGGTCACCGAGCGCAGGCCCGCTTCATCGCCATCTTCCCAGTCAATCGTTTCGCAGGAAAATCCCTTCTTTTCCGCCCACCGGACATACATCCGTTGGAGCATCTGAGCCCAATCACAGGCCTCCGTGCCTCCAGCCCCCGCCTGAATCTGCAGGTAGCAATTGGCGGAGTCGTTCGGCTTATCCAGCAAAGTCAGCAGCTCGAATGCACTGATATCCCGGCTGAGCTGGTCCGCTTGCTCGAAAGCTTCGACCGCGGACGCCTGATCATCGAATTCCTTCGCCAGCTCAATGGCAGCCAACACGTCATCAAGGCCTCCACCAAGCTTCTGATAAGTCTCCAGCTTCTTTTTGAGGCTGGAAGCCTTCGTATTCATGTCGCGGGCGCGATCGGGATTGTCCCAGAAATCTGGGGCACCCATGGCCTCTTCGATGGTGGCAAGTTCGCGTTCGAGTCGCGGGACGTCAAAGATACCTCCCGAGCTCGGCGATGCGCTTGCGAGGCGCCTCGGTATCGAGCGTCGTGAGGTCAACGGTTCGGGTTTCAGCCATACGCAGAGGCGGAGAGAACGCCAGCGACCCGGCGAATGCAAGGGTGAAGGACGAGAGCCGCCGACGCCCAAGCCTCAGGGTCGGCCTCGCAGGTCACATCGACCCCTCTCAAGGTCAGCAAGGAGCTTGAACATCGAGATTCCTCCCAAAACTCCCCACCCCGCCACGATGAACTGCCATCGATGAACGCCGGACCCCTCCTCGAAAGGCGCTGTCAGCCCCAAAATCAACGAGGCGCTACCCGCCCCCACGAAGAGCAAGATCGTGGCAAGCCGGAGCCACGGCCGGGGACGCACCGGTCGACTGGTACTCCCCAGCCAAAATACCACCGCCCACGGCTGAAGCCCCAGCAAGACGATCAACATCCCCATCCAAAGACCCGGCACTCGGGCGGGTTCCACCACCAACCATGAGAAGAGCCAAAGATGGCCGCTGGCAGACAGAACGCGGAGGACATTCACCCTCAAAACACCCCATCCCACGCGCCGGGGAGATACCGGCAACACCGACCACAAAGCGACCGCAAGGCCCCCCCTTCCCATCGGAACCAGTCCGCCCCAAGAGCCACCGATCACTGGCGCCGCCAACAACACACCGATCGCGCCCAGGCAGATCACCAGGACTTCCTTGACCAAAAACGAAGGCAAGGCCCCCTTCACCACCCCAGCGACCACCAACCATCCCAGCCCCCAGACCCCACGTTTCATCCACGGAACGTCGCTATTTCCCGCCACGTCGATGGCTTTCAGCCCTTCGGGGTCCATCCCCGCCACCATCCACTCGTCCAGCCTTCCCTTATCTGCAAACTCCGCCGCAGAATCGCGGAACAGGATTTCACGAATCCTTCCCAGCTTGGATGATCGATCCATCTCGCGATCGCCGTTCTTCTCGTCCAATTCCTCGTCCAGCGGATCATGCTCTCTCGGCAAGTCCTCCGGCTTCTCATACCGTCGCTCCTGATCCCTGTAGGCTGCAGCAAAGGCGATGATCGAGACCCCCACCATTCCCAGCAGGTAGGGCAGGCCACCCCATCCTCGCTCGACCCATTCGATCACCCAAAACACCGGCGTGTGACGAACCGCTTCCAAGCAAATCTCCCCCAGCGAGCCTCTCGGCCGGAACCAAACCGCTCCCCACCCGAGCAAGACCACTCCCCATACCGCCAACCTTAGCTTTCCGGATTTCAAACGTAGCATCCCACTTCTCCAGGACATCGTCACTGCCAGAATCAAGCAGGTCCACGCGAAGGCCCCGATCACCCCACCCACGATGCATTCCCATTCCCGGTCGTCTCGCAGCCACGCCAAGGTCCAGAAAATCAGGACTCCGTCGAGCAACATCCACTTTGCGGCCTTCGTCCAATGAAGAATCCATTCGCGGAACACCTCGCGGGAACTCAACGGCAAGCAGGCAACCAATGCCAACGCACCTTCATCTCCGAACACCGCTGCCACCCGGATCATGATTCCAATCGAGATCCAGCCCATCCACAGCGTCGCCATGTCCTTCCAAGAGCCCTCCACCTCGCCCCAGCATAGGGCCGCGATGGCCACGACAGGCACCACCAACGGCCGCACTTCAGCACCGAAATGGATCGATTCCAATCGATCTTCCGCGGCTTCCTCCGTAGCACCGGATGCCGAGCCAAACCGGTCCGCGAACGTGCCTTCAGAAGACGGAGCCAAGCCCGGTCTCCACGAATCATGGCGATGCCTCCCCCGCTTCCAACCATCGCTCGCGCAAACTTCCCGAACCCCTCACCGGCATGGCAGCCAGCTCTTCGCGACTGAGATCATAGGCCAGCTTGCCATCCTCCAGCACCACCAAACGATCGCAAAAACCCTCGGCCATCTCCAAAATCTGCGTCGAGAACACCACCGTCCCCCCGCTCGCCACTCGTTCCTCCGCCCAGTTCCGAAATGCCTGCAGACCTCGGGGATCCATTCCCGAGGCAAAGGGCTCATCGAGCACCCACAACTCGGGCTCCACCACCACCTGTGCCGCCAAGGCCGCCTTGTAATGCTGACCGCGGCTCAGCTCTCCCATCGGATGCTCCGCAATCTCCCAAATCCCCAGTGCCTCCAACACCTCGAGCACTCGGTCCTCCAAGCCCGGTCGTTCCCCACCATAGCACCTCACCCACAAGGCAATGTGCTCAAGAATCGTCTGATTCTGGAAGGCCAGCGGAAAATCCGGCATCCAGGCAATCCGCCGAGCCAAGGCCAGATCCTCTTTGGAAAACGGCCGCCCATCGAAGGTGATCGTCCCCGAACTCGGTTTCAACAACCCCGCCAAACAATTCAACAAGGTCGTTTTGCCAGCCCCATTGAGACCGATCACCGACACCACTCCCGGCCCCAGACGCAAGTCGATTCCATCCAGCGCAAGAGTCCGGGAGAACCGCTTCACCACTTGCTTCAGCTCGATCTCCACAATCCCCAGACTGCAAGCCTTTCCCCGCCCTGCCAAGCCTCCTCCAAAAATTCCTGTTGGACATTTCCATATACCCCCCCTACCTATTTCGCATGCATCGCGATGACGCCCAGTCGAAGCCTCTGATCGGTCGTGTGAATCGCATCGTCGGCCAGCTCCAAGGAGTCGGTCGCATGATTCAGGAAAACCGCGAATGCCCGGAAGTCCTTCACACCATTTCTTCCATCCACTCCGCCTTGCGCGGGCTCGAAGCCAAGCTGCTCGAAGATCACGTCCGCCACTGCGTGACCGACGCCACCGAGGATGCCGAACGCCTTGAGCAACGTCTGGAAGAACTCATCCAACTCTACCGCCGTCGATTGTCATGAAATCCCACCCCTCTCCCTCCGATCCCTCTTCTTCGGAATGCCACTCCAAGCGGGACGCCAAGTCTCCGTGCTGCGGGGGCCACTCCGCGGAGCCCGCGTCTTGCGGTTGTGGGGGAGACCACCACGAAGAAACTTCTTCCGCCGCCCATTCCGCCTCGTCTTGTTGTGCAGGAAAGCACGAACACAGCGGCGAAACACACCCCCCTGCGGCAGCCTCCTGCTGCGGGGGGAGTGAAGGCGAAGCCTCCTGCTGCGGTGGAGGCGGACGCGTCGACTTCCTACTCTGGGGTTCGCTCATCGTAGTGGCTGTCGGCGTGATCGCCCACTTCATCGGCGGCGGGCCCGCAAAATGGCAAACCTTCGCCGACGGAACCTGGGAGCTGATGGCCAAATCTTGGTGGGGCATTCTCGTGGGGATTGCCGCCGTCGGAGTGCTGGGGCAGGTACCGAAGGAAGTGGTCGCCCGCCTCCTCGGACAAGGGGGCACCACCAGCGGAATCCTCCGCGCGACCTTTGCCGGCACCCTGCTCGACCTCTGCAACCATGGCATTCTCATGGTCGGCATGCAGCTCTACCGCAAAGGAGCCTCGCTCGGTCAGGTCATCGCCTTCCTCGTTTCCAGTCCGTGGAACTCCCTCTCTCTCACCCTGATCCTCATCGGGCTCATCGGCTGGAAGTGGACCCTTTCCTTCATCGTCCTCTCGATGGTGATCGGAATCATCAGCGGCCGCGTCACCGACCTCCTCGTCAAGCGAGGCACCCTGCCGCAGAATCCCCACGCCATCGACATCCCCGAGCAATACCGTCTGCGCGACGGCCTCGCCGAAGTCTGGCGCAACATCCGGCCAGGAGATGGAAACCTCCGCCGCATGCTCAAGGCGGGCCTGAGCGAATCGCGGATGATTCTCCGCTGGATCTTCTTCGGCTTCGTCATGGCCGCTGCCATTCAAACCTTCGTCCCCGACCACACCTTCCAGGAGTTTTTCGGACCCAGCCTGTTGGGACTTCTGCTTACCCTCATTGCCACCACCATCATTGAAGTCTGCTCCGAAGGCTCCAGCCCGATCGCGGCGGACCTGCTTCGTCGGGCCGGTGCCCCGGGCAATGCTTTCACCTTCCTGATGGCTGGCGCCGCCACGGACTACACCGAGATCATGGCACTTCGCGAAACCACTCGCTCGTGGAAAGCCACCCTCGCCCTGCCCCTCCTGACAACGCCTCAGGTGCTGTTGATTTCTTGGGTTCTGAACCACTTTAGCCGCTGATTTCCCTGGCCTCGGATTTTGAGTTTTCGTCGTGACAGGGACCACTACCCTGCACGGCGTGAAATGCCTTCTCATCCTCTTGCTTTCGCTGGTTTCCGCTGGAGCCATTCCTCTGCGGAAACCCGATATGCTCGTCATCCTGGCCGATGACCTCGGCTGGTCGGACCTCGGCTGCTACGGAGGGGAGATCGAAACCCCCGTTCTCGACTCGCTCGCCGCCAAGGGAGTCCGCTTTCGTCAATTCTACAATGGAGCCCGCTGTTGTCCGTCCCGCGCAGCCCTCCTCACCGGCCTCTATCCCCACCAAGCTGGAATGGGCGGCATGGTGGATTCCGGCGATGGCTCCCCTGGCCCGTATCAAGGCTATCTCAATGATCGCTGTGTCACCCTGGCCGAAGTCCTCAAACCCGTCGGCTACCGCACCCTCCTTGCCGGGAAATGGCACGTCGGAGAACAACGCCCGAACTGGCCGATCGATCGTGGATTCGATCACTCCTACGGTCTCATTTCTGGGGCCATGAACTACTTCGACATCCGCAAGGGGAAGACCCCGAACACCCACCGCATCTTCGCTGAAGATGACCGAGAAATCCAGCCTGTGGCCCACCCGGACTATTATGTGACCGACGACTTTACCGACCACGCCCTGGCCATGCTCCGTGCCACTCCAGACCACCAGCCCTTCTTCCTCTACCTCGCCTACACTGCTCCCCACTGGCCCCTCCACGCTCCCGAGGCTCTCATCCAGAAATACCTTCCCCGCTATGCTCAGGGCTGGGACCCGATCCGCCAAGCCCGCCACCAGCGACTCCTCGATCTCGGGCTCCTGCCACCGAACACCCCCCTTCCTCCAGGCGAAGTCTCCTCTTGGAACGACCTCGAGGAATCCCAACGGAAACAAATGAGCCGCAAGCTCGCCACCCACGCCGCCATGGTCGAGCGCATGGACCAAAACATCGGACGCGTCCTCGATGAACTGCACCGCAGCGGCCGCCTCGAAAACACCCTCATCCTATTTCTCTCCGACAATGGTGCCTCTGCGGAAGAAGGCCCCCTCGGCAAAAACTTCCGACCCGATCTCACCGGGCCGATCGGCTCCGTCGATTCCTACCAAAGCTTCGGACGCTCCGGTGCCGCGACCGCCAACACTCCACTGAGGAAATTCAAAAAGTTCACTGAGGAGGGTGGCTGCCGAACTCCACTGATCATCTCCTGGCCGCTCACCCTTCGTCATCAATCCGGTCATGGCACCGATGCCGTAGGCCACGTCATCGACATCATGCCCACCCTCTGTGAAGCCGCCGGAGCTTCCTATCCGAAGACCCTTCAGGGTCGACCCATCCAAGCACTGGAGGGCCAATCGCTGATTCCCATTCTCAAAGGGGAAGCTGGGACCGATCGGCATCTCGGATGGGAGCACCTCGGACATGCCGCTTGGCGACAAGGAAGCCTCAAAGTGGTTCGCGACCAAGCCACTGCCCCTTGGGAACTTTACGACCTCGCGAACGACCCCTTGGAGCTTCACAACCTCGCTCCCGAGCGGCCCGAAACCGTCAAAGACATGGACGCCGAGTGGACCGCTTGGGCGACCCGCATCGGCGTCCGTTGAGATTTCAGCGGTTTCAGCGATCCTTGCCGCGATCTTTACGCGGCTGCTGAGGAACCATCTTACGTTGCTGCTGAGGGCGCTGAGGAGCCGCCTTGCGCTGCTGCTGAGGGCGCTGGGGAGCGGCCTTGCGCTGCTGCTGAGGGCGCTGGGGAGCGACCTTACGTTGCTGCTGCGGTTGCTGAGGAGACGCCTTGCGTTGCTGCTGAGGGCGCTGGGGAGCCGCCTTGCGTTGCTGCTGAGGGCGCTGGGGAGACGCCTTGCGCTGCTGCTGAGGGCGCTGGGGAGCGACCTTACGTTGCTGCTGCGGTTGCTGAGGAGCGGCTTTGCGCTGCTGCTGCGGTTGCTGAGGAGCCGCCTTGCGTTGCTGCTGAGGGCGCTGGGGAGCCGCCTTGCGCTGCTGCGGTTGCTGGGGAGCCGCCTTGCGCTGCTGCGGTTGCTGAGGAGCCGCCTTGCGCTGCTGCGGTTGCTGAGGAGCCGCCTTGCGCTGCTGCGGTTGCTGAGGAGCCGCCTTGCGTTGCTGCTGAGGGCGCTGGGGAGCCGCCTTGCGCTGCTGCTGCGGTTGCTGAGGAGCCGCCTTACGGTCCTGAGCCTTCCTTTCCCCCGGACGATTCTGCTTAGGCATTGCGGCAGGAGGGCGGTTCTGAGCTCGCGAGGCGTTAGGAGCCGCAGGACGAGGACGCGCAGGAAGCCCACCCTGTCCCATCCGCTGACGGCTGGCCACAGGAGATGCCTTCATCCGTCCATCATGACTCACCTTCCCCGCAGCGGAAGGTTTCGACCTTTCCATCTCCCGACGCATGGAAGTGAACTGTTGGAACTGGGCGCGTTCAGACACGATTCGAGACTTGCGATCCGACTCCAAAGGCCGGAACCGAGCAGGACCTGAGCTGGACCGAGTCGCCGCTTCGAAAGTCGAAGCAAACAAGCGTTGACGATCATAAGGCTTCTCCAAGCACATTTGGGTCAAACCCTTCATCACCGACCAAGTGTGGGGAGGACGATAGCGATCATTCTTCCGGTAGAAATCGTATTCCTGAGCCCGCATGCGCGCCCAATGACGATCCCCACGATGTTGCCAGCTCTGGTAAGCAAAAATCGGATCATACCCGCCGTGGCGCTGATGCCATTGGAAATTCGCATAGTACCCGGCATCCCGATAACGGGGAGCATAGTAGTCACCAAAATAATAGTGATGAAGTCTCGGCCGCACGAACAAGTGTGCCGAAACCACGCCCAAATCGATCACCACCTGCGGCGTGTAGTGGTAGCCAGGACGATTCCACACCGAGTGCCGGAACGATACCGGAGCAAACAGCACCCCACGCCGGGTGATCCCGTAATCCCAATAACCATTCACGTAAACAAACCCTCGCGGCGTCCACACATAACGGGCCGGAACCCAAGTCCAACCGCTGCGAGGCTCGATCCAGTAACCCGGACGCCACGCATAGCGGCTTTCCGACCAACGCCAGTTTCCAGGCACCCAGACATGGCTCTGACTCGGGGCAGCTACATTCGGCCCCACCTCCAATGTCGTCGGAGGCGCCGTAGAAACATAGGTCACCTCCTCGGTTTCCACATCTCCCCAGTAACCGGAAATCCACTGGTACCCCGAGTCGACCGAGTTCCAATACCCAGGAACCCATTGGCGACCGGGAGGCACATCCCGCCACACACCACTGATCCACAGGTAGTCATTTTGCTCATCATCCCAGCCCCAATAGCCAGGAATCCAAGCCACATTGTCCCCCTCCGGACGCTGGTCCGGTGGCAACTCATCAATCCACTCTGGCGGGGACGAGGCCACCACCAGACCGGGCTCCGGTTCGAAAGACACCGCTTCCGCAAAAGCTTCATGCATCGGCCCGCGGGTCAGCACCTCAACATCCTCTTGGGCGGCGGCCCAACCGAATGAGGCAACGACCACCAGCACCAACAGACGCATCGAGTTCAGGTTTGGTTTCGTTTTCATGGGTCAGAATCAAAGAAAGGTTCTGGCAGGAGAGACGGCTCTCCGGCGGAGCGCATTCGATCGCATCCCCCGGACCAGCCCGTCCTCAACGAGCTAACCCATTGATTTCTGAATCTTCAAAACGCCCAAAGAAAACCTCTTCCGATCGGTCCATCTCCCCATTCTGCACCTGATGCATGCAAAACGCACCCCGATCGGAAAGCGCGAGTCGCAGACTTGCCAGTCCCTCTTCAGAGGGGAAAGGTCGTCGCCTGCGCCATGGATAAAACCCCCATCCTCCACTTCGCGGCGGCACTGTTCGCCATCATGAATCCCCTCGGGAACCTGCCGGTCTACATTCAGGCCACTACTGGAGAACGACCCGCTGCCCAGCGATATGTGGCCCTTTTCCTTGCCGCCTTCATCCTCGTCATGCTCTGGGTCTTCTTCTGGTTCGGAAATAGCATCCTCGATTTCTTCGGCGTCTCCCTCTCGGCCTTTCGCATTGCTGGCGGCATCCTTCTGCTCCTCAGTGGCATCGGCATGGTCCGCGGCCAGGAAGGCAAGAAGGTCGGGCAAATGGCCGACCAAGTCGGCGAGCAATCCGAATTGGAAGAGGCCGAACACCGCTTTCGCAACCTCCTCATTCCCGTTGGAGTACCACTCTTCGTGGGTCCGGGATCGATCAGCACCGTCATCCTTTTCGCCGGTCAGGCCGGGTCCTGGGGCGAGCGCATCGCCATGTCCGCGGTCATCGCCGGCATGGCGGTCGCCGTCTGGCTGCTCCTACTGGTCAGCGAGCGCATCGGACGCCTGCTCGGCCCGATGGGCCTCGACATTGCCACCCGCCTGATGGGCCTCATCCTCGCCGCCATTGGCGTCCAGTTCATGCTTAGCGGACTGGGGGAAGTCACCTTGAACTGGATCGATCCAGCCAAACTCTAGTGATGGCTCATGGCCCTGGAGCATGCTTTTCCTGCATGCTCAGCAGCCCGCGCCGGCATTGGCCGAAATCCCCGTCATCCGGCAGGATTCGGGCATGCAGCGCTCTCCCATCGACCCCCGGGTCCAGGTTGGCCACGTCCACCTCAAGGTCAGCGACCTCGACCGTGCCATTGCCTTCTACCAAGACGTTCTTGGATTTGAGGTGACCCAGCGCTGGGGCTCGTCTGCCGCCTTCCTCTCCGCAGGAAGCTACCACCACCACATCGGCCTCAATACCTGGCAAAGCCGCGGCGGGTCTCCGCCGCCAGCAGGTCACACCGGGCTGTTCCACGCCGCCTTTCTTTACCCCGATCGGCCATCCCTGGGGAATGCCCTGAAGCGACTCACCCAAGCCGGAATCCCCCTTGAAGGCGCCTCCGACCACGGCGTCAGCGAGGCCCTCTACCTCACCGATCCCGATGGCAACGGCCTCGAGCTCTACCGCGATCGAGCACCCGAGGAATGGCCGCGCCTCGCCGATGGTCGCCTCGCCATGCACAGCCATCCCCTCGACCTCCAGGCCCTTCTCTCCGAAGCCGCGGCCTAAGCGATCACAGGGAATATTGTTCCACAATGTCCTCTGGAAGCGTCACCGGCCGCCCCGAATCCCGGGAAACCAACTGGTAATCAAAGTAGCCTTCCGCACAGAGCCGCCCATCGACTTCCCGATGTATCTCAAAGTCCACCCGAACCCCGCGACGGCCAATATTCCCAATCCGGGTTTCAACCGTCATCCACTGACCCATCGCCAAGGGACGCAGATGCTCGATGTGCGCCGTCCGCACAAACCAACTCAGTCCCCGCTCCAGAAACTGCCCCATGGACATCCCGTAGCAACGCTCCATCTGGTCGAACCGTGCCGCCAACACATAGTCGAGATACCGACTATGATGCACATGAGCATTCAGGTCGATGTCGTCCGGACGCACCTGCAGCCGTGTCGTGAAAATGCTGAATCCGTTGTCGTCCATCGCGGGCCGGCGGATCCTTGCATGACGGAACCGGAAAACCAACCGCCAGCTCGCGTCTCAATCCAAATACAGAGTCCCGGCCACCAACGGCAGCACCGATCCCGCCAACTCCTCGGCTGGAATCGACTGCTCTCGGCTCCATTCTTGAACGGTCCCGCACACCGCCCAGCTGACCGCCGTCGCACGCAACTCAGCGTCCGCACACGAGGTCGCTTTGTCCCCCTTTTTCAGCCCCTCAATCAAATACTCCCGCAGGATTCCTCGCACCGTCGCTTCCACAATCGGCGCAAAAGGGCCCCGATGTTCACGGCATCCCATCCCTCCAAAAAAGTCGCACACGGCCAAGATCAGGACCCGCACCGCCCCCAAGCAGCCTGCTCCCGCCCCCGCCATCCGAGCCTCGAAATGGGCCTGGAACTTGTCCCCGATCATCGCCTCCAAAAGCGCGAACTTGTCCTTGAAGTGCAAGTAGATCGTCCCTCGGTTCAACGTGGATCGCTCAGCCAAATCCTGCATCGAAATCGCATCGAACTCCTTCTCCGCCAATAGATCCTCCAAGGCTTGAAAAAGCATCCGACGGGTCCGTTTCACCCGGGGATCCAGCTCGTCCATCGCAACCATGCCCACGAAACTACCCCGATCTGCCACAAACACAACAAAAGTCCACAAATCAACACTTGTCGCTTTTCCACTTGCCAAACCTTTCCTGCCGCATTATTCGACATCTGTTGACTAAAGAACAAATGTCCTCATCTCAATTCCAACCTGTCTGAAACATGAAACTCCTCCATCTCGACTCGAGCATTCTGGGAACCGGTTCGGTCAGCCGCGCGCTGACGGCCGAAGTCGTCGAAGCCCAACGCAAACTTCATCCAGACCTACAAGTGACCTACCGCGACTTGGCGGCCGATCCCTTGCAACACCTGAGCGGAACCCACCTGATGGCGCCCGAATCCGAGGGCCTCGACACCGCCACCGGCGCCGCGGTCCTCGAAGAACTGTTCGCGACCGATCTCATCGTGCTGGGAGCGCCGATGTACAACTTTTCCATCCCCAGCCAGCTCAAGGCATGGATCGACCGCATCGCCGTTGCCGGCAAAACCTTCCATTATACTGAGAACGGCCCAGAAGGCCTGGTGAAAGGCAAAAAGCTTTTTCTCATCTCCTCCCGTGGCGGTGCCTACGAAGGCACACCACTGGCCGCTCTCGATCACCAAGAAGCCTACCTGAAAACCGTATTGGGATTCATCGGGATCACCGACATCGAAGTCATCCGCGCCGAGAACGTTGCCCGCAGCGAGCTCCGCGAACCTTCGATTGCGGCCGCCAAGCAGGCGATCGCCCAGTTGGCGGCCTGAGCTGTCTCACCACGCGGCATACACCGCCGCCCCCATCACGTTGAGCAAGCCCGCCAGAATCATCACGAGGCTGGCAACCACCCCCTCCTCGGCTCCCAACTCGCGAGCCTTGGCCACTCCCGCCCCGTGGGCGCCCATCCCGAACAGGGCGCCACGGGCAAACGAAGAGCGAAACGGCAATCGCACCAACAACAGCTCGCCGACCGCTGCGCCAAACAAGCCCGTCACCGCCGTGAACCCAGCCGTGAGTTCCGGTGTTCCTCCGATCCTTGAGGCGGCGGCCATCGCCAAGGGCGTTGTCACCGATCGGGGCAACAAGCTGGCACGAACGTCTGGCGAAAACCCAAACCAGCCGGCCAGCAACCACGAACTGCCAACCGCCAGGAGGCTTCCTGCCACCACTCCCATCCCCAGCACCCGCCAATGGCGGCGAACCATCTCCCGATGACGATGGATCGGCACTGCGAAAGCCACCGTCGCGGGCCCCAGCAACAGCACCAGGCCCCGCGTACCCGCCAGGTAGTCCTCATACTTTGCATGCAGCGCCAGAATGACCCCCGCGCACCCCAGCCACGTCACCAACAGTGGCGATGCCCACCAACGCGGGTAGCGCCGGTGAACCCACCTCGCGCCGCCATACAAACCCAAGGTAAGCGCGGCCCAATAGACAGCCTCAGGCACGATCGGCAGCATGGCGGTTTTCCAAACGAAAGCCCCATTCCACGACCGCGGCCGTGCCTCCCATCACCACCAGCGTGCCCAACAGCACCGCAGCCAAGAGTTTCAGGCCGAGGAGACTCAGAAACTCCGGATGATTCAGCAGCCCCAACATGGCCGGCACAAAAAACAGCAGAAGATGCTCCAGCAACCGATCGGCACCCTGCTCCACCCAACCCAACGGCACCCAGCCCCGGTCCAACATCGCCCACAAGGCGAGAACCCCCACCACGCTCGCAGGAATCGGCCAATGCCCCCAGCGGGAAAAAAGCTCGAGCACCAGCCAGAATCCGATCAGCGCTGCAGCCTGACCTCCGCCAAGCAGCACAGGACGTGAAATGGGAAACTTCATCGGGCGGACATCGTCCCACCTTCCTGCCCTATTTCAGAAATGAATAATTGGAATATTCCTTATCCATTATTGGAATACCCTTCATGGAACTGCGCCATCTCGAATGCTTGGTGGAAGTCGTCAAATGCGGAGGTTTTTCGGCCGCCGCTCGCTCACTAGGAACCACTCAGCCCACCGTCAGTAAGGCACTCCAGCAATTGGAACACGACTGCGGAGCACCTTTGCTCGATCGCCTCGGACATGGAGTGCGCCTCACCGATGCGGGGGAACTGGTGTGGCGACGTGCAACCGCCATCCTCGCCGAACGCGAAAACCTCCAAGCAGAACTGGCGGGTCTTCGCGGAATGGAGCGAGGTCGCCTGCGCCTTGGATTGCCCGTCTTGGGCAGTAGCGTGCTCTTTGCCCCGTTGGTCGCCGCCTACCGGCAGCGCTATCCCGGCATCGAAATCGAACTCCACGAACAAGGCAGCCAACGCCTGGAGGAACAACTCCGGCGGGGTGAAATCGAGATGGCGGCCACCTTGGCGCCCGTGCCGCCCGAGATGGAGTGGCGCGAACTGGTGGACGAACCCCTGCTCGCCCTTCTTCCCAAGGGCCACCCTCTCGCAGGTCGGTCCAGCGTGCGTTTTCACGAATTGACGGCCAGCCCATTCATCCTCTTTGAAAAAGGCTTCGTCCTTAATGCCGTCCTCGCCCGAGCTTGTCGGAAGCGGGGCATCGAACTCCACGAAGCTGCCCGCGGACGCCACGCCGACTTCGTCATCGCTCTCGTTTCTTCCGGTCTAGGCGTCTCGTTATTGCCCCGCCTGGAAGTCGAACCCCGCCGTCCGCTCGCCCTCGAAACCGCCCTCATTGATGAATCCGATCTGCGCTGGCGACTCGGACTCATCTGGCGAACCGGCGCCCTCCTATCCCCCGCCGCTCAGCGTTGGCTTGAACTCGTCGAAGAGCGGCTACCTCTCTCCTTCTCCAAATGATGGGACACCGCCCGCTGCCATTGAGCCGATGACGCGCCATCTTCAAGCGCATCCTCCCCTAATCCCACCTTCAGAGACATTTCACACTCATCACGAAAGGCTTCTCTCTCCATCAAAAGCGCCAAACTCGGAAGCTGAATCTCCTCCGAGCGCGTCGCCAAATCGTCGATCCACAGCGTGATCAGCGCTTCCGACTCCCACGGATATTCCAGGGCCAAAGGCAGCGCGTGGGCCCTCCATGTCGCATCGTCCGCGAGCAACAATGCATGCCGAAGCCCCTCCTCCCGAGCCTTTGAATCGGAATCCGCTTCCCCTACCATCGCCAACAATCGCACCGCCACCTGGTTCTCGGAAAGGCTGGAATCTTCCAAGACCTCCTCCACACGAATCGCCAACGATCGCTTCTCACTTGGAGTCCGCCGACGCAAAACGGCTCCCCCCTCCGACTCATCCGCAGAAGAGAATGCCTGTGGTCCCTTCAACAGGCTCACCCCCGATTCCTGAGTCGCCGGGCCCCTCAAACCCTTCCAAGTCGCCAGCCCGATGACACCGCCCGCCACGAAAACGGCCATGACCCTGCCTTTCATGGCTCCCATGAGGAAGTCGGCACGATCGACACCGCTCCACTGAATTCCTCCAAAACCGGTAACCAAGGAGCAGGCAACGAGGGGAGGATGAAATACCCCCTGGCCTCCCCATCGACAACCACTCCCCAAAAAGCCGTCCGTCGCTTCTTCACCCGCCCTCGATCATCGAGATCCTTCAAAACAAAGGAGCCCCGAAACAGGCCTGTCTTCGGATCGATTTTCACCTCCACGGCAGCCGGATTCGCGCCCGAACCTTTCGAGGCCGTGATCACCTTCCCCGACGGCGTCAACTCCGCTCCAATGCTGGGTGAGGTGAAGGAAGCTTCGACCTTGGCTCCTGAGAATCCCAACCAAACATTTCCCGGACCTGCCCATGTCCGCAGCCAATCCAAATGAGCACGCCCCGCATGCTGGGCCCCCCGGGCGAAGATCAACGTCTCGAACCCTGCCGGATACAACCCATCCTTCGGACTCGTTGCGACCCATCGCCTCCAATCCAGAGTCCCCTCCACACTTGCGTCTCCACTCAGATTCAACGGGCCCTGAATCGCATACCTTCCCTCCTTCGCCGCCCATACCGGGAACTCGCCTATCGCACTCAATGGCCCCGATCCTGAAATCAACGTTCCATCTCCCAACCGACCCGACCAACGCGAAGTTCCAAATTTCGATACCCGCGTGAGCAGATAGCCATCCCCCTGGGGAACACTCGAAATCCCCTCGTCGGTCGCCCCCAAAATCACCGGATAGATCCCAGATCCTTGCCCGATCTCCTCGCTCAAAGGAGCCCATCGAGCCTTCCATCCTGAAATCATCGTGGGGGGATAATCCATCTCGATCACTCCCGCCCTCAATGCCCCGTCCAATCGAGCTCCCAACTGGACTTCCAGGAATAGCGAATCCCGCTTTCGCCGAGCGATCTCGACGGTAAATCCAGCCTCGGCACCTTGTTGCTCCTCCAAGCGGCTGCGGAATCGCAACGTTTCTCCAGCCATCCGCAAACGACCACTTACTCGTCCCTTCCGGGAAACTTGGACCTCCAGGGTTCCTCCATAGCCTCCAGTCAACGACTCGGTCGCCTCTAGCAGCCCGAAATACGTTCCATTCACCGTCTCAGGCACCCTCGGTTCGGGATCTTCATCATCGAGATACCCATCGTTGTCGTCATCGGGATCCGCAAGATCCCCGATCCCATCTCCATCGGTATCAACGGACTCCATCGGGTCGAAGGGAAAGTCATCTTCCCCATCCAACACCCCATCATTGTCATCGTCCGGATCCAGCTCATCTGGAATCCCATCGCTATCGGCATCGGAAGGCCGACTGGTCGCGTCGAAGGGGTCCGTCCCAACCACGATCTCCACCTCGTCGGTGAAGCCATCGTTGTCGTCATCCTCGTCCAAAGAATCCGGCACCCCATCGCCATCGTGATCGCTGGGAACACTGGCGGCATCGAGAGGGTCGGTGCCCACTTCCAGCTCAAGGAGGTCCGAAACCCCATCATTGTCGTCGTCCTCATCGGCCTGATCGCCCACGCCATCCCCATCCGTATCCATCCACTCCTGAGGATCCAAGGGCAGCTGGTCGAGCCCGTCCCCAGCGCCATCCCCATCCGTATCCGCCCGCTCAGGGTCCGTATGCGAGATCGTCCATTCGTGAAATGCCGTCAGGCCGTCCTCATCCGAGTCGGAAAGGTCATGAGCAAAATGGGCAATGAATTGAAGCTCGGCCGTCGCCACCGGCTCAATTTGCGCGGCAGTCGCATCACTTCCCCCGCTCCACCCTTCGAAAATCCATCCCACTCGAGGCACGGCTTCGATCGCCACCCTCTCCCCAAGCGGGAACGTCCCACCTCCTTGAACCTCCCCACCTGCCTCGGGAGACGCCGTCACCGCAAGGGTGACCTGCGGACTGGAAATATCATAAATCCTCACCCCAGCTTCGGTCAAAGCGAACAAATAGTGGCCATCCTCCGACACTCGCAGGTGTCCTGCCGCGAAACTGCTGTTCCCCGGATTGGGAAACAAACTCTCCTGCTCGACGATGCCCTTTGCCTCCAAGGACACCGGATCGTAGGCCACGAGCCCCGGATAGCCATTGTAGTGAGAGGCGAACGAAATGAACAGATACGGATGCCTCACATCATACGCCACCCCTCTCGGCCACCAAGTGGCATAGGTGCCAAGGCTCCCCGAACGGGAGAGCCTTTCGCCGGTCCAATCATACACAAATGCCCCGGAATACGTCGGGACCACCAATTGATTCCCGTCAGGGGAAACGGCCACATCATAAGTAAACCAGCCGGTTCCCACCGACGCACGCAAACTCCCATCCGCCTCCAACAAGCCTGCGGTTCCGGAAGAAATTCCCGGCTCGGTAAAAGCGATCACCTGCCGATCAGCGTTCGCTGCGACAATTCCCACCCCGTAGTAACTCGTCGATACCGAACGCGCGTCTCCACTCTGGAGGTTCAATACCCGAGCACCCACCATCACCTCTTCGTTATTCAGGAAAGCACAGGAATTGACCGTGCCGGATCCATAGCTCGCCTCCAAAGGAAAGTGCTCCACCGTTCCTTCAGGGAGGTGCAAGATACTGATGCGACCATTGTCAGAATTACCCACTGCCAACTTGGAATGATCGGGGGATAAATCGAGCCCACGCAAGTGAGTGCCGATTTGGATCGCACCTGCTGGCTCCATACTCGGAAGCTGAAAAGTCTGCAATTTCCCCTCATCCGTCGAAACATACAGCGTCTGCGCCGTCGGATCGTAGGCCATGTCCCGAGCTCCATCGACGGCTACATCCCCCAAGGTCCGCCACGATTCCCCCTTCGCAGTGGGCATCCCTAACGCCAACAAAATTCCGGCCATGCAGCAGGCTGTCTCCATCGCACCATCGCCACCATGTCCCAACCAACTCATGCCACCAAACACTGGCATTGAGAATCACTTGCCAAGAAGATAATCGAATCCGGTTTGTGACACTGGAATTCAACGCCACTTCAAAGATGACTTGGCCCCTTCGCCATCATCCCCTGTCCTTCGACTCATGTCCGGGCTTCAATTCTCTTTCACCAGCCGGGTCGAGCCAACCGGGTTAGGCCAGAACTATCTTGGAATGGCCATCCCCGAGGGCATCGGCGAAGCGTGGAAGGCCGCCGGGGTGCGACGTTTGACGGGGACCGTGAATGGATTCCCCGTCAACCGCGGGCTCCAATGGAGCCGGGAATGTGGACCGTGCCTGGTATTCGGTCGCCAACTCCTCGCCGCCTGCGGTCTCGTCCCCGGACAAGCCGCCGAGCTCCTCCTTCAACCCGATCCGGAGCCATCACGCATCGACCTTCCCGAGGCATTTCAAATCGTCCTCGAACAGGACGAAGAAGCCCGGGCGCGATGGGACACCTTCACTCCTGGCTTCCAAAGATCCCTGGTCCATCACGTCGCCAGCGCCAAACGCGAAGACACCCAGATTCGACGCGCCGTCGAACTCGCAGAGAAAATCCGCACCCACCAACTCCATTCCGACCGGGCAAAACGAAATCTCGGCGAACTACGACCCTCCCTCAACCCTCCGGAATCTCATTGAGAGTGTACCAAGCCTCTGGGTGAACCAGCGCCTCCCCAGTGACCGACCTTACCCCATCCGCACGCAGATGGTGCACATGCCCCCGGACACGCCCATCGATCACCATCCGGACCGTCCTGCCATCCTCCATCACTTGCACCGAGCGCACCGTGGGAGCCACCGCATCCACCTCGGGTGATCCATACTCGGATTGATAGACGTAGGTCCAGGCATCCATCGCATAGCTCGCCGGATCACCTGCCGAAGTGGCGTCCACCGGCTCGGTAAAAGTCAGCTCAAAGCCCTCGGGAATGGCCGAAAGGTGATGCATCTCAAACGGCACCTCACCTCCCCAGCGCACCCTTTCAAAGGTGAAAGGCTTCGAACCCCGCGAACCCCAACCCCGGTTCGTTCCCCCGACAAACAAACTTCCATCGCCCGCCAGTCGCATCGGCACGATCCCCGCCTCGAAGCCCTCCAGAAAATGGAAAACCGCCCCCTGATACCATTCACCGACCTTCTCCAAACACACCCGCTGAACTTGAGAATGAGTCTGCTCGCCGATCAGCATTTGACCGGCAAACGGCCCAAACCGCCCTTCTGTGTCGTCAAGCACCACCGCCGTGGGAGATTGGCCGACTTTGCCGTGGGGCAAGATCACCGCCGGAGGCACCAAATCGGGAAAACGAGCTCTCTCCACCACCATCCGTGATGGATCCTTCGGCTCCGGAGGCGCCGGCCATCCCGCCAGACGGTGCCAGGAATTGCCCACCGGATTCCCCTGAAAACTGCCAGGTCGAAGCCACTTGAGCGATGACGACCCATTCCACGTCCCTTGGTTGTCGGTATAAAATGCGTCCCCCTCCCGATTGAATCCAATGCCTCCAGGTGACCTCAGCCCCGAACATGTCGGAATCATCTCCCCCTCCGGCGTCACTCGGACACACCAACCTCTCCACGGAGCATCGGAGGTGAATGAACCGGTGAGACACAGCGCAATCCATACATTGCCTTCACGATCCGGCGGGCTGCCAAAAGCATACTCATGGTAGTTTCCGGTAAGCCCCCAGTCCGCGCAGATCGTTTCGAACCGATCCGCTTCCCCATCCCCATCCGTATCGGTGATTCGAGTCAGCTCCGGCCGCTGAGTCAGCCACAACGAACCCTCCTTCCAAAACATCCCTAACGGCTCATGCAAATCCCGGGCGAAGCGATGCCAGCGCACCTGAGACAAATCCTCTCCATACGCCCCATCGCAAATCCACAAGTCCCCCCGGCGCGTTGTCACCGCTACCTGGTCCTCCGGCATCAGCGCGATGGAACTGATCTCCATCACCTCCCCGGGAGGCAATGGAATCTCCTCGCGAACATAGCCACCCAGCGATGCCGCCCAGCAGGGGATTGCTAGAATCCCAGCAGACGACCAACGAAGCATCGTAGAGACAGACATGACAAAATCAGTGAGGCAGACGATATCGGAAAGTGAGGGTCAGGCCGGGTCGCAACTCCGCCACCGAGCGGCCGGCATCGCGCGCCATCACAGCGTCCGACTCGATCGCTGCGAACTCTCCCAAGGGAACTCGCAATGAGGCCGAACCTCCGGCCAAAGACAAGCTCCGCACCAAACAGGGCACGCCGTCACGGCAGGCCCCCGGCTGCCATCCCTCCCGCAAAGTTTGATTCCCCCACGTCGCCACAAACGTCGGGTTTCCCTCCGCATCCAGCTGGTAACCACGAAACTTCGCCTCCTCCGGCAGGAAACGCTCCGCCGACAGCTTGACCACATTTTCCCCAGCAGGCGGCGAAGGGCGCGTCCCGCGGTCCACCCACTTCGCAGCGCCATCGATGAAGGCCCCCGTCCAGATCAGTTCGGGTGCCAAATGATCCGCCGACCAAGCCAAATTCATTCCTCCCGGGAAACCGACGCCGATCGCACGCGGCGTCGTACCATCGATGAAATTCCGATAGATCACCGCCCGCCCGTCTTCCGGTCCCACCACGATCGGCAAACGATCCTCCCGGATCGAAGCCTGCACCGGCGTTAGCCACCGGTATCCCCCACCTTCGCCCACCTTCCAGCCGAGGGCGATTCCCTGCTGCCCCTCCGCCTCCACATAGCCCACCCAAAACGCATGCGATCCCGCATCCAGATGGACCTTTCCTGTCTGCGATCGCGACCCATCCATCGGTCCCAATCCCGTCACCGCCACTACAGACTCTCCATCCAACCGCAACTCCGCCGCATCATCGGCATCCAACAAAAACTCATACTCGCCCGTCTCCGGCGCTTCAAATCGCCCCTCCCACTCCATCGCGAAATGATCCTCGAACGGCGCACTCTCCACCTTCAGCCATCCATCGTGCTCTTCTTCCACATTGGCTGCTGTCAATTTCGCAAAATCCGGCAACTCACTCCAATCCCCCTCATAGCTCCGCGATAACAAATCACGCAGGACCGATGCTTCCAGAGGCAATGGATATCGGCTCAGGATCTCCTCTGCGGTCCATGGGCCGGCACGATCGAGCCCCGCTGCCCGCTGCGCGGCCACGGCCTCCGGAGTGACCGCACTCCCAGCATTTCCCCACGATGAGCGGACATAACTCAAAATGGCTGCCAACGGCTCGTCGGCGAGCATCGCTCCCTGCGGCGGCATCTCCAATTCATAGTGCCGGCCCGCCACCTCAATCGGCCCGTGGATCCCGTGCAGCACAATCTGAATGGCCCTCTCCGGCTCGCCCGACACCCAGCGGCTTCCCGCTAACGGCGGAAACGCCCCCTCATTCGCTCCTTTCCCGTCCGCTCCGTGACAGGCACTGCAATAAAGAGTGAAAAGCTGTTCACCATCCTGGGCTCCCGCCGCAGCGAGGAACCACCAACCGAACCAGCATGGGAGCCATCGCCGCATGATGCCCAAAGAAACGTTTCACTTTGCCAATCCTGTCAAAAACCTTCCTCCAGCTCCGCCGTCGGTAAACTCGCATCCGTGACCGCCAGATGCCGAGAAAGCTCCCCCCGGTGCCGAACTCCCAACTTGGCAAAAATCTCCCGGAGATGCGACCGGATCGTGTGAACGCTCACCGAAAGCTCCCGAGCGACTTCTTCGTTGCGCAAACCCCCGGCCACCAAAAGCGCCACCCGATGCTCGGAACTGGTCAGCCGAAACACCGGCATGTGTTGGGCGGCTCCCACCCGACGGCTGAAGGTCACCATCACATAGGGCCAGTTCGCCTGGCGCGCGGGCTCCACCACCCGCAGCCGCGCCGAAAGTCCCGGCAAACTCGGATGATCCAACTCCACTTCCACGGCCCCCGGTCGCGGATGATCCCGCATGGCTTCCAGAAATCCCGATACAATCTCCGCCGCCGCTGCCGAAATCTCGGGTGGCAGATGCACCGCTCCCCGCGAATCGCTAGGATGATCATTCCAGCGATCGCACGCCGCTCGTGCCGCCCGGTTGTGATGCATCTGGCGCCCCTGCAGGTCCAACAGTACCACTCCTTCCAAGGGATGCTCCATGCACTCGGCCAGCATCTGCCTTACGCGTCGCTCCCGAGACCACGCAGCCACGCGATTCATCGCCACCTCAAAGTGAGGCTGCAACTCCACCAACAGAGCCTTTTCTTCCACGGTGAACCTTCCTTGCGCGGCTTCCCGGTTCAGCCCGACGTGACCCACCAAACGCGGCCCGTCCCAAGCCAACAAAGCCACTGAATGACGCCAGCCATCGGGCTCCATGATCTCTTTCCAAAACCGCGTCGCCTTCAGCTCCTCATCCGAGAATTGCTCGTCGATATCCGCCAACCGCAATCCCGGATGCTGCGCCACCATTGCCCCTAGCGGAGGCTCCGCACGATTGATGCGCCCCCAATACTCGTCCGGGTCCCCAGGAATCGTCGAACGAATGATCATCGGTTGAATCCCCTCACACGGCAGCGCAGCAATCACATCGCGGCATGGCACGCAGAGATCGATCAAGCGAAGCATCGCTGACCACAAAGGGTCGAGCTCCATCGCTGCATGAAGCTTCAGCAATTCCGGGCCGAGGACGGGATCGTGAACCGATGCGGGAAACACCGGTTGGGAACGGGGAAGGGTGCGAGTACGGGGCATGAGGGCAGCCTCGTTCTAGCGAAATCCGAGCCGGATTTCCAAGCTCCTTGGCTGCGCACGAATTGCTTTACCGACCCGGCAAGCACTCCCTTACCGCTTCACCGGTGCCTCGATGATGCCCTCTTCCGTCTCCTGCTTCAGACGGAGCTGGCCGCAGGCGGCATCGATGTCGTGCCCCTTCTCCAAACGGAGGGTGGCGCTCACTCCGGCTTGCTTCAAAATATCGCGGAACGCGCGGCAGCGGTCCTCTGGCGGCCTCACCCAATCGAGTCCCTCCACCGTGTTGTACGGAATCAAATTCACCTTCGCCTTCAATCGTCGCGCATGTGTCGCCAAAATGCGTGCCTGTTCGAGGTCATCGTTGACGTCACGGATCAGGATATACTCCAGCGTGAGGTGTTGCTTCTTCCGAGAGTTCCAGTAGTCGAGCGCCTCGAACAATTCCGCCGTCTTCCACTTCTTGTTCACCGGCATGATAAGGTCGCGCACCTCATCGGTGGCTCCGTGCAGAGAAATCGCCAAGCGGATTTGCTGGGGATGATCGGCAAGTGCCTTGATTTTCGGGACCAACCCGGATGTCGAAATGGTCAGGTGCCGAGCTCCTAGATGCAGGCCCCATTCGGCAGTGATGATTTCAATGGCCGCCATCAAACCTTCAAAGTTGGCGAACGGCTCGCCCATGCCCATGAAGACCAGATTGTCCACCCGCTCACCCGACAAGCGCTCGGCAGCCAACACCTGCCCGGCAATCTCATCAGGTCCGAGATTGCGGGAAAAACCGGCAAGCCCGGAGGCACAAAACTTGCATCCAAAGGCGCAGCCCACCTGCGAAGAAACACAGAGCGTCCGCCGATCCGAACGCTCGCCATACAGGGCAGGATTGGCAGGAATCAGCACACTCTCGACGTAACGGCCATCGTGGAGTTTGAACAAAAACTTTCGCGTCGTATCCGCGCTGCCCTGTGTCCGCGCCGCCTCCAAGGCATGCAGCCGATGCGTCGCCACCAGCTTCTCCCGCAAGGCCGCAGGCAAATTCGTCATCTCGTCGATCGAATCCACCTTCTTCTTCCACACCCAATCAAGGATCTGCCCAGCACGAAAAGCAGGTTGCCCCCACTCCTTCATCAGGGCGGTGAGCTCGTCTCTCGAAAGTCCGGTCAGGGCAGGCGACACGTCCGCAAGGTGCCGCAGAGACCTCCCACGGTGCAATCCTGAAGGTCATCCGCCAATCCCCAAAGTTGCCGAGGCCCAAGGAATCCGCTAGTTCCCACGCCGATGACTTCGGATCCAGCTCCTCCCACCCCTTTCAATCCCTACCAAGCTCCAGCCGCCGCCCACGTTCCCGGCATGAGCGATGGGCTCCTCCACCATGCCAGCAATGGCGCCTTCCTCTACGTCCGCAATGGAGCGGTACTGCCGGAGATTTGTCCGGTCTCCGGTCAACCAGTGGATTCTCAGGGATATCGAAAGACTCGAACCCTATCGTGGACTCCTCCATGGATCTTCATCCTGTTTCTGGTCAATCTCCTCGTCATGCTGATCGTCGCCCTGATCGTCCAAAAGAAGGCCAAGGTGCTCCTCAGCCTGAGCCCTGAGGTCCGCAAAAACACCGCGAAAAAGCGGTGGATCGGCACTGGCCTCGCCATCAGTGGAATCACCTGCATCGCCATGGCGATATCATCGCAGGATGACGCCTTGATCGGTGCGTGGGGACTCGGTTCGATCCTGCTGATTCTCTTCAGCCTGCTCGCCTTCATCGCCTCGAATCCACTCAAGGTAGTAAAGCACCGCGATGGCTGGCTCAAAATCAAGGGCTGCTCGCCCGGGTTTCTTGCCCAGTTGCCATCCCATCCTGCCCCCTTCTAACGCCTTAGGGAACCACCGGATCACCATTCCAAAAGCAAAAATCCGGAGGCTCGCATGACGAACCTCCGGAATTGCATCGGACCGCATCCCTACCGGATTCCCGGTGGCGCAAACCCAATCAGTAGCCAGACACCGGCGGCAATTCCTTCACCGCCCATGCCTTGTTCGGCTCCGAGCCCATCCGAAATGCGAGGGTTCCTCCTGCCATCAATTCACGATGCGTGATCCATGCCCGATCCAGCGGCTTCCCATTCAGCAGCGCCTCCTGAATGTAGGGGCTGTCCGGACCATTATCCTTGGCAATCACCTCAAAGGTCTTCCCTCCCTTCAGTTCCACCTGCGCACGGCGGAAAAGGGGGCTTCCGATCATGTAAACCCCACTGGCCGGATTGACCGGATAGATCCCCAGTGAGCTGAAGACATACCATGCCGACATCTGGCCACAGTCTTCATTGCCGCACACCCCATCCGGCTTGTCCGTGTAGAACTGAGTAGAAATGTCGCGGATCCACTTCTGGGTTTTCCACGGCTGACCCGCGAAATCGTAAAGATAGGCCGCATGGTGACTCGGCTCATTGCCATGCGCATACTGGCCAATCAGGCCGGTCACATCCGGTGCATGAGACTCCACCCCCTCGATCGTCCACATCTCATCCAACTTGGCGACGAACTTCTCCGGGCCACCCATCAGCTCGATCAAGCCCGGAACATCATGCATCACCGACCAAGTGTACTGCCACGCATTGGCTTCCGTGAACGACGTGAAATCCACCACGGTCGGCTTGAAAGGCTCCAGCCACTTGCCATTGCGATCCTTGCCGCGCATCAGGCTGGATTCCGTATCGAACACGTTGCGGTAGTTCTGCGCCCGCTTGTCATACTCCCGCGTGACCTTCTTGTCCCCGATGGCTTCAGCAAAACGTGCAATGCACCAATCATCGAACGCATATTCGAGCGTCCGCGAAGTGCCCTGTGCCCCGTCATCACCAGATGGTGCCCAGCCATTCTCCCGATACTCGCGATTCCACTCTCGACGGTTGGAACTGTCGACCATCGCCGCCAGCATGTCCCGCTCATTGAAATCCGTCAGCCCCTTGAAATAGGCGTCCACGATCACCGGAATCGAGTGGTAACCAATCATGCACCAAGTGTCGTTCCCACACAACGTCCACACCGGCAATTGTTTCCAGGGACTATGCTTGTAATGAGCTAACATTCCGCTGGTGAAATCATCCACCCGATCGGGAACGATCAGAGTGTAGAGCGGATTGGCCGCCCGGAAAGTATCCCACAGAGAAAACGTCGAGTAGTGATCGAAGCCGGACTTCGACTGCACCTCACGATCCGGTCCGATCCAATGACCATCGGCATCATTGTAGAGATTCGGCGCCACCATCGTGCGGTAGAGCGCGGTGTAAAAGGTGCTCAGCCAGGCGGGATCCGAAGAGTCGACCTTGATCTTGCCCAACAACGCATTCCACTTCTCGACGGTGCCCTTTCGCACCGCTTCGAAATCCGCATCGCCAACCTCCTTGGCCAAATTCTTCTTCGCCCCGGAAATATCGATCGGAGAAACACCCACCTTCACCACCAGCGGTTTGGAAGGGTCCACATCGAAATGAAAGGCCCCTTTGATCGCTTTCCCCTTCAGCGACTTGCCTGACTTCTCATTCCCTCCTTCACGCAGTTCCTGGGAAACAATCGGCTGCGAAAACTCTGCCACGAACGAATAAGTCTTTGGATTCGACCAACCGTCGGTCTTTTGCCAGCCCACCACGGTGTGATCATCGATCACCTTGAGCTCCGCTTCGAAGGCAGGCTCACCCGGAGGCGAAATCTTGTGATTCAAGTCGATCAACACGCTCGCGTCACCCTTCTCCGGAAAGGTGTAGCGGTGGACCGCACAACGCTCCGTCGCGGTCAGCTCGACTTGAATCTTAGGGTCATCGAAAGTCACTCGATAATAGCCCACTTCCGACTCCTCCTGATCGTGGCTGAAACGAACTCGTGCACCCGTGTCCGGCCGCAAGCCTCCTCCGACACCGGTAGGAGTTGGATCCCATCGAACCTCTCCCTGCATCGGCATGAACAAAAGGTTACCAAGGTCACCGCAACCGGTGCCACTGAGGTGCGTATGGCTGAAGCCAAGGATTCCCGGGTCATCGTAATGATACCCCGAACAACGGTCCCAACCATGCACACCCGTATCGGGGCTGGCTTGAACCATACCGAAGGGCGCCGTGGCTCCGGGAAACACGTGACCATGACCCGCCGTGCCGATCATCGGATCCACGTAGCGGGCAGGTAAAGGCAGCTCAGCTGCCTGCAGGACAATAGGAGTGAGGACGAAAAACAGTGGTCTCATGAATGCATCTTGGGATCCTCTTCATACGAACCGAGGTCGCACCATTTCGGGAGAAAATTTTGGGAATAAGGAAAAACCCCCAATTTCTGAGCCTCTGGCACCCTCTCCTGCCGATTTGAAGCTTGGATCTTCGCTCCCAACGACCTTCATCATGCCGCCCATGATTCGTTACCTCGCACTCCTGTGCTTTGCTCTCATGACCTCCGCATGTTTGGTCGAACGGACTGTCACCGATGAATCCGGGGAAATCCTCTATCAGGAGCCCGAGGTCCACGCCCCGTTCGAATCCGACGCGACCAAGATCCGCCAAGTCGAAGCCCGCGAGGAACAACTCGGCGAAGAATAAGCCACCATCCCTGCCGAGGCCCTCGACCTTCGACCCGTGGAAGCGTGTCCCAAAAATTGGTGACATGACACATCCGCGAAATTCCGGCAACTTGCCCGCATCCGAAGGGGCAACCCCGGAAAGTTTTCCAGTTTCATGACACATTTGGGGCCGCGCGAGTGCGCGGCCCCGTTTTTTTCCCTGGAACCGGAAAACCCAGAAATCAGGCACGTCGGCGACGCAACAACAGCCCGAGCCCTGCCAAGGAAAGCACCAGCCCTCCCGGCTCAGGAACCGCCGTCATTTGCAGCGCGCCAATATAGGCAAAGGCACTCGCCGACTGATCCATCACCAATGTGATCTCACCTCCCGCCGTGGGCACCATTCCACTAAAGGTCGCGAAGGTGTCGTTGTTTCCATTGTAACCACCATCTCCGATCCCCGTTCCTGAAGTCTGGAGATCATAAGTATGGGTCCCATTGATATCCGTGATCGTATACAAACTACTTCGCACCTCCGTCGTTGCGCGCGTCGCGAAAATCGTGAAATCGTAGGTTAGGGACGGATCGAGACCGGTGAACGTCATCGAACAGGTCGGAGGAGTTCCCGCAGAAGTGTCGAAGAAGAAATAATCTCCAGTCACGTTCCCGAAGGCAAAGTCGCCCAGAAGCGCCGCACTCGGGCTGGTCAGACCACCGTTGAGAAATCCATTCGCCTGCCAACCCGTCGAGAAATTGAGGCCAATCCCCGTCGCTGCATGGGCTTCGTCGAACATGTCCACCAAAGAAGTCACCAGGGGATTGCTTCCAGATCCCGCTCCCCCCACAGCATTAATGGGATAGATCGCATTGTTCCAGTAGTTGCCATTGCCATCTGGAGAGGCCATCGCATTGCCATTGGTGCCGTCGTCTTTTCCAAAGTCAACGAACAGCCGGTTACCCACGACCAAGGCCGCGGGTGCTGAACTGGCAAAAAAGGCTGCGCTCAAAAGCGCGCCAACGGGGGAACAAACAAGGCGGAGGAGTTGCATCTTGGGTTGAGGCTTGGGTTTGCTACAGCGATTTCCCCCTGGGGAAACCACCGATTCCCTCCTGACTATCAGAGCCCCAATTCAGCGCAAGTTTTTTGTATACAATCAAGGGAGGCAACTGGTGGCTGATCCGTGTCCCGAGCCGATTCCCAGCCGCCTGCAGTGAGACCACTCCCCCGCCGTCATCAGCAGCACAGTCTCCCTCAGCCCTCCAACTCCTCTCGGTGCAACTTGCTGAGTTCCTCCAACACCCCATCTAGGGGCAGCCCCTCCTGCTCGAAAGCGCCATGCGATCCACGCTCTCTCATCTCCACCAACCACGGATGAACATCCGCCAGCATCTCGTCGTGAACCAGACGCTTCAAGGTTCGCCCTTCCGTCGCAGAGAACGCGACAAGACCCGGCCTTGGCTCCATCAAGAACGGCAAGAATCTTCGCCCAGTTCTCACCCTCAAATCCCTCAGAATATCGAAACCTGCCGGATCCGTATCGCCAAAATGAAAACACCGCATGCTCCTCGGAAGGCAGCCTAACAGCTGACAAGTGGCGGCACCGGGGAAGCTCGTAAGCACCAAAAGAACTCCCGGGTTTCTCCTTACCAGCTCCAGAAACACGCTTTCGTTCTCTACCGTCAGTAAAGTTCCCGAACCCAATTCCAAGATCGCATCTTGAAGATCGACCGCCGAAAGCGTCACGGGACCCTCACAGACCGAAACATCCACAACCCCGCCAGCGAGATGCCATTTGATCGGCCCATGCATCGTGACTGTCCGAGGGACACTCGCGATGCCAAAACTCTCCAAGCTCATCTCCAACTCCCCTGTCATCTCGCGCAACGCCGATTCCAATCGCGGCCTCATTGCCTCGAGCGCCTTCGAATTCCCAGCGATCTGCACACTGGCGTAGCGAATCAGACTCTCATGGGGCCATTCCACCACCCCGTGAAGTGCTTCCAGGAGCCGACGATTCGCCTCTCCGTCCGTCCTCTCAAACGGCTGCACCGATCTCCCCGCGAACGCAGACTCCGCCAGACCTTCAAACCACCTCAGCCACTGCGACCGAATCTTCACCGGAACGGGGCGTTGTGCCGCTTCACGGAAAAATTGCGCCAATTCCTCACGAACTGCCTCGGGGCGCTGCTGACCAAGCGCCGTGAACAACCATCTCTCTCCTTTCGAACCTTCGAGACGCACTTTCAGCGGCAAGCCCGATCGACCGTGCCGATCAATCCTTAGCACGCCATTCGAGCTCTGCTCCGCCACCACCAGATCCTGCTCGGCGAGTTCTCGAGCATCTCCATCGTCCAATCCAGCCCGCCGCAACAGCTGCTCATAATCGATCTGAAAATCTCGACCTCCTCCCCCTCGCCCCACAGCCGAGGCCCGGTAAATATCGGCGAGTGCTAGCAGGATCGGAGACAACGACACTCCATCAGGCTGGATTCAAATTCCCCGCTTGGAAACAGCTGACTTCATCACCGGTAAATCATGACCGTGAACCGGACTCAAGAATTCGCCGCATCGGCGATCCATTTCCGACCCTCCGGAGAATCGCGATAAAGCACCACAGGCACATTGCGCACTCCCACCCGCGTGCCTCGACGCTCCTCCTTTCGGGAAATCACAATCAGCTCGTCACACTGACTGAACGCATACGGAATGTTGCCGCTCGACATCGAAAACATGCCTTGAAGATCGAGTTCCGCCATCGCTTCGATGCAGTTCTGGATTCGCTCACCCGACAGTTTCGAGAACGCTTCATCGATCGGAACCAACGCCAGCGAGGGTTCTTTGCGCCGACTTTCGTGGCGATTGTAGGCATGCAGGTAACTGGCGAGAATCGCGACGAAATAGGGGCTTTGGTTCTCCCCCCCACTCATCTTGCCACTCTGCTTGTCGACGCTGATGGATCGACCATCCAGATCCCGAATATCCGTCACCGTCAGATCATAGTCGAAATACTGCCGGTAATCGAGCAGGCGCGCCGCCTCCGGGCTGTTCGCATTCTGCACCAGCAAGGCGAGGAAACCCTGAAGGGCGTCCTGCAGCTCCCCGCTCATGCTTGAGAAAAACAGCTCGTCCTCATGATGAAGCGCATTCAAATCAATCAGCTCGCGGTAAAGTCGATAGTCGGGATTCGGCCGCCTTTCGATCTTGTAGCGATCGTGACCGATCGGCTTCTTGAGCTGATGATTGAGGAGCGAAATGATGTTCTCCACGTTCTTCAGCGCTTGCTGCATCCGGCTCAGAACCTGCGTCCGGAACAGGGCCTCCCAGCGCTTCCTCTCGGTCACCGATTTCCTTTCGTACTCGGGAATGTTTGCTCCCTCGATCTGCTCAAGGCGTGTCTCATAGGGGGCGGCATCCGCACCATCTTCAGGCAGATCATCAAATTTGGGGGCGAAGGTCTTTTTGAAATCCAGCATCGCGACCTTCAATTCCCCGGAGGCATCCTTTCCAGCCAGCTCCGCCGCCACGGCAGCCTTCGCAAACTCCTTGGCCAGCACGTCCGGGGCAGGCGTGAAATCAGCCGCCTCCCTTTTCCAGGAAACGTAGCGTTCGTGATGCTTGTGAATGTCGATCCGCAGCTTCGCCTTGGCGAAATCATCTTCCCGCCGGCTGGCGATCTCCAACAACGAAGCCACGAGCTTCTCCGTGTCTTGGATCTCGCGAATGCGACCTTTTCTTAGGATCGCCGTCCGTTCCGCATCGCAAGCCTGGTGCCGCTCGGCAAGCACCTCGATTTCATCGCGCAATCGATCGAACTCATCGGTCGCGATGGCCTCCAACTGCTCCATCAGCTCCTCATGGAGATCTTGCTTCTTGGGAAGATCTTCAACCCGGATCAATTCCTTGATCACCTCCTCATGATCAGGGATCGCCGCATTGCGCTCCCGGTAAAGCCGTTCCACCTCCGCTTCGATCGGCTCCAAACGCCGAATCCCCGCATCGATTTCACCCAACCGCTGGCGTTTGATCTCCAGTTGCCTTTTCAAGCCCTCTTTCCCGATGAAGGGCGTTCCCTGATACGGCAAAGGCCTTACCACGGCACCCTCGCGCTTGTGGGTCCCCTCAGGGGAAATTGCGGCGTCATGACGATCCAGCTGCGACACATCCGGCACCCGGATCAGGTCGCCAAACAATGCATCCATGCACAATCGCGCATCCTCATCCCCAGTCGCCAACAACTCTGCCAGTGAACCTTTCTTCGCGGTCGGCTTGGATCGACGAATCGAAGCCAGATCCATCAAGCGCTGCGGTCCAGCCTGAAGGAGATCCGCGGTGGGCAAGCGCTGCAGAATTTGGCAGGCTTCCGCATAATGTTGGGAGTCGACGAGAACCGCGAACTTCTCTTCAAACACCACTTCGGCCGCCGCACGCCAGTGCTCATCCGTTACCTCACACAGTTCCCGCAACGCACGGGGCGCCGGTTCATTGGGCAACAGCGGAAGTTGAGACTTCAGGGCCGCAAGCAAGGGCTGGGGCACGGGAGAAACCCCGCGCTGCAGCAAATCAACCTGCGCCTCAAGATCCGACTTTTCCGCACGCAGACGCCGAAGATCCTCACGATCTGGCTCAAACCGCTGACGCAAAACTTTGACGGTTTCATTGGCAGCATCCGCCAACAGCGAAAGCGACGACCCAGTTTGCTCCCGATCACAGGAATCCAGGTGCTCAATCGCGTGTTTCAGCCGCGTGGTATCGACCATCGGATCCAGCGGCGCCTTCGACACCTGCTCCATCCACCCTCGCGCCGCCCGAATGCGCTTCCCAAGACCACCGTCGAGCCGCGTCGCTCGATCTCTCAGCAGCTCGATCTCTCCTTCCAACTTGGCAATGTCGTCCGCCAACTTTTTGTAGAGTCGGCCTTCCGATGACTCATTGAGCAAGGCCATGATGGCTTCCCGCTTGCGTTGGGTCTCTTCAGAAAGTTCCGCCAATTCCGCCAAGCGTGCCTCATCCGACTGATTGTCGGTCTTGAGCTGCTCGAGTCGAACGCGTGTCCTCTCCGCTTCTCCTGCCGCATGCTCGTGCGCAAACTCGGCCGCCAAATAGGTGGCCACCGCGTGGTCTCTTTCAGCCTCACGCAGCGTAGTCGCGAGATCGCGAATCCGCGTCAGTCGCTCCAACTGCGCCTTGAGGCTGGTGAGCTCTCGCTCATACGACTGGAAGTCTCGGAACGACGAAACCACGTCCTCAATGGGAACAGCTTCCGCTGGCAACACGAACTGCCGACAGAAATCGTCAAACGACTTCAGATTGGTAAACGACATCGCACTCGGCAACAATCGTTGGAGGACGTCCTTATTGAAATTCAGGTGGCTCGGATTGGCCATGTCACGGAGGTACTCGCGGGACGACGAGAACAACCGGCCACCATGGGATTCGATCATTCGCTTGAACGGACCGAGCGCACTTGGTCGTGGCTTTCCATCCTCGGCTTCGGTAAGAAAATCAGATTTCTGCAGGGACGCCGGGCAAAAAAACGGCGTGGAGGTGCCGTCATTTTCCGCGGCCGAGCGGAACTCAAATCGGAGGCCCCAGGTCTCGACTCGGTCGCTGTCCGGCCAGCTGAACTCCGCAGCGATGTAGGTCGTCACCCCCTTGTCGTGGAAGTACTGCGGGACTCCATTTTCCTCCCGCTTGGTATCGAGCATGCAGTAGCCCTTGATCGTTCGATCGCTCTTGTTGCCGGTGGCCGATCGATTGAAATGATGGTGGGCTCGTTCTGGACCCACCAGAACCAGCATCAGCAAATCCATCAGAATCGATTTCCCCGAACCGGTCACTCCCGCAAGTACGAGATTCCCCTGAACCGGAAGCGAATCGCGGTAACCGTACCAGTTGAGGGCGTGAAGTTGGGTGAGGCGGATGGCTCGGCTCATGGGAAATGAAAAAATCGAAAATCAGGATGGATCGTCGGCATCGACCTCTTCGGCTTCCTCCAGATCCTGGGCATCTGGCTGGAAACGGGCGGCCATCTCCTGCCAAGCGGCCAACTCGCGAAATGGGAGCACGCGGCGAATGGCAGGCAGCACCTCAATGCCACTTTCCTCGAAGGGATCGGCCAAGGTCAGACGAATCAAATTGAGGCGCGACGCCTGCCGCAGGATCTCACGCAGTCGTCCCTTCGAGACCCATCCGGCGGCATCCGGCAAGAGCTGGTCACGCAGAAGATCGGTCAGCTCCATCACCGAGAGAAAAGCTTGGTCGGCACCCTCATCGCGCCAACGGACATCTCCCGCAAACCACAATGCCAACCAAACCAAGGTGGCATCTTGGGTCAGCCGAAGCCGCAACGCTGCACTCCGTGGAACCGCCTGAATGAGCCGTTCCTCATGATGCACCGCCACCTCCAGCCCGTTAAGAGCAGCCATTTCTCGAAGCCAGTCATCGTGCTGGCGTGCCCAATGATAGAGGGCCGATCGCGAGGCCTCGAGACCATTGATGGAGCCGCTCGCCAACAACTCCTGAAGGGCCTCAGCGAGGCGATCCCGATCGGTTTCGGAAAGCGACAAAAGTGAGCTAGCCGGCTCAATCAGGAATGCACTGGGTTCTTCAGGACTCATGGTTCGACCTACTTCTTGATGATGGCAAAGCGTTCGACACGGAGATCTTCCAAGGTGTCCACGGCTGGCGCAACTCGCTCGTCACTGAGCCGGTCCACCTCCAACCTGTATCGTGCTTCGGGCGCCTGTGCATGCAGGAGCATCGCGATCAAATCCGTCGCAGAATGGCCCGCCGACGCCATCAGGTCGCGACTTTCGATGCGGTCCCCCTTCCCTCCCGGCAAGGCCTGCACAAAGCGATTCGCCCGCGCCACGGACAACGACTCGCGGAGCGTCCGCTGCATGTCATGCAGACCCGAATCCCGATCGGAATCCGACACCGCATCGTCGAAGGCTTCCTGCTCAAGTGGAGGCCGACGGTTTGGCGGCGAATACAGGCTATCCAATCCACCTGGCAACTTCACCGCGGGAAGTAAAAAATCCGGAAGATCCGGGAGCGCACTTTGATGCCGTTGCAAACGCCGACCCGCCAACAGCCGATTCGCCGCCTCGAAAAAGCTCTTCAGTTCGGTCCTTCTTTCCCCCGTGACATCCTGCAAATAGCGAAATCGGGCCAACGAACGCCGGGTGAAATCAGCGGTCCTGCGATCGATTTCATCCGCCATCGGCAGCACCCGCTCTAGCAATTCGATCAATTCTTCCAGCGCAGCTGCCACCCGGGCCCGGGCGCTCTCTGCCGACAAATCGGGATGCCTTCGCAGCACCTCGGTCTGCATTTCTTGGAGCGCACCTCGGTCGTCCGCCAAGCGCTCACCGATCCGCCGAACCGCATCCGGAAGGCGCGTCGGCAGTCGAGCCCGCACCAGTGCCGCATAACACGAGTGGGAAATCTTTTCCGAGTAGTCGTCGAACACCACGCCAAGATTCCCCTTCAGCGTCTCCTCCTCCAACTGCTGCCGGGTAAAGCGCTGCACCGACTTCTGCATCGAGCGGAGTTCGTTGATCCCCTCCCGTGCATGAGAGAGACAGTTTTCCACGGTCTGCCAGGGTTGCTCAGAAAGAGCGGCTTCGTCCGCCAGCATCGCGCAGGCACCCGTGAGCTTGTCGGTAAAAACCGCAGCGTCCGGCCAAGCCACCTTGCGAAGCGCCGCCATCAATGTGGCCCCGTGGGCGTCAAAGAGGACCATCCGCCTCCAATCGCGCCGCGGCGGCTCCTCCAACCAGTGAGCTTTCAACAGATACTCAAGCAACAACCGAGCCTTCTCCCGCACATCCGACGAGGCTTGTGGGAGTTCATCCCCCTCACCATCCGGCTCCAGCTCAAAGTCGGGATGACGTTCCAGCACCTCGGATATGATCGCCATCGATTCCTCCCTGGCAATTCCGTCCGCATGATCGGCCGTCGCTCCCTCTAGGGCATCAAGAACATCCACATAAAACGGCGCATTCTTTCCCGATAGAACCCGGAAAAACGCCGCTCCCCGGGTTTCCCGGAAAAGTGCGGTGGAGAGGCGTTCATCGGTCATGTGCGCGCCACCCAAGCAGCCCAGTGACGGGCTTGCCAGCCGATTGCGCAACGCCCCCTCGCCGACTGTTGAAAATCAGAAGAAGGTGCGGAATGCCAGCGCGTAGGTCCACGCGGAAACCTCCCCTCGTCGTGTCAGAATATTTGTGCGACTCACGCCCCCCATGATCTTCGCATGGTTCTCACAAAGATAGTAGTTCAAACCTGCATAGAGACCATGGCTCTGCTCTCCTCGACCATTGCTGACGTTGACGAGGGCATCGTCGTGGCGGGCCCGAATGTAGCGGCTATCGAGACGGATTCCCTCCACCTCTTCGGAGCGCTGAAACTGCCCCGCAAAGACAAACTGCAAGCGGTCTTCCACCAGCCAGTACCACGGCATCACCACCACGCCCCAGAAGTCGCCCTGGCGGCGGGCCTGGGAATTGCCTTCGTCCCCCCCCCCATTGTCTCCATACACACCATTGAGCATCACCCCCCAATGGTCCGTTTCATAAATTCCCGCCAGAGAGCTGGCCCAGGCATATCCCAGCGCCGAATCCAAACCGTTCTGATCATTGACCGACTGGTCAAAAACGAAACGCCATTCATCCGCAGGCTCCCACTCCAGAGACCCATAGTAGAACCGTCCGTCATCCCAATTGCTGAGCACATCCGAATCGTCCTCACTGCTGAACACGCCCAGAGTGAGCTCCCAGTCACCCTTCCCCGCTGTCACCGTCACGCCTGTGGGACGGCTGGCCGCGCCTCCAATCCGATCCGAGAGTGCAGACCGCTCGATCGTTAAAATATCCTTCGAAGATTGGTGGGCTTCCTCTCCCATGTTGAGCTTCATTCGCCCGTAGGTCACATGGAGCTTGTCCAGAAAATCGAGATCGAAGGCATCATCCAAATCGGCCGTCACCGCTAGCGTATCGAAAGTATCGTATCCCCAATCAAGATCGTAGGGATAGGCATCCCGAAATCGACGATCATCCACGAGGTTCACGTTCACCTCCGCCTCGAAATAGCGCAGGAAGCCGATCTCCGTTTCCAACCGTGCCCGACGGTATTCATCGTAGGTATCGTGGAAATGCCGACCGTTGACATCCTTGCCACCCACGTAGGCCGCTTGATAGTGCAGCCTGCCACCGATCTGCACTTTGTTCAGAAACCAGCTCTCCTTGGCCTCATAAAGCACCCCCGGATCATCTTGAATCCACTCACAGAAATCCCAGGATTGGGCCTTGGGTTCCTTCGGGGGCGAGGCGGGAGGAATGAATTCTCCCGCCCAGCCGGTGGGCACCCCGACAAGAGCAAGGCCGACCAAAGCAGATTTCATGCGTCGAACTCAACAGAGGTGGGAGTCAACACGACCCGATTGTTGCCAGACGCGAGCTGAAGGGCCTCCAGAAACTCAGCGGTGCTGACTTTTTCCTTCAGCTGAAGACCGTAGCGAAGCTCCGTCATCATGCCTGCCTGAGCCGATGAAACCCGTACCAACTGCGCCCGTTCCGCAAACTTTTCAAAGATCGGTGCCAGCAACTTCTCAAAGTCCATGTCATTCGTCAGCCGCATCGTCAGTTGATGCGAAGCCCGTCGCGGTGCGAACGCATCCGTCACCGAAAGCACGTAAATGGCGACACCCACGATCACCAAAATGATCGCTGCCATGCCATACTGCCGGGCACCCACCACCATGCCAATCGCCATGGCGAAGAAGACGAAGGCCAAGTCACGCGACTGCCCCAAGGTGCGCCGAAAGCGAATCACCGAGAACGCGGCGAACATCCCGAAGGCAATCGCTCCGTTTCCGCTCACCACCATGATCAGGATCGTCGTCACCACCCCGATCATGATCAGGGTCTGAACATAGTCCTGAGAATACCGGGTGCCCTTGTAGGTCAGGCGATAAATGCAGGCGATGGCCAAGTTCAGCGCTAGGCTGTAAACCATCGCGAGGGCAATTTCGAGGGGGCCGGGATGATCTTGGATCCCGGGTTGGAAGACATCATGGAACAGGTTCGCCAGATTCATGGGGTTTTGGTTTTTCGGAACTTGGAAATTCGTATCGCTCCAACGCCACGGCGTATTTGCTGAAGCCTCGTGGGGCGATGCCGTAGCGGCCGAGAAGCGATCGGAACCAATAGGGCACCGGGCCGATGGTCTTCACCTCCATGATCGCCCACCCGGGCTCCAACAGAGGGAGATGAGGCTCCGCATCATCACTCAGGAGCGGCTCGTATGAAAACGCACACCGCACCTCCGTATCGAAGGTCACTCGCAGGGTGCCATCCACTCCACTGTCGTAGGCAAATCGATGGTACTGAATCCTCACCACCGGGCTCTTCGGAGGCTGGTTCAGCAGGTCGCGCAGCTCGGCTCGAACCCGATCTCCCTCGTCGTCCGACAACGCAGGAAATTCCCCACGCAGAAAGGCATCGAGCTCTTCACCCTCGGCGGGCACTCGGCGCTTCACCGTCAATCCATCGAGCTTGTGTTTGATCTCAATGAATCGAGTGAGATCGCGCCCACTACCAGGAGTCCCATACACCCGAGTGCGAATCCGTCGCCGATTGGGAAGCCCGAAGATCTTCTCCCAATAGCTATCCCGACCATCTGAATCAAAATACTCCGATAAAATCCGGTAGCCATCTGCGTTTCCTCGATCATGTTCGAGATGCTCTTCCACGGCCGCGCGCACGGCCGAAAACTTCTCCCGAGGTAAGAGAAACTTGAATTCGCGGCGGTCCTGATGAGCGTCCATGAAACTTGGTGACAATAACGTCACCCATGACGACTAGGAAAAGGCCTCCCTTTCAGGCCAGGTTATAAAGGCGTATTTTTTCCAGCAGTCGTGGGTGAAAGTCCGCGAACTGCAACCTTCCAACCGCCGGAAGGTCGCGCCGATGACACAAGATCTTGCCATCACCCGACCCTGCTTCCATCGCATCCGGTTGCGACCTTCTGCCGCTCAGAGTCTTGGAACGGGAAATTATCTAGCAGATTTTTTCGAACTTTCTCGATTTCACCAAGAGCCCACGGCCCATCGAGACCCTTCCTCCGCTCGAGATACCGCGATCCTCACCCTGCTTCCCTACAGTCCAAAAAAATTCGAGGCAGGTGGAAAGGCTCCCTCACTCTGGAAAACATCCTTGCAAGCATGCCTTTCCCTTGTTACATACCGTCTAGTTGGTATGCCTCAATCCACTTCACGTCGCCGCAGTCCAGAAGAGACCCGAGAGGATCTCGTTCAAGCCACGGTACGGCTGATCTTGAAGCAGGGCTTCACCGCCACTCGAGTGGATGCAATCTGCAGCGAAGCTGGCGTCACCAAGGGGGCCTTTTTCCACCATTTCAAAGGGAAGGATGAAATCGGTGACGCCGCCATCGCATGGTGGGGCCGAATGGGCAGCCAAGCCTATGCTCCAGCCTGGGACGATGTGGAGGGAGATCCACTGGTGCGCCTCCATCGCATGCTGGATCTCATGATTCAATTCACCGAACGGGAGGCTCCCTGCGTGTGCGTGGTCGGCATGATGTCCCAGGAATTCGCGCAGTCGAAACCGGAGTTTCGTCAAGCGGCCGATCGAGAGTTGGCCCACTGGAGCCAGCAAGTGGCCAAGCTCCTCGACCAAGCAAAGTGCCAGCATCCGGTGGCTCAAGACTTCGATAGCGATTCCGTGGCCTGGTTTCTCAACAGCCTGTGGCAAGGCTCCATGCTGGTCTCTAAGACCCATCAGGACCCTGCGATGATTCGCCGCAATCTCGAGATGGCTCGCCACTATCTCGACACTCTTTTTCCTGCCTCAAACCTGAATCCAAACTGACCCATGAAGACCCTTATCGAACCCTACCTCAACCTCGGCGGACGCTGCGACGAAGCCGTTGCATTCTATCAATCCAAACTCGGCGCTGTGCTGGAAATGCGCATGACCTTCGGCGAAAGCCCCGAGGCCCCGCCCATGCCACTGCCCGATGGATGGGCCGACAAGGTGATGCACTGCTCCTTCCTCATCGGAGAATCCCGTGTCATGGCCTCTGACGGCTGCGGAGCAGAGCCGGAAACCATTCAAGGCGTCTCCCTCTCCTTGACGCTTCCTGATGAGTCTTCCGCTCGCCAGGCCTTTACCGATCTCGCGGAGAATGGAGAGGTCTTCATGCCCATCGGGCCGACCTTCTGGTCGCCTTGCTTTGGCATGGTCCAGGATGCCTACGGCGTTCGTTGGATGGTCACCGTCCCGCCAACTTCTGTATCCTGAAGAGCATGTCCTACGATCTTTCCATAACTCGCGATGTCGACGTGCCTCGCGAGAAGCTCTTCCATTGTTGGACGGATGCCAAGCTGCTCGACGAGTGGTTTTGCCCTCGGCCCTATCGCACCCGCCATACCGTCATCGAGCCCGTCCCCGGAGGTCGCTTCGAGACGGAAATCTTCGGTCCTGAAGGCGACGCCTTTCCCAACATCGGCGTGTTCCTTGAAGTTGTTGAAAACGAGCGGCTGGTCACAACCGATTTCTATCGCAGTGGTTGGTTCCCCAATCCCGAGCCCTTCATGACCGCAATCGTCGAATTCGAGGACCTTGGCAGCGGCCGAACCCGCTACACCGCAACCGCCCGCCATGCCTCCGAGGACATCATGAAAAAACACGAGGCCATGGGCTTCACGGCTGGCTGGAATGCCGCCCTCGACCAACTCATCGAACTTGCCCAATCCCTATGAATCCTAAAATCCAGCCCTGCCTGTGGTTCGACGGAGACGCGGAGGAGGCCATGAACTACTACGTCAACCACCTTCCTGATTCTCACATCGTGAGCATCGCGAAGTCCCCTGCCGACAACCCTTCAACGGCGGAGGGCGAAGTCCTCACCGTGGAGGCCGTGATTGCCGGGCAGCCATTTCTGGCCCTCAACGGAGGGCCTGCCTTCAAGTTCACGGAGGCCGTTTCTTTCCAAGTTATTTGCGACGATCAAGCCGAGACCGATCGCCTGTGGGCGGCTCTAACGGCAGACGGTGGCGAGGAAGTCGCCTGCGGCTGGCTCAAAGACCGCTGGGGCCTGTCCTGGCAAATCGTCCCCCGTCGCCTGCAGGAACTGATCCAACACGCTGACCCCGATGTCGCCCGCCGTGCGATGCAAGCGATGATGACCATGGTCAAAATTGACATCGCCACCCTCGAAGACGCGGCCCAGGCAACTCCGGATTGAGCCGGAGCCGTACACGTCGAAGGGCCCCGAACCCGTCCATGAAAAGAGCCGCCTGGGATTCCAGGCGGCTCATATCGATATCGTCGCTTACTAGTCGACGCATCAGCCAGCGAAGCGCTCGGCCACGGCGTCCCAGTTCACCACATTCCAAAATGCAGAAATGTAGTCGGGGCGGCGGTTTTGATAGTTCAGATAATAAGCGTGTTCCCACACATCGAGACCCAGCAGCGGCTTGCCCGAGCAACCGGCAATCGCTTCACCCATGCAAGGCGTGTCTTGGTTGGCAGTCGAGCAGACGGCCACCGAACCGTCGTCCTTTTTGACCAGCCAGGCCCAGCCGGAACCGAATCGCGTCGCCGCGGCCTTGCCGAAGGCTTCCTTGAAGGCATCGAACGAACCGAAAGCCGCATCGATCGCTGCGGCAAGATCGCCAGAAGGGGACGAGGCACCCCCCGGGGCGATCACCTTCCAGAAAAGCGAGTGGTTGGCATGACCACCGCCGTTGTTGCGGACCGCCGTGCGCTTGTCCTCCGGCACGACAGAAAGATCGCCGACCAGTTCGCACAGGCTTTTGTCTTCGAGACCCGTGCCCTCAAGCGCAGCATTCAAGTTGGTCACGTAGGCATTGTGGTGCTTGCTGTAGTGAATCTCCATGGTGCGCGCGTCGATGTGGGGTTCCAGCGCGTCGTAGGCATAGCCAAGTTCCGGAAGGGAGTGTGACATGGTGGTAATTGGTTAGATTTGCGTCGAGCGGCCCTGAAGGTTAGTCGGGATGGCCGCGTGGGCAGCGCCACGATGGCTCGGACCGCCGAGTCCGCAAGGAACAATCATGATCGCCGCCCTTCCCGAAAATCTCGAGCCCTTCCTCCCTTGGATTCTCAGCGCCGCAGGAGGCGTCACCCTCGGTGGGTTGATCACCTTTCTGGCCCTCCGACCGCGTCGCACCCGCCTGGAGGAACAAGTGAAAGCGGAAGTCCGGCGCACTGCGGAACTCGAAGCCTCCCTCGCCCGCCTCACTTCCGGCATCGAAGAAAGAGACCGTGAGGAGCGCACCTTGCGGACCCAGCTCACCGAGGCGCGCACTCGACTTGAAGGTGAAGTTCGTTCGGCGCAGGAAAAACAAGCCCTGCTCGAACGCGCCGAAAATCGCCTTTCCCACACCTTCAAGGCACTCTCCGCCGACGCACTGCGTTCGACGACCGAGCAATTCCTCCACCTCGCCAAGCAATCCCTTGGGGCTCAACAAGAAGTCGCTCGGGGAGATTTGGAAAAACGTCGCGAAGCCATCGCGAAGCTCGTCCAGCCGGTCGCCGAATCCCTCAACCAATTTCAGGGCCGCGTCCGCGAAATCGAACTCGCCCGAGAAGGTGCCTACGCCGAGCTGAGGACCCAGGTCCAAGCCTTGTCGGAAACCCAGCTCGGACTGCAACGCGAAACGGCTCAACTGGTAAAAGCCCTGCGCCAACCCAGCGGACGCGGTCAGTGGGGGGAAATGCAACTGCGCCGAGTCGTGGAAATGGCCGGCATGCAAGAGCATTGCGATTTTCAAATCCAAGCCAGCACCACCAACGACGAAGGCCGCCAACTGCGCCCCGACCTCGTCGTCCGCCTCCCCGGAGAACGCAGCATCGTTGTCGACGCCAAAACCCCCATGGACGCCTACCTCGATGCCATGGAAGCTCAGGATGAGACCCAGCGCGAGGAAGCTCTGACCCGCCACGCCCGACAGGTGCGCTCCCACATCGGGCAGCTCGCATCCAAGAAATACACGGCCCAATTCGAGCAAGCGCCCGAATTTACGGTCCTCTTTCTCCCCAGCGAGGCCTTCTTCTCCGCAGCCCTTGCCAGCGACCCAGGCCTCATCGAACGCGGCGTCGAAAATCACATCATCCTCGCCACACCCACCACCCTCATCGCTCTCTTGCGCGCTGTTGCCTACGGCTGGCGCCAAGTCGCCCTGTCCGACAACGCGAAAGTGATTTGGAAACTTGGCCAAACTCTGCACGACCGGCTCGCGAAACTCAGCGAGCATTTCGCCAAATTGGGCAAATCTCTCGACGCCGCCGTCTCCCACTACAATGCCGCCGTGGGCTCCTACGAATCCCGCGTGCTCACCACCGCCCGCCGATTTGAAGATTTGCAAGCTGCTCCGGAGGGCCAGCATTTGGCGGAAATCACCCCCCTCGAAAAAAGGGCCCGGGAACCCGCGACCTCGGCCGCCGATGCCCCCTCCCATGCAGGAGCGGCCAACGACCTCCGGGCAGCCCTGGGCGAGTGACCCTCGGTGAGCCTCCCCTCGCCCTCCTCCTCAATCCAGAATCATACCGTGTTCCAGGTCGCGCAACTCGCGCCGCAGATTCCAGCACGCCATCGCTTCCCGCGCTTGAAACACCGGAGTTCGATAAATCGGTCCTCGCAGGCATTGCTCTAAAATCCGACCTCTGCCCTCACAGAAATCCGCCGCCGACACGTGGGCATACTCTCTCCGAATCTGTCTCCGATAATCGTCATATCGGGATCGCCCTTCGCTGAGAATCGCCAAATCGATGTCCACCATGCGCTGTTCCAGCGGATCCTTCCCCGGTCCACGGCGGATGTCGGTCACGAGGATCAGATTTCGGATGACCCACGCTTCATCCCTCGGCAGTTGAGGCGCAATGTGCGCATCAAACCATTCCGCACTTCGCAGTTCGTTGTCACTGGCATGGACGTCATAGACCACATCATGGAACCAGACGGCACCCTCGATTCGCCAGTCCCCTCCAAAAGACCGATCAAGGCATTTCACCGACGATCGCAGATGGTCGAAGTTATGATAATGCCGACCCGGGGCCCCGTAGGCACCGATCACTTGATCCAGCCGTTCCTCGCGCAACTCCGGTGAGAAGCCGCGATCATTCAGCCATTTTTCCAATCGTTCGATACTCATCAATGGGTTTTCTTAAAGACCATAGGGGGGGAATCTCCGAGCCTCAGATCCTTCAGGGAGAATTCGAATTTCGATCCCATGCTGGGAACTCCATCGCTGACTGTTCCTTAGGAATATCGGCACACCGATCACGCCGCTTTCCCTTCCATGCGTTCGTCGGCAAGCCGGGTTGGACTCGTTCATTTCGACCGCGCAACCCCTCCCCCACGGCCCGATATGCCCATGTCGAACCATCCCCATTGCGGGCCGGTCGGGACCACTGGGAAGCATGCATCAGCTCATCGATCTTGCCGAGTTGAAAGGTTTCCAAAAACATGGCGGAACCCTGCCTCTTTCGCCCCGCTTTTGACGATTCCAACTGTTGGAGGAGTTTATAGCATCCCATCCCTCCCCTGAGTATGCTAGCCTCCGCCACGATGAAACGATGGTGCCTGCTTTTGGTGTCTCTTGCGGTCCTGCTTCTTCCCCTTTCCGCAGCCGAGGAGAAAGCCGACCCACGCCCTCCAGGTGTCAGCTTGGCACAAGGCATCACCGAAATCACAGGCGTCGCCATTTCTCCATTGCTTGGCGTCTCTGCCGTCGGGAGTTGGACCTACTACCAAACACCACCTGACCAGCGTGCGGATCTCGCCTGGTACTGCCAGCCCTGGGCCTGGTGCAGTGGCTTCGTCATCCTCTCGCTCTGCTTTCTCAAGGACGCCCTCGGCACGGCTGTTCCCGGAATCCTCAAAAAGCCCTTCGATCTGGCCGAGCTTTTCGAGAACAAAGCCAGCGCCTTGGTTGCCAGCGCGGCCTTTGTCCCTCTCGTCGCCGCCGAAATGGCGCGGGCTCAGGGCCCTGTCGAAGTCCCTACCGCCACCTTGGGCTGGCCTCTTGTCGCCGCCTTGGATCCAGCTTGGGTGACCGTCCCCGCCGCCGTGATTGCCTTTGCTCTCGTGTGGGTTTGCAGCCACACGGTCAACGTCCTGATCCTTCTCTCCCCCTTTTCATCCGTCGATACTCTCCTGAAACTCGCGCGTACCACCGCTCTGGCACTGGTCGCAATCGCCTACGCGATCGCTCCTTGGCTTGGCCTTCTGGTCTGCTGCGGCATTCTACTCGCCGCCCTGTGGTTCGCTCCCTCTGCCATCCGGCTCATGATCTTCGGCACCCGGCTCGCAGGGGATCTGGTGTGGTCTTCCCACAGTCGACGCCGAGCCGAGCCCTCCCAGCCACACGCATTTCTGCTGCGCAAGATCGCGGGGCTCCCGAGTCGTATCGGTGGACGCGTGGTCAAATCATCCACAGGACAACTCGAATTCCGCACCCGCCGTGGCTTCCTCGGCCCCGAAAAGTGTGTTGCCCTCCCCTCTGGACGACACGAGCTGGCAAAGGGCCTGCTCATGCCCGTTCTCCTCACCCTCGATAATGACGGGCAAGAAAGCCGCACCTTACTCCTCCTGCCTCGCTACCGAGGACAGGAGAATCATGTGGCCGATGCCCTAGAACTCCATGCGGTGCGCGACCCCGCTTGGTCCCGCGGGTGGACCGCAGTCCGCTCCTGGTGGCGCGAACTCTCCGGTCGCCCGCTCGCCCGCTGAGGCCGATTCCCAGCCCCGCAGGCACGCCAAATTCGAGCGAAACTCAACGTTGCCCACCCGGGCCGCGATCGTAGTCGAGAACGAAACGCTTTCCTCGAAGATTCATGCGGCCTGCCATCTCAATCAATTGCCCCGCGAACTCTTCGGCGACGTCGATCCGACAGTGCTTGTCGAACAACTTCACATGGCCAATCGCCCCCTGGGGCAATCCAGCTTCATTGTAAAACATGCCAATCAGGTCGCCCACGCGGACTCCCGAGCGTTTCCCTAGAGAACAGAACAATGGCACCATATCGCCATCCACAGGCGGCCCAGCCGACCGCTCCCGCCGCTGACGGGGTTCCCGCGGCTCTCTTGGCTCACGTCGGTCCCGACGCTGACGACGGTCGGCAGGATCCTCACGGTCCTCCTGAATCTCGCTGAACTCTCTTCCCCCTTCTTCGCGCAACATCGCGAACAAAGCACTGACCACATCCGTTGGAGTAAAGCCCTGCTCCAAAAGCCGATCCAGCTGTTGTTCAAAGGACGGGAAATCGGCGGCACCCAGCCGATCCTTCAGTTGCTCAAAGAGACGATCCGCCAAACGCCCTTCCACCACTTCTTGGGAAGGTACCCGCTCGCGGCGCACAGGATGGCGGGTGTACCGCTCGATCATCTCCAAGCGGTGGAGCTCCCGCCCAAATACGAACGATACCGCCCGGCCACTTCGCCCGGCCCGCCCTGTCCGGCCAATCCGGTGCACGTAATCCTCGGGATCTTGCGGGAGATCGTAATTGATCACCAAATCGATCTCATCAATGTCCAACCCGCGGGCCGCCACGTCGGTAGCGACCAGAACCTCCACGATCCCATCACGGAATCGCTTCAGCACGCGCTCGCGCATTTGCTGGGTGATATCGCCATGCAGGCGATCCACGGCATAGCCGCGCGCCAACAATGCCTCGGTGCACTCATCGACCGAACGCTTGGTATTGCAGAAAATGATCGAGAGCCGAGCCGGTTCGATATCGAGCAGGCGCGACACCACCTCGACCTTCGAACGTTCGCGAACCTCATAGGCACACTGGTCGATCGTCGACACAGTCTTTGCCTGCTGTTCGATCTGAACCGTCTCCGGTTCCCGTCCGAAGCGGTCGATCAACGACCGCACCTGACGATTCATCGTCGCCGAGAAAAACAAGGTCTGCCGATCCTCCGGCATGTCCGCCAAGAGCGTCTCCATGTCTTCGCGGAAGCCCATATCCAGCATCCGATCCGCCTCATCCAATACCACCATGCGAATTCCGCGTGGATCGAGGGAGCCCCTCCTCAGGTGATCAAGCACTCGCCCGGGAGTTCCAACCACCACATGGGCACCCTGACGCAACGCCCGGAACTGCCGATCGATCGGAGCACCGCCATAAACAGGTACCGCCCGCAGACCGCGCATTTCTGAACCCAAGCGGTGAACCTCTTCACACACTTGGTGAGCCAGCTCACGGGTGGGGCAAAGCACGATCGCCTGCGGCGACAGCTCTTGCAGATTGATCCGCGCCAATACTGGCAGCGTAAAGGCCGCCGTCTTGCCCGAACCCGTTTGCGACAAGCCGACGAGATCGCTGCCCGTCAAAGCGGGAGGAATCGACAAAGCCTGAATGGGCGAAGGCCGTTCAAATCCGAGGGACTCGACAGCAGCGAGAAGAGGAGCCGGCAAGCCCAGCTCGGAAAATGGAGGCGTGTCCATAAGAAGAAAAGCCGCCGGTTCAAAAATCAGGCTTGGCGCCGCGGCGGAGGCGGACCCTGAGGGCTTTCCTGCCCTTCGTGCAAGCCGCGAATTGCGAAATTCTCAGGCATTTACCAACTCCCCCCTCGCAACGGCGGCGGAACATGATCCTCCGAATCCGCCAGGCTGCATTGCGCAAACAACGCTCCATCCGCCGGAAACACTGTCGGCACCGCCACTTCGTAGAGACCTCCAGTCGGGCATGCCCCTCCTCCGGTCAGCAGTTCATACAAGTGCTCCGATATGAACTCCCGCGCATACAAGTGCTCAGAGATTGAGCGCGTCTGACCTTCGATCGGAGCGAGATCGCCGGGAGCATATCCATAGAGGTTTTGATACGACCGGACGCTTTTCTGGATGTTCGAAAGATCAAGAATGCAACAGGCACGATCCGTTCCCAAAATCCATCCACGCGCTCCAAACATCATGATGGAGAGCATCGAAAGCAAAACAAGCATAACGACGGTGAGCTCGACGAGGGACATCCCTCGGGGAGACGGCATCCGCCGCGCGTGGCATGCGGCAGTCATGTGACGAAGGGGGAGATGGGTGGGGAGAAATCGCCTCCTAGGAGGGAATCCGGGGAACAAGGCGGAAACTACCACCCCTTCTTCATCTGACGATCCCGCAATCGCGTGAGTTCCATCAACTTCCGGAGAGCGCCTCCGCCCGCCGACGCAATCCTTCCAACACCGCCTTCGCGATCGGTCCCGGCTTGCCCCGCCACAATGCGGCAATCTTCAATTCGGGGAAATCAGGCAGCGGAAACATCGTCACTCCCTCGGGCAATTCGGCACCGGGCAAATTCACCCCCAACCCCACCCCGAAGCCACCCGCCACATACGCCTGGACCAGCTCCATCGTGTTCACCGAAATCCGTGCCGGCCAATGGCATCCCACCTTGGCCAATCCTCTGGCAAAGGACCGCGACAGCGCCGTCTCATCCGGCGTCCGAATCAAAGGTTGGCTGGCCACGAGTGCCGACAAGCCCCCTTGAGGAACGGGACAACCCGGAGGCAATAGCAAGACCAAGGGCAATGAGAGAAACACCTCACATTGACTGCCAACGGGAGGCCGACCTTCCAACTCCGTCACCGCCAGATCAAGTTCCTCCCGCTCCAACAACTCCAACACGGCCTGTTGCCCGGCATCCAGCACCGTCAGCTCAAGCTCCGGGCAAGCAGCCCGAACTTCGGAAAGAACCGCCGGCAAGTGCTCACGCACCACCGTGGCGGGAGCAGCCAACCGCAAATGCCGCGAGGCCTTCCCTGCCACTCGTTCCGCCACCCCAGCCAGCCCGCCAAAAAACGGCGCCGCAAACTCAAACAATTCCTGGCCCGCGGGCGTCAGCTGAAATGGTCGCCGCTGAAATAAGCGCACTCCCAATTCTTTTTCCAACTGCGAGATTTGCCCACTGACCGCCGGCTGCTGAATTCCGTACGGCATCTGCCTCACCGCCGCCGTGATTCCGCCCGACTTCGCCACGTGGTAAAACAACTCAAGGTGATGCAGATTCGGCAGCGGCTGGGGCATGGCACCGCCCATAGCAATTTCCCGATGGTTCCCGCAATCTCAACCCCACTCCCCGCTGGACACCTGAACTTCCACGGCGATCTCTTCTCCATCGCTCGCTGATGTCCTCGATTCCTTGCGCAAGCGCGCCGACGCTCGCATGCCGGATCCTTTCAAGGCCTTCCCCGAGCTGGCCGACTTCCAGCTCAACACCGGCGACGGCCATTTCATCGCCCTCCGCCGCGCACGATCCGCGTCAGTTCGACGGGCGCCGCTTCCCTGTCGGCCACATCTATAGGTTCAACCTCAGCAGTCACACCGCCAACCATCTCTGCGTCAGGGACCAGGACGCCTGCCGCCAAGAGCACAACATGCGCGCGCTCAGACGACAGAACCTCGCCGTGGTGCGTCAGGGCGCGCCCAAGGGCGGGTGGAAACCACCCACTCCGTCGATGCGACCGACCCGGCCAACTGGGGCGTGCGCGCCGACGAAGACGTCACCGACTTCGCCGGCCGCAAAATGAGGCGGATTGTCTTCCCAAAGAGAGAGGCAAAACCTACGTCTATCTGATCAATTTTCCGCGCAAGGTTCGGCCCAGCGTCATCGCACTGCTCTCCAAAGTTCACTGAGAGGCGGCCTGAAGAATCGTCACCCCGCGGACCTTAATCTGTACTAATTTTGTTAGGCATTGGAAAAGCTCGGGATGCGCGAGTATCCGAGCCGCTTGACCGATACTGAGTGGGAGATCATCCGCCCGCTTCATCCTGATTGCCCGATGGGATTTCGGGGTCGTCCGCGGGAGCACTCGCGGCGCAGCATCCTCAACGGCATTTTCTACATCGTTCAGACCGGCGGCGCGTGGCGCATAATGCAGCACGACCTACCCCCCTTGGAAGACCTGCCACCACTACTCCCGCTTGTGGGCCAAACAGGTCCACTGAGAGCGGATCCATCACGCCGTCCGGGATCTGGCCCGGCTCAAAGTCGTAAAAAAAGCCTCGACTGCTGCGATCCTCGATAGCCAAAGCGTTCGGACACCTATCCAGCCCGGAATTCGTGGCTTTGATGCGGGTAAGAAGATCACAGGAAGAAAGAGACACGTCCTGGTAGACACCCTCGGTTTCATCCATTCCCTAAAGGTGACTCCCGCCGACGTGCAGGACCGGAACGGAGCCCGTTTGCTGATGGCGATCCTCACCACCGCTTATGGCTGGCTCAAACTGATCTGGGCCGACGGAGGCTACGCCGGCCAACTGGTGGGCGAAGTCGCCCGGCTCAAGAGGCACCCTCAGATTGACCTCGAAATCGCGAAGCGAGGGGACGACGTGAAGGGCTTCAAAGTCCTGCCGAAACGCTGGATCGTGGAGCGAACCTTCGGGTGATTGGTCCAATCCCACCGTTTGATCCGCGGCCACGTGGTGAAAATCGAGCGCTCCGAAGCACTCATCTATCTGTCAATGACCAGACGAATGCTCGCCAGAGTCGCCGTATGACTTTTTTTCAGACTGACTCTGAGGCATCGAGAAAGTCTTCGACCAGTTCAAGGGCAAGCTGCACGAGCCCGAGGCGTGGGCGACGACCGCCAACACCAAGTCCGTGCCAGCGCGTGTTCGGTGCCTGACACACACCCTGACGCTGCTGCTCGAAGAAGAAATCCGCGACAAGGCCTGCATCGACAACGTCGCAGAGAAGTGCCGCCGCGCCGACGAACTGGCCAAGCGCGACCGCAGCCTGCGTGCTGCTGGATTGGGCGCGATCCAGCCCTTGCTGCGCTGCGTCCAACGGATCACGCAGCGAGCAACAAAGTTCATCCGCTGGTTGCGCAATCATTTGGATTCCTCGCGTCCCAACGCCGAAGCTCTGGCACGTCTCACCAAGATCTACGCGACATCATGACATCATCTTTGGACCCTGTTGGTTTGTCCCACATTTACCACCTCAAGTGGGCTATGGGCGGGGGAGGCATTCGGATTCACAACAGCAGGGTCTCCAGTCGAGCACCAAGTAGGAGGAGTGGCAGACACCACGGAAGACGGCAAAGAAAATGCACCCATTAGAAATAGCACAACCTTTCGGCCACTGCATATTAAATATTTTCATCAATACAAAAGATGAAAATGAACCATTCCTTTACTCGAAAATCCCCATCGAGATGTCGCCTTGAGCTTTATCCAATACCACATCCCCTTTAAGGCGGGTGTTTCCTTCAACGACCAAAGCCTCACCAAAGGAGTTTTGAGACGCCGGGATCACCGCAGGGTCGGCTTTCCAGGCTTTGTTGGTTAGAATCGTGCACCCGTTCTTGAGGGTGGTAATAGCATCGGATCGATTGAGGTAGTCGTCACCATTACCGAGGCGAAAAAGTGCGTCAGTCTCATTCCAAGTGGTTGTAGCTATTGAAGTCCTTGCCCATGATCCGAAATTCATTTCATGGGGGGTATTGACTTGAAGGCCATAGCCAACAGCAGTGGCAGCCACAGCCTCAGCTCTGGCGTACGACCCTAATGCAATGGCGAATCCCGTAGAATCATATCCCTCCCCTTCTCGTTTGCTATCAGCGAGGCATAGATGCCCGTACACAAAAGAGTTATAATTTATGCTTTTGCTATGCCATCCCCCTACAAAGTTAAGATTCCCGAGAGCTTGGGTGCTTCGCCCAAGGGCGAAGGATTCATATCCGTCAGCTTTCGCGCCGTGACCGAACGCCGCCGAGCGGATTCCATTGGCTTCAACTGCCCAGCCAGCAGCAAAACCTGCTTGAGCTGTTGCTTTTGAAAGCACCCCAAAAGCGGCAGAACTTCCCACTGCAGAGGTTAAATAACCCATCGAAATGCCGCTTTCCCAGTGGTTACTTTGGATCAATCCTGCGCCGAGCTCAAAGCCAGTTGTTTGTTGTAGCGCGGTTGCAAGGTTAGCATTGGTAACGGCTGGTGACCCGCTGACCGAGAGAGTAGTTGCCATAATGGCACCTGTGCTCCCGCTCAGGACAATTGAGGGCGATCCACCAGATGCATTATAAATACTTAAATCATTATCACCACTTAACTCCATTTTATTCCTGCCTATTGAATTCTCCAAGTTATCTCTCCAGACCAATGAAGAATTCGGCTCAGTGAAGTCGATGGATGCAGATTTGGATGAAGCATTCCAATCCATAGTTACTGCCGCAGTGGGTGAGCTAGCATTCGTAGTACCAAAGTCGACAGCTCCCGCAGCACTAAGATCACCTTGAACCAAAAGTGTTCCTGGATCACTTGAGCTGTCGACCACGAAATTATTACTAGTATCAAGAAGCACTGCAGAATTGACAGAGGAAGATCCTATAGTAGATACTAAGAGAAGAATCTTAATATGTGATATTTTGGTATTCATAACAGCAAAGTCTTGTTTGTGCATCCATCGACATTATGGAATATTGATGGCTGTTTTTAGAAGTGACATACTGATTTGACCAAATCGAATTATGCTGTCGAGCAAAAAGAGAATCTCCTTGAAGAGCTTGACAGGTATTGAGATCAAGGTTTAGGCACCAAACCCACCCCGTCATACCGAACTGATCATGCTCAGTAAACGCTGAACGGAGCGCGTTGAAGAATCGATTGTCATTTCGACAGGAGGGATGATACCTCTCGTGGGTATGCTGTGCGGGTGGCGGGTAAGCTCCCACGCCCATCCCAATCAATCTACTTCGATAATTCTCTCAAACAATCCTCAGTAAGTTGATGTCCTTCATGCTCCCAACTGGAGCAAGGGAAGCGACATCTTTAACCCAGAGACCATTTAGTCGGCGGAATTCGACGAGCTTTTCTTCAAAGGTAATGGGGGTTGGAAACGGGTTATACTCCAAAAATAAAAAAGCTTACCATACTTTTGAATCTGAGGTTGCACCTGACCGTTTTCCGCAATCCATAAATTCTTTTTCCAACTGCGAGATTTGCCCACTGACCGCCGGCTGCTGAATTCCGTACGGCATCTGCCTTACCGCCGCCGTGATTCCGCCCGACTTCGCCACGTGGTAAAACAACTCGAGGTGATGCAGATTCGGCAGCGGCTGGGGCATGGCACGGCCCATAGCAATTTCCCGATGGTTCCCGCAATCTCAACCCCACTCCCCGCTGGACACCTGAACTTCCACGGCGATCTCTTCTCCATCGTGCACCCATCCCCATCTGCGCCCGTGATTGTTCGCTACGATGGGAGCTGCCTCTTTTGCTCCCGCAGCGTTCAACTCGTCGCCCACCTCGACCGCCATGATCGAGTCCGTTTCCGAGCTTTGGAGAACGGTCAGGATGCCGGCACCATGCAGTTGGAGATCGGAGATGCCATCTTGGAGCACTCCGATGCGGTCCTCGCCCTCCTCTCCACCCTCGGAGCTCCTTGGTCCGCCATCGCCAAAGGGGCCTCCTTCATTCCCCGCTCACTTCGCGATGCCGCCTACCGCTGGATCGCGCGCCATCGCCACCACTTCAAGAGCCGTCACTGCTCCGTTCCCGATGAAGAGGTTCGGCGACGAATGCTGCATGCGGACCCATGACCATCACCACTCCGGATTTCTTGGAGCGGGCGATTCCGATGCATGAAACATTCCGGGCGCCTCAAGAGGCCACCCCCAGCGAGGCACCACATTTCCAGCACACCTCAAAAGTTCCCGGACTGGTCTCACGGCAGTCGGGACACGTCCAATCTTCACCTGAACTCGCTGGCACATCCTCAAGATACTCCCGGATGAGATTCACACTCCGCTCCCGATCGCCCTCGTCGAGGATGCAAAGGGTCGGCGTGACCTCGGGAATCGCTAGGGTAGTACTCGAGGCATACTCGTTGCGCAGGTACGTTCGAATCCCTGCAGATTCGAGCAATCCTTGAAGGTGACCCAGCAGTGCAGAGTCCGGTCGGCGAAAGATTTCAATCATCGTGATAAGAGGTTAGAATGCCCTCATAGGCAGAGAGTAACATGGAGAAACCCTCGCCACTCTGGCAACCTATCCCCTAGCTCTCGAATGGCCCCGAATCAAGAATCCATTGGTGGCTCCATTCACGAAACCGGGAAACCTCAAGCCCTGGCCACCGCATTCCCTTGCTTCACCACGGCGATTGGCCTTGGTATTCCTGCGTGTCGCCGGAGAGCCGTCAGGATTTTGCCTTTGCCTTCTTGAGCATCCTCTTTGAAGGGGCCCCATTCATTCTCCTTGGAACGCTGGTAAGCGGCTTCATCGATGCCTACCTCCCCGCGAATACCATGGACCGGCTGCTGCCCCGGCGGAAACTCCCGGCCATCCTTGTGGCGGGGCTCCTCGGGGCGATCCTTCCGGTCTGTGAGTGTGCAGTCGTACCGGTGATCCGTCGCTTGGTCAAAAAGGGCCTACCGGTGTCTTGTGCGCTCACCTACATGCTGGCAGCACCGATCGTCAATCCGATCACCGCCCTCTCGACCTGGAAAGCTTTCAAAGGCCCGCAGGTGTCATTCGGTGATCTCGGCCTGTTCCCGGCCAGTGCGGTGATGACCGCCTCGCGCCTGGGCTTGGGGTTCCTCATCGCGGTAGGGGTCGGCATACTGGTTTCCCGACTGCCCTTGCGCGCAGTTTTGCGGCCCAAATTGATCGATTCTCTGGATGAGGGTGACGTCCATCATTCTCACGATGAGGCGCATGGCTGTGCCTGCCACTCTCACCCCGAGGTTCCTTCTGCCGATGCCTCGCATGCCTGCCACGAAGGATGCGGCCATGATCACGCTCACTCGGCCCACTCTGGAGACGACCGATTGGTTTCCGCCATCCGCTCGGCGATGCGAGACTTCACCGATGTGGGCGTCTATTTCACCATCGGCGTCGCCATCACCGCCCTCTTCAATACAGGCATCGCTCCCGGCAAGGAATGGTTGGATTCGATTGCGGAAAACACCACCGCCGCGCCGGCGGCCCTGATGGCACTGGCGTTTGTGTTGAGCCTCTGCAGCACCTCAGATGCCTTCATCGCGGCCACTCTTCATAAGTTTTCATGGGGCGCCAAATTGGCATTCCTGACCTTTGGGCCCATGATGGATGTGAAGCTGATCTTTCTTTACCAAACCGTGATGAAACGGCGCTTCATCCTTGGCTTGGCCGTAGGAATTTTCCTCGCCATTGGCTTGGCAGCGATCGCCTGGCAAGCTGGCATCAGCGCCCTCAATCCACCCACCGGGCAGCCATGAAACGGATCCTCAATCGTGTGCTCCAGTCGCTGGCTCTGATCGCATGGGGCAGCACACTGGTCGCCTTCCATGCCAGCGGCCGCATGGTCAAATACCTTGCGCCAGACTTCCGCACACTCGCCTTTGTTGGCGGTCTCGGGCTCATCGTGGTCGGCGGGTTCTGCCTACTTACGGCTCGTCGAGAGGTGGACTGTGGCCACGATCACGGCCCGGGCGACGCCCATGATCACGAATCGCTCGATGTCCATCCGCTCGGTGCGCTGGCGATCCTTCTGGTTCCCCTGGCATTGGCGATTTCGTGGACCACCGATGGCTACTCCGTTGCAGCGTTGACTCGCAAAGGTCTCGATGAAAATGCGGCGGACTCCGGCTTGTTCTTGGGAGATCTTCTGCCTCCCCTGACGCGAGAACGCATCGAGGAACAGCACCCGCCCGACGCCAATGGCTACCGGACATTCCCCTTGATGGAGCTCTTCTTTTCCAGCTCGGACCCTGAGATGCGGGATTTGGCAAGCGACATGCCCGTCGTCACGGAAGGCCGATTGGTCGCCGACCCCGATCCCGACGCAGGCCCCTTGCAACGACGGCTCTATCGGTTGTTCATCACCTGCTGCGCCGCCGATAGCCGCCCAATCCCGATCATCGTACGGTTTCGGGAAGAGGTTCCGGATGTTGACGAAAATACCTGGGTGAAGGTCTCGGGGATCATCCATTTTCCCGACGAGGGCCAAGGGCACATGTCCGTTCTCGATGTCGATTTCACGGAAATTGTCCCCGCGCCACCCGAGGAGTCATTCATGCGCGGTTTCTAAATCGGGCAGAGGTCCGAGGCTCAGCTACCGAACGATCTCCACGAGGCGGAAACGGGCGTCGAAGCGCCCGCCAGCGTAGAGCCGACAACAATGGGCGCACGCCACCTCCCGGCGAAGGGGCTGAACCCGTCCAACGATTCGGCCACAGCCAGGGCAACCATAGTGATGTCGCCGCTGTTGCCGAGTTCGTGGCAGGGGGAGCCGGTGGGTGGCGGCCTCATGGGGAATGCCGAGTTCAGCACACGCGTGGCGCCACTCTTTCCCGTGAGGTTCGATGCGGCGGCGACCTGCCCGGGCGTGGGCCATCAGATGCGCCAGCTCATGTAGTACGGTTCGCTCGACCTCATCGGCGGAAATCTCTTTCAGGCGGGGATTGAGTTCGATGCGCGCCCGGCCTGGCCAAGCACGGCCGGCCGTCGATCGAAGTCGAGAATTCCACCTCACTTCCAACTGCACCGCAAGGTGTGGCAAACTGAGCTGCAGGAGCCAATCGCGGCATCGTCTCGTCATCTCCTGCTCGTCCTCGGTCACCCCGTCAGCGTGACGGAGGATGCCGATCAACACAATCCCCACCCCGACGCGTGCTTCCGCTGGCGGCCGCGCCGAAGTTCGTCCAAGGTGCGTCCGGATTTTGCCTGTACCCGACTCCAACACCCTGTCTCCCCCGGCACTTCGGCGCGTGCTCTATCACTTCTACCGCTCAGGTCATGCGGTGAATTTTTTCCTTCGACGGCGCGTGCGGGGCCGCGGCATGGCCCTGCTGGTGATGGGGGTGATTCTGGGCTGCCTCACGGGAGGTCGCTTCTATCAAGCCCCCGTGCAGCTCTTCGGTTTCGGCTTCATTCTCGGTCTGATCTCCTTGGCATGTCTTCCGTTCCGCAGGGCAAAGATGAGGATCGTTCGCCATTTGCCCGACCATGCCACCGCTGGCGAGAAGGTCCGCATCACTTACGAGGTCACCAACCTGATCCGGCGCCCACTCCATCACATTCATCTGATCGAAACCCCGCCGAATCCCTGCCCGGGCCTGCAACAATTTGCTCATGCTCGGGAGCCAGGTGGTGAGAAACGCAACGCCTTCGATCGGATCTTCGCCTATCACTGCTGGCTTTGGCTGTGTGAACTGCGAACCCGCTTTGAGGCGAGAGAGTCGGAAGAGCTGCTGAACCTGCGCCGTGGCCAGACCACCACCCTCACCACCACCTTGTTGCCGCGCAAACGGGGGCTCATTGAGCTGAGCGACTTGCGCGTGTTGCTCCCCGATGCCCTCGGGCTTTACCAGCGATGCAAGCGCACTCCGGCTCCCTCCGGCACTTTGGTGGTCCTCCCCGCCCGCTATCCCTTGCCACCCTTTGAATTGCCGGGTGCCGCGAGGTTTCAGGCCGGAGGTGACGCCGCCGCGCGCCAGTCAGGGCCGTCCGGCGAGTTCGTGTCCCTGCGCGATTATCAACCGGGCGACCCCATACGGCTCATTCACTGGAAAAGCTGGGCGCGTACGGGAAAACCCGTCGTCAAGGAACTCGAAGATACCTTCTACCCCCGCCATGGGCTGATTCTAGACACGTTCCCTGTCGCCGGAAATGAAGCCTTGTTCGAAGCCGCCGTGTCCGTCGCCGCGTCCATGGTTTCCTCCATTGATACCCACGAATGCCTGATCGAACTCATGTTCATTTCCGGTCGTGAGCACGTCGTCACGGCAGGGCGCGGAACCGGCAGGGCGGAAACCTTGCTCGAAGTTTTGGCAAGCGTCGAAGCTTCCGAGCAACCCCAGTTTGAATCGCTGGGAAGGCTCGTCCTACGCCACGCGGAGGACCTCGCCGGTTGCTTGGCGGTCTTTGCCGGCTGGTCCGACGAACGGGCTGAGTTTCTTGCCAAACTCGAATCTTCGGGGGTTCGAGCTGCCGCTCTGGTCCTCTGCGAAGGGGAGGCTCCCCCACCACGACCCGGCGTCCACTTCCTGCGCCGGGACCGACTCGCCGCCGATCTGATGCACCTCCCCCCCCACCTCTAGACGTCCATGGATGCACGGACCCCACCGCCTCGTCTGCTTCTTGGAGCTGCCCTGCTTTTCTGGGGAGGCATCGGCGGTCATCCCTTCATCGGCCTCCTCGTGGCCTTGATCGTCGAGGCCGCCCACTGGACTCGCATTCGCTGGAACTTCGGCACCCTCGCTCTGCAACGGGCGTGGCAATTGAGCGTCATACTGTTGCTCCTCACCGCCATTTTGATCTGGTTGGGAGGCGATCTGGTCAACGCTCTGCCACGCGCCTTTCTGTGGCTTCCCGTCATCCTCCTGCCCCTCCAATTCGTTCAGGACTATGGCATGCGGCGCACGGTTCCACTCACTGCGTTTTCCCATTTCCTCAGGAAAAAGCAGGACAACGCCCGGCGCTACGGACTGCACTCACAAGACATCCAATTCTCGTTTGGGAAAGTCTACTTCCTCGCCGTCATCCTTGCTGCTGCCCTGGGACCCAACTCCCAGCTGAGCCTCTTTTACCCAGCCGCGATGGCTCTGCTGCTGTGGATGATGGCTCCCTACCTTCGGCGGCGCTCGCTCCTCCATCGGCTGGGTGCGGTGGCCATGCTCGTGCCCGCCATCTTCGTGGGTTTGCGAGCCAATTCGCTGGTCGACGAATTCAGCGAGCACTTTTCCTCCCGCCACATGCGGACCAGTCGCGGCGACTACAACCGGGAAAAATACACCCACATTGGATCTCTGGAAGACGTCAAATTCTCCCCCCAGATCTTTTGGAGATTATTGCCCCAGAAAGGCCCCCTGCCACGGTTGCTGCGCGTTGCCTCCTACAACACCTATCAGTTCGGACGATGGTCGGTGCAACTTCCTGGCGATACCCCACCGGGATCGGAAGGTTTCAGCGAGCTCGACTCCTACGGCATCGAAGATCCCTTCCGGATCACGGCCCGCGCGGATGCGGAAAACTTCATCGATGGTGCCGAGGCCAGCCGCTCGTCGCTGCCGCGGTGCATTCTGAGAGGTCAGCTCGAAAGTGGGGTCGGCTTGCTGCCCCTACCAGGCAACGCCACCGCCTTGGTCCAGCCAGCGCAAAACCTTGAAATCAATGGCCTGGGAACTCTTCGCATCGACCCTCGATATCCCGTTGCCAATGCCGTGCTGGTCACCGAAAGCGGCCGCACCACCGGCAGGCCTCCTTGGCTCGACCCTACGGTTTCCGAGGCCCGCTATCCGGCCCTCAGCATCCCCGCGCCCGAACGCGCCGGGCTGAGCAAGATCGTTCGTGAGCTGGGTCTGCGCGATCTGCCACTCGATGAAAAAATCGCTCGGCTCCGCGATTTCTTCTCCTCGGAATTCACCTACTCCCAATACCGCAGCATGAAGTTGCCTTTCGGCTCCAGCCGACAGCATTTCATCAGCGATTTTCTTACCATCCCTGAGAATCGCCACGGTCACTGCGAATACTTTGCCACAGCTGCCGCTCTGCTCCTGCGCGAAGCGGATGTGCCCACGCGCTATGCTTCCGGATTCGCTGTCGTGGAGATCGACAGAAAAGGAATCGCCTTGATCCGTGGCCTGCATGCCCACGCGTGGGCACTCGCCTGGGACGAAGCCAAGCAAACTTGGATCGATGTCGACGTGACGCCGCCCGACTGGACCGGCAAGGAAACCCAGCGCACCGACTGGTGGCAGCCGTTTCTCGACCAACTCCGGGCGTGGAGAGACAACTTTTTGGTGTGGCGCAGTGAGCCCGGCAACCTGCTCCTGATCTTTGGACTTCTTCTCATTCCGGTGCTTGGTGGCGCTTGGTTCATCGGCAAACGCTTATGGGTTTCCCGAAGCCGAGTCGGTCCCCATGGCCGCATTCTGCGGTTCCAGCGGATCGCCTCCCCTCTTGAACGCCTCGAAAGACCCGCACGTCGCACCCTCGGACCCCGCCCCGAAGCCATGGCCCTCGCCGAATGGCTCGGCTCTCTTCGCGAATCCCTCGAATCTCCGGGTCTTCTCGACGAGGCATTGGAACGACACCGCAGCTTACGATTCGATCCAGCGGCCGATCCCACCACGCTGGTTCCCGAACTCGAGGCCCTCTGTCAAAAGCTGCACCGCGAACTCACGCGCAAAGCTCGCTAAAGCCCGCCCGACCTTGCCACCCGCCACTGAAAGCGCTCCCATCGCGAACATGAAGTGGCCTCTTTTTCTCTGCCCCCTCGCCCTCGCTGCGGCGCCCCCTTCCGATGGAGGCGATCACTGGCGCGAAATCGAACGTCCGGCCCTGCTCCACCGCTTCGAACAAAACCTCTATGGAGTCACCCCACCCGGTCTGGAGAAAGCCACCCGTTGGGTCGTCCGGGAATCACGCAACGATGCCCTGGGAGGAATCGCCACCCGGCGGCGAATTGGCGTACTCTTCGAAGGTCGCGAGGATGGTCGGCAAATGGAGCTTCTCCTCTACCTTCCCAACGCGGCGGAAGGCCCCGTGCCAGTTTTCCTCGGGCTGAACTTCGACGGCAACTTCGCCACCACGACCGATCCTGACCTCCCACTCCCCCACCATTGGGTAGCCGGGCTGGGGCAGAAACTTCCCGACCATCGCGCCACCGAAGCCATGCGCGGCCACCTCGCCGGGATGTTTCCCTACGAGGCGATTCTGCAGCGTGGCTATGGCGTGGCCACCGCTGCCTATGGTGAGATTGAACCCGATGCCCCCGAACAGTTCTGGCATGGTCCCCGTGTTCTAGCCCCTCCCACTCAGTCCCACTCCTGGGGGGCCATCGGAGCCTGGGCCTGGGGACTTTCCCGGGCACTCGACTATCTGCTCTCCGATGACCAGGTCGATCCTCACCGCGTGGCCGTGTTCGGCTTCAGTCGCCTTGGAAAGACCGCCATGTGGGCGGGCGCTCAGGACGAACGTTTTGCGGCAGTGATCTCTCAGAATTCGGGGAAGGCGGGCGTTTCCCTGATGAATCGCGGGCAAGGCGAGCCAGCGGCTCACCTCATCGACTCCTTCGGCTATTGGTTCGCCCCTCAATTTGCCTCATTCGCCGAGCACGAAGATCAACTTCCCGTCGGTGGAGGCGAACTTGCTTCCCTCATCGCTCCACGCCCCCTCCTGATTCTCAGCGCCAGCGAGGACAGCTGGAGCGATCCCGAAGGCGAATTTCTCGGCGGAAAGGCCGCCACCCCGATCTACCAACGCCTCGGCGTCGAGGGTCTCGCCGCCGAAACCTTCCCCGCTGCCCAGAAGCTCATCCCGTCCCGCATCGGATACTACCTGCGACCCGGTCGCCACAACGTCACTCCAGAGGACTGGCAAGCGACCCTCGATTGGGCCGATCTCCATCTCAAGCCCTAGAAAAACGGGCCGATCCGTCTCTCGACAGATCGGCCCGGAATGCATCTCCATTCCTCCTCAGCTCTCCGAATTGTAGGCCTCCTCGCCATGAACCATGCGGTCGAGACCGGCCATCTCCTCCTCCTCGCTCACTCGAAGTCCTACGGTGAAACGCGCCACCGCAAGACCAATGCTGGCTGCCACGGCACTCCAAGCCACCGTGACCAAAACGCTCTTGGTCTGAGCCCATGTCTGACTGGCCACCGTCATGCCTTCCGCCAGCGCCCCTTCACGGACGAACACACCCGTCAGCACCGCCCCCAGAATGCCGCCAACCCCGTGGACCGCGAACACATCCAAGGAGTCGTCCACCTTCAAGGCATGCTTCACCTTCGTCGCCGTGAAATAACAGACGAAGGCCGAAATCGCACCAATCGCCATCGACCCGCCTACGGTCGTCGAACCCGCCGCAGGAGTGATCGCGACCAATCCGGCCACGGCACCCGTGGCCACTCCCACCGCCGTTGGCTTTTTCTGAATCATCCACTCCATCCCCATCCACACCAAAACGCCAGTGGCGCTGGCGATATGGGTCGTCAACATCGCCATCCCCGCAGAATCATTCGCAGCGCACGCGGAGCCGGCGTTGAAGCCAAACCAGCCGACCCACAGCAAGCCCGCCCCCATCACGGTGAATGGCACATGGTGAGGCACCAAACTCGGCCCCGGATAGCCCCGGCGACGCCCCACCATCATGCACGCCACCAAACCTGCCACCCCCGCATTGATGTGAACCACGGTCCCGCCAGCGAAATCGAGCACGTTCCAGTGATGAAACAATCCCCCTCCCCATGCCATGTGCCACACCGGCAAATACGAAAGCACCGTCCAGATCGTGGTGAAGATAAGAATGGCTGAAAACTTCATCCGCTCCGCAAAAGCACCCACAATCAATGCCGGCGTGATGATGATAAACGTCATCTGGAAGGTCAGCCACACACTCTGGGGAATCGTGCCATTCAGATCTTCCGGCTTCAGCCCCTTCAGCATCACTTGCGATAGATCACCGATAAAAAGGTTCTCCGACGGCCCCGTGGCCAGGCTGGCGCCAAAAGCCACCCAGATCACACTCATCAACCCCGCCATGGCAAAACACTGAACCAGAATCGACAAGACGTTCTTCGAACGCACCAATCCTCCGTAGAACAAAGCAAGACCCGGCAAGGTCATCAGCAAAACGAGCACCGTCGAGGTTAGCATCCATGCCGTGTCACCCGAGTCTGGGCCAGCGGATTCCTGGGCCGCAGCGGGGAGTGCCAAGGCCCAACTCATTCCAAGGATCGACTTCAACGACAGACCCACTTTCGGCCGCCAGGCCGCCAACACAGCTTCATTCATGGGGGAACATGAGGGATTCATAGGCAAGACTGACAAGCAGCATGAATGCCACTCATACACCAGAACCCATTTTCCGTGTCATCTCACTGTCAGTCGAATTCTCCCGCACGGGCTCGCGAAGCGCAGGCCACGGGGGAGGAACCGAAAGGAACGTTTCAACCAGCCGCTAGCGGAGCCGCAACCGCAACATCGGCAGCCGCCATTTCCAACGCATCGCTGCCAACCGCAACGCGATGATGACCCCCATCGCCAACCAACGATGCCACTTCGCATCCTCCGTCCACTCACGCAACCCGATGAACAACAGCGATCCCGCAAAGACCGCCGTGGCATAGAGCTCGGTGTCCTTGCGGAAAACAATCGGAACCTCCGTCCGCAGCACATCCCGCAAAATGCCACCCGCCACCCCGGTAACAATCCCCAGAAGCACTGCCACAATTCCGGGCGCTCCGAACGCGAGGGCTTTTTCCGTTCCCGCAATCCCAAACAGCGCCAATCCCACCGCGTCGATCAACCCCAGGGTCTTTGCAGGAAGCGAAACGAAACGAACCAGAACGAACGTCACCACCGCCGCCGCCAGGGCCGTCCACACATACAAGGGCTGTTCGATCCAAAATAAGGGCCGCGCCCCGAGACAGAGATCTCGAATCGTTCCCCCTCCCACTGCCGTTACCAACGCCAGCACGAGAACTCCAAACAGATCGATCCCTTTCCCCTCGGCTGCCAGCACCGCTGACATCGCGCAGGCCGCAACGGCAAGGTATTCGATCCAGGCGGCAAGGGGCATCACCGCAAGAATCGAAAGACAGTCCCGAGGCGTCGAACGAAATCTGCCTCCGCCCCAGGCAAAAGTGTTCAGCCTCGGCGACGTCGGGCCATTCCCAACAATGCCGATGCTCCCAACAAGAGGGCTGATGTGGGCTCAGGAACCACCTGATCACTGATCACAAGAGTGAAGCCATTCAGGAAAGTCGTTCCCCCATCCTCATCGTCGGTATAAGATCCGACATTCAACACATCATACGACAAATGGGTCGATAGAGTGGTGATTCCCGACGCCGAATAGGGTTCATTGGCATACATCAGTCCGCTCACAAAAATGCGGAAGTCGTCCTGAAGATCGCCCGTGCCATCATTATCCACTTCGATACCGGTGATCGACACCGTGCTGGTGATGGGAATTGGCGTGTTGAACATGTGGACGCTGTTATCCGGATTCAACGTATCGCTGAACGGATTGCCCGACATATTCAGCCATTGCTCTCCAAAGGTCAGATTATTCGTCAGTTGGGAAAGATTATCCGCCCCCGTCACTCCCGATCCTGCCACGGCAACGACCGTGCCACCGAGGCCATCAGGATGGAGAGTGATGGTCAGCGCCGCATCGCTGCGAGCGGGGAGCCAGCTGGCAAGGCCAACGACGAGGGCGCAAAGAGACAACGGGCAGTTCGCCCGGATAAAAGAATTCATGGATTTGGCGTGGATGTCTGGGTGAAAGCCCTGGCTGGGTCGGCCCGGGTCGAAGATTCCGTAAACGGGAAGTTCGTCGCGATCTTTCATCTTCTCATCACAAATGATCCATCTAAAAATGATGGATGCTCGACCGCTGTGAAATCTTGCAAGTTAGCATGCCTCCACCCTGCCATGCATCCCCATTTCAGGGATGACAGAATAGGCCTCCTTCGCTTGGCTGGGCTGCATGAAAGCAAGCTCTCCGCCTCTACGCTGGGGGATTCTCGGCGCCGCCCGCATCGCCATCAAAAACTGGAAGGCCATTCGCCTATCCGGAAACTCCATCGTCCGTGCCGTCGCCAGTCGCAGCCAGGAGAAGAGTCAGCAATTCATCGACGCCCAACAGGCCATTGCGCCTTTCGAGGTCTGCCCGGAAGCCCTCGGCAGCTACGAGCAACTTCTCGCCCACCCCGAAATCGACGCCGTTTACATCCCGCTGCCGACCTCACTCCGCAAAACCTGGGTTATCCGCGCAGCAGAAGCCGGAAAGCACGTCCTCGCTGAAAAACCCTGTGCCGTCGATGCCGCCGAATTGGAAGAGATGCTGGCAGCCTGCCGTCGCCACGGCGTCCGGTTCATGGATGGGGTGATGTTCATGCATCATCCCCGACTGGAGCGAGTGCGCCCCCTCCTGGAGGATGCGGAAAAGGTCGGTCACCTCCGGCGCATGCACACTTCCTTCAGTTTCCGGGCCGCGGAAGGTTTCCTCGATTCCAACATCCGGGCCCAAGCAGAACTGGAGCCCCTTGGCTGCCTCGGAGACTTGGGCTGGTACTGCATTCGTTTCGCGCTGTGGCTTCGAAATGGAGAGCTACCTCTCTCTGCCAAAGGAAAGATCCATCAGGAAGTCGTCGGCCCAGATGGCCAACCCGGCAGTCCCCTGGAGTTCTCCGGGGAACTCGAATATGCCGATGGCTTTTCCTGCGGCTTCTACTGTTCGTTTTTCGCCCATCAACAGCAGTGGGTCGTCATCAGCGGCGAACACGCCGCCCTACGCATCCCCGATTTCGTCAATCCTGCGGACGATAACGACGTCGCCTGGGAACTTGGCTACGAGCGCACAATGAAAGACACCACCGGGCTTGAACTGGGCTGGACGACCCGGCCGGAATCTCAGGAAACCCGCATGTTCCGTCACTTTGCCCAGGGCATCGGAAGCCCTCCCGGCGAATCCGAGAACTTCGCCCTCCAAACTCAGCGAATCCTCGATGCCTGCCTTCGCTCTGCTCGCAACGGGAGTCGACCCTTCGGTGTGGCTTCGTAGCCCGCCCGAAACCGCAGATTCACGCACCCGACTCCCCTTCGAAGCCGGGATTCGGGATTGACGCGATTTGCGGATCGGATCATGCAGCTCATGCGACTCAGTCGCAATAACCCTGCTTTCCATCATGAAATCGACCCAAGATGTTCCGTCCGCCTTTTCGTCGGCACTCCGGCTCCGCTCTTCGTTGCGTGCCCTATTGGGGATCTGCGCGCTCTCGACAGCGACCGCCAGAGCTCAGGAAGAGCCGGCCACCGAGCAGGAGCTGGATGCACTCGTCGTGGTTGCGAGCGCCGATGCCAGCGCCGCGGGACTCAGTGAAGCCTATGCCGGGGGGCAAGTCGCCCGCGGCGGCCGGGTCGGTCTGTTTGGATCACTCGACTACATGGCCACCCCATTCCAGCTCACGAGCTACACCGAGGAGCTGATCCAAAACCAACAAGCGCAGAGTGTTGGCGATGTTCTCCTCAATGATCCGGCCGTCCGTGTGGCGCGCGGCTTTGGGAACTTTCAGCAACTTTATATGGTTCGGGGTCTTCCGATCTACTCGGATGACATGACTTACAACGGTCTCTACGGCCTGCTACCACGGCAATATCTTGCGGCAGAATTGGTCGAGCGTGTGGAGGTCTTTCGCGGAGCCAATGCCTTCCTCAACGGCGCGGCACCAGGAGGAAGCAGCCTCGGTGGGACCGTCAACGTTCTGCCCAAGCGTGCCGCCACCGATCCTTTGACGGAACTCACCACCGGCATCCAATCGGGAGGCCAACTCTCGGGCGCGTTCGACATGTCGCGGCGTTTTCAGGACGATGCCTTCGGCGTTCGAATCAACGGTGCCATGCGCGACGGCGACACAGCCGTGGATGGAGAATCGGTGGGCCTCGGGCTCATCGCCCTGGGCCTCGACTGGCGCCAGGACCGAGTTCGCCTCTCGGCCGACCTTGGCTACCAAAATCTCCAACGCGATGCGACCCAACCCAGCGTCACCTTCGGGGGCGGGCTGCCCGTACTCGGAGCTCCTGATGCTTCACGCAGCCTCGCCCAACCTTGGACCTACTCGGACGAAGAGGATTTCTTCGGGGTTCTGCGTGGTGAGTTCGATTTGAGTGACCAATGGACTGCGTGGGCGGCCGTTGGCGGTCGCGAAGGCGACGAAGACAACTCCTTCGCCAATCCCACGGTGGTGGCTCTCAATGGTGCGACCAGCTCCTATCGTTTCGACAATGTCCGAGAAGATTCCGTCGTCACGGGGGAGGTGGGTTTGCGAGGAGATTTCATGACTGGCCCCGTACGTCATCGGCCGACCTTTTCCGCAACAGCGTACGAACTCGAGTCCAGAAACGCTTACGCCTTCTCAAGTTTCGCGGGCTTTGCCGGGAGCCTCTACACCCCTTCCCCGGTTGCCGCTCCTCCAGCAAACTTCTTCATCGGAGGAAGCCTCGACTCCCCTTTGATGACCGAGCGGACCCGCACCTCAAGCGTTGCCGCAGCCGACATGATTTCCCTCATGGATGACCGCCTGATCCTGATCGGCGGTCTGCGCTACCAGTCCATCGAAACCTCCAGCTTCGATTACAACACCGGCGCTCAAACGGCGAATTATTCGGAGAGTGAAGTCACCCCAATGGGTGGAATTCTTTACCAGATCACCCCCTGCTTCGCCACTTACGTCAACTACATCGAAGGCCTCACCAAGGGTGATGTCGCGCCAGCAAATGTAACGGGAAGACCGGTCGTGAATGCCGGACAGGTGCTCGCCCCATATGTCACCGAGCAGATCGAGGCCGGGGTCAAATTCGACTTCGAGAACTTCGGAGGGGCCATCGGGATCTTCCAAAGTGAGAAGCCCCTCGCTGGGGTCAACTCCGCAGGGATCTACGAAGTGCTTCGCCAACAGCGCTATCGCGGTCTGGAAATTTCCGCCTTCGGGGAGCCCATCGAGGGAGTCCGTTTCCTCGGCGGCGTGAGCTTCCTCGATACCGAAAAAAATGGCCTCGACCAGATTGGCGCCCCGACAGCCCAAGTGAACGTCGGCGGTGAATGGGACCTTCCCTTCTTGCCCGGTGTTACCCTCGACGGCCGCATGCTCTACACCACCGAGCAATACGCGGATACTGCCAACGTCCAGAGGGTTCCCTCCTGGACCCGCTTTGATCTTGGCCTGCGCTATGTCACCGCACTCCCCAGCGGTCAGGAGCTCACCCTGCGGGCTCGGGTAGAGAACGTCACCGACAATGACTACTGGGCATCCGCCGGCGGCTATCCTGGTGCGGGCTACCTCACTGTAGGTGCACCTCGCACGCTGATGTTCTCCGCCAGCTGCGCGTTCTGATCTCTTGTTTCCCGTGCGTAAGCTCTTTTGGCGGCTGCACTCGGTCATCGGGCTGGTGGCGGGCATGGGCCTGCTCGTCCTCGGCCTGAGTGGGAGCCTGCTGGTCTTTCATGAGGAAATCGACGCGGCCCTGCACCCCGGGCAGGTGCGCGTCGAACCCACTCCGGAAGGGCGTCTCCCGCTCGAAAAGCTGGTGGTGGCGGTGGAGCAGCAGGTGCCCGGCCATGCCGTGACTGGCTGGAGTCTCCATCCCGGCGACCCGAGCGCAGCCGACGGAGTTTTTGTGATGCCGTTTGGGACCCGGGATTGGCGCTACACAACCGTCGATCCCTATCGTGGCAAGGTGCTCAGCGCCCCGGATCTCTTCGACACCACCCTGAAGGGAACCTTGCTGAAACTCCACACCGAGCTCTTTCTTCACCACCTCGGTTTGGCGATCGTCGGTCTCCTTGGGGTGGCCCTCTGCTTCCTTGGAATCTCTGGGCTCTACCTCTATCGACGTTTCTGGAAAACCCTGTTTCGCCTCCGATGGAAAGCCAGCTTCCGGATGCTCTCCGGAGACCTCCACCGCCAGATCGGAGTGCTCTCAGTCGGATTCAACCTCTTGCTCGGCTTCACCGGTGCCTGGTGGAACCTTTCCCACGTCATCGAAGATTTCATCGCTCCTCATGAAGAGGCCGCAGACGAAGTTCTGTTTCACGAGAAGCTCTTCTCCTCTGAATTTGAAATCGAAGCTCTCCCGGTGCGCGCCGAGGCCGAACTCGATGGCTTCGTGACCCACTACATTTCGCTTCCCTGGGCGCCGGGTGGACCCTTCACCCTGTGGGGAAAAAATCGCGACGCGGCCTGGTTCCGTAGTCATTACGGCTCGCAAGTCGCATTCGACTCCCACACGGGCGAAGTCCAATCGGTCCACGACCTGCGACAAGCTCCACTCAGTCAACAGATTCTGGACGCCTTTGAACCCCTGCATTTCGGCAACTTCGGCGGCTGGATTTCCAAAACCCTCTGGGCAGCAGCAGGGTTCGGGCCCGCCTTGCTTTGCCTCAGCGGTATGGCCATTTGGTGGCAGCGCCGAGCTCGGAAACCCTCACCCCGCTCATCTCCAGCCATGTCCCAAAAAATAGGGACATGACAGAACTCAGGATTTTCCGCATTCTTGAAACATCTGAGGCGGGCAACCCCTCGAAAAGCTTTCATGACACTTCGGGGCCGCGCGAGTGCGCGGCCCCATTTTTTTGCCCATTTTGCCCGGCTTGAAGCTTCGAGATCCCTCTGCAAATCCATCTGCCATCCGATGAGTTTCATGGCCCCGGGATTCCTTCATCGCCATGACCGGACCCGATCTCCCGAGATGGAGTGTTCCCACCGTCCTCTCCCAACCCATGCCGCGATCTCGCACCCCTCGGTTTCGCCTCGTGATCTTCGATCTCGACCTCACGCTCTGGGAGTGTGGCTCCGTTTGGTGGTGTGACTCATTGACCCCGCCACTTCGCTGGGACGGCGCACGGCGCATTGATGCCCATGGGATCGAGGTCCGGCTTTTCCCCCCAGTCCCCTCACTCCTCAAAAGCCTCCACCTCGCGGGCTACCGACTTGGCATTGCCTCGCGGACTCAAGCCCCTGATATCGCCCGCCAGTTGCTTCGAGATTTTGCCATCGATTCCTACTTCACCGACTTCGAAATCTACCCGGGCGACAAATCCCGACATTTTCACGCTCTGCGAAAATCGAGCGGCATCGATTTCTCCGAGATGATCTTCTTCGACGACGAAGCCCGTAACGTCGAGTCCGTGTCCCGGCTCGGAGTCACCGCTTGTCTCCTCGACCACGGAATCACCCCAGGCATCCTTGAAGCATTCCTCCCACTTTCCCCTCCTAGCGGGCGGGAAAATGAATCACCGTGATCGTTTCCTCTTCCGCCACCTCTCGCGGATCGTTTTCGTAGCTCTCAAACGGCGCAATTCCCCGCTTCATTTTGAACCGGCCCGCCCGGGAATGCATCACACCACTGGTCCAAGCATTCGCCAAATGCCGATAGGCACCCGTGTGACGCACATCATACGTTCGGCAGGGGGGCAACTCACCCTGGAAAAAGCCTTCAGGAAGGGGATCCGGGCCTGGATCCACTTGGACGGCCATCGTGTACTCGCATTGACCGCGCACCATATCCCAGCGCTCACAAATCATAAGAGGACTCCCCGTCACCTTCAAATTCCGGCTCGCCACCCATGCGTTCAGCACCCGTGCATCTTCGCTCGCATTCGGACCAATCTCGGCGATCGCGCACCGCTGCCGACGTCCCACATAATCGGCACCCGTAAAGCTCTGGACACCGAGAAACTCCACTCGTGAAGGAACCCGACCCCACTCGGCGCAGTCCTTCAACATCATCAAACCTCGCATAAAGTCGCCCCCCACATAGGCCTCCATGCTCTTCACCATGAAGAACATGAAGAATGGCAGAGATCCCTCCATGGACCAAGTCACCCGAGTCCCCTCGGCGGTCGCTTCCCATTGAAAACCCGTGCGATTCTTCGCCGGAAATGGCTTAATGAACGTCAGATCCATCGACAGTTCCCGGTCTGTTTCCTCCGTCATCCGCACTTCCCCCGTGCCGGTCACCGTCCCTTCCCAGCGGTAGTACTTCCCATCGTCCGCAAACTGCAACTGGGTCTCCGGTTCCGCCACCAACCATGGCGACCATCGGGGCCATTCGCGGAAATCGCGAATCAACGGCAGAACCTTCTCCACCGGAGCGGCAATCTCAATGGACCGGGTAACAACTAGGCGTGGCATGCTCCCTTCCCTACCGCCTCAATGACCCCAAGTCGAGATCATCGGAACTGCTTCTGCTCCAGCTGATACTCATAGCCCGCTTCGCCGAGCCGAGCCACCAAGGCGTCCTCGTCCAATCCATGAGTCTTCACCAAATCCGCCAAATCCTCGGCGTGATTCCGAAGCTCCGTATTCACCAAGCCGACCAGCAAGTGCGGATCCATCCGCCGAAAGTCCTTCAAGTTCACCTCAAGGAATTTGCGACCGATGGCAACCATCAGACAAGCCCCCATGCCTCCCGCTACGATTTCTGATCCTCAGGCAGGCGCATTCAGAGGTTCCTTGAAGACCATCACCTCGCCTTCAGCCAAACAGAACCTTGCCGTAGGCAATCACCGCGGCGACGCAGATCGCCACCACAAAGACCACCAACAAGTTCGAAAATGTGTCCGTCTCGTTCACGGAAAACATTTTTCTGTGACACTCCCGTCACACAAGCCGGAAGTCCGTCGTTGAGAAATTGTCACATTTCCCGAGACGCCACCTCCATCGATTCCAAAACTCGGTCAGCCTCGGAGAAGTGAATACCTGCTGTCGTTCGATTCGGAATTGCCCACACCGTCAAACCCGCCTCTTTCGCTGAACGAACTCCATTCAGGGAATCTTCGATCGCTAGGGTGCTCGCTGGCGCCACTTCCAACCGCTTCAGTGCCTCCAGCCACAAGTCGGGTGCCGGTTTGATCCTCGGCGCGTCCCCGCGGCACACCACCGTTTCGAAAGACGATGCCAGCCCCAGACGGTTCAACCAGCCATCGACCCAGAAGTGCGACGAACTCGAGACCACTGCCCGCCTCACTCCGGCATCCTTCAGCTGCTCCAGCATCTCCACCACTCCCGGCATCGGCCCCGCTGCCTCCAAATCCCTCCGGATCTCCACCTGCCGAGATTCGTCCATCTGATGCCAATCGAAGCTTTTCCCCGTCAACTCCTCCAAGTGGACCTTGGGTGACCAGGTCTCAAAATCCGAACCCACACAACGAACATAAGTCCCCAAAGGGAGCTCATGGCCATGGGCCTCAAAGGTACGCAGCCACGCCTGATAGATCGCCCACTCCGTGTCCACCACGATGCCGTCGAAGTCGAAAAGAACCGCCTCAAAACGCATGCCTGGCGAATGAACCGGACTGCCCACAATGTCCAGACCTCTCCAAAATCAGAGCCTTTTGTCAGATGAAGAGGATTCATTTAAAAAGAACGAAACGAATCGAGCTTTTCGTCAAAACCCCCTCACCCACCTCCCCATCTGGCATGCCAAGGGCTGAAAGGATGGATCGCATCATCGGTTTGATCGCTGTAGAGTTTTTCCTCATCGTGAGGCCTCTATGGAGATCACTTTCCGGTTCCTGGCTCCGATCCAGGGACCGGAGGCCGTGGGCAACGATCTTCGGCGGATGGGTTTGTGTGCGTGGAGCAGACCCTGGGCACCGTCAGCGCGTCGGGAGAGGGTTGTCGAGCCCAACGTCTCTCCCGATGCGCCTTCGTTCCCATCGTTGGAGCCCTCGAATTCGGCCCACCCTCTTGCACTCTTGCATCCCCCAGATGGGGACTCGGCAGCCCTGCTCCCAAGCCTCACAATGGCTTTATGAGAGCCCTCCGCTTCCTCCTCATCTTCGCTTTTTGGACCACCGCCATGGCAGATGACGAGCGGCCAATCGTCGATGACCGCGGGGAGAAGCGCGACGGTCGCACCCATCGGGATCTTCCCACCTTGTGGATCGCCGGAGATTCCACCGTCAAAAGCAACGGCGCGATGTGCGGCTGGGGACAGGAGATCGGGGCCTTCTTCGACTCCCAAAAAATCAACGTCGCCAACCACGCCATCGGGGGTCGCTCCTCGCGCACCTTTTTCACCGAGGGACGCTGGCAAGTCCTTCTCGATCAAATCCAACCCGGAGACTTCGTCCTCATCCAATTCGGGCACAACGACGTCGGACCACCGGATGCCCGCAGCAAATTTCGAGGATCCGTCAAAGGCATCGGAGAAGAGACCGAAGCAGTGGAAAAGCCCGATGGAACCACCGAAACCGTGCATACCTATGGCTGGTACCTGCGCGAATATGCCCGCACCGCCCGCGAGCACGGCGCGACGGTCATTCTCTGCTCACCCGTTCCCCACAAAGCCTTCGATCGCCAAGGCGACTTCGTGCCCGACTGGGTCGAATGGAGCCCATGGGTCGAACAATGCGCGAAGAAGGAGAAAGCCTTGTTCGTCGATCTCTCCAAGCTTGTCGGGAAAAAGTACCAAAAGTGGGGCGCCGAAAAGGTGGAGCCCCTGTTTGCGGATGCCCGCACGCACACCACTCCCGAAGGAGCCAGGCTCAATGCGGAAATCTTAGTGGATGCCTTGAAGCGCCTCCCAGGGAAACCGCTCCGTCGCTACCTCCGTTGAACGTCCCAAGGGCGACAAGGGGCTTTTCCCGCCATTCAACAAGCCCCTCCAATTTGGACCCCAGCGGTCCGATCTCTCTGAGACAGCCTGGAAATCACCACTCTACCGGATTGGATCGGTACGAGTTCTATTCGGTATTAGAGAGGCTCGGGATGCGCGAGGATGCGAGCAGCCTGACCGACTCCGCGCGGGAAATCATCCACCCACTACTCTCAAGTGCCCGAATGGATTGCGGGGAAGGGCCCCGCGAACACTCGCGACGCAGCATTCTCAACGGCAACTTCGCCATCATCCGAGCCAGCGGCTCGTGGCGCATGATGCCGCACGACCTGCCCCACTGAAAACCTGCTACCACGACTTCCGCCTGTAGACCAAGCAGGGCCATTGGGAGCAGATCCATCACGCGATCCGCGACTTTGCTCGGCTCAAATTCGGTAAAAAAGCTCCGACCGCTGCGATCCTCGATCGCCAAAGCGTTCGCTCAGCGAGCCGGCCCGGGCTTCGTGGCTTTGATGCGGTGAAGAAGATTACAGGGAGGAAGAGACACGTCCTGGCCGCCCCCCCCGGCTTCATCCTCTCCCTAAAGGTGACTCCCGCCGAGGGGTAGGAGCGCGACGGAGACCGCCTGAAGGACACCGCCAGATCGACCTCGAAATCGTGAAGCGCACTGACGATGGAAAAGACATCAAGGTCCTTCCGGGGGCGTTGGATCGTGGAACGCACCTTCGGCTGGCTTATCCAGTCCCGTCGTTCGATCCGCGACCACGAGCCGAAAATCGAGCACTCCGAGACCCTGATCCATCTGTCCGGGACCCAGCGGATGCTCGCAAGAATCGCCGCATGATCATTTTTCAGACAGACTCTCTGGACTGCATTTCGCTGCCCTTCGCCATCGAAATCTTGGAACGATACCCTCTCGATTCGCCCTCGGGACCTCCGAAATCCCGGCAAAAGCCATCCGAGAACATCACGAAAGACGACTTTGCAAAGACCACGGGAGCCAAAAAAGAGGAGGGCCCCGCTCCTCTCTTGGGGGAAGAGAGATCCGGGGCCCTAGGGGGAATCCGCGTTGGGGGAACGCGTTCATCGCGTTGGGGGACGCGCTTGGGGATGTGTGTGTTGGAGCTTCCTTAAGCTCGCGGTCACCCTCGCAGGAATCGCCCCACCCGCCAATTCCCGCAATTGGGGGGAAATGCCCTCACCTCCTCACCTCCTCACCTCCTCACCTCCTCACCTCCTCACCTCCTCACCTCCTCACCGTCCTCACCGTCCTCACCGTCCTCACCGTCCTCACCGTCCTCACCGTCCTCACCGTCCTCACCGTCCTCACCGTCCTCACCGTCCTCACCGTCCTCACCGTCCTCGCCGTCCTCGCCGTCCTC
>NZ_JACHFD010000020.1 GCF_014201715.1 Haloferula luteola
AGCAGGTTGCCGTCCGCGTCGTAGCTCGGAACCAGCGCCGCTTGGTCAAACCACAGATAACCGGTATTGACGGAGGTTGCACCCATTTTCTTCGTCTTGACGGTTTGCCATACGGGTGCCGTCGCATTGTCAACACTCACCCCCTGATAATAGATCTCACCATTCCGGTTGGACTCGATACCATCGACCATCACCGTCCAATTCGTGGGTGCCCGCCCCAGAGCCAGTCTCTCCGAACCGTGGGTGACCTGCGCCCACTGGTTGAGGGAGTTCGGCGTATAGCTCCGATCACCGATCACCTCCGAGCTACTCAAGAGCCGATTTCCAATGCCGTCGTATGCATAGGCACTATCGAGCTGAGGGATCGCTCCTCCAGCACTATCATACCGGCTCACCGAGGTGACTTCCGAATGGTCGTTGTATCCGATCTCGCGGTAGGAGCCATCCAAATAGGTTTCCTTCTCCCTCCGATTCATGGCGTCGTACTGATAGGCATGGGAAGCCACAGGAGTCGCCGTCGTTCCACCAGCTACCGAAGCGCTCCTCACCCCGAGAATCCTCCCTCCTGCATCGCGATAGCGATCCTCCTGGAACCAAAGCCGCGCCGTGTGACGGGTCTGCACTTGAGACACCCAAGGACTGTTCGCGTCGTAGGCATACTGGTGGTTCTGCGCGCCGTCATCCACTTGCTTCAGCAATCCGGTATTGGCATCATAACTGTACTCCACCGTTCTGACGACCGTGAATCCCGAAACCCAGTGATTGCTGGTCTCCTGCACTTCGTTCAGTCGCCCATAAGAATCTCTCTCGAAAACAAGTCCCCGCTCGGCGAACAACTGGTGGCTTGTAGAGTGATACATCTCTTTGAGCATCCCCTTCATGGTTTGCTCAGAACTGACCGTCGTGTTGCCTTCCACGAATCGGTAATGCTCAGTGCCCCGGCTCGCCTGCGCGACTTGGTAGACCCTTCCCATTCGATCGTAGGTGGGACTTCCCCCATAGAACATCGTCAAATCCGGGGTCGTATCCGAATAATTGACTCCAATCAGGTGACCCGACCCATTGACTCCATCGGAATAGGTGTAGGTGGCCGAAACTCCTCGGGCCCAGGTTCTGACACTCACTTTCCCAGAAGGATAGTAGGAGTAACTCACCCCTTGATTTGCCGCATCCTTCTTTTGCAACAACAATCCCGTTCCGGCTTGGTACACCCAGGTTGTTTGGTCGGAGGTCGACCCCGAGCGCCAGGTCCACATGCGATCTTTGACGCCAAACTCATCGTATCCGTACGTCACCCGATAACCGGCGGTTCCGGTCTCTTCAATCAACTGCCCCAAAGGTGAGTAGCGGTAGATTCTGGTGGTCCCGTCCGGGTATTGAATTTTTGAGGTCAATCCCGAGGAGGTATGGCTCGGCCCATAGGTTTCGTAGCGCGTCACCTTACCGCGATCGTCCGTGGTGGCCGCAACCGATCCGTCAGCTTGGTAACTGCGGCGCTTGACCGCACCACGCGCGGAGATTTCCGTCACGATCCGCCCCAAACCATCATATTCCCAAGTGTCAGGTTGGCTTTGCTCTGGAGTTTGGCGGGACAGCAACAAGCCATTCCGATTCACCGTCACGACTGCGTTGCTTGCTCCACCTCCGACGGTGGAAACCGTGACTGTCTTGTTGGCCCAATCCACGAGCTCCGTGGACTCAGTCGTGGCCCCTGTCGGTGCGACTTGCACGTTCCAGGACGCCCAGCCATCCGCAAACTCGTTGAGACAACGCTTGCTTAGGGTCTCCAAGAAGCTGCCACTGCTGCCGTCGATCCCATCGTAGACTCGCTGGGCATTCACCTCCCACCAGTCGTCACCTTCCTTGACGTAGTAGCTCAGGCGTGCTGTCAGCGAGTCCCGCGATAGGATCGCCAATCCTCCGCCATCAAAATCCTCTCCACTGTACTCCACCCCGTTTCCTGAAAGGTCCAAATCCACATTCTGATAAAAATCTCCTTTCGGGGAGACGCGTCTCTCCAGACGCCGAGTTCCGGGTAAATAAAAGAAGTTTTCGGTCACTTCGCCGGTGCCGGTCGGACTCGGTGTTCTTTCTTCCACCACTCGTCCGGCACCATCAGTCTGAGTGAGCACATAGCGCGGCGAATTGGACAAATCATCACCAACCCTGCGCGTCACCACCTGATGCCCGTTGGAGAGAAGGGCATAGCTGTAGACCTCATCGACCGTCCCGGACCCCGTCCTTGAAACCAGGTCGCCGCTCAAATTTCGGCTAGTCAACTCCGTGATTCCACCTGGGCGGGTCACCAAAACATCGCGTCCCCCATTCAAATAGCTCGTTCGAATCACCGCGCCGGCAGCATTGACGCTCGCCACTTCCCGGCCAGCGGCATCCTTCACTATTTGCTTCCGAGCGACCTGATCGCCCCCTGTCGTGGTCGTGATCGTGGTCAACCCCTGATAATCGTAGCTCGTCACCACATCGGGCTGTACCCCCGACACTCCGACCTTGGTTTGGGAGACGAGACGCCCGGATTGGTCGACAACGACGCGTTGCTCCTCGCCGTTCTCACTCCAAAACGCGGTTTCATATCCTGAAATGGCCTCTTTCTTAAAAAGGATTCTGCTGGCAAGCAGAGTCACGGTGCCACCCGATCCCTCCGTGAAATCCCAGGTTTTGCCGATGACTTCCCGGGGATGTTCGTTGCTCCAAAGGACAGGGTATTCGTAGGTCCTCACCGTCGCGATCTTCCAGTCCCCTGATCCATCGACGACATGAAATTCCTCCCGAAGCAATTTGCCGTAGGCATCGATGATTCTTACTTCCCGAGACCCCCGATGGGGCCGAACGACCGATCCCTGCAGGACTTTCACACGAACTTGGCGCAGGTAGGCACCCATCGTCGGAGAGGTTCCCGAAAATGAACTGGGGGTGAAAACCCCGGAAGAAAAGTTCCCTCGTTCATAGCCCACCACGGAGCCATTCCCCTCCTCATCGACGGAGCCAGCGAAGCTTCCGACCCACCGTCCGAAAGTCTTTACTCCCGCAGAAATGGAGCCATCGGTATCATTCGAAACGTAGCTGAAAGAAAGTCCGTTCGAGACCATCTCCGAGAGCTCATTGGAAGCATCTGCCGATTCGCTGGATCTCGTCCAAAAGATGCTTTTTGCTTTTGGGAGCCAAGCGGAATCCACACCCGCATCCGCCAACCATCCCCGAAGATCGCTTTCGTTTCCGTCGACCGGCTCATTGTCGGAGGTAAAACTGACCTCTTCGACTTCGAAATTTTGAATATTCGAGAGGATCCCATTTTTGAAGGTCCTTTCCTGACTCTTCACGATGTTCATTCCCACGCGGCTGTATGCAACCTCCACTAGTTCGTATCCTGCCGTCGAAGTCGACACCGTCCACGGTTCGGCCGGCGGGGTTGTCGGTCCGTCCAGCCATGGCCGCACGATGGTCTTCAGTCGATGCTTCCAAAGACGGTTTGAGTTCGTGAGATCCGTGTAGTCATCGTAGTAGGAATATGCCTCCCAGCGCCCATCCGGGCGAACCACGGAAAGAACCCTTCCCAAAACATCCGGGTGGGGATTCCACTGCGTCGTCAGCCAGGTGGAATCGGAGTCGTACACCCACCGTTCGCGGCGAAACTTCGCTCGATCATAAACGACGTTCGAGGCATCTCTCTTGAGTTGGAAAGAGGTGGTTTCCTGCGTCTTCGAGATCAGCGCACCGTCTCGTCGAGTTTCGTCAACATCAGTGCGCTCCCATTCATGGAGATTCGAATTGTAGGTAAAAACACTCGCAAGCTCCCGAATCAAGGCCCCTCCTTCAGACACGATTTGGCATGAGCTTCCATCATTGGAGGTTCTCAAATAGGTCGTCACCTCCGTTTCACCGTTGGGGTGATGCCGTGTGATCTGAATCCCTCCATAGTGCACCGACGCTAAAATCGTGATCGGTAAGACCTCCAAAGTGAAATAGGGACTTCCCGTCAGCGTCGACGGCGACCCCAACGTATAATCCCCCTCCCCATAACACTCGACTTTGAAGCCACCAGTAGGAAATGAAGTAACCACCGCGAGTCGGCGGAAATTGGAAAGCTCCTTGATCACCGAGCCCACTTTGAAGACATGCAGAGTCCCGCCAATCTCGGAACGGTCCCCCACCGTCAGCTTGGAGACATCCGCTAAAGTCTGCGAGATTTCCCCATTGAGCTTCAGCCAACCCATATTCATCCCTCCTGAAGCCTCAGTTTCCCCCAATCGCAAAAGCAGGCTAAGCTGGGAAGGAGTGATCGAGGTCGGCATGCCATTGGCCATCGGGCCTGCATCCTGCGCCGAATTGGGCAGTGACGCGGGCGAAGCATCATCCGTGGTGGAAGAATCTTCGCCGTTCTCAGCCTCGGGGGAATCGCCAGAGCAGCTCTGACAGGTCGCGGAAGGGTCCTCCACCACCATCACCCTGACATTCATCTTCACATTCCCGGAACCCGAACCGACTTCCAAGGTCCCATTCGAACTCGTCTGAAGATCGCTCCAGTCTCCCCACGAACTTCCATTCCACAATTGGTAGTTGGCTTGGATGAGATAGCCACATCCGACCTCAAATGTGACGGCAGCAAACGCCGAGCAACTCACTTCGCTCGCGGATGCCGTGGATGTCACTTCGGCAACCGCAAAAGTAGGCTTGTCGACCTCCACTTCAACTTCCCGGATCGGCGTCGAAATCTCGGCAGCCCCCAGGACTGGACCTCCCGCCGACGTCACCCCATTGAAGTTCACGGTAGCACTTGTGGACTCGTTCGCGTCCGCCGCTCCCACACTTCCCGCCATCGAGAACCGGACATTTACGGTATTGGAGTCTTCAGCCGCACAGGTCCCACAAGCCGCCATGGCTCGATCGATCGAGATAGAAAACAAGGCGAGCGCCGAAAGGCCCAACCCGAATCGTTTGAATATCATGAGACTATTGAAAATAAAGATACAAAAATGAACCGTGGGCGGAGAACCCACTGCCCCACGCCTAATCCAGCGGACTCCAGATCTGAATGGAGGTCGCCGCGGCAAAAGGGAGGGAATCGGAAACGTTGGGAGTCGCATCCACGCCGTCAGGAATGCCATCTCCATCAGAATCAGGATTCCATGGATCAGTCCCATTCAAGATTTCCTGGGCATTGCTCACTCCGTCACCATCCAGGTCGTCATTTCCGGTGTCGATACCCAGCTGATAAGCTTCCAAGTTGCTCAGCCCGTCTCCGTTGAAGTCACTGGCTCCATCCGTTGAAAGGTTGGGATCCAGATCATGGAGCGTCTCCCACCAGTCGGGAATGCCGTCCCCATCCGAGTCGAGACTTTCAAAGCGAAGAGAGAAGCATGCCTTGAGCTGGGCAAGATTAGCGATTCCGTGATTGGAATCGTCGGCCGCATTGGCAGTCCAAGGATAGTAAAACGAAGCATTCGCAGGATCCTGAGTGCCGTTTGCAGCCAGTTCTGCGCTGAGCCAATCCTCGGCGGCCGCGTGCAGTCCATCGTAGAATGGAGCTGAGATCGCTTTCAACTGGCCCACCAAGAGCGGTGCATACTCCGTTGCCAAAGCCGGATCGGATGAGGATTTCTCCCAACCCGACAAGGCACGCCCCGGCCCCACCAATTGGTCCTCGATCTCGTAAGCAAGAGCCGGATGGGTGACCATCAACGTTTCCAACGCCCTTTTGGCCATCCACTTTGCCTGTCCTAGGTTCGCAGGACCCATGGGATTCGCGGTTTCCCCGTTTACCACCGGAGGATCCGTATCCCACCACTCTGGAGGATTCGCACTCGCGAGGCTCCAACTCAAACACCCGCCTGCGATAAGCACTCGACCCAATCGGGAGACTTTCATTTTCAATCTTTTTATGAAGAAGCCCGAGGAGGGAGGAAACATGCGATTTTCCATTGGAAAGCGACGAGAAGATGAAATCCCCATCGCATCCCCCTCAGACCACGTTGTACCGTTTCAACGGAGAGCACCTAGCAGGGATTTACCCCTCCATTCATCAGCCCGTTTTGTGACTTAAACCTCTATTCTGTCCTCGCGCAATGAGCTACCCCCAAATCAAGGGCGAACCGACCTTACAAAAATCATTTATTTACTCATAGTTTCCCATGGAAATATCGCCCTGGGCTTGATCCAATATCACCGTGCCTTTCAGAAGGGTGTTTCCATCGACGGTCAAAGAGCCTTGATCGATGGTCACATCCACAGCGGTGAAACTCGCCGAAGAGGTCGCCCCATCGATCTCAAAGAGAGGGGGAGCGACATCCAGATCCTCCGCCGCAAAGATGCGAAATTGCCCGTTTTGACTGTCAATCCAATTACCCAAGAAGACCGTAACAGGCTGACCCCAAAGGACCAATCCGCCATCCCAATAACCTGGCGCGGATTCAGAAGTATCCGAATGAAGATAGAGAGCCCCGTCAAGGGCGGCCACCTCGCCAGTGGTATTACCTGACATGTCGTGTGACATAAAATAGGTTTTCAGAGAAGAATCCACAAAAACCCCATCAACAAAAGTGGCGGCACTGGATGGCATTGAAGAAACCATGAAAGCTCCAAACATCCATCCCAAACTCCCGAAAATTCGATCCTCCTTCATCACCCGAATAACGTTGCACCGATGGATTAATTTAACATCCTCCATCAGGTCAACTTGATTCTTTGTCTTCGATGGAGAACCCTTCAAAATCCATTGATCAATTTTGAATCTATCAAAATTCCCTGCCATCTCATGATGGGGAAAATCGGCACTGACGTTTCGATACACTTTCCGGGGATTCGAGATCGATTTCGATAGGGCCTCGACGCCACATGCCGTCCCGATGCTTCACTTTCCATCTGGGATCGTGGCCTTTCGCCCCAAGCGATAACCTTCCGCGCCAGCATGCAGATGATTTTTGCCGCTCGGCATCTCGTCTTGGTTCCAAAGCCTCCGTCGACCTTTCCTCCCCGCCGGTCTTTTGGCGTCTTCACGTCCCGACCTCGCCTGCCCCCTGTCGAACGAACTCACACGGACCGTGGTTTTTCTTCCCTCGCGAGGCGCCCATCGCCCCACCCATCCTCACTGGGAGGGCTTTGCGGGAGCCTCCGCAGACTGCCAGGGCTCTCAACCCCGCATTTCAGCACCGGTTTCCCTTCCCCAATCCCTTCGAGATCGCTAGACCGCGCCCCCCATGCAGCTTCCCCGCCCCGGACAACGATGGGTTTCGACTTCGGAACCCGCCCTCGGACTTGGCATCGTCCTCACTGCCGGTGACGGCCGGGTCGAACTCCATTTTCCAGCGGCTGAAGAAACCCGTCTCTATGCTCTCGACAGTGCACCGGTGGTCCGAGTGCACTTCAAGACCGGAGACTCCGTGGCCGATCACGAAGGGCGCGAATTTCGAATCACCGGCGTTCGTGAAGAGTCCGGTCGACTGGTCTATCTCGACGGCGATACCGAAGTTCCTGAAGCCGCGCTGCTCGACACGCTGAGTTTTACCGCGCCGGAAGAACGCCTGCTGGCAGGGATGTGCGACGAGCCGGGAGAGTTCGATCTGCGGCGTCGGGTCCTGGACATGGCATCCAAGCTACGTCGCTCCCCCGCCCGCGGGTTTCTGGGGGCTCGTATCGACCTGATTCCTCACCAATTTGCGATCGTCGCAGAGGCGTGTCGTCGCCCTCACCCCCGTTTGTTGCTGGCCGACGAAGTGGGTTTGGGCAAAACCATCGAAGCCTGCCTGATCCTCCAGCACCTTCACCTGACCGGCCGTGCCGAGCGGGTTCTCATCTTGGTGCCGGAGCCCCTGCTCCATCAGTGGTTCGTAGAACTGCTCCGCCGCTTCAACCTGCTGTTTGCCTTGTTCGATCAGGAGCGCTGTGAAGCGATTCTCGCCAATGACCCCGAGGCCAATCCATTCCTCGATTCCCAACTGGTGCTCGCTCCCATCGGCTGGCTGGCCGAGGATGACGATTGGCGGAACCAGGCCGCCAACGCCGGTTTCGATCTGTTGATCGTCGATGAAGCCCACCATCTCGAATGGTCTCCCGGAGAGTCGTCGCCGGCCTATGCGGCGGTCGAAGCATTGGGCGCGTGCATTGCGTCTCTCTTGTTGCTCACGGCCACGCCGACCCAACTGGGACCGGAGGGCCATTTCGCCCGTCTTCGGCTCTTGGATCCAGCTCGCTACGGCGACCTTTCCGCGTTCCTTGCCGAGGCCGAAGGTTACGAGGCGCTCGTAGAGGAAATCGCCGCGCTTCCCGATGGAGCTCCGGAGGCCCGCGAAAAGATCGATCGTTTCGGCACCGGCCGGGTGCTGTTCCGCAATACTCGGCGCAAGCTCCAGGGCTTCCCAGTGCGCCGACCCCTCTTGCACCCCTTGAGCGCCGAGTCGTCGCCCTACACCTGGCTAGCCGATTTGCTAAGACTCCTCCCCGAAGAGGAAAAAGTGCTGCTCATCACCAGCAGCCCGGAAGCAGCCGAAAGCGTACGCGAAAAGCTCCTCCAAGAAATGGAAGTGGAGTGCACGATTTTCACGGAGGATCTCACCCTTCTACAGCGCGATCGCAATGCTGCCTGGTTCGCCGACCCCGAGGGAGCAAGGCTCTTGATCTGTTCCGAGATCGGCAGCGAGGGGCGGAATTTTCAATTCGCTCGGCATTTGGTGCTGTTTGGGCTGCCGCGCGATCCAGAGCTCCTGGAACAACGCATCGGCCGACTCGACCGGATTGGCCAAACCGGCGATATCCATATTCACGTTCCCTACGGGGAAGGAAGTGCATCTGAACGCCACGCGCGCTGGTTGCATGAGGGCGTCGACGCATTTTCCCAACCCTTGCGCGGCGCTTCGACGCTGGCGGCAGAGTTCCTTCCTGAGCTGGAAGCCCTGACCGACGAGGATGCGGCCCGTTTCAAAAAACTTCTTCGCCGTAGCCGTCAACGGTCTCAGGAGATCGCCCACCAATTGGACTCCGGTCATGATCGTTTGTTAGAACTCGCCGCCCCTCCCGCGAGCGACGCGAGCGCCCTGATCGAGCACATTGAGGCCCACGACAACGACCCCGCTTTCGAGCGTTTCATCGTCCGACTCTTTGACCGGCTGGGCCTCGATGTTTCCGATCTTTTCGTCCGCGCCTATCATTTCGCCCGGGGCCAGCGGCTCAGTGAAGCCTTTGCCGATCTACCAGAGGAAGGTTTGTCCGCGACTTTCGATCGCGACACGGCCCTGGCACGGGAGGACCTTGCCTTGCTGACAGCCGACCATCCGATGGTGCGAGGAGCCGTGGAACATTTCCTGGGCTCGGAATTGGGCAATGCGGCCTTCGCCCGTTGGGAAGGCGGCCGTGGCAAAGGCATTTTGCTCGAAGCCTGCTTCGTTTTGGAAGTCCCCGCGCCGGGACGACTTCACCTCGATCGATTTCTTCCACCGACCGCGATTCGCGTGATGACCGACCACACCGGAAAAGACCTCTCCGATAAAGCGGCTCCTGGACCGTTGGCCGGGGGACAGGCGCGAAAACTGGTAACGCAACCGGCGTTCCGCGACCGGGTGCTTCCCACCTTGCTCGATCGAGCCAGGGAGCTTGCCACCGCCCGCCGGGAAGCCCCTGTCGCGGAGGCTCGCAAAGCCGCCGAAGCCGAGTTCACCGGGGAAATTGCCCGCCTTCGGGATCTCGCCACCCGCAATCCTCAGGTGCGTCCGGACGAAATCACCACCCTCGAAGCCTTACGCGGTGAGACCTTGGAACACCTCGACCAACCCCGGCTGCGGCTGGACAGCCTGCGGGTGATCTGGTGTTCCTGATATCTCGTTAGACGCCTGCCATCTGGGCTTCCTCCCGAGAGGGCAAGGGGGTCTTTGACGTCCGCACCGCATAGTGCTCCGGAGGTTGCGTATCCCACACCAAGTGGCGGGTCGACCAGTTCACCAGTCCACGGCCATAGCGGCTGCGAGTCGTCACTCCAGAGACCATGCGAGTGATGTTCGCCGTCAGGTGTTTTTCCATCAGCGAGGGGAGCTGCCATTTCCCATAGGCTTCGCGCAATTTGGTCCCCGCCTCATACATTGAGAACATGCGTCCATCGTAGAAATATTCGATGATCTCCGCCCAGGACTCATGCCAGTCGAGCATCTCTGCCTTCACCTTCTCCAGACGGGGAGCCAAGCGCGAGGGTTGATCGAGCACTCTGGGCCCTCCGGCAAACACCAATTCGTCGAGCCTCTCCGCCATGTGCATCGCCATGAACAAGCCCGGTGAAAGCATGGGGTCGACGAATCCAAAAGCATCCCCAGCAGCCACCCAACCCGGCCCGTGAGAACGTTCCGAGATCAACTGGTAGTTGGTGTAGGTTTTGACGTCGGTCACCCGCTTGCGACCCGCTCCGGGCCCAGCAAGAATCGATTGGGAGTCAATGATGGATTCCAAGCGTTCTTCGGCGGTGGAGCCGTGTTGCTTGGCAATTTCCTTGTCGATGACCACGCCGACCGAAAGCCGACCGGGAAGCGGGATCCGCCAGCTCCATCCATGCTCCAGGATCGATATCACCACCTGCCCCTCGGTCATGCTGGTGGCATCGAAGTCTTCGTAGTGGGCGAAATACGCGACATCGTTGCGAGTTCCCTGAGTGGACGAAAGGCCCAGCACCCGAGCGAAGGTGCGGGCTCGACCCGTGGCGTCCACCAACAGGCGCGGCGCTTGACCCTTGAGTTCAGGAACCACCTTCATGGTTTCCTGCGAAAGCACCACTTCGGAGTCGCCCACGCCCTTCTCCACGGAGGCGCGATGTTTCACAAACAGCACTCCCAGTTCCTTCGCCCGATCCCGCAGCAGATTGTCGAACTCCGGCCTGGGGATGTTGTAGGAGTAGTTCGGCGTCTTCCCGAGAACTCCGTGGGGAAACAAAAAGTCGAGCCGCTGACCATCGCGATGAACGAATGCCACGCCCGGTTTGAATTGGGAAAAGGCTTTCACCCGATCTTCAATGCCGAGGCGTCGCATCAGATCGACCACTGTGGGCAACAGCGATTCCCCTACCAGCAATTCGGGACGACGCTCATCATCGAAGCAAATCACCTTGAAGCCCCGCTGTACCAGCAAGGCTCCCAGAGTGCACCCGGCCGGGCCGGCGCCCACGATTCCCACGTCAAATCCGTCGCTCATCACGCTTCCTTTAGCGACTCTGCCCCTCTGAACAAACCGGAAATTGTCCTTCGTTGCCTGCATCCGGCATTCCCGATTGGACACGCGGCCGTCCTCGATTACTGCTCCTCCGCTCTAAGAACTCATGCTTCGATTTTCCCTCTTCGGTATCCCCGTCATCGTTCAACCTTGGTTTTGGATCACCATGGGCTTGCTGGGTGCCATGATGAATGGCGACAACACGGTCTCTGCCGTGCTGGGCATCGCTCTATTCATCATTGCCGGATTCCTTTCAGTGCTGGTGCACGAGTTGGGACACGGGCTCACCGCCAAGGCATTCGGTCGACAGCCGATCATCGTCCTCCAGGCATTCGGAGGATACGCCGCTTATCAGGGCGGGAAAACCACCCGAGGACAGGATTTCCTGGTCACCGCCGCCGGTCCATTCGTGCAGTTGCTTCTGGCGGGGGCATTTTTTGCGGCTTTCACCTTCTTCAGGCCACCCACGGTTCCCGCCGCGAATTTCGTCAAGTGGGTATGGGTCATCAGCTTCTTCTGGGCGATCCTCAACCTGATTCCGGTGATTCCCCTCGATGGGGGACGTCTCGTGGCCATCTTGCTCGGCCCGAATCGTCAAGTCCTGGCTCATCAGGTCAGCATTGCGATCGCCATCGTATTCGCCGTGCTCCTTTTCATCTACCTGAAGTCCATCCTCTTCCCGATTTTCCTGGTCGCCATGGCTCACCAGAATTGGGAGGCCATCAAACTCCTCCGGCGCTGACTCCGCGCGCTAAGCCACCAGCATTCGGATGGCCGCCACGCTGGCGAAACCAAGGATCATCCATTCAAAGGCTTTCTGAGGGACCCGGTGCAACAGTGCTCGCCCGAAGAGGATTCCCGCTACGATTCCCGGAGCCAATTTCAGGTCAGCCAGCAAAGACTCGGCGGTGAGCGACCCAAGGTTTTGGTTGAGCGGCACCTTGATGAGATTCACCAGCAGAAAAAACCGAGCACCGATCCCGATCAGTTCCATTTTCGGCATTCGCCGCGAAAGCAGATAGAGCTGGAAAACCGGTCCCGCGGCATTCGCCAGCATGGTCGTTGTTCCTGCTGCCACGCCTGCTGCCGTTCCGAACGCCCGATGATCCGCGACCCGCTCCAACAGCCCGGGACGAAGCACCCGCAAGCTTTGCAGGCCCAACAAAAGGAAAATCAGCCCGGCGATTAGATGCTTGGCAAATTGCTCGTCCACATTTCCTAGCAACCACCACCCGATTCCGAGACCAACCAACGTGGCGGGCAACAACTTCCCCACATCCCGCCAATTGCCGTGTTTTCGAAATGCCGGAAACACGCAGACATCGGCCAGGATCAGCAAGGGAAGTGCGAACCCCGCCTGAGCTTTGGCCCCGAACAACTGGGTGAAAATCGCCACGGAGATCAGCGAAGTCCCGCTGAAACCGGACTTCGCCATCCCGATGCAAAAGGCCGCGAACAACGCCAGCGACCACGCTTCCCATCCCTCGAGCACCCCGCAGGCATGACGCGCCGACCGCTGACTCGCAAGCCCGGGCTCTCCGCTTGTCTTTCTTGCCCTGCTCTGGATTCTGTGGGCTTCATGGAAAATCCCTACTCCTCGACTCCGGAATCGATCCCCCCTGAGTTCCACTCTCCACCCGGCATCGCCAGTCCCGGCGTCATTGATGCTCTCGCTGGCACCCGCTTTTGGGTCCGACTTTGCTCCGTCCTCGGCTTCATCGGTTCCGGCTTCATGGTCATCGCTGGCCTATTGATCCTCCTCGGTGGAGCCGCGAGCACCGCGTCACTCCCGGAAGGAAACGGCTCGATGGTCCCCATCGTCATCGGCCTGGGCGTTTTCTATCTGCTCTTTTCCGGCTTGCTGATCTATCCCTCCATCAAGCTTTGGACCTACGGCAGCCATATCGTTCGGCTGTTGGTCTCCCGCAGCGAAACGGACCTGGTCGCCGCCTTGCATGCCCAACGAGTCTTTTGGCGATTCGTGGGATGGATGATCGTCTCTCTGGTCGTTCTCTACTTCGTAGGAATTCTGGTCATTGGAGGTTTCATCACCTACAGCGCCATCAAAGGCGTGCCGACACCCTGACAACCATCGCCCATTTCACCGCACCCGTTCGTGGAACTCGATCTCCACGATCCCTAGCCTCCCAGGTGCAACGGGAGGTCCGTCGCTGGCATTTCCGGCATCCTCCACTTCGCGAATTCCGCCAAAACCCTCTTTCACCTCGCCTTTGCCCACACATTGCACCCGGACCACCCGACCTTCCTGCGGGCGAAGAGGCAGGGTCACATATCCCAAACTCGTCGATGTCGTTCCGCGGTAGACTTCCCGACCATCCACGAAAATCGCAAGCGGATAGGTGCGACTCCGCCAACCCGGAAACTTCGCCGTGATTTCGTCCACCACTGCAGGCCGGGCCAAGGTGAACTCTACCCAAGCAGATCCATCATCCCCGCCATTTTCCCATGCCGTCTCCTCGTTGTCGTCGCATGCCCATGACGCCTCCTGTTGCCGACCACCTGCACGAATCGATGCCACGGGCACGGAGATTCGGTGGGGCTGAAATGAGGGACCTTTCGGAGTGGGCCCCCGAGTCAGCCAAGGCCGCGGCACCAAAGCCGCAGCCGCATCCGGTGGGACCTGACTTTCCAACTCGAGCGTCGCCGACGCCAAACCCGGAGCCCGCGCGATGAGTCGGATGCTTCCCGCCTCGGGATGCGATCTCAACAGCACCCGATTCACCCCACATTCCACCGGCAAAGTTTTTGCCAGAATCGAGTTCTCAGGTCCGACAGCGATCCCTCCTCGCCATTCTGCAGGACCTGTTAGTTCGAAGGTGATGGGATGCATCGCGGTGGGAACTCGGCGGCCTTGGGCATCGACCACTTCCACGTCCACCAGCGCCACATCGGCCCCATCGGCCTTGAACCCCACCCCGTCAGGTGACACGTGGGAAGTCAATCGCAGCGCCACCGCAGGTCCCGTGGTTTCCCGCTGGTCACGGCAAACCTCCCGACCCTCTTCGTCGTAGCCCACCGCGACCAAGCGCCCAGGCCGCCAAGGGATCTCAGGAAACGAAAACAAAAACCGCTTCTCTGGAGTGCGGCAACGCCCCAACGACTGGCCGTCCAAAAACAACGCTACCTCGCGAGCACTTGAGACCACCACCACCGGCTTCTTGATCCCCTCCTTATAATTCCAATGCCCCAACAGATGCGCGCGGGGATGCTCCACATCCACCCAACCATCCCACATCACCTGATGGGCAAAAAATCCATCCTTCGGCAACCGCATCGCATCCACTTCGCCACTCGTCCGATAGTTCACCTCCCCACGGTGGTGCGTGTTGGTATCCGAAAAGACGATATTCACCCCGCCTGAACTCACCCGGGAGCCTGTCCCCGGCCGGCATTCCCAGTAGTCATACCAGCGGCGCACATTCTCCATCGCATGCTGATCTTGATTGTGATGATACGCAGGTGCTGGCTCGCCTTTGTAGGGGCGACCTTCGCCTTCCGGATGATACGGGGGCGAAAACTCATCCCAGTATCTCCGCAGTCCTTCATCACGCGAATACTCCATCGCCCAAAATGGATTTCGGGCACTCTTGTTGATATAGAGCATTTCCCCACCATACTCTGCTGTCCCACTCGCTAGCATGTCACGCGCACCAATGGCCCGCCCTCCATGGGGATCCCACCGGTCGCGGATCGCCAGCAGCTCCGCCATGTGCGCTTCCGAAATCCCGTGATTTCCCCCTTCATAGAAAACCACCGAGGGATGGTTGCGGTGGGCGATGATTGACGCCGTCATCACCTCGACCCGCTGCTCCCAACGCCGCCCCGTCACGTCCTTTTCCGCATCGCCCGCGGGCATCGCTTGTAGCAGCCCCACCCGATCGCAGGATGCGATGTCTTGCCGCCACGGACACGTGTGCATCCATCGCACCAGATTGGCACCACTTTCCACCATCATCCCATTAGAGAAATCGCTCAGCCATGCCGGCACCGCACTTCCCAATGCCGGCCACTCATTCGTCGTCCTCTGAGCGTAGCCCTTCAGTTGAATCACCCGGCCATTCAGCGCCACCTGCCCGTCACCGAAGGTGACCTGTCGAAACCCCGTGCGGGTCACCATCTCGTCGACCACCTCACCCTCTTCCAAGAGGCGAGTTTTGACGTCATAAAGATAGCCATAACCCCAACTCCACCACTGCAAACCGTCCACTCCCCCTGATGCCCTCACCATCCCGGATTCTCCTGGCTCAAGGGTGATCGATTCGACACCGGAAAATCGCCCTCGCTCAGTGCCATCCAACTCGGCCACCACCACCTCATATCTGAAGGAACGCACCCGCTCGGAATCATTCTTCACCTCCGATTCCGCATGCACCCTCGCCCGTCCATGTTCCAGCTCGAACTCATCGGCATAAATGTAAGTCCCGGACGTGCCCAGCCCGGGAAACACCGGAAGCGTTTGATGGAGCGATCCCATCCGATGAAGCCACACGTTCTTCGGAATCCCTCCGTAGTTCGCGTTGAAATTCCGATCATTCCATTGATAGCGCTGCCGCGTCCCTTGTTCCCGATAATCCCAGGCATTGTTGGTCCGCACGGCCAAAACATTCGGCTCCGAAGGAGGATTCAAATGGGGTGTGAGATCAAAGCCGACTTCCGTAATGCCATCTTCGTGAAACCCGAGGGATTGGCCGTTGATGTAGAACTCCGCGCCGTGGCGAACTCCTTCAAAAACCACCACCACCCGCTCATCCAGCTTCCGCTCCGGCAAAGCAAATGTCTTCCGGTACCAAGCCGTCCCGGTCGGGAGGTCGGCAATGTCCACGCGAAAGGCATCATCTTCATTCCAGGCCCGCGGCAAGGTCACCGGCTCCCACTCTCCATCGGGGAAGCTCGGCAGCTCCGCCCCTTCGCAGATTCCAACATGCAACCTCCAATGTTGATTGAATCGCAGCACCTCCCGCTGCGCATGGGCCGCAGAGGGCAACCACCAAACCAAAAGCCAACAGAGCCAGCAAACCCGCCAAAGAAGTCGTGAGATCCAAAACATGGGCAAGCCGGTTTTACCGTTCCCAGCCCGAATGCCTGTCTACCCAAGCTGGGTTAGCCCCCAAGCAGGGTCGCGAGTAGTCCCACCACCACACTCCCCAGCAAGCCCAACCAAAAGACCACGATGGCCGTCAGCCCCAAGGATCTTTCCTCTACCGATAGGGAATGTCCGATCACCCCGAAAAAATGCGAACCGTAGAATGCCGGCAGAAAACTCCATCCTCGCCATTCCTGAATCCAGCCGCTGACCGGAGCCACCATCGACGCCACCACCTCTACCATCACCGCAGCCCATAGATTGAACACGCACAGCAATCCCACCAGGCCCAGCCATTGCCCCAGCCCATGCTGCCGCTGCCGTTTGAGCATCTCCTCAGCAGAAACTCCCCCACTTGGCAGAGTTGCGGAAACCCTCACCGGATGGGGAACCTTCAACATCCTCGGGCCTCGCCCCCGTTTCACTTCGCGAAAGGCCAACTTGACCCTCGGTTGGTAACCCGGACGGGGACCCAATGGGGAAATACGCTTCGATCTCCCATGGGGAATCGGAGCAGGACCGGGATCGGGAAAAATCCTTTGGCATCCACAGGTCGGTTTCATGACTCCGGCAGCCTATCCGCCCGCCCCCTCCACCCACCATGGAAACCTTCGACTCCGATTGTAGCCGACGCCTCGCATTTTGAAGTTTGATTCCCCGCCGTTCCCACCTACGCCTCGGCCCAGCATGAAAATCGTCGTCGCCTACTCTGGAGGACTCGACACCTCCGTCCTCCTCCTCTGGCTCAAGGAAAAATACAATGCCGAGATCATCGCCTACTGCTCCGATTGCGGACAAGGTGAAGAACTCGATGGCCTCGAAGCCAAAGCCCTCAGCACCGGGGCCTCGAAGTGCTACATCGATGACCAAAAGGAAGAATTCGCCAGCGATTTCATCTTCCCGATGTTCCAAGCGAATGCCCTTTACGAAGGCCGCTATTTCCTCGGCACCTCGATTGCCCGCCCCTGCATCACCAAGGGCATGATCGACGTGGCCCTCAAGGAAGGTGCCGACGCCATCGCCCACGGTGCCACCGGCAAGGGCAATGACCAGGTCCGCTTCGAACTTTCCGCCGCCGCCCTCGCTCCCGACATCAAGGTCATCGCTCCATGGCGCGATGCGGAATTCCGCAAGCAATTCCCCGGCCGAGCCGAAATGATCGCCTACGCCGAGGCCAACAACATCCCGGTGAAAGCCTCCATGAAGAAACCCTACTCCATGGACCGCAACCTCCTTCACATCTCCTTCGAGGCCGGAGCTCTCGAAGACGTTTGGCACGACGCCACCGGCGAGGCCGACAAGGACATGTATGTTCTCTCCGTTTCCCCGGAGAATGCTCCCGACCAGCCGCAATACCTCCAGTTGCTGTTCGACAAGGGCAACGTCATCGGCCTGCAAACCGAAGGACTCGCGGAAACCATCGCCGAACTCGGCGACTTCTCGCCGCTCGGAGAACAGGATGGTTACACCCTGCTCACTCCCTATGGCATCATGCGCGTGCTCAATGCCCTCGGCGGCAAACATGGCATCGGTCGCATCGACATCGTCGAGAACCGCTTCGTCGGTATGAAGTCCCGTGGCATCTACGAAACGCCCGGTGGCGCCATCCTCATGGCCGCTCACCGCGATCTCGAAACCCTGGTGATGGACCGCGAACTGCAACTGACCCGCGACACCCTCATTCCCAAATACGCCCAACTCGTTTACAACGGATTCTGGTTCGCTCCAGAACGCGAAGCCATCCAGGCCCTCGTCACCGAAAGCCAAAAGACTGTCTCCGGGGAGGTCCGGGTCAAGCTCTACAAAGGCAATGTCATGCAGGCAGGCCGCCGTAGCCCTCACAGCATGTATTCCGAAGCCGTCGCCACCATGGAAGGGGGCCAGGAAGAGGCCTACAACCAGGACGACGCGACCGGATTCATCGCCCTCAATGCCCTGCGCCTGAAGGCCAACGCCCGCCAAACCAAGTAACGGCGCGCCCTCAGACATCGATCTTCGCCCCGCGAGCGCTTGCGCCGCGGGGCGCTTTTTTTGGGAGGAGGAAATAGGCGCGCAGATCCCTTCAAACCCCTTCAATTCCCGGAAAAGCCACCACCCCTCGCCATCCAGCGAATTCGGATCCTCAGTCGCGTGGGTCATTTTACGAAAATCAACTCTTCCTAAGTCGATTTCGACGTGCTAGAAGGACCCCTGATTTCGACGTGCCGATCTGCTGATCAGCACCTCTCGAGTTCACCCCACCCCATTCCCCTCTGCATGAAAACTTTGCTTCCAGCGACTATCCTCGCGCTGCTCGCGACCGGGCCGATGGCCTTCGGCGAGAACGGTTGCGAGGCGTCGATCGAGCGGATCACCGCTGTAGCGGGCCGCGCCAAGGTCGACCCCATCGAACTCCTTCGCATGGTCGATGTCGAGGTAACCGGCAACCCCGGTTGCTGTTGCGAAATCGTCAAAGCTGCCATCCAAGGCACCGAGTGCGATGACGCCATCGTCGGCTACGTGGTGGAAACCGCCATTCAAGCAGCCCCGGACCAAATGCGCCTCATCGCTCAATGTGCGATCGCCACCGCTCCGGGCTCCTTAGGCCGCGTGCAAGAAGTCATGGCACGCCTCGATCCCGGAGCAGGAGAATCCGCCGACAGTGCCAAAAGCGCGAAGAGCGCCAAAGACGCCAAGGGCGTGGAAGTCAAACCACAGGCCGCTCCGGCAGATCCTCTCGATCTTCCGCCGATGCCGCCACCCATCCCGCCTTTGGCCCCGCCGCCCTACCCGCGGCCACCATCGACTCAGACCGATTTCTACCGCTTCTGATCCTCGCGGTCCCTGATTTTTCAAAGCCGACCTTTCCTCTGGGATGGTCGGTTTTTCTTTTCCCTCCTTTCTCAGCCGAACAGCTCGGCGCCACTCCATGCCTCCGACCGGCCCCCCTATTCAGGGTTTCCCGGTACGGGATGGAGCTCCCCTCAGGAGCGGTGGCCACGCAATCCAGGGAGCAAGAAAACCGACACCGCCATCGAAATCAGGATGCCCAACAACGCCACCTTCCCAAGACTCGCCAGCGCATCGATCGAAGCAAACGCCAAAGACCCAAAGCCGATCGCCGTCGAGGCTCCACAGAACAGCACAGCTTTGCCCGTGCCATGCCAGACATGGCGGAGATCGCCATCGCCGCGCTTGAGTGCCAGCAAGATGTGAATCCCATAATCGAGCCCTGTGCCCAACAACAATGGAGTCGCTGCGATATTCAGGAAATTCCATTCCAATCCCAGCCACCGCATCGCCGCCAATAACACCAGTCCGCTGAGAGCCATCGCTCCCACCGAGGCCAGCACATCCCGTAGATTGCGGAAAACCAATGCCAGCATCAACAGCATCAATCCCGCCATCGGCAGGAACACCTCCATCACATCCTTTTTGACCAGAGGCAAGACCGCCGGCCGGAGCAATGCCCAGCCAGCCAGCATCACCCCATCCCCGCCCGCCTTTCGCAGCCGCGTCAGATCCTCCATATCGAGATCCTCCGGCGCCTCCAGCTCCACTGTTCCCAGCAATCGCCCCCCTCCGTTCTGATTTCGCGAAACCACGCCTCTCAGAATTTCCTCCGCCGCACCGCCCGCCGGCAACTGCCCCACCGGCCAGGTCGCCACCTTCGGCAAAGCCTCCAAGACCAGCTTACCCAGTCCCAAGCCCTCTTCTGAGAAACCCACCTCATCGGCGGCTTGAAGCAATCGCTCCCGTGCCTCGCCAAGCTGAGCCAAAGCGGCACGATTCGCCTCAATGTGCTCCGGAGCTGGCCACCAGCCCGCCGGGATATCGACTCGCTTGACCTGCTCCGGCCAGGCACTCTGCAACTTAGCGAAGTCCTCCTCGGCCCGCACCACGTGCCCGCGCACCTCCTCATCCGTGGCCCCTTCAACGACCAACTTCAAGGCAGGTGATCCCCATTCCGGAAAGGCCCTTTGAATGTTTTCAAACGTCTCCATCGCCTGACTGTCCCTGGGCCGCAGCAACGAGCGGTCAAATGCCACCCCTGGCACTCCTCGGAAGATCAGGGTCCCCATCGCCGCCATCACCAATACCGCCAAACCCGTCCAAGCCCCCCTGCGACCGAAGATCGCACAAGAATCCCCCCCGGCCGTCGTCCGACCCGCACCCACCTTTGCCACCCATGGCACGAATAATATGACCATCAGCACGGCCCCCGCGACCACCCCACAGGCCACCACAGTTCCCAACTGAGAAATCCCAGGCATCCCACTGAGGTTCAGCGCAAAAAAGACCGCAGCCGTCGTCGCCGCTGCCCACAAAATCGAAGGGGTCGTCGCCGATCGGATCGCCGCCGTGTCGTGCCCACAAAGCTTCGCTTCCTGACAAATCAACACGCCGTAATCGACCACCAACCCCAGCAAAATGGCCGCGAATCCGGCGGCCATGATGCTCAGATCCCCATAGATCCAACCGGCCATCCCGGCCGTCACAAAAAACACCAAGGCCAGCACCCCCCCCAATCCGAGAAGCAGTCCATGACGACGCTGCATCAGGAGGAATAACAGCCCGATGAGGATCGAGGTCAGCGTCGCCGTCCCACTCATGTCTCCCTCCATCGCACCTCCGATTTCCGCTTCAAATGCCGGATCTCCCGTGTAGCCCACCTCAAGCCCTTGCTTCTTGGCCCAAGGATCGATCGTCTCATGCAACTTCTCCAACCAAGCCCCGGCTTCCTTGTATCCCGGAACCGGAGCTGGAGCGTCGATGAATACCAAATGCCAGGTTCCATCCCCGCTCAGGAAACCCTCGCCCCCATGCTCGGACGCCTCAAAAAACCCACGCATCGCCGGGTGGTTGAGAAATCCAAACGGATCGTGAGCCGAAAGCATGATCTCGCTTCCCTCCAGCGCCGTCGCCACCCGCTCCAAAGAAGCCTCCAACGTGTCCGACACCTCGTCGGCAGAAAGCGACTCCTGCAACCGTCCCACCTCAGCGGGATCACCATTCAACCACAACCAGGCAAACAACTCGCCCAAGCCCGCAGGATCGTCCTGCCACCGCGGGCGATATCGCACCCCCCGGGCCAAACCCGTTTTCATCACCTCGGCCGCCAACTCCTCCGCCCTCACCGAGAGATCCTGATCGCCCGAGGGATCGTGGAGCAGCAGCACCAATTCTTCATCGCGGGAAAACACTTCCTGAAAGGCCCGCAACCCTTTCGCCTCGGGAAGCTCAGAGGGCAGCACCGAGAGCACGTCGGTATCGATCTTAATTCGCCGAATCCCGGCACCGGCCGCCAAGATCACCACCACCAGCAGCATCCATTTCCACGCTCCGCGCATGCGCGGCATCCCGACCTCTGCCGCCCGGGATTCCAAGCTCCAAATCCCCGGCTCCTCCCCTCTGCCGAATTTGGACTTTGATCTTTCGGCGATCCCTTTTCTCTTCCCTGTCATGCGACACTTTCTCCTTTGCCTCGGCCTCACCGTCCTGTCCGCCCATGCGGACCTCGACACCGCCCCATTGCGGGCGTGGTTGGAGGCGCAGAAGAAGGTCCAATCCCTTGATGCGGATTTCACTCAGGAACGCACCCTTCCTGCTCTCAAGAAACCCGTCTCAACACCCGGCCGCCTGACCCTCTCCAAACCTGGCAAACTCCGCTGGGATCTCGGCACCCCCCCCAAGACCATCGCCGTCTCAGACGGCGAAACCATCACTCTCATCGACGTGGAGAAAAAACGCGCGATGCGACTGGATGCCGATTCCTCCCGCGCTCGATCGTTCACTCTGCTGGGCGACAAGGCTCTTTCCGGTGGCTTGGATGGCTTCACCGAAGCCTTCGAGCTGGTGGAGTCCCGTGTGACCGAGGGCATCTACCAACTCACCACCCGTCCAAAGGATCGCCGCATGCGCGACAAAGTTGACTATGTCTTCTTCGACATCGATCCGAAGACCCAGCAGCTCCGTGCCCTCGAATTGCGCCTCGACGACAAATCGCGCATCCGCACGATTTTCCGCAACACCCGCCTCAACGCAAAAGTCGAAGCCGACCGATTTGCCGTGGATCTCAGCGGCTTCAAAATCCACTGAGACCCCTTCACCGACCCGTCATTCGCCAACCGTGGGCTTCATCAGGCGAAGATCGAAGATCCCGCCAGCTAGCCAGACTTTGGCTTCGAAGCGGACATCGATCTTTCCCTCCTTCGCGCTCGCCAACACCTCGGCCGGAATCGGGTAGCGTTTCTCGATGAATTGGTCAGGAGCTTCACCTTTGAGCTCCTGCGTCGCCAATCGCGTGCCCCCGACCAGGATATCGAACTGACGCCCTGAATCGCCGCCCCAATAGGTCACCACAAGATCGAGATCCTTCTCACCATGGGTACGGAGCGTGTATTGGATCCACTGGCCATGCCGCCAGCGTCGCCCATTGTGGAGGCCCGTCTCCATCCCCTCGCCTTTCAGATCGTGCTCCACTTCCGGCTGCTGTTCGCCAGCCGTGACTTGGTCGACGGTCGCCGCCTCACGGGCGGCTTTCTCCCGCTCCTGAGCTGCCAATTTCGACCGTCGAGCTTCAACCTTCTCACGACTCGTAAGCTCCCAGTACATCTGATACCTCGACTCGTGGAGCGTATAAAATGGCTGCAATGAGAGTCCTTCCGATCTAGCCGGATCCACCACTCCACTCAGCCGGAAATGCATCGGACCTGCTTGCGGATCCGCTTGCACATGCTTCACCAGCGCTTCCTCAGAAGTGAGCAAAACCGGAACCTGATCCAAGGGAACTTCCGGCCCCCAAGCCACATGCCCCATTCGGGTCCCATCGGCATGCAATCCCTTTAGGTCCTCCTTACCTGAGGGCGAGGCGAGCACGATCGGGCCGTGCAACAAAGCCACCCAGTCCGAGCCATCGGGCAACCTTTCGACAGAGGTCTCCATCGGCAATCGGAGCTCCACCACATCGCCCCCATGCCACTCACGGCGCACGGCCAGGTAACTTGACGGAGCGGAGCGAGTCTCCACCACTTCACCATTCACCGTTACCTGGAAGCCCTCTGACGCCACCCACCGCGGGTGCCGAAGATACAGCGTGAAGGTACTCGCTTGCTTCAATTCCATCTTCAAGCGCGTTGCCTGCTCGTTCGGAAATGCGGTTTCCTGGCGAATCTGCAGGCGGTCTGAGATCTTCAGCTCAGAGGGGATAAAGAGATTCACAAACACCCCATCCTTCGCCTTGGCATAGATGAACTCCCCATACTTGCCAGGATTCTCCATGCCCGTCCCCACACAGCACCAAAAACAATGCTCCGGTTCTGAATACACCCGATAGTGCTCAGGGCGGATCGGCGTGAAGTAGACAAAGCCCGGCTCTTTCGGATGAATCGACGCCAGGATGTGATTGAACAAGGCGCGCTCGTAGTAGTCGGCCAACCGCGCCTCCGGTCGCCGCTCAAAAAGCTGCTCAGTGAGGCGCAGCATGTTGTAAGTGTTGCACGTTTCCGGACCTTCCCGGTGCTCCAGCATTCCCCGGAAATCCTTGGGATCATTGAAGTGCTCCGCCACGCTGTTCCCTCCGAATGCCACGTTGCGGTGCTCCGTCACCGTCTCCCAGAAGAACCGAGCGCCATCCTCCAACTTGCCATCGTTGGTCAGCGCCGCAATTCGCTCCATCCCGATAATCTTTGGAATCTGGGTATTCGCGTGAAGCCCAGTAAGCCGGTCCTCGTGGCGAAACAGCGGCTCAAACACCCCCCGATCGCCGAATCGTCGCGCCGCCTCCAGGTACTTCGCCTCCCCGGTGATCGCGTAAATATCCGCGAGGGTTTCATTCATCCCGCCATATTCACTGCGCAGCATCCGCTGCATCCCTTCATCAGAAATCCCCGAAATCAGGTCCACACACCAGTCTCCCAAGTGAACTAGGAGCTCCCTGGCACGCGGTTCATCCAGCCGCAAGTACACATCTCTCAAGCCCGCAAAGGTCTTGTGCACGTTGTACCAGGGAACCCACTTCGACCAAATAGCCTCCACATCCCCCGCCGCGATCTTTCCCCAAAATTCACGACTCCCGGGAACACCTCCTAAATAGCCATTCCCTGCAGCGATCTGACACAGTTCAAGCTCATCCAACATGTGATCGAGCCGTTTCCGGAGCTCATGGTCGGCATCGTCTCCTGCGGCAATCATGTTGGCCAGTGCTGCCAGATAATGCCCTGCCGTGTGGCCATCGAGTCCGGTGTTTTCCCAATTCTCGTAGCTCTCGGCCTTCGCAGGCAACCCCGCCTCACGGCGAAAAGGCGCCAGCAAACGATCCGGATCCAAGGCCAGAAGATAGCGACGATTCACCTCGACTGCCTGCGCAAATGGCCCCTCCAACACCCGCACTGAACTCAACGGGAACAACTCCACGGGAGTCGACGGATCGACCTTCAACTTTTCGGCGGCAGAGCTTGATGCCGACAGGGCCATCCCCATGCCGCACAGGCAAACGAGGGTCTTCGAACGAAAATGCATGATGTTTGTAGGGATAGCTCAGCGCCTCGCAAATCGCGAAGGGAAACGATTCACCCCGCAACGCCAGCACAGCAAAACCAGCGGAAAACCTGACCGATTCCCGCCAAGTTCGTTTCAAATTTCCTTTCTGCCTCTGTCCGCCAACCCGAATTCCCTCGTCAAATCGCCATTTGACAGCTGCTCGCAGCCATGTGGGGGTAGCCCAGCGAGTTCCGCTCTTTCTTTTTCCTCGAAGCCCGACCTGTCTCGAAACCCAAGTCCCTTGGAACCCTGAAATTCCCTGCCACCACTCTCGCCCTCGGCGCTTGCCTGAGCTCCGCATCGGCCGATTCCGACACGCTTTGTTTTCAACCCGTTCTGGGATTCCCAGAAAATCCTCACACCGCCGAAGGCTTCGCTCTTTCTGGCGATGGCCAATGGCTTGGCGGCCAGGCTGAATCCAACCTCGGCCCCGAAGCCTTCGTCTGGTCCGCGGAAAGCGGGATTTCCGGGCTCGGTGACATCGACCCCGATCCATTCCGATCCAGCGTCACCGCGCTCTCCGCTGATGGCTCCTACGCCGCAGGCAACGTCGCCTACGGCGCCAGTGGCACGCGCGCCGGACTCTGGCGCCCCGGCCTGAAGGTTCTGCAATTGGGAACCCTGCGTTCCCTGCCATCGTTTTCATCATCGAACGCCCATGCCATTTCCTCCGATGGTCAATGGGTGGTAGGTTCCTCGACTTCCTATGCCGGAATCCGCGCATTTCTTTGGTCACGAGACACCGACATGATCAACCTCGGCGTTCTCCCCTTGCCCCTGGGAGGCTCCGCATCCGTCGCGTATGGCGTGTCAGGCGACGGGTCGATCGTCGTCGGCTCATGCAGCGGAGAGTCCGGAACCTACGCTTTCCGTTGGACGGACGAAAGCGGCATGGTCTCGCTGGGAGATCTGCCAGGGGGAGACCCCCTTTCAACCGCCACGGCCATCTCGGCCGACGGTTCCACCATCGTCGGCTTCGCATCCCCATCGGGCGGACTGACGGGAGTGCTGTTTCAGGAAAATGGCACCGACCCGACTTCCGTCGGTGATTTCACCGGTGGTGGGACCTACAGCCGCCTCACCGATGTTTGTGCTGATGGCAACATCGCCATTGGGCTGGGCAGCGATGACGACCACTACCAAGCGGCCGTTTGGGATCCCGAACACGGACTGAGAAAAATCAAAGACCTCCTCGCCGAGTCCGGCATGCCTCTGGAGGGCTGGGCCATCTACGAGGCCACGGCGATTTCGGACGATGGAGACACGATCGTGGGGAACGCGCGGGATCCCTCTTCACGATTTCAGCCGTGGATGCTCACGGGGGTCCGCAAACTGATTTCAGGCGAGGACTTCAGCGACATCGTCGCGCCCGTACCGGTCGTCGTCCGATTCCAACTCGCACCCGACCTCGAGGTCGATCCGCCTCCGACCCTACGGATCACGGCGACGCCCAACGGCCCAATGGCGCCCACGGAAATCGAGCACGCCTTGAGTTCTGGAGATTCCACCGCGCCCCTCCCGCTTCTTTCCGGAGGAAACTATGAAATCACTGCCTCCGGCAGTGGGCTGATTTCCGTCGAATCGATCTCCCTCCACGTCGAAGAAGAAACGACCGTCACCTTGGTGTTGGATTCCGATCGCGACGGCGACGGACTCAGTGATCGGGACGAAGCCACTTGGGGCACGGACCCCGACTTGGCCGACACCGACGGCGATGGCTTTTCGGATGGCTTTGAAGTGGCCCATGGCTTCGACCCCTTGGATCCTGAAAGCACCCCCGAATCCCGGCTCAGCGTGATCGCCAGCCCCTCCGAATCCTCTCGGCGCCTGCAATTCTACGCAGCCGCTGGCATCGACTATCGACTCGAGGTGTCCACCGACCTTGTTACCTGGGAACCGTGGGGGGAGAGCTTCACTGGCGACGGGGAGGCCCACCTTCGTGAAATTCCCGACGAGGCTCCCGTCACCCAATTCTTCCGCCTTCTGAGGGAACCTTGAACTCCATGGATTTGTGGAATAACTTTCCCGAATCCCCACTCCTACCCCTGCCACTTATGAAGCGAGTCCTCGTGATTTTGGCCGCCGCCGTGCTAGCGTCGTGCCACGCAATGTCAGAAGAAGAGAAAAAGCCCGCCCCTCAACCCGAAGTTCCGGAAAACGCTGAAGTCATCACGCTGGGAGCCGGGTGCTTCTGGTGTGTCGAAGCCGTGTTTGCGCAGATCGAGGGCGTCCAGTCCGCCACCTCCGGTTACATGGGCGGCACCACCGAAAGCCCCACTTACCAACAAGTGTGCACGGGAGAAACCGGCCACGCAGAGGTCGTCCAAATTGTCTTTGATCCCGCAAAAACCAGTGCCGCCCGCATTCTTGACTGGTTCTGGGAACTTCACGACCCGACCACCCTGAACCGCCAGGGAGCCGATGTCGGAACGCAATACCGCTCGGCGATCTTCTATCACTCCGAAGAACAGAAAAAGGTCGCCGAAGCCTCCAAGGAAGCGGCCCAAAAAGAGTTCACCGACCCGATCGTGACGGAGATCACCCCGGCTTCCACCTTCTACCCGGCCGAGAACTACCATCAGGACTTCTACTTCCAAAATAAAACCAAGAATCCGTACTGCCGTGCGGTCATCGAGCCCAAGCTCCGCAAGCTGAAGCTCGAACACTGATTCTTCGCCCCCTTTCCGCCCCCCGGTTCATGCCCGGGGGGAGATTGGAACTTGAAAGCTCCCGCCGGAATCTCTGCCTTTCCGGCATGTCGAAATACGCTGGCGAAGAAGTTCTGGTCGTTCCCCGTTCCGTCCTCGACGAAATCGGCCACTTCGAAGGACTTTGCACGGAGGGTCTTGAGTCCGCGATGCAGGTGCTGCTCGACCCCCAGCGGCACTTTTTCATGGACCGCGCCACCGCCGAGGACGATCCGACCCACAAGCAGCTCATCCCTTACTGCATCATCCGCTGCGGCGATCGCATCCTCAACTACACCCGTGGTAAGGCCGGAGGCGAAGCCCGCCTCCATGCCCAGCGATCTGTCGGGGTAGGTGGCCACATCAATCCCGTCGATACCGGCGAAGGTCGCACCGGGCCTGCCGCCTACCAAGCCGCTGTCGAACGCGAACTCGCAGAAGAATTGATCTTCGGATCCCTTCCAGTGTCCCGGGTGTTTGCCTTGCTCAATGACGAAAGCAACCCCGTGGGACAGGTTCACCTTGGAGTCGTGCATCTCATCGACGTGGAAAACGACAACGTCCATTCCAATGAAGATGCCCTCGCCGATCTCACCTTCACGCCCCTCAGCGAGCTGGCCGGTCCTCTCTTCGACCGCTTGGAGACCTGGTCGCAAATCTGCATCCGCGAACTGGCCGACTCATAACACCTCACCTCACTCCAGGGATTTCACAAAGCGCACCGACTTTCTCACGTAGCCATTTCCTTCGTAAAAACGATGGGCTTCGTGAGAGCGGTGCTCTCCACTGGTCACTTCCACTCGGAGGCAGCCCACTTCCCGGGCGTATTTCTCCATCATCCGGATCAGTTCGCGTCCCGCTCCGCTTCGGCGCCGTGAGCCATCCACACACATCGCAGTGATGCGGCCAAGCGTCTCCGTCGCATGAAAGCACGCCTGAGTGTGAAAGCTCAGGAAGCCGATCACCTCACCCCCCGCGCACGCCACCCACACTCTTCCCCCAGTGGACGCATATTGATCCAAACGTTGGGCCACCTGAGCTGACGCGTTCGGGTAGCCCATTTGCCCCAGCAGCGACACCAGCACTTCGGCATCCCCCGCATTCGCTTCCCGCACCTGCACCTCTGCCATGCGGGAAGCTTGCGCATTCGACCAGCCCGCCGTCGAGCCCGTCGAATCCTCCGCTCATCTTACCACTCGGTTCCGAGCTCGTAGCGCCCAGCCAGCTCCAACAAATCTTCGCGCATCGGCCATTCGTCCGGGCGTTCGCTGATCGCGTGCCGCTTGCTAGCTCCCTTCAAAGTCATGCACCCGGTATTGTCGCCAATCGCCTTCACCTCTTCGATCTCCTCCGCAGACAGGCGGACCTCCGGCATCACTGCGAACTCACGGATGCGCGCTTCAATCGGCCGTGCTTGTTCCCCAGCCTCTTGAATGAAGGTCGGCACCACACTGCGCACAGGACTTTGGCTTAGGTTCCAGATCGCCGCGAACTGGACCATCGACAGTCCATGACGCTCTGCAATCGGCTTCATCTTTTCGATCTTCTCCAACCCGTGTTCCACCCAACCATCGGGGCGGTAGGCCCGGTGATCTCCCGGCTTGAAAGCATGCCCGGCCTGCATGTCTCCAAAGAACAATCCCCCGAAATCCACCACGCGGGTCAGCACCTTCACATCGAACTTTTCACACGCCGGCAACGCCAAACCTACCGGCCACGGCTCCAACGGATTCAAAATCAGCATCGCCCAATCGATCGAATCCCCGAACTTCTCCAAGGCATGGATCAAATCCAATGTGAAACCATTGGCCGGCCCCGGAGCGATCCCAAGCTGTCGAGTCAGCTCCAATGACCGCAAATTCTCCAAACCTCCCCAAACCGCTTCACTCGTATAACCCGCCTCGTCCGGGTTGTGCAGCATCAACATGTCGAAGTGATCCGTCTTGCAACGTTCCAATGACTTCTCACAAGCCATCTTGAGGTAGCCCGCATAACCATCCTCACCGCGCAGCTCCGGATCGGTGAAGCGCGGATATCCCCGGTTTCCTTGGCGCTGACCTTCGTAAAAATCGTGCCCCAGCGTTCCGACGAGACAATAACTGCTGCGGTCGACGCCCTCCAAGGCTTCCCCCAAAAGCTCGTCCGCCTTACCATTTCCATACACATCCGCCGTCACAAACGTCCGGAAGCCCGCTTCGTAGGCAATTTGGATACACTCCTTGTAGCGATCTTCGCTCAGCGTTTCACCGAAGTGCATGAAACGTCCGCCGCTCCAGGTTCCGTAGGCCGTCGTCGTCAAATCCATGGCCCGGACATAATGCCACCATCTCCAGCGGTCAACGGCATCAACAGCCGGTCGGGAACAGAATCCCTTCCCCTCACTTCAACACCGGTTGCCACGCCCGGGAACGCGTCAGGCATACCCGACCCTGCATCTGCTTCTTCGCCCCGCCCCGCCGCGACGTCACCGTCTGAATCTGGTCGAAATCCTCATACAAAATCACCGGATACAACAGGGACGCCCAGATCTTCCCCGACTGGATCGTCACCTCAATATCATGACGATCCCCCTGAAGATTCGGCCGGTCCTTCACCTGATAAGCTCCTTCCACAGAAAACACCCCACATGGATGCCCACCAACCGCCTCTTCTCCCTCAAACACCAAGGTCACCCGCCCTCCCACATTGAACGGCTCCAGCAAACGAATCGTATTCCCCGTAAGGACAATACGGTCCCCTGCCCGCCACGCTCTCGCCGAGGAAAACCACTGGCTCCGCGGATGAGCACCCGCTTCCACCATCAAGTTCGGCAAATCATCGCCCAAGGCATCCGCCCAGACGATCACCTCGAAGTCCGTCTCACTGCGTGCCCCTTTGTGGTACCACCCTTTCTCTCCCAGCACATAGTGCAACGTCTTCCCCTCCGGAGCCCCGGACGAGGCCGGTTTCACGACCTCCCGCACCTCCTCGCTGTCCTTCTCCACAAGATGCCGCTCCGCTTGGTCCAAGGTCAGCAGAAACTCCCCAGATCGCTTGAAATAACTCACCACGGTTTCGACCTTGCCATCCAGCCATTCGCTTTCACGGCCCACCGCTGAAGTCCCCATCAGGCGGACTTTTTTGCGGTCCTCCACCACCCGGACTTTGCCACGAATCTCCGTGGGAAACGGCAAATCCCGACGAAACGTGACTCCATCCGCCGTCCGCATCACCAGGCCCGCCATGGTGGCATCCACATCACCACCAGGCTCGGCGGTGACCAGACCCGGCTCCACGGCGGCGGAGCCCATCAACTCCGTGATCTTGTCACAACCCGATACCAGCAGCATCGGGAGTAACATCAGACCACGCGGGAGAACCATGGCGGCTGAATTATCAGGGATCTTTAACCTTGGCTAGTCTCAGATTGACAAGCGCCTTCCGCCCTGCAGATCAGACGCTGGTCCATATCCAACGCGGGCGACTCTTCAGCACTCCGACCGACCACCACAGCCGGTACGCCAGCCACCGTCGTATGGGGTGAAACATCGGCGAGCACCACGCTCCCCGCTCCCACCTTCGCGCCCTCTCCAATCTCCACCCTCCCGAGAATCTTCGCTCCCGCGCCCAGCAGCACGCCGCTGCGCACGACCGGGTGACGATCACCCGTCTCCTTGCCCGTGCCCCCTAGAGTCACTTCATGGAGAATCGAAACATCGTCTTCGATGATCGCCGTTTCCCCCACCACAAAGCTGGTCGCGTGATCCAACAAGATGCCGCAACCGATCCGCGCCGCCGGGTGGATATCCACACCGAACACCTCACTGGCCAAACTCTGAAAGTAGTAGGCCATGGCGCAACGCCCCGAAATCCAGAACTGGTGAGAGATCCGATACGTCGAAATCGCGAGGAAGCCCTTGAAAAACATCAGGGGATGGAGGGGAGAATCGCAGGCAGGGTCCCGCTCCACAATCGCCGTGAGATCCCGAGCTGCACTCGCAACAATCCATGGATGATCTTCCAGAACCTTGAACAACAACGGGCTCAACTCCTCGCGGGTCATGTCCTCGCGGGCCAGTTTCCTCGCCAAACGCACGGCCAAGGCTTCGCCCAAAGAACTCCGCGATAGAACGACATCATCGAGAAGGCTCTTCAAACCGGGTTCCCGGCTGCGGATCTTGGCCGCTTCCTGCTCCATTTCCTGCCAGACCTTTTCGACCTGGATTCCACGAGATTCGCACATACGAACGTGCTTCACGCTTTCCCCCTGTGATGCTGTGTGTTGCGCTGCCTCCATGCGGATCTCCCAAAAACTCGACTATGCTTGCCGGGCGATGGTTCAACTCGCCAAGCGCCATGACGGGAAGACCCTTACACGGCTTGAGGAACTCGCGCAACGGGAAGCCGTCTCGGCGAACTTTCTTGTGCAAATCCTCAACGATCTCAAGCGCGACGGACTGGTCGACAGTCGCCGCGGCAAGGCGGGAGGCTACCTGCTAGGCCGTCCCCCGGCAAATATCACCCTCTTGGACATCGTCCACGCCGTTGAGCCTGGAATGCTTGCGGGCATCAGCAGCTCAGAGGGCGAAAGCGCCAACGTGATTCGCGCCGCTTGGTCAACGGTCCTCGACAGCACCCGCAAAGAATTGGGGAAAATCCACTTACGGACCCTCGCCGAACGCAGTGCGGGACCGATGTACTACATCTAGACTCCGATTTTGGTCCAAAACGTCAGCCGATGGAGGATTTCCTCCTCCCCCGATTCAACTTCGCGCCAAGCCAGCTCCGCCGCCAAATTCGGCTGCTTCCGAAAACCTCGACTCTCCCAAAACCCATCCAAGGTTCGATCGCTTTCCGCCCGCTTGGGATGATCGCTGGGGCGATCCACTGCACAAAAGGCCAGCCGGGAAAAGCCCAACTCAGCGGCATGAGCTTCCCGCTCTCGAAAAAATTGCTTTCCGATCCCCCGCCCTCGCCACGCTTTTTTCAGCACCGATTCTCCGAAGTAGAACCATTCTCGCGGGTCCTCACCCGTAGAACGAAACGGTTGGATAAATTCCTCGTGGGCCTCACTCAGCGGTAATCCCGTCGAGGCGCCCACCAACCTCCCTTCGTGCACGGCCGCCACTAAAACCGCGCCAGATGCCTCGGAAAACTCCTCAAGATACTCCGCCTCATACTCCTCTGAGCCGTCATAAAGGTAGGGAAACTCCCGAAAAACCTCGATCCTCAATCGCGCCAAGGACGCGAGGCCACTTCGAATGGCATCTCCCTTCAGAACTTGTATTTCGACCTGCATCTGCTGCTCCGACTCCTGTTTGAACCAAGAAGTGCCGCAGGGCGATCTCGAATCCCATCCTCCACTGAGCTCATCCCATTCCTCGACACCGGCGCGAGAAGCCAAGCCCCTCAGTGCCAGTCCGGAATTCGCCTGAAAGGAAAATCAAAACTCCTGCTCCGCCTTCTCCTCTTCAGGCTTGCCCTTCTCATCGAGTGCCTCCGGCGCGACCGGCGCACGCTCAGGAATCGGTGCTACCACCGGATGGCTGATCGCCTCAGGAGCAATCGATTCCGTCGCCTGATGACGTGGCACCACGAGCACGATCGCCACCATGGCCGCATAGGCCAATCCGGCCCCATACGCCCAACGTGACATTCCCTGTTCCGAGAACCAACTCGCGAGACGCTTCCACCAAGTGGACCCTTGATCACCACGCCCCCCATCCGCCACACGCCGCTGATGGTACTCACGGAGGAAGTCCTCCATGTAGCCCTCAGGAGGACGCTCATGGCGCTTCAGAGCCAGAAGATCACTTACCTGTTGCTCGGTCGGTTTCACGGTCGGATTGGATTAACGAGGCCAAATTTTTACCCCAACTCCGAGAACTTCAAGAAATCTTAACGATCCCAGAAATCCTGGAGGTAGGTTTGCAGTTGCTGATGGGCGTAGTGCAGTCGTGACCGCACCGTGCCCTCGGAAATCTTCAGAATGGCGGCAATTTCTCCATGAGGGATTCCCTGAATATCAAAGAGAGTCACCACCGTTCTATGGGAGTCCGACAGCTTTTGCAGCGCTTCGTTCAATCTTTTTTGCAATTCATTCAGATTGCTTTGCCTTTCAGGATTCGCTTCGGCCGTCCAATCGACCAAAGCCGGATCCTGCTGAACGGAAGAATCGAGATCATTGAGGCTGAGACCGGACCTGCGCTTCCTCTTTTTCAGGAAGTTGAGAGTACGATTCACTGCAATCTGATAGATCCAGGTGTAAAAGGACGACTTGCCTTTGAATCGCGGCAACGACCGATAGGCGGTCGAAAAAACCTCCTGCAAGAGGTCGTGCGTGTCCTCCTTGTGAGACGTCATGTTGTAGACCAAGCCATAAAGGCGGTCGCCGTATTTCAAGATCAGCGCATCGAAGGCACGCGTATCCCCATGCCGCGCGCGGTCGACGAGATCGGCATCCGGATCCGGCTGACGGGGGGCGTCCGGTAATCTGGGATGGGAGGAAAGCAAGGGGGTGGTGCGGCCCGACGCTACACGCCTCCCCACGCCTGTCAGCAGCAAAGCGCATCCACGCTTGGCCACGGCCAAGGCTTGGGACAATCTGAAGTCGATGAGCATTGAAGCCCTCCACTCCGCGGTCCGCGATATTCCGGATTTCCCCAAGCCTGGCATCGTCTTCAAAGACATCACGCCGGTCCTCTCCCATCCGACGCTCTTTCGCCAAGCGATCACCCTGCTGTGCGAAACGGCTGCCGACTCGCCCATCGACAAGGTCGTCGGGATCGATGCCCGTGGCTTCATTTTTGCTGCCGCCGTCGCAGATCGCTTGAACGCAGGGTTCATCCCCATCCGCAAAGCGGGCAAGTTGCCATGGAAAACCCGCGGGCTGGCCTATGCCCTCGAATATGGTGAAGCCACCGTGGAAATTCATGAAGATGCCATCACCCCCGGTGAGCGCGTGCTGCTGGTCGACGACCTGCTTGCGACTGGCGGCACCGCCGCCGCAGCCATTCGCCTGATCCAAGGACTCGGTGGAGATCTCGTCGCTGCTTCCTTCCTGATCGAACTCGACTTCCTCCAAGGCCGCCAACAGCTCGGCGACGTTCGCATTGAGTCGGTTCTCCGATACGGCGCCGAGGGATGAGCCCTCCTCATCCTCCGACCAAGTGGCTTGCGTGCATTAAGCCATGACCACGGCTTGCCCGCCCCAAAAGCACCGTTAATCTCGGATCCAACTCCAGAAGGAATCTTATGTCCCTGAGCAACTACTCCGCCTCTCTCATCCGCTACCCTCAACTCGGTTTCTCGCTCGACACCTCGCTGATGGACCTCGACGCCTCGTGGATCGAAGGCATGGAGTCCAAAGTGGCCCAAGCTTACGCGGATATCGCCAAGCTTGAAGCAGGTGAAATTGCCAATCCCGACGAAGGGCGCATGGTCGGCCACTACTGGCTGCGCAACGCAGCCTTGGCTCCTACTCCAGAACTTCGCGCGGCCATCACCGAACCCTTGCATGCGCTCAAGGAATTCGCCGCGAAGGTACACAGCGGAGAGATTTCCCCGCCCACCGCAGATAGCTTCAAGAACCTGCTGGTGGTGGGAATCGGAGGTTCCGCCCTTGGCCCCCAGCTGGTCAACGATGCCATCGGACACGATTCCAAGCTCGCCATTCATTTCCTCGACAATACCGACCCGGCCGGAATCGACCGCACCCTCGCGGAAATCGGCCAAACCGGGCTCGCCCGCACCCTCGTGCTGGTCATTTCCAAATCGGGTGGCACCCCGGAAACTCGCAATGGCATGGTCGAAACCAAAGCCGCCTTCGACGCGGCTGGCCTGCACTTCGGCCAGCACACCGTGGCCATCACCGGCCCGGGATCGAAGCTCGATCAGTTTGCCGAACAGGAAGGCTTCATCACCCGCTTCCCCATGGAAGACTGGGTCGGCGGCCGGACCTCTGTGATGTCCACCGTCGGGCTCGTCCCAGCCGCCCTCCAAGGCATCGACATCGATGCCTTCCTCGCCGGAGCCGCCGCCATGGACGAAGAAACTCGCAAACCCGAGGCCGCCAACGCCGCCATGCGTCTGGCGCTGAGCTGGTATGCCGCTGGGAATGGCAAAGGCGAAAAAGACATGGTCGTTCTCCCCTACAAGGATTCCCTCGTCCTCTTCTCCAAATACCTGCAGCAACTCGTCATGGAGTCGCTCGGGAAAGAACTCGATCTCGACGGCAACACGGTCAACCAAGGCATCGCCGTCTACGGGAACAAAGGCTCCACCGACCAACACGCCTACGTCCAACAGCTCCGCGATGGCGTCCCGAATTTCTTCGCCACTTTCATTGAAGTCCGCAAAGGACGCGACGGGGACACCATCGAAGTCGAACCCGGCAACACCTCGGCCGACTACCTCCAGGGCTTCCTCCGCGGCACCCGCAAGGCGCTCTATGATTCCGGCCGCAAGTCGATCACCCTCTCCATTCCGGAAGTGAATCCCTTCCAGCTCGGATTGCTGATCGCTCTCTTCGAAAGAGCCGTGTCTTTCTACGCTTCACTGGTCCACATCAACGCCTACCACCAACCCGGCGTGGAAGCGGGCAAAAAGGCCGCGGCCACCTTCCTCGACACCCTCAATGCCGTGCGCGGCCGCCTGACCGCCGACCCGAAGACCGCTTCCGAAGTGGCCTACGAAGTCGATGGCGACGCTGAGGACGTGTATCACTGCCTCAATCACCTCGCAGCCAACGGCGAAGTCCAGATCGCGCTCGGAGCCACTCCCGAAGGCGACACCTTCTCTCTGTGATCGGGAAAACCAGCGGAGGAGCGCTTCCTCCCCTGCCAAACCTCCTGATTCGATTTCAAAGGCCGCCCCTTCCTGGGCGGCCTTTTTTTCGCGCTGAATCGAGGCCCCGCCCCATGACCCAATCCCCCATCCGTGCCATTGCGAAGAAGGAATCGCTTCTCTAGCTTGCCCTTCAAACATGTCCGTCCCTCTCCAGCGACCTGTCGCCAACAAGGTTCTCTTCATGGCCACCTGCCTGTGCGACGCCTTCTATGATGATGCCGCCCGCGCTTCCGTCGAAGTCCTCGAGCACCTTGGAATCGAGGTGATTTTCCCCGAGAATCAAACTTGCTGCGGGCAACCGGCCTTCAACTCCGGCGATTGGAAAGCCTCGCGCAAAGTCGCCCGGCATGCTGCCGAAGTCTTTGGTGGCGATCTCCCAGTGATCGTGCCCAGCGGCTCCTGTGCGGCCATGCATTCCCACGGCAACCGCCTGCAATTCGAAGCCTGTCCGGAACCGGCGATCGAATCCCTCGCCAACCGCACCTGGGAAATCCTCGACTACCTCGTGCACGGCCTCGGCATCTCCACTTGGAAAGGTGCCTTTGCAGCACCCACCCGGATCGCCTTTCACCGCTCCTGTCACACCCGAGGCACGCGCACCGGTGAGGCCGCTCACGCCCTGCTTTCCTCCATCCGCAACGCAGAAGTCGTCGCCTTTGGACAAGAAGATCAGTGCTGCGGATTTGGGGGGACCTTTTCGGTCACCTTTCCCCACATCTCCGGCCGTATGGGATCGCTGAAACTTGACCACATCCTCGCCCAACAGCCCGACCTCCTCGTTTCCGCCGACATGTCATGCCTGATGCATCTCACCGGTCTCGCCCGCACTCAGGGCCGCCCCGTCCAACACCAGCACGCCATCCAGGTCCTCCGCGATACCCTTGCCTGATTCTCCGATGATCGACCGTCAACCCATCGATACCTACGCGACTCGGATCAGCGAGGAAAAGCAAACCTCGGTGATCACCGGTGCCACTGCCAGCACCGAAAAACGCCAATCCGTCCTGTTTGGCGACTTTCCCAACACCCACGACCTGCGGCGACTTGCCGGGCAAATCAAAGACCACACTCTCCATCACCTCGACCACTACCTCGAACAGGCCGAAGCCGCGCTCTCCCGCAACGGCGTCAAAGTCCACTTCGCCGACACCGACGAAGACGCCCGCCAAGCCGTCCTCTCGATTCTTCGCGATCACCAGGTCACCCAATTGACCAAATCGAAGTCGATGGCCTCCGAGGAAATTCACCTCAATCCGTTTCTCATCGACCAGGGCATCGAGGTTCTCGAAAGCGACCTCGGTGAGTTCATCATCCAGCTCGATGGTGACGAACCCTCCCACATCGTCCGCCCCATCATTCACAAAAACCGCCGCGAGATCGCCCGCACTTTCCAACGCGCCGGCATTGCCCGGGATCTCAACGACGATCCAGAGGTGATCACCCGCCGCGCTCGGGCCTTTCTCCGCGAAAAGTACATGCAGGCCCAAGCCGTCATCACCGGCGGCAACTTCATCTCCTGCGAAAGCGGTCGCGTCGTCCTGGTCACCAACGAAGGCAATTCGCGATTCGGCATGGCCCCTTCAAAGCTTCATATCGCGTTGATCGGCATCGAAAAACTCGTTCCAAGTGACCGCGACCTCGGAGTTTTTCTCAATCTCCTCGGCCGCTCCGCCACCGGACAGCAACTCACCGTCTATACCGAATTCATCAGTGGACCCAAGGACCCCACTCAGCCCAGTGGCCCCGAAGAAATGCACGTCGTCCTCATGAACAACGGCCGCACCGACGTCCTCGCCTCCGATGGCCGCGAAATCCTCCGCTGCATCCGCTGCTCCGCGTGCCAAAATGTCTGCCCTGTCTACCGGCAAGCTTCCGGACACGCCTATCGCAGTCCCTACGGAGGCCCGATCGGAGCAGTCCTTTCCCCTCTGCTCTTTGGCGATCGGTTCCCTGAACTCGCGGATCTTCCCAAAGCCTCATCCCTGTGCGGCGCCTGCAATGAAGTCTGCCCCGTCGACATCCCGATCCCCGACCTCCTATTGCGCCTCCGAGACAAAGCCAAACGTGCCCACATCTCCCAACCTGGTGACCTCCCCATGGCACCTTTCGCCACGCTAGCCACCTCGCCTTCGCTCTGGCGCACCGCCATGACCATGAGCAAAGCCATGAACCACCTTCCCATTGACGTGGCCCCATTCCGCCCCATTCAGGATTGGCTCGGCCAACGCACCCTCCCTGAATCCCACGGCGGCGATTTCAGAAAATGGCTGAAGAACCGCAGCAAGGAACAAGGCCTCCGGGATACTCCTCAATGACCCTCCGCCGCCAAATCTTCCCGTTCCCTTCGAACCCCTCGATTACCGGCCGAATTTTCCATCATGTCTCGCGAATCCATCTTCTCCAAGATCCGCACCGCCCTTGAGCCGCTTGCCGAAAAAACCTCGCATCCCGGCTTCGACGACGAATCGATCACTTCTTCATCCCGCCTTCAGGGAAGTCTGCGCGAGGCCTTCCAACGGAACCTGGAAGCCGTCCACGGCAGAATCCTAAACACACCGGACACCCTCGCCTCCTTTCTCCGCGAAAATGACTGCCTTCACGGCTACTGCGACCCCGACCTCATGGACCCACTGGGGCATGCTCTCTCGGCCGTAGGTCTCATCGTCGAGACCGAATACGATCGACAGCGCTACGAAGACTACCGCTTCGGCATCACCCAAGCGACAGGAGCCATTGCCGAATCCGGGACGATCATTCTGGATGATACCCTCACTCGTGATCGATTGGCGGCGCTCTCCCCCTGGGTGCACATCGCCGTTTTCCCGGAAAGCTCCCTGCATCGCTCCCTCTCGGACGCCCTCACCCACCTCGGCCCGAGCCACAATGTCATCTGGGTCACCGGCCCATCGAAAACCGCCGACGTGGAAGGAATCCTGATCGAAGGCGTCCACGGTCCCGGCGAACAAATCGCCTACCTCACCCCCTGATTTCGCCGCCCGCAACTTCGTTCTCGCACCCGGGTTGTTCCCGTGAAGCATGGACGCAGCTGCCCCATTCCATGGGCTGTTCGAAATGGCGGAACCCTCCATCCAGTCGACTGATCCCGAAAACGAACGTGACATCGCCCTCATGGCCCGCATTGCCGAGGGAGACGAGGTCGCGTTCCGCGCCTTGGTCGAGAGACATCAAAACATGGTCGTGGGAATGATCGCCCGCATGCTCAACGACCCCATGGAGGCGGAAGACCTCGCCCAGCGGGTTTTCCTGCGCATTTGGAAACATGCCAAACGCTGGAAACCCGAGGCCAAGTTCACCACCTACCTCTTCACCATTGCCCGCAATCTCGTCTACAACGAGAGCCGCCGTCGCTCGCGGAAAAAAGAAGTCTCCTCCGACCAGCGCAGTGACGAATTCGGCGCCGAAATGCCCGCCGATTCACGCATCGAGCCGGACTCCGAGACACTGCGCAATGAAATGCACGACGAAATCGACCGTGCCATCGCAGAACTCCCCGAAAATCAACGGGCAGCCGTGGTTCTCTACGCCTACGAGTCCCTCCCCTACGAGGAAATTGCCCAAGTTCTCGGCACCTCGGTTTCATCCGTGAAGAGCCTGATCTTCCGAGGTCGCACCACTTTGCGCGAAAAGCTCGCCCACTTCACCGGCTACTAAAGCGGCCTCTTGAGGTAGCTTTTCAGCCACTCGGGCCCGCCTGGCTTGGACGCTCGTCCATCCTCCCCCCTGCTTTCAGACCGGGAATCCGGGCCACCAAAAGCGCCCAAAATCATCGAACGCCGTCTGTCGCCTGGCTTGCTCGACCCGCCTCACCTTGAAAAAAGGTGAAAGAGTGGCAGCCCCCCCAGGACTCGAACCTAGAAATACTGAACCAAAATCAGCTGTGTTACCAATTACACCAAGGGGCTCCGGTGCCGACGGCGGGCGGACGCTAAAAACCAATCCCAGGTTTTGCAATAGGGAAATTGCGATTCGCTGACAAAAAACTCACCCGCCAATTGCCCTTCTTTCGCCAACGAAAAACCCCACCGACCGAGGTCGGTAGGGCTCTGAAAATCAGGCGACCCAAGGTCACCCGCGGCGATCAATAACGGTAATGGTCCGCCTTGAACGGGCCTTCCACTGGAACGCCGATGTAATCCGCCTGTGCCGGAGTCAGCTTCGTCAGCTTCGCGCCAATCTTGTCGAGGTGAAGTCGTGCCACTTCTTCATCGAGGTGTTTCGGCAGCACCTTCACTTCACCCGCCTTGTACTCGTCCTTGTTCTTCCACAGGTCGATCTGGGCGAGCGTCTGGTTGGTGAAACTGTTCGACATCACGAAACTCGGATGGCCCGTGGCACAACCGAGGTTCACCAAGCGACCCTCCGCAAGCATGTAAAGGCTATTGCCTGTCGGGAACGTGTACTTGTCGACCTGCGGCTTGATGTTGGTTTTGATCACACCCGAAGCCGAAGCCAGCTTGTCGACCTGGATCTCATTGTCGAAGTGACCGATGTTACAAACGATCGCCTGGTCCTTCATCTTCTCCATGTGCTCCAAGCGGATGATGTCGAAGTTCCCGGTAGTCGTCACGTAGATGTCACCCCAACCGAGGGTGTCTTCCACCGTCAACACGCGGAACCCTTCCATCGCAGCCTGCAGGGCACAGATCGGATCGACTTCCGTCACCACGACTTGGGCACCTTGGCCACGCAACGCTTGCGCACAACCCTTACCCACATCGCCGTAACCGCAAACCACGGCTACCTTGCCCGAAATCATCACGTCCGTGGCGCGCTTGATGCCATCCACCAGCGACTCACGGCAGCCGTAAAGGTTGTCGAACTTCGACTTCGTCACCGAGTCGTTCACATTGATCGCCGGCACCAACAACTTGCCCGCTTTCGCCATCTGGTAGAGGCGGTGCACCCCGGTGGTCGTCTCCTCCGAAACGCCCTTCCACTCGGCAATCATGCGAGCAAAAATCCCCGGCTGCTCAGCACCGATCTTCTTCAGGAGATCTTTGATCACCTGCTCTTCGTGGCTCCCCGATGGGGAATCGACCCAATCCGAGCCGTTCTCCATTTCGAAGCCCTTGTGCAACAACAAGGTGGCGTCACCACCGTCGTCCACGATCAACTGGGGACCCCATCCGCCCGGGAATTGGAGAGCCTTCCAGGTGCACCACCAGTATTCTTCCAGCGTCTCACCCTTCCAGGCAAACACCGGCGTTCCTGCCGCAGCAATCGCCGCAGCAGCGTGGTCCTGAGTCGAGAAAATGTTGCAGGAGACCCAGCGCACATCGGCACCCAACTCCACCAAGGTCTCAATCAAGACGGCGGTTTGGATCGTCATGTGCAATGAGCCCATGACACGCACACCGGCCAGCGGCTTTTCCGGGCCATACTTGGCACGGGTGGCCATCAAACCGGGCATTTCATGCTCAGCGATTTCAATTTCCTTGCGACCGAAATCGGCGAGTCCGATATCACGGACCTTGTAATCCTGGACGGGAGTATCAGCTACGGCAGTCATCGTAAGATCAATTCTGGTTTTCTCAGTGTTACTTGGCGGCTTTCTTGAGAGCAGCAACCTTATTGGTTTCTTCCCACGGCAGCCCGGCATCTTCCTTGCCAAAGTGACCGTAGTTCGTGGAGGCGGAGTAAATCGGGCGGAGCAACTTGAGCTGCTTCACAATGTCAGCGGGCTTGAAGGAAAATACCTTCAGCACTGCCGAAAGAATCTTTTCGTCCGACACCGTGCCCGTTCCAAAAGTATCGATGTGAACACTCACCGGAAGCGGATGCCCGATCGCATAAGCAAACTGGATCTCACACTTCCGGGCCAACCCGGCTGCGACAATATTCTTCGCCACCCAGCGGCCCATGTAAGCGGCCGATCGATCCACCTTCGACGGGTCCTTTCCGGAAAATGCGCCTCCACCATGGCGGCCCATACCCCCGTAGGTATCGACGATGATCTTCCGACCAGTAAGGCCCGAATCCCCCTGTGGACCGCCAATCACGAAGTTGCCCGTCGGATTGATCAAAAACTCCGTGTCGGGAGTGATCATCGACTTCGGCAGCACCTTCTTGACCACCTTCTCCACGCAGAACTTTTCGATCTCCGCATGCTTGGTTCCCGCTGCGTGCTGGGTCGAGATCACCACATTCACGATGCGCGTCGGTTTGCCGTCCACATACTCCACCGAAACCTGCGTCTTCGCGTCCGGACGCAGCCAGCTCACCTTGCCTTCCTTGCGGATTTTCGTCAGCTCGCGTCCCAGACGGTGAGCATACATGACCGGAGCGGGCATCAGCTCTGGCGTTTCATCGCAGGCGTAGCCAAACATGATGCCTTGGTCCCCGGCTCCTTGCTCATCGGTCTTTTTCCCGTCCGCTGACTTCGCATCCACCCCTTGCGCAATGTCCGGAGACTGCGTCGTCAGGTAGTTGTTGATGAAGACTTTGTCAGCGTGGAAAACATCATCCTCATTCGTGTAGCCAATCCCGCGGATCGCCTCGCGGATCACCGAATCGATGTTCACCACTTCGCCAATCGACTTCTGACCAATCTTCGGAATCGTGATCTCACCGCCGACGACAACAATGTTGGATTTAACAAACGTCTCGCAGGCAACGCGTGAACTGGAATCAATCTTCAGGCAGGCATCAAGGATCGCATCGGAAATGGTGTCGCAGACCTTGTCAGGGTGACCTTCACCGACGGATTCGGAGGAGAAAATGTAAGAACTCATACGCGTAGATTTTTCGTATCGTCAAATCGCGATGCGTTGATGTATCCGCTGGGGCATGCCGTCAATGCTGAAATCCTTGAAGCTCCTGGCCGATCCCACGCGCCTCCGGGTCCTCAACCTATTGGACCGCGAGGAGTTGAGCGTCGCCGATCTTCAGGAACTTCTCGGCATGGGCCAGAGCCGCATCTCCACCCAGCTCTCCCAACTGAAAGCTGGCGGACTGGTTGAGGACGAACGAAGCGGCAAAAATAACATCTACCGCTCCCGCATGAGCCGGGAGATTGCCCGCCTAGCCCGCGACGCCGCCGACGAACTTCCCGAAGCGACCAAGGACCTCACCGCACTTCGCCACCTTATGCGAAAACGTCAGGACCGCGCCCGATTGTATTTCGACCAACTCGCAGGGCGCTTCGGGCGCGACTACGTTCCCGGACGATCCTGGCGAGGCCTCGCGGAAGCCCTCCTCAAAGTCATGACCACCGGCGTCGTCGCCGACCTCGGCGCAGGTGAAGGCACTCTGTCCCAACTTCTTGCCCAACGAGCCGAGAAAGTCATCGCCATCGATCTCTCCGAGAAAATGGTCGAATTTGCAACCGGGCTCGCGCGCCAGCACGGGATCCACAACATCGAATTCCGCGTCGGCGACATCGAAAACCCACCCCTTGAGGCCGGCTCCCTCGACCTCGCCCTTTTCAGTCAGGCCCTGCACCACGCCGCCCACCCCCAACGCGCCCTCGACTCCGCCATCGCGGCCCTCAAGCCCGGTGGCCGTCTCGTCATCCTCGATCTGCTCGCCCACCAATTCGAACAAGCCCGCGAACTCTACGCCGATACCTGGCTTGGATTCGGAGAGGGAGAACTGGCCGCCATGCTCGAACGCGCCGGATTTTCCCAAATCGAAACCGCCGTCGTCGATCGCGAACCCGAACCTCCCTGCTTTCAGACCCTCCTCGCCGTTGCGAAAAAACCGGCAACCTAAAGCGCAATCCCCGTTGGCGCAGCGCCCTCCTTGAGCTTTAACTTCCTCCGTGGCTCGTTTCCTCATCATCGCCCCGGCCTTACTCCTCGCCGCCTGCTCCCCTCTCCGCACCGAGATGGCCGTTCAGGATGTCGCGACCACGGGCGAAATTCCCGTCCCTCCCCCTACCGAATCCGCCCTCGCCACCGCCCCCGAGCCGGCGCCCCAATCCCGGCCACCCGCTCCCACCCCCTGGGAGCCCCACTACTTCGAAACCCGCCTCAACGGCATCGCCATCGAAGCCGTCGCGTTCGATTCCCGTAGCCATCACCTCAAAGTGGCCGACCAACCTCAAGGCCCCGGCACCCGGTGGCCCGACTCCCGCTCCGCAGGCAAAGGCTCCCTCGCCGCCATCAACGCCTCCTTCTTCACCCCCGAGGGCCAACCCCTCGGCATGATCGTCACCGCGGGCCAACCCCACGGCGCCATCAACCGCGCCAGCTCCCTCGGCTCCGGATTCTACGTCGAAGAAAACTCCGGGAAACTCCGCCTCATCCGCCGTGATCAATTCGATCACGCCAAAGAAGCCATCCAGGCCGGACCCTTCCTCGTCGAAAACCGGCGAGCCGTCCGAGGCCTCAGCCAAGAATCCTCCGCCGCACGCAGCTTCCTCGCCCACGACAATGCCGGCCACTGGATCCTCGCCCGCACCGGTCCCTGCTCCCTCGCCGAACTCGCTCAAGCCCTCGCCGGCGCTCGCCTCGGCCCCGTCAAAATCCACCAAGCCCTCAACCTTGATGGCGGCCGCTCCTCTGAAATCTGGGTCTCCTCCGCCATCCAAGGTGGCCCCGCCTTCACCCGGCCCTTCTGGAACAAACCCGTTCGAAATTTTCTCACCCTCCAGCCACGCTGAGCGAAAACCTGTCAAAAAAACCTCTCATTGACCCTCGCCTCCCGCCCCAGTAAACCTCTACGTGTTCACCCGCAAATCCCCAACGCGCCACGAACCATGCGATCTCTCCTCTGGACCCTTCCCCTCATCACCGCTGGCTTTCTGTGCTCCTGCGGAACCATGAAATCCATGACCGAAGCCACCGGCAGAAGTATGGGAAAAATGGGGCAGGCCTTCGGCGCAGGCGTTGACAAAATGGCTACGGCCGCCACCTCCCCCTTCAAACCCGGCATCCCCGTCGTCGAGGCGCGACCCGACGATTTTGAAAAAGTCCAATCCGGCCACGAACAAGCCATCGCCTACCAACGCGCCCAAAACGAACGACGGAGCGGATTCTGGGCCCTCTTCAGCGGACCTTCCGACTTTGAAGAACCCGCCCTGCCCGAAATGAACGACAGCAACTTCGAAGGCGGCCTGCTCCCTCCCAAGGCACCCTGACCGCTCCCGAGTGGGATTTTTCTCGCGCCCACCCCGGACCTCCCCTAAGGCTCCCGCGCCATGCTCAAGGCCGGAATCGTCGGAATGCCAAACGTGGGGAAATCCACGCTATTCAATGCAGTCACCCGCACCCGCAATGCGGAGGCCGCCAACTATCCCTTCTGCACCATCGATCCCAACGTCGGGGTCGTCACCGTGCCTGATGAGCGACTCGCCGTTCTTTCGAAGCTCTCCGGCTCCAAGAAGCTCGTCCCCACCGCCATCGAATTCGTCGACATCGCCGGCCTCGTCGAAGGTGCCTCCGAAGGAGCCGGCCTCGGCAACAAATTCCTCGCCAACATCCGCGAAACCGACGCCATCGTCCAAGTCGTCCGATGCTTCGAAAACGACGACATCATTCACGAACTCGGCTCCGTGGATCCCGTCCGCGACATCGAAATCATCAATGCCGAATTGATCCTCGCCGACATCGCAGCCCTCGATAAGCGCCGCCAGTCCCGCGAGAAAAAGGCCAAATCCGGCGACAAAGAATCCAAGGCCGAGGTCGAACTCATCGACAAACTCCTGCCCCACCTCAACGAAGGCAAACCCGCCCTCACCCTCGACCTCGAAGAGTCGGAACTCAAGCTCCTCAAGGACTTCTTCCTTCTCTCCTCCAAGCGCACCATCTACGCCTGCAACGTCAACGAGGGCGACCTCGCCGATGCCCAAAAGGATCCCGATGCGCATCCGCTGGTCGCCAAAGTCCGCGCCTACGCAGCGGAGGCCCACGGTGCCGAAGCCGTCGTCATCTCCGCCAATATCGAGGAAGAACTGATCGACCTCGAACCCGAAGAAGCCGCCGAATTCCTCGCCGACATGGGAGTCACCGACTCGGGCGTTTCCTCCCTCATCAAGGCCGTCTATCACCTCCTCGGACTTCGGACCTACCTCACCACCGGTGTGCAGGAAACCCGAGCATGGACCATCCACGAGGGTGACAAAGCCCCGGCCGCCGCCGGTGTCATCCACACCGACTTCGAACGCGGATTCATCGCCGCCGAAATTGTCCACTACGACGACCTCGTATCCCTCGGCTCCAAGGCCGCCGCCCGAGATGCCGGAAAACTCCGCATCGAAGGCAAAGAATACGTCGTCAAGGATGGCGACGTCATCGAATTCCGCTTCAACGTCTGATCGACGCCCAGCAGAGCCGCACCACGGCTCTGCCCTCCTCTCCCATTCCGAAGCGGTCGGTCCAGACCCTTCGGTACCCGCAGGCGCTTCACCCTCATGGGTTACCATCCCATGATTGACCGAGCTTTCCCCTCGCGCCCTACCCTGCGGGATGCTGCGACTCCTGCCATGCCTCCTCTGGGTACTGCTCTCCCTAGGCAGCAACGCCCACACCGGCACGGAAACAGAGATCACCGTCCATCTCGCTCCTGGACGCACCCTTCTGGTCGTTCGCTGCGCCCCTGAACTCGCATGGAAACTCCTCGGACCCGAGGCGCCGAGCGGCCCGCTTGATTCCGCCGTTTCCTCAGCTCAGCCGCAGCTCGAAAACCTCGCCAGTCAGCTCGTGGAGTTGCGCATCGAAGAGAAAACCCTCCTTCCCGATCGCATCCGGGTCCTCCTTGAGCCCGATCGACACCTCGCCTTCGCTCTGACCTTCCTCCAAAGCGGAGCTCCCACTCTCCTCTCCCTCCCGTACCTCGCGAACCTCCACCCCCGCGAACCGGCCATCCTGGAATTCTTCGATCACAGCACCTCCCGCCGTCCCGCGAAACCCTTCGCCCGCATCGAAGTCCAAAACCCCGACCGCCTCGTCGAGTTCACCCCGACCTCGGCCCATGCGCTGATCCCGTGAAAACCCAGCTTCTTCTCACCGGCTTGGCCTGCTGGCTCCTCGCCTCCAACAGCCCCGCCCAACGCCAAATGGAACCCCTCGGTCGCGGCGTCATTGCCTGCCGCACCGACAGCAACTCCGTCTACGTCAGCTGGCGCATGCTCGGCAGCGATGACAGCTCCATCACCTTCAATCTCTATCGGACCATCGGCGGTGGCACCCCCGTTCGACTCAACACCTCGCCCCTCACCGCCACCACCGATTTCCAGGACCAACCAGGTTCCGCCACGCTCAACGCCAACACCGTCGCCTACTTTGTGCGACCCGTCATCGACCTCGTCGAGCAATCCCCATCCGCCCCATGGTCCCTTCCCGCCGCTTCGCCGGTTTCCCGGGCTTTCGAACTTCCCTTCACATCCGATCCAGGTCCCGAGGGGCCCTACGACACCAAATTTGCATGGGTCGGTGACTTTGACGGAGATGGCGAATACGACTTCCTCTGCGATCGTCTCTCCACCCTCGGGGCCAACGAGCAATTCCTCGAAGCATATCTACGCGACGGCACCTTCCTCTGGAGAATGCACATGGGTCCCACCAGTGCCGATCAATCGGACATCTATCGTCCAGGTGCTGCCGCCATCTCGACCGGCGATGGTGACAACGTCACCTGTTTCGACCTCGATGGCGACCACCGTGCCGAAGCCATCGTCCGAACCGCCAATGGCGTCACCGTCACCAATCCCTCTGGAGAAACCGTCGCGAGCATCACCTCGACATCCCCCAGCCAACAATTCCTCACCGTCATCGATGGGCTGACTGGCCAGGCGATGCACAGTGCTCCCGTTCCCAATGCTTGGATCGAACACGGCACCCTGCAGTCCAAATGCTTCATCGCCTACCTCGATGGCCAACATCCTTCCGTCATCCTCTACGGCTACAATCGGGCTGCAAATGGCCGCTTCTATCGCCAATGGACCGCCTGGGATTGGGTCGACCAACAACTCGTCCAACGTTGGACCTGGGCCCAAGATCCGTCCACCCAGCCCGGTGCCGAAGGGCACCAAATCCGCATCGCAGATGTCGACAACGATGGTCGTGATGAACTCATCGACATCGGGCACGTCCTCGATGACGACGGCACCCAACTCTACGTCACCGAATTGACTCATGGTGACCGCTTCCATGTCGCCGACATCAACCCCCTGTGGCCCGGTCTCGAAACCTACGCCATCCAACAAAACAATCCGAGCTTTCTCGCCACCGCATATCTCGATTCCGCCCACGGTGGATTCTATCAAAAACTCTACACCACCGGCATCATCGATGTCGGTCGCGGACTCACCGCCGATCTTCTTCCCGATCACCTCGGGCTCGAAATGTTTTCGACCCAACCGAACCTCTATGGCGCCCGCGGCGAAGTCCTCCTCACCCAACATCCCTTCCCCTATGAAGGACTCTGGTGGGACGGCGATACCGGCCGTGAGTTCATTGCTGGAGCCAATGGCGCCGGCACCAGCCCGATCATCGATAAACTCAACCCAGCCACCGGCAGCAACTCCCGCCTCCTCTCCATTTACAACGACGGCGTTCACAACGCCTACGGCGGTCGGCCCGCCTTTTGGGGAGACATCCTCGGCGACTGGCGCGAAGAACTCGTCCTCGTCAAAAACGACTACTCCGGGCTGCGGATCTACACCACCACCACCCCCGCCGAGGATCGCCGCCGCACCCTCATGCACAATGCCCAATACCGTGTCCAGACCACGACCAAAGGCTACGTGCAGGCCTCCTACGTCGACTACTACCTCGGGTTCGAAACCACCGAGGACCCTCCTCCTCCCATCAACGATACCGATCGTACCTGGAACCTTGAGCCCGTCCTCAATGCCAGCATTTGCCCCGCAGGAAAAAGCCTCCTTTTCGGCCCCTCTCAATCGGCGACTTTGCCCCTGAGCGAGGACCTTTCGCCCTCTCGCATCAAGGTCTTCTCCCCCGACTCGTTCACCTTCGACGGCAGTCCCGGAAACTTCACCGGTCCCATGACCCTTTCGAAATCCGGCCGCGGAAATCTCACGCTCACCGGCAATCCATCGTACACCGGTCAAACCGAAGTTTGGGATGGCGCCCTCATCGTTGATGGCCACCTCACCCAATCTCCCGTCATCATTCATGGCGGCACTTGGGGTGGCCCCCTTGCTCATGGAGTAACGGGTGGCCGCCTCGGAGGTCGCGGACGCATCGAAGCTCCCGTCACTCTGGCTTGGCGTGGCACCCTTTCTCCCGGCGCTGGCAACGGCGATCCCGCCATCCTCCAACTTGCCAACGGCCTGAGCTGTGGCCCTGACACCGCTTGGTCGATGGATCTCGCGTCCGAGGGGCCTTCCGACCTGATCGCCATCACGGGCGATCTCCTCGTTGAAGGAACCACCACCCTTCTGATCCATCCTCTCAGCTCCGACGCGTTGCCTCCCGGAACCTATCCGCTCGCCACCGTGACGGGCACCCTCATCGGCTCTCTCGATAATTTCCAAGTATCTCTACCCACCGGCACCCCCTACCAACTTTCTTTCACCGCTGGCACCCTTCAGCTCACCATCCCCAACACCCGCGATCCCGACCAACTGGTCTGGCAAGGGGGGCTCAATCAAAATGTTTGGGATCTCTTCCAAACCCCCAACTTCCTCCTCAATGAACAGCCGCAAACCTTCGTCGCCGCCGACTCCCTCCTGTTTGACGACCGCGGGGCTCCGAACCTCACCGTTGCCCTTCACGGCGAACTTCCACCATCCTCCATCACCGTCGAATCGGCGCACAACTACACCTTCATCGGCGATGGCATCCTATCAGGTTCCTGCAGCCTGACTCAGAACGGCCCGGGAACGCTTTCCCTTCTGGGAAACCATACCTTCACTGGCGACGTCCGGGTGAACGGCGGGATTCTAGCCGTCTCCTCCCTTTCCCAAGCCGGCGAGCCGTCTGCCATCGGGGCTGCCAGCGCAGAACCCGAGCACCTTCAGCTCGACGGTGGAACGCTGCGACTTGATGGCCCACCAAGTGCCACTTCCCGAGGGATCCTCTTGGGGCCGGCAGGAGGCACCCTGTCCACTCCCGCTGCCTCTCTCCAAATCTCCGGCACCCTCGAAGGCCCCGGAGCCCTGACCAAAACCGGCGCTGGGCTCCTCATCCTGGGCCATGCCAACGACTACACGGGCGGAACCATTCTCGAACAGGGCACTCTCCAATTGGCTTCCGATACCGCCAATGCCTCCGGCCTCGGCAGTGGCTCTGTCACTTTTCGCGGCGGCACCCTGGCCATGACCAATGACACCGGTTCCTACAACTCCGCCAGCTATCGACTCATTGTCCCCGAAGGCGAAATCGGCCGACTCTTGGCCGATGGTCGTTGCGACCTCGGAGGCACTCTTACCGGCACCGGGGAATTCACCTTCTACACTCCCTTCGTCCGAACCGACCTCGAGGCGAATTGGTCGAACTTCGAAGGACATCTCCGCGTCGAATCCGACGCGGATGGGGGCGATTTCCGCATCGACAATCCCTATGGATACGGCGGTGCCCACCTCGACCTCGGCCCTGAAGTTTGGGCCTACTATCTCTCGGGGATGTCATCCAACCTCACCCTCAACCTCGGTGCCCTCAGTGGAGACGTTTCCTCCCACCTACAGGGAGGCCCCACCAGCGGCCGAACGCTGACCTGGAGAATCGGCAACCGAAACCTCGATACCGAATTCGCTGGCAGCATCTCAGACGGCACCTCCACCACCGCTCTCACCAAAATCGGAACCGGCATTCAAACCTTTTCCGGAGAACTCACCTACCAAGGGGAAACGCTCGTTTCTACGGGAACCTTGCGACTCGATGGGACCTCAACGCAGTCCAGCTTCACCGTCCAATCTGCGGCCGCACTCGGGGGCAGCGGCACCCTAACCGGATCGGTTACCCTACAAAATGGCAGCATTCTGGAGCTTTCCACCAGCCCCTTGGCCATCGTCGGAAATCTGATTTCAACCGGCACCCAGATCATTCGCCCCCGTTTGGATCCAGGCATCGGCACCCACATCGTCGCCACCTATACCGGCATTTTCTCAGGCACGCCCCATTTCGAATGGGCGGGTCCTCCCACCTATGAGGCGAGCTTTTCGGCAAGCAACGGAGAAATCCGTGTCACCCTCGCAGCTGCAAATAGCGACCTCGACGACGACCTCCTCCCCGACAATTGGGAACTCACCTACTATCCATCCCTCAGTTCGGCCGCCCCCCTCGACGATACTGATGGCGATGGATTCAACACCTGGGAAGAATGGAAATCCGGCACCAACCCCACCCTCGCCAGCTCCCAGCCCGGCCAGCCTATCCCTGGCGCTCTCGACCTCGAACCCGCCGCAGACACCTTCATCTTCCACGATTTCGGCGGCGGAACCTCGGACACCACCGCCTACGGCAACTCCCCTGAGCTCGACCTTGTCCAGTGGAACGATCTTCATGCCTTCGCCTACGTCCGCTTTGACCTCTCGGCACTTCCCGATGGAGCCCAGATGGACGGCGTCACTCTCACCTTCACCAAGGTGACGAATACCAATGAAGGAGTGCCCAGCGTGCGCAATGATAGCCTGACCACTGGTCGCTTTGGCGTCTGGGGATTGCTCGATGTCGATGGCAATACTCCCCAAACTTGGGATGAGAATGGCTTGACCTCCTCCACCCTCGGCTCCGAGCGCATCAGCAACACCAACCCTCAACTCGACACCGCTCTGCCTCGAACCTGGTCGTTTGATGACATGGGAGAATCCGTCTCCGGCACCAGCGAAGGCGCCACCGCGAGCGTCCACGACGCCGGTGGCGGCACTCTCACCTCCTTTCTCCAAGCCCGTCTTCAGGCGGCCAGCGACCCTCACCTCGCCACCTTCATCGTCGACTTTCCGGAAAACCGCACCAGCGTCCGAGGTTTTGCCTTGGGAAGCAGAGAAGCCACCTCCGAGTCCCGCCCGCTATTGCACCTCGACTATCACTCCTCCGCCCCCATCCCTGACCCTGACGAAGATGCCGATACTCTCCCCGACGCATGGGAAGCCCAATATTTCGGCTCCCTCGACCCCCTCCCCGACGACGATGCCGACCATGACGGCACCCCGGAATGGCTCGAACGTGGGTTGCATCTCCACCCCAAAGATCCAGCTGAGTTCTTTGCGGCACGGCTCGTTCTCACCACCTCGGGACAAGCCGATTTGAGCTGGCCCCAAGGAGATGGCATCGCCTTCACCGTCGAAGTCTCCACCCGTCTTACCGGCCCGTGGACTCCTCTGGAAACCCTCCAGGGGGATGACTCCGCCAGCCCACTCCGCTATCCCATTTCCCTTTTCGGAGAAGCCCGGTTCTTCCGCATCGTCGCGGAAAGACCCTGATGGGATTCACCCCTATCGGGTTATTGCTCAGGAAGTCCCCCAATCACGATCCTTCATCGTCAAATCCAGAAAACCCAGTTCATGAACCTCCGCATCCTCCTCCTTCCACTGATCATCGCCCCCCTGTCAGCGGCCACCTCCCTGCAGGTCACCGCCGTCGCCGATGCCACCATCTACCACCGTGATGGTACTTACGCCTACAATTCGACCAACTACGGCACCGCTACCACGATTGATGCAGCCCAATACGGAGGCGGCATCTGGTCGATGAGCTACATCCGCTTCGATCTCTCGTCCATTCCTGCAGGGGCCACCATCACAACGGCTACTTTTCAAATCACCCAAACGGGATCGAACAACGTCGCTGGTTTCCCAGTCTCCCGTAGCGACACCTGGACCACCGGCCGGTTTGGCTCCTATGGCCTCCTCGACGTGGCCGGAAACACCAGCCAAACGTGGGGTGAAACCGCCATCACCGGCGACTCAATCGGTTCAGAAGTCGTCAGTGGTCTCAACCCGCAGTTGGACACCACCACCCGCACGATCGATTTCAATTCTGATACCGAATCCAAGATCGACGCGGTGATTTCTGTCACGGGCACCAACCTCATCTCCTTCCTGCAAAACCGTGTGGACGCGTCGACGGACACGGGATTCGCAACGCTGATCGTCGATTACATGGAAGATGCCACTTCCAGTGCGCGCGGCTTCACCTTTGTCTCGAGAGATGACACCAGTTCCGGACTGCTCATTCCTACCCTCACAGTGGAGTATGAGCTTGTTCCCGAACCTTCGGCAGCCCTCCTTGGCGGGCTCGGAGCCCTCGGCCTCCTGCGCCGCCGGCGTCGTTGATCTCATCCACCACCTCCGATGCCGCCGCCACCGGTTTGACCCGGCTGGCGGCGCTTTTTGTGATCTCACACCGATCTCTTCAGACACCTTCTCGCGGACTCGACACCGCCCCCGTCCCTCTTCTATGCATGGCCATCGTGCTTCGAGTTTTTCTGCTTTTTTTCGCCTGCTTGTCCCTGGTGCATGCGGCGGACGATGAAGTTCTCGATGCCCAGTTTCTCGTCCGCACCTGGCAATCGGAAGAGGGCCTACCAGGCAATGTTGTTCGGTCCCTAGGCCAAACTCCCGATGGCATCCTGTGGGTCGCTACGGCCGAAGGTCTCGCCCGGTTTGATGGATTCGAATTTCACCTCGTTACAGGAACGGGCGCTTATCGAGGTCAACGGCTTGGGTTCTTCCGCCTGATCACCCTCGCCGACGGAAGCGTCTGGATTTCCACGTTTCAAGGAGGCCTGCTCAAGGTCGAGCAAGGTGAGTTGATCCGCTATCTCGAAGATCAGAACGAACCCAGCCCTCCCCTCGTGACTCACATGTTCCATTTCATGGGGTCCGTGTACTACCTCTGCGGCGAAAAACTCTTCCGCATGGATAGCTTTCAGCCAATTCCCGTAGAAGACGCCTCACCCACCCTGCAGCAAGCAGTCGAACGAACTCTCCGTGAGGAAGAACGTCGCGGCCGTACCTTTCTCCCAGTCTCTCTGGGACGACTTCATCACCGCCGCGGAGATTCGTGGGAGGTCGTCGATGGCAGCCTCCGCCATCGCACCCCCGAACACCCGGAAACTTATGAAACCGTCAAAGCCCTCTCTCGCCGTGTGGTGGTCAATGACATGCTCGAGGACCGGGAGGGCAATCTCTGGCTGGCAACCCCTTCGCAAGGACTGATTCGCATCCGCCCCAGCCGCGTTCACCGCCTCGGCGCCGGAACTCCCATCATCGATCTCGCCATCCGCTGTGCCATCCAGACCCGCGAGGGAGAGTGGTGGATCGCAGGCCGCGGAACCGGCATGGACCGCATCACTCCCAACGGCTTGGAACACCTCGAGCTCGTCAAAGGGGGATACGACCGCCCCGTCACTTGCTTGTTCCAGGATCGCGAGGGCGACCTGTGGCTCGCGTCCACCGATGGCTCCGTCTTTCGCTGGAGAAACGGCCAGTTCGAAATCCCCTTCTCCGAAGAAACCGGGATCTCGAAAGTTCAGGCCATGGCCCAAGCCTCCAACGGCGACCTCTGGTTCGCAGGAGGACGCGGAGTCGCCCGCTGGGATGGGCAAACGGCCCACCGCTACCGCCTCGATCCGCGGCGTTCGATCACCGAATTCTCCACCCTCGCCATCGGCGACCAGGATCAGGTCTTCGCCGGCACTACCGATGGCCGAGTCTTGGAACTCCAGGGCGATCATTTTCGCTCTCTGGACCTTCCAAAGAGCGCCGCCGGACGTCGCATCTCCGCCATCTATCCCGCAACGCCGGAAGAACTCTGGGTCACCACCATCGGAGCTGGCCTTTTCCTTCGGAAAGATCAGGTCTGGCATCCGTTCGGCGCCTCCTGCGGGCTCCCCGACGAACGCCTCACCGCCATGGTCGCGACTCCCGACCAGAGCTTCTGGTTCGGCTCCCTCGGTGGCATTCTCAGCGCCTCTCGCCAATCGCTGCTCCGCCACCTTGAGCACCCTTCCAGCCAGCCCCGTTGGTTGCGATTGGACCGCTCCGACGGATTGGTCACCCGGGAATGCGTCGGAGGCTCCCAACCCGGAGCGTGGGTAGAGCCCAGCGGCACCATCTGGTTTCCCACCTCCAGTGGACTCGCCGGAGTCGAACCCGCGCAACTGGGACTCCAGGAGGATCCTCCAAGCCTTCAATTTCGCAGCGTTGAAATCAATGGCTCTCCTGTTCCCGTCTCTTCCCTCCAGCATGGTGAAATCACCGCAGGACCCGGTCATGTGCGACTCAACTTCTCCTACATCGGCATCTGCCTTTCCGCTCCGGAAAAAGTCACCTATCGCGTCCGTCTGGTTGGCATTGACGACACCTTCCAACTCCTAGGGAACCGCCGCGAGATCGCCTACGAATCGGTGCCTCCCGGGAACTATCGATTCGACGTCATCGCCATCAATGGCGACGGCGTTTCCAGTCAATTTCCCAGCAGCATCCGCCTGAAAGTCCTGCCCGCATTTTGGCAAACAGTGTGGTTCGGCATCCTCTGCTCCACCGGTCTCGCCGTCGGTGCTGTCTTGGTGGGAGTCTATATCACCCGCCGTCGACTCCGCCGGAAACTTGAAACCCTTCGCCTCAAGGGAGTTCTCGAACGGGAGCGCTCCCGAATCTCCCGCGATCTCCACGACGACCTCGGCGCCAGCCTTACCGAGCTCTCCATCCTCTCAGCCCTGATTGCCGAGAACCCACGTGCCTCCGACATCGAACAATCCGTCGATACCCTATCATCCAAGGCCCGCAATGTCGTCGCCACTCTGGACGAGATTGTCTGGGCCACCACCCCCCACGAAGACAGCTTGCGCTCCCTCATCGACTACCTCGCCGCTTTTGCGCGCGAGTTCCTCGATTCGGCCCGCATCCACCTCCACACCGATATTGAGTGGAAAATCCCCGAACTCGCCATCGGCCCACGGCGTCGCCACAATATCTTTCTCGCCACCCGAGAAGCCCTGAACAATGCCGTCAAGCACTCCAAGGCCACGGAAATCACCCTCCGCATCGCCATCGTCGGGCCCGAACTGTGCATCCGCGTCTCCGACAATGGCCAAGGCATTCCACTTCATCGCCGCGACTCCGGACACGGTCTTGGAAACCTGCGCAAACGCTTGAACGATTGTGGGGGTGATTGCGAATTTGAGTCGGTCCCGGGTGAAGGCACCTGCGTCTCCATCACCTTGCCTCTGCCCTTCGATTGAGCCTTCCTTTGATCATGAGTAAAAAGAACCCCATCACCGTCGCCATCGTCGAGGACAACTCGGCCTTAGCCAATGGATTAAGAAAAATTGTCGAATCATCGGACGACTTTCTATGTCTCGGAGTCTGGACCAGTGGCGAAGAAGCCCTGCCGAAAATCGATGCCTTCCGTCCTCAAGTCGTACTCATGGATATCAATCTTCCAGGCATGTCGGGCATCGAAGCGACAGCACGGCTCAAACAACATCTTCCGGAAATCCAGGTCGTCATGGTGACCGTTTATCGCGACCACGATAAAATCTTCGCGGCTCTCAAAGCCGGAGCTTCCGGCTATCTGCTCAAACGCTCCACCCCCGGTGAGGTTCGTGATGCGATTCGTGACGTGCTCAGCGGTGGTGCCCCGATGAGCGCCGAAATTGCCCGCCGCGTCGTCGAGGCGTTTCACCAGCCGATGAAGGAACCCGAAGAAGAAATCAATCTCTCCCCCCGAGAAACCGAAGTTCTCGAACTCCTTTGCGAAGGCCTTTCCAACAAAGAAATCGCAGATCGCCTCGGTATCTCGACCGAAACCGTTCGGGTTCACCTCAAACATATCTATGAGAAATTGCATGTCCGCTCCCGCACTGAAGCGGCCATGAAATTCCGCGATTCGCGGGAACAGGGCCCGTGGAATCCATGACTTCCTTTCTACCCCTCTCCAGTTAACCCTCAAAGGGTATTCACGACCAACACATACGGATGTTTCATCAGGCTCGGTATGAGATTCTGAAGGCTCGTCACCTTCCGGATAACCCTACCGTCCCAGAAACCCATGAAACATCCGAATTCCACCATGGCGGTGGTTCTCCCCGCCTTGTATCTTCTTTCCTGCCCCGGCCATGCCGCGGTATCCGTCCCGACTTCCTACGGGAGTGGCGCCGACACCTACCTCTCGAACGATAGCAACTCCGGGCCCACCGTCGTCCACGGAAACGGCACATTGAACCTTCGTTACTGGGAAGCCACTCGTAGCCGCCAAGTACTCCTCCGCTACGATCTCGGTGGCTTGGAAGCGGCAGCAGATCGCACCAGCGCCACACTCTCCCTCACCTTTACCCGCTCGAACCGCGGTCGCACCGTCAAGATCTACGGTCTCCGGGATGAGTCACTCGACTCCTGGGACGAAGCGACCACCTCCTATTCCAATGCTCCAGGTGCCCTCACTGCCGCCACCGGGCTCTTCTCCTACGATCTCTACGACGGCACCACCAACCCCAGCGGAGCTTGGGAACTCCTCGGCACCTTTGTCGTCAGCAATGGGGCCGTCCCTTACAAGGATACCAGCAATGTCGACACCCTTCCTCTCGATAGCTTTCTCGCCTCAGATACCAACAACCTGATTTCCTTCCTCGTTGTATGGGACGGGGACAATGCCCCGGATTGGGACATCGCTTCCAAAGAGAATGCGACCACCACTTACCACCCGCTCATCAACCTCCCCAATGCCACGGCCGGCGACTCCGACGGAGACGGCCTCGCCGACCAATGGGAAATCGACCATTTTGGTGACATCACCAGCTATTCTGGGACGGATGACCCGGACTCCGATACCTACGACAACGAAGCGGAAGAAACCGCAGCTTCCGACCCGAACGATCCCTTTTCCATCCCTGGCGACATCGATGGCGACGAACTCGCCGACCTCTGGGAAGACCAGTACTTCGGCAATAACGACGGCATCCCCACCGCCATCGAGCTCGCCATCGCGAGCGGAAACGATGATCCCGATGGGGACTTCGGCAGCAACGAAGACGAAGAAACGGCCGGAACCGATCCCCACAACTATGGGTACTTTCCCCTCGAAACCATCGAGCCCCCCTATGCTTTCCTCGACAATGAAAATGGCGATGGCACCGGCGATGGCATGAACGACTGGTGGGAGGACTTCTACTTTGGAGACCTGACCACGGCCACTGACCCCTACGGCGACAATGACAACGACGGATTCGATAACATCGCAGAATACGATGCCTTCTCCGACCCTGCAAATCCTGACTCCTTCCCCGGCGACATCGATGCCGATGGCTTAAACGACCTTTGGGAAGACCGCTACTTCGGCAACAATGATGGCATCGTCACCCTTGATGACGTCTATGTTACCGACGACACCGAGGCTGACCTCGACTCCGATGGCTTCACCAACAAGCAGGAAGCCGACGGCACTCCGATCGGCTCCAACCCCAACGATGCCGCGTCCGTTCCTGGAGATGCCGATGCTGATGGATTGGATGATCAATGGGAAATCGACTTCTTTGGGGCGATCGACACTCAAACCGGCAGCGAAGACTCCGATGGCGACCTCTACACCAACGAAGAAGAAGAGAATGCCGGCACCGACCCGAATGACATCGAAAGCTTCGTCGACAGCGAACCCGACGGCCTCAATGACCGCTGGGAAGAACAGGTCTTTGGCGATCTGACCACCGCCAATGATCCCAACGCCGATTCGGACTCCGACACCTACTCGGATTTCGACGAGTACCTCGAGGGATCGAATCCCCTGAACCCAGCTTCCGTTCCCGGAGACATCGATGGAGATGGCCTCGCCGATGCCTTCGAAATCGCTTACTTCAACTCCATTGACCTCTACGATGGCAATGACGATCCGGACCGCGACTTTGCGACCAACGAAGAGGAGGAAAGCGCCACCCCGACGGAAACCGATCCTTCTGTGCGAACCAGCTCTCCCGACTCCGATGCCGATCTGCTGGGAGACGCCTGGGAACTTTACTCCTTCGGGGACCTGACCACCACCGAGCTGGAAACGGACGACAACGATTCCGACGGCTACACCAATGCCCAGGAGTACGCCGCTGCCTCCAATGGAAACGACCCGCTTTCCACTCCAGACACCGACGGAGATGGCCTTCCAGAGGGTTGGGAACGTTTCTACTTCACCACCGAAACCACCCAGACAGGCACCACCGATTCGGACTCGGACGGAGTCATCAATCTGATCGAGTACTACGCCGGAACCAATCCCGCCGACGCCGGCTCCGTACCCGACGCTGGTGTTCTGACCACCGCCGATGGCGTCGGAGCCGATACCTCACTGACCAACGACGTTCAGAATGCCACCACCGGTCCGACCGTCGTTCACGGGCTCGATGAGGTCAACGTGATCCGTGACAATCGAGCAAGCCGGCTTCATATCCCCATGCTCCGTTTCGATCGTTCTCTGCTCACCGACGACCTTTCCAACGCCATCCTTAGGATCCATATCCCTTGGGTTTCTGGGACCGCAGGAGTCATCAACGTCTATGGCCTCATCGACGGAACCTCAGGAGAAAGCTGGGACGAAGCGACCACCAGCTACTCCAATGCTCCCGGCATCCTCGATGATCAACGGGCCACCCTCAACACCTGGGCGATGAATCCAAAACAATGGGCGCTGCTTGGGACCATGGCTCCCACCGCCACCGGAGTCTTCTACTCGAATCCGGCCAACCTTGATCTGAGCTCCTTCCTTGAAAAAGACAGCGATGGTCAGATCACCTTGGCGTTCCACCCCACCTCGAACAACCGCTGGCACGGCATCACGGCCAAGGAACAGGGAACGGATCCAGCACCCGCCCTCATCCTGCCCTTGGGTTCGGTGGTTTCGACCTCCTCCAGTGGCCCTGTCATCACTCATGCGGTCCTTGATTCGGTAGCCAACCCTCAAACCTTCACAGTCACGGTATCGGGGCTCTCTGTCGGCCAATCCTATCACATCCAAAGTTCCAACACCCTTAGTAGCTTCGAGGCGGTTTCCGGTTCCACCTTTGTCGCTGCTTCTGCGACTCAGGACGTTCCGCTCGAAGTCGATACGGCGGCCGACTCCCGGAGATTCGTCCGCATCGCAGAGGGCGCGGAGCCCTGATCCTCGAACTTCGTCGCATCCAGAGCGGTTTCAGAGGCCTGCCGGAAATTCCCGGCGGGCCTTTTTGTCGGCCTCTCTTTCTCACGGCGCGCGGCCATTTCCATTTGGCCAGTCGGGATTTCGGCGGCTACTCTCCCTCCGTTTCCATGGACGCCGAACTTCCATCCCTGATCCAACGCTGCCGCTCATTAGGTCTGCGCCGCACCAAGGCTCTCGAACAGCTGTTCGCCACCCTTCTCGAATCGCCGCGTCCAATGACCCTTTCCGAACTCGCGGAATCTCCCCGACTCGCAGACCAGTGCGACAAGGCCACCGTATTTCGGCTCCTGCAACGGCTCGAAAACCATGCCATCATTCGTCGCCTCGGTCTCCACGAGAGAGCCGCCTACTTCACCTTGTTGCTCCCCGATCGGCACCACGACTACCTGATTTGCACCTCCTGTGGATCCATTGAGGCAATCAAAGCCCCGTGCCCGGTTCACGCCTTGGAGGAAGAAATCCGAGAGTCCACAGGCTTCCAAAACCTCTACCACGAACTCGAATTTTTCGGCACCTGCCCGGCTTGCGCATGAACCGACTGACCCGCATCGCCCTCACCCTCTTCGTCTCGGCCACCATTCTCGCCTTTCTCGCCAAAGCTCGCCTTGAGCGAGTTCAGGATCTCGATCCCCTGAAAGCTGCTGAACGCATCGAGCAGGAAACTCAAATGGGTTGGTTGGCCGTCGGCATTTCCGCCACCATGGCCCTCGGCGGCATCGGCTTGCTCGGCTACCAATGGAGAAAGGGCCGGCCTTCCGCCGCGTCATGAAATCCTCGCTTCAGGACGACTTCATTCATTTCCTCCGTGTCGAGAAAAACGCCTCGCCACGAACCATTGCCAACTACACCGCAGCCTTCGCCTCCTTCCAAAAGGACCTCGGCTTGGATGAGGAGCCCGAGTGGGTCCGCCTGGATCCCGACCCGTTCCGCGATTGGCTGTTTCACATGATGAAGAAGGGCCTTTCTCGGTCCACGGTCCGCTTGCGCTTTTCTGCCCTGCGCTCGTTCTACAAATACTTGGTCCTCCGTCGCGGCCTGGCCAACAGCCCGGTGGCCGCCATCGCTTTGCCCAAGGCACCTCGTCCCCTGCCGGTGGTTCTGAGCCTCGCGCAGATCGATGAACTTCTCGAACTCCCACTTCGCCTTCCCCTGCCTCGCAACACTCCCGAATGGGTCCCTCGTCGCGATGCCGCCATTCTCGAACTGTTTTACTCCTGCGGACTTCGGATCTCGGAATTGCGATCCCTGGAAAAACACTCGATCGACTTCGAATCAGGCAGTCTCCGCGTGATCGGCAAAGGCTCCAAAGAACGCCTCGTTCCCGTAGGAGAACCAGCGCTCAAGGCGATTCAAGCGTACCTTGCCACCGCGCCCGTGCCCAGCGGCCCCCTTTTCATCAGCAAACGCCGGTCCCAGCTTACCCAACAGGCCATTGACCTGCTGCTGAAAAAATACGTCCGCCAGTCGTCGATTCCCTTCGAAATCTCTCCCCACAAACTACGCCACAGCTTTGCGACCCATCTCCTCGATGCGGGGGCCGACCTCCGCTCCGTGCAAGCCATGTTGGGCCACTCCTCCCTTTCCACCACCCAGATCTACACCCACGTCACTCGAGAGCGGCTGAGGGATGCCTATCAGCAGGCCCATCCACGGGCTTCCGACTGATTCTCCGACGGCGCCTCCTGTCCGTTCGGGGGTACCTCAATTCCCAATGGGGTGGATCGTCAGGAAGACCCTCCCCCAGTAAATCCCTCTCGTTCGGCCAAAAAAGAGCGGCCGCCCCCGAGGGAACGGCCGCTCAAAAATCTCAGAGTTCCGGAGAACCCATCGAAATTAGAAGCTCACGGCGAGGCTCACGCCACCGATGAGGTATTCTTGACCACCGTTGCCGAGCAGGTCGGTCACGAGATCGCTGTCACCGTTGGTGTACTTCACGTAAGGCTTGAGGGTCACGCCGTCGCGGAATTCCCACGGCAGAGCGGCACCCACGTAGTAACCTTGGAAACCATCAGCGGTACCCACGGAACCCGGACGAGCCGAAGCTTGGAGGCCTTGGCCATCAGCGAAGGCAACACCAGCGGTCAGCTCAAGCGAAAGGCAATCGTTGAACTCAACGGTGTAACCAACGTTGTTGTCCCAGTACCAACCGGAAGCGGCGTCGAAGTCATAGTAGAAGGTCGAACCGAAGGTCAGACCGAACGGCAGCTCATAGGAAGCACCGAGGTAAACTTCCTGAGTGTCAGCGGAAGCGTCCGGGAAGTAGTAGTAAATGTAACCCAGTTCGAAGGTCACATCACCCACTGCGTAGCTGGCGCTGGTGTAGAGGTCGAGCTCGTCGTTGTTGAATCCGGCGGCGCCGAAAACAGTCGGGGAATCGAACGAGGCGTACCAGGCACCTGCGCTGAAGCCCAGATCACCCATGGACCAGGCCACATCGGCACCGGCTTCCACGAGGTCGTTGCCCAGATCGACGAATCGGAATTCGTACATGTTGGCGTAGCCAACGTGCACTTCACCTTCAAGTTCCGCCGAAGCGTAGCCAGCCACGAGGGTGGAGGCAGCGGCCAGGGCGCCAACGGTTTTGCTGTAGTTGCGCATCGTTTTTCGTTTTTCGGTTGCTGCTAGAACCCCCCGAGCCGGTAAACCCGACGTCGGGAGAATTTGAGCGTTTAGCATCCGACGTGCCACGAAGGTCCGCCGGACACTGTTTCTCAGCCGTTTCATTAGGAAAGCTAAAGGATTGTGTCCAGCGAAAAGCGGGGGATCGGATGCGTCTCGCTTGACCGCTAGTTAGTCGCCCGCCTGCGGGCTGGCAAGGGCATTTCCCCGACTTCTTTCGCGCTTCGTTTCGGCGTTCCCCGCCGCTCCTCGAGCGACCCCGCCGCTGGTGGGAATTTCATGAACCTCAGCCGTTCACCCCACCTCGCGCCCACCCCTCAGCAGAGCCCCCTCTATCAATTTGGCACGGCAGGTGCTCTCCCCCCCTGCGTTCATCAAACCAACCACGCCAACCAACATGCGAATGCTGACAAAACTGACTTACCTCATCCCCCTACTGCTGACGGCTTCGGCCTTCGGACAGGATGAGCCGCCTGCCGAAGGAACCTACGAAGCCTTCATGGCGGGTAGCGACGCGGCAATGTTCACCGTCAATAACCTTTGGATTCTCCTGTCGGCGGCCCTGGTGTTCATCATGCACCTCGGATTCTGCTCGGTGGAATCCGGCCTCTGCCAAAAGAAAAACACGGTCAACATCCTCTTCAAAAACGTGTTCATCGTCTGCATCGGCGCCCTGACCTACATGGCCTGGGGTTTCAATGCGATGTATCCCGGCACGATGGGTGAGGACTGGAACGGTTTCTTCGCCATGGGCTCCCCTCTGATGAACGGGTTTGCCGATGAAGCGACCCGCACCGCCAGCGTCACTGCGGACTACGCCAGCTACACGATTTGGACCGACTTCATTTTCCAAGCCATGTTTGCCGCGACCGCTGCCACCATCGTTTCCGGTGCTGTGGCCGAGCGCGTGAAACTCGTGAGCTTCATGATCTACGCCACCATCCTGGTGGGCTTCTTCTACCCGATCACGGGTTCCTGGAAGTGGGGCACCGGCTGGCTCGACGCCAAGGGCTTCTATGACTTCGCTGGCTCGACCCTCGTGCACGCCTTCGGTGGCTTCGCTGCTCTCGCCGCCATCATCGTTCTCGGCCCTCGCCGTGGCAAGTTCACCAAGGAAGGCGTCAAGCCGATCCTTCCCCACAACCTGCCTCTCGCCAACATCGGGGTGTTCATGCTCTTCCTCGGTTGGTTCGGTTTCAATGGTGGTTCGGTCCTCAGCGCCGATCCGGAAGCTGTGTCCCGCGTGTTCGTGACCACCGCGATGGCCGGTTTTGCCGGTGGCCTCGCCGCGATGTTCACTTCCTGGGCCGTGCTCAAGAAGCCGGATCTTTCCATGGGCCTTAACGGCATCCTTGCCGGCCTCGTCGGCATCACCGCCGGTGCCGATTCCATCTCACCTTGGATGTCCGTCGTCGTCGGCGCCATCGCAGGTGCCATCGTGGTCTTCTCGGTCATCTTCTTCGACAAGATCAAGATCGACGATCCGGTCGGTGCCGTCTCCGTTCACGGCGTCTGCGGTCTTTGGGGCACGGTGGCTGTCGGTATCTTCAGCACCAACCCCGATCACTCCTTCGGCATCCAGCTGATGGGCTGCCTCGCGATCTCGGCCTTCGCCTTCATCGCCTCCTTCGTTCTCTTCTTCCTCCTCAAGGTCACCCTCGGTGTCCGCGTGGATGCCCAAGAAGAAGAAGAAGGCCTGGACGTCGCCGAACACGGCGCTCCGGCTTACACCGATTGATCCCGGAGTTCTTCTCACCGATCTTTCTTCAACAGGCGGCCCTTTCGGGTCGCCTGTTTTTTTTGAGTCTGGAACCCCCATTCCCCTCCGCCTAGAGCTGGCGCGTGAAGCTTCGCCGCGCGCCCCTCCTAATGGCTCTGGCCCTCCTCTCCCTCCTCGCCGCCGCTTGGGTCTGGCTCCAACCCTACGAATGGAAGCCCGATTCACCCGATGGCACGAAAATCCAATCCGCCCAGCTCACCCGGGATCACTCCTACTTCTGGCTCGATCTGCGACTCGATCCCGGCCAGCTCCATGGCCTCCCCCACCCACTGGAACTGACGAGAACCGACGCCAGCACCGACACCCCCACCATCAAACCCGTCCAAGTCGACTTCGAAGGCCAAGGACTCGCCCCGGGAGCCAACCCCGAAGCCACCCTCCAAAACCTTCGCTCCATCTCCCTCCGCTTTTGGCTCGAAAAGGCCCAACTGGAGCATCCCCTTACCCTTGTCGCGGGCACCGCTCACCTCACCGTGCGCAGCCGCTCCGGCCCTCCCCCACTCGCCGATGGCGACCGCCGCACCTTCCGCTCCCACCACTGGTAAGCCATGCGCCTCCTTCTCATCGACAACTCCAACACCCGCACCAAGCTCACCCTCAGCTTGCCCGGTGGAGCCTTTCAACACACCTGCTGGATTCCCACCGCAGACGTCTCCCCCGAAGCGCTTGAGACCACCCTTGGAAATCTCTCTTTCGATGGCGCGGTCATCTGCTCCGTCGTTCCCGAGAAATCGAGAATCCTCCACGATTTCCTGGCTCCCAGAGTGCCCGTCCACCACCTCACAGCCGAAAGTCCCCTGGAAATCGGCATCGACTACCCCGAGCCGGATCGAATCGGCGCCGACCGTCTCGCCAACGCCGTCGGTGTCGTCGCCCGCCACCAAGCTCCCGCCGTTGTCATCGACTTTGGCACCGCCGTCACCTTCGACGTCGTCTCCGCCGCCCCCTCCTACCTTGGCGGCGTGATCGCCCCCGGCCTCGGAGCCATGGGCGAATACCTCGGCCGCAAAACCGCCCTCCTGCCCCTCATTGACCTTGAAGAACCCGCCCATGCCATCGGCCGCTCCACCGTCGAAGCCATGCGCGCAGGTGCCGTCATCGGATACCGTGGCCTCGTCCGCGAAATCCTTGCTTCCATCCGCCGCGAACTCCCCGGAGATGCCATCGCCGTCGCCACCGGCGGCGATGCCGCCCTCATCGCCCGCGGCGTGCCCGAAATTCAACGCGTCGATTCAGAGCTGACCCTCCACGGTATCGAACTCGTGGGACGCCGCCATTTCGGCGCACTCCCCTGAGCCTCTCAAGCTCGCGCAATTCCTCATTCATCATTGGGAAAATGACGTGCCAAGCCCGGTAGGAGCCCCTACACCTCCCGCCATGACGAATGACGGCACGGCCATCGGCATCGATTTCGGCGGGACCTCGGTCAAGATCGGCGTGGTCCGCGGAGCTGAAGTCGTCGACCACGCGCCCCCCATCGCCACCCAAGACTTCGATGGACCTGAGCCCCTCCTGGTGGCCATCTGCCGCACCGTCGAAGATCTTCGCATCCACCACCCCGGGATTCTCGCCATCGGAGTCGGCATGCCTGGATTCGTCGATTTCGAACAAGGCGTCGTTCGCAACCTCACCAACGTTCCCGGCTGGCACGAATTTCCGCTCAAAACCCGCCTCAGCCAAGGCACTGGTTTGCCCGTCATCGTCGATAACGACGCCAACTGCATGGCCTATGCCGAATGGAAACTCGGCGCTGGGCGCGGCATGCAGCACCTCGTCGCCATCACCCTCGGCACAGGCGTCGGCGGCGGACTGGTCGTGAACAACCAAATGGTCCGCGGCGCCCGCTTTGGAGCCGGCGAGCTTGGCCAAATGTCCATCGACTGGAAAGGCCTCCGCGGCACCTACGGCAACCTCGGCGCCCTCGAAGAATACATCGGCAACCAGGAAATCACCCAGGCCGCCAGCGACGCCTACCACTCCCGTGGCGACCATCGTTCGCTCGGAGATTGCACGCCCGCGCAACTCTCCCGAGCCGCCGAAGAGGGCGACCCCGTCGCGCTTGAGCTCTGGAACACCATCGCCGGTCAGCTCGCCAATGTCCTCATGGACTGCTGCTGGCTCCTCAATCCTGAAGCTCTCATCATCGGCGGTGGCGTCGCCAAAGCCGGACCCTTGCTCTTTGGTCCCCTCCAAGAAGCCCTCTTTTCCCAACTCAGTGACCCCTTCAAAGAAGCCCTCCAAGTCCTTCCTGCCCGCTTCGGCAACGAAGCAGGCATGATCGGTGCCGCCACCCAAGCCTTGGAATCCGTTGCTCCCTGAGCCACCCACCTCTCCTCGACCCACGCTCCCATGCCTTCGCCCTTCGATACCGTCATCCCACGCCGCGGCACCGGAAACATCAAATACGACCGCCGCCCTGACCTCGATCCGTTCTGGGTCGCCGACATGGACTTCGCCTCCTGTCCGGAAATCCTGGATGCCCTCCATCGTCGCGTCGATCACGGCATCTTCGGCTACGCCCAAGCTCACGACGGGCTCAATGAAGCCGTCATTCAGTACCTCGCCTCCCGTCATCACGCTCAGGTCCCACTCGACCACATCGTCCACCTCGGTGGCCTCGTCCCCGCCCTCTCCCTTGCCGCCCGCGCCTTTTGCCCCAATGGCGAGGCGGTCATGACCTGCACCCCGGTCTATCCACCTTTCCTTGGCGTCCACCGCGATGCCGCCGCCAAGCTCATCACCGTCGACCACATCCTCGTCGACGGGCGCTTCGAATTCGACCTCGAAGCGATGGCTGCCGCGGTCACCCCAGAGACCCGTGTCTTCATCCTCTGCAACCCCCAAAACCCTCTGGGCCGCGCCTTCACCGAAAACGAAGTCGTTCAAGTCGCTACCTTCTGCCGCGACCACGACCTGATCTTGGTTTCCGACGAAATCCACTGCGATCTCATCCTCGACGAAGCTGCCACCCCTCATTTTTCCGCCACTCGACTTCCCGACGACCTGCGTCAGCGCACCATCACCCTGCTCTCCCCCAGCAAAACCTGGAACATCGCCGGCCTCGGATACGCCTTTGCTGTCATCCCCGACGACACTCTACGCCGCCGTTTCGGCGCCGCCCGCGGCCATACTCTCAGCGAAATCAACGCCCTCGCCTTCTACGCTGCCGAAGCCGCCTACCGCCACGGAGAACCCTGGCGCCGCGAACTCGTCACCTATCTTCGCGGAAACCGCGACACCCTCCACGCCTACCTGGCCGAGCACGCACCACAGCTTCACCCTGTCCTCAACGACGCCACCTACCTCTCGTGGATCGATGCCCGCGAGACCTCCCACGAGAATCCCGCAGAGTTTCTTGAGTCCGCTGCCAAGCTCTTCGTCTCCGATGGCGCCTACTTCGGTTGGCCCGGCTGGATCCGCTTCAACTTCGCCTGCCCACGCTCCCGCATGCTTGAAGGACTTGAAAAAATGACCCGTGCCTTCGCCGGAGCCTGAATTCTTGCCATTGCCACCCGCGCCCATCGGCGCTCCAATTTCGCAACGCCATGCGACGGATCTTCCTCACTCTACTCCTTTTCGCCCTCGCGCCTTTCGCCAAGGCCGACCACGTCATCGTGACCGGAGGCCCCGCCCTCCGACAATGGGAAGACCTGCGCGTCAAACAAGATCAACACGACCGCTGGTGGGCCAACTTTGTGCGCGCCTCCACCCTCCGCATGGTGGAAATCCGCAAAGCCTACGGACCCAACGCGCCCATTGTCTGGATCGTCTACCGCCCCGGCTACCAAACCCGCTCCGCGGAAGACGGCAAGCCCTACACCACTTGGCTCGCCGACCGCGCCGCCGAACGCAATGCCACCCTGAAGTGGGTCTCTTCCTCCGGCGACTTCGTCAACGCCCTTAACAGCCAACCTCGAGGCTCCATCGAGACCTTCGATTACTTCGGCCACAGCAATAAGTTCTGCTTCATGCTCGATTATAGCAATGGCATCATGGGCGCTTCCACCGCCTGGTTCCATGAAAACGACATCTCACGCGTCCGCCGCAACATCTTCGCCAAGAACTCCTACTGCAAAAGCTGGGGCTGCCACACCGGCGAAAGCATGAGCAAGGTCTGGAAAAGCCGCTTCGGCCTTCCCCTTGAAGGCGCCGTCGGCCCCACCGACTACGTCGTCGTCGGCCAGGGGAAACTCCCCGTCGTCCACGGCCGCTGGGCCCGCTGAGACCTCCACCGGAGCAAGCCACAAGCAACAAAGCGCAAGGAACAGCGAGCCAAACCTCTCCCTTTCCGTTTCACTTCAGCCCGATCCTCAATGGTTCACCAACCCACTTTCCCATGACTTTCGACGAACTCAAAGCCCTCCACGACCTCCCGCTCTTCGAGCTACTCAAGCGCGCCCGCGATGTTCACGAAGCCCATTGGCCCGACGGCGAAGTCCAGCTTTGCACCCTCCTCTCCATCAAAACCGGCGGATGCTCTGAAGACTGTTCCTATTGCGCCCAATCCGCTCGCTACACCTCCGGTGTGACCCTCGAACGCCTCATGGAGAAAGAGGCCGTCATGCAACGCGCCCGCCATGCCCGCGAAACCGGCTCCACCCGCTTTTGCATGGGAGCCGCCTGGAGAGGCGTCCGCGGAGGCACCGAGCGCTTCGAGCAAGTCCTCGATATCATCCGCGAAGTCTCCACCCTCGGCATGGAAGTCTGTGTCACCCTCGGCGAACTCGGCCCCGACGAAGCCAAACGTCTCCGCGAAGCAGGCGTCACCGCCTACAATCACAACCTCGACACCTCGCCCGAACACTACCCGAGCATCGTATCCACCCACACCTACGAGGACCGCCTGCGCACGATTCGCAACGTTCAGGACGCCGGCATGTCGGTCTGTTGCGGTGGCATTCTGGGCCTCGGCGAGACCACCACCGACCGCCTGCGCATGCTCGAAGTCATCTCCAGCTTCAATCCCCAGCCGGAGAGCGTGCCCATCAATTCCCTCATGCCCATGCCCGGCACGCCCCTCGAAGGAGCCGCCCCAGTCGAGCCTCTCGACGTCGTTCGCATGATCGCCGTCGCCCGCATCGCCATGCCGCGGGCAAAAGTTCGCTTGTCTGCCGGCCGCGAAAGGATGTCGGATGAAACCCAGACCCTCTGCTTCCTCGCCGGAGCCAACTCAATCTTCTACGGCGAGAAACTCCTCACCGCCAAAAACCCCGCGATTGAGCGCGACCGCGCGCTCCTCGGCAAACTCGGCCTCGGCACCCTTGCCCCCAATCCCGCCATGAATGCCCCCGCCGCGGTTGAGGAAACACCCCTTTGCCCAAGCTGCTAAGTCCCCACGGACATCCCCCCGCTTCAAGCACCCGCGGGAAAACCCCGGGCTCGCCATCGGGATCCGATGGACCTCGCCGACCACCTTTCAGCCAAAAGCGGCACGATGAGGGAGTCCGTTTCCTCCATCGTCCCCTCTCCTGGGGATTTCCCCGTCATCACCAGCCCCAGGCCGATACCATTTCTCATCGGATCTTCCCTCTTTGAAGGGTCCTCCCGCTTCACCGAGCCAAGTGACCCACAGGCCCGCCTGAACAGCAAACCACTCACTTCGAGGAAGATACCCACCATCCCTCGCTGGGTGGACTCTGGACCTTGACCGCGTGCCCCCCACCCTCACCTGGGAACTCGGTCAAGCGCGAGAACCGCGACGTCGATCTCAGCATCCGAGTTGCTCTTCATCGCACCCTCAACACCGAGAGATACGCGCAGCCGCGGAGTCCATTTCCCCTCTGAAACCCGGCTTCTCTCCCTCCTTCCCTCAAAAAGTCCGGATTCCGGCGTCGATACCATTCACTCATCGATCATCATCACGACGACGGCCGATCGACGACTCCTTTGGACCAAACCGCCTGCGAACGCTCCGCATTCCTGCCACCAGTAAATGGCCCAACAGGAAACAGTTGGCGACGCAGGTGCCGCCAACAATTCCTATCATCAAGGCAATCGTCCCTGGCCCATGGAGCGCCAAAATCTCGTATCCCATCCAGCCCATGGGAAAAGACAGCACCCTCATCACACCCTCTGCCCATCCGATCCAGAATGCACCCAAATCAGTCCTTACATTCATAACCCACCAACAGAACAACCACCCAATCGACAATACGATTGAGACCCATCCTCCCGCCGTAGGAACCTTGATCCCTGATTTCATACTCCGCCAAAACTTCAGAACTCAGCCCCAGACCGGATCAGGCCTCCAGCGCCCAGCTGGTTTTCTTAAGCAACTGATGAATGCAACCATCAGCAAAACAAAGATCCGGCGTGACAGCCAGAAATATCCGCCAGTTCGCCCGCCGCCTACCAGTTCCCGGAATCCACACCTAGCCGGGTGACTCGACAGCCTCGTTGTGCTCGACCGATTTCATGAATTAGCTGGCGGCGCGAACCGAAAAGTCTCCTCCCCAAGTCCGACCCCAACCGATGCTGCCGTCGTGAGCATCATGGAAGTCACGAAGTCCGTCAGTCGAGTGAACTCAGTCTCGCTTGTCACTGTCACGGAGACCGTGAGCGGATCAGTGCTACGATCAACGGTTAGACCGACCGTTCCACTCAAAGGGGCCAACCCCTCACAGAATTCAAAGAATCCGTACACTTTGACGACCGGCCGCGAAGCCTGGAGATTCTGAACTCGGTAACCGCTAGTGTTGCACTTCACTCTTGAAGCCGCGAGGTGTCTTTTCCGAATAGCTCTGGCAGGTTCCTATCCTCATACACGATCTCAGCTAGCGAAGTCATTTCGTCACCCACCACACGATCAACCCTTCGATGAAAGCAAATCAATGCAGATTCCCCGATGATGCCAATCGACGCTGAAGAGTTGCCCCACCCACGACCCAATTCATGGGTGACACACTGCCCGGTTGCTGGGTCAAATTGGGAGAAATTCAGCTTGGATTCGTCACTGTCGAAACTCATCCACGCCACGTATGCGAAACCATCATGAATCAGAACGTTCGAGTCCTGAGGGAACCAATAGACTCTTATTGGATCCCCGATGATGACTGAATGGAGAAGCTTCGCCGAACTCATTTTGAATGAGTGAATCATGAATAGGAAGTCTTCCCCTACCTTGGTTGGCTCCTTCGGAGAAGCCGTCACGACAACGGTGTCGCCTGAGATGGCCGCGCCGTGAATCATGCTGACATACCTGTCACCCCATTCTAAAGGCATCTTCGCGACTTCGCGACCCTCAATCTTGACCATGAACGGTTTGCCGTTGTGCTTAGGATCCCATTCAGGAAACACATAATACGCGTCCTGAGTTAGAACATGGATCCCCTCAAGCTCCTCATCCAATTCAACTGGAGGCCCAATCTCAGGCGGTGGTTCCGACTTTTGGCGACGCGAAAGAAATGTTCCGTCTGCTGCTAACACGCTCTTGTATGATTGCTCATCGGTAGTGTTGCGAAAATAGACCGCAAAACGACCATTTTCGACTCGAACCGAAGGTTCAATGTCACCTGAGTCATCCTGATGCGCTAAGGCGACCGAACTGACGAAGAAGATAAAAATGAAGATTGCTAGTCGCTCGAACATATTTTTGCAAAACGTTATAGAGCATCGGACCGGCGGGAAGAAAGCCTCGATTCAAGAAACGACATTGTCGCCGGTTCGGTTGTAGACTTGTACGCTTGGGTTTTTCGGTCTCGGGTTCCAGCATTCACTCACCCTCGTCGACTACGAAAATAGCCCCTCCACGGTGGCTGACAGAAACTCGCTCATATCCGTTCGCCTGATAGAAAACCTCGATCCACCGTGCTGCTTCGTCGGGCAAATCTGGAGTCAGTTCGCCGCGAGTATCCAATCCGCTCCAGAAGCTGGCGATAAAAACTCAATAATGCCGCTGATAGCGGTTCGCCCTCCTGTGCCTTGTCCGGCTTGCTTTATTGAAACCCAAGGGGAGGAACATCCTGCTCGGGGAATTTTCGCGCATACTCACCACTCTGCTCCCACCGAGGCCAATTCTGGTCTGTAGCAATCAAACGGTCGCTGCGGAGAAGCGTCACTCGTCTTGGGTTGGGTTCCGCCAGGCTGAAAGCCCCATTCAGTGGTTCGTAGTCAAGTCCCTCAACAAACGGTCTCCCTAGCTCGGAATTCGGCCCACCCCACGACTCCAACAGAGTCTCGTAGTCAGTCGGACCGTCAGAATCGGCCTCTTGCCGTGCTTCCACTGCAAGAAAATGAATCGCCACAAAGTGCGCCTCTCGCTCGCGCCTGTCAGCAAGCAACCTTCGTTGCCACATCGCCAAACATGCCGAGATCGTAAGGAGGGCAATGGCGACGATCGCAACTATGATGGAACGTCGTTGTCGCACAGCTTCTTAGCCAGACCCTATAGCTGGGATTTGAAACAGTCGAGCACCGTCGGTGTGGGTTGAGAGGACTTCCATCCGTGCCCAAGATCCCGCTGAGTCCGCGAGAACCAGCAAACCAGCCGATCCGCCAAAATTAGCATCCATCATCGCCCCTCGCCTACGAGCCCCCCGGGATCTACCCTTGGCAGGGTGATTCGACAGTCTCGTTCTGCCATTCATTCAATCGTTGCCGGTTAGAATCGAGGTCATCCCGGAGACGATGAAGAATCCGAATATCAGGGGCCCAAAGCAGAGGTTCAGGAGGAAAACCCACCGTGACGCAAGAACTCGCCCCTTGCCCGCCAATCGGATCGTGTAGACGACCGACGCCAGCAAGGAAACGATGATGCCAATCTCGAGTACTGCGTGCGTATTGAGAAACGCACGGCGTCCGAGAAACTCAGCGATGCCATAGCCGGTCAAGGTAAGAGTCAATCCGAGCGGAGGGAAGCGTCCGGTGAAGCGTTGGAACGAGAAGGCCGACATGGTGCCGCGCTGGATCGCCCTCGGGGCTGCTGTGGGCCGAAGCAGGCATCCGCAAGGTGCGGCATGCGGACGACCTCCCCCGTTTGGCGACCGCGCTGTCGCTCTGCGCTCCGAGGGACAGCGCGGGGCAGGACCAACTTGTCAGGAAGCCACCAACCGATGAATCTCAACCCGACCGGCTGCCACCGATTCTAACGATCTGAGGGACATCCCCGGCCTCCGCCGGATGTCTCATTATCTGCGGAACCACCAGTGCGGGTAGCGAAGGCAGGATGGCTGCCCTGGCCAATTTCACAATCTGAGCAAAGCGAACACGAGGCCAGCACCAGCAGTCAGCATGCCGAAGCGGCTTTGCAGGACAGCCTGGGTGGCCTTCGTTTCGCGCGGCAGCGGTGAGGCGTCGTCACTGCTCAAAGTTGTTCGTCCCGTCAAGATTATACCAGACTTCCGCATCGGCCTCGTGCGTTCGTCCGGTTTTCACTTCGATCCGTGCCTTGGCATAGGTGCTGTCGTCAAACTGGATCCAGAAGTCCCTTGTCCCGTTCGGGCTACTGCGTATCCAATTCCCCTCCATGTCCTTCGGCATTTCTAGCCTAAAGACTGGCTGATAGCCATCTGTCGGGGCAGTGACGGGATCGATTTCAGTGATGGCCCGAAGCTTTCCTGCCGAAACCCGGATCTCAGCCCGCCAGTCATATTTGTCGTAGCTGAAAGGCACCGGGCAGGACGACCAACAGCGAACCTCGATTTCAATCGCTTTCCCTCCGGCTCGCAGTGCGATTTTTTGTGGGGTTCCATTCTTATTGACAGCCACATGGTCTTTCTCCGAATAGCCAAGGTCGGCAGGCGGATTTTTTTTACGGAGAACAAACACTTGAGGGTTATCTCGGGTGGGAGGCGCATAAGCAGGCATTGCATCCATCGAATAGTAAATTGTCCGAGAAGACACATCAGAACCCATTGTTTCGTTGGAAGTTGCCGCATAGCCATCTTTAGTGACCCTAACACGAGCTCTGGCCCCCTTTTTCCCTAAAAGCTCAAAGAGTCCTTTCTCATCTGAAAAAACAACATAGCTCTTCATTCCCGCCTGTTCATCAATAACAATATCAGCCTTTACACCAACAATCGGATTGCCATTTTGATCAACCACCTTGCCCCAAAAATCAATGGGGGTGCTGTAATCTCTCCTGAGCAAATCCTTCATTTTTTCCATCCTGCTTGCCCCGTTCTCCTGTTCGGCCTGTCTGATCTTCTCGACAGACAACCCATCTTTAACAGGCAGCACGTTTCGCAGATTTTCTTGTTTTGAAGATGCAATTTTATGTGGTGATTCTTGCTTAGCCTTTCCTTGGGATTCTTTGTTTTTTGGAGGTTCCTTCCAGACGAAAATTACAGTTGCGATTCCCAAGAGAAAAATAGCGACTCCATATATTAAAAAATTATTCATGTTTACGGAATTGGGTTGAGTCCAAATTTCTCCATTAGATCGTGGTAGAACTGATCGGTCTTTTGGATTCGCCACAGGTATTCAGCACTATGCGTGGATCCGAATCCATATTTGGCACCCATATTTATTTTGTCACTGATCACGCCAGCGGTGCGCCCTTCCGCTCCAACAGCTTTAGTTCTTGAAGCTGTCGCGTATGCTGCGGACTCCGGAAACAATCGAAGATGACGTCCAAATTCCGTGAGGAAATCTATATAAATTTTAGTTCCATTCGAACGATCAGGATCATACTTATACCCAGTCAACCCCCATGTTTCAGGCTTGTAGCTTTTGTTATTATCTTCCCAGCCGCCGACCTCACCAACCAAAGGGACATTAATTTTCCCCGTCAAAGCCGAATCACCCTCAAGATAAAAATTGATTAATTTTGCTCCATTTGTTTGTGATATTTTTTCTCTAAAACCGAAGGATTTCGTGATGGGGTCAGAGTCCCCATCTGGAGTTTCCCTGTCAAATTTATATAAAGAACTGTTTCCATCGAAGCACATGGCGGGTATTGCTGCGTGCAGGAGTGCGTAATTGTCAACCGCCATCTCTTCCCTTAGCGCAGAACTCGCCACCACATTACCCATGCTATGGGCCGCGATATTCCTTGTATATTCAGATGGCAGACTGTTGACAAACGCGGCCACCCCTTTCCCTGACAACCAAGCCCGGTAGTCGCTGATATTGTAGGTGAACAAACCATCTGTCCACCCATTGGTGTCCTCTGAATAGGTCGGCCACCTCACGAAGGCGAAGCGGCCTTTATATCCGGTTTGCCACAGCCGTTTGAACATGCTCTCCGCGTATTTCTGGGAACCTGTGTAGGTCATCCTCCAGCCATACACAAACACAAGGTATTGTTTTTCCTCTTCGGGATCCTCGATGAAAGGTTTCCCGTTCGGATCCCAGACCCAGCCAATTTGGGGAACTGGAGGTGTAACTGTAGGATTGAAAGGATCTCCCACAAAATCACTCGGTTCCGTGAAAGCATCGGGGTCATCAGGGGTGATCTTCGCTCGCTGATACATGTTGCGGACATCCAGAAGATTGATCCAGCAAGAACAGCCTTCCCCAAGAACTTCATTGCCTTTCTTGAACTCAAGCACCAGTTCCCCCTTGCCTATTGAAGCTCCTTCAAAAAGCAGGTAGCGATAAGGGTTCCCGCTGGTGATTTCCGGGTAATTCGGGTTTGCCTCACCTGTCCAGAAGCTGGGCAGGAACGTGTATCCGCTGCTTGCCGTCACTCGTCCGGGATTGCCAAGCACCAGATGGCGGGCGGCAATCTGCTCATCCAGCAGATAGTCACGGTCTCCGTCCTCATCCAGGTGAAGCCAGAGATTGAGCGCGGGATTCCCTTCCACCGTTCCCTCCTTGAATTTCATGGTGAGTTGGATTTCCCCGCTCTTGAGTTGCTCATGGAATCCACCGACCATCAGTTGGATACGGGCGAAGTCTTCCAGATCCCGCTGTGAAGGAATGATGCCGTCCACATGGTCAGGCTGAGAGTCTTCCCCATATTCCTCTTCGTCTTCTTCTGAGTCATCGTCATTGTTGATCCAGAAGCGATAGGGAGTCGCCGAAGAGGTCTGGTCGATTCCGAATTCCACCTCACCGTCCCGGTTTGCATCAACCGCTAAGTCCACCGGCAGGAGATCCACATCATACCGCATCTCGTTCTCGAAGGTCCCTTCGTTCGCTTCCAAGGGGTCCAACACCACGCCTGTTTCCGACACGTTCTCCCCTGCACGAACCGTCAGCTTCACCACCTCCGGGTCGCCTAGCGTGACTTTCGTCGCTTCGTTGATCGCCCCTTCAAACCACGTCCCTTCGTTTTGGTAGTCCAAGGTCGAGGCTTTCGTCGCGATCTTCAGGAACGGAACCTCAAGGTCTTCGATGAGTCTCCGGTTGAGCAGCACCCAAACCTTCTTCGTCGCATCGGTTCCCCAGTATTTGAGGTAGCTCATTTCCTCCCCGTTTCCGCCATCCGGCACGGTCACCTCTCGTGAATGGAAATGGAAGCTCCCCCTCACCGCCTCCAAAGCTGGGAGATCCCAGGCTCCCCATCCCGCCGGGGGTTGCTCGGGAAAATCCTGGTGGCGGCTCAATTTCTGTTTCCCCATGGTCACATCGATCACCCCTGGAACCGGTGGGTAGGCGGGCCAATTCAGTTCGCTTAGGCCCAGCCAATCTTCCAGCTCCTCCTGCTCGATAGCCCCCCCGTTGATCAAGGCGCTCACGCCGGTGCTCAACAGATGCGTCGATCGATACGCCCATTCTGGATCCGCATAGTCCGACGCCCGATAGGTCCG
>NZ_JACHFD010000021.1 GCF_014201715.1 Haloferula luteola
CGGAGGTGGTGAAGCTGACGGTTCGTGCAGGGGAGAATGTGTCGGAAACGGGCGTGGTGTTGGACCCCTTGGAAGCGAACGAAGGGACCTTCGAGCACGAGAGGCGGTATGATGTGGACCTACTGCCCGTGGACTTAGACATTGTCCATCCGGCCGCAGGCGAGCTGGATGAAGGGAAGGAAGATGTCGATGACGGAGGCTATGTATCGGTGCAGCGGCTTGAAGATCCCGCGATCCCAACAAGCGACGTAACGCCGAAAACCAAGCTACTGATTCATTCGGTCATGCCCGATGCTCCCGCAGATTGGAAGGTTAGGCTGAAGTTCGATGCAGGTGGTCGCTACAAAATCTACAAGGACGAGGCCAGGACCCAGGAAGTCACCAGTGAGTCGACGGAGTTCGCGGCGAACGCGGATACGACGCTTTGGTTCCATGGGCTCAAGAAGAGCGATGCTCGCGGAGGAGAATCCATTACCATGCAAATCAAGGCCGGTGGGAATTGGGTTGATGGTGACTCCGTGAAATGCACCATCGTTCAGTCCGAGTTCTTGTTCCAAGTAAAGGCTTTTATTCCCTACGCTTGGACGGAGGCAGAGGAAGAAATTCCAGGCCCGAACGCGTTGAATCCAATGAACGGGAAAGTCGCCAAGGGCGATTTGCATCCAGGATACGGCAGCCGTCCCGCCTCTCCTGGATTCCTCAATGCCTATTCAACTGATAGAGACGGTGCTTCCGATCCTGCCTATTTGCGCTTTCAAAACGCGCCATTTCGAGTGTGTCAAACCGTCATCGTGACCCCTTACGAGGAACTCCACGCCACGCCTGACATCCAAGGAAAGAGGAAGCTGTATACCGCCCCCCTGTCTGAACACTTCGAAAAAGCCACCTCGGTAAACGCCGCCGAAATGTCTCTGAAAATGGGCTTCATGTCGCTCAGTGGAGCTGCCTCATCCTCTGGAAAGCCGCCAGCAAATACACCGAGCTATGAACACATCGCGCGGAGTGGGCGAGTCTCAGAAATCACAATCGATGGGGGAGGCAAAGACGGTGCAATGCCATGGGGCACAACATGGGCCACCGCCGACATCCACTGGAGGCTTTACCTGAAAGTCTGGTGCGACACTGACCCGCTGAAACCAAAGGTCGAGTTTGGGGGCAAGCATGACAGCTATCCTGCATACGAGATCATCGTCATTCAATCTGATGGAAGCTACAAGGACATCCACCGAGTGTCTCCAGCTGCTGGAGCGATGCCCGGCCCTCATTCGCTTGATCCCGATCAAGCAATCAATGTTGGTAGAACAGACACGATCACCAAATGAAGTCGAAGTTTTACACGGTTGCCATGGCACTTTTTTCGCTCTCGTTCACCGCGCTCGGAGAACAGGACATTACCCGAATATGGGATGACCCCGATCCGCTCTTGAACGAAATCAGGTTACAGATAAACGATCAGGGCCGGAACTCGGAAGAAGACGCAGCACTCGCTGCGGATATCCAAACGCTTGCCTACGCGATCAATCAAGAAATCATCGCGGCAGAATCGCCTGACTGGGGCACTCCCAGCGCCGAACGCAAAGCGGTTATCCAGAAGTGGGCTGACATCTTGGCACCCGAAACGCAAAAGCTGGTAGACCTTGCTTTTGGTGAAGGATTTGGGAAAACGGACTCGTCCCGGCAGGCCCGTAGTTTATTGGATTTTGCGCCTTCCAGCGCGGCTTTCGCTGATCAATTACGAGATTACATCGATCAATCGCCATGGGTTGCGCTCGCGGCAGCGGATTTGCTGTATGAGCATCGGCTTTTGTCTGAAGAAGACAAGGGGATCCTGCGGGAATGGCGACCTGATGCGGAACATGGTTCAGACCTTAATCGATGGGCGCTGGGTGTGAGTTCAGTAGGAATGCTAGACGGACTTGATGTTGCGAAAAAGGCTCTTGCAATCCCACCTCAAGGGGAAACGCCCGAGGAGATCATTAGGCAATATGGAAATGGTCTTGAAATCGCGAACCTGCTTGGTCCAGATGCATCTGCCTTGCTTCGCAACATTGAGGCTCTTGTCGCTCACCCGAAAGTAATATCCTCAGGCTATCTGCAAAAGTTTGAATACGCTAGGCATGTTATCAATGGAAGAGAGCCGCGCCAAGGTCGGTATGCTGTAAATGGTTCAGGACCGCTTAGCCCCTGGTTGGCAAGCGAGAGCCTTGAGAAGCCAGAGTCAGGAGTGCCTGGCTCAAAGCCATCCCCAGAGTTGAAAAAACCATCCGAGCAGGAGCCAAGGCTGATCACTGAAACCGAGAAATCCTCCTCGCCAACGTGGTGGCCGTTGGTGGCAGTGGTGATCTTGGCGGTGCTGGGCTTGCTCTGGGTTTTGCTCAAAAAGCGGAAGTGACGCGGCATGTTTGGTTCAGGCGTCGGAGGGCTTGCGCAGAATCGGAGGCCACCTGGTCAACTTGCAACCGACCGCTCCGGCACCCCCGTGCTAGTCTAGAGCATTTTAACTAAACCCGTAACCACAATCGGCAAACCCATGGGCGGCGTCCTTTGCGGTAACACGGGACAGGGTTTCCCGATCTCCAGCAGCAGCTGGTCGTGGTCTCGGGCCTCAGCGCCACGGAGCAGGTTCTTCACTTTGCTCCACATCAACTCGATCGGATTGAGGTCGGGAGAATACGGCGGCAGGAAGCGCACCTCCACATCGCGGGCGGCGAGGATTTCAAGCGCGCGTGAATCCTTGTGTGCGTTGAGGTTGTCCCTCACCAGGATGTCGTCGGGTTTGAGGGACGGCAGCAGGACCTCCTTCACGTAGGCTCGAAATACCTCGGTGTTGGTAGTGCCTTCGATGGTCATGCAGGCGGTGCTGCCGTCGATACGCACCGCGCCGATCATCGTGGTGGTCCGCCAGCGGCCGCAAGGTGCGCTGGCGTGGAGCCGCCTGCCGCGCGCGCAGCGGCCGCGCAAATGGGTCATGTTCGTTTTTGCCGCCGATTCGTCGAGGAAGACGAGCCGCCCGGGTTTGAGACCGCCCTGCGCTCTTTTCCACCTGCGGCGGTCCCGAGCGACGTCCTCGCGGTCCTGTTCGGCAGCGCGGAGCGTCTCTTTTTATATGTCAGTCCCATGCCGGAGAGCGCGTAGTGGATTGCCTGCACGCTGCATTCCAGACCCGCCGCGGCGCGGATCTCCTCGAGTGTCAGATCCGGATTCTCGACGAGTAGCGCCTTCATCGTGCGGCGGTGCGAAGCCTCGATCTTCGGCTTGCGCCCGCTGCGGTGGTGCTGTGGCGCGATGTCTCCGGTATGGCGCCTTTGCTGGAGGAGCTTCTTGACCATTCCAAGCGAAACTTCGAAACGCCGGGCCACTTGGTCGCGTGTGACGTCCCCGCGGTCGTAGGCCTTGAGGATTCTTTCGCGCAGGTCGATCGAGAGCGTTGCCATATCTAGAGTGTATCAGAACGTATCTCACACGGCTACGGTATTAGTTAATATGCTCTAGAGGCGTTTGGCGCAGGAGAACGCGAAAGTGTGATTGAATCCCAGGATGATCCGCGTCTTGCAGAAGGCACTGAAACTGAGGACGAAGATGCTTCGCGGTATTTGTTTTGGGGTTTGCTCGTCATTGCTGGTCTCGGGTATTTGCATGGGCTTTTAAAGGTGAGACGGGGTTCCGACTAAGGTAGTAGAACGGGTCTGTTTGGTCGCAGTGCTCAGGGGTGATTCGGGTCCGTGTCGATCTCGTCGCGGCCGGAGAAAGTCCCCGACTTCGTCTCATAGGAGATCTTTGTCCGTCGGCCCTCGATCTCATTATTCCCTGTCCAGCCACTCAGGGGGGACGCTCCAACGGAGCCAAGGCGGTCGAGGACGGGCCCAAGCACGAGCGGGGAGATGAGGGCCATTGGCTCCCCCCACCCCTCCCATTCCACCTCACTTCGATGCGAAGCCCGTTCAGGGCTCTGGAGTGGCTGGCGTCGGCTGGTGGATGAGCCGCACTCGATCCTTCACGGCGACACCAACTTTTCGGGCTGCATGGCCACCTTGGATTTCGATTTCAACCCAGCCATTGGGAGAGAGATAAACGGCGCACTCTCCTTCTGCGACTTCACTGCGATCCCCGACGAGCCTGGCAGCGATGGATCGATCTCCCGCTTCGACCATGAGGGAGTCCCCCCGTGCGAGGTGAAGGGTGGTGAGGTCCGCGGCGACGAAGTCGGTGCCCAAGTTGCCCCAGGAGGGCGAGGATTTGCGAATCGTTCCTTCGAGGCCCCCCTTCACGGGTTGAGCGGTGCTGGCGCGGACGGGCGGTTCCAGGGTGCCGTCGCGATCTTTCTCGGGAGGCTGGCCGTCGATCCAGGCGTTCACTGCCTGAATGGCTTGGAAGCGTTCGGCTGCGGACGTGTTGCAATGGCCGTTTCTCTTGATTTCCCACAGGGCCGTGAAGTCATGGTTTGCGCGCTCACGATAGGCGCGAGGATGTTCCAGCTCGCTCTGGTTCGTGAGAAAGAGAATGGGCATTTTCGGGTCCCAGGTCAGTTTGGGATGGAATGCGTCGGTTTGCCCGTCGCCGAGATAGGCTCCGATGGCGACGACTCCATCGACTCCGTCGAGAGCGCCTTCCCCGATGAGGACGGCGATGAGGCCTCCCATGGAGCTTCCGGAAACGAGGCATCGGCGGATCTCTCCGTGTTGGCTGGCGATGTGTTCCTGGAGGGCATTGAGATCGTCGAGGGCATCGTCCACGATCCAGCCATTGCGACGGTAGCTGGTGATGGCGACCATCCATCCCTTTTTAAGTAGAGGAGCCACGAAGGCATCCTTCGTGTCCAAGTCGGCACTAAGGGCGGCGTCCTCCGGGCGGTAGCCGTGGGCAAGCAGCACGAGCTTTCCGGTCCACTCTGCGGGTTTGGCGATCGTGAAGAGGGCCCCATCGATGTCGCCTTTTTCGAGGGTTTGGCCCGGAAGGGAAGCGAGGCTGAGGAGAATGCTGAGGAGGAAGCCAAGGGTTCGCATTCCCGTCAGACTACCGGTCCGGATCGCGCAACGGGAGAAAAATGGAAAGCCGTCGAGAGTGGCGACTGGCAGACTTGATCGTCCTGGCCTCCCTCAAGGCAGGGTGGAGGTGCTGCCTCGAGGGAGAAAGGTGGCCGGAGAGAACCGGTGGAGCACGAGGGGTGAACCTCAGTGTTCGGGTGAGGCGGCTTTCAGTTCGAGGGTGGCCTGGGGAGAGGAGAGGTCGATGGTGTAGGCACCGTTTTCAAGGGGAAGCTCGGTGGTGGGGGAGTAGGCACCGACGCCGTCGAGCTGGGCGGGTTGTTCGATGCACAGCCGGGCTTTTGAGGTGGGCACGGTGCCGGGGGTGACGGTGAGTTTCACGATCCCGGTGGTGGGTTGGAATTCGACGGACTCGAAGGCTCCGGCATCGAGGGTGAGCCAGAGTCCAAGCGGCGCGAGGTAGACCCGCATGCGGAAGGAGTCCTTGGGCTGGAGGTGGACCCAGCCATCGGATTCGGAGAGGTTGCCGCCGAAGGCCTGCCAGCCGAATTCGGGGTGTTGGATGAGGTAGGTGGCTGTGTCGATGGCGTGCCCGAAGAAGGCGGGACCGTAGTCACCGGAGTAGGCGTCCCATTTCAGGGTATCCGGAAAGGAGTGGAAGGCGGCGGAGGCGAATCCCTCGCGGTCGATGTTGGAGAGGGGTGCCATGGTTCCGGCGTAGCCGACGCGAAGTAGGTAGAGGTCGTCCGGATGTTCGCGATATTCGGAGAGGACAGGGATGGCGTTGAGGGAGGAGCCGTAGTGGTGGATCTGGCGTTCGATGCGGCTAAGTTTCCCCCCGTAGAGGAAGTCCCAATAGCGGCGGGCATTGCCGTTGTAGCCCCAATGGGGAACGGTGGGCATGTAGGCGAGGATGGAGTTGAGCGAGACTTGGGCTTTCTCATCGTAGCCGAAATAGTCGCACCAGGCGTAGACTTCTTCCTGTCCGGTTGAATCCCAGGCCATTTCACTGCCGAAGGGGTATTGTTCGCCCTTCCAGCGATCGGCCCGTTCTTTCATGAGGGTTTCGATGCGCTCGGCTTTTTCGGTCCATCCTTCGCGTTGGAGGTCTTCGAGCACACGCAGGAAGACGGTGCCTTCCATGAGACCAAGTTCGACGTAGCCGACATGGCGGTGGCCCTCGGCGTTGCGGCCGAAGGCAAAGTCCATGGTGGCGAAAGCTTGGTTGAGGTACCAGGTCCAATCGTGGGTGGAGACGAGGTCGGGATGGTTGCGGGCGATGCGGTACATGGCCCAGTAGGCGGCGACGGTGTGGGGGTAGTTGTAGCCCCGGCCGACATCTTCGGAGTGCTTCTTGTCCCAGCTGGTCCAGGTGGTCCAATTGGTATCGGAATCGTAGGTAAATCCAGGAACGGCATCCGGTTGGTAGAAGAAGGCACTCTTGCGAACACCGTATTTCTGGGGTCCATCGCTGTTCTGGAGGGTTCCCCAGAGGACCTGATTGACGAAGGTTTCGAGCTTGGTGACTTCCTCGGGATCGGGTTGTCCCAGGATTTTCATCATGGCCGACAACCAGGCGCCTGCTCCGCCTTCGTCGCCGAGTCCGGCGATCCAGACGCGGGATTCCTGATCAAGTTGCCGATTGGCTTCACGGTCGTAGCTGATGACTGAGGGGCTTCGGTGGAAGGGATCGTTGGGATCGACGAACCACTGGTGAGTGGTGAGGAAGTTTCCGAGATCGCTGACGGCTTCGGCAGCGGGCTTGGTGACGAGGTAGTGAACGACCTGAGAGGATCCATCGCTGTAGGTGAGAGTAAGGCGGGAGCGTCCCCAGGATTTCCCATGGAGGGTAAAGGCTTTCCAGCCCTGCGCGGTGGGAGGGTCGCGATGGATGGTGAGGGCGTTCGCGGGATCGACCTGGATCGATTGGATGTCGAGAGGTGATTTCACGAAGAGCCGCGCATCAAGGTCCATGGGTAGGATGTAGCCGGGAATGCCGACGGCAACGGGGCGGTCATTCTGAATCAGAGTGTCTTCGATCCTTCGGGACTCGGGAGCGAGGAGGAACTTGAGACCATAAGTACGGGATTCACCGGGTTTGAGTTCTGCCGAGGAAGGAGGGTTCCATGGGCGGATGCCGTTCCATTTTTGCTCGGCCAAGGCGCGGGTGTGGACTTCCCAGGAGAGCATGCCTTCAAAGGTTTGAGCGCGAGGCATGGGTTCATCGAGAGGAACATAGGCCTCGAAAGGGGTGTCCTTTTCGGGAACGACGAGGAGCACCGGGCCTTCGCCACTGAGACGAGTCACCTGGAGGTATCCGGCGTCCTGGCTGATGCTGGGATCGGCGAAGGAACAGATGGCGTGGGCCTGTTCGAGGGAGCGCTCACTGATGATGTTGTTGAAGACCATCGGAATTCCCAGGGCTCCGATTTCGAGGGTTTCCTCGCCGGGGTTCTCGATCTGAAAGCGCAGGGTGAGGTGCTTGTTTTCGTCGAGGGACCAGGTCCGAGTGATTTTCACCGGACAATCTTCGGGCAAGGTGGCGGCGAGGTCGGCAGCGGCGAGGATGGCGTCGTTGGTAGGAAGTGCTTGGACGGGACGGCGATGAGCGGCGGTATCGAACGATTGCCAGTTTGGTTGACGGCCCACGCGAACTTGAAAGGTGAGGTCGCCGAGATGGTGGAAACCATCAGCAGAGCGGCGTTTCAACCAGTCCGCCGGGGTGAAGTCAAAGCCGCCGGCACCCTTGGGTTGGAGAGAGGCCAAGGTTTGGGAGCTCTCTAGGAAGGAAATCTCGAAGGCCGGGGTGGTCTTGGTGATGGCTCCGGACTCGGCCACGGAAGTGTCGTCGGCGATGGCAGCACGGGTGATGGAAATGGCGAAAAGGGTGGCCAGGGTGGGAGCAGAGATGCTTCGGAGTGACGGCAGCACAGTCATGATCGATTGGGGTGAGAGATGGTCGGGAAATGGGAAAGTGAGATGCGGAGGGAGGCGAAGTTTTGGCTTAGGAGAGGTCAGGCGCGAGGCGTCGGAGCTTCCGAGCAAACACGATCAGGAGCACGCCGGCGGCGACGGGGAAGATCGAGCATTGGAGGTAGAGCGCTGGCCAGTGGGCGACGGTGTCTTCGTGGAATTCTCCGGCGAGGAGGCCGGCGAGCAAGTTGCCAAGCGAGGTGGCGAGGAACCAGACGCCCATCATCTGGCCCACCAAGCGTCGAGGGGCGAGTTGGGTGACGGAGCTGAGGCCAACGGGGCTGAGGCAAAGTTCGCCGAAGGTGTGCAGCAGGAAGGTGGCGATGAGCCAGGTCGGCATGACTTGGCCATGGATGAGGAGTCGGGATGCGGCACCGCGCATGACGAGGAATCCCGCGGCGAGAAGCAGAAGGGCGATCCCAAACTTCACGGGAATTGAGGGGTTGAGCCGGTGCCGCGATAGGCCGATCCAAAGGGCGGCAAACAGCGGTGCGAAAGCGATGACCATGATGGGCCCGAGGGATTGGAACCAAGCGGCTGGAATGGGCTCATCGAGAAAGGAGAACTCGCGGAGGGTGAAACGCTCGGCGAAGAGGCTGAATGACGAGCCTGCCTGTTCGAAGCCGGCCCAGAACAGAGCGGAGCTGAGGAACAAGAGCAGGATCATGCCGATGCGTCCTTTTTCGGAACGATCCAAACCCGCGAAGAAGAAGAGGTAGGCGAAGTAGGCTGCAGCGATTCCCGTGATGAGGTAACTTGCGCTCTGGGCGATGGCGATCGGATCGGGCGTGACACGTCCGGTGAGGCCGAGGATCAGGATTGCCAGTGCAAGTCCGGTGAGGCCGATGGCACCGGTGCGCTCCAGGAGGTGGAGGGGTCCCGGGTGGCTGGGATGTTCGCCGGCGTCCTTGAGGTGGTGGCGGGTGAAGTGGAATTGGATCCACCCGAAGACCATGCCGACCCCAGCCGCTGCAAATCCCGCGTGCCAGCCCCAAACTGCCGCCAGCTTGCCGCAGGCAAGTGGCCCGAGAAAGGCTCCGAGATTGACCCCCATGTAGAAGAGGGTGAACCCCGCATCCCGCCGGGTACCTCCCTCAGGGTAGAGGTCGGCGACGAGGGTGCTCATGTTGGTTTTGAGAAATCCGCTACCGACGGCGACAAATACCAAGCCGAGGTAGAAGGCCTGGGTGGTGGGCACGGCGAGGGTGAAATGCCCCAAGGTGATGAGGAGGGCGGCATAGCTGACGGTTCGGCGAGCTCCGAGGAGCCGGTCGCCCAACCATCCACCTGGAAGCGACATGAGATAGACGACAGCCGTGTAGAGGCCGTAGATGGCGGTGGCGGTTTTGTCGTCGAGCCCCATCCCGCCGCTGCGAACGGCATCGACCATGAAGAGCACGAGCAATGCTCGCATGCCGTAGTAGCTGAACCGTTCCCACATTTCGGTGAAGAACAGGGTCATCAGCCCCCGGGGATGACGTTCGGATGAATTCATCGCGCGAGATCGTTCGCGGCCGGGGTCGGGTGAAAGCGCCAATCGACATGACCTTCGTAGGCCATGGTGGTGGCGACGAGTTGATGGAGGTCCGCATCGTAGTGAGCGAGGGACTCGCGAGATCGGATGGGATGGGGGGCATCGAGGGGGGCCGCAGTTTGGCCCGCGGCATCGAAGTAGGCGAGGACGCCAGTGGTCCAGTAGGCGATGGGGTCAGGCTGGGCTGCCGTTCCTTTCCAGCGACCAGCACGGAGGGCGGTCTGGTAGAGGTGGTCGAGCTGTTGGCGGAAATCGGTGTCGATCCGGCGAACTCGGAGTTCGTATTGTTGAACGTCCTGGCGTTGGTCCCAGCTGGGATCGATCGCACGCGTCGCCAGTTGGGTGACGATGGCTTTGGCAAAAACCGTGAGGATCTGGGAGTCGCCGGCGAGAGGGTCAGAGGGATCGGATAGGACGTTTTCTTCGGAGACCACGAAGGTTTTGGTGTCGTTGCGATAGTCCTGAACGCGGGCAAGAAGATCGATCTCCGGGTCGTGGAGATTGCGAAATTCGGGGAGGTCGGCGACGTTCTCTTGTTTTCCGAGGACGACGAGCTTGGCGCCGTCGCTGATGAAAGCCTTCAGGATGTCGTGGCGGTAGGCGAAGAGTTTCCGGATGGTGTCGTTGGCCTTTAGCAAAGCGGCTTCGCTGGCGCCGCGGCCGACGACGGGAAGTTCGCGGGCGTAGGTGAATTGGGTGTACCACGGATCGATGGCGAATTCCTGTGGTGGAGGCGTCACTTTCGGCAAAGCCTGGAGCCACGCGTAGCGCCAATCCTGGGAGGGCTGCAAACGAAGGGTTGTCCGGACGAGTTCGTACCCAGCTGGATCGTAGGCCCGAAGCTGTTCTCGGGTGCCGATGGGGCCATGGTTCCAATTGTTGACGCGGTTGCAGTCGAAGTAGGCTTGGACGATTTCGGCCCAGTATTCCGCCGAATTGGAGGCGGCGTAGGCATGCTGATAGAGGCCCTGATCGATGGCGGCGCGATAGGTTTGGCGGAGTTTCGAGCGCCATTCGGGATCGATACGGTTCAGGGTGCCGTCGATGGTGTGGGCAAATTCGTGAACGCCGATGCTCTCATCATCGTAGCGATCGATGGGAAGGCTGAGCAGGTTCTCTTCGCCGAAGCTGGTGGGGCGGCCGCCGGTGCCGCGGACTCGCTCGTTCAGGTAGTCAGGGTTGGGAGCATGGCGATTTTCGGGCATGTCGGTGTAGACCTGATCGCGCCCAATGATGATGAGGTACATCTGGGTTTCCACGAGGGCCTGAACCACATCGGGTCGGCCTGCCAGCATGTGGGAAACGATCTCGTGGGTGCGCAGGAGCGCACGGTCGTCCACTTCGGGGGAGGCGACGGCGGGCATGCCGTCGACATCGATGTATTTCCCATAGAACTCGCGAGCGGCGTCGCGATCTTTGGGATCGACGAGTTGGAAGAAGGATTCAGGTGGAGGACCGACGGAGGGCTCGGCGCCGCATGTCAGCGAGCCCAGGGCGATGATGAATGCGGTGCAAATCGATGGAAGCGAGGGCTCTTGCATGGAGATCCGAGGTGCGCGGTCACGAAGGGTGGGTGGCAGGAGTCGAGCCTGCGACGGGATCATGACTACCGGGCCTCTGGGATCTTGTCTCGGCCCCAATGGCTCCTGCGGGTTGTCATCATTTCATACAAGTTGCGAGGGAGCCGCGCAGGCCCGCGGATTGAGGGGGGAAATGGAGTTGGATAATTCTTGATGGGTAGATGCTAACATTCTAGTAGAGAGTATGTTAAAACGATTTTGGAGTGGTCTGTGGATTTTGTGTGGATGGAGCTCGCTGGCGGATGGGGCGACGGTTTTCTGGGTGGAGGGAAATCAGATACGAGGAAGCGACGCGGATGGCTCGAATGTGACGACGGTGCTGGCGGGGGCGGGATCGAGTTTGTCTGGCCTGCATTTGGAAGATCAGACCCTTTATTATTCCGATTTCGCAGCCAACACGCTTTCCAGCGTGGGAACCGATGGGACGGGCAAGGTGAGTTATGGGACGGGCTCGACGGGAACGGATCCCTCGGGAATTTTTCACTCTGGAGATCTGGTTTTCAGCGTCACCTACAACTCAACGGCTCTGTATGCCTATGATCTGAATGCCCTGACGTTAAGTACTTTGAGCACGAGTGTGGGAGGCCAGGGAATCGATGTGGAGTATGATCCCTTGAGCGATAAGATCTTCGTTTCCAGCCGATCGTCGGTGATTCAAGTTTACGATCGGAATGCTTCGAGTTTGAGCACCCTTTACAGTGGAGGATCCATGATCCAGGGGCTCTCCCTTTATCAAGGCCGCCTCTATTTTGGAGAGGGTTCGGGCAGCCTGAAGAGCATTGCCCTGGATGGCACCGACGAGACGTTGATTGCCACGGGTTTGGGAAATGTCTGGGGCCTCGATGTGGGAGCGGGTGGCATTTATTTCACGACCATCACGGAGATCAAACGGATGGATCTCGATGGAGGGAATCTCAGCTCGATCTATTCGGGGAGCAGTCTCTTCGACGTGGAGATCTCGGCGGTACCGGAGGCGGGATCCATTCTGTTTGGCGGATTGGGGATTTCGTTGCTGGTGCGCCGGCGGCGCGAGCGATGAAGAAGGGAATGAGGGCCGGGGGTGCGGGCATCCGAGGTGGGGGCTTCCCCTGCCTCCCCCATCGGGGTGAGGGCTTGGCTGACAGGGAGGTCGGAGGTTTCCTGTAGGAGGAGGAAGATGAGATTCTGTAAGGGACTGGGATTCCTCTGGGGCCTGCTCGGCGTGATTTGCGGAGCAGCCCATGCGGCGGAGTGGTATGTGGCACCGGACGGGGACGATGGCGCTTCGGGTGGATTGGAGGATCCCTTCGCGACCGTTCAGCGGGCGCAGAGAGAGGTTTCCCCGGGTGATACGGTGTTTCTCGGAGGAGGGAGGTATGCGATGACGGAGGATAAGGTGGCGAGGAAGCGCGGCATCTGGGCCTACGTGGTTCATCTCGACAAAAGTGGCGAAGCGGAGCGGCCGATTCGGTATCAAGCGATTGAGGGAGAACGTCCGGTCTTTGACTTTTCTGCGGTGAGGCCAGATGGCCTGCGGGTGCATGCGTTCGAAGTCAGTGGGTCCCATTTGGAATTGGTGGGACTCGAGGTGACGGGCGTGCAGGTGACGATGAAGGGTCACACGCAGTCGATCTGCTTTTCGAATACCGGAAGCCACAATCGTTTTGAGCGGCTCTCCATGCACGACGGAATGGGGATTGGATTCTACTTGTCGAGAGGTTCGAACAATCTGGTGCTGAACTGCGATGCCTGGAACAACTACGATCCAGTATCAGAGGGTGGCAAAGGGGGGAATGTCGATGGATTCGGTTGCCATCCGGATCGGGGTGACACGGGCAATGTCTTTCGCGGGTGTCGGGCTTGGTACAATTCGGACGACGGATTTGACTGCATTTCGGCCTGGGAAAGCATCCGCTTTGAAGGCTGCTGGGCTTTCCGCAATGGGATGTCAGAGGACGGAAAGAAGCTCGCGGATGGAAATGGATTCAAGGTCGGGGGCTTCGGCGTGGAGCCTCGCCCTCGATTGCCGAAAACCATCCCCCGGCATGAGGTGGAGCGGTGCCTGGCGGTGGAGAACAAGGCGAGTGGATTTTACGCGAATCATCACCCTGGTGGCAGCGACTGGATGCACAACAGTGCGTATGGGAATCGAAGCAACTTCAATTTCTTGGGCCGTGACATGAGGGCGGGGCGGGATGTTCCCGGCTTCGAGCATCGAATCCACGATAACCTGAGTTTTCGAGGGCGGGCGGAGTTGCAGAACCTCGACGTATCGAGGTGTGAGATGCGCGGAAATGTGTTCGGTGAGGGACTCTCCCCCATGGAGTTCATTTCGCTGGATCCACGGGATCTGGAGGGCCAGCGGTTGGCCGATGGAAGTTTGCCAGAGATCCCATTCCTCAGGCCCGTTGCGGGAAGCCCTTGGGTGAGAGGAAATGATACCGATGGAAGGGATACAGAAGGATCGGCCCCCGGAGCTTTCGTTCCCCGAAATCGTGAGTGATCGATGGAAGACGGCTATTCAGCGGGGGAGTAGTAGCGAGTGAGGGCGGTGGCGATTTGGGTGCGGGCTTCGGCACCCTGGATGACGCCGTTGTGCCGCCACAAGATCTCCCCTCCGGGTGCGATGAGCACCGTGTGAGGCAGCGGGCCTGGCCATTCGGGGTCGAGAGCGGCGACGAGTTCATCCTGTTGAGCCCCAGTGAAGCGGTAGTGATTGGTCGTGCGACCTTCTTTTTTGACGGAGGCTTCCACGTTGCGGGTGAGGCCTGCGCCTTGCTTCTGGAGGAATCGATGGGCGGCCTCATGCTGCTGAGGAGAGTCCATGCTCACGGTGATCAGTTCAAAGGGCCGCATGTCGTACTGCCGGGAAATATCGACCAGCGTGGGGAATTCCTCGACGCAGGGCGCACACCATGTGGCCCACACATTGACCAGGCGGTATTTGTCCGTGGGATTTGCACGAAGTGCGGCCACGCCTTCGGCGTCGATGGGGTCCAAGGTGACCGGCAATTTTTTCCAAGCATCCGCGATGGCGATTTTTTCCGCCTTCTTTTCCCGCCACTTCGTCGAGCAACCGTGAGGACGGGTGAGTGGGACGGTGACTGGGCGACCGGCCAGAAGATCTTCGATGGCCTGGCGTGCATCAGGGCTACGGACGGTTGATTCCTCGAAGAAACGGGAGTCGTCAAAGCGTCCTGCGTACTGCAGGTGCCGTTGACGGTCGAAGATGAAGACATGAGGCGTGCAGAGGCAGCCATAGGCGCGGGCAGTGGATTGGGTTTCTCCATCGTAGAGATAGGGAAAGTCCCAACCATTCAGCTCGGCGTAGGGTTTCATGTCTTCGAATGAGTCGTTGAATTCGCCGAAGCCCAGTTCATCGAGGCGGATGCCATCGGGGTGGTTGGGCATGATGGCGACGAGCCCCAGGCCGCGGTCGCGGTAATCATTGCGGAGCTTTTGCAAGCGCTGCTCGATGGAGTGAGAAGTCGGGCAATGATTGGAGGTGAAGAGAACCATCAGGAGTTCAAACTCCGCAAAATCGCTCATCGACCAGGTGCGACCGTCGATGCCAGGGAGTTTGAAATCAGGAGCGGCGTCGCCGATCGCGAGGGTCTTGAAGCCTGCGGGATTGCCATGCTCATCGAGTAGCGGAGGCTCGGCAGCATGGACGAGTGAAGAGGCGACAAGAAGCAGGCAGGCAGCGAGAGTTTTCATCACAGATACGAGGCCAAGGGTGGCGACTATTGGACAATGAGGAACGTCTGGGTCAAGTCGGCAAGTCCTTCCTGGTCTCAGGCGAGGCTCTCACCACACCCAATCGGGGTCTTCCCGGTTGCTTTTGGGTTTGGGGGAAGGCAGGGTTTTGCCACCGTCGTCGATCCCGTCGACGCCGAGGGAATAGAGGAGATAGGAGTCGTGGGTTCTCTGATAGCGGAATGGTTGGCCGGTCGCCGGGTCGAGTTGCGTGTCATCGGCCCAGTCATCCAGCGACTCGGGGTAGCTTCCGGTTCGGGAGCGGATGGCTTCCAGGCGGAGGGCGACGCGTGCTTGCTGTTGGACGACGGCTTCGTGAAGGAGGACTGAGCTGCACATATGGAGGACTTCATTAAGGCTGCTGTTTCCGAGCAGTCCTGGGCGTTTCGGAGGAGTCATCGATCGGAGGTAATCGGCCAAGTGGCTCCAACTCTCCTCCCCCACCAGCCACGACTGAAACTGGGTGACGTCGCGAAGTGCGGTTGCACCGAGTTGATCGTAGTAGCCACTGGGAATGGCGGGAAGGAGCCATGCTGGGGGTGTGGGGTTGAACCAGTCCTTTCGGAAATCGGAATCCGATTTCGCAAGATCGACGACTTGAAGGAAGGCGATCAATTCGATCTGAATGGAGGGCAAAAGAAGTTCGCTGGCGCTGGAGTTCCACGCGTGCGCGGAAAAGTCAGCGGCCGCAGCCTCGTCCCATGCTCCCGCTTCGAGAATTCTCTTTAAGTTCATCGCGGCCTCCCTGGTGGCGAACGCTCCGACGAGGTGAAACACCATGGTTTCACTGGAATGATCATATTCTGCGATCCGGGCCTGCAGTTGAAGGCTCTCCCAGGCCAGATCCGGACGCCCAGCTTCGAGTGCGAGCGAGCAACGGAACGAAAGTCCCAACAAGACCTTCCTTAAGAGCAAATTGGCGCCACTGCTGAGGCTGTAGAGGAATTGATTTGATGGCAGTCCTCTCAGGTTGGAATAGGAGACATCGGGCCGTGAAAGTCCTGAGCGAAGGGCGGAAAGAATCTCCTCATGGGACGCTTCGTAAGCATTGAGCATTTCCTGGAAGCTTCCGTGGAGCCCGGAAGCTTCGGCGATTGCTCGCAAGTGATCGGTGTCGCTCATCGCGCGGTGCCGAGGGACATCTTCCGGTTTGAGGGATTCGAAGCGCTGGATCAAATCCCCTGTTCTGTCTTCGGAGGGAACGGCCATGGCATCTCGCAGTTCGACAAAGATGGGGAGCATCGCAAAATTTTCCTCATCGGGTGGAAGGGGTGGCAGGAGGCTCGCTAGGTCGAACTGCCCCCCGCTTTCCAGATAGGCTTGTCTGGCCTGTTGGCGGTTCCGGGCTGTCCAGTGGTTGAAGCCGGCCCAGATCAAGGCGATCAGGGAAAGAGCGACGACCAGAATGCGAATGACCCAGCGAGGGGAAGGGAAGATGGGCTTCATGGAAAGAAGGGTTCAGGAGATGTGATGTTGAGCAGCCATTCGCGGTCGAACCGTTGGGCTGGGAGGACGAGTCCAGACGGTGCCATCAGATCGGGAGCGGGTTCGCTGGGAGTGGTGAGGATGAGAGCCACGGTGGCAGACCACGAGAAGCCGAGAGCCAGCCAGCCCGACTTGGAAAACACCAGGGCGGGAAGGACCGGTGGAAGGACGGCTTGCTTCATCTCTGCGGGTAGACCTCTAGGCACCCACTCGGCCAATTGACGTTCGAAAGAATCTTTCATCTCAAAGTTCCTCATACAGGGGACGCAAGTGGTGCCGCAGTTTGTCTATCGCATATCGATACCGGCTGGCGGCGGTATGGGGGGAAATCTCGCAAATCGTGGCGATCTCCTCGAAAGTACGTTCCTCCCAAAGTTTCAGCACCGTGACGATGCGTTGTTCTTCAGGAAGCGCCATCAGGGCGACCTCCAGGCGCTCACGGAAGGCCTCGCGGTCTGGATCTTCGCTGCGCTCAAAGATGGGGTCGCGGCGGTGACGCTCGGCGTGTTCGCGACGGACTTTTTCGCGCCGGGAAAGGTCGATGGCAGCGCGACGGACCATTTGCAGCAGATAGGCGCGCTCGGTTTCAGGAGAGGTCCATCGGCCTCTGCCTTTGGCCAACTTCGCAAAGATCTCCTGCAAGACATCTTGCACGCTGGGTTCGTGGCGCAAGAGGACCATCCCAAGCCTGAAGAGTGCTGGGGCGTGCTCGTCGTAGAGTCTTTCCAGTTCTCGGCGTTTCAACGGGGATGGCCTCCTTGCTTCACATTTTCACGACGCATCGGCCGCTGATTTTTGTCTAGCTGTCCGTCCAGAAAGTCATCCAGGTCCGAAGGTCGATCTTTTGAGAGACGATGGATGGCGCTCAATGCCTGCTGGAAGCCGTGCGGTCTTGGTCGAAGAACTGAAAAGTTCGACGAATGACTTCCTGGTTCGAAAGGATCGAAACGTGGCCTTCATCGTAGCCTCGAACTTCGACGGCGTCTGCGACCGCTTGCGGGTGCGTTTCGCTTGCGACGCTGACAGTACCGTCGTTTTCAGCAGGGAGGACCAGCGACGACTGGGAGCGATGCCCGTAAAGGAGCAGGTGGGGAGTTTTGCCAGAGATCGATTCGGAGAAAATCCTCTGTTGGAAGGTGCTGTTGGGCACCAGATCATACCATGAAGGGATGACGGAAGGTGCCCTGCGGACGCCGGACCGTGCAAACTCTTGCCCGCCCCATGGCGTGGAGATGCTGACGAAGCGATGCACATAGGAGTGCCCGTCGCGACGGTTCTTGAGGAGGAAATCCCGGGAAACGAGGCCGCCCATGCTATGGGCGACCACGTGCATTTTCCGAAATCCGTAGGCCTCGTGGAGCAGTTGGATGGCGGAATTGAGGGTGGAGCCCATGACATCGAGTTTGGCTCCTGTGGGGTAGTGGAAGAACCAAGCCTGGTAGCGGGAACGATCAAGGTGATCGAGAAAGGGCCGCCAGTCCTGAAGGGAGCCGGCAGCACCATAGACAAAAAGGATAGGAATACGGTGAACGTCGTAATTTTCCAGGAAGAAGATTCCAACTCCTGATTCGATGGGGTAGCTTGCGGGTTCCCAGTAGCCCCGGGATCCACGATCGCTGCTGAAGCGCGGTTCTTCGACTCGGGCAAGAGTTCCGAGTTCGACGGGGATGTTCCATCCCGTCACGATGTCTCGAGGGGCGCGGTCGGCTTTGAAGACATGGGCCGCTGCGACCAGGCTTTCGGGAAAGCGAGTCGCCGTTGAGAGCTGGCCTTGGACCATGGCTCCATGGGTGAAGGGGTCAATGAGAACGGGTGCTGGTTTTCCTGACCCATCCGTATGGATCCATGCCGGTTCGCCCGGATCGTAGCTCTCATTGTCGTTCTGATCGGCGAATGCCATGAGGTATTGCTCGGTGTTGCGTTTGACAAAGAATCCAAAGACGCCGCCGGTGCCGACTTTGGCCCCGTCTACGGCGTGAACTTTCTGGGTGGTCGAGTCATAGCCGAGTGCGAGTCCATAGACGGTGGTATCGTCAGGCATCGGACTCAGACGGGCCATGACGGTGTCCGTTCGATCGATGAATCGGAGATCACGGCTCAATCGACGAAAGTTGGCACAGCCGACCAAGCAACCGGCGAGGAAGATCAACACGAGTCCGGGGCGCAAGCTTGGGGTGGGCATGTTGCCCCATGTGTTACCGGAAAATCTGGCTCTAGGAAAGGTCCGAGAAGGTCCCGAGCTTTTGATTCTTAGGGATCGTAACGGACAGCAAAGCGACCGAATTCACCCGGAAGCCCGACATGAAGAAGATAATGGAATTCGACTCGTTCGTATTGGGCATTGAGTGGAAAGGTGACTTCAGTGACACCCGTGGTGACGGGCTGGAATTGGAGATCTGTGGCATACTCCATTTCGTAGCGGAAGAGGCCACTGCCGATGCGTCGGATGGATTTGGCAACCAGGCGGTGACTGTTTCCGGCCGCTTCGATGGTCAGAGTCGGAACTCCCGACGTGGCGGTTACGATATCCGAAACCCTCTGGAAGTCGGAGATAGAGGGGTTCATGTTGAAAGCCATTTCTTCGAAATTGGGAACCCCGTCGTGGTCAGGATCGGCATCGGGGAGGGTGTCGTTGCCGCTCAAGCCGAAAGAGGCGGCATAGCTTTCGACCGTCGTGGTATCGACCTGACTCCAGAGAATGTGGTCTCCAAGGAAACTGGCGGCGAAGATGTCCACGCTGCCGTTGGCGTCAAAATCGGCAGCAACCACATCCCGTGTATATTGGGGGCGGATGCTGAGGTCGGCACGCGTGAAGGTACCGTGACCATCGTTGATCCAGAGCGTGTCGGCGGCTTCGGTGAGTGAGCCCTGCGCCAACCAAATGTCGAGGTCGGTGTCGCCATCGGCGTCGTAGGCTACGGCACTGCGGCCATAGTTTCCGGTGAAGACCTGCGGAGACGCGGAGAAGCTACCCCGACCATCGTTGATCCAGAGGATGCTGGGGGCATTGCCATTGACCTGAAGGAGATCGAGATCGAGATCCCCGTCGAAGTCGCCGAGTTGGAGGTCATAGGTCTCTCCCGAGCCAAGCGCCTGGCCGGTGGAGGTGAAACTGTTCGAGCCGCTATTGAGCCAAATGGTTGTGCCCTGATCGTAGTTGCCGACGATGAAATCGGGATGGGTGTCTCCATTCAAATCTCCGAAAGTGAGAGCATAGGTGGAACCGGTCCCCAGGGCGTCGATGATGGAGAAGCGTCCGCTCCCGTGGTTTCGATAGATTTTGTTCTGCCCGGGAGTGGCGAAGTAGTTGAGGTTTCCCACCACGGCATCGAGGTCCCCATCGTCGTCGAGATCGATGACGGCGACAGCACCACCACTGTCCGAGCCGATCTCCTGAGCGGCGGCGGTAAAATGTCCGGCACCGTCATTGAGCCAGAGTCGATCGGGCGACGCGCTGGAGTTGATGACGAGGAGATCGAGAAAGGTGTCGCCATTGAAATCCCCGACGCCGAGGGCGTTGTTGATGGGGTTGTTGTCGTGGGGCAACGTGCCGATTTCGGTGAACTGTCCCCGACCGTCATTGGCGAGGAGTTGCACGGTGCCTTCGATCGTTCCCACCGCGACATCGAGATCACCATCGCCATCGAAATCAAAGGTCGCCACGCAATTGCCCTCGCTTCCCCCAAGTCGCTGGCCGGAGTCGGCAATGGGTCCTCCTTCGCTCACGGGGATCCGCATCCAAACTTCACTGGGGAAGCCGTTGACGGTGAGGAAAAAATCGTTGTCGCCGTCGCCATCGAGGTCGGCTGTGTCCACATCGAAGGCGTTCTGGGTGCCGAGGGTGACGGCCAGCAAGCTGAAGGTTCCGGATCCATTGTTGCGCCAAACCTGGTTGGCTTCCGCGGTGGTATTACCGACAACGGCGTCGAGATCTCCATCCGTGTCGACATCGGTCAACACCGTGGAATAGGAATACTGTCCGCCGAGGCTCTGGCCTGAATCGGAGAAATGTCCGGCACCGTCATTGAACCAAACTTCATTGGCGTTATCGCTCGAATGGCCATTGGAGATGAAGGCATCCGGATGGGTGTCACCATTGAGGTCGGCAAAGTCGATGTCGAAGCTGCTCTTGCTCCCCAGTGAGGTCCCCGCAAGTGTGAAGACCCCCGTTCCATCATTCATCCAGAGGGTGTTGGCGCCATTGTTCGCGAGCGCGAGATCAAGATGGGTATCATGGTTCACGTCGATGAGGGCACAACCTTGGGTGTATTGCATCCCGAGAATCTGGCCACTGTTGGAGAAGAGGCCATGGCCATCGTTGAGCCAGACTTCACAGGGTTGGTTGGAGTCATTTGCAGGCACTACGGCGTCGAGATCTCCGTCGTGATCGAGGTCGCCGAGGGCCAAAGTCCGCCGGGAGTAAAATCCGCCAATCGTTTGGCCACTGTCGGTGAAGTTGCCTGCACCATCGTTGAGCCAGACGGCGCAAGGGGAAAAGTGGCGGGCGAAGAAGAGGTCGAGATCGCCATCACCGTCGAGGTCTCCGAGGGCGATGTCGCCAGCGGAAGGAAGGGTCGCGGCAGTGGGGCTTAGGTGGAAATTCCCGGTTCCATCGTTGACCAGCACATGTCCCTCACTGGTGAACTGAGCCATGCAGGCGTCGATGTCTCCATCGTCATCAATGTCCCCGAGGGCGTTGGCAAAGGCGGATGTCCCTTTGATGGGCTGCTCCCATGTGATCTGGAGATCCGCATGAACAAGAGGGCTTGAGAGGAGAAGACAAGGGGTAAGGATCGAGGGGTTCATGGGAAGGTTTTCCCGGGGAGGGACGGGGTGAGGTGCCGGGGTCAGTATGGAAGCTAGGTACCGAAAAGAGTTTGCCAAGCTTCGAGGCCCATTCTGAGATGTAAGATGGTGACGAAGGAGATCTCGTAAAAAAGTGATGACCTAACTCGCTGACCGACTGGGATCGATGGCGTGCATTCCATTTCAGACTCGCGAAGATGAGGAAAGATCGAGACATTCCACGCTCGATTTCCATGAAAACCTGCGTTCTCATCCTCTCAGTATCGGGGCTTGCCCTTTCCTCGCTCCAGGCGGCGACGGTGGCGGTCGAGGCATTTGACAATGCGACGGTGCAACCCGGTGGCCCTCGTTCGGGCAGCAGCGGCGATGCCTTTTTCAACGTTGAAGGAAGCGCCAACGGCTCCTTTGCGAGTTATGGGGTGGCGGATTTTGCTCCCGGGCCCTTGGGCACGGTGACCGACATCACTTCGATGACGCTCAGCCTTTCTCAATCGAATGCTGGCTTCACCACGGATGGCGGTTTGAATCTTTATCTCGATACGAGCGTGTCGCTTTCGAGCATCGAGCCCGGGAGTTCTCCTCTTGCCTATGATGGCAGCGATCCGGGGACCGCTACCGATGTCAGTGACGGAGACTTGACCCTGATTTCGTTAGGGACGGTGACCTTTACGGAGACGGCCTCGGGCGATGTGGATGTCTTCAATTTGACCTTATCTCCTACGGCCGAGGCTGAGATTCTCGCTCGATTGAATGCCAGCGAAACGATTCGGGTGGTGATCGGCACTGGCGATAGCACCGTAGCGGCGACGTATGCAGGGTTTTCGAACTCCAGTTTCGCGGGTCCGACGCTGACGATTGAATACGTGCCGGAGCCGTCCAGCGGGTTGTTGGTCATGGGAGGGCTTTCCGGACTTGGACTCCTTCGAAGAAGAATGCGGGATGGTAGCCCGCGAGTGTCCAGCTTGGATGCGGTGTAGTGGTTTCAATCGCCATCGGGTTTGGCGAGGTCGGTCAGCGGGCTAGGTGGATAGTGAAAGTCGGCCGGGAGGAGTGGATGGGCCGGGTCGATGGGCTCGATGCCGTGGCGGAAATGTTGGGCTAATTCGGGGAGCTCGTTCTGGATGCCGTGGGCCATGCACCCGGCCAGCAGATAGCTTCCGTAGTCATTGTGGTGAGTGCCGTCCTGAAAAGCGGCTTCAAGCTGGCTACCCAGTGCCTGGTAGAGGGTGCGGCTCATGGCATGAAGGTCGATGAGAGGAGCGCCGGTGGTTTCGGAGACCTGTCGAACGGCATCGGGGTAGCGTCCCAGGGTGTCGGCCTTGACGCCGGACTTTCGCTCCATGGAGGTCACCAGCACTGGATGGGCTCCATGGGCACGAAAGCGGGTGACGGCTTGGGTGAGTTGGGTGGTGTAGCGATCCAGTGCATCCGGGCTGCGGTCCTTCATGTCGTTGTGGCCAAATTGGAGAAAGACATAGTCGCCGGGTTTGAGGAAGTGTTCGACTTGTCGGAAGCGTCCGGCCGCGAGGGAGCTGCGGATGGTTTCACCGGACTCTGCGTGGTTGGCGACGGCGACGGATTCGTCGAAGAATACGGGCAGCATTTGTCCCCAGGAGTTCCAAGGTTCATAGGGTTGGTCGGTGACGGTGGAATCTCCTAGGAGGAAAATCGTCTGAGCTTCGGGGGCTTTCCGAATCTCCAGGGAATCGATGGCGGGAGCTTGACCGTTGAACTCCAGGGTTAGCTTGGAGTCCCAATGCAGGTAGGGTTTTTCTCGGTCCTTGAGGCGGACTTGATCGCCGGGTTCGATTTCGGGAGTGCGAACATTGACGACAAATGACCGGGTTTTTGATTCGCCAGCGGGCACCTTGATAGCATCGAGCATCAGTCGACGGGACTCTGCTTTGATGGTGGTGTCGGAGGCGAAATGGGGTGCGCCGAGTTGGACGCTGACGAGGTAGTTGCCCGGTGGAGCGAGGATTGAGAAATAGAAACCTCCGGTTCCGGTGACCACGGTGCCTTGGTCGTGAGGCGAGCCGACCAAGTCGTAGCCGTAGCCTCTGGCAGAATGGTAGCGTTCTGAGGCGGTGACCAACAGGAAGCCATCGGTTGGTTCGGCTGTGCCGAAGTCCAATTGCCAAGTGTCCATCGCCCCGGAAAGCGAGGCGAGACTGATGAGACAGGCAGGGAGCAGGGTTTTCACTCTGGCATCCTGAGGGGAGGATTTCCGATTTGGCGATCCCCCGAATGGAGGGTCTTGCTCAGAATAGATCGAGTTGTTGCTTTTCTTCGGGATCCCGAAAGCGAACTCCAACCCCCAGCAAGCGGACGGGGCGATTTTGACCGCGCTTCCAGGCTTCGGCGAGGAGCTCTTTGAGGAGATGGGCATCCAATTCCGCATGCGCTTTCTCGGCCGTGGTTCGAGTAAAGTCGGAGAACTTCATCTTGATGACGAGGGAGCGGATGAGGCGGTTGGAGTGTTTTCGCTCAAGGTCCTCGCGGACCTCTTCGATCATGGCGAGGAGCATGGGCTCGAGGGCGGGCAGCGTCTGGATGTTTTCCGGAAAGGTATGCTCGCAGGAGACCGACTTGCGGATGCTTTCGGTGCGCACCTCCCGGGTGTCCTCGCCACGGGAAAGGTCATGGAGTTCCAAGCCCCAGGAACCGAAGCGTTGGGCCAATTCCAACTTGTCGAGACGCTGCAGGTCGCCGCAGGTGTGAATGCCCATGGCGTTCAGCTTGCCCCGCATTTTCGGCCCAATCCCCCACAATCGGCCGACCGGAAGTTGTGCCATGAATTCGGCGACCTCGTCGCGAGTGACTTCATGCTGACCATCGGGTTTGTTCCAATCCGAGGCGATCTTAGCGATGAGTTTGTTGGGTGCGATGCCAGCCGATGCGGTGAGCCCGGTTTCTTCGCGAATCTGGGCTCGCAGTTCGCGGGCAATGGCCGCCCCGGATGAGCGAAGATGGGAAACGTCGAGGTAGGCTTCATCTAGGGAGAGAGGTTCGATTTTCTCTGTGAAGCGGCCGAAGATGGCGCGGATGCGTGCGGATTCGGACCGATAGAGATCGAAGCGCACTGGCACCAGGATGAGGTGGGGGCACAACTCCTTCGCCTTGAAGACGGGCATGGCACTGCGGCAGCCGTACTTTCGTGCCTCATAGTTGGCAGTGGTGAGCACTCCTCGTCGCGAGCTGCCTCCCACACCAACGGGCTTGCCGCGAAGTGCGGGATTTTCGCGCTCTTCGATGGCAGCGTAGAAACAGTCCATGTCGATGTGGAGGATCTTGCGCATCGTTTCCGGCCTTCCGCGGGGACGATGATCCGGCACGGCAGCGGCGGGGCGCAAGACGATCCCGGCAGAACGAAAAACTTGCGCGATGGAGGCTCTGGCGGATGGTGGCGCGTTCATGAAAGCTGCGCTCGTCCTTGCCTCCTGCCTTACCCTAGCATCACCCCTTTTCGCTGAGGCGTTTCCGGCGCTGGATGCCCGGTTGTCGAACTACGAGTATCCTTTTGAGGTGAAGATCCGCACCTTCGAAGCACAGGGACAAGACCTGGAAATGGCCTACATGGATGAGACTCCGGAAAAGCCGAATGGGCACACCGTGCTGCTTCTCCATGGGAAGAACTTCTCGGGAGCGTATTGGGAAAAGACTGCGCGCTTGCTGATGAAGGAAGGTTTCCGGGTGATCATGCCGGACCAAATCGGCTTTGGAAAATCGAGCAAGCCATTGGAATTTCAATATTCTTTCCAGGCATTGGCGACCCAAACCCACGATTTGCTCAAGGATCTGGGAGTGGACCGTGTCGATGTTGTCGGACACTCCATGGGAGGAATGGTGGCGGCGCGCTTCGCGCTGATGTTCCCGGCGGTGTGCGAGAAACTGGTGTTGGTCAATCCTATTGGATTGGAGGATTGGAAGCGGATGGTCCCCTATCAACCGATCGACGACGCTGTGGCAGCAGAGATGAAGAAGGATGATGAGGCGGTGCGGAATTACATGAGCAAGGCCTACTTCGATGGGAAATGGGAGTCTTCCTGGGATCCGCTGCTGGCGATTCAAGCGGGGTGGACGAAAGGCCCGGCGAAGGAACTCATGGCCAAGATCTCGGCAATCACCTCTGACATGGTGTTTACCCAGCCAGTGATTGACGAGTTTCCGGATATCAAGGTGCCGACTTTGTTGGTGATTGGTGAGCGTGACCGCACAGCGATCGGCAAAAACCGGGCCGATGCGAAAACCGCTGCTAAAATGGGACAATATCAGCGGCTTGGTCAGAAGGCCGCCAATGCGATTCCGGGCTCGACCTACGTGGCCCTTCCAGGCATCGGCCACGTGCCCCAAGTCGAGGCATTTCAGGAATATGCTAAGGCCTTGGTGGGCTTCTTGAAAAAGTAAAGCCCCCCCCTTGGGAATGCCTTACTCCTGAGCTTCTTCGATCAATTCGGCGGCCAGTTCCCTTACGTTTTCATCGCGATCCTGACGACCGAGTTGGAGAAGCGGTAGGCAGACGGGATTTTGGTAGGCCGCCGACATCAGGACGGCTTCACGGACGGTAGCATCCGAATCGAGCCGCATCACAGATTCGAGAAAGTCGACTTGGTCCTGGGTCCATTCTTCATCATCGAGATGGGCGAGGATCTCGATCCTCATGGCCGCATCGACTTCTCTTCGATAGTAGCTTTTCACCACTGCCAGGGAGCTCACGTTGGTGACCTGTTCGAGATGTTTCTGAACGGCAGCGGCGCGTTCTCGAGGAGGTAGCCGTTCCCAATTTGGACTCGCCTCTTCGGGTTGATCGGGAGTGCGTGTCCTCGACTTCAGGGAATTCTCTGATGGTGGTGGGAAGCTCTCGGATGGGAAAGTTTTTGGAGCCTTGGAGGTGTCTGGCGCACGATCCAACTGAATTGGATCGTGCGCTGGATGGATCCCAAGGGCCAGAAGGCCTGCGATGGCCAAAAGCAGACCTGCTCCAACAACGCTCAAGGGCACTTTCATCCGAGTTTTGAAAGAGAGGCTGCCGATATTGCCTCAATCAAAGGCCCAGGTCATGCGTGTGGTGTTTGGATTCCACGTGAAGCTGGCCGAGCCGACAGGGGTCGAGGCGGCACCTGATTGAGTCCCAGGCTGAATGGTCAATTGATTGCGAGGACCATAGAGGACTCCTGTCTGAGGATTTTCGAGGTACATCTCGAGGTAAGCGGGCCCAGATCCCCCGGCTGGCTCATACCAACCTGCTTTGGCAGAGACCACGAAGGATGAGGGAAGGACCGCGTCTTCTGCCGCTTGGGAGATGAGGCAGGTCACCTGCTCCAGGCCTCCTGAACCTGTATCGTCTCCTGTCCAGATGAGGTATTCTGAGGACGACGCGGAAGCGTATCCTACGGATTCCCCGAGGAAGGTGGTGGTGGTGTCGAGATCCCGCTGAGAGGAGGGCCAAGTGTAGAGGATCTTGAGAACCATCCCGTTGACGAGGGCATGAGCGGGTTTCTCCAGAAGAGAATTCAGGCTATCGATGGCGATCGACCACAGTGCGGTCGATTTGAGCAAGTTTTTGCCTGACCGAATCAAGTTGCGAAGGTCTCCCCACAGTTCACGCCAATCATTCAGGCTGTTCGCGCCGTTGAGGGGAGTCACGACGCCATCGAAGACATCGGACTGATTGTCGGGATTTTTGAATTTGATGAGATCGTAGGCTCCGGCGATGGCACCGCCAAAACCCAGAACGCTCCCGGCGACGACCGCTAGGGGGGCCGAGGCACTAAGGGCGACGCCTCCCGCGATGATGCCTCCAGTAATTCCGGCGACTTTGGTGATCAGCCAAGCGAGCTCGGCAAGCTTTGCGGATTCCGTGGATTGCAGAAAAGTCTCACCAGAGATCTTTCCAGCGGCACTGGCATCGAGTGCGTCGTAGTTTGGATTCAGGAAAAAATCGGGATGGGACTTGGAGTAGTTGATCAGGGTCCTTGCGGTTTGAAACCAGTACGAGCCAAATTCTGCCAGTTCTAGCACCTGGGCCTCATTGATCCGTGTTCGCTCATATTGCCCTTTGGCGCGAACGGTGACTTGCCCAGTTGATTCGTTGAAGGTTAAGGAAAACTTGGTTTTGTTGGCGAGCTTGACGTTTAACTTGGCGCCGGACGCCGCCACTTTGATTTCGAAGGGGGCCTCGTCGCCGGCCCAGAAGCCGTAGATGCGCTGGAGCTTGCCGACCTTGCCATCTCGTTTGCGGAGTTTTGCCTGTGGAATGATACAGAATTCGCCGGAGTCGTGAACAATGGCACCTAAGTTGGCGGAGCCCGGATCTCCAGGAACGACCACCAGAAGGTTGCTGGGGTTAAGAGTTACCTTGTGCGTCTGACCTTTCGACTCTGAAGCCTGCAGTGCCTGCGGAAGAAACGTAGCCCAAATCAGCAAGGAGACTTGAAGCCAAACTCTGAGGGGAGAGATGGATTTTTTCATCTCTACTCGCATACGAAAAAAGGCGTATAGATGTCAAGAAGCGCGAGGAGTGATTTTGTCAAAAGGCGCTGAAGGTCAGTCGAATCAAAGTGAAAGCCACTCCCTTCCGAATACGGAACGAATTTTGAACTTGCAGTCTTCAGCTCCTTGCGTCGGCTGAAATAGCGATGTCAAAACAGGAGGAGCTTCGTTGGCACTTTAAAGCCAAGGGTGAGCTTTATCGACTCGTGGGAAGTTGGGGTCTCTTAGGGATTTTGGCGGTGGGATTCTTCGTCATCACGCATGCATGGGAGAAAAGGGCAAAAGCTGCCATGGAGCAATGGCCCGCAGAGGAGGTGACGGTCCGTTCGATTCGTTTTCGCGAGCTTGACCGCAGTACAGAGACTTCATTCCACACAGTCGTAGAGATGCTGGTCGAGTTCGAGCGGATGAGTTCGGAGGGTGCGGGGCGTTTCCGATATGTGGGCTTCCGAAATCGAGATCCTGACATCGATTGGATCGATCTGGAGGACCGATATGCGGTGGGCCGACGATGGATGATCCGGTTGAATCCGGACGACCCCGGCGCCGCGTCCTTGGTGGACGATGGCTGGCGGCCCTGAAGCCTCCAAGGATCAGAAGATGGAGACGCTCGAACTCGGTGCGACTCTCAATCCCATTCGGTAGGGAGATCGAGATCAGCATGGTGCCGGAAGGCGGCTGCCACGTATTCCGGTGAAGCCCGGTGCGGGCACATCTCGGGAAGTTCTGTGGGTGCGAACCAACGAATCTCGCTGATTTCGTGGTCGTGGGAGGGGGGCTCACCTCCACCAAGGAGTTCGCAGAGGAAGAGCAATTTGTAGGTGTACTCCGGTTCCGCAGGGTGGCCGTGTTTGGCTTTGTCCCAAACGGCCACCAGCTTGCGGGCCCGGACGGTGTAGCCGCTTTCTTCAAGGACCTCGCGAACGGCATTTTCGGAGGGTGAGTGATCGGCGTCCATCCACCCCCCCGGTAGAGTCCACAGGCCATTGCTGCGTTCGCGGACGAGTAGGATTTTTCCCTCATCAATCACGGCGGCACGGGAGTCGACTTTGGGTGTCGGATAGCCGAACTCCACCGGCCAGATGAAGTTAGGGACCTGGGTCTGCAGAAGTTCTGAAGCGATCTCATGGAGGCGCTGATAGCGTTCACGGTCAAACGCGCCGTCGGAATAGCGCAGTCCCGTTTCGGCGAGTCCTTTGATTTCACGGCTCAGGGCGAGCAGGTCCTTCGGCATGCTGCGGACTGTGACAGGAGCGATTCGGGGGGCCAGTGTTTTCCCGGTGGCAGGGATACGACATTTCCGTATGGTTCGGCGCGATGAAGAGTTGGCACTACACCCATGGCCCCGGCAGTTCCCAAGCCCAGACAGATGAAGAGAATCTCCCTGAACTCGTTGAATCAGGGGCAGTCAAACCGACCACTCTGTTGTGGAGCCATGGCATGACCACCTGGGAGCCTGCGTCGAAGGTCTTTCCCGATTTGTTTCTTCGTGAGGGACCACCCCCACCCCTACCCGCAGGAGGGTCATCGCCCATGGCCACTGGCCGTCGCTCCCACGAGATTGATTATGAAATCATCGGCGAGTCGATCCAGATGGTGGAAGTGGAGCTCGATCCCCATGAGACCGTGATCGCCGAGGCGGGCGCGATGAACTATTTGGAAGAGGGAATCTCATTCGAAACCAAAATGGGCGATGGCTCAGAACCTGATCAGGGCTTGATGGGCAAGCTGCTGTCTGCCGGAAAACGTGCGATCACCGGGGAGTCCTTATTCATGACTCACTTCACGAACCGAGGGAGCGGCAAGAAGCGTATTGCCTTTGCTGCACCCTATCCAGGCACCGTTGTGCCGCTCAACCTTGCTGAACTGGGAGGTGAGATTCTTTGTCAGAAGGACGCCTTTCTCTGTGCGGCGATGGGCACCAAGGTGGGAATCGCCTTCAACCAGCGGCTGGGGACGGGCCTCTTCGGCGGAGAAGGCTTCATTCTGCAAAAGCTCAATGGGGATGGCATGGCCTTCATCCATGCGGGAGGAACGGTGGTGCGGAAGGAGCTAAAGGGCGAAAAGTTGATGGTCGATACCGGGTGTCTGGTCGGATTCACTCAGGGGGTTCGTTATGACATTCAGCGTGCGGGCAACCTGAAGTCGATGGTCTTCGGCGGTGAAGGGCTCTTCCTCGCCACCTTGCAAGGGCACGGGACGGTATGGTTGCAAAGCATGCCCTTTGCTCGTCTTGCGCAGCGCATTACCAGCCTCTATGCCAATCAAAAGGGAGAGGGTTCTGTGATCGGCGGGCTCGGGAACCTTTTTGGGGATTAACCATCGAGGCCTGGGGAGCGAGGTTCAAAGAACGAAGATCGGATACTGCTTCTATTTGATGAGGAATCCGATTGCTCGATCGACAATCCGCTTCACCTTGGCCGCGCAACGATTCCTATTGAATTCATGAGCTCAACCATTCCTTTGATCAGTTCCGGCGTGGCCGGTCCCCTCGGTGTGCTTCATCTTCCGCGGTTGTGGGAGAAGGTCTCGCTTTCCAATGTTGGAAAGCTTCACCCCGATTATCCGGCGATTGGAGCGGGGTACGACAGCATGGTGCTGGGCGCCTTGGGGATTGAGAAAGAGGCTTTCGTCGAGTTCATGAAGTCCAAGCCGTCCTATCTTCAGCTTGAAGCTTGGATTCTTGACCAGAAGGGCGGCGCTCTGGATGCCGCTGTGGTCGACGAATTGAATGCCGGGATTCTTGGCTACGAGCATAAGGAGGAGACGCGAACTGAAATTCTCCAGGCCGCGGGACGCGAAGATGATGGTTCGATCCTCGATGCGGTGAATCTGAACAATCTCGATGACTGGGCGGCATTCCACCGCTTGGAGATCGCCGGCTAATTCGTTCTCCAGAGAAAGCGGGGGCGTTGTGTCCGCCCCCGCTCGATGGAGGGACGGGCCTGCCCATGGTTCGTCTCGGTCATGAGGGTTTCTCAGAGTGAGGTTCTGAGGTCCCGGTGATCGGTCAATGCAGCCAACCCTTGGCGACTGCCTGATGAATCAGGGTCTGGGTGTAGTCCCAAAGGGGTAGGCAATCCTCGCGGAGGCCGCTGAGTCGCGCTTCGACTTGTTCTGCGCGGATTCCAAACTGTTTCCAGGTCCCCCCTTCCCCATGGAAATTGAGTAAAATGGGGTGAACACGGTCGAGAGCATTGGCGAACCGTGCCTCGGGGGTGGCGACGGCTTCGAATTCATTCCATAGCTGCCAGAATTCCTGTTCGAGTGCGGTGGGCAGCAATCCGAAAATGCGTTCCGCGGCGGCGTGCTCGCGCTCGGCCTTTCCGGATTGATCGGCGTAGCAGAAGGTATCGTCGGCATCGATCTCGACGAGGTCATGGGTCACCACGAGTTTCATCACCCGGGTGAGATCGAGCTCAGGAGCGAGCTGGGGGGTGAGGGTCATGGCCATCAGAGCCAATGACCAGCTGTGCTCGGCGGGATTTTCACGCCGGGAGAGGCCAGGGGGCCGAGAGCGGCGCTCAATGCCCTTTAATTTCTCGGCCTCGAGGATGAAGGCCATGGTGTCCTCAAGCATGCCGAGACTTTCGGTGGAATGAGGCGGGATGCGAGCGGAAAGGCCGCCCGCACCCGCCCGGGTCCGAAAGTGTGGAATCAATCGCGGCGGCGGCGGACTATCCAACCGGCTCCTATGAGGGAGCCCAGAAGAAGAATCGAAGGCTCGGGAACTGCAGTGGCAACGATGTTGTCGAGGATTTGAACCCCATTCGGCAGGAAGTTGCTGAAGTCTTCGGGCATCGCGTAGAAGTAGCGGTCTCCGGCGAGAAGATTGCCGCTTCCGGTGCTGCCTCCGATTTCCCAGCTTGCGAGGATCACGTTGGGGATCGATGCATTGTTGCGAACGCCGATGGTGACCCCGCTGCCAAGGACGCCGCCCCCATCCGGGAGGTCGGAGCCGGCGCCAACGGTGAAGGAGTATTTTTCGAGGCCGGAAATGGCAGGGTCGCCGATGAGAGTGGGCGTGAGCCCATTGTAAAAGGGGTGAACGGTGGCGGTGCCGACAGGGCCGGAGATGTCCAAGGCGTAGTCGAGCTGGAGATTGGCCGTACTGATCCAGTTCCAGCGGTTATTGCGGCTGATGTAGGAGTTGCCGAGGAGGACCGTGGTGCTGAGGTTGTCCCAGGCGGCGACTTCGGCCGCGTCGGTGGCGTAGTCGCCGCTATTGGTATTGCGGGATACGATGACGAGATCGGCCGCTTCGAGGGTGCTGACATCTCCCGGATTGTCGGGGAGCGCGGAGTAGGCACCGGTGGTGACGGTATGGCCGAGGGATTCGAGGTGGGTGATGAGGTCGGCATCGCGCACCGTATCCTGAGTGACGAGGACGACGGAAGCCGCCTGAACCGAGGGCGCGAGCAGGGCACCCAGTGAAGCAGCGAGGAGGGTTTTGGAGGTTTTCATGAGTGATTGGGGAGAGGAAGGCAATGTGTGAAAGCGTTCCTCGTAGCCTCATGGCGCTTTCGTCGGCGAAAACCCGACAGGGAATTCACGGATCTCGGCAAAAAAAAGCCGTCGCTCCGGATCGGAGCGACGGCGGAAGGTTGAAGTGCCGATTTATTGGGCGGCAGCGACGACGGATTCGGCGGTGATGCCAAGTTCCTTGAAGACGGTGGCCCCGGGAGCGCTCATGCCAAAGCGGTCGATGCCGACGACCTGACCTTCGGTGCCAACGTATTTCCACCAAAGGCCGGTGACGCCGGCTTCGATGGCAACACGCTTGGTGCAGGACTTCGGCAAGACGTCTTCTTGATAGGCGGCATCTTGGCGGTCGAAGCGTTCGAAGCAGGGCATCGAAACGACCCGCACCCCGTCGCCCAGTTGGTCTGCGGCTTGGAGGCAGTATTGGAGCTCGGAACCCGTGCCCATCAGGATTGTGGTGAGTTCCGCCTTTTCCTTGCGAACCACATACCCACCGCGCCGAACGCCTTCGCGGCGCTCCGAGACCGACAGGTCGTTCATGAGGGGAACGGCCTGACGGGTCAGGATGAGGGCGGTCGGGCCATCCGAGCGAAGCTGTGCTGCGGCGAAGGCACCTGCGGTTTCCTCGGCATCCGCTGGGCGGATGACGTCGAGGTTAGGAATGACGCGCAGGCCACTGACGGTCTCGACCGGTTGGTGAGTGGGGCCGTCTTCGCCCACACCGACGGAGTCGTGGGTAAAGATATAGGTGACGGGCAGTTTGGAGAGAGCCGCGAGCCGGATCGACGGGCGCAGGTAATCGGCAAACACCAGGAAGGTGGCACCGGAACCGCGGAAGATGCCGTCGTAGGCAATGCCATTGCAGATGGCGCCCATGGCGTGTTCGCGGATGCCGAACCAGATATTGCGACCAGTTGGGTTCTCTGGGCCGAAGTCGCCGGCACCCTTGATGTAGTTCTTGGTGGAGCCGTAGAGGTCGGCGGAACCGGTGATGAACTGGGGAATTTCCTTGGCAATGGATTGGATGACGACTCCACCCGCGCCACGGGTCGCGTCCTTGTAGTCTTCGGCAAAGGCAGGGAGGCGATCGGAAAGATCACTCGGAACTTCCCCTTGCACCCCGGCACGCAGTTCGTCGGCGAGTTCTGGATTGGCTTGGGCCCAGGCTTCGTAGTCGCTTTGCCAGGAGAGGAAGCCGTGCTTCTGATCTTCCGCAGCTTGTTGGAAGTATTCACGAACTTCCGTGGAGACGAAGAAGTGCTCGGCTGGAAGACCGAGGCCAGCGCGGGCTTCGTCGGCGAACTTCGCGCCCCCTTCCCCGTGGCCTGCGGCAGTGCCGGCGACCTGAGGGATGCCTTTGCCAATGATGGTCTTGGCGATGATCACTTTGGGGCGGCCGTTGTCGTTGGCTTTGGCGTCGGAGACAGCCTTTGCAATGGCGGCAAGGTCGTGACCGTCGATGGTGACGGCGTCCCAGCCCTGAGAGGTGAAGTAGCCCTCGGCGTCCTCGCTCTGAGTGACTTCAGCCATGGCGTCCAGAGTGACGTCGTTGGAGTCGTAGATAAGGATCAGGTTGTCGAGGCGGTTGTGTCCGGCGAATGCGATGGCTTCCTTGGCCACCCCCTCTTGAAGGCAACCATCGCCATGGAGGGCAAACACGTGGTGATCAAAGATCGTGTGCTCGGCGGTATTGAAGCGGCCAGCGGCGCGTTTCCCTGAAAGGGCGAAGCCTACTGCGTTGCCGATCCCTTGGCCGAGAGGGCCGGTGGTGGCTTCGACCCCCACCGTTTCAAAGGACTCGGGGTGACCCGGGGTCCGGGAATGGAGCTGGCGGAAGTTCTTCAGCTCCTCGAGTGGCAGGTCATAGCCGGAAAGATGCAGCCAGGAGTAGAGGAACATCGAACCGTGGCCGCCCGAGAGAACAAAGCGGTCGCGGTTCAGCCATTTGGGGGCTTCCGGGTTGAAGCGGAGTCCGCCGCCGCCAAACAGAACAGCACCAATTTCAGCACAGCCGAGCGGCAAACCGAGGTGGCCGGACGAGCAGGCATGCACGGCATCAATGGCGAGGCCCCGGGCTTGGGCCGCAGCTTGGGAAAGGATGTCGGTATTCATAGGAAACGTTCCGTAAGTGGTTCTCGCGGAGGCTGCGCAGATTAGGGTTCGATGGCCTGCTGGCAAGCCGCCATTGCTACCGCATGCGGGGAAGCCCTCATGGGGCCCATGAAAAAAATCGGAAACCCTATTAAATTGTTCTTGTCAGAGTCCGGCCGGTGGCTAGTTTTCCGGCCCCGACCCACCCCGGTGGTCACCGGGAAACATAGAAAGTGACCCGTTCGTCTAGTGGTTAGGACTCCAGATTTTCATTCTGGCAACAGGGGTTCGACTCCCCTACGGGTTGCCACTTTCTAAACAAAGATCCCGCCTTTCGGCGGGATTTTTTTTGTCCCAATCCTTGCCATGGAGGACGTTTCGTCATTTTCGCGAAATGATCCCGGCGGTGGAGCTGTCACGGAGTTCATCCAATTCCCTGAGGACCTCCCGGACACTGGAGATGCGAGCGTAGCGATCGCGTAGGGTCGCGATGGAAGCTTCGTGAAGTCGTTCCGTGACGGTCGCACAGGCGTCCTCAACGACGGTGACAAAATAGCCAAGATCGCAGGCGTCGCGTGCGGCGGTTTCCACGCACTCATTGGTGTAGACGCCGCAGAGATAAAGTGAGCGAATGCCCATGTTGCTGAGAACGTAGTGGATATTCGTGCTCGAGAAGACGCCGCTTGCGGTTTTGTTGATGACGATCTCGTCGCCGACAGGAGCCACTTCTTCGAGGAACTCTGCTTCTTTACTTCCGGGTGCGGCAAGAAGGTGGAGTCGACGGTGGCCGGCGCTGCGATCGCGCCCATCCTGAGTGAGGGCACAGATGCGGCAGTGGATCACTTCGAGCTGCTGGCCGCGAAATGCCTCTTGAAGCCGCTTCATGCCGGGGAGCACGGAGGCCTGCAAACGATCAAAGTAGTACTTTCGTCCTTCCTCCGGCACGCCGCTGGTATCCGGGTCAGCGAACAGACCGAAGCCATCTGCCGCATCCAGATATTGAACGTCGATGCAGAGCAGGGCGACGTTGCCATCCGCGAGGTGCTCGGCGCGGCGTGGGTGGGTGATGAAAGCCTCGCGATACTGCTGGCGGAGGGGATCGGTGATGGCGGCTACGGACATTTCAAGGAGTCTTGGGAGAGGTGGAGGAAGCGGGCGAGGTAGGATGCGTGGGAGATGGGGAAAAGGCGAAGCGCTCGATGGTTCCGAGCATCACCCGAGCACCGGCTTCGATGTCGTCCCAGGCGGTCCATTCTGCGGGTGAGTGGGATTTGCCTTCGATGGACGGAACGAAAATCATGCCGACGGGACAGATGGAGGCAACGATCTGCGCATCGTGCGCGGCGCCCGACTCCATCCTGCGGTAACGCAATCCTTGGTGGGCAGCGGCCGCTTCAACCATTGAGGAAAGTGAAGGGTCACAAGCCACCGGTGGAATCCAGCTTTCGACTTCGTAGGAAAACCTCAGTCCTCTTCGTCGGGCAATGGCGTGCAGTGCCCGACGCGCCGCTTCGGCCAGCTCATGAAGTACGGTCTCATCCGTATCTCGCACATCAAGCGTGAAGCGGGCTTCGCCCGGCACGGTGTTCGCGGATCCAGGCGTGAGGTCGACCCGGCCGATGGTTGCCCGTGAGCGGTCCGAGCCATTTTCATCGAGCAAGCGAGGGATTTCGTGGGCGAAATCGGCGACGCCCATGAAAGCATCGCGTCGCATCGGCATGGGTGTCGTGCCGGCATGGTTCGGCTCGCCCGCTAGGGTGACAGTCCACTTGAAAAGCCCGGTAATCGCTTCGACCACGCCAATTTGTTCCCCTGCCTGGCTGAGTACCGGACCTTGCTCGATGTGCAATTCGAGATAGGCGGCGACGGATTGGGGATCACGGCGAGCTTGGAGGGCAAGCCAGGGATCGAGGCCTTGTTCTTTCATGGCGTCGGCCAACTTGATTCCGCTCGGGTCGGTTGCGAGATGAATGCCATCGGGATTGATGGCACCGGTGAAGGCCTGGGAGCCGAACATTCCTCCGAAGCGTCCCTCTTCGTCGGAGAATGCAACGAGTTCGATATCGCGTTCCGGTTGTCGGCCAGATTCGTGGAGGGCACGCAGGCACTCGAGACCTGTGAGAACTCCGAGGGTGCCGTCGAGAATGCCGGCGCAGGGAACGGTGTCGATATGGGAGCCGATGAGGAGAGCGGGGGCTTGGGGGTCGCGACCGCGAAGGCGGCCGATGACATTGCTTGCGCCATCGCGTGAAACTTCAAGTCCCGCGGACTTCATGCGGTCCTCGAGCCAGCTCTTACCGGCCATGTCGGCATCGGTGAAGGCCATGCGGTAAACGCCTCCATCGGCCTCGCGTCCGATCTCCGAGAGTTCTCGTAAATCGTGACTCAGTCGATCAATGGAAACGTGTGTGGGAGGCGTGGCCATGGACCTCACCAAAGCGCGTGACAGCCGAGTGGCCAGAAAGAATTTGCCATTCGTTCGGATTGCCTCAAGGCTACGCGCGTCGTTTTCGCAGCTGGTGCGTCACCCATGGCGTGCGAACCCAACGCAAGGAACCATCCCCTTCCCTTCTCCCAACTTACGAATTTGCAGGTCGGTCATTGCCGGCCTCGTCGTGGGTGGACTGGTGGTGGTGAGCCAAGCCGCGCCATCCAGGCTGCATCTGGAGTTGGATCCGCCTTCGACGAATCGTGTGAGCGATGATGGTACGGTGGACCTGCAATGGTTGGGGGGCACGGGGCCCTTCGAACTCCAGCAAGCCACGAGTGAGGATTTTGGCGACGCGAAGACACGCTATCGGGGGAGCGATACGGAGACGGTGATCACCGGGTTGCGTGAAGGATCCTATCACTTCCGCGTTCGGGAGATCACTGCCGATGGGAAACCCACCAACTGGTCGGAACCCCTGATGATGGAGGTCCACTACCTTTCCCGTGGACAACTTTTTCTGCTCCTCGGCACCGGAGCATTTGTCACGACCCTTACTCTTGGAGCCATTGTTCACGGCTTCCTTCGCCATCGATGATGACCGACGAGCCTGCCCTTCCTGTTTCGACTGCCTGGAGCCTCGTCCTTGGACTGGGCGTACTGTGGGTGGTTCTGGGTATTTGGTGGGGAAAGAAGGCCCAAACCAGCGAAGGATTCATGCTCGCGGGTCGGAATGTTGGGATTTCTCTCGGCAGTGCGACGGCGATGGCCACTTGGGTGACTTCGAACACGACGATGGTCGCCCCCCTGTTGGCGTTCGAGAAGGGCATTTGGGGAATGCTTGCTTATGCTTCGGCATCCTTCGGGCTCATGCTGTTTGCTCCCCTCGCCTACCGGATCCGCCGATTGCTTCCGGATGGCGTCACGGCAGGGGATTTCTTCCGTCGACGGTATGGGCATGCTGGATGGGCGGTGTTTCTTGTGATCACGCTGGTGTATTCGATCACCTGGCTGGTCACGATGGCGATTGCCGGCGGCAAGTTGCTCGAGGCCCTGGGTGGCATTGACTACGTGCAAGGGATGACGCTGATCCTGGGTGTTTGCGTGCTCTACACTCTATTTGGCGGCCTCTACGCCGTGATCGGAACGGATTTCATCCAGAGTCTGATCATTCTTGTGGGCATTGTATTCATCGGATTTGAGGCCCTTCAGCACGTGAATGTGCAGGAGGTTCACTCCTATTTGGTGGCGGAGCAGCCGGCGCTTCTGGACGTGATGATGCCGGCGGCCTTGCTGGCGATTTTCAATAACATGCTCTTTGGCTTCGGCGAGGTGATGCACAACAACGTGTGGTGGTCCCGTGCCTTCGCGATGCGGGAAAAGGTGGCCCCACGGGCATTCTTTTTATCGGGCGTGCTGTGGTTTCCGATACCGATCGCCGCCGGATTTCTGGCGCTTTGTGCGGGGCCGCTGGGAGTGAATGTGACCGATCCCGGAAAGGTGGGACCGCAGGTGGCGGAGCATGTGCTCGGATTGGCAGGTCTCGGATCGATGGCCGGGGTGATCATTCTGGTGGTGTTATTTTGTTCGATGGCGTCGTCGATCGATTCCCTGTTAGCGGCGACTTCCGACCTGTTGGTGCGGGACATTTACGAGGGGGTCTTCGGACAGCATCTCAACCCAGAGAAATTTCGTCCGATCTCGGCGACGGCGATCGTCGTGGTTTCGTTGATTGCCTGGGCATTGGCGCTTTCGGAATGGTCCATCGATCAGGTGTTGTTCAGCGCGGGCGCCTTGGTGGCGAGTCTCATCTGGCCGGTGATTGCCGGGTTGTTCTGGCGGGCGCTGAACGTGCCTTTGGTCATTGTTGGAATCATCGCCGGTTGCGTCACGGGACTTTGGGCTTACTTTCAAATCCAACCGTACACGGGTGCCCTCGTCGGCGCCGCGGTTTCGATGGTGTTCACGTTTGCGGCCCGATGGGTGGGTGCGCGTCCTCTTGGAACCCTCACCGACTGACTATGTTCTCTGCGTCGTTTCTCCAGATCCTCGTTCTCCTCGGTCTCATCTGGACTGCCTTGGGCGCGGTGACCCTGGTCGGGTTGTTGATCCGCGATTGGATCAAAGGGGAACTTTGGTGAACCGCTAGCCCGATCGATTTTCAACCCCTTCTCCAACCTTCTGCCATCATGAGCGATGCCTTCACTCCGAATCCGGTGACTCCCTACCTCAAGCCTCCACGTGGCTCCGAGGCCACTCGACCGGAACCGCGAAGTCTGTTCGAATCGTCGCCTCCCGATCTCAAGGTCTTGGCGGAGCTTTCGGGGCAGAATGTCCTCTATTCACGACAGTTCTCGTTTCAGCAAGTGGCGGAACTCTGCAAGCTTGCGGCTTTTCTCGAGCAGGTCGAAATCTGGCCCTATCATCCTTTGGATGGGAAGATCGTGACCACGGCCTTTTTTGAGGCGTCGACTCGGACCCGCACGAGTTTCGAAAGTGCGGTGCATCGACTGGCCGGGAAGATCATCTCGATTCCGGACGGATCGATCACGGGTGCCAAAAAAGGGGAGTCTCTGCAGGACATTGGAGAGATGTTCAATGCCTACTGTGACTGTGTGGTGATGCGACATACGGAAACCGACGCGCCCAAGCGAATTCTCCAAAACCTGCGAGTTCCGCTGATCAACGCCGGCAATGGTTCGGGTGAGCACCCGACGCAGGCGCTCGCCGATTGGTATGCCTTGCTCAAGTGGAAGCCGCGTCTAGCGGCACCGTTTGAGACGGGCGATCGTCGGCTCCAGATGGGAATTCTTGGTACGCCGGGATCGATGCGCGCCGTGAAGTCCTTTCTCCTGATGTCGTTGTTGTTCGCAGACCACATCGAAAAGGTCACCGTGATTTCGGAGATGGCGGATCCGTTTGGGAAGGACGTCACCGAAAGTCTGAATCGCGCGGACATCGAGTATGAGGTCACGAACGATATTCGCGAGAGTCTTCCGAAGCTCGACGTGATCTACATGAACTCGATTGCGTTTCTCGGAGATTCCTACAAGGCGCTGGATGCTCGATACAAGCTGGATGCCGAGAGTCCGTTGAAGAAGGACGCGGTAATTTTGCACCCGTTGGCTCGCCTCGATGAGCTCGACACGTCTTTGGATAAGACGCCTCACAATCTCTACTTCAGCCAGGCCCACGGCGCGGTCTTTGTTCGCCAAGCTTTGTTGCTGGCCGTTCTTGGGCGTCTCGATCGCCTTCCCGAATTCTCTTAATCAAGCCCGGGCGTAGAGCCCGGATGCCAGACCCCTACCCTGACACTCAGACATGTGCGGAATTGCCGGCAGTTTTTCAGCCCGCCCACTCAATGAAAGCCGTGAGCCGATCCTTCAAGATCAGCTCCAGGCCATCCTCCATCGTGGGCCCGATGCCCAAACCACATGGTTGAGGGCAGATCGTGGAATCGCATTCGGACACACTCGGCTTTCGATCAATGACCTGGAAGGGGGCTGCCAGCCGATTCGTTCGTACGACGATCGCTTCATTTCCACCGTCAATGGTGAGTTCTACAACTTCAAGTTTCACCGCTCGATGTTGATGGCCGAAGGCCAGCGGTTTCGGACCAAATCGGATTCTGAGATCGCACTGGGGCTTTATCGAAAGCATGGTTTGGATTTCCTCCAGCATTTGCGCGGTGAGTTTGCCTTTGCGCTGTATGATCAGGAACAGGACGAACTCCTGCTGGTGCGTGACCGCTGGGGAATTCGTCCTCTTTTCATCCACGTTCAGGATGGGCACACGATTCATTGGGGTTCGGAGGTGAAAGCCCTGCTTGCCCACCCGGAAATTCCAGCGGAGCTGGACGAGAAGGCCGCGCTTCATCAGCTGATGCAGACGATCGCACCTGGCATGAGCGCATTCAAAAACATCGAGTCCCTTGCGCCCGGCCATTTGTTGCGAGTTCGGAAAAACGGTGAACGACTCTCGATCGAAAAGATCAAATATTGGGATGTCGATTTCCCCCATGAAGGGGGTCATGACCGCCCAGACGACGAAGCCTATCACGTCGAAAAGATTCGTGAGGAACTCACCCGTGCGGTGGTTCTAAGGTTGGAGGCTGACGTGCCGGTGGGTTGCTATCTCAGTGGTGGAATCGATTCGTGCTGCATTCTCGGGCTCGCGACGGGAGCCATGCAATCTCCCGTCAAGGCTTTCACCATCGCCTTCGATAGCGATGATTACGACGAGTCGAGTATTGCGAGAGAGATGGCGGTGTCGATGAATGCGGATCAGGAGATGATCCGGCTCGCGGCGGACGATCTCTACGGGCAAAACTACATCGACACGGTTTGGCATGCTGAACGAACCTTCTACAACACGCTGGGAGTGGCCAAGAACCTGATGTCGAAGCGGGTGTGGGAGTGTGGATACCGATGTGTGGTGACCGGAGAGGGGTCGGACGAACTGTTCGCCGGATATCCGGGTTTCAAGCGCGACATGTTTCTCCATGGCATTGAGCACGAGCCGGAGCACGTAAGGGCCGAATACGCGGCCGCTCTCGAGAAGACCAATCGGCTCTTCAAGGGTGCGATTTTGTCGGAGAATACCCGCCATCATGAGGCATGGGACGAGATTTGTGGATTCACGCCCTCTTGGATTCAGCCGTGGATGGAGACTCTGGACCTCGCACGTCCGTTGCTGGATCCGGATGTGGCGGAGTCGTTATATGACTATGACCCCATCGCTGAGATTGCCTCTCGAATCGACGCTTCGATGCTTGAGGGGCGACATCCATTGGACCGAGCCCAGTACACTTGGGCAAAGTGTCAGCTTGAGGGGCAGATTTTGAACTGGGGGGGAGATCGGGTGGACATGGCAAATTCGATGGAAAGTCGTCCCGCCTTCCTCGATCATCATTTGGCGGAAGCGGCGTTCAAGGTGCCTCCGCATTTTCGAATCAAGGGCAACATCGAGAAGCATGTGTTGCGCGAGGCGGTGAAAGGAGTGCTGCCGGAAATCCTCTACAAGCGGGAGAAGTTCGCGTTCATGGCACCTCCGGCTCACACGGATGAGAAGAAGAAGGCCAAAGTGCGCGAATTGATGGATGCTTTCCTTAATCGCGATGCGGTGAATCGCTGTGGATTGCTATCGGCGTCTGCCGTGGAGGGTTTCCTGAAGGAGTATGAGGCGGACCGGGATCCGACTTCTTTGGTGCGCAAGGATGCGCTGTTGAACCATCTCCTCGGGCTTCACATTCTGCACGCGAAGTTCTGCTAGCGGGGTAGACGGGACCGGGGTTTTGCGGCAGCGTCACGGCATGAACATCGTGCTTGGCGTCACTGGGTCGATTGCAGCCTTCAAGGCCGCCGAGCTGGCCTCTCGATTGGTGAAGATCGGACACCGAGTGGACACGGTGATGACGCGAGCTGCGACGGAGTTCATCGCGCCATTGACGTTCCAGACTCTGACCCGCCGTCCGGTGTTGGTCTCGTTGGAGGATGAGAAGCAAAGCTGGAAGCCGGGGCACATTGCCTTAGCTGATGAGGCGGATTGTTTTTTGGTGGCTCCCCTTTCTGCGAACACGTTGGGGCACTTTGCTCAAGGATTGGCGCCCGATTCTTTGTCGTCCATTTACCTCGCGTTGCCGCGAACGACGCCGGTCATTTTAGCGCCTGCGATGAATGGCAAGATGTGGCTTCACCCGGCAACTCAACGCAATGTTGCCCAACTGAAGGAGGACGGCTGCCATTTGGTGGGGCCGGCCGAGGGGATGCTGGCTTGCGGATACGAGGGAGTTGGACGGATGGCGGAAGTGGAGGCCATCCTCGCTGCGCTGCCCTGAAGAAGGAACCGGTGGCGTTACACTTTGATGGCCGCCAAGGGAGCCTTGGCAAACTCGATCGCTAACAGGCAGACATCGTCGTCGAAGCGGTTTTCCTCGGCATGAGAGAGGACCGTGCCGACGATGTGCTCGACGGCTTCTTCGAGGGCCAGGCTCCGGGTTCCAACGGCGGTTTCGGCCAAGCGGTGCTCCATGAATGCCTGACCTGAGCCATCCTCGGCTTCGATGATGCCGTCCGTGAAGAGCAGCAGCCTTTCTCCGGGGAGGATGGATTCGACGGTGGTGGGGAAGCGCGCATCGTGCATCAGCCCCAACCCGGGCCCTCGCTCAGATTTTTGTTGGGAGAGCCGTTTCACGCCTTTTTCTCCGGCGAGGATGGCGCTGGGATGGCCCGCGGAGGCACCTCGGATTTCGCCACTGCTGAGGTCGATCACGACGTAGCAGGCGGTGGCGAACATGGTGATGGCGGCGCGCTCAAAGATGGACGAAAGCCCGCGGTTGAGGCCGGTGAGGAATTTGGAGGGATCGCCTGCATTGCGGCGCTCTTTTTCCAGCAGGCCGCGCAGCATCGAGACGACGAGAGCGGAGCGAACTCCGTGGCCCATGACATCGCATACCATCAGCCCTACTCGGTCAGGTCCGAGGGGCACGATTTCAAAGAAGTCCCCAGCAAGACCGGAGATGGGAAGGTAGCGGGAGGCGAAATTGAGCTTGAGACCCCCGCCTGCCACTTCCGGCATTTCCGGGCGGGCAAAGGCCTGTTGAATCTCCCGCGCGAGGTGCATTTCCTCCTCGTAAGCTTGATTGCGGAGGGCGAGTTCGTGGGCCAGGGCGGCGGTGCGTTGCTCGCCGAGGACGAGCTTGGTGACATCGCTGGAGACGCCGAAGGTTCCACGCAGGTTGCCATTCTTTCCCACCCAAGGAAATTTGGAGGTGAGAACCCAAGTGATTTCTCCGTCCTCACGGACTTCCTCCTCGAGTTTGGCGGTGATGGGCTGGCCGGTTTCCATGACCTGCCGCTCGTCGACGAGGGCTTCTTCCCAGTGTTTGGCGGCGAAAAAGTCACGGTCGTGCTTTCCGACGACTTGTTTGGGGTCGGACATGCGGTTCCACTCCGCCATCTTGTTGTTGACGAGGACGAAGCGGGACTCTTTGTCCTTGAAATAGACCATCAGAGGGACGTGATCGATGAAGTTACGCAGCAGGTGGCGTTCTTCTTCGATTTGGGCTTCTGCGATCTTGCGACGGGAAATGTCGATCATCGAGCCAGCGATGCGCTGGGCTTCTCCGGTGCGAGTGCGGACGACGGCCCCCCGAATGCGGAGCCAGCGCCATTCGCCGGACCCAGTGCGCACACGGGTATCGACTCCGAAGACTTCTGGGCCCCCGGAGGTCAGTGCTCCGCGCAGATTGGCGGCAAAGCTTTCCTGGTCCTCCGGGTGGATGGAGGGATATGGGGGGAGAAAGATGTTGGGCGGCCGACGATCGCCACATTCAAGAAACTCGAGAATACGGCGAGAGTAGTAGATGTCCTCGCGGTCGGGCCACCAGTCCCAAATGCCCTCGTTGGACGCGCGCAGGGCGAGCTCAAGGCGGGAGTCACCAGGCTCCGGTGGGGTTTCCGGTGGAGGGGTCATGGGGCGTTCACTGAAGCAGACCTCAAGGCATCCCGCAAAGTCTTTCCCCGGACATCAGCGCGGTTTTTTCAACCACTTGCGGGTCAAGGGGCCGAAGTAGGCTTTTTCAGAGATGTCGGTGAGCAGCATTCCCCCGGGCCCGAAGAATTTCCATTCATGGCACCCATAGCAAAGCTGGAGGACTCGACGAGTGCCACCAGAGGACCAGACCACGGCGTAGTCAGGATGAAAACCCGCGCACTTGGTCTTTGGGCCCCAGGCTTGGTGGGAATCGGGGTCTGCATAGAGCGCGAAGACCTGATCGAGGCTCTCCCGAGGGACGTCGACAGGTTCCTCGAAGAATTTGAAGCCTTCGATTTCTTTCCACCCACCCTTTTTGACCTGGCTTTCGTAGGTGGCCTTTTGGGCATCCGGATGGGCGAGGCCGCGGAAGACCTGGGCGTTGGAAGTGTCGCCGAAATCGACCACGGCCTGGGTGCGTGCGCGTTCCTCAATATCGCGCAACGGAATCCCGCCGGACCAGCAAGTGGGACCGGCACAAGAGGCAAAAAGAGCGCATAGACCGGATAGGGCGAGAAGCAGCGATTTCATCGCACCAAGGCTAGCTCGGGCTTGCTGGCTGGCAATTCATGAGTGGTTTTGCCGGATTTCACCGAAAAAATCCTCAGATTGGGAAATTTTTTTTCAAAACCAAAGAAACGATTCGCGTGCTGCATTTCCCGCGGTGGATACGCATATTTTGCTGCTTTGGAGCCCTTTGGCGAAGAAAAGGCGTTCTGAGACTAAACTCAATGCAGTAACATGGGAGTTACATGAGGCGTGAGAAACCCACTTCGCCTCGGCTGTCGGGACACGGTTCCAACAGGGCGAACCCCTGGGGATCCGCAGCCCGGTAACATCGGTATCAACCCAAGAACCCAAGAAATCATCCATGAAAACCGATTGTCGATTTTCGTCGTCGGATCGTCGTACACGTGACCCTCGCCTGAAACCCAAGCAGGCGGAGGCCGGATTTGCTCTCGTGATTGTCACGGCCCTGATGGTGCTGATGACGCTGCTGGCCGTGGCATTGATGTCGCTCGGTAGCGTGGTCACCCGCGGTAGCCGCCACTCGGACGCCCGTAATCTTGCCCAATCGAATGCCCGCATGGCATTGGTGATGGCGATCGGGGATCTGCAGAAAGCTTTGGGGGATGATCGCCGGATCACGGCTGACGGCTCGCTGCTGACTCAGGGTGATGACACTCAAGGGATGTTGCCGGGCAGCGCAATGTTGGGTGTCTGGGAGTCCGATGACAATACGATCTCTGAAACGCGAAACGGGGGCTCCCCTGACTACAGCGGCCGCTTGCAGGGTAATTTCCAGCGGTGGCTGTTGTCATCGCGGACGCCGATGGCCTTGGAGAGTTTGTCCTTTGAACCGCCCCAGAGTGCCGATGAATCGGCTCTGCTGTTTGGTCGCTCTCTCGATGGTTTCGATCTTCGGGCGGATCTTCTGGATGTGAATGCGAGTGAAGGCGCGAAGGCGGGGGGAGCTTATGCCTGGGCAATCACTCAAAATGGTACCAAGGCTCAGCTGAACGTCGGCAATGATATCGAGCGGTTTCGGGAAAATGACGCTTTCGAGGCCCCGACTCGTCCGACCGTCGAGCTGTCCGGTCTTGCCTCCCAGCCGCAACAAGGCTGGGACCGCCGCCGTGAGAAGCTACTGAGCATGGATCAGGTGATGCTCGACAAGGGATTTGGCACCGACCCGGAGTATCAGGGCGAGCTTGCACGCTCGTTCACGACTTCCTCCTATGGGGTGCAGGCGGATGTGACTCGTGGTGGGCTGCGCAAAGATTTGTCGTTGGCCTTTGAGCTTTCTGATGAGGATTTCGAAAGCCGTTCATTGGACGGCGTGACCAATCCATTTTTCGGAGGTTCGGCTCCAGGGAGTGAGGTGCCGCTGTTCGAGCCGATGAATGATGGCTCTCCGGTCAGTGTCGCCGTTAATTACGATGCATTCAGCTTGGAAAACGAGTTCAAGACCGGTGCGCCTCCGACCTTCAACTCCCTTCGCTCGCACTATCGCGTGTACAAGCACATGTTCGAGAAGAACGGGGATCCGACCTCGATGACGCGCCCGGTGGATAGTACCTACTACAATGACGGGGCACCTCGGGGGAGCGAGACGGGCATCCAGCCCATTCTGGATCGCCTGCTCATGGCTCTGAGTTTGAGTGTGGAAGGTGGAGAGATGAAGATCGTGGTCACTCCCGTCGTCACCCTCTGGAATCCCTACAATGTCGCTCTGGAGGCAGAAGGATTCGTCGCCTACCCTTGGATGGACTTCCCGATCCATGTGCGGTGGCAGATCGGTGGGAGCAACTCGGTGGACAAAGGAAGCCACTTGAGCACTTTCGTGGGGATCACCAACGTGGATAAAGCTCACGGGCGCCAAAAGGAACCGTATTTCTATTTTGAGCTCACGGAAGGTGGCGATGGGAATACCTCCAACCGGATCCATTTGGAGCCGGGCGAGGTGCGGGTTTTCAAGCCGGCCAGCCCCACTCCGGTTCCCTTCCACCGTTTGGCTCCTTCGGCCAGCGAACAGGCGAAATACAAGACTCTGACGTGCCGGATGCGCCCTGTATCGTCCGGTGAAGCGATCAACAACGAAGGCGGGATTTCCATTTCGATGGAGGAGTCGTTCAATTCCGGAAACAACCTGGGCGTGCGCTTCACGGGCCGTGAAACGGTGAAGACGACCTTCACCCTTGATGTGGGAACGTATCACTACCACGTCAGCCTTGAGGATGCAGGCCGCATCAACAACAAGCGGGAGAATCTGTGGCACAAGGTGCTCGATGCCCAGGTGCAGAGGAATACCCAATCCAATGTGACATTCACCACGCCGACCTATTCGGCTCGTGCGCTGATGAATGCTCCTCAAATGGTGGGTGTGCTCGAGACTTTCCACCGTACCGCCTCTCAAGGTCACAGCCAGCTCTCGGACATTGTTTACACGGTCAATCCCCAGCAGCGGTATGTGAATGGCTACCTCTCGAGTGTTTCCGGCACCGGGATGTCCCCTCACTATGAATCGAGCTTGCGGCAGGCGGCTGATTTTGGAGCGGTCAATTTCCAGTCAACGCCAGACGGCGAGCGCTCGTATTATGGGGAATCGAACGCGCCTCCATCGGGTCGCGACTATCTCTCCTTCTTTGGATTGCCGGTTCAGCCTCCGATTTCTCTGGGGGCCTTCCAGCATGCCAACGTCATGGATTCGGTTTTCGGACCGGCCAATACGATCGGCAACGGTTGGGCGTCACCCTATCTTGGACGCACGGAAGTTCGCTCGCTGCTTCGTCGGACGGCCAAGAACGACATCATCAAACCACGAGGTCTGGGAGTCTATGACGGCTCCTTCCTCATCAACAATCGGCTTTGGGATGGCTACTTCCTCTCGTCGATCAGCCCAGAGTCCACTCCTGGGAGCGCGGCTGGATCCGCCGATTGGGACCAGGAGACTGCGCGGACGGTGCGAAGCCTGGATCAGGTCATCCAAGACTGGGTGAAGGATCCGTTGGAGTTTCCATTGCGCAATCCGCGCAATGTTCTCCACCACGGTGACTACACAGACCCTGAAATCGTCGAGCGTTTGCGGAGCCCAAGTGGTTTCGCCACCGCGGCGGCGCATCTCCTGACGGAAGGAAGCTTCAACGTGAATTCAACCCGTGTGGAGGCGTGGAAAGCGGTGCTCGCCAGCTTGCGAGGCCAACGGTTCGAACTCGAAAACGGAACCAACATCAATTCTGGGAAAACCAGTCCAGTCCCGCGGACGACCCGCCCGACAGGCCAGGCGAACGACCAGTGGAATGGATTCCGCGAGCTTGAGGACGACCAAATCGAGCAGCTGGCCGAAGCCATCGTGGATCAAGTGCGCGAGCGCGGCCCCTTCTTTTCGCTGGGTGATTTTGTGAACCGGCGATTGCTGCGGGATGACACGGGACTGAAAGGAGCCCTTCAGGCGGCGATCGATGAGGCGGGGCTGAATGCGGATGCCACGGTGTCCACCTTTGTTCGCAACAACTACCCGGAAGGCAGCAATATTCCGGACCCTGACACCGGAGTCGGCACCCCAGGCTGGCTGACTCAGGCCGATTTGTTGACCTCGCTTTCGCCAGTGATCTCCGTTCGCTCGGATACCTTCACGATCCGCGCTTATGGCGATGCCCGCGACGCGAGCGGCCGAGTCTTGGCCCGTGCCTGCTATGAAGCCGTGGTCCAACGCGAACCGGAATGGGTCGACCCCACCGACGCTCCGGAGGATGAGATCGACAAGCTCTCCACCGTCAATCAACGATTCGGCCGGAGATTCCGGGTTGTCTCGACGCGCGAAATCCCCAACGCTCTCTTGAAAAGCTGAATTCGCGTCCATCGTTACTACTCATCATGATCCGCCCGCTTCTTCTCCTCTTGCTCGTCTGTGGCGTTAGCCAAGCCATCAATGTTCGCTTCCTCGCATGGGATGAAACGGTTGCGGCTCGTGAAATCGTCGCCGCTTCCGGTGCCACTGGAGGGAAGGAAATCACCGCGTTGCACCCGTTGAAGCGAACGGATGCAGTCTCGATGACCGCGGTGGACGGAAAGCTGATTCTGCGCACGCCTGACAAGACCGGACCGGATGACAAACCTGCGGAGATGGCGGTGCCCCTTCCAGAGACCGTGACACGGCCATTGGTGGTGTTGTTGCCCGATGCGAAGTCCCCCACGGGTTTGCGGGGATTTGCTTTGAACGACAGCACACAAGGCTTCGCCTGGGGGACCTACCGCATGATCAATGCAACTCCTAAGGAGCTGAATCTGGCATTCGGAAAAAAGCGCCTTCGGCTGCCGACAGGCTGGAAAGCCGTGGATGTGGAGACTTCCGGCGAAGGTTCCGAGTCGGTTTGGATGTCAACGGCTGACAACCCAAACAAAGCCCTCTACACCAACGTTTGGTCGACCTCTCCTGAGATTCGGCGCCTCGTCTTCATCGTTCCGGGCACGGACCCACGGTTGGGTCCGCTGGCTCTCAAGATCATTCCTGAAGACCGCCGGAACCTCGCCGAGGCCGAGTGATGGGCGGAAATCGCTCAGATCGAAATCTTCCAAGCCGGTCGCCCTCGGGCGATCGGCTTTTTTGTGTCTGATCGGCACCAAAGACCTCGCAAATCTTCCCCCTTGGTCGGGCGATTCGGGGACAAATCCCATTTTTTTTGGGATTTTGGTCAGGAAGTCCGTTCTAGATTGAAAAGATGAGGAATTCAAACAGAGTGGGCAGTTTTTCGCCTTCGGAGCGATGATTTGCGCGCGTTTCGGAGTTCGCTGGTGGATGCCGGAATGTGTGTAAATTGCCGAATAGGAGTCACTTGATGGGATTCAAGGCGGTCATGTCGGCTAGGATCGATGCTGGGCGAAGGAGCTTCTGGGTACCGGATCCATGAGCGGGAGTGGCACACGCAATTCCCCTAGTTTCGGGGAATTCACCGTGGAGTTAGGCGATTTTCTCAGCCTCTGGCCTCGAAATTGCATAGTCCGACCTGACTCCTGCAAAGGCCGAGCCCACGGCGGTTTCCCACAGAAAACGTCGCGGTCATCGCAGGAATCATGACCCGAGTCGAAGATGATGAGAGGTGCTCATTGGATCCCCTTTCGACGGAGCCAAGCCGCTGAGGCGAAGGCCCCGGACTTCTACGACTGCCTCCATCCATCTGTATCAGCCCAATCCATACAGCTTCTTCAGCCATGAAAACCGAAGCTCGATGCACCGACCTTCTTCGACGGTCTCGATCTAGTCGACGCACCCGCAAAGCCCCCAGTGGTTTTGCGCTCGTCATTGTCACCTCCTTGATGGTGCTCACTGCTCTGTTGGCGGTGGCCATGCTGTCATTGGGGAGTGTGGCTTCTCGCGGCAGCCGCCATGCGAATGCCCATCGTCTCGCTCAATCGAACGCCCGCCTCGCCCTGATGCAGGCCATCGGTGAGTTGCAAAAGTCGCTCGGTGATGACCGACGGATCACGGCTGATGCCTCGCTCCTGATGTCGCGTGAAGACTCCAATGATCCCTCGCCTGGCAGTGCGATGCTGGGAGTGTGGGAATCGGACTACAGCTCGATTTCCGAAGATCGGAATGGCGGCGCTCCCGATTACAGCGGTCGTCGTGACGACAAATTTCTGCGCTGGCTGATTTCTTCCCGCGATACCCTTGCCTTGGAAAGCACCAACTTCCGCGCACCCGAAGACGCCGAAGGCGCCGCCCGGCTCTTTTCCGAGTCGGCCGACGGCTTCGACCTCTATGGAGAGCTTGTGGATGTTGGAGACGACAAGAGCAAGCAGGGAGGTGGTTTTGCCTGGGCGATCACGCAGAATGGCACCAAGGCCCAAATCAATGTGGGCGGTGACCGCAGCCGATCGATTGAGAACGATGCGCTTCAATCTCCCACTCGTCCGAATGTGGAAACCTCGGGTTTTGCCTCTCAGCCGGATCGCGAGTGGAACAAGCGTCGCTCTCGTCTGGTCAGTATGAGCCAGGTGCAACTCGATTCGGATTTCGGCATCAACGGCTCGAACTACGAGCAGTTCGCTCGTAGCTACACGACGTCGTCCTACGGGATTCAGGCGGATGTGACCAAAGGGGGCCTGCGGAAAGACCTCTCGCTCGCGTTTGAACTCGAGGACTCCCAGTTCCATAGCGACTCTCTGGCGGGCGTCACCAATCCCTTCCGCTCGAGCGAAGGGGAAGGCAGCGAAAAGCCGATCTTCCAGCCCATCAACGATGGGACTCCGGTGACCATTGATGTCAACTATGAGGCCTTCAAGCTCACCAACGAGTTCAAGACGGGCGCTCCGCCGACCTTCGATTCGCTGCGTTCTCACTACCGCATCTACAAGCATCTCTATCAATCGAATGGAGACACCACGATCATGACCCGTACGGCCGCTAGTCCGTACTATGAGGATGGGAATGCACCGCGTGGAAGTGAGACCAGCATTCAACCTGTGCTCGATCGCATGCTGATGTATTTGAGTTTGTGGGTCGATCCTTCCACTCAGTACATGAATCTCGTGTTCACTCCGGTGATCACGCTGTGGAATCCCTACAACGTCGCCATCGAAACCGACGGCATGGTGGCCTATCCCTGGATGGACTTGCCGATGACGATCAACTGGACCGTGCGTGGCGGATCCACGGTGAACAGCATGTTGACTTGGTTCATCGGCAACGAGCATACCGATCAGAATCATGGTCGGCAGGAGTTCCCCTACTTTTACTTTGAGATGACCGAAAGCGGCGACGGCAACACCAATCGTCCGATCCACTTGGAGCCGGGTGAAGTGCGTGTGTTCTCTCCCGTGGACCCGACCCCGGTCGCATTTCAACGTTTGCCGAAGGGAACTTCGGAACCTGCGAAATACAAGCTGTTGACCTGCCGCCTCAAGCCGGTGGGATCCGGTGAATCGGTCGACACCACGGGCGGCATCGCGGTTCCGATGAACGATTCCTTCAACGACGCAGGCGAGCTCTCAACCAAATTTGCTGCTCGGGACGTGGTTTCCGCGCGTTTCACGATGGACGCGACTACCTACCACTACTTTGTCGCCCTCGAAGATTCCTCACGAATCAAAGGTGCCGCCGAGGGGAACAAGATCCTGGATGCGCAGGTGTATAAAGGCCGCTCGGGGAATTCCTCGACTTTCAACACCCCACAATTCCGCGCTTCGGAGCTCTCCAAGCCGCAACCTGTGGGCGTGCTTGAAACCTTTCACCGGACTGCCGGACAAGACGATCAGATCGCGGACATTGTTTACACGGTCAATCCACAGCAACGCTATGTGAACGTGCACCTCTCGAACACTTCGGGGATGTCGCCTCACTATGAATCGAGCATGCGTGGCATCGCTGACTTCAGTTCGAGCAATTTCCAAACGACGATGGACGGCGAACGGTCGTTCTACGGTGAGTCGAATTCCTCTTCGACGGGTCGCGATCACCTTTCGTTCTTTGGTCTGCCCGATCAAGCGCCGATCTCGCTGGGGGCCTTCCAGCATGCGAACGTGATGGACACGGCTTTCGGTCCTGCCAATACGATCGGAAATTCCTGGGCCTCTCCCTACATTTCCCGCTCGGAGACTCGCCTTTTGCAACGCAAGTCTCCTGCAGATTCCACAGTGTCCTTCAAGCCGCGCGGTCTCGGATCCTACGATGGATCCTACCTGATCAACAATGTGCTGTGGGATGGATACTTCCTCTCCTCGATCAGTCCGGAGGTTCAACCTGGAAATAGTGCCACCAGCTGGAATCAAACGGCGGCCCGCGAGACCCGGGAATTGGATGAGGTCATCCGCCAATGGGTGGAAGAGCCCTTGATCAGCCCTCTGCGGAATCCTCGCAATACCCTCTACAAGGGTAGCTATTCAGAGGATCAGGTGATCGATCGCCTGACGCAATCCGGAGGCTTTGCCAATGCGGCGGCTCACATTTTGACAGAAGGAAGTTTCAATGTGAACTCGACCAACGTGGAGGCGTGGAAGGCGGTTCTCGCCAGCCTTCGCGGCCAGGAATTCAAGACCTACGATGGAGATCGTATCGACCCAGGCAACTCCAGTCCGCTGTCTCGCTTCACTCTGCCGACGGGATCAGCGAACGACCAGTGGGACGGTTTCCGTCAGTTGAGCGACAAAGAGGTCGGCAACTTAGCTGAGGCCATCGTTGAGGAAGTTCGTTCTCGAGGTCCCTTCTTCTCGCTTGGCGACTTTGTGAATCGCCGCCTGACCCGGGACGAGAAGGGCCTCAAAGGGGCTTTGCAAGCTGCCATCGACTCGGCGGGGCTGAATGACAACGCGACTGTGGCGAGCTTCACCGCCAATTCTTATCCCGAGTCGGGGAACATTCCCGATGCGGATACGGGGGTGGGCACTCCTGGCTGGTTGACCCAAGCTGACGTCCTGAATTCTCTGGCGCCGGTCATGTCGGTTCGTTCCGACACCTACACCGTCCGCGCTTATGGCGAGGCTCATGATCAGAATGGCAAAGTCGTCGCACGAGCTTGCTACGAGGCCGTGGTGCAACGTGTGCCGGATTGGACCGACCCGTCTAACAAGCCGGAGGATGAAGTCGATTCGCTGTCGCAAGTGAATCAACGTTTCGGTCGTCGCTTCCAGATCGTTTCCCAACGGGAAATCCCGCTGGAGCTTCTTCGGAGTTGAATTCGACCTTGAATTCCATGACCCGATTGCTTTTCGCCCTGCTCTTCGTTGGCGGTGTCGCCCGAGCCTTGGACGTTCGTTTCCTGGCTTGGGATGATCAAGTCGCCGCCCGCGAAGTGGTCGCGTCTTCTGGCAAGTCCGGAGGGAAGTCGATTGCCGATCTCCACCCGCTGAAGCGCACCGAAGCGGTTTCGGTGACGCCGGTGGAGGGGCAATTGCTCCTGCGCACGCCGGATCGAACGGTGGAAGATGACAAACCGGCGGAAATGTCGGTCGCCCTTCCTGAGGCATTCCATCGGCCGCTGGTGATCTTGCTGCCGGATCCGAAGTCTCCGACCGGCCTCCGGGGATTTGCCCTGAACGACAGTCCGGAAGGGTTCACGTGGGGCACCTTCCGCATGGTGAATGCCACGCCCAAGCCGTTGAATCTGATCTTTGGAAAGAAGCGTCTGCGACTGCCTACCGGGTGGAAGCCGGTGGACGTTGATCCTGACGGTGAGACTTCGTTGCCCGTGGGTTTGGCGCTGTCTGAAGACCCATCCACACCCCTTTATACCAGCCGCTGGTCGGCCTCGCCGGATATCCGGCGGCTGGTGTTCATCATGCCTGGCACCGACCCTCGCCTGGGTCCGCTGGCGATGAAAATCATTCCCGAAGACCGTCGCTTGGTGGTTTCCGAGTGACGGAGGGAAGACGCCGCCGCCTAGAGGGGTTCAAGACTCTGGCGGCGGCGCATTTGAAAAAGCTCCCCCACTTTCCACGGTCAATTCCGCCGATTCGCTGGTCAGGCTGCCGCCGGGAGTGATGATGCGCACGCGGTAATTCCCGGAGTCGGAGATTTGGGCGGACTCTATGTTGAGGACAGGGCCCTCCACGTCGGGAAGGTCGACACCATCTTTCGTCCACAGATAGATGATAGGCGGGTCTGCATCGACTTCGATGGAAAGTGAAGCTGATGATCCTTCGAATACGAAAGCGGAGGAAAGTGGGTGGACGATGGTAGGAGTGCGCGGTTCGGTGGGTGCTGGAGGGGCTTCTTCCTGCGTGAGCATCAGTCGCACGAAGAGTTCGTCGCGTGGACCCGTGACTTCCGGCGTGATTTCGACCGTTCGAGCAGCGCCATCCAGACGCAGCTGTGGATTTAGGATCACCGATTGACCGTCGGAAGACTCTCCTGAGCCAAACCAATGAGTGAGGTCGGCCGACCACTGATATGCGGGGATGGCGTCCTGGCCTGGATCATCGCTGAGAGGATGCTCAAAGCGAAGCCTACCACCATCAGAGAGGACTTTCCATCCCACTTGGGGAGAGTCGTGGTTGGGGTCGAAACCAAAGTAGCGGGCGAGTCCGTTGGGGATTCCGTCCTGATTGGGATCGTCCTCAAATCCGTCTTCGGGGCCGAGGTCACCGAAGCCCTCCACCCATTCTTCGAAGGGCGCCGAGTCATTGCCGATCTCGAAGCCACCTTGAGCGATTTCCGGGTCGAGGCCATTCGCAGTGATGGTGATGGCATAGACCCCTACGGACCCTCCGGCATCGGGTGAGTTGTCGATGGCGGTGGCCTGCCAAGTGACTTCCCGGGTTTCTCCCGGAGCCAAGGTGCCTAGGATTTGGCCAGGTGCGGAGATCAATTGCCAAGGGGCAATCGAGGGGGCCTCCTCGCCGGTATCCGCGGCAGCGATTTGGACCTCAACGTCCTCGGCGGATGTCCCACCGGCATTGACGATGAGAGCTCTCAGCGTGATGGGACCGGGTGCGGTGCGCGATTCGAAACTGTCGACGTCCAGGCCGTGATCGACCGCCATGACCAAGGCCGGAGCGACCAAGCCTGTGGATTCTGCGTCGACAGCAGCGGCCAAGTTCTCGAACTGAGAAAGCGCCTGACCCAAGGCATCAAGGAACCCGAGGACCGATGCATCGGAGGCCTCCGGATCGGCGAATGCCGGCAAGGCATAGCCTCCGAGCGCGGTATAGGCTTCACTGCGAGCCGTTGCCAGGATGAACTCGGCAGCTTCCAGGTTTGTCGCTGCTTGGTTCAGGGCCGGCTGAGGTGGATCCGCGATCGAAGAAACTCCGATGGCTTGAAGGACCCGTGCGCGAATCCTTGCATCGAATTCGGCATCGGCATCGATCAGAAAACTGGCGTGTTGAATGGCGGTTTCGAAATCGCCTGTTCCGATCGCGGTGATCACCGCATCCAGGGCGGCACGGTATTCTGGGAAAAGTTCGGGGGCGGTGTCGCGTGGCTGAGCTTTGCCGAGCAAGGGTCCTGAGGCGGATTCCAGAGGTGCGCCGGGAGCTGAAGTTGGGAATCCGAATGCCTGTTGGGGAGCGTCGGCGGCGGCATCTTGGGCTTCGGTGACCGTCGCGAAGTCATTGATGGTCGCACCGGTGATGGTGGCGATGTTCATCCCGCGGATGATCTTTGACATCGCCAATACCACTTGGGCTCCCGGGATTCTTCCGACCACCTGGCTGATATCGGCGACCTGACCCCACTTCTTGGTGGTATCGAGAACCAGTGAGGAAGCGAGAATTGCTTGGTCCTTCTCTTCGGCAAGATCGATCGCCGTTCGGAGAGCGAGGGCTCGGTGGTCGACGACTTCACCTGAGCCCTGCAAGTTCTTCGCCCGGGTGACTGCCAGGCTCAGATGGGGAGATTGTCCGAGAACGAAGGCTGACGAGAGAATGCGGCCTCCGACTTGCTCGCTGGCGAGCTTGGCGATGGTTTCGAGTAAGGTTCTGCGGCCCCCGGCCACCCCAGCTTTTTTGTTCCATGCGCCACGATTGCCCATCCCGCTAAGGGTCGTGGAGATGATGGTGCTCAACGAAGTGTCGATGAGTGTGACTGCCCAAGGGGGAGCAAAGGTCTTCAAGCCTTTGATGAAGGCACCCTGAAGGTTGGCGGCGATCACCTTCATGGAAACGACCAAGGACTTCAGGGCAAAATCGATGACGAATTGTTGGGCCCCATTGGCCAGAGCTTGCTGAGCCGCGACGAGTTTGAGGTCGTTTTCAATCGAGGTGGCGGCCTTTCGAAAGGCGAGGAAGGAGAGTACCGTGTTGGCCATCATTTTCCCGGAATCGAAGCAAAGCGTTTCCGTGGCGAAATGAATGTCCGCAAACGATTGGGTCGCTGCCAGCAGGCGGCCCAAAGCAAAATCTCGCTGCGCCTGAATCTCGGCCGATTGGGGTTCGGTGCTGGACCAGAGAGCCAGCAGGTCGTGCAGACTGAGTGTGGAGTAGGCGAGCACGAAGGTTCCGGTGTTTTCGAGACGTGTCGCCTGATCCACGACGGCGGCCCTCAGGGTCACGGGCAGGGCGATTTCGACGTCACCGTCGATGATCTGTTGGGGAATGACGGACTCGTAGACGCGGACCAAATCTCCGAGGCGTACTTCCAGGTCATAGGGTGCATCGGGATTCACGTTGAGTTGTTGAATCCCCAGCGACGGATCGGTGGGGTTCTCCGGCCCAAATGGGATGCGGCCGTTGAAGTCGGATTCTGCCTGGTCGACGATTTCCCCTCCGACTCTCAGTGTGACCGCTGCATTCGGGATCTGCCCGTGGGGATTTCCAAGGATGTTGACATCGTGGATGACGACCTGGGGCAAGTCGCCGGGGGTCAGGCGGTAGGCGTGGAGCAGCTCTTCGCCACTTTGAGTGCGGTAGAGGGCGAGGCCAACAATCTGTCCGGACTCATTGATGTCATTGGCCGTTTCCAAGTGAACGAATCCCTCCTGGCCGGGGGCGGCAAGGAGATGTCGAGCGAGGTCGTTCAGGTCGTAGAGGGTGCCTTGGTCGAAGAGAAAGGCATTTTGGTCATACACCTCGGAATTGGAGAGAATGGATTCCCCAACGGCAGTGCCGGAATTGTTGATCGCGTGGGCTAGGCTGGTGTTGTCGCCCGGGAGGGTTCCGAGATCGGTGGTGGATCCGGAGGCATGGAGGAACGCATGCTTGCTGGAACCAGTGGCGCCATCTCCAACCACTTGGCCCAGGTCATTGATATCTCTCGGGTTGGTTGAAAATCCAGTGGCGAGAGGAGAGATTTCAATGAAATGATCACCGTCCAATGTGTAGGCGACAAATGGGCGAGATGAGCCATCTCGAGTGGATCCAAGGATGACTCCATGCGCATTCACACTTTCCGCTGAAGTCGTCGTCCCTGTGACGGGAAGGGATCGAATGGCTTGAGTCGTGAGATCGTAGGCGAAGGCTTTGCCGGATGAGGTTCCGACGACAGTGGTGCCGTCGATGGAAGTGGCTACCGAATTGAGGGAAGAGGTGGTGATGTTGCGAAGGGAGCCATTCTGAAAAACGAAGGCGAAAACCGAACCACCGACGGAACCAGAATGGGCACTTCCGACGACCACTCCCTCATGGCTGATGTCTCGTGGGTTGGTTTGAGAACCGGTGGTCGCGTCGAGGTCGATGAGCTCCCCTGCTTGGTGGAGGAAGCCGACTACTTGGCCATTGGGTTTTTCCCAAAGTCCAACCGAGTCGCCCGAGTCGTTGATGGCAACGGCTTCGGAAAAGTTGCCATCAAGCGTGCCGAGTGGCTCGATTTTCACAAAATCCGGCGGAAGCGCCGTGGCGGTCGGAAGGGTCGCGGCGAGGAGCAGCGCGACCTGAAAGTGGGTGGGGTTCATGGCGAAGCGGTGACAGGGATTCCAGTTTGGCTTTTACCAAAACGCTCCTTGGTCCGCCTCGTCCGATTGGACGGTTTTTGGTGGGAAAATCCTCGCGCTCAGAGTTTCCCGGAGGCTTCGAGGCGACGCTGGATCTCCGCGATCGCCCAGTGGGCGTGCTCGGCGACGAGCGCATCCTCGCCATGGGCGGCTTGATCCAGGGCGGGAAGATCTTCGGCGCTTCCCGTGTTGCCGAGGACCACGCAAGCATTCCGCCGCAGCCGGCTAAGCTTGATGCGCTTGATCGGACTGCCCTTGAAGATCCGGCTGAAGTCCTCTTGTGCGAGTTGGAGGATCTCGCGGGCCGTCAGGTTGAAGATCGCTTCTCGGGCGTGAAAGGTCGCTTCTCGAGAAACTTGGGCGAAGCGGTTCCAAGGACAAACTTCCAGGCATTCATCACATCCGTAGAGCCGGTTGCCGATGGCGCGCCGGTAAACCTCGGGGATAGGGCCTTTGTTTTCGATGGTCAGATAGGAAATGCAGCGACGTGCATCGACCCGATGGGGCTGGGTGATGGCTCCGGTCGGGCAGGCGTCGAGGCATCGCGTGCACTTCCCGCAATGGTCGCCGAACGGAGCGTCGGGCTCGATTTCCAAGGTGGTCAGCAGCTCAGCGAGAAAGAACCAGGGCCCCAAGCGCCGGTGAATCTGGACGGTGGATTTGCCGTTCCAACCGAGACCAGCATCGGTGGCGAAATCCCGCTCCAGCACGGGACCCGTATCAACGTAGTAGCGTTGCTCTCCTCCCCACCCCTTCATGAGTTCATGGAGGGCCTTCAGCTTGGATTCGAGGCAATCGTGGTAGTCTTCATTCCATGCGTAACGGGCGATCCGCCAACCGGTGGGAGGATGGGGTCCGGGAAAGTAGTTGAGTGCCAAGGTGACGATCGATCGGCATCCGGGCAGGACTTCCCGCGGATCGGTGCGGCGATGGGGATTGCGTTCCAGCCAGGCCATGCTGCCGTGGCAGCCGTCGTCGAGCCAGGATTCGAAGGCGGCTGCGTGGGTCGCGCGCCCAGCGGTGGCGATCCGGCAGTCGTCGAAGCCCAGTTCCGTGGCAGCTTGCTTGATGGTGGTGGCGAGGGTCACAGTGGCGGAAAGCATCAACACCTGCAGATTTCGATTCGCCAAGGGATTTGACACCTCGGTCGCGGCGCGGTTGGGTCGCGGGCATGACATCGGCGGCGTCCCTTTTAGCCTGTGCAGTGGCCCTGGCCTCCCTTCCTGTTTCCGCGGAAACCCTCGGAACCTATAACATTCGCTACGACAATCCTGGCGACCGGGAAAGCGGTCACGCCTGGGCGCAACGCGCACCTCACGTCGCGGGGCTGATCCGCTTTCACGACTTCGATATTGTCGCCACTCAGGAAGGCTTCAAGCACCAGATCGATGACCTCCGACGACTGCTGCCCGACCATGCGGTGAGTTCCCATGGCCGCGATGATGGTGCGGATCAAGGCGAGCAGATCGCGATTTTTTTCCGCAAGACCGACTATCGTCTCCTTGATGAAGGCTACTTCTGGCTGTCAGAGACTCCCGAAAAACCCAGCCGTGGCTGGGATGCGGACCTGTTTCGGATGTGCGGTTGGGTCAAGTTGGAGCCCACGGACGGTCGCCCGCCCTTCTATGTTTTCAGCATTCACTTCGATCACCGAGGGGAGGAGTCCCGGAAGCAAAGTGCCCGCCTCGTGCTGCGAAAAATCGATGAAATCGCCGGTGAGACCACGGCCTATCTGATGGGCGATTTCAATGCGGATCAGAGCAGCGAGGCCTATCGCATTCTCTGTGAATCCTCTCGATTTGCCGACGCCTTCGAACTCGCCAAAATCCGTTACGCTCCGAATGGCACGATCAATGGATTTGATCCTAACTTGCTGACGGAAAGTCGGATCGATCACGTTTTTGTTCCTGAGAATGCTCCGGTGCGACGGCTCGGTATTCTCACCGACACCTATCACACCCCGATCACGGCAGATCCGACCGAAACGACCTCCGCCAACTTCCCTGAGGAAGTGAAGTTTGGGGAGGGCTTTGCCACTCAATTGCCCTCGGATCACTTTCCGGTGATCATCGAGCTGGGGAATGATCCCGGCACTTGAGGCTCAATGCCCATCGGGTGCTTGAAAGCCGCGCCGTACCCACTGATTCCAAGTGCGGCGCGCTTCATGAGGAAAGCATGAGTCGCGCAAAAAGCGGTTCATGAACAGTCGAAGGGCGGCGGGAGCCTCGCCTCCTTCCCAGAGAGGCGCGCGCAGAATCGCTCCCGGATCGGCAGCGTTGCGCAGATCGTGGGTGTCGAGGGTTGCGGCGCGAATGAAGGCGTCTTCAATGGTCAGGTAAACACTGGCGTGGCCCGCCGCATGGCTTGCCGAGGTGCCAAACTCCATGGCTCTCCAATAGTCGGCTCCTTGGCGGCCCTCATCGCGTCGATGGGTGATGATGGATTCCAGCACCCGGGCTGCGGAAATGGCCACGGCGAAGGCGGCATCGGCACCGTGTGTGTCTTCTTCGTAGCGGCAGCTACGGGTGTATCCTGCGGCACAAAAGCAGGCGTCAGCGTGTTGAGCCATTTCCTCTGATGTGGGCGAGCGCCCGGTGCTGCCCCACGCCACGGCGAGGGCGTCGCGGGCACAACTGACGGCTGCCATCAGTTCCCGAAAATGGCCTGTTGCCTCCGCTGATTTTGGCGAAAAAACGGGCACCACCCGCGCCAGGTTCCTGAGCGCCAGGGACTGCAGAATCGGTGGCGGCATTTGATAGAGTAGCTCCCGCGTCTGCCGCCATACGGTGCCGATTTTCGGCAGGGATTCCGGCTTGAAGGGAGAGACGACTTCCTCCTCCGCGTGGCGTCCCCAGTCTTCGGAAAGCGCGAGGGATGACCCGACACTTCCGACCGCCCGCGCCAAAGCCTGAATCGTGGTCGGAGAAAGCGGGCCTCCGCGCTCGGCCTTCTGCACCACGCTGCGTGTCAGGCCTGCTTCCATGGCCAGTTGATCCTGAGTCATCCCCCGCTGCTCGCGGCGGGAACGCAGCTGTCTGCCATCGATCAAAGCTCCTTTGGGACGTGCCATTCTGCTTAAACGATTAAAAGTGGGCGTTTCATATCAAACGGATCTCCGTTTCCCGAATCCACAGCAAACACTAAGCCGATGATCGACACTTTGATTCATGCTCATGTCCCGGATTCTCCGTCTCTTCAGCCCCATCCTCAGTGCCAGCGTGGTCAGCTTCGGCCCGCTTCTGGCGTTTGAGGTCACCCACCTGCGTTGCGAGTACCTTACCGATCCTCTGGGTATCGAAACGCCCGAGCCACGGTTGTCGTGGCTGCTCGACTCCAGCGAGCGTGGGGAATCTCAGACCGCTTGGCAAATCCTCGTCGCCAGCAGTGAAGAGGCCCTGGCCAGCGATCAGGGAGATCTTTGGGACAGTGGCAAGGTCATGGAAGATCGCACCAGTCAGATCGTCTATGGCGGAGCGGCTCTCGGTTCTCGGCAGGTTTGTCATTGGAAGGTCCGCGCCTGGGACAAGGATGGTGAGCCGTCTGAGTGGAGCGAACCTGGAATCTGGTCAGTCGGTCTCCTAGATGCGTCCGATTGGACCGCCACTTGGCTGGAAGGTTCCTTGTTGGGATCGCCTGCTGGGGAGGCCACCGAGCGGACGATCGTCTCTGCGACATACGGGAATCTTGCGGGAACGGTCGTGGTCGACGTCACCGCCAGCCTCGTTGACATGCTGGCACAAGGAAGTTTCGCCCTGCCGGTCACCAACGATGCCTTCGGCGGAGATCCTGCCTACAATCAGGTCAAACAACTCAAAATTGAGTATCAACTTCCGGGGTCTGCCGAGGTCTACACGAAGACCTTTGCCGAGGACACATTGATCGTGCTCCCGGATGCGCTGCCCGCACTACTTGAGCCTGTGATCACCGAGGCTTCCTGGGAAGCCGTCGATGGCAGTGGCTCGCGTGATGTGCTCTCGGTGCTTCAGGACCTCGACCAAGGAAGCCCCTATTCGGTGCTGGTGGACAATACGGCCTTTGGTCCCGACCCAGCCTTCAACCATCTCAAGCAACTTCGCATTGGCTACACCATCGATGGCGTCGCCGCCCAGGCGATCATTGCGGAGAATACGACGTTTAACTTTCCAATCGACCTTCCGGCACCCATCGAGGCGACTTTGACCTCAGCGACTTATGCTGCCATCAATGGCAGCGGGTCGAGTGACGTGTTGGCTCTGCTGCAGGCACTGGGAGAGGGGTTCTCGATCACCGTCGACAATGATCACTTGGGAGGCGACCCCGCTGAGAACTCCGTGAAATGGCTGAAAGTGGGATACACCCGCAACGGCCAGAACTACACCCGTATTTTCGAGGAAGACGAGGTGTTCGAGTTCCCCGGTGGCCTTGAGCGCCCAAGCACCCTTCCCTATTTGCGGAAATCCTTCACGCCGAGCCAACCCGTCGCTCGCGCAACCGTGTATGCGACAGCCCTGGGTATCTACGAACTGTCGCTCAACGGTCAACGCATCGGCGACCATAAGTTTGCCCCGGAATGGACAGCTTATAGCCAACGTTTGAACTACCAGACCTACGACGTCACTCCCCTACTGCAGGATGGAGTGAACGTGGTCGGCGCCCAACTGGCCAATGGCTGGTACTCAGGTCATATCGGCAATGGGAACTATCAGCACTGGGGAGTGGGCAATGCTTTGCGCATGCAGATGGAGATTGAGTATGCGGATGGGAGCGTGGAGACCATCGCGACGGATGGTTCATGGAAGTCTCACGCGAGCCCGATTCTTTACTCGGACATCATGCAGGGTGAGGTTCACGATGCCCGTCTGGAAGTCGACGGCTGGAACACTGTTGCCGTGGACGCGGCGGATTGGCCGGGAGTGGTCCTGCGGACGCCGGTCGACGTGCCGATTTCTGGGCAGGTCATGGAGCCGAGCCGAGAGGTTGATGTCCTCGAACCTATCGAACTCACCGAACCTGCCCCCGGTAAGTGGACCTTCAACCTCGGGCAAAACATGGTGGGCGTGTTGCGCATCCACCTCAATGAACCGGCCGGAACCACCGTCACTCTGCGGCATGGGGAGCGGCTCAATCCCGATGGAACACTGTACACGGCCAATCTTCGTGGTGCCGCTTGTGTCGATACCTACGTGTGCCGCGGAGGCGGTGAAACTTGGCAGCCGACCTTCACGTTCCACGGCTTCCAGTATGCCGAGGTGACCGGACTGACCACGACGCCGGACACCTCGCTGATCGAAGGCATTGTGATCGCTTCCGACACGCCGGATGCCGGCTCGCTCGCCACCTCCGATGGTCGAGTCAACCAGCTCCAATCGAACATCGAGTGGGGCCAAAAAGGCAATTACTTGAGCGTGCCGACCGATTGTCCTCAACGGGATGAGCGCCTCGGCTGGCTGGGAGATGCACAAGTGTTCGTACGCACGGCGACCCATAACGCCGACATTGCAGCTTTCTTCAACAAGTGGATGCGGGATATCCGTGACAGCCAATACAGCAGCGGTTCTCTGCCCGACGTCGCGCCCGACGCGGCTCCTTCTTCCGGAACTGCCGGGTGGAGTGAGGCCGCGGTCATTTGTCCGTGGACGATCTATCAGGCGTATGGAGACACCCGGATCCTCGAGGAGAACTGGGACTTGATGACGGGCTGGATGACTTACTGCAAATCGACGACTTCCCGCGGAATCCGCAGCGGAAATCGGGGCAGTGATTATGGAGATTGGCTCTCCATCAATGCCGATACCAACCGCGAAGTGATCGGCACGGCTTACTATGCCTATACGAATCATTTGATGGCCATGGCCGCCACGGTGTTGGGAAAAACGGCAGAGGCGGAGGCCTATCAGGCGGAGTTCGAGCTGAGTAAGCGGGCTTTCAATTCCAAGTATGTCAGTTCCACGAACGGAAGCATCACCAGCAACACCCAGTGCGCTTACCTTCTGGCGTTGAAGTTCGACTTGTTGGACGAAGAACTCCGGCCGGTGGTGGCAAATCGTTTGGTGGCGGACATCCACGCCAAAGGGGATCACCTGTCGACGGGTTTCCTGGGTGTCAGCTATCTTCTGCCGGTGCTCTCTGCGACCGGGCACAACGACGTCGCCTACACCTTGCTCGAGCAGGACACTTTCCCTTCCTGGTTGTTTTCCATCAGCCACGGGGCAACGACCATCTGGGAGCGATGGGATGGATGGACTCCGGAGAATGGATTCCAATCGACCATCATGAATTCATTCAACCACTACTCTCTGGGATCTTGTGGAGAGTGGCTCTACGAAACGCTGGCAGGGATCAGCTTCGACCCATCAGTACCTGCCTACAAAAAGATCGTCATCCATCCACAACCCGGTGGCACCATCACCCATGCGCATGCTACCCGGCAGACCATTCAGGGGGAGATTGCTTCCAGCTGGCGGTTGTATGATGGTGGCTTCACGTTGGAGACCACGATTCCGGTGAATACGACGGCAGAAGTCTATGTGCCGGCGGCATCGGCGGAAGAAGTTCAGGAATCCGGTAAGCCCGTGGAGGAGTCCGAGGGCGTCAGTTTTCTGCGCCTTGAGGATGGTTTCGCCGTGTTCGCTGTAGGATCGGGACGGTATCGCTTCACCGCGGGAGAGGGCATCGACCCCACTTTGGAGTCCATTCAACATGATGCGGGTGCACCGGTGAAGGTGCTCATTTCCACGTTGCTCGAGGGATTGCCGGAAGGAACCCGCCTGCTGGAATTCGATACCCTGAGCGTGAATGGCGCCGCGGTCACCGAAGAGGACGGCTGGCTGACCTACACGCCGTCGTCTGGATCGGTGCCGCCGGATTCGTTTGGGTATCTCATCCGCGGTGCGGATGGGTCGGTGGAGACGCGCACTTTGCTGGTCATGGAAATCCCCGAAGACGCACCGGATCAGACAACCTTGCGTTTCGAGCAGGTCGAAGGTGGGGCCCGGAAGGTGTTCTTCTCTGGAGTCCCCGGTCGTCTCTATCGCATTGAGGCCAGCGACTCATTGGGAGCCTGGGAAACCGTGTCCACGGTGCAGGCCGACTCGGAGGGCAGTTTTACTTACACCGATAACACCCCGGCACCCGCGTCTCGCTTTTACCGTTCGGTGTTCCCCTGAGGGTTCCGTGAGCGTTTTATAGCAGGCGCTTTGTTAGGCGGATTCTTGAACCACCCCGGCGAGATCTTCAGAGTGTTCCGCCAATGGGTCTGTGCCCATCCAATCCCGGTTCATTACCCCGCCGGGACTTGGTTCATCACCTCAACCCAAATGATTGGCAGCGACATGAAATCTCGATTCCTCCTTGTCTTCGGCCTTGCCGGCATCGTTCTTCCCGCCGCTCAGGCTGCGGTTTCCGTGACGTCCTGGAAGGACGTGGCTCCCTCCGGTTCCGCCGGGAATAGCTACGATCCTGCTAGTAGCAATGTGTTGTTCACTCCCTCCTCCACGGATCTCGCTCAGGGTCTGACGGCGGCGGTCGCCTATGAAAGCACGACCAATCCCGGAGATGTGGGCGATGTTTTCTACGAGAGTGCGGCGGGCCCCTCCGTGTGGACCGATGGGTCGATTTCCACGGTTTACGCGACGTCCGGAATGGATGCTGCCAACCACGCCTCCTATGGAGTGATTACCGGCTACACGGGCAGCTATGTGCTTCAGACATTTGTCACCTTCGATCTCGGATCGGTCTACGATCTTTCCCAGATTGATGTCTACACGGGTTGGAACGATTCGGGTCGGGACGATTCTTCGTTCACCATTCTGGTGTCGAGCGACGGCCTAACCTTCGATCTTTTGGGGAGCTACGCCAAAGGTTCGGATGATACGGGCACCTACACGAGCCCGGTGACCAATCTCCACAGCTTCACGGATGATGGCGGAGCGGCTCTCGCGACCGGCGTTCAGTACGTGCAGCTTCAGTTCACCGACGCGGACAATGCCCGGGCTGGCCTAGTGGAAGTGGATGTTTTCGCAGCGGTTCCGGAGCCTGCCACGGTGGGCTTGGCTGGCTTGGGTCTGTTGGCAGGCGTTTCCCGCCGCCGCCGGACGGCTTGCTAACGATCATCCCTTGGGATCCATGCCCCGTCCTCCGGAGTTCGTGGCCGGAGGGCGGGGTTCTCTATTTAGTGAGCGAAGTGGTAGCGGGCACTTTCGAGTATGCCGCAGGCCGTTTCTTCTGGGTCGAGGCCGGAGGTATCGATTTCAAGATCGGCGACTTCACGATAGTGAGGCTGGCGATGGTCCAGAAGAGCTTGAATGCGGCTTTTTGGGTCTTCGGTTTCGAGCAGAGGTCGGTCCCGATTTCGCCGAGTCCGGTCGAGAATGATCTCCACCGGTGCTTGGAGCCAAACGACATAGCCGAGTTGCTTGAGAAGTCGACGGCTGCGACGGCGGGTGATGATGCCACCGCCGGTCGAAATGACGCGCTGGGGGCCCGGCGCAGCCAGTTCGTGAAGGATGGCGGCTTCGACAAGGCGGAAGTACGGTTCACCTCGTTCCGCGAAGATGGACGAGATAGTGGTGCCCGCTTTTTCTTCAATGAGCTGATCGAGGTCGACAAACGGGCAGCCAAGCATCCTTGCCAGAATGCGGCCGATCGTCGTCTTCCCACAGCCCATGAAGCCGATGAGGACGATGTTTTGTTTGGGGCCGGGGGCCGTGTTCATGGGTCGAGCGTAAGGGGCTAAGGAAGAAAGGTCGAATCCTGAACTTCGAAGGATCAAAGATGGAATTTCAGGATTGATCGAAGACGGGCTGCCATGCACATCGGCGCTGTCCGCCGGCCCGGCTCAACCGTCCGGGTGGCAGTTGCTTGAGCGCGTCTGGATCGGGAAATCTATTGTCGTCGGCGGTCGAGGGTCTGGTGACCCAGGGCTGGGTGTGCCTTGAGGGTTTTCTCCGTGAAGAAGAGGCCCGGGCATTGGCTGCGGAGAGCTTGGACGCGTACGAATCGGGAGATTTTCGCCAGGCTGGCGTCGGTCGAGGAGCGGAAATCACGGTGCGGCAGGACATCCGGAGGGACCAGGTGCTGTGGCTCGAAGAAGCGGCTGCTGGGCCTGCGACTCGCGCGTATCTGGCGCGATTGGAGGAGCTGCGTGTGGCGATCAATCGCGAGCTGTTTCTTGGCTTGTTTGAGTTCGAAGGGCATTTTGCGGTTTATCCATCGGGTGGATTTTACAAAGCGCACCTCGATCGCCATCGTGGAACGGCCGATCGGGTGGTGACCGCGATTCTTTACCTCAACGATGGCTGGCTTCCCGAGCATGGTGGACGACTGAAAATTTGGACCACTCCGGGGGAGCAGGAAGGACCCTTTGAGCTGATTGAACCTCGATTGGGCTCGCTGGTGGTCTTTTTGGCAGGCGATTTTTGGCATGAGGTGGAGGTGGCGCATGAAAATCGGATGAGTGTGACGGGTTGGTTCCGGGTTCGCAGTTGATGCGGGCTTGATGCCACGGCGGTGGCTGCGGATGCTGCGCGGCAATGAATGCCGTCTGCCAACCGGAGGAGATCGTGGAGATGCTGCGCGAAGAAGGCCTGGTCGAGCTATCAGAGTCCGCGGGCGCGGAGACGGATTTGTTTGATGCTGGCCTGGATTCGATGGCGGTGATGCAGCTGATTGTGATCGTCGAAGAACGCTGGGGAGTCACGCTCGGTGCGGCGGATGCTCACCGTGAGGCCTTGGGAACCCCGGCACGTTTGGCAGAAACGATCAATGCGCGCCGATGAAGGTGGATGTGTTGGTGATCGGCGGCGGAAGTGCTGGATTGGCGGCGGCCGTGGCGTCGGCTCGCGCTGGCGCACGGACGGTTTTGATCGAGCGCCATGGCTACTGTGGTGGGATGGGGACGGCCTCGTTGGTGCACACCTTTTGCGGGCTGTACCTGCTCGATACCGAGCGGCCTGTCTTCGCTAATCCTGGCTTGGCCGAGGAGATCGGCCGACGGATGGAGAGCCGGACCGGACAGGCAGCGGTGAAGATGGGTCGTGTGTGGGTATTGCCGCAGCATCCGGTGGAGTTTGCCAGTCTGGCCGATGAACTCTTGCGAGAGGCGGGGGTGGAGGTGCTTTTGCAGTGTGAATCGACGTCCTTGATGCCCGGTTGGGAGGCAGAGGTGATGTGTCGGGGCCGGAGAATCGAGATTCAGGCAACATCGGTCGTTGATGCGAGTGGCGATGCGGTGGCGGCCGCCTCGCTGCAGGTGGAGCATGCCTTAGCAACCTCAGTGAAGCTTCAACGCCCGGCCTATGTGTGCGGGATACAGGGCGTCACGTCGCCCCTTGCGGGCTTGGAATTGGCGGGTCGGGTGGTGGAGGGAATCCGTGCAGGGCGTTTGGAAAAGGCCGCGATGGGCATCCATTTTCGCGCAAGTGGTCGGCCAGGGGAGGTGTTTGCCACGCTCGATTTATCTGGTGAGGAAGCGGGCGACTACGATCCGCTCGAACCGGGCTGCCTCTCGAAGTTGGAAGTGACGGGTCGGCGCGTTTCCATGGCAGTGCTCCAGCATCTCCGGGAAAAGGCACCGGGGTGGGAAGGCGCCTTCATTTCTCATTGGCCAGCGCGCGCGGGCGTCCGGGAGAGCCGTCGGTGGATCGGCGAAGCGGTCTTGACGGGAGAGGAAGTGATGGAGGGACGTCGTTGGGACGATGAGGTTGCGCTTGCAAGCTGGCCGTTGGAGCTGCGGGAAACGCCTCGCGGGCCCCGTTTGCGCTACCCAGCGGGTCCAGCGGGGATTCGTCGAGGTTCATTGGTGGCCAAGGGATTTGATCGACTTTACGTCGCGGGTCGTTGCCTTTCCTGCGACCATGAGGCGCAGGCATCGATTCGGGTGATGGGTACCTGCTTTGCCACCGGCGAGGCGGCGGGTTTGTTGGCCTGCAAGTCGTCTCAATCCATATCCTTGAGGTAGGCTCCCATCTCTCCATCGCCGAGGTACATGAGGAGAATGGCTCCTTCGGTGGCGACGGCCTCAAACAGGTCCATCATCATCTTTTCCTCTCCGGGCCAGGGGAAAACATAGAACAGATCCACCTCGCTTGGATCGAGGCCCTCATACTCAGGATGGGGCATCCAGGCGTCAGGATCCAAAGGGCGGTCAGGAGCCACGAGGCAGCGTTGCCCTACTCCTTCGAAACTATCGAAGCCTTCCGGGAAATAGCTGATGTTGAGAATCTCGACCTTGAGGTCGAAGTCCTCCGCCAATTGGGTGGCGAGATCGGCGAGTTCGGTGACCAGCTCGATGCCATACGACTCGAAGCCATGCCAGGCGGCGATGGAGGCAGCGACACCGAAACCGCATCCCCACTCGCAGAAGCGGAATCCTCTCAGGAGTTTTTGCTCTTTCAGGCTAGCGATCGAGGCGTGAACGACCGTGGGATCGCTGGGCACGTATCGGGAAAACTTGCGACCCAGGCCCGCTTCGAAAAAAGCGGCGTCCCGGCGATCGGCTTCGCGGATGAGATCGTAAACAGGATCGGGGAGGGGAGCGGAACTGAGGTTCAGGGATAGTTCGAGGAGGGCCATCGCGAAGGGGTTGGGAAGGCCCACCCTGAGGAGCTGGTGGCGAACTGCCGAGGGGAAAATGCCATGAGTCCTCGAGGATCAGGCAAGTCCCCGCCACACTGCGGCTACGGTGGCGCAGAGCGCAAATCCGATGACCAATGGCATGAAGGTGGCCACCGCGGTCCATTTCCAGGACCGCGTTTCCTTGTAGATCGTATAGATCGTGGTCGAGCAAGGATTGTGGCAAAGCGAAAATAGCATGAGGGAGACGGCGGTGAGCACCGTCCAGCCACCAGCTTGAAGAATGCCGCGCACCCCGTCGTTCCCTGCCTCGAACATCACCCCATTTCCAGCTCCCAGAGCATGCTGTCCGGTCACCAGCACGGTCAGCATCAGGACCGTGGGAATCACGATTTCGTTGGCGGGAATGGCGACCACGTAGGCGAGAAGAATGACGCCGGTGAGGCCCATCGACCATGCGAATGGATCGAGGGCGCGGATGATCGGGAGGGCGATGGGTTCTCCATGAAGGGGGATATTGGCAACCAGCCAAATGGCGGCTCCCGCCGGCATGGCAAAGACCACAGCACGCCACAACACGATCAAAGTACGATCGATGAGAGAGGTGTAGAGAGTCCTCCAGAAGTTCGGCGGGCGAAATGGCGGCAGCTCCAGAGAGAAAGACGTGGCCTCACCCCGGAGCATGGTTTTCGCCAAGAGCCAGGAGCTGAGCAGGGCGAAGGCAAAGCCAAGGAGCGCGACGAGCAGCACCGAGGCGGCTGCCACCGTGCCGGACCAGACCTTCGGAACCGCCGCCGCGATGAAGATGGTGGCGAGCAGGATCTGAGTCGGCCAGCGACCGTTGCAGAGCGAGAAATTGTTCGTGAGGATGGCAATGAGGCGTTCGCGGGGGGAGTCGATCACACGGGTGGCGACCACTCCGGCCGCATTGCAGCCAAGACCCATAGCCATCGTGAGGGCTTGCTTGCCGTGAGCTCCCACGCGCTGGAACACGCGGTCGAGGTTGAAGGCGACTCGTGGTAAAAATCCCAAATCCTCCAGTAAGGTGAAGCATGGGAAGAAGATGGCCATCGGGGGGAGCATCACACTGATCACCCATGCCGTCGCCAGGTACATCCCGTCGGCCAGAAGGCCGGTGAGCCAATTCGGAGAGCCGATCGATTGCAGAAATCCGTGAACGGCGGGATGCCCGTGGTCCACCAACAACGTGGCAAGCATGGCCGATGGCACGTTGGCGCCGATGACCGTCAGCCAGAGCACCGCGCCGAGCACCGCGGTCATGATCGGAAATGCCGTGACCGGGTGCGTCAGAAGGTGGTCGACCCGTTGCTGCCAGACGAGTCGCCGAGTGGTTCCTTGACGTCGCACATTGCGGTCGGCGAGGCGCGCGGCCTCGCCGTAAATGGCTTCGGTGAGTCGATCATGGAGGTTTTGTGGGAGTTCCCAGCGCAGCTCCGCAGCGAGTTGGAGCGGGATCTCTCGAGAGGCTGAACTGGCTGTTTCTGGGGAGGATTCTCGGTCTTGTCCAAGACTGCCGTCGCGCACGGCATCGATCACTTCGCGGTCTCCTTCGAGCAGCCGCAGGGCCACCCAGCGGGCCTGCGGGAGGGCGGGCACGGCTTCGTGGAGGGCACTTTCCACTCGGTCCAGTGCCCGCGTGAGCCCCGGAACTTCCAAAGGCAGCTTCAATGGGGGGAGCGCGTCCGTGCGCGCCGCCATCAACGCCAGTTCCCGTAGCAGTTCTGGAATCCCCTCGCCAGAGCGTGCGGCGCATGGGACGACTGGGATGCCGAGATCGCGCGCCAGATTGCGGGCGTCGATTTCAATCCCATGGGCTTTGGCCTCGTCCATGAGGTTGAGGCACAGCACGGCCTTGCGAGTGATTTGCAGGACTTGAAGGACGAGATTGAAATTGCGTTCAAGGCTGGTGGCATCGGCGACGATGAGCGTGACGTCCGGTTGTCCAAAGAGAAGAAATCCGCGAGCGACTTCCTCATCAGGAGACGCGGAGAGCAGCGAATAGGTGCCGGGGAGATCGACCAACTTGTAACGGTGATCTTCGTAAGAAAATGCACCCTCGGCGCGGGCGATGGTTTTCCCCGGCCAGTTTCCGGTGTGCATGCGCAGACCGGTGAGGGCGTTGAAGACGGTGGTTTTGCCGGTATTCGGGTTGCCCGCCAGCGCGATCACAAATTCGGTGTCTTCGATCATCACGCCCAGCTTGCGCATGGCGCCATGCCGGGATGGGCATTTCAGGCAGGCTTCACTGACCTCGTGAGGAGGGGGAGTGGGAGTCGATGTGCTCATTCGGCACCTCCTTCCTGTGGCAGCACCAACACACGCTCTGCTTGCTCGCGGCGCAGCCCGATCATGGTTCCGCGGATCCAGTAAGATCGCGGCGTGCCGAAGGGGCTCGCAAATTCACAGCGAATTTCCGTTCCTGGAACGAGGCCGAGGTCGAGCAGACGGCTGCGTTCAGCGCCCACGCAGGCGGGCGAGAGTTCGCGCACGATGGAAACCGAGCCAATCGGACGGTCGCTAAGCCGACGCACCGCCGGATCGAGCAATGGCTCGGATTTCTCCAAGTGAATCATCGTCAGCCAAGTCGCCGGAATCTGGATCCGCCGACCTTCACCGGTGAATTCCATGCTGCCGTCCGCCACTCGCTGCAATCCTCTGATGCCCATGCCCGGATGCAGCCCGGCGCGCACCATCTCGCGGTAAATCGTCTCCGGCTCGTCTTCCAAATGACCAATCACGGCTTCCAGTCCTTCGGGCCATTCCGCCATGCTGACTCGTGGAGCACCTCGAAGATCCCCCTCGCGGGTCGGAATGGGATCTCCATGGGGATCGAAACGCGGGTTGCCGAGGCGATCGGCCAACTGGTTCGTCTCTCCATGGTCCCATCGAGCGCCCGCAGAACGTGCGGCTCGGTGCCAATCCTCCGCCGGGCGTCCGGTTTCCCGGGCCATCCAAGTTTCGAGTAAGCGATGGCGACGAACAATCTCAAGGGCCACCTTTCGTCCGTCATCCGTGAGTCGCCAAGTCTCGCCACGGGGGCATACCCAGCCAACTGTGGCCAGTTCCGCGAGCAAAAGCGCTGCCCGGGATCGCCGGATCTCCAGCGCTCCCGCTACACTGTCCACACTCACGGATCGCTCGCTCTCCTCACCATCGAGGAGATGCTTCAATACCGCTTCGCGGCGTTTCGCCGCACGTTCCGAGGGATCATTCGCTCGCACGACAGGAATTCAGAACGTGGGACATGGTTTGTCAAAGTAGTTTTTTTGATAACTCAAAATAGAGGGGGTTTCGTTACGAAGTTGGACGAGTGACAGCTCTGTCAGAGGATTTCCGCTGCCGCGGGTCAGGTCGGGAGCTAGCTCGCAGAGCCATGGTCTTGAAGTGTTGGGTTTCGATTTTTGGTTTCGGTGTGTTGGTTGCCTCCGCAGGAGAAGCTCCCACGCGGGTGGAGCGAATTCGGGAGGTCTTTTTTCACCAACCAGAGGAGGTGCTGGTGATTGCTCACCGGGGTGATTGGCGGAATGCCCCAGAGAACTCGGTCGCAGCGATCGAAGGGGCCATTGAGCTGGGATGTCATGGGGTCGAGATCGACCTGCGTCGTTCCAAGGACGGGCATTTCGTTCTGATGCATGATGAAACGGTGGACCGCACAACCTCCGGGCACGGAAAAGTGAGAGACCTGACCTTGAAGCAACTGCGGAAGCTTCATTTGCGCAACGGCTTGGGGCGAGCCACCGAGTTTCGCATCCCAACTTTGGAAGAAGCACTCGATGCCGCACAGGGAAAGGTGCTGCTCAACCTCGACAAGGCAGGCGATCATCTCGCGGAGATTGCATCCATTGTCGAAAGCCACGGGATGCTGGACCACGTCATCCTGAAGGGAACTCAGTCATCATCCCAAGTGCGTGCGGCATTAGGAGCGCTGAGTGAGCAGGTCATTTACATGCCGATCGTCAATCTCGATGACCCGGAAAAGGCTGCTCGGCAATTGGATGAGGTCATCGAAGGACTCCATCCTCCAGCCGTCGAATGCGTGTTTCGCAAGGATGGAAACCCGCTGCTGGGCAGATTGCCGGAATATCGAAATCAAGGGGTGCGAATCTGGTTCAACTCCCTTTGGCCGAGCTTAAATGGCGGACGCGATGATGATCGTGCCCGTGATGAGCCGGATGCCGTGTATGGTTGGATGTTAGAGCAGGGCGCCACGATGATTCAGACCGATCGGCCCGGGCAATTGCTGGGTTGGCTTGCGGAGCACAAACCGGCACGGCTTCCAGCACCTTGAGTCTACTTCACTCCCCCTGATAGAAGGGGGAGAGGACAGGGTATTGAAGGGGCGAGTCGACGGACGGAGGGAAAGGGGTTTTTTTGGGTTTTGGAGAAATTTTCTCGATTTCAATGAGTTACGACAGCTTTCCAGGTTGACCGGATTTCTGATTCGGGATAAGCGTCTGATAACCAGACAAATCCATGCTTCCCGCGAATCTCCCCCCTACGTTCGCGAGAGGATCCCGCTCTTCTTCCCTTCG
>NZ_JACHFD010000022.1 GCF_014201715.1 Haloferula luteola
GCATCCATCATCGGCACCGGAAACGCAAGGCAGATATCGAGCGCCGATGGAACGGACGGACCGGAATTCCCACCAATTTAACTAAGTAGAACTAAGTGGAATGAGGAAGAGTTGGGATGGGATCGCCCTGATCATTCCTTCGAGTTGCGGGCGTGGAGCGACCAGTTCTACCAAGCTCTCAAAATCACGTCACCCACCCCCTGTCACCCATCACGATGCAACATGGTGGCCCGAATAAGAACATAGGCATTTCAAATTCCAAGGGGATGATTCATGGGGTCACTAGGCTTCGCTAGCGTGGAAATGATAACGCGTTTTGGAATGGACAAAGGAGAGATTCATTTTGGAGGATAGTTGCGATGTTGGATCGAGATCCAGATAAAGACAAACCCGATTGGGATTCCTTTGAGTGTTGGAACGGGGATGAGCGAAAGGAGCGATGGACCGACCGCTGGATTCACGGGGTGATGGTGGTGGTGGCTCTTGCGTTGGTCTTTTTCGTCACGGGCGTGCTGGGGATGCTGATGGGGCAACGACATCTATCGATTGAGCAGGTCATGAATGATACTTCATGGACGTTTTGGAGTAGGTTTGTGATCAGTGGCTTGGCAGGGGTGATTGCGACGATCTGGATCTATTTCCGTAAGATTGGGAGCTTTTGAACCTCCCCGATCGGAGGGGAATGAGTCGTGGACGGTTGAGGTGAGGCGCGGCATGCTGCGTGCATGACTCGTTGGATTCTCGGATGGTTGGTGGCGCCCTGGTCGATGGCGCAGCCGGTGGAAATCGCGCCGGATGGGGCATGGACGTTTTTCAACGATGAACGGGGCGTGTTTCACGAGGGTCTGCTGTATTTGGGATACGTGAAGGGTGATGGTGATGTGGGGGTGACTCGCTTTGACCCGAAGTCGGGGAGTGCTTCTCATGTGGTGTTGGGAAGTGAGGCGGCCCGGCAGCGTGACGATCACAACAATCCATCGCTGACGGTCATGCCGGACGGGCATTTGTTGGCGATGTATGCCCGACATATTGCCGACCCGTTCTATTTTCATCGGCGCTCCAAGGTGAGTTCGCCGGTATCGCTTGAGGACTGGGGGGAGGAAATGCGCGAGCCGGTTGCGGACAAGGTAACCTATTCGAATACGTTCTTTCTCAAGGATGAAGGTCGGGTGTGGGATTTTCAGCGCAGCCTGAATTTCAATCCGGCTTATACAACCAGCGAGGATGGAGGGCGAAGCTGGGCAACGGTGAAACCCTTGGTGAAGACTGGCGGTGGATCTGTGAGGCCTTACTTTCACTACAGTTCCAATGGCTTGGGTCGGATTGACCTCGCCTACACGGATGGGCATCCGCGGAACGTGAAGAATTCTCTTTACCACATCTACTATGAGAAGGGTGCATTTCATCGCACGGATGGGACCGTGATCAAGAAAGAGGAAGAGTTACCTCTGGACCATGACGGGGGTGAACGAGGGACGGTGATCTATTCCTATTTCGAAGGAGAGGAACCGGAATCACGGGACGAGGGTGTGGCCAATGGTCGCGCATGGGTTTGGGACTTGGAATACGATGCAGAGGGGCATCCGGTGTGTGTGTTCCAGCTGCATCCCCACGCGACGAATGATTTTGATCGAACGATTTCAGGGTGGCCGGACAGTCGGATCCGCTACTATTGGGCCCGTTGGGACGGCTCGGGATGGCAGGTCCACTTCATTGCGGAGGCAGGGCGTGGGAAATATCGGAATGAGGACGACTATGCCGGCGGCATCTGTCTCGATCCGGAAGATCCTCGCGTGGTGTATTTGTCGTCGAATGCACAAAAGCCCTTTGATCTGAATCAGCAAGAGGTGCCGCTGTCCGCCCACGATCGCTACGAAATCTATCGGGGAACGACTAGCGATGATGGAGCAACCTTTTCCTGGGAGGCATTGACGGAGAACTCGTCGGAGGATCACCTGCGCCCGTTCGTCGCCAAAGGGCATCCGGGCAAGCGGCACGTGGTGTGGTTCAGCGGCGATTACCGCACGTACATGGACTACCGCTGTCGCGTGCTAGGGATTTTTGAATGAGGAGATCGCTGGGTCGGTGGTCGCACTCTCGACAATTGCAGGCAGCGGGCTAAGGCTGGCGATGTGTCCGCATTGGAGGTACTCACGCAGGTTTTCCCGGTCTATCTACTCATCATTGGGGGGGCACTGGCTCGGTGGGTGGGCTTGGTCAAGCGGGGGAATGACGATGCGATCCTGCATCTGGTTTTCCACGTGATGTATCCCTGCTTCATCCTGGATAAGGTGCTGGGATCGGACAGTGTGCGGGACTTCGGCTCGGTGGCCTGGGGTCTGGGGATGGGCTTCGGGATGACGGTCGTGGGGTTCGGGATTGCCTGGCTGGCAGCCAGTGCTTTGCGCTACCAAAAAGGCCATGGGAAGCGGACCTTCGCGGTGGGGGCCGGGGTGCAGAATTTTGGGTACACGGCGATCCCAGTGGTCGAACGCATGTGGGCGGGAACGGGTGCCATTGCCATGCTGTTCGTGCACAACCTTGGAGTGGAGCTGGCGGTGTGGTCGGTGGGGGTGATGCTGATGTCTGGAGATAAGCGGGTGCCTTGGCGGCGTATCGTCAATGGTCCGACGGTTTCGGTGGTGGTTGGATTGACGTTGGTGGGACTGGGCTGGGATCGTGAGGTGACCGGGCCACCGAGAGAAGCGATGAAGTGGCTGGGTGCTGGGGCCTTTCCGTTGGCGATCTTTGTGACGGGTGCGGTGATGATGGATTTGATCGGCAAGGAGCGGCCCACGTGGAAAGCTTCGTTGGGAGGATCGGTGGTGAGGTTGGCGCTGGTGCCCGTGGTGATGTTGGCTGCAGCGAAGTGGCTGCCGCTGCCGGTGACGTTGAAGCAAGTGATGGTGGTTCAGGCGGCGATGCCGGCGGCGATGACGCCGATTCTTTTGGCGAAGCTTTATGGGGGGCGCCCGGCGGTGGCCGTGGAGGTGGTGGTGGCGACGACTCTGGCGAGCCTCATCACGCTGCCTTTCGTTTTGCTATGGGGACGAGCATGGGTGGGTTTGTAGCGTTTTCAGGGCGGCTCGTTAGGAGATCAATCGTTGGCTAGCAGCGCAATGAGGATAGCGTCTTGCCTCGATGCGGTAGTAGGCTTTCAAGAGATCGATCTCAAGGTTCACGGCCTGGCGCACTTCACGCAGAGGGAGGTCGAGGAGAGGTTGGAAATCCACCTCTTCGAGCGGCAGACAATCGGAGACGTATGCGAGTGCGATGGCATCCTTGAAGACCCTCGCGCCATCTTCGGTGAAGCGATAGGGCTTTGGGTAGAGGAATTGATTGATGAGGTTGAAGAGGGAGCTTTCCTGAGTGGAAACTCGATCCGTGGTGCCCATGGTGAAGCCTAAGACAAAGGCTTCATCCATGAGGGTGAGGCCACGGCCGAGGAGGATGTGGATGTAGTCGTGCTGCTCAAGCGTGACGCGGCCTTTGAAAAACCCGAATCCGCCGAAGTGAAATTTCGGGTTTTCAGTGAGTTGGACGATGAGAGGGACTTGGTCCTGCGAATTGCCGATTTCCATGAGGCTCTCGTAGGCCTCCCGCAGGGTTTTCTGGTCGTCGTCCAGATAGGTGATCCAAGTTTTCAGGAACTCACTGAATTTCTTCTTCTCCGGAATGCCGGGGCGTTCGGCGGGGTTCGAGGAGTCGTCGCAGGAATCAGTCATGAGATTTCGGGCAGGTGGAACGATGAGTTTGACCTACCACGGAGCCTCACTGGAGTGAAGGAAATGCATCGCTATGGGCGCTCCAATCGCCGTCGAATGCTGTAATGGCAGTTGGCGGAGATTTTTCCCAGATTCGCCACCGTGTCATCCCGCCAGCCCGCCCGATTTTGGTTTGTTTTCGATGCGGATCCCGATTGGGTGGGGTGAAAAGTTTGAGACAAACGAAAGCCATGAATATCCCGAACCTTCCTGTGGCCCTCTTGGCCCTGCTCGGTGGTGTCGCCACCTTGTCCGCTCAGCAGGCCGAAATCCTGACTTACAAGCCTTTGGCGGAGGCGGTTCCCGCTCGTTTGAAGCCGGTGGGTGATGCGCATCAGATCCCTGTGATTGCCTGGGGGGCGGATGTGGCGACTCAACTGGCGGCGATGGAAGGTTGGTTGCCCGGGGCGAAGCTTGAGCGGGAGGATAATTTTCCGAAGCAGGTGGAAGCCTGTCTTTCCGGGGAGAGCCCCTATCTTCGTGGTACTCTGCCGATGATTTTACAGGCGCGGAAGGCGTTTCAAAGTGCGGGGACGGATCTGGCGGTGATTTATCAACTCTCTTGGAGCAACGGTGGGGATTGTTTGGTGGTCCGTGACCGCGTGAAATCGATCCGTGATATCAAGTCGGTGGCGGTGCAACTGTATGGTCCCCATGAACATCCGGCCATCAAAGTGTTGCAGGACGCCGGAGTGAATCCGGCTGAGGTCAAATTCTTCTACTTGCCCGAGCTGGCGGCTCCGGTCGATGGAAAGGGTGACAAGATCGCGTCACCGCCGGAGCTGTTCGAAGCTCGTGAGGATGTGGATGCGGTGTGGGTGATCTCTCCCGATGCGGCTGCGTTGACCGAGGGTGACTATGCGGTGAAAGGCGCGAGGGTCTTGTTCACTTCCAAGCAGGCGAGCCGGATCATTCCGGATGTGTATGCGGTGCGTAAGGACTATTTGGACGCCCACCGCAAGGAGGTGGAATCCTTCGTTTCCAGCTTGTTGAAAGCGGAGGAAGCATTGCGTGATCGGGTGGCGAAAAAAGATGAACAGGCGGCGGAGTTCCGCAAGTTGATGGCGTCGTCCGCCGAGTTGTTGCTAGGGGATGCTGGTCTCGTCGGTGATACGGAGGGCATGCTTTCTGAAGCTGAGCTGGTCGGCCATTCGGGGAACGTGGCATTTTTCACCGGTCAGGGGACGACCCGCAGTCTGGAAACGCTGACGGAGGAAATTGAGGTGGCCTTTGAAAAGGCAGGCCGTGGAATCGGTCGGTTCGACATGCCGACGGCCGGATGGGACTGGGTGAAGCTTGGTGCGGGCTTGCGATATGCCGGCGAGGTGAAGGTGGCCAAGTCGGTGTTCAAGTCATCGGAACAGGCACAGCAAAAAGTGGAGGAGTTTCTGTTGGAGAACCCGGAGTTGAGCGAGCGCGACACGGCCTTGTTTGACTTTACGGTGCCCTTTGAGGCGAATCAGGACGACTTCGATCTCAACGATGCCGGACTGCAAAGTTACTTCGGTCACGCCATGGAGATGGTCGATGCATACGCGGGGACGACGATGATCATTGAAGCGCACGCCGACGGATATTTGCTGATGCGACTCCGTGAAGCTCTGGTGAGCAATGATCGGGAGTTGTTGGGCAAAATCCAGAAGGTGCTCCGGCTTGGAGCTTCGCCGACCCAGCAGACGGCGACCTTGTTGGAGCGATCCTTGAAGACCAAATCGGCAGAGCGGGCGGAAGCTCTACGGAATGCCTTCATCCGTTTTTGTGATGGCAAGGGACTGAAGCTCGACGAGAACCGCATTGTAGCGGTGGGGCGTGGGTCGACTGCTCCGATTTATGAAAATGCGGACACGCCTCAAAAGCGCGCTGAGAACCGCCGTGGTGTCATCATCCTCGAACGGCTGGAGGTGCTGGAGGTCGGGGATGATGTGAAGATCGATTTCTAACTACCTAACATTTTTTCAACGATCATGTGCAAAACCATTTGTTTCATGACCCTTGTGGCGGTCTCCTTGGGGGTGACCAGTTGCGACCGTCCGCGCAGTGGAGCGAATCCACCCCCATCGCGGGAGCAAGATTTTGCCAGCCCGTTGGTGTCTTCCGAGGTCTCGGGAAAGGGGGATCCTGAACCGATTCCCAGCACTACGCCGCCGGGATCGCATATGGATCCAAGTTCGAATGCTTACATTGTCTTCGATGGGAGCGGTAGCATGGCAGGGGAGCCGATTGAGGAAGCGAGGCGTGCTGTGACAGCTTTTGTTCAGGCGGCACCGACCGATTTGAATTTGGGACTGTATGTTTTTGATCAGAACCACCAGGGAGGTTCGGAGTTGGTGCCGCTGGGCCGTGGAGAAAAGCAGCGTGCGCAGCTCCGCCAGCAAATTGCGGGGATCTCCGCCGGCGGAGGCACTCCTCTCGGCGCTGCATTGCGTGCGGGGACCGAGTCGCTGATGGCTCGCTTCCAACAGCAGCTGCGCTATGGAGACATTCGCCTGATTGTGGTGACGGACGGGGAGGCCACCGATCCACGAACTTTCGACAAGAGCATCCGCTACGCCCGGGATTACCATGTGCCGATTTACACGGTGGGCTTTCGAGTCCGAGAGGAACATGCATTGCGGCGTTTCTCCGAGGCCTATCTGACGGCCAATGATGAACAGCAGCTGCTCAACGCTATGCAGGAAACGCTGGCCGAGCTGGACGACGATGCGGATTTTTAGCCATCCTCCGACTGACGAAGCGATATGAATGCGGCCACCAAGCTTGCCATCCTGCTGTTTGCGGTTTGCGCCGTGATTGCCGGAGCATGGTTCGCGCTCAAGCCGATGTTCCATGAACATCAGCAGGAGGAAGCTCGTCGCAAAGCCGAAGCTTTTGAGCGTGAGATTTCGGAGGCCAAGGTGGATTCGACCCTGCGGATTGCTGGTGATGGCTATCTTGGGTATTTCTTTGCGTCGTCTTTGGAGACCCGAAAGCTCGCGGTTCGCCAAGGAGTGGGAGTCGAATGGGTGGACGATGGAGGCACGATTTCTGATCGGGTTGAGAAGCTCGCTTCGGGAGAGTATGACATCATCGCGATTCCAGCTGCGGAGTATCTCGTGCAAGGACAGCGCACGGGGTTTCCGGGAGTCATTGCGGTGGCGATTGCCCGTTCCAATGGTGGGGATGGGGTTCTGGCCCGTCGCGACGTGTTGACATCGGGGAACGTCTCGGACCTCAACGACGCTTCTTTGAAATGGGTGTATACCGGAGGAAGTCCGAGTGAGTTCCTCGTCGAAATCACGGTCAAAGACCTCGATTTTTACCAACTGCGTGGGGCGGATGAGTCGGCGGGAGGCTGGCGAGTGCCTGTAAATTCGTCGGAAGAAGTTTATCGGCGGGCGATGAATGGCCGCGGAGATGTTTTCGTGCTCTGGGAGCCCGACATTTCCCGGGCGCTGAAGGAGAATCCGAATCTGACGTATGTGTGGGGATCGGACAAATTTGCTGGCTACATCGTTGACTATTTTGTGGTGAACAAACGCACCTTGGCAGAGCGAGAAGGGGAGGTGTTGGACTATTTCAAGGCCTACTTCCGGGCCTTGGATCATTACCGTCGGAATGCGTCGGAATGCATCGCCGAGATGGCTCGTTGGGGGGGAGTCAGCCGCGAGGCAGTCGAGGAGATCGTGAATCAGCGAAAGATCGACTGGATCGACCTCAGTGACAATTGCCTTCAGCAGTTTGGAATCGAAGGGGTCGACGATGCGGTGCCCGCGCAAGAAGGTGTCATCGACACTCTCCTGTCGTGTGCCGATGTGCTTGCGGATACGGGAAAGCTAGGAACTGGAGACCTGCGGGATCCCTATCGTCTCATCAACACCTCGGTTTTGCAGGCGCTGAAAAACTCGGCTCCACGATCGCTCGGCCAAAGTGATCATGGAGCAACGGACTTCGAGGCGATGACCGAAGCGCAATGGGCTCAGCTCCGGGAGGTGGCCAAGTTGCAGGTGAGACCGGTTCGGTTTCGCAATGGCACCGAGCTGGAAGTCGGAGCGGCAGAGGAAATCGACAAGATCGCCAAGTTGCTTTCTGTCAACTACCCCAACTACCGGGTAAAGATCCGGGGTCATACTGGTGGCGAAGACACCGAGGCGAATCGTGAGCTTTCGAAGCTGCGTGCGGAGGTTGTTCGCAAGCGATTGGTGCTGGTCCACGGCTTTGACGAGGATCGCCTGCAAGTTGAGGGGGTGGGTTCCTCCGAGCCGCCTGAGGTGCGACCGGGGGAGAATCCTCGTTCGCGTGCTTACCGAGGTCGTGTGCCCCGGGTGGAGGCCATTCTTCTGGAGCGAGGAGGACTTTAACCTTGGATCGGATTTTGCCCAACGCATGAGCCCCGAAAATGGTCGACCGCCCCGCCTGAGTTTGCAGGACCTCACTGACGAAGAAGCCATCTTTCAAGCCGTCCGTAATCAATGCATTCAATCCCCTTTTACCATTCTGCCTTTGGCCTTGGCGGCGGGAATGTTGCTGCTGACGGGAGCTTTCAGTTGGGGCTTCTTCGGGGTTTTTGCTGCGGTGGTGCTGGGAGTCGTGGGAGTGGCTGCTTTCGTTTTCAATTTGTGGATCCGCGGCGAAACGTTGGCCAGGCGGCACGTGAAAGGCCTGATGGAGCGGATGAAGAACGAGCGGCAAGCGGCATTGAGCGACGTCGAAAACATGTGCGCGAGCATCGGGCTGGGCGAGGCGGCCAAGGAGGCGCGGGAACTGGGCGAGGCCATCGCGCTGTACACCGGATTTCTCGAAACGCGAGCTGGAGCCACGCTGGGCGATGCCGTGGGCCAACGTTTGGAATTGGTCGAGTCCGCGCGGGCGGCAGGTGTGGCGCACTTGCGAAGGGCTGCCGAAATTCACATGGCGCTCCGTGGCATCGACATGGCTCAGTTGCGAGCGGAGGTGACCGAGTGGGAGGCAGCACTTCACTCGCCATCCGCCCATCGTTCGGTGCTGGAAAGCAAGTTGTTTGCCCATGCTCAGCAGATCGAGCGGTATGGAAAATTGTCCGGCGTCAGGGACGAGCTGATTGCGCGTTCCAACGAGCTCGAGGCGGCGATCAAGAATGCGTATTTGTCGGATGCCGGCCGTTCCGATCTTACCCGCGATGGGGAAATCGACAATCCCGCCCATCGCTTGTCGCGAGTGATCTCCGCCGCCGAGGTGGCCGAGGCGGAACTGCGTGAGTTCCTCCACGAAACCTCATCTCTCTCCCACGAAAGTACCTAACCCACCAACGATATGGACCTGTTCAAAGCAATCGCCCGGTTTTTCACCTTCAAATGGCTGTGGGCCGGCGGCAAGGTCAACAAGGCTGCCGAAGAGACCTTCACCTCCTCTGCTGAGGGAGTGGGGATGGCCTTCGACATTCAAAAGGACAAGGAGATCAAAGACCACGCCGAGTTCATCAAGGCGGTGGCGACCTTGGCTGCCAATGTCGAATCTTCTCGCGAGCGCTTGGAAGAAAGCCTCGAGCGTGAGGAAGCTGCCATCAAGATGCGCGATGCTGCCAAAATTCAGCTCGCTAAGGTGCTCAAGTCTGCAGGGCTTTCCCGCGAGGAAGCGCAGACCCACCCAGAGGTGATGAAGTGGCAGCAAGCTTTCATCGACTACCAGGGCAAGATTCGAACGGAAGATGAACTTCAGGCACGATTGGAGCCGGAGCTAGCCGAGCGCCAGGCGCGGCTCGATCAGCTGAAAACTCAACTCGCGAAGCGGCAGCGGGAGATCAAAGGGCTCGACGATCAAAAAGCTCAAGCGATTGCCGACTTTGTCGATGCCAAGACGACCTCTGAACTCATGGATCGACTCAGTGGTCTTGAGGCCTCCTCGGACCGCTCGGCGATCAACACGGTGACCTCGCGGATTTCCCAAATGAAGCAGCAAGCCCGTATCAAGTCCGAGCTTGAAGGGGCATCTGCCGATTCGATTGAAGTCGAGTTGGAGAAGACCCTGGCTGATCAGGCAGGTCTTGATTTGCTCGACGAAATGCTCGCTGCGGACACTCCGGAATCCGTTTCCGACAAAGCGGCTGCGGACCAGCCCGATTCCGAAGGCGAACTCAAGGCCTGAGTCGCGGCACTCAACCCACTCTCAAATCCAGTAACTCATGAAATCCACTTTTGCATCCCTCGCTTTGGCGGCGGGCCTGTTGACCCCTGCGGTTGCTTCGGCTCAGGCCGATGGAGAATACACCTTCGGTTGGAGCAACTACATTGGCTGGTGTCCGGTGAAATACCTCGCTGATACTGGACTGCTCGAAAAGCATGCGAAGAAGAACGGCATCTCCATTCATGTGGAGGAGTTCGGCTATGTTGCGTCGATTGACGCATTCAAAGCGAAGAGCATCGACGTGGTGCCCGTCACAACGATGGATGCCCTGACTTTGATCAGCCAGGCGGGCATCGATACTTCATTCTTCGTGGTGGGTGATTACTCGAACGGCAACGACATGTGGCTCGCGAAAGGGGCACGCTCGGTGGCGGACCTCAAGGGAACGACGGTTTACGGGGAAGAGTTCACGGTCAGTCACTACTTGGTTTACCGTGGTATCGTGCTCGGAGGGCAAAAGGAATCGGACTACAAGTTTGCCCACCGGGCAGAGAAAGGGATCGTGAGTGGATTTACCACCGATGATGCTGCGAAGAAATCGACGGCGACCTGGAATCCTCATGCCCTAGGCTTGCTGCAGCAACCCGGGGTGGTTTCGGTCTTCGATTCCTCGAAGATTCCGGGGGAGATCCTGGATGGATTCGTGATGCGGAGTGATTTGCTGAAGGCCGATCCGAAGCTGGCCACGGCGATATCAGGGGCGTGGTTTGAGGCCATGGCAACTCTGAGCGGCGGCGGCCAGGACGCGGAGGATCTTATTGCCACGATCGCGCAAGCCGCGAATGTCACGGTGGCGGAGGCCAAGGCGCAGTTGAAGACCACCCACTTCTACACCACTCCAGAATCGATGACGGCTGAACTGAAATCGAAGGCTCATCAGCAAGCGACGACCTTGGTGCGGGACTTCTGTTTTGATCAGGGACTGCTCGGTGAAGATGCCGAAGAGGCAGGATACTTGGGCATCCAATTCGCCGACGGGAAGGTCCTTGGTGATTCAGGAAATGTGAAACTCCGATTTCAGCCGGTGGCTGCGGAGTGAGCGTCCCATTTGAGTTCTCTCCAGCCCGATCACTCGCTTGAATTTTCTTCGCACTGATGCCCGCATTCCCTGGTACGGGCGGCTTGCCTTGATGCTGCTGCCCGTGCTGCTGCTGGGGTTCACCTATGTCCGGAAATCAAGCGAGCTGGAGGCCACCGATCGCGCCCGCCTGATGCCAACCGTGGATAAGTTGGTGGATGCCGCCAAGAAGGTCGCATTGCCGATTCCTGCTCCGGATCGAGAAAGTGAGCGGCGCAAAGAGCTGCGCTTGGAGCGGCAGTTTCTCATCTATAAGGATACGGTTGCCAGCTTCAAGCGGATGGGTTGGGCCGCGATGGTGATTCTCCTGGCCGTGCCGATAGGGGTGATGATGGGGAGCTATCCCTGGGCGGAGAATCTGGGTCGGACGGTGATGGTAATCCTGAGTATGATCCCGGCGCTGGCCCTGCTCTCGATCTTGTTTCTGACCCTTGGCACGGGAGAGGTCGCCAAAGTGGCGTTGATCGTTCTAGGTGTGTTTCCTGTGGTTTGTTTGGACACCTATCTGAGAGCTAAAGCTTTGCCCCGGGAGCAATTCTTCAAGGCGCAGAGTCTCGGTGCCTGTGAGCTGGAGCTTCCCTGGAGGGTGGTATTTCCGCAGATCTGGCCGGAAGTGCTCAATACGATCCGGCTCAATTTGGGAGTGATGGCGGTGTTGATGATTGCCGGGGAATCGATCTCTGCCGAGGCGGGAATCGGCTATCGGATTTTCATCAAATTCTATCGGACGACAGCGATGAATTCGACGATTGTCTATGTGATCTGGCTCACTCTTCTGATGTTTCTCCTCGATGCGGCGATCAGCCAGTGGATCAAGCAACGATACAAATGGCTGGCGGGGCAATGAGTGATCCGATCGAACGCAAAGTGGTGGTGGAAATCCGCGACGCGGAAGTGACCTACCGATCGCGCCCCAAGTTCCGGTGGCGGGATGGGCCAGGAATCGAGCGAGAGAGCTTCACGGTGTTCAGAAATCTGAATCTTCGGATTCGTGAGGGAGAGTTCGCGACGATTGTCGGCCCGAGTGGCTGCGGGAAATCGACGCTCTTCCGCTTGATTCTCGGGTCCCAGTTTCCCACGGCGGGAGAAGTATGGGTGGATGGGGAGCCAGTGCGGCATGTGACTCCGAAGACGGGCATCGTTTATCAGCGGTATTCGCTGTTTCCTCATCTTACGGTCGCGGACAATATCGCTTTGGGTCCTTTGCTGCGACAGACCGGGCCTCTGGAATCGACGGTCCGTGGTCTTGGCCCGCGGTACCGGAGGGTGCAGCGTGAAGCACGCGCCGAAGCCCGTGGATTGCTCGGGCGCATCGGTTTGACGAACAAGGATGGGGATAAGTATCCGCAGGAACTTTCCGGTGGCATGCAACAGCGGGTGGCCATTGCTCAGGCCATGATCGTGAAGCCCAAGGTACTGATGATGGACGAGCCCTTCGGTGCGCTGGATCCAAGTACTCGCGAGGACATGCAGCTGTTCATTCTGGAGCAAGCGGCGGCGCACGGTCTGACGGTGATTTTTGTGACCCATGATCTCGACGAGGCGGTGTTTTTGGGCACGCGTTGCATCGGAATCTCCCAGTACTATACTTGTCGGGATAACGAACCTAAGGTGGGAGCGAAGATCGTCACGGACCGGGATATCTCGGCGGCACTGGATCTGCCCCATCCCCGTCCACCGAAGGTGGTCGATTCTCCAGCTTTTCGGGAGCTTCGAAGGAAGATTCACGAGGATGTTCTCGATCCTGAAAGGTGTCAGAGGGTCGACGCCTTCGATCACGATCATCCCGACAGTCAGCCGATTCATTGATCATGCATGACACGACGCCGGGGCCGACGCCCCCATTCATGGAAGCCCTGGTCGATGGGGTGAAGTTCCGCGGTAAGCGGGTATTTGTCCTCACCGGTGATACTCTTGGGACTTTTCCTAACCGGGATGATGCCGGGTACTCCACGCTGGAGGAGCGGCTTTGCCAGAGTTTTGGTGAAAGGTTCACGATGGTGAGGCTCGATCTGGCGATGGGCGTCGGGTTCTACGACCGAGGTCAGCGTCGAGAGTTGTTCGACGCGATCGGATGGAAGTCTCCTGAGGAGGTTCAGACATCCGCAGACCCATTGGGCGGGTTGATCGACTTTGGCTCGGAGATGGTGAACCGCCATCTGCGTGGCCGCCAGGGCTCTCCGGCCCCTCCGCCTGCTCCGACACCGGCCCAGCTTCTTGAGCGAACACGCCAAAGGCCGGGAGCGGCATTGGTTTTGCTACGGGAGCTTTCGGAGTCGGTAAGAGAGGCGATGGACCGCGGAGTACGCGTGAAGCCGCTGGCAACGATCATCCGGCTCGCAGGGGCATTTTTTCCACCGGGGGAATTGGGGCGATTGTCGGAGTTGGATCGGAACCGGCTGGCGACGCTACTGAGTTGGATGGGAGATTCCGGGTATGCGGCGGGGGGGCATGTGACGTTCCTGGTGGCGGATACTCGCGCGGAATTGAATACTCGGATTCCGGCGCTGCCTCTATGCCAGGTGGTGGAAGTGGGTTTTCCTGATGAGGCGACGCGACGCCATTTCATTGAGCAGTGGACGATTCCGAGCCGAGGGGAGGGTGAACTTTCGACTCCGACGTTTGAGCGGGGGATGAACGACTTCATTGAGGAATCTGCGGGTTTAGGGCTTCCTGCGGTGGCTTCGTTGTTGGAGGAGAGCGCCAGTTCGGGGCGATCGGTGACGAGGGAGTCCGTCAGCCAATTGCTGAATGAGCTTTTGCGTGCGCAGTTGGACGGAGTGGTGACGATCAAACGACCCCGTCATGGCGATCGCGACCTTTGTGGTTATGGGGGCCAGAGGGAAGCGATTCGGCGAATTTTTCGTGATGCTGAGGATCCAGAAACCGCGATTGCTGCGTTTGTGGTTTCGGGACCGAATGGAGTGGGGAAGACCTTCAATGTGGAAGCGCACGCCGCGGACTCGGGAAGAATTGTGATCGAGTTGTCGCGCATCCGTTCGTCGGATTTTGGCGGCACGGATCGATTGTTTGAGACGGTTCGGCGCTATGTGGAGATTTACGGGAAGGTGGCGATTTTGGTCGATGAGGCGCATGCTGCTTTCGGAAGCATCCACTCGGGTGATACCCACGAGACGGAGAAGCGATTGATGGCGAACATCATCAAGATGATGTCAGACAAGGATTTGCTTTCCAAGGTGGTGTGGTGCCTGATGACGACGCGGCCCGACCTTTTGGATCCCGACGTGTTGAGCCGGGCGCCCAAGCAGATTCCCCTCTTTGATCTTGAGGGAGAAGAGCGGCAGGATTTTTATGCCGCGATGTTGTCTCGGCGAGGAATCCAGGTGGAGGCCGGGGAACTGGAATCTGTCGTCGCGGCAACTTCTTGGTATTCGAATCGAGATCTCGATTCGCTGATTCGAGAGGTCAAGAGCATGCGGCGAGAAGATCCGGGGATTTCTTTGCTGGAGGTGCTTGAAACCTGGTCGGCTTCGAAGGGCATTGTGGCGAAGCGCGAGGCGCAAGCCTGGGTGGCAGCGGCGACGAGCAGCTATCCTGGCTTGGTGCCGGATCGGTTCAAGGTGCCCGATTTGGACGACCGATTGCGTCGGGAGAAGGGGGTATTGGGAGGCTGAGCGAAGAGAAAGATCAGGGACAAAAAAGGCCCCGGCGGATGGAATTCCGCAGGGGCCGGTGCCGATAGGAGACGATCAGGGTGTCTGACCGTTGATGGTGTAGGATCCGAGCGAACCATAATCGCTGTAACCGTTGGCGAGTGGATCTCCTTTGCCGACACCGCTCACGTGCAGGTAGTAGGTTCCGGGACCGAGGTTTGCGATAGGATGAGCGTAGGTGAGCTCACTGGGGTTGTCGCTGGTGACGAGGTTGCCCTGAGCATCGCGGATCTCGGCGAGGAGATCGAGATTGGTGCTGGGGAAGGCTCCTTCAATCAAGAACTCGGCGGTTCCTGTGGCGCCGACCGTGAAGCTGAAGACATCGACATCCGCGGTGGTTTGGAGAAGACCAGAGGCGGTGAGGGTTCCACCCTGGCTCTGCAGGGAGGTCGCGCTGGTCAAGGTGTCGCCATGGTCGTCGCTACGGTAGCTGAAGCCATTTTGGCCGGTGATGATGGCAAGGTCATCTTCAGGGTTGTCGGCATTCAGGTATTCGCCCTTCGACCACTGGGTTAGGGATTGGTAGTAGCCGACGCCCATGATCGGAGCCCAACCGGTTTCACCGTTGCCATGGCCCTGGTAGTAGCCTTCGACAGGATTGGTACGTCCATCGTGGCGAAGTCCCAAGGTATGCCCGATTTCGTGAGATGCTGCCTCTGCGATGTAGCGGCTGCTATTGGCCAACATGTCGGAAAAGATCCAGCAAGGAGTGTCGCCGGTCCAAGTGAAGGAGTTCACGTAGGCGACTCCTCCAGCGCTGCCGTACCATTCGTTGTCGGGGGTGACAATGCATCGGATGCGGCGGTTTGAGGGCGCGGCGAGGTAGACATTTTCGTCGGTGGTGACGTTGATCTGAAAGGGAGCGTAGTCTTCGACTACACGGGTCCAGATTTCGGTCATGGCTCCGGTGGAGAAGGTCTCGCTGATGCCCCGAGCGGTGATGGTGGCGCCGTTGGCCCAGTAAGTTCCCGAGACCGTCTGGCCGTCAAAGTCGAGGTAGGCCACCGCAGTGGCTCCGGGGAGACTATGAAGCAAGGGTATCTTGGAAGGCTCGATATCGTCGTTGAGAATGGTGCCGACGGCCGTGGCGTCTCCCAGGCTGGCGCCTGCCGGTTGGGATAGAGTCAGAGTGAGGGTCTCATCGGATTCCAGCAAGGTGTCGCCGACCACTGGGACGCTGATGCTGGTGGAGGCGGTGTTCTTGGCGAAAGTGGCGACGCCTTGGGTGGATGCGTAGTCGCTGGGACTGGTGGCGGAGCCATCGGACGTCGCGTATTGGACGGTAATGATGTTCTTCCGGTCTTTGGCGCTGAGGGTGAGGGGAAAGATGAGGTAGGTGGTTCCACTTTGGCCTTCGGAGACGGTGGCGTCTCCGACAGAAATGGTGATACCGGAACCTCCGCTGGTGCCTCCGCTCCCGTCCGTGGTTCCTCCTCCTTTGCCTCCGCCGCTGGTTCCCCCCGTGGATCCGGGCTTGGCTTCTGCGATCTCCAATTGAGGCAGTCCCATGGCGACGGTGGTTCCGTGGTCTTCGATGGAGGAGCAGATCAGATCGCTTACAGCGTGCCGTTCCGCGATGAGGTCGGAACCCGAGGGGCGGAATTCGTAGGCGATCGGTTCGCCCGGGTAGTAGAGCTGCGCGAGGAAGAAATCAGCTTCCGGGTTTTCCTGGATGAGGAGGTCTCCAGCAGGATCGCCTTCCAACTGGAGGTGCATCATGCGGGTGCCGTCGTCCTGCACGGCCATGCGCGTGACCACTCCACGGAGGGTAGGAATGGAGCGTGCCAGAGAGAGGGAAATCCGATTTCCCTGAGTGGCATTGCGAAGAGATTCGAAGGCGTCCTTGCGAATCGGAATGGAGCTGCGGCGGGCTTCTCTGGGGTGGGTGGCCGTCGTTTCCCAAAGGTGACCTGTTGAGGTGACTTTGGTGAGTGCCTGGAGATTTCGAGCCGCTGTGTGGTTGATCGCTTGGCGAGCGGGGGGCGCGGTGGACACCTCTGGGGATTCAGTGGGCTGAGGTTGGAGGGATGTCGAGGCGATCCAAGTGGTCGCGACGAGCAGGCCTCCAGAGATCCAGAGCAGAGTTGGGCGAGTTTTCATGGGGATGGGGTTGGGGTGAGAACGAGTTCAAAATCCCAAAAGGGCTTTCGAAAATCGTCCTTTATCAACCTGATCTCCTCGCCCTTTCGCAATGGAAATGTGCGGTCCTCCCTCATCACGGGCCCGCAATTGGGGGGACCGGATTTCAGCTCGTGAGGGCAACGAAGCGGGTCTGTTAGGCCCGCGATTTCAGCCGAGCCACTGAGTAGGCAGGATCATCGGGGAGTACTTCGACCTGCACGATGGAGCCTGCGCGTTCCAGCATTTGGCGGCAGTCCGGCGAGAGGTGGCGGAGGCGCAGAGTCTTTCCTGCTTTGCGGTAGCGTTCGGCGAGGGAATGGAGGGATTCCAAGCCAGAGAGGTCGCAGACCCGCGCTTTGGCGAAATCGAGAACGATCTCTGGGACGTCGGAGCGTGCCTGGAAGTGTTCGGCGAAATCCCGGACCGACCCGAAGTAGAGGAGGCCTTCAATCGAGTAGATTCTTTCGTGGCCGGTATCGTGGACGAGCTCGACGTGAACGTGCTTTGAGCTCTGCCAAGCGAAAACGAGGGCGGAAACGATGATGCCGATGAAGACGGCGGTGGCAAGATCGTGGAGGAATACGGTGACGAGGGTGACGGTGAGAATCACCAGGACGTCGCTATGGGGGACCCGGCCAAAGGTGCGGAGCGATGACCACTCGAAGGTTCCGATGACGACCATGAACATGACCCCGACGAGGGCTGCGATCGGGATCTTTTCGATGACCGGTCCGCCGATCATGATAAATAGGGCGAGAGCGACAGCAGCGGTGATGCCGGAGGTGCGACCCCGCCCGCCCGATTTGATGTTGATCAGGGATTGGCCGATCATGGCGCAGCCTCCCATGCCCCCGAACAGGCCCGAGAGGAAATTGGCGGATCCTTGAGCGACGCATTCGCGGTTGCCTTGTCCGCGGGTTTCGGTGATTTCATCGATGAGCTGGAGAGTCATCAAGGATTCGATGATGCCGACCATGGCGACGATAAAGGCCGTCTTGAGGAGGAAAGGCCACTCGGCTGCCCAATCGATGCCGGTGGGCAGGTGAGGGAGAGGAAAGCTACCTGCGAGCTTGCCCTCGGGATTTCCTTTGGCCTGTGCCAAGACATCGGAGACGGTGGGGCTATCCTTGAATACGAGGAAGGCGAGGAGCCCGACGCTGACGATGGCGACCAGCGAGGAAGGCACGGCTTTGGTAAGCTTGGGGAAGAATTGAATGATCGACATCGTCAGAAGGACGAGTCCGACCATGATCGCCAGAGCTTGTCCGCTCAGCCACTCTCCGCTGGCAGGATTTCGAAAGGATGGAAACTGAGCCATCAGGATGACGATGGCCAATCCGTTGACGAAACCGATCATGACCGGATGAGGGACGAGGCGGATGAAGCGTCCGAGTTTGAGCAGGCCGAATAGGATTTGGACTCCCCCGGCGATCATGATGACGGCGAAGAGGTACTGCAGACCGAGGCCTTCGCCGAGGGCGTCGCCGTGTTGGACGGCTTTGCCGACGACGACGGCGATCGCGCCCGTGGCTCCGGAGATCATCCCGGGTCGGCCCCCGAAGGCGGCGGTGATGAAGCCCATGAAAACGGCAGCCCAGAGGCCGACCAATGGATCCACCCCGGCGGCAAAGGCGAAGGCGATGGCCTCTGGAACGAGGGCGAGGGCGACGGTGAGGCCAGAGAGAAAATCGTCTTTGTAGGTGCCTTGCTTGCGCTGGAAGAGGTCGAACATAGGAGCGGTGAGGCGATTCAGGTCGACGGGGGGTTGGGGGAATCTGCGAGGAATGACAAGGAGGGAATCGGATTCCCTGGTCAGGAGGGCTCCCGGAAAAACGCCTCATTCCCTGAAAAATGGGAAAGGTTTCCCGCGTTACCGAGTTTCATGAGTGGATCCAAAAACGCGGTGTTGCAGGGAGGCGGCATGCTGTTGGCCTTGGGAGCAGGGATCATCCTTGGCCGAGCAGGGAAAGGTGGCGCCGCCGACGATGCTGCGGGTGCGGGTGGAGAAGTTCCTTCGCGATGGGGCGCGAATGGTGGGGTGGCGGGGTCCGAGGGCGGACCCGGGGTCGGGAAGGTGAGTGCGCGGGATGGTGAAGGTCAGGGCTCCCTTGCGGGGCAGGGTCTGCAGTCGATTCTCGATTCCCCCAGTCGATTGGAGCGCATCCAACGATTGCTGGCGTACTTGGATCGATTGCCGACGGATCAGTTTGCAGAGGTGTATGCGGAGTTGGCGAATTCCCCGCAGGCGGATCTTCATGGATCCGAGCGTTCATTGATTTTGCAGGCCTGGGGTGAGCGCGATCCAGCATCGGCCATCGCTTACATCCAGGACCACGAAGGCAATGACTGGGAGCGCGAGACGGTGCTTTCGAGTTGGGCGGCGATCGATCCTGAAGGGGCTTTTGCCTGGGCAGCGGGAGCCGATGACGAAGGTCAGGTAAATAATTGGATTTTGGGAGCTTTGCGTGGTGTCGCGGCGACCAGTCCGGAGTTGGCACGGGATTTTTTGGTGGGATTGGAAGACGGGCGAACCCGGTCGCGGGCACTGCGGGATATCCAGCGCAACATCACCCAATTTGGATACGATTACACGGAGAGCTGGATCGGGGGAATCGGGGATGATGGGTTGCGCAATGAAGCGGCCCGTCGGATGGCAGGGGAAATGGCGGAGATGGATCCGGAGAGGGCAGCGGCGTGGAATACGGCGATTGCGGATCGCGACACCCGACGGGATGTTTCGGAGGATGTGTCCGACCGGTGGGCGCGGCAGGATTTGGACGGTGCCCGACAGTGGGTCGAATCATTGCCAGCGGACACCCAGAGTGAGGCGGCGGAAGGAGTGGCTCGGCAGTTTGCCAGGATGGATACGATTGGAGCTGCCGAATGGTTGGTCGGGCTGGGTGACAATCCGGATCTTGACGGGGCGCGGCAGGTCTACATTCAGGAAGCTTTTCGCGACAACCCCCAAGCTTCGCTTGAGTTTGTGGGATATCTTTCCGACGAGAGATCGCGGAATCGCAATTATTTCCGGCTGATGCGGGACTGGATGCGACGTGATGAGGCCTCGGCTCGGGCATGGGCCTCGGCCAATGCGGATTATCTGCCCGAGCCTTTGGTGGAGCGGGTGCAGCGCTGAGACTGGTTGGTTTTGTCAATGTTTTGCCCCAAGGATTCGATAGTGCGGATTCGTTCGCTGGGTGCATGATACCGGCGCAAAATGAAGGAGAACGAACGGGTCGAGTTGCCGGACGGGCGCCACTTGGGATTTGCGGAATACGGGGATCCTGACGGGAAGCCGGTGATGTATTTCCATGGATGGCCGAGTAGTCGCTATCAAGCGGCGTTCACGGACGGTCCGGCGCGCGAGCGTGGCTTGCGAATACTTGCACCGGATCGACCGGGTGTGGGGTTATCGGATCCTCTTCCTGGTAGGCATTTCTCGGATTGGCCTGGGGACGTGGCGGCATTTGCGGATGCCCTTGGAATTGGATCGTTCTCGATTCTCGGGATTTCCGGGGGGGGGCCCTATGCGTTGGCCAGCTGTGTGGCGCTGCCCGAGAGGATTGAACGGGCGGCGATGATTTGTGGGGCGCCGCCTCTGGCGGAAAAGTCCGACCGCTCTCACATGCATTGGGCATACCGAAGTTTGGCGGGATTGAAGTCGTTCCGCCGCCATGCGGTGCCATGGGTGATTCCTTTGAGTGAGTGGATGATTGGACGCGGGGCTCAACACCCGCCGATGTCTTGGATGCTGAAGAGCGTGCCGCCACGCGATCGGGAGGCTCTCTTCACCAGTGGGGGCTGGGACATGGTCACGCGCAGCTATCTTGAGGCTGTGAGAAATGGTTGCGACGCGATGCTCACCGAGGGAGAGCTCTATCTTGAGCCATGGGACTTTCGTCCGGAGGAGATTCGGGTGCCGATGGAGATTTGGCACGGAACCCAGGATGCGAATCTGCCGTGCGAAGTCGCTCAGCGTCTGTGTCAGAGAATTCCCACAGCCCATGGAAATTGGATCGAAGGTGAGGGGCATTACTCGATCGCTGTGTTCTATTCGAATGCTGCGCTCGATTGGTTGGCGGCGGGATCGGGAATCGTTTCTTTATCCGAGGGAGTAGGAGATGAGCCGGCATCTTTGGGGTCTGAAATGTCGGAGGTGGCCCCCATTTCCTCCTAAGCGTCTTCCCGGCAGCTGCGTTACTGGGGGCGAATTCTATGAGCATTCACGCCCAGCAAACCCCCGAAGTTCTTCACAAGCTGAAAGCGCAGAAGCGCATGGCGACTTTCAGTTCGATCGGCATTGCGATCCTCGTGCTGGTCTTGGTGGGGTTGATTCTCGCCTTCTTCATGATCGCCCCTTTCCTCCGGGAAACGCCGGTGATCGTGACGTATGCCTCCCCCGCGACGGCGGAGCAGGACACGCCCAAGCCGGTGACGAAGATGACGCGATCGAAACCGCAGGCGCCATCATCGGCGGCGACCAAGGTGATCACGGCGGCGACCTCGGCACCATTGGCGATTCCCACGGTGGATGTGGAGGTGGACATGCCGAGCATGGATTTCGGCTCAGGGGATGATTTTGGTGAGGGCTTGTTTGATTCTGGTGGTGATGGCGGAATGGGCGGTGGCGGTGGCAGCATGGGTTTTGGCAGTACGACACGGATTTCCGGGGCGCTGCGTGGCCATCTCTATGACTTCAAACAGAATCGCCGAGGTCGTGAAAGTGATGAGCAGGATCCGATGTTGTTCAGCGGCATCGTCGATCGCATCCAACGCCGGGATTTCTCGGAGGGGGTGCTGGGTCGCTATTTTCAGGCTCCCAATGAATTGTCGCTCACCAACTTGGCGATCCCGAGTCAGAATGCCTCGGAGGGTCCACGGTTTTTCGGTGCGGAGAAGGTGATGGAACCGAAGATGTGGATGGCGCACTATTCGGGAAATGTGGTCGCTCTTCAGCCAGGGACCTATCGTTTCGTGGCCATGGGCGACGACTATGTCTCCGTGTTTTTGAATGGGGATCCGAAGATGATTGCCCACCGCCCGGACATGGGGAACGAGGTGCTGGGTAATTGGAAGCCAGCAGCGGAAAGTGGAAAATGGGCGGCACCTTCGGGGGGGATTCCCCTGGTGGTGGGAGATTGGGTGGAGTTCAAGGCAGGGGAGCCCCAAAAGCTCGACTTGGCGATTGGTGAGCGGCCGGGTGGCTATCTGTTCTTCATCCTGATGGTGGAGAAAAAGGGTGAGACCTATCGCAAAGCCCCGGATGGGCGACCGATTCTTCCGTTGTTCACGACCTCGATGTTCTCAGACGAGGATAAGAAATCCATTTCCGGTCGTTTCGGAGGATACGAGCTGGAGTGGGACAAAGTACCGGTGTTTCCGGCCCAATGATGGATTTCAACCAGCAGCGGCGCGAATCGTTCGGTGGATGAAGCGAAGCTTTGCTTCGACTGGTTTCGAGAGAACGAACGGGTAGGCATCTTGGAGGCCCATGCTGCGATTGAGCGCATTCATCGCATAGGTCACCGGAACCCAGCTTTCGATGAGGGTGCGGAAGGTGCTTTCGCTTGGATCGTCAGGAAGCTGGGTTGCTTCAAGGGACGGGCGGTTCACGTCGCTGGGCCGAAGGCTCAGCCCGCAGCTGGATGCCGTTTCGAGGACGGCAGACATGTGGAGGTAGTGCGCCCAAGTTTCGGCCCAGTCCTCCCATGGGTGGGAGGCGGCGTAGGGGCTGATGTGCTGATTTTCCCATCCCATTGGAGGCCCCGCGGCGTAGTGGCGTTCGAGGGCCTCGGTGTAGTCGATCCGTTCGTCTCCAAAGTGCTCGCGAAACGCGTCGAGCCGACCTCCATCGCGGATGATACGGTCCCAGTAGTAGTGACCTACCTCATGGCGGAAGTGCCCAAGCAAGGTGCGATAACGTTCGCCCATTTGTTCGCGGCGTTCTTCACGCTCGGCGTCGTCTGCCTCAGCGATGTTGAGGGTGATGATGCCATTTTCATGTCCAGTGAGGACGGTGCTGGTGGTGTCGGCAAGAAACCGGAAGGCGAGGCCGGATGCGGGATCGTCATGACGATCGGCGAGGGGCAGCTCCAGCCGGGTGAGAGCATAGAGAAGGCGGCGTTGGGCCAGCTGCAGGCGGCGCCATCGATCGAGGTTCTGGGGTAGGGATAAGTCAGGGATGACTTCGGTGAACAAGCACCAGCGGCAAAGGGAAGAAGAGGAGTCCGCGGGAACGGCCTCATTGCAGAGCGCGTGATCGACTCCATTTTGGCAAAGGCGATAGCCGGATGGAGAGGTCCGTTCGCGCGGCGAGCGCCAGAGGCCACCCTCCATGGGATAAAGGCTACCGACTTCCATGCGTTCGGGGAGGAACGCGAGGTGCGTGCCACAGGTCACACAGATGTCGTTCTCGAAGTAGACTGGAGAAGCGCATTCGTCGCATCGGAAGATTTGCATGCAGAACCCATTCTAACGCGAATTTGGCGTGTGGGAATCCGCATCTTTTCCCGGAGCTTAGCGCCTGAGGTGGTCGTCAAAGGGCGGCGAATAGAGCATCCAATGAAGCAGGGAGAGGACGGATCCAACCATGGCAACCACCACCACGATGAACCATGGAGTGACTGCAAGGGCATTGGAAGCGGGGGTCGGTGGGACGATGAAGGACATGGCCATCCAGCCGGCGAGGGCGAGGTAGTGGACCACGAACACCCAGTTGGCAGCCACTCGGGCTCCGGGAAGACTGAGGAACAGTGCGATGCCCACTGGAAGAAAGAGGGCGCCAAGATGAGGGTGAATCTGTCCTCGGATGGATGAATTTAGGGAATCGAATGCGCCGCCGATCCCCAGCAGGAGGATCATGGTGCAGGTGAAACACACGCGTATCGACATCGCTCTCAGTAAGGCTCGGTGCCAAACGATCGGCAAGCTTCGGTGGATTACGGAGCTGGTGACCTTAATGGAAAATAGACGGAGTAGCGTTCGTCCCCGACTTGGTAGAAGGGTTTGATTTCGATCTCTCCCTGGTCGGTTTTGAGCAAGGCGTGTCCTCCCTTGAGTGGGCGAAGTGCTACCCTAGGGTCATTCCGGGGAGTGAGGAGTCCCGGGGCCTTTTCGAGATCCATGCGCTTTCGTCCGAGTTGCTCGAAATCGACCTCTCCCCCGGCTCGAAAATCCTGCTTTTCCAAGTCCTGGTCGCCCAAAGGTGCGGCGAGGAGCAGGGGTCCGTCAAAGAAGGAGGCAAAGTGACCGCCTGGAGTGATGACGGATCGGAGGGAGGAGGGAAGGTGCAGTTCAATCTGGTCGCCCGATGACCAAAGGCGACGGATCTCCATGCGGTCACCATGGCCTGGGTCAATCTCCTGTTGATTGACACGGACCCGAACTTCTCCGGCCCAGAATGGTCGGCGGAGGCTGAGGGTGAACTCCGCGGGTTGATCGAGCTTGAGGTCAAAGAGATGGAGGTCTGAGTCGGGGAAGGTGGATTTCTGGGTGAGAGTCAGGCCCTTTTCCGGCCACCGAGCGGCGGAATTGAGATAGAGATTCACCCAAAATCGATCGGAATCTTTTGCATAGGCGTCGCTGCCGTACCACGCGTGGTTTTCCATTCCGCTGCCGACGCAGCACCAGAAGGCGTCGAAGGGGCGGGAGAAGCGACGGTAGTGTCCAGGTCTCGTGGGAGTGTAGTAGGTGAAAGCGCCCTGAGAGCGAATGGTGGTGAGGATGTGATTATGGAGGGCGAGCTCCATGTAGTCGAGGTAGCGTGGCTCGGGGTTGGCTTCCCACAGGGAGCGAGTGAGTTTGAGGAGATTGAAGGTGTTGCAGGTCTCCGGGCCACAATCATCGAGGAGTTTGGTTTCGGCTTCGGTTGGTGGGATGAAGGCCTCCCAGATGCTGTTTCCTCCGAAGACGAAGGTTTGGTGTTGGATCACTTCATTCCAGAAGTGGACGGCAGCGTCTTCCCAGACAGGGTTTCCGTCGATGTTGCCAATTTTGTAATACCCGAGAAATAGCGGAATCTCAGTATTGGCGTGTCGGCCAGCGAGGATGTCGCCCTGGCCTGTGGCCAGGGAGTCTCGGGTTTCGAATTTGGTGAAACGCTTGGCAAGTTCGCCGTAACGAAGGTCTCCCGTTTGTCGCCAAAGATCGGCCAAGACTTCGCCGGGAGCTCCGAATTCTTTGGTGGTGAGTTCTTTCCACTGGGACTCAGTGAGCTTTGCGGTGACGTCGATGCAGCTGTCGGCCAGACGTCGCAGGACTTCGTCCGCGGTTGGGTTGCCTGCGACCAGCCATGCGTCGCGCAGTCCAGCCATGGTTTTGTGGAGGGTGTACCAAGGCACCACGTTGGAAAGTCGGAGATCCCCGCGAGAGAGCGGTTCAAACCATTCGCGGCGCTCCCAGGGGGATGCAAAGAGGATCCCTTGCCCCGAGTGTTTCTGGTATTCTGCCATTTCTGCGACGATGGCATCGAGGCGTGCACGCAGGGCGTCGTCGCCGGTGGTTTGAGACATCCAGGCCAAGGCACTGAGGTAGTGGCCGATCATGCCGGATCCACGCTTCTCCCAGCCACCGTAGCGAGAGGCCTTCGGGTCGAGCCCGGCGGCCTCGCGCATGCCGGCGAGCAATCGGTCGGGATCGAGCTCGTGGAGGAAGGCGCGATCCATTTCCTGGGCATCGAAGAAGGGGCCGGGAGTGAGTCGGACGTCTTCAGGGGGCAGCCAGGTGGCAGCCTGGAGGGCGCCCACAAGGAGGGTGAGGAAGAGACGAGTCATGGCTCGATGAGCAAGGTGAGCTGGCCGGTGCCGGATGCCAGTTCGCGGCCCTCGGCATCGAGGATGGATCGGCGACCGTCCGATTGAATGAAAGTCAGCTCGCGACCCCCAGCCGGGACGTGCTCCAAGCGGAAGTTCTCAGAAGTGAAGGGGTCGAACCTCAATGCATCGCGGGCATCCGTGATGGATATTCCTGCCCAGAAGGAGAAGAGGGGATCAAGCCAAGCACTATGGAAGTAGTCGACAACCTGACGGCGGAAGTTGGAGCCATCGGTAGGACGAAGGTGCTCGAGTGCGCACGGAACGGAACGGTCTCCATAGATGAAATGACTGTCGGTCCAGCGGAGGAAAAACTCAAGCCAGCCGGCTCGATATCGGCTGCCTTCATCGGTCGCGGCGACGGACCCGAGAGCGTTGGCCATGGCGCTGTTGTTGTAGTTCCACATGGGTCCATTCCAGCAGCAGGGGTAGATGTGTGGATTTTCCACCGAGGCGGCCGTGGGTCCAGTCAGGCTGTTGCCGCTCCAGTACATGGGGCACTGCTTGGAAACCGTGGTGATGGGGAAGTCTGCCCAGAACCACTGGGGGTCGAAGAAACGATCGAAAGCGCGGAAGTACTGCGGTTCCTGAACCATGCCGAAGAGGAAGGGTAGGAAGCCATCGTAGCAGGCAGCTTGCTCGGCGAGGGCACCGGTTTCCGGATCGGAGGCGTAGAAGAATCCGTCCTTCCAGTGGTGAGATTCCAGGGTGGCGAGCATACGGTCCGCCTGGGCACGAGAGTCGTCAGCGCTGGCGATGTTTCCAGTTTCGGCCATGAGACGGGAGGCGCCGTAAAGGTTGGCGATGGTGAAGGCCGCCTTGTCGAGCCGGACGGATCGGGCGTAGGGGAAGCCCTCCTGATGGCCTTCGACGTCGTGCCGCCAGTCCCAGGGTTCCGGTTGGGTGAAGGCATAGAAGTTCGGCTGGTACTCCGCACCGGTGGGCCAGCTGCCTTCTTGAATGGGAAGTTCGGCCGAGCCATGAACGGGAACGTTTTTCCATGCTTCATCGGTGGCGGGCTGGGCAGCTGCGTCGCGAATCTCGGGATCGGGGTGGATTTTGTAGAAGTTCCAGATCGCTGCGGAAGTGAACTGCAGGTAGTCGCGGTATTGGTAGTGGGCATGGTCGGCCCAGTTGAGGATGTGGTTCTTCCCAGCCGTGACGTCGCGGGACCAGCGGATTTCCTGAATTTGCACGGGCACCGGAAGACCAATGACCCCACAGAACCAATCGCCGATGGGGCTTTCGTAGATGGCGGGGCGTGGGTAGGGGTGTTGGGGAATGAATCGACCTGGATTGTGAACGGCCCGTTTGGTGAGGAACCATCGATAGTAGTAGAGTTTGGAGAGATCCGGATCTTCGGTGGTGAAGGCGGGTACGTTCGACTCGAACCAAGCATTGAAGGCTTTTTCGTGATCCTTGAAGGGATGGTCGGACTGAAGGATCTGGGAGGTCCGAGTGGTGGCGTTGGTGGTGCCGACCTCGTCGACGGCAAACGCAAGGGTGAGGGTGGCGGTGTGATGGGGGGCGAGGGAGGTGGGAGCTCCGGGCGTCAGCTCTCCTTGGCTTGAGAGGGTGCCGGTGCCCTGGATCGGCCATCCTCCGTGGGGACCGGGAGCTCCGCCGGAGATGCCGCCGACATGGGTTTCAGCAGAGAAGGTGACTCGACCTCCGTCGGCCATGGTGAAAAACGGAGTCTCCATCTGGAGGATCACTTCTGTGGCCTGGCGGGAATCGTTGGTGATCTCAAGAGTCGAAACAAAAACGTCGGACTCGGTGATCGTCTTGGTCTCTTTGATCGAAAGCGTTCCTGAAAACGGGTAAGTCCCGGGACGGCCGCTGGGGAGAGGTCGGTAATAGGTTTCCGTCCAGGCGGGCGTCCACTGATGGCGGGTGGGAACGAGGGTGAGGGGGATGGCTTGGCCGTCGAGGGTTTGCAGGAGGCGAAGTTGGATGACGTTCTCCAAGGAGGTCTGGTGGCCAACGGCCCAGACGCCGGGCATGCCCAAGGCGGGACGGGGCCAATTTTGGGCGGGAACCTGGGGGACTTCGGAGAGGTCGGGTTGAGAAACTCGGTCGTCGTGGATTTCCTTTTGGGTGGTCCACATGTCCCGGCCGATCAGATCGGTCCGAGCGGAGTTTGAGAGGAAGCGGTTGACGTTGCCGACGGGGTGACCGAGGGCGACGGAAAGTGGGATCGCAGAGGCGATCGCAAGCATGGGTTTCATGGGTTGATAGAAGCTTGGGTGGGCTTCGGAGCGCAGCTGCGCCCCACCATGAAACGTTGGAGTATGTTCGGATCTTACACGAAACCAAGGACTTGAGTGTCGCGATTTTACCCAAGTGGATGACGCTTTTCGCCATCCGAGGCGAGGGTCAAACGGCGTTGTCCGGATGGCGCAGACTTGGGTCGATCAGCAATCGACGTAGGCGCCAGAGCAGGATCCCTGAGCCGAGGAATGCGAGGCCTCCGGCGATGAGGAAGATTCGGTTGGGTTCCATGCCGGCGAAGCGGCGGGCGAAAAGGTAGATGAGGTTGCCAACGCTTGAGGCGATGAATGAGAGGGCGTTGGCGGTGCCGAGGAAGCGGCCTCTTTCATCGGCGGGTGAGAGGTGCTGGAGGAGAGCTTGAAGGGGCACGATGTAGAAACCGGCGAAGAAGCCCGCTCCGGCGAGGAGGGAAGCAACAAGGCCGTAGTGGAGGGGGGTCAGGCCGAGGGCTCCGAGAAAAATTGCCAGTCCGACAGCTCCGACGGGGACGAGGCGAGGTTCGATGTGCTTTCCGGAGATGAGCCCGGCGGTCACACTTCCGATGCCGATGGCGATGCCCAGAATGCCGAGAAGAACACTGGCTTTGGTGGGGGTCACTTGGAGGAGGTCGCGATAATCCGGGAGGATCAGAATGGCGAGCATGCCAACGAGGTAGAATCCGGCCCAAGCGGTGGCGACAAGCAGGAGTGGGCCCCGAGCCATGTCACGCAGGGCGACCCAGTAGGTGTCGACGAGGTTGAAACTGAGTTTCACGGAGGGATCGACCGCTTTGAGTTTGGGGATGGGCAAGCTGGTGACGTAGCCGATGAGAGCCACGGTGAGGAGCGCGACCCCGGGAATCCAAGGGCGGGGTGCGGCACCATTTTCTGGAACCATGGCGGAGTAGACGGGTCCGGCGAGCAGGGTTCCGAAGATCACTGCTAGGTTGGTGAACATGTTGATGGTGCCATTGGCCTGGCTGAGCTGGGAGTCTTCGACCAATTCGGGGATGATGCCGTATTTGGCGGGGCCGAAGAAGGTGCTCTGAATCGCCAGCAATAGCATGACGGCAAGGCCGAGCCAGAGGTTGCCGGCGAGGAAGGCGACGAGGCCGACGAGGGCGATGGCGATTTCTGCCGCTTTCATGGCGACGGAAACGGTGCGTTTGCTGGTGCGATCCGCGACTTGTCCCGCGAGGCCGGAGAGAAGAATGAAGGGGACCGTCAGGCAGAGGCCGACGTAGCTTTGGCCGCCTGGGCCTAATTTGTCCGCCCAAATGCCGCCGGTGGCGACGGCGAATGAAAGCACTCCTTTGAGGAGGTTGTCATTCACGGCTCCGAAGAACTGAGTGAACATCAGGGCGGTGAACCCCTTGTTGAAGACGCGCCCTGGCATGGCGAGGGATCTACCAGTGAACGGAGCCCATGGGGAGGCCGAAGAACGGAGAATTGGCGGGGGAGCTGGCGGAGGGAGTGCCGAGGGGAAATGAAAGGCGCCTGCATCCGTGGCGGATGCAGGCGCGAAAGTTGAGGAATGAATGGATCCTCGGACTCGAAATCAGGGAGTTTCGGCGCCGAGAGCCTTACCGAAGACTTCCACTTCGATGTAGTGATTCATTTCGTCGGAGGTGTTGCCGTTCGAGTAGAGACGAACGTACCGGCCCTTGGTGTTTTGGCCATCGATGACTTTACCAAAGCGGGTCTCCACGTAGGGGCGATTGGAACCTTGGCCGATTCCGGAGGAGTTGTCGTAGTCGTTGTTGAAGACGGTGGTGACTCCTTCATTGAATTCCGGATCGTCGGAAATCTGGACGATAACATCGTGATAGGCGCGCTTCTGGGAGTGGAAGTGCCAGACGTAGATGGCACTGATGTCCGCTTCCTGCTCGAGGTCGATTTGGATCCATTGGAGCTCATTGGTGAGTTCCAGGAAGTAGCCTTCGCCAGCTTGCTTGTCGCCGTCGGTGATCAGATCGAGGCTGCCGATGAGCGGGTAGGGATCGCTGGAGGTGACGGTTTTACCGGCGGAGAGCAGTTCGGTGCCCTCGGGGACGAGGAAGGTCGGAGCCTCGGTGGGAGCTTGCTCCAGGTTGGGAACTTGGATGGGCTTCGGTGTGCCTTCGATGAGTTCAGGCGGGAGCTCGGTGACGAGTGGAACGCCGCCGGGAGTGCCACCGGGGCCGGAACTGGCAGCGGAGTCGCTGGTGCCCTCTTTGCTGCCGCAGGAGGCGAGGAAAGCGGTGGCAGGAACGAAGAGAAGGAGGTGACGGAATTTCATGGAATGAGTGCAAGTTGCGCGCCGGACCGGGTGAGGTCCGGCGTCAGGTTCAAACAGTGAGGTGTTCTTCGGTGAGTTCGATGCGTTGTTTTTGGATGGCGGACGGATTGACCCAGTAGATGGGGGCCTCGCTTTCGAAAGCGTGGCGGGCGTCGCAATTCAGAGTGGCCTCACCACGCACCGAGGCGAAGAAGTTTTCGAGGTGGGGCTGGTGGGGCGGTTTGTTGAGATCGCCAGGGAGTTGGTAGACTTCCGGAGCGGCGGACTCGTAGGATTTGATCGCGTCGCCACTGTCGGCCTTGGCGGCCGGAGCGGTGCCTTTTTTGAGGTATCCTCGGGAGACGAGCTCGTCCCAGGAAGGGGCGGAGGATTCGCGGAAGATGTTGGTGTAGGCGGAGCGTTCGGAGATGTCGATGGTCGCCTCGGTGCCCATGAAGGACTCGAAGTAGCCACCGCCGGCGCTGGTGGTGGTGAGCACCTGATAGAAGGCGCGCACTTGACCCTGAGGGGTGTCGTAGTCGAAGAGCGCCATGACGTTGTCGAAGTGCTCCCGTTCTTTGAAGAAGGAGTGCCCCCCTGTGGCGAAGACGGACTTGGGTGCGACACCGAGGAACCAGTTGAAAATATCGATCTGGTGGGCACCCAGGTCGGAGATGGGTCCGCCGGAGAGGTCGCGGTAAGTGCGCCAGTTCATGAACTGGTGCATGTTGGCGAATCCGTATTTTTCGAGGACTTCCGGGGCGATTGAGAGCTTTGGATTGTAGCCGATGTCTTGGGAAGCGGTGACAGCCCGGTTCCACTGGCCGTTGATGTTGACGATCTGGCCGCAGATTTTCTTGCCCTGAATGAGTTCGTGCAGGGTGTAGAGGTAGCGGGGATTGGAGCGCCGTTGGTGGCCGATTTGGCAGAGCTTGCCCGTACGTTCCATCGCGCGGACCATGTCTCGGGCGCCGTCGATGGTATTCGACATCATTTTCTCGCAGTAGACGTTGAGGCCGGCTTCGAGGCATTTCACGGTGTGGGGTGAGTGCCAGAAGTCGGGAGTGGCGACGACGGCAGCATCGAGGCCCTTCTCGGTGGCGAGCATTTCGTCGATGTCCGAGTAGCCCTTGGGGACCGAGCCTTGGCGGGCGCGGACTTTGGCCATGGCGGCCTTGAGGTTGTAGTCCCAAATATCGCACACGGCCTGGAAATGGAGGCCGGGGATGTTGGACATTGCCTCGAAGAGGACCTTGCCCTGTTTGCCGAAGCCGACGAGGGCAACATTGATTTTTTGGGAACCTCCTTCGGCGGCCCGGAGAATCGCGGGCGCACCGAGAACGAGCCCGGCACCAGCGGTGCGGGTGAGAAAGTTCCGGCGATTGAGCGGTGCGTTCATGGCAGGATTACCACTTTTTCAGGATTCGCAGGCGATCGTAGCGAACGAGCGCGAGTGCGGCGATGATGAGGATCATGTGGGCGGCCAACCAGGCGACGCCGCTGTCCTCACGGATCAGAATGAGTCCCCAGGTGAGGCCGATGTAGAGGAGGCCCAGGGCGAAGAGGGAAATGCGGCTGGCAACGCCGAGCAGGATGGTCACCCCGAGCAAGATGAGGGCGGGGCCGAGGGTTTTGTCAAAAAGCTTGAGGGCCCAGCCGGCCATGAAGGGCTCTCCGGCGAATTTGTCGTAGAGGGCTGCCGGGACGCCATGGTAGTTGGCGAGGGCATATCCCTTGGTGGCAGCCCCGTCCGTCAGCCCATAAGTGTTGGGCTGGCCGTTGATGGAGACGGCGGTTTCGGACAGGGTGGAGCCAGCGTATTTTTCAATCCCGGTTTGGATGGCGCGGGCTGCCAGCCAAAAGCGGGCGAGCATGGCGCCAAGGGAGAGGGCGAGGGTGTCAGGCTTGGGTTCTTCCGCGTTCATGAATGAGTTGATACGCCGAAACTACGGATGGGCCGGGCGCAGTCTCTCACGGAACCTGCCACGATGCCTCATTTCGCGGCTGAGCCAAGGTGAATTTCCACCGAGCTCAGCGCGGTGCGGTTGCCGGCGAGCAGGTTGAGATCGATCCAGATGCGCCCGTGGGCATCCGGCCAGAGTTGGGGAAGGATGCCGGTTTTTCCTGTTCCGGTTGCGAGAGAAAGTGTGTCGATCCCTCTGCCATAAGCAGTCACGTCGGTGACGGCATCGGCGGATCCCCCGTGACCGGTGAGGCGGATTTCGCAGGGCAGGGCAGGATCGAGCCCGGTGAGGAGGAATGCTCCGGGAAGGTCGTCGTTGCCGGCACCTTTCAGGTGATCGCCCGTGGAAAAAATGCCGGCACCGTCGGGATCGGAGTGAAAATCACCGGTGAGGGTGAGGCGCACCCCGGTGGGGTTTCCTTCGCGATCCACGAGTACGGCCTGATGTTCGCCGGCGCGCAAGGTCGCCCCAGGGCGATCCGGGAACAGGGCGTTGCGGTGGGGAGTGTCGGTGGCGGTCGGTGGTGGACCGAAGTCGAGGTAGAGCGTGGCGCCCGGGGCGGGGGCCTCGGGATTGGAAAATGCGGGAAGGTTCGGTGCCACCGTGGCGGCAAGTTCTGGGGCCAGCATGCGGACCCATTCGGCGTAGCCATCGGGATTCAGATGAACGGGATCCACATAGAGGGCATCGAGGGTGGTGGGCCCCAGAGCATCGAAGAATGCAGGGAAGTCGATGAAGCGGGCGTGAGGATCTTTCTCCAGAGTTTCGCGGATGAGGCGATTGGCGGTGTCCCTGGCTGCCGTCGTGGAGCCATTGGCTGGAGTCCGAGTCATCCCGAGAAACAGGAACGGCAGCTCCGGTGAAGTTTGGCGCAGGAGTCGATGAAAGCGGAGGAAGTCTTCGTGGACCTCTTCTCCGCTGTGCCCGTTGGTAAGATCGTTGGTTCCGGCCCACATGACGATGGCCGACGGCTGGAGGGGAAAGAGGATGAACGGTGCGGCATCATCCATTTCCGCTAACCAGGAGCCCCCCCACCCGCGTTGGACGATTCGGTATTGAGGGAAGTCCCGATGCAGGGATTCCCAGCGGCGGATGCTGGAGCTGCCGATGAAGACGACGGCACCCGGTTCGAGGGGATCCGCTTGGTCCTGCCGCACCCAGTCGGCGAGGTGGGCAGGAGGTTCCTGAGCGGCGAGGAGGGAAGTGAGAGAGGCTAAAGCGAACAGGGTGCGGGACATGGAGCAGGCGTCGGGCGACGGTCATTGGAGGGCGGCCTCAATCGCAGAGGTGACCTCAGGTGAATCGGGGGTGGTGCGGGGTTCGAATCGTTGGAGCGGCTTCCCGTCCTTGGAAATCAGGAATTTGCCAAAGTTCCAGGCGACGTCGCCGGGGAAAGCTCCCTCTTTGCCGGTGAGGGCGGTGTAGAGAGGGTGTTGTTCAGGGCCCTTCACGTGGATTTTCTCCATGAGGGGAAAAGTGACGTCGTACTTCGTTTTGCAGAAGGTGACGATTTCATCCGCAGTTCCAGGTTCCTGGCCGGCGAAGTCGTTGCAGGGGAACCCGATGACGACGAGGCCTTGATCCTTGAAGCGCTGATAGAGAGCTTCGAGGGCTTCGTACTGAGGGGTGAGTCCGCACTTCGAGGCGGTATTGACGACCAGAACGACCTTGCCGTGGTAGGCGGCGAGGGAGGTTTCTTTGCCTTCGATCGTTTTGAAAGGGATCGCGGCGAGGTCGGCAGCAGAGGCGGGGATCACAGCGGCGGCAATGAGGGAAACGAGCGGTTTCATCCCGCGCACCCTAGGTTCATTTCCCGGGTGCGCAAGATGTCCGGAGCGGGACTCAGGGCAAGGGACCCTCGACGAGGCGGAAGAAGCGCCTGGGATCGTCAATCGTGGAGACCGGCCATTCGATCGAATGGATCGAGTTGGGAGCGGTGAATTCGGAGTCTTCGAGCGGTGCGAGGTCGGTCAGGCTGGTTCCGGCTTCGAGGTGGTAGACTGAGCCAATGAGAAGTCCGTCGAAGCCGAGGGTGATCGAATCATGCGTTTCCGAAAGCGTCACCGAAACCGACCGCGGGGTCGCGGGGGGTGGCGTCGAGTTCGGGTCATTGGGATCTGTTCCTGCGAGGTATTCGTAGCCATCGCTGGCGCCATCGCCATCCGAATCCGGGTTGACCGGGTTGGTGCCGGTGGTGAGGTATTCCTCGAGGTTGGTGAGGCCATCGGCATCGGCGTCCCCGTCGGCGGTGAGATCGTCGAGGTTGTTGACGCCTGTGAAGGATAGTTCCCAAGCATCGTCGAGTCCATCCCCGTCGATATCGCCGGAAGGCATTCCTTGGCCGGCTTTGAAGTTGGCCTTGATGGTGGCGGTATCGAGGGTGCCGTTCCAAATCCGGAACTCCGAGATCCGACCGTTGAAGTCGGGATCGGTGAATTCGACCGAGGCGCCGAGGGCGAATTGGTTGATTTGGATTTCCTCCAGGGACATGCCACCGAGGGAGGTGGTGTAGGTGGACAGGGTGGATCCGGGGATACCGATGTGGAAGGTGAGTTCGTCGTTCACCGGGTCCCAGACGCCCGCCACGTAGTAGTTATTGCCCGTGGTAAGGGGGGCGTTGCGGTATTTGCCGGTGGCGTAGGCTTCGGTTTCTCCGTTGTTGAAGGAGATGCTGGTGCCGAGACCATCGGTGCCGCGACGTGGGGTGAGGTCGAGGTAACCTCCTCCGGCACCGTGGCCTGCCATGAAGACCTTCGACCAGTTGGCGACATTGATCTGACTGAACCAAGCTTCGATGGTGATGCCGTAGGGGCTGCGCAGGGTGGTGGCGAGTTCGCTGAGGCCGGTGCCGGAAGCGGCAGCGTAGTTGGCGCGAATTCCGCCGCCGGGAAGCATGAGGTTGCCCGAGGCCAGGTAGGCATCGCCCACGAGGTTGAGGTTGGCATGTCCCACGGAGTCGAAGGCATTGTCATCGAAACCCCAACGGTGACTCAGCACGGGATCGGGGATGGCAGGGATGCTGCCGGGATCGGTGGGATCGGATCCCTTTTCCACTTCGAATCCATCGCTGAAATTGTCGCCATCCGAATCCGCCTCCAGCGGGTTGGTTCCGGTTTGATATTCGACGAGGTTGGTGAGGCCATCGTTGTCGTCATCAATCCCCGGAGCGAGATCATCGAGGTGATTGACGCCGGTGAAGGAGAACTCCCAATCGTCGGGCATGCCGTCGAGATCGAGGTCGCCTGGAGGTTGGCCCGGTCCGGCGGCGAAGCTGGCTGCGATTTCTTCTTCAGAAAGGGCGCCGCTCCAGATGCGCAATTCGTGGATCCTACCATCGAAGTCGATCTGAGAGGTGAGCTGAACGGAGCGGCCCAGGTAGAACTCGTTGATGACGAGATCGGAGAGCTTTTTGCCATCCATGCTCTGGGTGAAGCTTTGCAGCGGGGCACCCACATCGGCCATGTGGAGGGTCATTTGATCCCGCACCGGATCCCAAATGCAGGCGATGTAGGTATCTTGGTATTCGTAGTCGGGGTGGGTGAGGCCAGGGACAAAGGCTCCCATGAGCGAGGTCTCCGAGGTTCCATCTTGGATGGCGATGTCACTGAGGTTTTCCCCATCACCACGTTTCGGCGTCATGGAAAGGTAGCTGCCGTTGTAGCCGCGGCCTGCCATGAAGAGTTTCGCCCAATTCCGTGCCCAACCTTGCTGGACCCAGAACTCGATGGTCACGGCATAGGATTGATTGATGGTAGCGGCGAGTTCCGTGAGGTTGGTGCCGGTTGCGGTGGCATAGTCGCGTTGATAGCCGGCACCGGGGAGGTCCAGAGAGCCGGAGTTGACGGAGGCATTGCCCACCAATTCGAAGTCGGCGGAGCCGACGTTGTCGGAGGTGTCGACGTCGAACGAGTAACGGTGGGCAAGCACCGCGCTGGGGACGCTATTTGGATCGGTCGGATCGGTGTTGCGAAGCCGTTCGATGTAATCGGAGAACAGATCGTCGTCGGTGTCAGTGTCGGTGGGATCGGAGCTGAGTTCTCCGTCATTGTATTCGTCGGCGTCGGACAGGCCATCGCCGTCGAAGTCGCCAGTGCCCGGCCCCGGACCATTGCCGGCGGAAAGATTGCCATCGAGGTCGGCCAGTGAGGTGATGCCGTCGAAGGACAGCTCCCAGGCGTCGGGCAATCCATCGAGGTCTTCATCCCCTGGTGGATTGGGTCCTGCGGCGAAGTTGGCGGCGACGCGGTTGTCATCGAGGGCCCCTCGCCAGATGCGGAATTCATTGATCCATCCTTCGAAGTCTTGATCGTCGAAGGAAACGGCAGCGCCGAGGAGGAATTGATCGATATTGAGATCTCCCAACTCAAGTCCGCCGAGGGAGCCAACGGGGAACTTGGAAAGGGTTCCGCCGACCGGGCCCATGTGGAGCACCAGTTGGTTGTCGGATTCATTCCAGATGGCGGCAAAGTAGTAGGGGGTGCCGTCGGGCACGGTGGCCCCCGTGGTCATCACATTGGTTTCGGTTCCTCCGTTGGTGCGGAGGGAGATGCTGCTGACGTTGTCATTCGAGCCCCGTCGGGGGGTGAAGTCGAGGTAGTCGGCCGCATCGGCTTGTCCGGCCATGAAGACCTTGGCCCAATTGCGAGCAGCTGTTTGGTTGAACCAACCCTCGATGGTGATGGCGTTGTTGTCCGAAAGAGTCTCTGCCACGGCGGTCAGCGATTCGTTCTCGGCGGCTGCGTAATGGGTGCGCACGCCCCCGCCGCCGGGAAGGTTGAGGTATCCATCGGCCACTGTCGCATTGCCGTGGAGGGTCAGCTCGGCGTCGCTGACCGTATCCGTGCTGTCTTCATTGAAGGAGAAGCGGTGGGCGAGGCTGACTGGAGGGCGAGCCCCGGTGTCGAGGACGGTGACGACGACTCGGATGGTCTCGTTGAGAGCGGCATTGGTCGAGTCGGTGACAAGGACGTAGAATTCGAGCTCGGCAGGATCATTCCAGCCGGAGGTGAGGGCGGAGTAATCGATGACTGATGGCCGGGCGACGGTGATGATGCCATTGGCGTCGATCGCGAAGGCTCCATTTTCGTTGCCGGATGCGATTGAGAATCCAAGGGTGGCCGCGCCGTGATCGGCATACGGGAGGATCTGACCCACGTCGGTGCCGATCGGCGAGAATTCGCCGACGCTGAAGCGTTTCGGAGCTAAAGCACCTTGGATCAGGCCGTTGATTTCGTAGTGACCGAGCGAGGCGTAGTCGGAGTAGCCGTTGCTGGGAGGGCTACCGAAGCCGACGCCATCGACATGGATGGTATAGGATCCGGCAGGCAGGACGTCCATGTAGAGCGTGGCACCCAGAGTGGTGGCTGAATTGGAGGTCAAGATGGCGGTGCCGGAGCTGTCTCGGAGCACCACGGAAAGATCGAGATTCGGCCCTTCCGCCACGGGGTTGATGACCAGATTCAGGCGGCCACCGGTGGTCGTGAAGGAGAAAACGTCGACGTCCGCGCGGGTCGTGATGATGCCGTCGTCATCGACGGCGGAGCCATAGAGTTCGAGGGCGCTGGCAGCGGCCACCGTATCGCCGTGATCGTCAGCGCGCAGGTCGACGGCATTGAAAGTGTCCATCACGGCTAGGTCATCCTCGGTGTTGTTGGCATCGGGATATTCGCCCTTGGACCATTGGGTGACGTTTTCATAGTAGCCGGCACCCATGATGGGGGCCCAGCCGGTGTCTCCCGATCCGTGGCCGGTGTAGTAACCGACATCGGGGGTTTGGCCATCATGGCTGAGACCGAGAGTGTGTCCGATCTCGTGGGAAATCACCTCAGCAGAGGTTTTCCCCGTGGTATAGAAGGCCCAGCAAACAACCTCCGCAGCCGAGTTCCATGAACCGAGGTAGGCGACCCCACCAGCTGTCGGAGCAGCGGTGTTGGTGGGGGTGATCATGATGCGCTGGCGATTGGTGGCGTTGGCGTCCAGGTAGACCTGGAGGTCAGTGGTCACGTTGATGTTGAAGGGCGCGAAGTCTTCGGCGACGCGGGCCCAAACTTGCATGATTTGGGCATTGCTGGCGCCAGAGGGTTCGGCATCGAAATCGCCCCAACCGTCGAAGGGGCCTTCTCCTCCATCGAAGTCGAGGTAGATGACCCCGGCCTGGCCGGGCTGGCTGTTGAGAGGGATGACGCCATTCTGATAGGCGGGAATGTCGACGTCGGTGGGGTGCTCCAGCGGAACCAACGGTTCGGGTTCCCAATCGCTAGGTGCCTGAGGAAGGGTCACGCAGCTAACTTTATCAGCGGCGGCGAGTTGGAGTTGGGGCTCGCCATCGGGGCCTTCCTTGAGCAACCAACCATCTTTCAGGGTGGGGATTCGGATCGCGCCTTCGTAGGCGCCGGAGGCAATGCCTTCGGGTTGTTTGACGAAGAAGAAGGTGCCTTCATCCGGTGCGACGACGGCGCCGGTGATCATTTCCCATGAGCCATCGGGCTTGGTCGTGGCTCGCTGGATGTGCAGCTGGGCGATTTTGCCGCCGGGAAGTCGGAGGTCCACAGTGCCTTGATCCTTCGCCCATCGATCGAAGGTGGCATCGTCGAAGCTGATCTTGGGCTCGCGGATGGCGACCGTCATGGGAAGGTCGGGACGATCATGGAGTTTGCCAGGGGTGGCTGAGGTCGCCGCGGTGGATCCAGGGGGAGTCGTGTTTGTGGCAGGATTTGCTGGATCAGACTGCGAGGATCCAGACGCACTTTCAGACGCCAAGTGAGGATCCGTCGAAGAGGTCTGGGACGGCGAGATGGAGGTCGTGTCTTGACGGGCTCCCCGATGGATCAGGGTGGGCACCGAAACGACGCCGACTCCCAGCGCCGTGAGGGCAAGGAGAGAGGTTTTTTTGGAGGGCATCTTGGGTGGATTTTTTATCGTCCGAATTTTTTCTTACAGCTGTTAGGAAATAAAACCGGGCTCATCTTACGTAGACCGCGGCGAAAACCTTGTGTGAAAATTGCCTCAGATGAGGAATGTCACCGAATGCAATTCCATGGATAGTGGATAAGGGATTCATTTCAAATGACGTAATGCGTCAGCCACGGCGATAGGGAGGCTGACAGGTCCTTGGCCACCGAGTCGATGGTCGATTTCTTCGAGGCGCTGGATCAGATCGCGGACGTCATTTCGCTTCGCGGGTCCACCGGCTGCTGGGCAATAGTGGGTGCGACAGCCGAAGGGTCGGCCTTCGTAGATGCGACAACGTGCGGTCCGCGGATCGAGGAAAGGGCAGGCGCCGTCGGGAGGGTTTTCCAGAGTTTTTCTTCCGGCGGCTCGCCACGCTTTGGCGGCAACAAAGGCTTCGCCACGAGTGAGATAGGGGGTGTGCCCGACGAGGCGAAAGCGGCAGCAATCGGCCAGGCCGGTGCATTGTCGTTCGATGGGACGCTGCTGCCACTCGGCATAGATTTCACGCACTTCGCGGAGTGCTTGGGGCAGGTCAGGATGGCGTTTCATGGCATCCACGGAGTTCCCCACTCTCGGATCGAAGACAAGTTTTCAAACATGGAGATAAGGGCGTTGATCCGAGTTAGGGACTTAGGGATAGGGAAGTCCAAACGGATCCTCGGAATCACCTTGCTTCCAAGGAACCTTTCTTGGAACCGAGGTGATGAGGATTCGAGTGATGATGGAGTGCCCTATCGTTGCCATGTTTCCCCGGTTTCTAGAGACGCGGGTGGGCGGGATTGATCGAATCCTTTGGCTTGTTTTCAGAGGGTGAAAGTGTTGGGGGTCTGACGGTTGGATCGGGTGTGCGGAGATCGGGTCGTGAAGCTCTTCTTATGCATGATCTTGGGGGGAATCGTGATGGGTTCGCTTCATTCGTGGTCCTGTAAATCTCTCTTTGTAAAGGAAATCGGAGGATTTTGAAGGGTGCCGTGGGTGGAGTTGGGTGACGGGGAAGAAACCGGAGGGGATAGACTGAGCTGGCTTTTCCAGTTTTTGAAGACGTAGAAATGGATGCGTTTGAGCCCAAGGGAAAAGCCCCATTCTTTGATCAGAGAAAAGGGAGAGGTGGCTTTGAGTTGGGTGGAGCGGGTGACGCGAAGTCCATGGGACAGGGGAATGATGTGAAAGGTCTCGCGGAGTGATTGAACTTGATGGGCCCAGCAGTGATCGGTGGAGACCATTTCGAAGGTGAGTCGGGATGGCGGTGACCACTCGGTGATGCGCTGAATGATGTGGCCTCGGTCGGAATGGCAGTGCCGTATCGATCCCACGCCACCCTCAGAGTCGGGGAGTTCGCAGGAGAGAGGTTGTGGAAGCCCCAGGCAGAAGCATCCGGGGAGGTTCATCGAAGATCGGGTGAGGAGCGGCCAGAGCTGCTCAGGGGAAGCGGGAATGGTGATGGCGGTTTGGATGCGCATCCGAGGATCTCCGGGTGGGAGGGTGGTTCAATTGAAGGGAAGATCGCCGAGAACGAGGTCGCGGCCGAGCTTTCGACGCAGGCGGGCGCAGAGGAGAAGGAAGATTTGGGCGGTGGCGAAGGTGTCGCCATCTGCGGTGTGGCGTTCCCAGATCGAGAGTCCGAGGTGGGCGCACACTTCATCGAGTCCGGGAGGGCGTTGGTTCGAATAGCCGGTGCGGCGGAAGGCATCGAGAACCCGCATGGAGAGGAGCGCGGTGTCGAGGGTTCGATTGCGCAGAGGGGTATGAAAGTGTCGGCGCATGGCAGCGTTGAGCATGCCGATGTCGAAGCCAATGTGATGGCCGACGATGAGGGCTCCGGTCGCTGCGGGGAGGAGTTCTTGAAGGACCTGTCTTTCGGGGGTTCCCCCTACGGAATCGGAGGGGAGAATGGTGTGGATTCGCGTGGCGGCGGTGATTGCGACGTCGGGTTGGTGGAAAAGCCAGGAGCGCAGCCCTCCCGCTTCCGCACGGCCGTGGCGGACGGGCATGGCGGCAACGGAGAGAAGCCGGTCGGTGGAAAGGTTGAAGCCGGTCGTTTCCGCGTCGAGGACGAGGAAGGAAAGTTCAGAGAAAGGGGTGTTTCGGGAAAGGCGGCGCGGGGTGCCGGCGAGGTAGCGGGCGACTTCGGGCTCCGGATGTTGGAAGAAGGGCCATTTCATCGCAGGCGGAGTTCGAGGCCAAATTCGGTGCGGACTTGGTTTTGGACCATACGGATGACATCGAAAACGTTGGAGAGCCGGGCGCGGTCGAGCTTGGTGAGTTTTTCAGGATCGACGAAGCGGCCGGAGTCGCCGTTGGCGAGACCATTGAGGACACGCATGCGCATGAGTTCGTCGTAGCTCTGCCGGGCGAGTTGAGCGAGTTCGGCGAGTTCAGGGACGTTGTTTTGAAGGTCGACCCAACGGGAGCCGGTGGAATAGTGATGGCTGAGGCCGTGTTTGAGGACCCAGAGGCGTGCCGCATCGCGAAGAGGGGCGATGGCGCGGCCTTTGAGGTCGAATTCTTCTTCTTTGCGCCCTTTGCGTTCGATGACGAAGCGGCCGGAGAAGTTGAGTGGAGGCTGGGCGTTGACGACGAGTTCGGCGAGGCGGCGCATCACGCCCGGGGACTTAGGAACCCGGGTGAAGATGGTTTCACGGAGCGGCCCGACGAGGGATTCATCGCCGGAGACGAAGCGCATGTCGTAGAGGACGATGGCGCGCAGCATGGTGGCGGGGGCGGGATTGAGTTCGGCGAGCTGAAGTTCTTCGAGCCATTCGTCGAGGGAACGGCACCAGCGGGGATTGGAGGCCATGACGCCGCCTTGGCAGCGGGAAATGCCGCAATCGACGAGCATGGCGACGACACGTTGGGTGAGGCGAAGGAGTTTCTCGCGCAGGGCTTCGTCGTGTTCCGAGTCTCCGGTTCCAGCAAAGACGATGGCATTGTCCATGTCGGTGCGGAGAATCTGCTCGCGGCGGCCGTCGCTGCCGACGGAGAGCCAGGCCCAGCGGACGTCATCGTAGTTTTCGCCGCCGCGGGCGAGTTCGGCCAGGGCGAGCTGAAGGAGACGGTGGAGGAGTTCGTCAAAAAGTTCGGCGCAGATTTGGCCGACGACGACGGAGGAAACTCCGGCGCTGAGGTACAGCCCGGCGAGTCGTTCGATTTCGTCGGAGAGTTCGCGGGCACGGCCGAGGGTGGTGACGTGGCCGAGGTCGCGCATCAAGCCGGCGGGGTGGTAGCCGCTTTGTTTCATGAGGGCGCGGTCGGACCAGATATCGAGGACGGGGCTGTTGGTGGTGCCGTCTTCGGTGATGCAGAGTTGCGGTACGCGTTTTTGCATCATGAGAAGGGTGGCCGCGATGGCGCTGGAGAATTCGGGCACGGCGAGGACGGGCGAGGACATGATGGCCTCGACCGCGGTGGAGGGGGGTAGGCCATCGACGAGGATGTGGCGAACCAAATCCGTGGCGTGGACGAAGCCGAGGGGATGCCGGGACTCGTCGATCACGACAATGGACTCGAGCTGATGATGGGTCATCAAGGTGGCGGCCTCGGTGGCGGTGGCGGAGGGGGCGCAGGTGACGAGGTTGTGATTGCGGGCGACGACGACCTGCGCGCTGTCGAGATGGGCTTGAAGGATGCCTTTGGCGCGGCCTGCGGAGCCCGCAGGGGTGGTGACTCCATCGGCGGAGGTGGCTGGGGTGATGGCGGTGCCGACGCGGGTCAGCCAAAAGAGGTGGCGGCGCACGTAGTTGCGGGCGTCGTCGGCATTTTCAATTTCGGCCCCCACCTCCTTCCATGGAAGCGAGTAGATGAGGCAATCGTCGGCGGCGATGGCCGAGACTTGATAGGGGACCCCTTCGGCCAGGGCAGTCAGACCGAGGAGATCGCCGACGTCGCGGACATCCACCAATTCGGAGTGACCTTCCCGATTCCAGTGGTATTCGACGCGCCCCTTGGCGAGGAAGTGGAGCTGGCCTTCGGGGATGACGCCTTGGCGCCAGATGGCTTCGTTTTTGACCCAGACCTGCACGGTCGCGTGGGTGGCGAGGGAGGCGACGACGTCGGGATTGAGGAGAGAAAAGGGGGGGAATCGCCGGAGTTCCTCGGCGATGCGGAGGGGGATGCGGTTGACCGGTTCAGCAGGTTGGGACGGTTTCATGGTCGGGCAGAGACACTCCGATCATGAATCGTGCCATGGGGAAAGACGGATCCCCTATGCGAAGGATTGAAAAGGGTCGCGAGGAAGCCAGGTGGCGGATCGGACGGGAGGGCAACGGAGACGGGCGAGGGGCGAGGGTTCGGGCTTCCGATGAGGCGAAAGGTGGTGAAGGATCGCTGGCGATGCAGGTAGGGGAGATTCGTCGGCGCTTGGAGGAGATCGAAGCAGAAGAAGGGGTGCGGATTGTGTATGCATGCGAGTCGGGGAGCCGGGCTTGGGGATTTGCCTCGCCGGATAGCGACTACGATGTGCGGTTTTTGTATGTGAGGGGGGAGCGGAGTTATGGATCGTTGCGGCAGGCCGCCGATACGATTGAGCGACCCGTCGACGGCGATTTCGACGCAGGAGGTTGGGATGTTCGGAAAGCGGCGGCGTTGCTGGGTGTTTCGAATGGTGCGTTGGTAGAATGGTTGCATTCTCCGTTGGTCTATCATGCGGTTCCAGGCTTCTTGGACCGATGGAGGGAGGTGGCGAGGCGGGTGTTTGGGCCGAAGGCATCGGCCAACCACTACCGTGGGCTGGCGAAGCAGATGGTGCATGGGAAGTTGGTGGGTGATGCCGTGCGGGCGAAAGACTACCTGTATGCGCTGCGGGCATTGTTGTGCGCTCAGTGGGTTCTGGAGGGTCGCGGGATTCCCCCCGTGCGATTTGAGGAATTGCTGGAGCTGATGCCGCCAGCGGTCGGAGCTGCGATTCCGGGGTTGCTGGACCACAAGGCGTCGACGGGTGAAGGCCAGAAGATGGAGCGCTGGCCGATGATCGATGGGTGGATTGAGGAAGGGCTCGATCGATTGGATGGAGCCTTGGCAGAGCTCCCGAAGGTTCATCCTGACGTGGATGGGCTCGATCGGCTGTGGCGGGGCGAAGTCCGGAGGTCCGGACCGAAGTTGCGGGCGGTTGATTTCACGCTTCAGCGCATCCGCCAGCCGGATTGTTTGTTTTTTGACGCTGTGGCAGGGAGCCGTGCCTATGGAACAGCGATTGAAAGATCGGATGAGGATCGGCGGGGGGTTTTCGTGGTACCTGCTGGGTTTCTAGGAGGCTTGGAAAAGATCGAGAGGGTGGCGGATGAGCGGAATGACCAAACGTATGAAGAGTTGGGGCGGTGGTTTGAGCTGCTATTGAAGAACAACCCTCACGCTCTTGAGCTGTTGGGCATGCCGGAGGATTGTGTGCGCTGGAAGCACCCTTTGTTTGATCGCGTGAAGCCGGAAGATTTTCTGTCGAAACGGTGCGCCACGACGTTTGGGGAGTATGCGATGGCTCAGGTTCGGAAGGCCCGGGGATTGAACAAGAAGATCGTGAACCCCCAACCGGAGATCCGCCAATCGTTGCTGCATTTCTGTCGGATTCTCGAAGGTCAGGGGAGTGTGCCGGTCGAGGACTGGCTGAAGGCACGGAGTTGGCGCCAGGAGGAGTGTGGGTTGACGGCCATCCGGGGTGCAGTGGGCCTCTATGCCCTCTATCACGATGGGGGATCGGAGGGGAAAGGTCTGCGGGGTTTGATTTCGGCCAAGGATCCGGGAGCCTTGGTGACCAGCAGCGTGGCGCGGAATGAGCGGCCCGTGGCGTGGCTGTCGGTCCATCACGATGCCTTTCAGGCCCATTGCAAAGCCCACCGGGAGTATTGGGAGTGGGTGGAGCTTCGGAACGAAGAACGCTATGCGACGAACGCGCAGCATGGGCGCGGGTATGATTCGAAGAATCTGCTCCACACCTTGAGGTTGTTGGACATGGCCGAGGAAATTGCCCGGGACCGAGTGATTCAGGTGAGGCGTCCGAATCGGGATTTTTTGCTGAAGGTGCGCGCCGGCGAATTCGAGTATGAAGACCTCGTCGCCCGTGCAGAGGACAAGCTGGAATCCGTGAAGGCGGCATTTGCGGCCTCCGCGCTTCCCCATTTCCCCGATCGCGATGCGGCGAGTGAGTTGCTGCAGGAGTTGAGGTCGGAGTTCGATTGACGCTCGGTGAGGTGCAGAATGATTCGGGGTGATTAAGTATTTTCTCGCAGCATTTTTTCCGAATGAACGAGAGAGCGAGCGTCGACGGTTTGCCGCACTTTCACGCCCGAGGTCGAGAGATAAGTCGTGCTTGATAAGCTGCTTAAGCGGGGAGGTGAGTTGGGAATCTCGCCTCGGGAACACCACAGGCTTACGTAATATCATGAAGGTTCGATCCGGAATGGATTGAATCGGCCGCCGACTCAGATTGAAGACTCCTTGCAATGAGACATGTTTCGCGCACTTGCCTCTTGGCCGCAGCGACGGCGGGCCTTTTGTTGTCGAGAGGATACGGCCAGCTGCCCGTGGCCGATCCGGAGGTGTGGCTTAGGGCCGATGTCGGGGTCGTAGAGGACGGCGCGGGGGGGATCGAACGGTGGGAAGACCAATCGGGGAATGGGCATGATTTCGAGCAAACCCAAGCGGACAAGCGTCCGATTCTTGAGGCGGAAGGGTGGATCTTGGGCGAGGGAGAGTTGGTGGGGTTGGAGCCGCTTAGGAATGGCAATTCGACCTATTCAGGCGTGCTCTCGATCGATTTCGTGGTGGATGAAGAAGTCGAGATCCGTGAGTTGGCGGCCTTCGATCATTTGCGGGATGGGATCACCGGTGAAATTACGGTGAAGCTATGGAGCCGCCCTGACAACGGCACGCCCCGTACGGCGGAGGATGACTTGGAGGGAACGGTACTGGAGCAGCTCACCTTCAATGCGGGAGATCCGGGAGAGTTGATCGGGAGCTATCGGTGGAAGCCGTTGGCGGCTCCGCGAACTTTATCGCCAGGTTCCTATTCGCTCACTGCATCAGGCTTCACCGGATCTGATTATTACTATTCGACCACGAGTTCGACTGGAATTCACGGTCCGACTTGGCGTGGGATCCAGCTGCCGCCGCAGACACGTTACGGTTCGAATGCAGGGGCCTGGCCGACGACTTTGACGTCTCCGGGGTTCCGTTATGGAGGATCTGCGAATCTACGGTTTTCTCCGACAGGGGACACACCGGATCATCGGCCAGCGGTGGTGTTCGATGGGGTGGACGATGGCCTGCTGGGAGGGGAGACTCTGAACCTCGCGCGGCCGAGTACGGTGTGGGTGGTGAGCCGGATCGACGATAGCAGTTTTGGCTATCTTCTTCAAAACACGTCGGGGAATCCGTGGACTATTCGGAGTGATGGCTACTATTCGCAGGGTTGGGTGAGGTTCTCTGCGCCGGGCTGGGGAGTCCCCTGGGTGGCGGGAATGGTTTCCACGGCCACGGATACGCGGGCGATTTGGAATCTGGATGATGTGACGAGCGGCGAAGGCTTGGTGAATGCGAATCCGGGGCGGTTGGCACTGGGGGGAGGAGAGGGCCGATCGAATGATCCGGTGGCGGCACGAGTGGTGGAGGTGGTGGCCTTTGATCGACAGTTGTCGACGGCAGAGCTGCGCTCGATGCAAAAGTATTTCGGGGATCGATACGGGATCTATGAGACTCCTGCGGCGACGCCGGAAATGGTTCCCCCAGGGGATTTTGGAACGGGGGACGTCGATGTGACGCTGAGCTCGGACACTGTCGGGGCTGAGATCCGCTACACGCTGGATGGCAGTGATCCGGATGGATCGTCGGCATTGTATGGGGCGGCGATTCGTGTGCCACGAGGGACCGAAGTGCGTGCGCGGGCCTATCTCGCCGGGACGGAAGCTAGTGGAGTGGCTGCGCAATTTTATGGAGACGAGGGCTCTGGAGACCTGCCTCCTGGAGATCCGGTGGCTTGGTTGAAGGGGGATTCCGGCTTGGCACTCGATTCTTCAGGAGGGGTGCTGCGATGGAGTGACCTCACGGGAAATGGCAACGATTTCCTGCAAGGTACGGCCTCGGTGAGGCCAAAAGTGGAAGGCTTAAGCGGTTCGGATGGTGTCGCCATTCGGACCATCCATGGGGATGAAGGCAGCTACAATCACACGGGGACGCTGGGATCGGATTTTGTGGTGACGGAGGAGATCGAGGTGAGTGCATTGGCGGCTTTTGACCATCGGAGCGATGGTTTTGCGTCTCCAGTGACGGTGCAATTGCTCGTGCGGGACGATCACGGAACGCCGGTGACGCCGGGAGATGACTCGCCGGGAACGGTCTTGGCGGAAATGGAATTTAGTCCATCCGAGCCGGGTGACCTGAGCGGACCCTTTCGGGTGAAGTCGTTGGCGGCTCCAGTGACGCTGGCTCCCGGGAGTTATTCGATTCTCGCCTGGGGGTATACCGGTGCCAATTTCTATGCAAATTCGAGTGATGGCGGATGGCGCGAAGATGGGATCGAGTTTGTCCAACAGTCCCGATATGGATCGACCCCCGGAGTGTGGCCGACGAGTTTGGATAGCCACCCGGTGAAGTACAATGGAGCGGGCAACTTCGTTTATCAACCGACGGCGGGATCGAGCTCGCTGCCTGCTGTTTCGTTTGACGGAACGGACGACGGAATGCTCGCGCGGGCGACTTCGGTGGTGGGGCGACCGTCATCGGTTTTCTTCACGTTGGAATATGAGGATGACGGGCGATTTTTGCAGAGTGCATCGGGGAGTTGGTGGGTTCGAGGCACGGATCGATATGCCAATGGAACGGTGAGCGGCGTGGATCTGCCGCGCTTCCGGACCTTGGTGGGTGGGATGACAAGCAGTTCCGAGGGAACGCGCTTTTACGTCGATGGTGAAGAATGGACGGAAAACCCAGGGCTGACGACTCCGGACCCGGGCCGCTTGGCTCTCGGTGGAGGCGTGGGATATGGGTTTGATCCGGCAAAGGTGCGAATTGCGGAGGTGTTGGCTTATGAACGGGTGCTGGATGCAGGCGAGCGGTGGGAGGTGCAGCAGTATTTGGCGGAACGCCAGGGTCAGCCCGTGGTTCCACTGCCGGAGGTGGCGATTGAGCCCCCTTCCCATTACGGGACCGGAAATGTGACGGTGAGTCTGGATCATGCCGTCGAGGGGGTTGAAATTCACTACACGCTTGATGGTACCGCGCCGACGGTGGGGTCGCCGCTGTTTGGTAGTTCGTTGGAGGTGCCTCGTGGAACTCGAGTGCGGGCTCGGGCCTATGCTGCCGGAGGCGAGGCGAGTGGCATTTCGGAGGCTTTCTACGGTTTGGCGGAGGGCGAGGATGATCTTCCTGTCGCAGGGGCGGGCTTGTGGTTGCGGGCTGATGCTGGGGTGACGACTGATTCGGAGGGGCGAGTGGCTCGATGGGCAGACCTTTCGGGCGGGGGACGAGATTTGGTGCAGACGGTGTTGTCGAAACGTCCGGCGATGCTGGCGGAACCGATGGCACGAGGTGTGGATCAGGCGATCGTGATCGACGACATTGCCGGGGCGTCCACTTGGGCGGGAACCCTGGGCGAAGATTTCGTCGTCGAGGCGGAGCTCGAAGTCACTCATCTTGGAGCCTTTGATCATTTGAAGGATGGTTTTGCAGGCACCGTGACCGTGGAGCTTTGGAGCCGTGACGATGGAGGCACCCCCCAAACACCTGGCGACGATTCTCCGGGGGTGATGTTGGCGCAGCGAATCTTTACCCAAGGGAATTCGGGGGAGCTTTCGGGCGGGATTCGATATCAGGCGCTGGATGCTCCGATCTCCCTGGAGCCGGGAGACTACACCGTGTTGGCCTACGGTTATAGCGGACAGGATCTGTATCGTGAGGGCAGCTACAGCGTGGCAGGCGGAGATGGGAGATTTGAATTTGTGAATGTTTCGCGCTACAGTACTTCGCTGGGAAGTTGGCCCGGATCTCTTGACAATCGGGCTCTCGACTACACGGGCGCGGCGACGTTCCGATTCACTCCGGTGGTTCCCACGGCAGCTGGCGTGGTGGCTTTCGACGGAGTGGACGATGGGATGTTGGCGGTCGATTCGGTGAACTTCGGGCGGCCCTCCACGGTGTTGATGGCGTTCGAGTTGGCAGGCTCACAGTTCGGCTACTTGCTCCAAAATCAGGTGGGCAATCCCTGGCAGCTTCGCACGGATGGGTACTATGTGAATGGTTGGGTTCTATATGAGAATTTTGGTTTCGGGCACCCGTTGATTGCCGGAGTCGTGAATGACGGTACCGAAACACGGGTTTACCGAAATGGGGACGAGGTGACCGTTTCTCCGAGTTTGGTGAATGCGAACCCTGGTCGCTTGACATTGGGAGGCGGAGAGGGGAGGAACATCGATCCTTCCAGTCTACGGGTGGCCGAGGTGATCGCCTTCGATCGGGTGTTGGATGCGGAAGAACTGGAGAGGATGAGTGCGTATCTGAGCCGTCGCCATCGCAACGAGGTTCCGATGGCACCGGAGCCGAGAATCGATCCGCTATCCAACTATGGCAGCGGCGAGGTGACGGTCACGCTTTCGACTTCGTCTGATTCCGTTCAGATTCGCTATACCACTGACGGCGGTGAGCCTGACGGTTCTTCTTCCCTGTATTCGGGGCCGTTTGTGGTGGCCCGTGGGACGGAGGTGAAGGCGCTGGCGATGGGTTCAGGTTGGCAGCCGAGTGATACGGTTTCCACCTACTATGGAGATGCGAGTCAACATCCTTTGCCGGTGACGGATCCCGGCTTTTGGATCCGTGCAGACCGGGGCATCGAGCTCGATGGAAATGGAGGTGTTCGGAGGTGGCGCGATCTTTCTGGTCACGGGAGGGACGTGGTGCAGGCCGATGGTGGACAAGCTCCCCGGTGGGTGGAGCATGGGTTTGGCGGCTCGGAAATTGAAGTGGCCCCCAAGGAATCGGGGAGATCGGTGACAGGGGTCTACTCGGGCTGGATTGGGACGGATTTCATCGTGGAGGAAACCATTGAGCTGATGGGGTTCTCTGTGTTTGACAGCGCGGGCGACGGATTCGCGGAGGACATCGTGGTCCGACTCCACCGCTTGGATGATGGAGGCACCCCGGACCAGCCGGCGGACGACTCGAGCGCGGAAGTGATGGCGACGCTGACGTTTACTCCTGGAGAGCCTGGGTTCCTGGATCGAGGAAAGCGCCGATTGAATTTCGGATCTCCCCTAAGCTTGGTGCCGGGGAGGTATTTCCTGGAGTCGCAAGGGTGGAACGGAGCGAATACCTACGAAAGCTCCGAGAATTTCTCAGTGGCGTTGCATCCCTCTCTAACCTTTCCGGCCGTCAGCCGCTACGGGACGAGTACGGCGATTCCGGGAAGTCGGGTGGGCGACAATCGATACTTGGGCTCGGCGGGTTTTGTTTTCCGGGTTCCGGGAACCGATGACCCTGCGGTGCCCAGCGTTCGATTTGATGGTGACGACGACGGGATGCTGGGTCCGGTGGATTATCTGGTGGGGCGACCGTCTACGGTCTTCATGGTTTATCAACAGGCCCCGGGAACACGTGGGCGGTTGTTGCAAAGTGGCTCGGGAAACAACTGGCTGCTTGGGCTCCATGGAAGTCCGCAGGGTTACTATGCGGATGGTTGGATCACCCAGCATTCGATCCGCGCGAACGTGCCGTCTTTGTCCGTGGCCGTTCAGGAGACTTCGGATTCTCGGTATTTTTACAATGGAGTGGATCTGACGACGGATGCGAATCCGTTGGGGAATCTAGGCAGGATTGCGGTGGGGGGGGGTGAGGGGACCTACTTCCAGCCGACCGATGCGGATTTGGTGGAGTTGATTGTTTATGATCGGGTGCTCGAGCCGGAGGAGAGACAAGCGGTGTCGGCTTCGATCGGCGTTCGCTACGGTCTGTCCGGTGAGCCGCTTTTGCCGGTAGTGATGTCGCCTGCTGGGGGTTTGTTTGCTTCTGGGCGGAGTGTGACGCTAAGCCACCCGACGCCGGGGGTAGAAATCCGCTACACGTTGGATGGTAGTGATCCAGATGAATCCTCTGCTCTGTATGGAGCTCCTTTCTTGGTGAATCAGGATCGTCTGGTGCTGGCGCGGGCATTCGCCCCCGGTCAAATCGCAAGCGAGATCACGGAAGGTGCGTTTTTCATCGATGCTGGTGCTCCGACTCCGCCGCAGCGGGAGTCGATGCTGGTGTGGTTGCGTGGGGCGGTCGGTGCAGAAGTGGATGGATCTTCGGGCGTCGAAGTATGGAGGGATTTGTCCGGGAAAGGTCACGATGCGGCTCAATCGGCGGAAGCCCAGCGACCACTGTGGATGGTGGACGGAGTTGGTGGGGCTCCCGGGTTGGAGTTCGACGGCGCCAACGATTTTCTGCAGCTGCCCGAGGGTTTTGATGACTTCGACGATGGATTCACCGCGATGTTTGTGGTGAGGCCAAATGAAGTGGGCAACTGGCAACGGTTTGTCGATCTGAGCCGGGGGGTGAACTTCGCCAATATTTTTGTCGGGAGGTACGGAACCACCGGGGATTTCACTTATGATCTCCGTGGAAGTAATGGGTCGGGCAATCTTCGGGCCGCGGACACCATTCAGCCTCTGGGGAATGCGATCTTCACGGTGAGTCAGCTAGCTGATGGGTCGGTGAAGCTTTATAAAAATGGTTCTCTGGTGGCAGAGGATGCGACTTTTCCCCTGCCACAGAACATCCTGCGGACCGTGAACCTGATCGGGAAGAGTCCTTGGAGTTCCGATGCCTACTATTCGGGAACGATGGCGGAGGTTGTGATCTACCAAACGGCGCTTGGGGATCTGGAGCGGGAAACCTTTGAGCAGGAGATTCGGGCAGTGTATGGCATTGCTAGTACCTCGGCAGGCACGGTGGCGTTCTCCCCGTCTCCTGCGAGCTTGTATCCAAGTGGTGTGGAGGTGGTTCTGAGCTCAGTGACGGAGGGTGCCGAGATCCGCTACACACTGGACGGGAGTACGCCCGATGAGTTATCGGCACTCTATGTTGGCCCGATCTCCTTGAGTGGATCAGCGAGGGTTCGTGCAAGGGCGTTTGCGGAGGGATTCAATGCGAGCGCATTCAGTGAAGCGACTTATCTGATCGGCCAGCCTCCCTCGAGTGGCGATGGATTGCTGGGGACTTACTTCGATAATGAGGATTTCACGGGCTCATCGCTGACCCGGGTCGATCCGAATATCGATTTTGCATTTTCGACGGGGTCACCGGATCCGGCGATCCAGCCGGATACGTTCTCGGTTCGCTGGACGGGGAGGTTGATTCCGCGTTTCAGTGAGGATTACACATTCTTTACCTCTCAGGACGATGGCATGCGGGTCTGGGTGGATCTCGATCGCAGCGGAACGTTTGAAGACGGGAGCGAGTTGCTGATCAATGATTTCAATGCCGGTGGGACACGGGAGCGGGTTTCGGCAGCCGTGGCGTTGGAAGCGGGCCAGCTCTATGAGGTGAAGGTGGAGTATTGGGAAAGCACGGGAAATGCTGTCGCGAGGTTGCTGTGGAGTTCGTTCAGCGAACCGAAGGCGGCGATTCCGCAGAGCCAGTGGTTCTCGGATGCAGAGTTTTCGCAAACGGTTGCGACTCCGGTGATCACCCCGACGGCGGGCACTTACAATGAAGCGGTGGAGGTTTCCATGGCGACGGCGACGAGTGGTGCGACGCTTTACTTTACGACGGATGGGAGTGAGCCGACCACGGCGTCGCAGGTTTACACGGGATCTTTCATGGTGGGAGCGAGCACCACGGTTCGCGCTCGCGGGTTCAAGGCGGGTTTCAACCCGAGTGGCGTGGCGAATTCCGCGTTCACGATCGATGCTCAGCCGCCAGTCATTGAGACGTTCACGTGGGATGGGATTGAAATCACGCCGGGGGAAACATTTACGGCAGCGGGAGTATTGGAAACGACGGCCACGGACAATCAGGGCGTGGTTTCGGCATCGTTCTACTATCTTCCGGAGGGAACGAGCACGCCGATCCTGATTGGCACCGATACCAGTCCGTCGAATGGACTGCGGGCGAGTTGGAACATCGGGAACGTTTCCGATGGTTCCTACTCAGTGCGGGTTCGTGTCTACGATACTTCTGGGACTTTCTCTGAGGTGACGCGAGCTGTGGACGTGGCCCTGGCGGTGCCGGATGCTCCGACGATCACGGAGCCGCTCACTGGGGTGACGATTGAGGAGCCAGTGGTGAATTTGCGAGTGAGTTCGCTTCCGAATGCCAACTTGAGGGTTTACCGCGACGATGTCTTCCTTTTCTCGGGATACGCCAATAGCTCGGGGGTGATGACTTACGCGGCTTCGTTGCCCACCGGTACGAGTCAGTTCCACGCAGTTGCTCGCAATCGTGCGGGGAATAGCGATGCCTCAAATCGGGTGCAGGTGACCCGTGTTCGGGAGTTCCCTGCCTTGGGCTTGAGTTTCGACAACAACACGGTGGGCGAAGGCGTGCCGGTGACGGGGACGGTGTCGATTCCGGTGGCGGAGGCCAGTGATGTGACAGTACAGATCACGACGAGCATTCCTTCGCGAATGGAAAGTGTTCCGCCAGTGGTGATCCCGGCAGGTTCCACGCAGGCAAATTTCACGTTGGTGGGCCGTGTGGATGCGGTGATTCAGTTGTTGCCCACACTGTATGTCACGGCGACGGCGTCTGAGCACCAGGATGCGGTGGCTGCTTTGTATCTCGCCGATTCCCCGTACCCGGAGATTTCTCTGGAGCTGGATGAGGTGTCGGTATCTGAGGATGTTGGATCGGTGATTGGCCGAGTGCGGAGAGCGGCGGTGCAAAATGTTCCACTGCGGGTCTATCTGACTCGTACGGGGACTTCGAAAGTTCAGGTCCCGAGCTATGTCACGATTCCTGGGGGAACGACGGTGACTTCGTTCACGGCTTCGATCACGGACAATGCGATGTCGGATGGGAATGCGACCGCGACGTTGGGTGCAGAGGTGCGGGTGGGGGACACGGCAGTGGCGGCGGCGACGACCGTGTCTCTGGAGGTCCGCGATGATGATGGGCCCGTGCTGAGTTTTGCATCGCCGAAGCCGTTGTTGAATGAAGGAGCGGCGGTGAATTTCACCCTCCGGCGGCAGGGTGGGGATCCGACCTCGGGGCTCACGGTGAGCCTTTCCCAATCCCCGGGGAGTGATTTGAGTTTGCCTGCATCGGTGCAGTTTTCCGCGAATGTGACGGAGATGCAGGTCCCGGTGAGTGTTCCGGTTTCGAGCACTTCGGGAACTCGCCTGGTGACGGCACGGGCCTCCGCAGCGGGGTATGTCGATGGACTGGCACAAGTTTCAGTGAGCGATGTGGGCTTGCCGGATTTGGTGCCGGCGGCCTTGAGTGGTCCGACTCGGGTGCTTACGGAGCAAAGTTTCACCGTCAATTATACGATCCACAATTACGGGCCGGCAGCGATTGAGCAGCCGTTCTTGGAAAGAGTGTTGCTCTCCCTCGATCCCACTCCGAGTGCGGATGATATTGTCGTGCGGCAGGTGGAGCAGAATGGGACGGTATTGGCGGAGGGAAGTTACGGCCGGAACCTATCGATTTTCGCGCCTCGTGCCGTGGGTGACTACTATCTGGTGGTGACAGTGGATCCGGGGCTCTCGGTGACGGAGATTTCCGAGACGAACAACACCGCGGTATCGGCGTTGCCGATTCAGGTGAGGGCGGCGTATTCCGCGACGGTTCAAACGGATGCTGAGGTGATTCCTGCAAACACGCCGGTGACCTTTTATGGTTCAGCGACGAAGGACGGTGGAACTCCTGCGGCGTTTTCGATGGTCAACATTCACATTGAGAGCAACGGCACGGAGCGGGTGATTGCCGCAGTGACCAACTCGCTGGGTGAGTTCTCGACCGTTTGGAATCCGCTCCAAAATGAAGGCGGGCTTTACACCATTGGAGCGAGCCATCCGGGTTTGCCTTCCGCCCCTCAACAAGACCATTTCGAGATCCTCACTATGGGCTTCGATCCACCGGGGACAGTGCGGTTGAATGAAGGGGAAACGGTGGTGGCGAATGCGGTGGTGCGCAACCCGAACGGTCGAGACCTCACGGACCTTCAGGTGACTCTTGGGGATTTGCCAACGGGGTTGACGGTGACTCCTCAACTTACGGCCACGACGGTTCCTGCGGGCGAGGAGTTGGTGGTGCCCCTGACGATTTCGGCGGCAAATGGCTTCTCAGGGAGTGGCCGTTTCCCGCTGACGGCCACCACGGACGAAGGCGTATCCCTGACGGTGGGGCTGAGTGTTCGGGCAGATCTTTTGGTGCCCGTATTGTCCATCCAACCGGGTACTTTGACCGCATCGGTGTTGCGTGGAGGAACTCAGTCGGTGAGCTTCACGGTGACGAATACTGGTGGGTTGGCGTCCGGATCGATTCAGGTTTTGTTGCCTGACATTCCATGGATGTCACTTGCGTCTTCCGCGACGCTTCCTTCGCTGGCTCCGGGTGCGACGGCGGGGGTCTCCTTGCAACTCGCCCCCGGTTCGGAAGTCGACCTGACCCAGTATTCTGGCAACTTGGCTTTGAATGCGCAGAATGGAGGATCACGGTCGATTCCGTATCGATTCCGGGTGGTGTCGGATTTGACGGGCGACCTTCAAGTCAAGGTGGTGGATGAGTTGTACTATTTCACGGAGGCAGCACCGGCCTTGGAGGGTGCTGAGGTGGTGCTGAGGGATGCGATCTCCTCGGCAGTGGTCGCGAGGTCGACGACGGGAGTCGATGGGACGGTCCAGTTCGACGATGTGCCTGAAGCTTGGTATCGGCTCGAGGTGAGTGCTGATCGGCACGATCGCTACTCGAACAACTACTTCTTGATGGCGGGCGAGCAGAGTGAGGAGTTGGTGTTTATCTCGAAGCAGCTGGTCAACTACACTTGGACGGTTGAGGAGGTGGAAATCGAGGACGTCTACCGGATCACCGTGGAGACGACGTTTGAGACGAATGTGCCGGCTCCTGTCGTGACGATTTCGCCGGCTCGGATCGATGTCGATGATTTGGTGGCCTTGGGTCAGAGCAAGGTCGTTAACCTCACATTGACGAATCAGGGGTTCATTGCGGCGAATGAAGGTCTCCTCGATTTCTCCGATCATCCGTTCTACGAGTTTACGCCTTTGGTCAAAAATGTGGGAACGATCCCGGCGAAGAGTTCACTGGTGGTGCCAGTGACGATTCGGAGAGTGGGGGTCTTCGACGAAGAAGGAAACATCGTGTTGCTTCCCGAGGGTGCAAAGACGGCAAAGGGAGCTAAGCTGGTTACCAAGGCAGGAGGTAGCGTGCCTTGTGGTGCGGGCGGGAAATTCAATTATTCGTATCCTTGTGGTCCGGAGAACCCGTCGAAGAGCGCACCCATTGCGGTGAGTGGGGTGCAGGGGAATTGCGGTGGCTCGGGTGGCTCGAGCGGCGGCTACATTGGTTTCCACGGCGGCTACTTCAGTGGCGGTGGTGGCGGCGGTGGTGGTGGAGGGGGGAGCGCGAGTGGCAGCGCGGTGTCGTTTGCGTCGGCGGATGCGTGCGATCCGTGCGTGCAACAAGCCATTTTGGAGTGCCTCATTGGATTCACTCCCCTTGGGTGCCCTTACAGCATCGGCAAGTGCATCTATCAGACTGGAGATGCGGTGTTTGGTGATGGGAAAGGTTCGGATGCGGGGAGCACTTGTTTGGAATCTGCGATCGGATGCGCGGCGGATGCGGTGCCGATTCCCGGGCTCGGCGCCGCGGTGAACGGCTTCTTCTGTATCAAGGCGGTGATGGGTTGTGGTACGGGAGGAGGCGGAGGTGCCGGCGGCGGGGGAGGAAGTGGAGGAGATGGAACCCGCTCGAAGGTAGCGAAGGAGGACGCGAATGATTTGTTCTTCGTGATTGGATCCCCTTGGACGGAAGCCTTGAGCACGGAAGTGCGAAGCTATGCGGCTGAGGTGGCCCCTGCGTTGTCGCGGTCCGAGGCGATCCTCGATTATTTTGCGGTGATCTTTGGGACACGTGAGCGCCTGTTGTTGGTCGAGCACGAGGAGGTGCAGCTTTGGGGTCAGCAATTCTTCGCGCGGGCGTTGGCATCGAGCGAAGGAGGCATCCGCATTACGGCAAATGAGCGAATCGATCTGGAAACCTTTGCCTCCATGCTGGAGGCAGATCAGCAAGCGCTCTTGGGATTGGTGGTGGAGCGCTGGAATCGCACCCTCGATTACGCAGAGCTGGGGATTTATGAAGTGGACGATGTCCCTGAGGGTGGAGATCTGGATTTCATTCAGGATTCTCGCTTGAAGCTGGCGGCGGAGAAGATGGTCTCGGCCTACGACACCAGTCGAGAGTTAGGGTATGCGGATCCGATGGAAGAAACTGGTGTGGCGATCCGGGCCTTCCAACAAACGATTTTGGAAGGGCAAGGTGGCGTGTGTTCGCGCGTGAAGATCGAGATCAGCCAAGATCTCGTGATGACTCGGACGGCCTTTGATGCGACCTTGGTTCTTGAGAACGAGCGCGACGACGTGGGGGTCAGCGAGATTGGTTTCGACCTGCAAATTCGCGATGCGAATGGGCTGCCATCGGACGACCTCTTCAACATTCAGGTGACGAAGCTGGTGGGTCTGGGCGCGATTGACGGCACGGGGAGCCTAGATGCGGCGACCACGGGGAGTGCGAAGTGGACGCTCATTCCTCGGGACACGGCGGCACTCACTGAAGCCGTGCAGTATACGGTGGGTGGGGTGATCACTTACACTCAGGATGGGACCGAGTTCATCATCCCGGTGGAGAATGTTCCCATCACGGTGCGTCCGGATGCTTCGCTGGCATTGAAGTATTTCCACCAGCGCGATGTGTTCAGTGATGATCCCTATACCGACGCGATTGAACCGGCGATTCCCTACAAGCTGGCGGTGATGGTGGAGAACCACGGTTTTGGTCCGGCGCGGGATCTGAAGATCATCTCAGGTCAGCCGCAGATCGTCGAAAACGAGAAGGGCCTGTTCATTGACTTCAAGATCATAGGCACCGAGGTGGATGGGCAGTCACTGTCTCCATCTCTGACTGCGGAATTTGGAGATCTCGAGCCGGGCGATCGTAGCATCGCGACGTTTTACATGACGTCGACGTTGCAGGGGCTGTTCATCGACTACGATGCGACCTTTGAGCACGTCACGGGTCTTGGAGATCCGCGGATTTCCTTGCTGGAGAGCGTGGAGATCCACGAGATGATTCACTCTGTGTATGCCTTCGATGGAGGCCATGACGACAGTTCTCCGGACTTCCTGACCAACGATGTGGCGGATGTGAACGACTATCCGGACACTATCCATTACAGTGATGGAGGAACGGACCTCGTTACGGTGAAGGAGTCCGGGACATTCGCGGGCACCTTGGGGGGAGGCAGTCTCACCCTCACTCTTGATGTCGGTGCCTTCACAGGCTGGACGTACATTCGTGTGCCGGATCCTGCGCAAGGTGCTTATCGACTCGCATCTGTGGAGCGTGCAGATGGCCGGATGCTGCCGATAGATTTCAATGCCTGGCAGACGGATCGAACCTTCATTGGTGCCGGCCGCCGGCCGATTTATGAACACATTCTCCATCTTGCGGATAGTGAGAGTAGTGGTGTCTATACCTTGACGTATCAACCGAAAGGGCCGGCGGATGTGACGGCGCCCACCAGTTCGGTGATGGCACTGGCGGCGCAAAGTGTGCCGGAAATTCCAGTTTTCTGGACGGGGAGCGATGATCAAGGCGTCGCGTTCTACGATGTGTATGTTTCTGCGAATGGGGCTCCCTTTACCTTGTGGCGGAGCCGGGTGACGGAGACGGCGGGCATTTACCCGGGCACTCCAGGGGAAACGTACGCGTTCTATTCGGTGGCGACTGACTCGGCGGGCAATCGGGAGACGAAATCGGCGGTGGCGGAAGCGACGACCACTGCATTGGCGGAAAATGCTCCTCCGGTGATCGCCTCGATTCCGAATCAGAATGTTGCTGAGCGCTCGGTGTTCACCTATCAAGCGACGGCGACGGATCCTGACGGCGCGGGTTCGCTGATCCGGTGGTCGCTAGGTTCCAGTGTGCCGGGAATCACGATTGACCCGGTGACGGGCCTGATTCGGTGGAATACGGGAGAAACCGATGGCGGGCGCTCGGTTTCGGTAGTCGTGGTTGCGACCGATGCCGGGTCGCCCCCGGCCGTCGGGAATGAAGGATTCCTGCTCACGGTGTCCGACGTGAATGATCCGCCGGTGATTTCGCAAGTGGGACCGCAAACTTTGCAAGCGGGTGGGGTGCTGATTGTGGATGTGGATGCAACGGATGGAGATTCGCCGCAGCAATCGCTCACTTATTCATTGGTGGAAGCGCCTGTAGGGGCTTCGATTCACCCTACGACGGGGGTGATCCAATGGTCGGCAGGAGAGATTTCGGAAGAGGAAACGCATCTCTTCCAGGTGGCGGTGTCCGATTCGGGGTCTCCCCAACAGTCGGCAGTGATGAGTTTCTCCGTGGTGGTGCAGCCCTCGGAGGATACGGATTTGCCTCCTGCATTCACTCAGGTGCCCGTGGTCCTATGGGTGAAAGGGTCGGTCTATCAGGTGAATGTGGTCGCGGTGGATCCGGATGGAGATGCGGTGAGTCTATCCGCTCAGGTGTCGACGACGCCCGGTGGAGTGTTCGCAGATCTTGGAAGTGGTCAGGGGCGATTTTCGTGGGACACGACGGAGGTGGATGCAGGGACCTATCAGGTGCCGCTCACGGCGACGGCGAATGGGAAGTCGGCGAGTGCGGTGTTGCGGGTGAGGATTGCCGAGGACGAGCTTTACTGGAACTGGGTGAAGGAGAGCTTTGGGGATTTGGCGGAGGATTTCGACCTCGCGTTGCTCGAGATGGATGCGGATCCGGATGGAGATGGACGGACGAATCTTCACGAGATGGTGTTCCTGACTCAACCGTTGGGGGCCGATGCGATTCCGTTGAGGTTTGGGCATGTGATGCAGCCGCCCTTCATCACGACCACGATGAGCGTGCATCGTCGGGTGGGTTCCGATGCGTATGTGCAGATCTATCCGCGATGGGGTGATTTGCCCGGGCCATGGCAGCGGGTCCCGGTCACGGACTATTCGGCGACCATTGATGCGGATGGCGATGACGATGGTCGCCCGGAATCAGAGCGCATCGACTTCCAGCTCTTTGAATACTTCCCTGACGGGTTGCCGGCTACCCGTTTTTATCAGGTGGAGTCGGTGGAGAACCCCTGATGCAGCTCAACGGAATCCCTGACATGAAAACACGCCTCACACCTGCCATTCTAGGTTTTGTAGTTCACGGCAGTCCATTGATGGCTGCGGCGATGGAAACGGACTGGTTGGATTTGCGGCCGGGTGGCACTCCATCATCCTTCGAGCTGATGGATGATGGCGGTCAAACGCAAGCGGTGGGTCAATGGTCGGTAACCACGGGGATGGGATTGGTGTTTCCCGGGTATCCGCGGGACCGGACCTTGGAGGCAGGTTCGTGGAGTACGATGCTGATGTTTCAAGACTCCCTGACAGGCGATGGAACGGTTCAGGGGATCGATCTGCGGGTGGCTCCTCAAGCCTCGATGGCGGTGTATGAGGTGAGCTTCGAGTTGGTAGGAGGTGCGGAGTACTACCTCGCGGTGGGGGGCTTGTTTCGCGATGCCGTGGATGCGACCGGGAGCGTGGTGATTTCGCTCACGGATGGAGGAGGGTCCCGTACGATTGCCATGGCGGAAACCGCCGCATGGGATGACGGGGTGAGCTCGTATGATCAGGCACTCGACTGGGACGCTGGGAGTGGCACTTTGGCACCAGCACTGTCGGCGGATGGGAATTCCGGTTTTGCTTTCTTCGATCTTGGGCTTCTGAACGGTCCGGCAACGCTCACCTTGGCGGTGCCGGACGGGTATGGCTTGAGTGCCGGCGATGAAATCTCTCTGGCTTTGGGAGTGGCGGTGCCTGAGCCGACTGGTTGGTTGCTTGCCGCTGTGGGTTTGGCAAGCGGTGGGTGGCGGCGGAGGCGTTGACGGTCAACGGATCCCCAGGTCTTTGCGGAAGGCTTCGACCATTTTGAGAAAACGCATGTCGTTCTTCTTCGACGACTCGTTGTCAAAGTTCAGACCGTAGGGCCAGAAGTGCATGCGATCGGCGTGGAGAACGGCGTCGGGACCGTCAAACTCCTTGAGCTGAGCCACGGCGTGTTTGCCGGTCCATTGGCCGTCTTTGATGTGCTTCTGCCAATCCCAGTGGGTTCCGATTCCCAGAGTGTGGGCAATTTCGTGAAGCGCGACGCGGCGGCTGATGCTGCCCCCCCAATTGATCCATCCGTCGTAGTTCGCGTCGGCGGTGGGAGTGCCTGGGCTGTTGTTGGCGGTGACGTGTTTTTTGAAATCGGCGTTTTCGTTGAAGTAGGCGACGGCTTCCTCCATGGCTTTGACGATCATGCGTTTGCGATCTTCTGGCCAATCTTCGGAGCCTTGGGAGAGGGAAAAGGTGAGGGGGCCATCGAGCGACTTCTTTTTCTTCTTCTCCAGCTCCGCAGCTTTGGCCTCGGCGATGGAGGCTTCGACCAATTTCGAGGCAAAGATGATGTCTTCACCTGCCAGTTGATCGACAGGAATTTCGACCGTGGTGCCGTTGGGTCGGCGGATGGTGATGGAGAGGGCCTCTGGATCGGCCGACACGAAGGTACCGAAGAGGGTACGACCGTCTTGAGAGTTCCAATGACGGGGGCCGGTTGAGGGAGCTGCTGCCGCATGGAGCACCAAAATGGCGCTGAGCAGGGCGAGCAGGGAACGAAGTTTCATGTCGGTGATCAGAGGTTTTGAGGGGTTCGATGGCGGTTTCTTAACCGTCGTCCGAAAGGAAGGTTTCGCAGGAAGCGTTTCATAGGCCAGAATCGTCTTTTCTTGCGGAGCATTCCATGGCTTTTCCGTAAGTTTTTCTTTCCGAGCATTGCGCCTCAATTCGAGTTTCACACCTGATGAGTTTGGATTCATCCCAAGGCAAAAGGGTCACGCGACGCGTGCGCCTCAAGGACGTCGCTGAGCGAGCGGGCGTCGCGGTCAACACAGCTTCGACGATTCTCAATCGACGTCCGAATTCATGGGCGTCGAAGGCGACGATCGACCGGGTCTTCGCCGCGGCGAAGGAGTTGGGCTATCGTCCGAACCGAGCGGCCGTCGCGCTGCAATCGGGTCGTTTCAACACGGTGGGTCTATTGATTGCCGATCTTAAGAATCCTTACTTTACCCACATTGCCTCGGTTTTGGGGGTGGAGTTCGAGAAACGTGGCTACGATCTGGTGATCGAAAGTTGGCGGAACGACACCGAGCGGGAGAAGAAGTTGTTGAGGGATTTTGTCGATCGAAACGTTGATGGGATGCTGTGCTTCTTCAGCGACCTGGATGCGCATCGCGATTTCCTGGAAAAGCAATCCAGCTCGGGACCACCGATCGTGGCCTTGGCCATGGCGGGGACGGGACCGTCGCCGGTGGACAAGGTGATGGCGGACTTCGGAACTGGGATGCGGCAGGCGGCGAGCCAGCTGTATGCCGATGGCCACCGCAAGTTCGCTTTCCTCGCGGCCCGATTGAAGGGGCACCGAGTTGGGCGTCGTCCGGGATTGTTCCAGCAGATTGTGAGCGAAATGGATGGGGCGGAATTCCGGATGATCGAGTGTGGAACGGAGATTGCCGAAGCTCGGGAGGCTGCGGCAGCGGTGTTTGCATCGGATGATCGGCCGACGGCTTTCATTGCGCTCAATGATCTAACGGCGGTGGGCGTGATCCGTGCCGCGGCTGATGCGGGTTTGCGGGTTCCTGAGGATGTCTCGGTGGTCGGGATCGACGGCGTGCCGTTGTCGGAATTCCTTACCGTATCGCTCTCCACTGTGGCCCAGCAGCATGATGCGATGTTGTCTCAAGCCGTGGAGTTCTTGATGGAGCGGATTCACGGAGAAGATTGCGAACCGCGTGAAGCTTTGCTGGAGACGGCCTATGTGGCCCGCGAGTCGAGCGGGCCCGCTGCGAGCCATTGAGGGGCGGAGAAAGACCTCCGTGCGTGGGAAGGGGGCTCCCTGGTCTCCCATGAGACGGAGGAGGCTTTCTTTTTCTGATCTTTTGGCGTTACCGGAGTTCTCGTCCTCGGACGGAGCGAGAACCCCGAGACAGTGTCTTTGGTAAGGTCGCCTGGGTCAGCGTTGTGAAAGCACGTCGTTTTCGTATTGGCGGACTTCGGAGATCCATTGAGGTCCGACGGGAACGTCGTTGCGGCGACAAAATTCATCCCAGACGGCACCGAGCGGGAAGGTTTTCATTTCTTCCTGAAGGGCGAGACGGGTGGTGAAGTCCCCTTCCATCTCTGCTTGGCGAAGCTGGGCGGTGGGCTCCAGCAGTCCGGCGAGCAGTGCGCGCTGGGTGTTGCGGACGCCAATGGTCCAGGCGGCGACGCGGTTGATGGAGGCGTCGAAGAAATCGAGTCCGATGTGGACGCGATCCTCGACTTGATGGGAGACGATTTCACGGGCGATGGCGTAGAGTTCGTCGGAGAGGGTGACGACATGATCGGAGTCCCAGCGGACGCCGCGGGAGACGTGGAGAAGAAGCTGGGGGAGGAACAGGAGGCATGAGCTGATTTTCTCGGAGATCATTTCGGTGGGGTGGAAATGGCCGGCATCGAGGCAGAGCAGGATTTGCTTCTGCATGGCGTAGCCCATGTAGAACTCGTGGGAGCCGGTGACGTAGGCTTCGGAGCCGATTCCAAAGAGCTTTGACTCGACGGCATCCAGATTGTGAGGAGTCGGCACGGCGAGGATTTCATCGAGCGCGTCCTTGAGCCTTTGGCGAGGAGCCATGCGATCTGCCGGGGTGTCTTTGTAGCCATCAGGCACCCAGATGTTGGTGACGGTGGCGCCGCCGAGTTGTGCGCCCATATCATTGGCAATGACGCGGCACGCCTTGCAGTGGTCGATCCAAAACTGGCGAATGCCGGCATCGGGCGAGGACAAAGTGAGTCCGCTATCGGCCATGGGGTGAGCGAAGCAGGAGGGGTTGAAGTCGAGGCCGAGACCCTGCGCCTTGCACCAGTCGATCCAACCTTGGAAGTGGCGAGTTTCGATGGCGTCGCGTTCGACGCGAGTCGGCGATTCGAGGTAGATGGCGTGGAGGTTGAGGCGATGGTTTCCAGGAATGAGGGAAAGTGCCTTTTCGAGGTCGGAGCGAAGTTCCTCCGGGGTGCGTGCCTTGCCGGGGTAGTTGCCGGTGACGGCGAGTCCAGAGCCGAGAGGTCCGTCTGGATTTTCGAAGCCTCCGACGTCGTCACCCTGCCAGCAGTGAATGGAGATGGGGATGTTGGAGAGGCGTTGGAGAGCCGTCTCGGTGTCGATTCCAAGTGTGGCGTATTGTTCGCGGGCGGAGGAGTACATGAGTGGGGTGAGAGAGGTGATCGGTGGAAGGCGGTGGCGAAATCGGTGCAATTCGATAGCCGATGAGTTCATCGGCATTTCGCAAACGATCAGATTTCGACTTCCTTGTCGGTAGGTTGGAGTCGGTTGGAGCCCAGCCAAGGGGTGGCGCCCAGGAACCAGAGGATCATGCCGATGAGCATGAGGGTTTTGTTGGTATCGATGTCGATGGCCCCGGAGTACATGAGGAGTGGGCCTGCGGCGGTGAGGAGCAGGCCGCCTAGGGCGAGGGCTTTGAGGACTTTCATGGGTTAAGCTTTCTTTTGGGTCACGAGACTGAGGCCGAGGAAGAGGAGTCCGCAGACAATCCAGCAGGGGATCACGAGGTAGGCGGCGAAGACGCCTTGGGCATAAATGAGATAGAGTCCGGCAGTGACGGGCAGCAACCAGGCGATGAGCACGGCGGGGTGAAAGCTGGAGCCGGTGGCGTGGGCGTATTCGGACCGCAGATGGAATTTTTTCATCAGCCAGAAATCCACGAAGATCACGGCGCCCATGGATCCGAGAATGGTGCCGTAGGTGCCAACGAAGTCGAGGAGCTTGGCGGAAAGGGTGGGGAAGGCACCGGCGATGGTGGCGATGACGCCAGCGAGCAGAGTCATGGTGGCGCGCTTTGAGTTTGGGAACATGCCTTGGAAGGCGAGGCCGGCGCGGTAGATGGTGGGATTGGCGGTGGTCCAGCCGGCAATGATGACGCAGATGATGCCGGTCCCGCCGATGGCGCGCCAGGCGAGCATGCCGGGGTTGGCGGAGGTATCTTGGTGGAGCTTGATTTGGGCGGCGAGGAGCAAAGCCGCGCAGATCCAGGCAACGTAGTGGCCGAGGAACATGCCAATGGCGGGCGCCCAGCCGGATGATCGATCTCGTGCGAAGCGGAAGACAGAAAGGTCGGCCATGCCGAAGTGCATGGCGCCATTGCAGAGCCAGCCGAAGATGACGATTTTCCAGAATCCGAAGTCGGGATTGTCCTTTCCGGCGGCGATATTCTCGGCTTTGACGAAATCGATGGCCTGCTGCCAGGTGAAAGGCGTGCCCGAGTTCATTTGGGCATAGGACACCAGGCCACAGGCGGCGAAGACGATGATCATCCATGGGGCGGCGATGTTGGCGACGCGGGCCACGGTTTCGTAGCCTTGGCAAGCGATGGCAGAGATGACCGCGCCCACCACGACCACAATGCCGGTGAAAGCCGGGCTTCCGAGTTGATACCAGGATTCTGGGACGCTGAAGGTCACTCCGAAGGGGACGCCGACGGCTGAGGCGGAGACGGTAACCATGGCTCCTGCAAGAAAGCAGAAGAGGACGCCGTTGACGAAATTGTAGAGCTTTACCGCGCCGCCTCCGGCAATGCGTTCGAGTTGATAGTAGAGGGTGAGACGCTTCTTCATCGCGATGGGTGTGACGAGGAAGCGCCAGGTGAGAGTGGCGAGGACGTTGCCGAGGAGGAGACCCAAGATGAGGTCCTGAATGCTGGCTCCTGCGGCGAGGAACAGGGGGCCGATCATGAACTCGGTGCCAGCGGTGTGTTCTCCGGCGTACATTCCCCAGAACTTTCCGGGGCCCTTGAGAGCGGATGAGGGGACGGGCGTGCGCTCGAACTCGTCGGTGGCGGCGTGTTCCTGTTCGGACATGGTGGTATGGGTTTGGCGACCTTTCTGGGGTCGGTTCCCTTCCAGCCAAAAGAAAACGGAGGATTTCCGAAAGCTTCTTCCTCTTCCCCGGATGGGGGATGCCACACTTTCTGTTGGGACGAAGACCCCCACCAAGGGAGCGGAGGTTCGTCTGCGCTTATTCGTCGCCTGCGGTGTCCGACTTTTTGCGCAATTCGGCGAGCACGTTGCTCATGTCCTCCAGTTCCTGCCAGACGGAAGCCACGACGTAGATGGGGGCACCGGTGCGCACGCAGAGAGCGATGCAGTCGGACGGGCGGGCGTCGAGTTCGACGATCTTTCTCTCCATGATCTCGTTCTCGGCGTCGAGAATGAGGCGGGCGTAGTAGATTTCGTTTTCGAGGGCGACGATGATGGTCCGGGCGACCTGGGCGCCGAAGCCTTCGAGGGTTTTGAGGAAAAGGTCGTGAGTCAGTGGCCGCGGAGGGGTTTGTCCACTCATCGCGGTGTTGATGGAGGCACCGATGGCGTTGTCGATGTAGAAGACGATCGCTTTGGTGCCATCGCCTAAGAATACGGCACATCCGGCAGGTGTCGGAATGAGGGCGATGGGTTCGACACGGACAAGATCGGGCATCGGGGAGGATCTTGCGCGCCTGACCGGCGGGCTCAAGAAGAGAGTTATCCGGTGCGGGCTTGTGTCTGGACGTTGGCTGATTCAGGGTATCGCGACACGATGCCGACTGCGCGACAATGGATTCACCGCGGCGAGCCTTTCCGACTGAATGGAAACGGCTCTGCACCGGGCTTTCCGGCGATTCTTCGGCACCTGATTGAGCAGCGAGGCCTTCCCACGGGCGACGCCTTGGAAGATTTCCTGAGGCCCAAATTGCAGAATCTTGCGGATCCATTCGAGATTGGGGAAATGCAGCAGGCGGTTGCGCGCATTTTGCTGGCGGTGGATCGAGGGGAGAAGGTGCTGTTGTATGGGGACTACGACGTGGATGGGGTGAGTTCGGTCGCGGTGATGCGGCGGGCATTGCGGGCCTATGGGCTGCGCCCACGGCATTTCATTCCGCGCCGAAGCAGCGAGGGTTACGGTTTGAGTCGGGTGGCGTTGACCCGCTGCATGGGAGAAGGGGAGAAGCCGGATTTGCTGATCGCGGTTGACTGCGGAACGGTGTCTTTGGATGAAATCGCGTTGCTGCGTGAGGATGGGATCGAAGTGATCGTGGTGGATCACCACGAGCCGAGCCCGCGTGGACGTCCGGATGTGGTGGCCTTGGTGAATCCCAAATGGGGAGGCGGGCCGACCTATCTTTGTGCGGCAGGGGTTTGCTTCAAGTTGGTCCATGCGTTGATGAAGACGCGGCGGTTGCCGGACTTTGATCTGAAGCCCTTACTCGAATTGGTCACGCTGGCGACGATTGCGGACATTGTGCCGATGGTGGGTGAGAACCGGCTGATGGTTCGCCATGGATTGCGGTTGCTCCCGGGGACTTTGAATCCGGGGCTGCAGGCGCTTCAAAAGGTTTCGGGCATGAATGGCCGGGCGACCTCGATGGATGTGGGCTTCCGGATCGGGCCGAGGTTGAATGCCGCCGGGAGGATGGATGTGCCGGAGGATGCCTTGGGCATTTTGTTGACGGATTGCCGGCGTCGCGCGGAGGAATTCGCGGACCGGCTGGAGAGTTTCAACCGGGATCGTCAGTCGTATGAGAATCAAATCCGCGCGGAGGCGTTGGCGATGCTGGCGGAGCGGGATCCTGCGGAGCCGGTGATTGTGTTGGGATCTCGGCGGTGGCATCCTGGTGTGGTGGGAATTGTGGCCTCTCGGTTGATGCGGCAGTTCCATAAGCCGACGTTTGTGATCGCGATTGATGACGACGGTGTGGGCAAAGGCAGTGGGCGGAGCATTGAGGGAGTTTCGTTGGTGGAAGCGATTCACGCCTGTCGACCGCTGCTGGAAGCGGGAGGTGGCCACGACATGGCGGCGGGGATCTCGATCGCCGAGGAGCAGCTGGATGCCTTCCGGGAGCAATTTGCGGAGCATGTGTTATCCCGGACGCGAGATGAGGATCGAACCCCGCGCCTGTATGTGGATGCGGAGATTCCGTTGAGCCTGCTGTCGCTCGATTTTCTGCGCGATTATGAACTGTTGCAGCCGTTCGGGAATGGCAATCCGCAACCGGTGTTCATGGTGAGAGAGGTGTTTTTGAGTGGTGCCCCGGTGAGGATGAAGAATCATCACCTGCGCCTGCTCCTGCGGCAGGGGCTGCATGAGCACGAGGCGATTTTCTTCGGTGGCGGCGAGTTGGATTTGCCCGATCCGCCTTGGGATGTGGCGTTTACGATCGATCGAAATCATTTCCGGGGGCGGACGTCGCTGCAGATCATCGTGCAGGATGTGAGGAAATCGGAACCCGATTGATCGGGAGATTCGAGGATCTGGAATGGGAATTGCGGTGGGCGGCAGAACGGGAATGGAGTTCCCGCCTTTACGATGAGAGTCGGCACGTGTGCATCCCTGGTTTTGGTTTGGAGTGGTCTTGGCGCCGTCTCGGCATTGGAGATTCGGGATCCCACTTCGGGGGCCTACGTGTGGTTGTGGGGTCTGCCGACCGATCCGTCATTGAATACGCTTTTTGAGCCCAATCCCGGGGTGATTCGCCAAGGGGTGGGGTGGCCGGACGGGCCACTGGAGTGGCATCGCATGTTGGCACTGGTTTCTCCGGTGCACTTCATCGGGGTTGCCCACTATCCATTTGAGGAGACGACGGAGATCCGGTTTCTGGGAGAGGATGGGGTCGAACGCGGCTATGCTTTGAGCGGGCAGGAGGTGTTGTTCAGGGATGGAGTGGCCACGGATTTGACCTTGGGGACCTTGGCGGAGCCGATGGATTTTGCGGCGGGAGTGCGCCCCTATGCGGTGCCGAACTTAGCGGAGAGAGAAGATTACTTGGACCGGACCGTGATGGTGGTGGGGAAGGCCGGATGGGCGGGGCAAACGCGCTATCGTGGTTTCGAAAAGTTGGTGGGGAAACCGGGATTTGATACGACGGAATACGTTTATTTCGATTTTCCCTATGAGGGTGGGGCTGCAGGGGATTTGCGTTTCGAGGGCGGGGACTCAGGTTCTCCGACCTTGATGGAGGTCGAAGGAGAGTGGTGTTTGGTGGGTGTTCACAGTGCGTTGGAGGAAGTTCCGGAGATCGATCCGGTCGAAACGCGGAGCTATGACGGATTTCTGCCCGACTATGCGGATGAGCTGGATGCTTTGATGGAACCGTTGGGTTACCACCTGCGGCGGAGGTTTCCTGAGGAAACGGAGCTGGGAGTGGTGGCGCAGGCACCGGTAGTGCCGACAGTGGGAGAAGCGAGCACGGTGACGGTGGAGGTTCAGGGGATGGGACCCGGTGCAGCCCACAACGTCACGGTGAAGGTCGCTTTTCCGGGAGTCGCGATGGTTTCAGGTGCCGGATGGATCTTTGAAAAATCCGAAGAGGAGGTTTGGCACGGTCGCCGAGGCGGATTGACGGCGGGTGGGCAGGGGCCTTTTCAGGTGATGTGGGAGAACCTTCCTTCAGGGGAGCGATTGGAAGGGCAAGTGGAGGCGTCTGCTGATGGGGTGGCCGCCGAAGAGTTCTCGTGGAGCTGGCCATTGAGAAGTCAGGCCCAAGCGCAGTACGATGATTGGGCCGAAGAATGGGGCGTTACGGGCTTTGAGGAGGATCCCGATCACGATGGTTGGGCGAACCTCCTGGAGTATGCCATGGGTTCGGATCCGGCGAGTGGCTTGGGGGTGGAAGACACCGACCTCAAGGTGGAAAATGAGCGGGTGCTGCTGCGTTTTCCGTGGAGAACGGATGCCGCAGAACGGGGATTGCGGCAGGAGTTTCAGGTCGCGGGGTTGGAAGGGCAGTGGGGAGAGAGTTTTCCGGAGGGGACAATTCTTTCGAGAGAGCCGTTCGTGCCGGAGCGAGCGGGTTTTGAGCGCGTGACGATTTCGCTGCCTCAGCAACAGGCCTGCTTCATCCGGATGAAGGTGACTTTGGACGAGTGACTAATTCTACTTCGTTAAATTGCTTGAGGAATGATGCGGGACGTGCATGATGCCTTCGGCTTGAGGGGCTTCGGCCTTGGACAGCGAACCGGAACTCCGTTCTGACAACCTG
>NZ_JACHFD010000023.1 GCF_014201715.1 Haloferula luteola
TTTGAAACAGGGAAGGTGGAGCGGGGTTCTCAGGGTTGGGGTTGCTGCGATTCGAAACGGGTGCCGAGTTCCCAGACGAAGGCGCACAACTCGCGGGCGACGGCGGTCTTGATCTTGTTGTGGTGCATGGCGCGCTCCAGCGCGTGCTGCGAGGTGGTGACCGATCCCTACGCGCGTGGCTCCGCGTCGCGGGAGCCCTCCAGGATGGCGATGACAGTTTGCTCTTTATGGACATCAAGTCCAAGGTAGAGTGCGCGGTTCGTGTCTGAGTTCGTTTTCATTCGTTGCAATCGATTGATGTTGGATAGGTCCCGTTCACGCGGGACAGCCTACGATTTGAACCAGCCACGACACCACTTTCCCAACCCTCAACCTACGCCAACGGTGCCCGACTGCTTCAAGTCGCAGCCATAGGGTCTTGCCAAAAATTCGATGCGCTACGGCAATACAGCAGACCACTTGAAGCGAGGCGTGATCGTCGGATTGATCATCGGTGCGGTTGGCTATATTTTCAGCGCGCTGATGATCGTGTTCTACGAGAAGCTCCCACCCGAGCGGCTGATTCCATTGACATTCATTATTGTCGTTCCTGCATTAGTAATTGGATTGGCGATAGTACCATCTTTGATGTTCAGTATCCACATTCTCGGAGACTGGGTAGAGCACCGTTTTCTAGAGCGATGGACGATTTCCCGAGCGCGTGCGTCAGATTTCGTCTCGATAATTTCTCCGGCTGGGCTTTTCGCTGCGAAGCTTCAATTCTCAGACGGAACGAAGATGCGGATATTTGGAGCGCATCTTGGAATACTCTCTTCCCTCGACCACTATCTCGAATCCCGAAAAAGCAAGGCAGAACAAGGCGCTGCACCCAAATCCTGACGCGCCCCGTGTCGATTTCTCTTTGTAACATGAACCCTCCAACCGCAGTCGAAACCGGGCTCTCCGTCAGGATCGGGTGAGCTTGGACGTTTGCCAGAAAAATGTCTGAATCTAATTCTAGAAAGAGAATGATCAGTCGATGGAGTAAGGGCGTAGGTATAGCCCTCCGCATTTACGGGGCGGGGATTATGACAAGCCTGGCATTGCTGCCGCTGTATTTCCTGCCTGAGCATTCCGCATGGCCTCTGAGCCTACTAGGTGTGGCATACTTCATCATTGTCGCCCCCTATGCATTCTACCGTGGTCTGGGAGCTTGCGGATTAGCTGTTCGGATACTCGACCAGGGTCCTGTTAACTCTGCCACCAAAAGAAAAAATGAGGAGTTGCGCTGTGAGGCCGAGGCAAGATCCGACAAGGGCGCATAGCGGGGCGCTCGAATGATCTGGAACAATTGGCAGAACAACTCGCCGCGCCGAACCCCTGACCGCCTTGCTGCCATTCGTCATGATCACTACAACCCAAACCCAGAGTCACAGGCTCGTCCCCGTCAGGGGTTCGGTGGCCTGAGACGTTGTGCCCAAAAAAGAGTAACCCGTGAATCGAACCTCACTCCTCGTTTTAGCTGTCGCGTTTCTTGGCGTAATTGGTGCTTCGGCTGCCGAATCCACCGAGGTGCCGAACAGTATTTCTCCAGATGGACGCTTCACTGCGCGGACAGAGCCGTCGGATGACGTTGCTGACGGACGCGATGACCTGCTCCTTTATCAGAAGGAGCCCGATGCCGTATTCGCTCGGTTGCCAATCGCGGGCTACGCCAGCTACCCGCAGGACGCGGAACCAGCGAACTTGCCGATTCTGTGGTCACCCGGCTCAAAGCACTTCGCCCTCATGATCAGCACCACTAAGCGGACTTCGCAACTCAAGTTGTTTTCGGTGGATCAAGGCGTATCGGAGGTGAAGACTCCGGATTTGACTGACTATGCTCTCAAGAACCTCAGGAAGGATTCGATATTCAGATGGTGTCGGGAGACGCCGATTGAATGGATTGACCCGAGGCGACTTCGCGTCAAGGTCACTGGCGATTGCAGTTCCGCTCCTGACGTGAAGCGCTACTCTGGTGAAGTTTCTCTCTCGATTCTAGACGGAGAGATTGTTCAGACGGTTCTGCTCACAACGCACAATGAAGGCTAACAAGGTGTCCAAGCCGCTGGCTCGCAATCACTTACTCCTTAGGTCGGCCCGATTGGCGCCTGACCTGCCACAAGCCCAATCCGCCATGACCATTCAACAGTCGACCCACAGTCGAAGCCTCGCCCCGGGCAGGCATAGGAGGACGTACGGTAAAAAGCGATGACCAAGCCGATTTTCTGGTGGAGCGCATTGTGTTGCTTTGCAGTAGCCTACTGCTCGATTTCGTGTGCGCTCTATCTTTACCGCGCTGGCTTCATCGGAATGTCCGAGCCTCCATGGTGGCACACAACGATCATTACTGGTCCAGCCCTTTTGATTGATGATGTCTGCTCGGTCGTCGAGTCCTTGCCATTTTTCAAGCAATATAGTCGATACGAAAGTTTGGAGAGGTGGGGGCTCTGGCTTTATCTGACTTTGAGTACACTGTCTCTCACGGTATGGGCCGTTGGAGTAGCGTTCCTAAGAGTTTTCAGACGGACCAGAATGAAGGAACGCCGTCGGGATTGAACTCCATGGTTGCTCCGTCGTAAGATGAAAATGGGTGGCTTCAGGATTGAAGTGCGACACTGGACACCACCGGGGGAGATTGGCTCCCAATTCTGGCCGAAGCTTCGCCTCCGCCAGAGGCATCCCGAATTGGGCTCGATGAAGCGGCATGAGGAACCAGAGCGAACAAGAATCGATGAGAAGGCAGCAGGGCCGTGACTGGCCTGGTGGGGCAAACTCCTTGCTGCGATGAAAACCAACTCATCACCCCAACCATCGGACTTGAGCTTGGCGACCGGAAGCATGCCGTCTGCGTGCTCGGAACTGACGTGGAGATCATCAAAGAAAGAAGCATCCCCAACACCCGTCCCTCGCTCGACAAGCTCAGCGAACGATACCATGGCGCGTTGATCGTGTTCGAGGTGGGCATGCACAGCCCCTGGACAAGCCGCCACTTCGAGGGGCTCGGCCACCGGGTGCTGGTTGCCCACCCGCGCAAGGTCCGCTCCACCTGGCAGAACGACCGCAAGTGCGACCGCCGCGACGGCGAAATGCTCGCCTGCCTCACGCGCTGCGACGAGAAGCGGCTTTCGCCGGTCCGCGACGCCACCGAGGATTCCCAGCGCGACCCGTCCGGCGACAGCGACAAGCCGCTGCGCATTTCCAAAGCCGGCGACGCCTACCTGCACAAGCTCCTGATCAGCGCTGCGCAGGACATCCTGGGTCCCTTCGGACCCGACTGTCGGCTCAAGCGCAAGGGCCTCGAACTCGGCGAGCTTGGCGGCCCGGGGGCGAAGAAGAAGCCGGTCGTCGCCGTCGCCCGCAAGCTGGCCGTGCTGCGGCTCACCCTGTAGTACGACGAGGCGGTCTACCGTCCGATGAAACGAGAACGACGAGATGCCGGAACGATCCCGGTGCCAGCGCCAGCACCGGCCACCGACGGATCGCCCCCTCCGACCGGAGGCTTCGCCCCTCCCGTCACCCCGGGGAGCGGGGGGAGACTCGCAAACCTCAACCACATGATGAGATGTTGAGGTGAACCTCAATCCCATGTTGACTGTCTCCTCATGGAAGCCGTGGCAAGCAACCGCGACAAAGTCTCTAGTTCGCTGTGCTCTGGACAGTCCAGGGCACGTCCGCCTACACTCTGAGGTTGGCCTAAGAAATGATGGACTCGACCAACCATAAGCACAAAAACGCTGAAATCTTAGGCAAACGCCGAAGACTTCAGGATGAACGGCTCAAACGAACGGGTCTGAGTAGCGCGGTGACTTCATGCGCTAGTGACTCCAAGTGGCGCCGAATCTTTAGCGACCTGCATGCACAGTTGGAGGATCAGAAGAAGCATTCCGGGAGTCACACTCTGGTCAAGGTTCTCAAGTCGAATGAGCCATTCGAATATCGAGATTTGCTAGCTTCGTGTTTCGAGGAGACTTGCTTTGATGGGATGTCTGGACCTATATACTACCGAGAAATTGAGTGGATCGAGGTCCGAACTGGCGAGGTCATTCTAGAGTTCGGCTGCGAGGTCGATTTTGAGATGAACGACGGACTGGCTCGCATCTACGGCTACAGAACATGAAAAGGCCAACGAGACGGTCGAATAGCCCTGGCGGGTGTGAATGCCGGGGGCCCATAGGCGACGGGCGATGAAGGATGCGGATTTAGGCGGGCCGGCTGGGATTCTGGGGTTCGCGACTCAACGGGCTCTTGGGCACGGATGGAGCCTCTCATGGGGTGGCGCCGAAGGTGGGTTGCCACAGATCATCTTTTCAGGCTCCGGTCCGGGCGGGGAGGTGGCCGGTCGGCGAGGGACGGACTGCCGTAGCGGGTCTCGACGAGGTGAAACATGACCTGGTCGAAGGAGCCGGGTTCGATGAGATCGTCGAAGGACCACCCGAGTCACTGGGTTTGGTGGTATTCGGGCTGAATGAAGCGTGCCATGAGGAGGTCGTGGAAGGTGCCGAATGAATCACCGAGGGGCGAATCAAAGCTGGCGGGAAGAGGTTTTTTTCGACAGGTTCAACAAGCCGAAGGAGGACGACCGCTTTTCAGCGGCCTTGTTGCGTTGCGGTTTTGGTGGTTCCATCCGGCAACGAGAATCGGAGCACCGCCATGATGGTCGGGATCGCCATTTCTCTGACGTTCTGTGAAGAAATTGCATGCGAATCCACGTCCTCAGTGATCTCCACCTTGAGTTTGGGCCAATCGATCTTCCGAAGGTCGAGGCCGATCTTGTGGTGCTTGCCGGAGACGTTCACGTCAAGCTGAACGGGATTCGGTGGATACGAGATCATTTTCCGGAGATCCCTGTGATCTACCTAGCGGGGAATCACGAATACTACGGGGAGAAGCTTCCTCGGTTGCTCGATAAGATTCGGGATGAAGCCGCCGGATCGAACGTCCATCTCCTTGAGAACGAATCCATCGAGATCGGAGGCTTTCGATTCTTCGGCGCTACCCTGTGGACAGACTTGGCGCTTCTCGGCGATCACCACGTTGGCGCGCTGGAAGCACTGCAGATGAACGACTACAAGAGGATTCGGAAGACCCCTTCGTATCGGAAGCTAAGGCCAGTCGATACCCGAGCATTGCATCACGAGACCGTGCGCCACATCGCGAGTTTTTTGGAGGCCGGAGATCCGCGGCGTTCGGTGGTTGTCACCCATCATGCACCTTCGATTCGGTCGCTGCCAGAACGACGCCAGAAGGATGTTATCAGTTGCGCGTATGCCTCACACCTCGACCAGTTTATCGAGGACCATTCTCCATTGCTTTGGATTCACGGCCACATCCACCATTCGCAGGATTACCGGATTGGCAGGACGCGGATTTTGTCCAATCCTCGGGCTTACGTGGATGATCCCAACCCGAGATTCGATCCCGGACTTTTAGTCGACCTCTCTAGGGAACAACAAGAGTTTCATCAGATGCAGCACCCAACCGCCTGACCCGCTCCGAGTCGAATTTTTCCCGTGATTAGAACTCTCAACCCACCGTCAACGCGCGGCTGCCGTCAGGCGGTTGCTTTGCTCTGACGTTTGCCAAAGAAATGATCCGCAAACTCATGGCTGCAATCGCCTGCCTATTCACTGGCGGCAAGGGCGGTGATGATGTCCAACCAGCGTCAGGAAGCGGCGATGCAGGCGATAAGGAAGAATGGGTTCGCGAGCTTGTGTGGCTGCCCGCTGATGCCCCCGAGAATTCTTTCGATTGCGAAGTTCTGGATTGCCGCACAGTCGCGCTAAGGTTCACTGCGGGCACTTTTGATAAGAGCATCGTAGAGTCATTTAATCGTCTTCGAGCAGACGACGGAAAGGGCTGTATCGGCACCCTACCCGAAGACAGTTTCACCGTGGAATCGGACTTGAGATTTCCCTACAACGGAACTCGAGAGGATGGCGTAATATTCTTCGCCAAGAAGATGGAAGATAAGTGGGATTTCTATGCCTACGATTCACTCCTTTACATTCGACGCAGCTGGACAGGCTGCTTACTGCATGTTGTGGAGTTGCGCTACACCGATTCGGAAGTGATTGTAGAGAAGATTCACTCAAATCGACAGAGTGTTTATGGCGATCCTGTCTTCGCTAGAGAACACGTGCGGTTTTTGATCGCCACACACTTCGGAAGCACCCAACTGCCATTCCCGATTCCACCCGGTATTCAGCAGTCCGCAACGAGAGACATCGCGTTGATGGGCTTCAATCGCTACGGTCGCCGGGCGCAATTCGCGCGCCAAATGGAAAAGCATTCGTTGCAATCGTCTGATGCTGGGTAGGTCCCGTTGACGCGGGATCGCCCACGGAAAGAAGCTGACACGACACATCTTTTCCAATCCTCAACCCACTCCTGCGGTGCCCGACTGCTTCAAGTCGCAGCCATAGGGCATCGTCTCAAAACATGACGACAATTTTCGCTGCGATATCAGTGATGGCAGGTTTCTTGATGATTGTCTTGAAGTCGCGACGAAGATTCCCGTGCTTTGTCGGCGGATGCACAGCCATTCTGGTAGGAGGTTTCACCTTGGCGTTACCCTACTTGGATGCAGTCCAGCCCCTTGGATGGCTCTGGTTCTGCGTATGGATCGCGTCATTGCCCGCCTTAGCGGCCTGCGTTGTTTCACTTGTTGTAATGACGATCAAGGATAAGAGTCTTTTTGCGGTGACAGTTCTTGGGGGGATAGCGATGATTTCCAATATTTCCCCAACGCTGGCTTTTATCGAAGCGGCCGGATTTTGAGTGGTGGATGCTGGAGACAAAACCAAAAGCCAACGAGACGGTCGAATAGCCCTGGCGGGTGTGAATGCCGGGGGCCCATAGGCGACGGGCGATGAAGGATGCGGATTTAGGCGGGTCGGCTGGGATTCTGGGGTTCGCGACTCAGCGGGATTTTGGGCACGAATGGAGCCTCTCATGGGGTGGCGCCGAAGGAGGGTTGCCACAGATCATCTTTTCAGGCTCCGGTCCGGGCGGGGAGGTGGCCGGTCGGCGAGGGACGAACTGCCGTAGCGGGTCTCGACGAGGTGAAACATGGCCTGGTCGAAGGAGCCGGGTTCGATGAGATCGTCGAAGGACCACCCGAGTCACTGGGCTTGGTGGTATTCGGGCTGAATGAAGCGTGCCATGAGGAGGTCGTGGAAGGTGCCGAATGAATCACCGAGGGGCGAATCAAAGCTGGCGGGAAGAGGTTTTTTTCGACAGGTTCAACAGGCAGGCACATCCAACGACTTTACCACCCCAAGCAAGCCTCGGGCGACCCGAGGTTGCTCCCAATGGCCTTGAGCGTTTGCTGCGTCACTCATGAACCCCAGCCATAGAGCTTTGATCGCCGCGGCGAGGCCATTGGTTCGACCCATCATTTTGGGTCGTTCCGACCATGATGCTGCTACGGTGGCATCTGCGATCCGGTCCGTCACTGGCCAGATCTACACGGGTGTTTGTATTCACCTTAGTTGCGGACTGGGGTTCTGTGCTGAGCACGCGGCGGCTGCGGAGATGATCAAGGCCGGTGAAACTCAGATCGAATCGATTGTTGCCGTGACGGATGAGGGAGTTCTCACGCCCTGTGGGCGATGCCGTGAGTTTCTAGCCCAGATTGACCCGCGCAATGCCGATGCTCTCGTCCTCCTCGATGAGAGCCGCGCCGTAAGGCTCGTTGAACTTTTACCCCATCACTGGCTTCAGTCATCCCCAACTGCGGATGAGGCGCTGGGTCCCATCGATTGAAGTGGAGGGTCCCGCTTTGACGGTTGGCAGAAAAACTTCTCTATCTACTGAGTCGATGTTCTACGAAATCATTGAGCTGCTACGGGCGCCATTTGAAGCGGCGAAGCGTTCCCATGAGGATTCGACGGTCGGTCCATCGGAGTGGGATCGTCGCAGCATGAGGTTCTGGAAGTGGTTCGCCTGGATCGGAACGGGGGTGGTCGTGGGGATTCCAATGATCGGTTGGATCGGGTGGAAGCTTCTCACCCATTAGAGCGCCTCGCCAAATCCTCTGAAGCACCGAGTCCGGAAGGTCCGCGCCTGCTGTCCACCATGGTTCTCGAATGATCATTCACTGTCGAAGCCGGGGCCCCGGGTATCTGGAAGATGCCGTTCTTTGGGGGGAGACCCCGAGAGGAGGCATCGGAATCCTGACTGCGGCGGAGACGTGCGGCGGATCGGGGGGCGAAGGGGCTCTGAAGATGCGGCTGGCGAAGGGTCTCAAGAAATGAAGGCAGAGATGGAGGATCGCGGTGAATGCATGGGAGGGTGGATATGGAATCGGAACCTCAGGCCGTTTTTGGAGTCTGCTGCGGTTGGAATGGAGGCCAGATTTGAGGATGAAGACTGGGAAGCTGTCCGCTATGGGATGCAAGGGACTTCAGATTTGGAGGAGCGGTGGTTTGATTATCCGCTTCGCGGACAGCGCGAAACCCTGTGCCTTTCGCTCGCCTTGGACGAAGGCGGGGACACCGATATCGTGCTGGTGAAAATCTCCGGTGAGATTGAGGCCGTCGTCGCAACGAGGATCATGACGCTGATCGAAGTCTGTAGCCGCTACGAGGTAGGTGACTTCAGGGTTTGATCAGGCGGCAGAATCAAAAGGGGGGAATGGCAGGTCCCCCCAATTGCGGGAATTGGCGGGTTGTGAGATTCCTGCGAGGTTTGCGCCGAGCCAAGGAAGCTCCAACACACACCTCTTGGTGCCCCCGCACCGAAATTCCCCCAAGGGCCTCGGATCTCTCTTCCCCCGGAGTGGCACGAGGCCCTTCCTTTGATGGGGATTTTCGATTTTTCCGGAGGGATGGTGGCGAGAGGAAGACGATCTGAGGTTCCGGGGGTCCCGTCGCGCTCTTGACCGAGGTTTGAATCTCACTTGAGAATCGGCGGTGGCCATTCCTCAGATCGATTTGACCCAAGGTCGAGTTTTAGGAGGGGGCTGTCTGTTGGCGGCATTGGCTGCGGCGGTGAATGCCGACTTCATGATTCGGGCTGGGATTTCGGTCAGTCATCTCACGGGCGATTTTTCGCGAGTGACCATTGAAGTGGCTCGCCATGAGGTTCATTGGGGGAGTTCGGTGATGGTATTGGTGGTGTCGATTGGGGGCTTTGTGGCGGGTGCGGCGATGTCGGGGTATTTCATTCATCATCCTCGGGTCGATGCCCATCGGCCTTATGGGAGAGCTATTCTGGGAATCGGTGGAGTGCTGTTGCTCGCTCAGGCGATCTTCGAGAGGTTCCCTATCGGGGCCTGCTTTCTCGCGGCGGGGGCCTGCGGTTTTCAGAATGCCCTGGCGACCCGCTACCGAGGTCTGATTCTTCGGACCACTCACCTCACTGGATTGCTGACCGATCTTGGTCACTTGGTGGGGATGCGGTTGAGAGGTTGCCAGGTGGAGCTTTGGAAAATCACGACTCCTCTGTGGTTGGCGGTATCCTTTGCTTTTGGAGCGAGCGTTGCGGCTTGGTTGCGAATCGGTTTCGGCGCACCGGTTCTGGGTGGATGCGGGGTGGCATATGCGGTCGGAGGCCTGACGTGGTCGATTTGCAAGAGATGGCCTCAATCCCGGCGGTGAGAATGTGTGATGGGTCGCCTCGAAATCAGAGGTCTTCACGAGAACTTAAGAATGGATGGGGTATGGGTAGGTCCGCACCGCATGTGGTCAGCGGCTCCCCCCTGCTGACGCAACCCGGGTCCCTGCTCTCGCATCTCGGAACACCCCCCTCGTTTCCGAAGAGATGAGAGCAGGGGCCTCTGGGGTCGCTTGGGAGTTTTCTCAGTCGAGAGGAAGGGCATCGGACGAGCTTCAAAAGCGGGAGTTGCGAGGATCCTTGTTTGGCGGTTTTTTAGGATCAATCGAGAGGTGGGAGAATGAGAGAGTTGGTCTATCAAGGTAAGGGGAAAGTGGATTGGCGGGAGGTTCCGATGCCGGAACTGCGAGCTCCGGACGATGCCCTGGTGCGACCGCTGGCAGCTTCGCGTTGCGACGGGGATTGTGCCTATTTGCACTACCCGCTTCCCGGGATTCTCAAGGCGGGAAACGCTCTGCATGTTTTCGATCCAGCCTCGCGAGATTTCGCAGCCACTCCGTTTGCGATCGGGCACGAATGCGTGGGTGAGATCGTGGCTTTGGGTGACGGGGTGAAGGGCTTTGCTGTCGGGGAAAGAGTGATTGTCCCTTGGTCGATTTCTTGTGGAAGCTGCGAGAATTGTCGGCTGGGGCTGACTTCGAAATGTCGTGGGGTGCATCCCGGCCGGGTTTTGTCAGGATATGGTTTCGGGGAATGCCTTGGAGGATTTGGAGGGATGGTCAGCGATCTCATTCGAGTTCCCCATGCCATGGGAACGCTTGTGGCGGCTCCCGAGGGGATCGATTCGACGGTTCTTGCTCCAGCGAGCGACAATATTCCAGATGCCTGGAGGACGGTGGCCCCGATGCTGGCAAAGTATCCTGGCGCTCCGGTTTTGGTGGTGGGGGGCGGGGCGAAGAGTATTGGGCTTTATGCTGTCGGCATCGCGAAAGCCTTGGGGGCTTCAAACATCGACTATCTCGACGACTGCCGGGTGCGGTTGGGGATTGCGGAGCGATTGGGAGGACAGCCAGTTGTTCTCGATAAGCGGAGCCGTTGGTACCGGTCGGGGCAACCTCCGGGAAAGATCAGGCCGTTGATCACGGTGGATGCGAGCGCCCAAATTTCCGGGCTTCAGTATGCGATCCGGGTGCTGGCCCCAGGAGGTCATTGCACCTGCGTGGGATTTCACTTTTTGAAAGGAACTCCGGTGCCGCTTTTTCAAATGTATCTGAATAGTTCGACGCTTCATGTCGGCGTTTCTCATCCTCGTGCGGTTTTGCCCGAGGTGCTGGATCTGATCCGTCGAGGATCCTTCCATCCGGAATGGGTCAGCACGCTTATCGCCGATTGGGAAGAGGCCCCTCAGGCCTATTTGGAGAAGACGACGAAGTTGGTTCTCCGGCGTGATTCGTGTGTGGGGGGATAAGAGTGTAAGAGTTCCCCTGCGGATTCGCTTCTCAAGCGGTGGGGGTTTTCATCTCCGGGGGAGACGGGAGGCCGTGGTTCGCGGTGAATGTTGGGGGTCAGGCTCTGGGACGGGTGATGACTCCGTATTTGGGACTGAAGAGCCACGCCAACAGGAAGAGAAGTCCGAGGACCATGACGATGACGGGACCGGGGGCCAGATTGGTGATGCCTGCGAGGAGGACACCCGCCACGGCTCCGACGGCACCGAGAATTCCTCCGCCCCAGAAGAGGAGAGGAGTGCGATCCGATAGGAGGGAAACCGTCGCTGCGGGAGCAACGAGGAGTCCTACGGAAAGGACGCAACCGACCGCTTGGAGGGAGGCTACAAGGGAGAGCGCGAGCAGGCCAAAGGTGAGGTACTGCATCGTTCGTACGGGAACGCCCTGGGCTGCTGCGACGTTTGGTTCAAACAAAGTGAGCAACATGGGACGGAAAAGCAGATTGGCCGTGACGAGCATGAAGCCACCGATTCCGAGGGCGGTCCAGAGGTCGACAGTGCCGACGGCGAGGATGTCTCCGAACAACCAATGTTCGAGCTCTTGGCGGGTTTCGAGTCGGGGCAAGATGGCGACTCCGGCGGCAAAGGCGGTCGTGTAGATGACGGCGAGGGCGGTGCCTTGGGAAATTCGATTTCCGCGGGCGACGGCGACGGAACCGAGTCCGACGATCAAGGCGGCGAAGAGTGCTCCAAGAAAGGCGCTGGCTTGGGTGAGAGCACCCGCGACGACGATCCCCAAGGTGATGCCGGGCAGCATGGTGTGGGAGAGGGCGCTGACGGAGAGCGCGTGTTTCCGCAGCACGACAAAGCCGCTGAAAAACCCGTTGGCGAAGCCGATGACGAGAGCGGCGGCGAGGGCGCGTTGGAAGAACGGGCTATGGAGGAGTTCGTTCATTTCGCGGAAACGGGCGGGGTCTCGTTGAAAGTGAGAGCAAGATTTTCCGGAGTGAGAACCTCGGTGGTGGGACCGAAGGCGATGGGCTGGGTGGCGAGCAGCAAGGCTTCGTCGAAAAGCGGCACGACGGTGTTGAGGTCGTGATGAGAGGCGATGATGAGGCGGCCTTCGCGGGCGAGCTCACCCAGGGTTTCTCCCAATTGGAAGGATGCGCGGCGATCCAGACCGGTGAAGGGTTCGTCGAGAAGCAGGACGTGAGCTTCCTGTGCGATCGAGCGAGCGAGGAAGGCCCGTTGTTGTTGGCCGCCGGAGAGTTCTCGGATTTGGCGATCGGCGAGGTCGAGAAGATCCAGGGTCGCCAAGGCTTGCTCGACGGCTTGATGATCATTGTCGGAAAACCGGCCCCACATGCCCGTTTGGGGGTAGCGACCCATTTCGACGAGCCCGCGCACGGTGATGGGAAAGGACCAGTCGACTTCCTCGCGTTGAGGGAGGTAGGCGAATTCCCGGGACCAACGGCGGACGGCACTGCCACGCCAGCGGATGGTGCCGGTGGTGCGCGGGACGAGTCCGGCGATCGCTTTGATCAGGGTGGATTTGCCGGCGCCATTGGGGCCGATCAGGGCTACCCGATTGCCGCAGGAGGTGGCCAAGCTGACATGATCCAGTGCGGTGAGGCGGCGGTAGCGCACGCCTACATCGTCGACGACTAACTCGTGATGGTGGTCGTGGTGTTGGCAGCAATCATGGTGAGCGGAATCCATGGTCAGTGCAAATGAGGTTCCCAGACGTCTTCGAGATCGCCGACGGCGTCGAAGGTGTGACTGCGCGTGGCTGAGCCGGGAGGCTCGAGGCGGAGCTTGGCGAAGCGGGGGGTGGCATCGGCTTCCACCCAGAGGATGGTGAGGAAAATGGTGGGATGTTCGCCCGTGGCGAGAAGGTGTCCGGAGAGGAGTGGGCCGGCAGGAGTGAAGGTCTGAGTCTCGCCGTTGGACTCGATCACGACTTCCCGTGCGGCGGCGGAGAGGGTGAGCTCGAAGGGAATGCTCTGCGCTTTAGCGGGCGAGGTTGTCGCCGCAGGGGAGAAACTGGGCGCGACGGGAGTGCGGGGCCGGGTCAGGGTGTGGACTCCTGCCGCCGCCAGCACGAGGCCAAGGACGAGGAAGAGAGTGCGGAAGATCGGTGAACCACGCATGAGCAGCCGGCGGGAATGAAAGGCCGCGAGGATGTAGATGCAAGAGGATTGCGTTTTCTTTCGGTGGGCAAGGTCGGTCGAGTCGACCTGTTTCCTCTCTTGGGATGGTGGGCAGATGGGGTGGGCACGGGCTGCTCAATGAGCGGTGCTTTCGGTGCAGGCCTGAAGAAGGAGGGAGACTTTTTCGAAATCTTTGACTCCGGGAGAGGACTCGGCGCCGGAGGCAATGTCGAGGGCGCAGGGGCGGACCGTGCGAATGGCTTCGGCGGCGTTGGACGGGACGATGCCGCCAGCGAGCAGAATTGAAAGCTGAGGATGCTGGTGGATGAACGTTCCTGCCGCCGTCCAGTTGATGGTTTGTCCGGTGCCGCCGTAGATCCCGGGTGCGTGGGCATCCAAGAGCAGGGCCGCCATGAGCTCGCACTCGTGCGGTGCGACCTCGAAGGAGGCGGAGGCAGAGGATAGCGCGCGGATGACAGGGACGCCGGCCGCGGCGAGCGTTTCGAGGTCGGAGACAGGTTCATCCCCATGCAACTGGACGGCATCGAGCCAGCCTTTTTCCATGAGTTGGCGGGGAAGTTCGGTGCCGGCATTGACGAAGACCCCGACGCGCAGGATGCGACCTGCGAGGGGTTCCAGAAATGCAGCAGCGGAGGGATCGAGGAAGCGCTTCGATTTAGGCCAGAAGTTGACTCCGAGGGCATCGACGCCGAGTTCGGCGAGTCTTTCGGCGTCGCTGGCCCGGGTCACTCCGCAGATTTTCAGCGAGCAGGTGGCGGGATCGAGAAAGGAGGCGAGCACGAGGGAAGGATGGTTGGGAAGGGAAAGGGGTGCACTCGGGAAATCGAGTATCAGAGCATTTCGCGGGCTTGGTCTTCGGTGATGACTTGAACGCCGAGTTTTTCTGCCTTGTCGCGTTTCGATCCTCCGCCCTCGCCTGCGAGGAGGTAGTCGGTGTTTTTGGAAATGCTACCGCTGACTTTGGCTCCCTTGCTTTCGAGCTGCCGCTTCATTTCGTCGCGTCCGATGCTGAGAGTTCCGGTGAGGACGAAGGTTTTGCCGGCGAGGGGCAAGGTATCGAGGTCGGCCTCGCCGGGTTTGGGCAGAAAGTTGCTGGAGCGAGGATCGAGTTGCAGGGCTTCCATGCGCTCAAGGACATGCTGTCCGGCATCGGATTCGAAGAAGGTGAGCACGCTCTCCGCGACGGCTCCGCCGACATCGGCCGAAACCTGATAGGGGAGGAGGACTTCGTTCTTCTTTTTGGCGTCGGCGCGGTTGTCATCGCGCAGAGCGCGGAGGACTTCCGAGTGGGCGAGATCGGGCAATTGTTCATGGAGCCGAGCGAGTTCCTTGGAGGCGGATTCTCCGACTTGTCGGATACCCATGGCGAAGAGCCAGCGATCGAGGGGCTTGATGCGGGCACGCTCGAGCGACTCCACGACCTTGGTCGCGTTTTTTTCTCCGAAGCGTCGAGGTTCCTCGTCGGTTCCGAGATTAAGGGTGGCGAGCTGTTCGTGGGACAGGGTGAAGAGATCAAGCGGCGTGGTGCAATGGCCGCGCGAGACGAGAGCTTCCGCGACGGTTTCGCCGACGCCCTCAATATCGAGGGCTTTGCGGGAGGCGAACTGCTTGATCTTGGAAACGGCCTGAGCCGGACATTCGAAGTTTCCACAGCGCCAAGCGACGAAGCCTTCCTCACGGGCGATGGGTCCACCGCAGGACGGGCATTTTCCTCCAACATGGTCGAAGAGGGAGAAGGGTTGGGTGCCGTGGGGTCGCTTTTCGAGGATGACTTTGACGACTGCGGGGATGATTTCGCCGGCCTTTTCAATGAGTACCGTGTCGTGAATCCGGACGTCTTTGCGTTGAATTTCCTCTTCGTTGTGGAGAGTCGCCCTCGAAACGGTAGTGCCGGAGACCAGCACCGGTTCGAGTTCGGCCACTGGGGTGAGGACACCGGTTCGACCGACCTGGATGGTGATGGCATTGAGGACGGTTTCCTTCTGTTCGGGTCTGAACTTGTAGGCAGCGGCCCAGCGGGGTGCTCGAGAGCGAAAGCCGAGCTGTCGGCGCTCTTGGTAGCTGGAGACTTTCACGACGGCGCCATCGGTGCCGTAGGCGAGGTGGTGGCGCTCGTGGTTGAGCTGCTCGATTGCGACCAAAAGCTGATCCAGAGAGGTGACGTGAAGAAGGGGTTGATTGCGAGGAATCGACAACTGGGAGAGGAGGGCCGAAAAGTCATCTTCGGTGGTCAATTCGGGGCCTTCGTAGGCTCCGATGCCGTGGGCGAGGAATTCGAGCGGCCGATCGGCGACTTTTTTGGGATCCAGCTGCTTCAGGGTACCCGCGGTGGCGTTTCGAGGGTTGGCAAAGGTGGGCAATCCCTGTTCGTCGCGCTCGGCGTTCATGGCCGCGAAGGCTTCGTTCGGCATGAAAATTTCGCCTCGCACTTCTAGCAGGCTCGGGGCTGTCCCGGAGAGATGAAGGGGCACGCTGCGAATGGTGCGGACGTTGTGGGTGATGTCGTCCCCGGTTTCGCCGTCGCCGCGGGTCGCGGCGTAGGCGAGCACTCCTTCACGATAGACCAGGGAAACGGCGACGCCATCGATCTTGGGCTCAACGGTGACGTCGATATTTTCGCGATCGAGATTCTTTTGAAGGCGTTGATAGAAAGCGATCAGCTCGGCAGCCGGAGAGTCGGTGGTGGCGGGGTCGAGCTCGAAGACATCGTCGATGGAGAGCATGGGAACGAGGTGTTTCACCTGAGTGAATCCTTCGATGGGTTGGCCGCCGACGCGTTGGGTCGGGGAATTGGGATCGGCATATTCCGGGTGCTGTGATTCCAAGGTTTCGAGTTCACGAAACAGCCGGTCGTAGTCGGAGTCTGAGATCTTGGGTGCCGCTTGAAGGTAGTAGAGATCGTCGTGGTGGCGGATCTCCTTCCGCAGCTGGGCGATGCGGAGTTCTGGGGGGGATGGTTCAGCTTGGGAAAAGAGGTCGTCCATGGCGGCGGGGCATTTTTACCCACGATCGGTAGGGATGGGGCGAGAAATCTTCGTGGGATTCCCCGTGGAGGCGATTCTGGTGATTCAAGACCGCCCCCGGGGTTGACCCCGGCGTTTTTCCGCCGGAATACTCCGTGCAGCCAAGACTCTCAGACCTCATGGAAAACGTCATCATCATCGGAACCGGATGCGCGGGCTACACCTCCGCCATCTACACGGCACGCGCGAATCTCTCGCCTCTCATGCTCACTGGAACGCAGCCGGGTGGTCAGTTGACGACGACGACGGAGGTGGAGAACTTTCCGGGTTTCCCTGAGGGAATCATGGGACCGCAGTTGATGATGAACATGCAGCAACAAGCGGAGAAGTTCGGTGCACGCATCGAGTTTGCCAAGGTGGAGTCGATCACCAAGACGGAGGCGGGTCACTTCGAAGTGAAGACCGGGGAAAAGACGCTCGAAGCGAAAACGGTGATTGTGGCCACGGGCGCGGCACCTCGGCACTTGGGCATCGAAGGAGAAATGGGATTGATCGGTCACGGCCTGACCTCGTGCGCGACCTGCGACGGTGCGTTTTATCGCGATGTCCCGGTCTGCGTGATCGGTGGTGGCGACAGTGCCTGCGAAGAGGCTGATTTCCTGACTCGATTCGCCAGCAAGGTGTATTTGATTCACCGTCGGGATGAGCTTCGTGCGTCGAAAATCATGGCCGAGCGGGCTTTGGACAATCCGAAGATTGAGCCAGTTTGGAACAGCACCATTTCCCAGTATCTGACGGATGAGTCGGGTGAAATGCGTGCGGTGATGCTGCAAAGCACGGTGGATGGCAGCGAGAAGGAACTGGAAGTGAAGTGCGTGTTCGTGGCGATCGGGCACGTTCCGAACAGCCAGTTCCTGGGCGACCTCGTCGATCTGGATGAGAACGGCTACATCCTGCAGAACCCGGGGCGAACCACGACCAAAACGGCGGGTTTGTTTGCGGCGGGTGACGTGGCGGATCACTTCTACCGGCAGGCGATTACGGCGGCAGGCCAAGGCTGTGCAGCAGCCTTGGAAGCGGAGCGTTTCCTCGCGGGTCACTAAACGGTTTTGATCCTGCCCCATTTGTCGCTTGCGTGGAGGCGCTGGGGCGGGCATACATCCGCGCACCCCAAGGGCGGCTTGGCGGAATTGGTAGACGCGCTCGACTCAAAATCGAGTTCTTCGGAGTGTGGGTTCGAGTCCCACAGCCGCTATTTTTCTTGGGTTCGGTGCACTCGGCGAGTGAAGCCGTCCAGCGGAGGGTTTCAGGAGATTCTGAAAGAGGTTGGAGAGGGGAGGACCCACCAAGGGAGCTGACTCTGAGGTGAGCATGCGCTTTTTGATGCGTTTGGTTTTCGAAGCGGGAGGTGGGAAAGCGGATACGCCCCGGCAGCTTTTCATCAGAAGATTGGGATTTCCGCCGAGTGGGAGATTCGTTAAGCTCTGGGGAATGGGTTTCGTGGGAGTGATTTTTCTGATGGTCGCGTTGTTGCTGATCGGGGTGGGTTTGGCGTTGGGATTGATGGTGGGTGGAATGATCGCCCTGCTGATGGCTACGGGGATGGTGACGTCGTCTTTGTGGGTGGGATGGAAAAGTGGGCGACCGGCGGCTGCGGTCCGGGCGATGGCGTTGCAGGTGGGGGCCGCGGTCGGCGGGGGGGTGGGAGGAATCCTTGGATGGGCGATGGCGCTGAATGGGGAAGAGACGATTTCTCCAGGGTGGGGATGGGGTGCGGGAGCCATGGCCGGACTGGGGGTGGGAATCGGCATGGCCTGGGCGCTGATCACCGTGGCTGGCAGACTCCTTCAGCGGCGGAGAATGGCCGGAGTGATCAACCCTGAAGTTGGCGACCGATACGCCGGGCGATCACCGCGGAATGAACGGTAGCGGTGAGGAGTGATGAAAACACAATGGCCCCGCCGATGCTCGCATAGGTGATGGAAGCATCTTGCCATGCATTCTGAAAAATTCGGCCAAAGAGGCCGACCCCCAGGATGGGAAGTGCCGCGAGGAGCAGGGCCTTCCCTCCGTGATGGTTGATGGCAAACCAAGCTTCGGGGGAGCGATAGGAAGCTGCAAAGCGAACTCCGTAGAAGGAATTCATCGGAATCTTCCGAAAGAAAAGAGGGAGGCTGAGTGCGCAGATGAGGAATCCCGTGCCGAGATAGATTGAGGAAAAGTCGGCCATCTTCATCAGCAGCATGGTTTCAGAATTCGAGGCACCCATCAAGTTCGGGAAAAAGGGAGTTCCTCCAATTGAGGGGATTTTCAGGAATAGGAAATCCATCCATGTTTCAAACAAGCAAGACTGCTCACCCTTTCCCTGGCACCGCACAACCCGGCCAGTCCCACTGGGCTGGCCCCTACGGAAGGCCCCGATCGTTTTTCCCCCAAGAAAAAAGCGATTCGGGGTCCTTCCATGAAGGGCTGATGGTGAGAGAGTCCCGTTGTGAAAAAGGGGAATTTCTGTGGAAAGAAAGATGAGAACGGCTGAATTCGCCTCGTAGAGGGAGGGGTGATCACAATGCCACGAGTTTGGGGAAGGGCCCTGCTAGGGAGTGTGCTGACGATTTCGGCATGGGCTCGGGATTTCATTCATCCGGGCGGGCTGCATACGGAAGTCGACTTTGAGCGGATGCGGGAAAAGGTGGCGGCCGGGGCTCATCCCTGGATCGATGGGTGGAATGCCCTGCTGCAGGATCCGAAGTCGGCGGTTGATTACCGTTCTTCTCCCCATCCTCATATGGCAAGTCGGCAACGGGCGCAGGATGATGCGACGGCGGCTTATCTGAATGCGCTCAGGTGGCGGATCTCTGGTGATGGGGAGCATGCGGCCTGTGCCAGGAGGATTCTCAATGGTTGGGCGGATACGGTGAAGGAGGTTCCGCATGGTCGGGATCAACCAGGTCTGAGCGGGATTCCGATCGGCAGTTTTGCCCTTGCGGCAGAAGTTTTAAGGGATGACCCGGAATGGTCCGCTGCCGAGCAGGAGAAGTTCAAAGAGCTGTTGGTGAAATACTTTTATCCGGTGTGTCATGACTTTCTCGTGAACCATCGAGGGGCGGAAGATGACAAGTGGTGGGCCAATTGGGATATCTGCAACATGTTGGCGTTGGTCGCAATCGGGGTCTATGCTGATGCCCCGGCGATTTTTGACGAGGGCATCGAGTATTTCCATCACGGCAAGGGTCAGGGGAGGCTTTTGCACGCCGTGCCGTATGTGCACGCGGGAGGGTTGGGACAGTGGCAAGAAAGTGGCCGGGACCAAGCGCATGTGATGGGGGGAATGGGATTGATGGCGGAGATGTGCCAAGTGGCTTGGAACCAAGGTGTCGATCTTTTTGGTGCCGAGGGGAATCGCCTCTTGGCAGCAGCGGAATCGACCGCGCAGTTCACCCTATGGAAAGGGGTGCCGTATCAATTCTACACCAATAGCGATCAGGCCAATCAGTACTGCATTTCTGAGAATTATCACGGCAGATTGGATGCTTCCCACTTCGAACTCCTCTACAATCACTATGGGGTGCGGAAGGGTTTGGAGGCACCTCATGTGCAGCGATTTGCCGAGTTGAGACGGCCTGAGCCTGGGGAGATCGATGTCTTTGGATATGGAACCCTGGTCTTCACTTTGGACGCGGAGAGATCGCCGTTCCCCGCGGTGTCGCCCCCCCCGACGCCTTTGGATGTGAGGGCAACCGCGGGATTGGAGCGGGTGGTCTTGGAGTGGTCGCCATCGGGTGCGATGACGACTCATGGTCATGAGGTTTTTCGTCGTCGTGTAGGCGAAGATCGTTGGGAGAGCATCCATGCCGATAGGAATTGGACGACGCCCCACTATCTTGATCGGGACGTGATCCCTGGGAGGGTGTATCAGTATCGGGTGGCGGCTCGGAACGGGTCGGGTCAAAGCGAGCCTTCCGCAGTGGTGGAGGCCAAGCCACAAGGGAAGGAAGCGTTGCCGCCGGGATGGGTGTCAGAGGGGACGGTTGCTGGCTATTCGCCAGGGGAAGGAGGCTCGTTCCGGGTGCCAGCAGCTCCGGGAATGGAGGGAGGAGTGTTGACCTCATGGCAGGGAGACTTTTGCTTTTCGGCGCGTCTCGTGAGTTGGGAAAAGGGTGTCGACCGGGCGGGACTGTGGGTTCGTCTTCCGGGAGAAAAAGATGGTAAGTTCGCGGCGGTAACGACGGGGGAGGCGGGCGGTCGACAGGCGCGGTTTTGGAGTCGCTCCGAAAGGGGAGGGAGGCAGGAGCAACAACGCGGATGCGACTATACCTGGTTGCCGGTTTGGTTTCGATTACAGCGGCAAGGGGCGAAGTTGACCGCCTCACAATCGTCGAATGGCGTGGAATGGTATGAGATGGGGAATGCGACCCTGGCCTTTCCGGAGCGGGTTGAGGTGGGCTTTTGGGTGTCGGGGCAGCCGGAAGGGAGTGCTTTGTTCTGTCAATCGACCTTGGAGGCGAAAACTCCGCAACCTCCACCTTCCCCAGAAGATCTGGAGGTGTCAGTCGAAGGAAAAAACGTCCAGTTGAGATGGCGCTATGAGGAGGAGGGGACGGAGCTGGCAGGCTTCAAGATTGAGAGTTCGGAGCGAGGTCGAGAGTTCGGAGAGGTGGCGGATCTTCCTGCCACGGCTCGGGAGTTTCGATCGACAGGTGTCCAGAAGCCTGGCGATTTTCGCTATCGCGTTCGAGCCTACCATCGGGGCGGCTTTTCGGATGCGGCGGAGGACTCCCGCTGAGCGGCGAGGAGGGCTTGGCGCGATTTCCGCTCGTCGACAAGAGGGATGGTCGGCTAAAAAGGGGGGCTGGGTTGAAGGCCCCATCTACCGATGAACGAACCGATCCCCCCTGATCAGCCGCCCGAAATTCCACGGGGCAAACTTTGGGTGAGCCTAGGGCTTCCGCCGCTGCTTGCGTTTGTGTTGCCGTGGACACTGGCATTTTCTCGCGGCGATTCCGATGCGATTCTGATGATTCCGGTCTTGGTGTTGGGGTCGATCCTGGTGCTATCGCCGTTGTTCGGGAGAGCGGTTAGAGTTCGCTATCGAGGGGGTTCCCTGGCGTGGCTGATCTTCTGTTATTGGTTGGGGGAGGGGATTCTTTGCCTCTCGTTGATGTTTGGTGCCTGTGTCTTGGCCTTCGCCTAAGTGCCGTATGTTATTTCCGGAACTTCGCACGTCCTTGAAGCGCACTCGCAGTCGGTGTCCGGAGTGCCTGACGGAGGTGCCCGCAGAGGTGTGGAAGACCCATGCGACTCCTTCCAAGGTGTATTTGACCGGACGGTGCTCTGAGCACGGTGAGCATACGAGTTGTCTGGCGAGTGATGCTCGATTTTATTGGCTGGCATCTGGACGGCCAGAAAACGCCTGTGGCCCGGGCTGTGCGTGTTCTGCAGATCCAGCCGGAGTTCGGGGAACTTTGGGGCGCAACGCGGAGGCATGCGTTCCCGAGGTGGAGGTCCTTTCGACCTGTCTGGCATTGATTGAAATTGTGGATTCTTGCAATCTCGCGTGTCCGACCTGTTTTGCGGATACCCCGACGGGAGCGGCGGGATCTCGGCTGAAGGTGCGCCCCTTGGAGGAGTTAAGGCGACGGATTCAGGGCGTGGTTGAGCGGAAAGGCCGAATCGAGATTCTGCAACTCTCGGGTGGAGAGCCGACGCTGCATCCGGAGTTTTTCGAGTTGCTCGACTCCTTGCATGAGAATCCTGGCATTGACTATGTGCTGGTGAATACCAATGGGGTGAAGATCGCGCGGGATGACGCCTTTTTGGCCCGGTTGGGAGAGCGGGCGAGAAGGGGGGCGTTTCAGCTGTATCTTCAGTATGATGGCCCGGGAGAAGCGGGGCACATGGAGTTGCGCGGAACGGATTTGCGAAGTCTCAAGGCGGAGGTGATGGAGCGCTGCGAACGGGAACGAATTCCCTTTACCTTGGCGATGACGGTGATTCCTGAGAATCTTGCATGTGTGGGGGAGAGTGTACGTGAGGGGCTTCGCTACGAATTTTGCCGGGGAATTTCATTCCAGCCGATGTTTCGCTCGGGGCGGGTGCCTGGGAGGGCATCCATTCGCCTCAATGCGGCGGATATTTTGCTCGCTGTTCTGGAGCAGTCGGAAGGGAAACTGAGTGTGGAGGATTTCACGCCGCTGCCATGTGGGGATCCCAATTGCGCGACCATTGGTTATCTTTTGAGAACCCCTCTTGGGGTACGGAGTATCTCGGAGTTCATTGACTTTGCCTCTCTGCAAGGATTTCTGCGCGACAAGGTCCGCTATGAATTGGCGGATTTGATTCGATGTGGATGTGAGAACACGGAGTTGGGGGAGATTTTGCACCGCTTCGAGATGGAGGAGAAAGATGCGTTCCGCTTGTTCATCAAGCCGTTCATGGATGCGGAGAATTGGGATCAGGATCGCATCGATCGCTGTTGCACTCACGTCATTCGTCCGGACGGGTCGCTGGATTCGTTTTGCCGCTATTATTTGAACGGGGGAGCGGTGGATTCACTGGGAGGGAAATGAAGAGCAGCGTGCCTTGGGGAAATCCCGCGTATGGAGCATTGATGCTCACTGGGATGGTGATCGGCGCGGTGTATTGGTTCCGGGCTTCGAGATCGGATGGACGATTGGCTTTGGTGTATGCCGCGTGTTTGGGGGGCGCGTTCCTCGGCGCGAAGTTGGCGTTTTTGTTGGCCGAAGGGTGGCTGGAGTGGGGGAACCCGGAACGTTGGCGAATTTGGCTTTCCGGCAAGTCGATTACCGGAGCCTTGCTTGGGGGTTGGGCGGGAGTCGAGTTGGCGAAGTGGGGAACGGGATATCGGAAGGACACTGGGGACCGATTTGCTCTGTTGTTGCCGATTCCTTTGATGTTGGGCCGACTGGGTTGCCTGCAAGCCGGTTGCTGTGAGGGAGTGAGTTGTCGGTGGGGAAAGTGGCCTGCCGTCGAGGTGGAGATGGGGTTCCAGGGTCTGGCCCTTGCGGTGCTGTTAGGGATGCATTGGCGGGGGATTCAGGTGGGACAGCGATTCCACCTATATCTGATGGCATACGGTGGTTTCCGATTCGGGCACGAATTTCTGCGTGCGACTCCAAAGGAGATCGGGGGTCTATCGGGCTACCAATGGGTGGCCCTCGGAATGGTCGTGGCGGGGAGCATCGGCTATTGGCGCCGGGCAAACCGGCGGTTACCCGCGCGCGCCGGTCTCAACGACGTATTGGACAAGGAGGGCCACGAGCATGGCGGCGACACCGCCGATGATGTAAAGACCGCGAAGGTTGCTGCGGTCGAGGTTCCCGACCCAATGATCGACCACCGTGGTGCAGACGGCTCCGAGAATGTAGAGGACCACGGATAGGATCCAGGCTTGGAAGGCACGTCTGTCGAGTTCGACATCGATCGAAAAGCCCCCCAGCGCGGTGAAGAGGCCAAGGAGCGCCATGGCGGCAAGCGTACGAGTGAGGGTCAGGTGCAGTTCCACGAAGTCTGGAGAGTTGTTAGTGGATACCATCGACCCTGGCGACTTATTCCTTTCCCCATGGATCCTGAATGAGTGGAGATTCGTCGGGTGTGCTTCAAGATTCAGGGAGCTCCTTAGGCGTGGAGCGATTCTGACCTGCCGTGGCGGGGGGATCCTCGGGGAAAACCCACCCCATCCCGAGAGAGGAGGGGAGAAGATCAGTGAGGGTGGGGTTCTTCGGAAAGGGGGGCTTTTCGGGCCTGGTCGAGGATTTCCACGACGGTGTGATTCCAATCGAGTGACGATAGGGGATCGATGGGCGCTTGGTCGCGAGTGACGGCACGCAGGTAAGTCCATTCGTCGCCGTAGGGTTGGAGAGGTGGGGCGTTGATGGATTGAGGGGCCGCCTCACCGCTTTTGCGCAGCGTGAGTTGATCCCATTTGCCGGCGTAGAGGGTTGCGGTGGCCATGTGGACGTCCATTTCCTTGAGGTCATGAGGCCAATTCCATGAAGCCTGGATGACGGCGGTGGCTTTGGGATAGGTGAGGAGGATGGTGGCGTCGTCATCTACCTGGGGGTATTGATCCTTTTTGATTTGGCGGCGGACTGCCTGGACGGAGGTCGGTTTCTGTCCATCCATGATGAAGGTGGCCAGCACGGCGCCATAGCAGCCGAAGTCGACAACGGCGCCGCCGCCGTTTTCCTCGGGGTCGGAAAGCCAACCGACGAACTCTTCGCCGCAGCCAATCTCACGGGGGCCGCGGTGCCCATGGCGGAAGACCATGCGAAATGGGTCGCCGTAAGTTCCTGAGTGGATGATTTCTTTGGCCTCGCGAACGGATGCATACCAACTGGTTTCGTAGTTGGTGAGGATGGGGGTGCCGGTTTGGCGAGAGAGGGTGAGAATTTGATCGGCATCCGAAATCGCAAAGGCGAGGGGTTTCTCGAGGAGAACGGGAAGGTGGCGAGGAGCACAGGCCTGGACGACGGAAAGGTGGGAGCGAATGGTTCCCATGCCACTGACGGCCTCGGGTTGGCAGTGATCGAGCATTTCTCCGAGGTCATCGAAGCGAATCGAGGGATCGAGCCCGTAGTGGCGTGCGTAGCGATTGAAGAGCTCGGTGTCGGGTTCCCAAACGCCGACGATTTCGAGGTCGTCGCGCTCTCGTGCCCGTGAGAGGAGGCCGGCAACATGGCCGTGGGTCATGCCAGCGATGCCGATGCGGAAAGGTTCGTCCGCGAGGCTAGGAGTGCGCAAGACGAGGACCATGAGGCTGAGGAAGAGGGTGCGGAGCATGGCGAGCGGAGTCGGGTCGTGAAAAATGAGGCGGGCTGGAGGTTTGCCATCCGGCCGATGCACCGGAAGAATCCCGGCACGATGAAGAAGACGCGCGTGGATACGAAGCGGCGGCCAGTGATCTACCAAACGATGGTGCGGCTGTTCGGCAACACACGGCCAAACCCGAAGCCGGATGGGACGCTGGAGGAGAATGGGTGCGGGAAGTTTTCAGACTTCCATGAAGGCGCGTTGGAGGAAATCCGGAGTTTGGGGGCGACTCACCTGTGGTTGACTGGTGTGCTGGAGCAAGCGAGTGGGACATCGTATCCAGGACGGCCTGCGGAACCTGCTGATGTGTTGAAGGGGAAGGCGGGGAGCCCGTATGCGATCATTGATTATTTCGACGTGTGCCCGGACTATGCCGACGATCCGGAGCGGCGAGTGGAGGAGTTCCGAGATCTCCTCCAGAGGTGCCGAAAGAAAGGGTTGAGAGTGGTGATGGATTTCGTGCCGAACCATGTGGCACGGGGCTATCGGTCCAGCGTGAGGCCTGAATTGAGCTTCGGGGAGGGCGATGAGCCGCAGTGGTTCTTTCACCCGGACAACAACTTCTACTATGTTCCTCCGGGGACGCAGGGTGGAGGGCCGCCTCTCAAATTACCGACCGAAGGTTTGCCGGGTTGCACGGGGCGGTTCGCTCCCGAAGCGACACAAGTGAAGGTCACTGGAAACAACGCGATCACTTTTTCGCCCTCGGTGTGGGACTGGTATGAAACGGTGAAGCTGAACTACGGCCATGATTTCACGCGGGGGCGGGATACCGGGCATTTGCCGGGGATGGCGGCGGTGCCTTCGGAAGTGCCGGATACGTGGCGAAAGATGGATGAGGTTTTCGCCTATTGGCAGGAGATGGGTGTGGGTGGATTCCGGGTGGACATGGCCCACATGGTGCCGATGGAGTTCTGGGCATGGATGCTGGGGCGAGCCCGCCGTCGTGATCCTGAGCTGTTCGTGTTCGGGGAAGCCTATGACAATGATCCGGCGAAGCTAACCGATGGCAATGTGCTGGATGAATTGATCGCCGCGGGTTTTGACGCGGTGTATGACGATCCGGCTTACGACCTTTGCATGGGCTTGTATGACGATTTTGACGGATACAAATGGGCGAACGATCTCGACTCTTTGATTTTTCCCGGGACGCGGTTTCATCATTCCCTGCGTTATGCGGAGAATCACGACGAGGTGCGTTTGGCGTCTCCGAAGGAATGGGGCGGCTTGGGGATGGAAGTTGGGAGGCCAGTGAGTGCGGCCTTATTGGGGATGGGGCGGGGGCCGGTGATGATCTATTCTGGGCAGGAGGTGGGGGAACCTGCGGTGGGCGTGGCAGGATTTTCAGGAGACGATGGGCGGACTTCGATCTTCGATTACACCGTGATGCCCGAATTCCAAAAGTGGGTGAATGGAGGGAAGTACGATGGAGGTCGTTTGTCGGCGAAGCAGAAGAAGCTGCGAGCTTGGTATGGACGGCTCTTGGGGGTGATCGCGGAGCCGGCTTTTGTGGCAGGTGATTTTTACGGCCTGAACTACGCGAATCGGGAGAACCTCCGGTTCGGCGCGGTGGCGGGAGAGGCCTGTGGGGGGCATTGGATGTATGCTTACCTGCGTCGGGATTGGGAGGGGGGACAGGTGTTTATGGTGGTGGTGAACTTCCACCCCGAGCGAGGCTGGGCTTCGGTGCCAGTGTGGGTGCCGGCCGCCGCGGTGGAGTGGGCGCGAATCGATCCGATCAAGGGGCGTTGGGTGGAGCGGCTGCAGGACGAGAAGGACGCCGCGATGGTCGTCAACGGACAGGGAGAAGCCAAGATGGTCGTCCCTCGGATGCCGGCCTTATCGGCGCGACTGATGGAATGGGTGCCCGAGCCCTGAGTTAGCGAAATTCCACGACGATGGGTCGGTGGTCGCTGGCGTCGGCCACTTCCGGGTCGTCGACGATGTGGCAGTCATCCCACAGCATGCGGTCTTTCAAGGCGCTGTTGAAGAGCACGTAGTCGAAGCGGGAGTAGACGTCCTGATAGGACCAGTGGTGAGTCCACGAAGTACCGACCGAGTCACGGAGATGAACCATCTGGATGGAAAGGGGGCCGTTGCGTGGGCCCTGAAGGATGCGTAGGGCTGGGGCCTGGCGGGTATCGTTCATGTCCCCGTAAATGATGAGGGGCATGGCCGAGTCTTCGCGAAGGGCGGATTCGATTTCCCGGCGCATGATGTGGGCTTCCGATCGGCGCATCTGTTCCTGATCGCCTTCGGGGACCTCGCGCTTGGATTTCAAGTGAGTTCCAAGGAATCGGACTGTTCCTACGGGAGTTTCAAGTGTGGCATCGAGGATCCCGCGACCCATGGTGAATTCCCGGCCGTTGAGACGGTATTCGAGATCTTTGTGGGGAACGGTGCGGGTGATCGGGAAGCGAGAAAGCAGGGCGAGGTGCCGCGTATCATCGCCGCCCCCGGTGTAGTAGGAATGGGTCAATTCGAGCCCTGCCTTGGTCAGCCGACTTTGAAGGTCGGCGAGATCGGCTTCGGAACCGATTTCACAGAGCCCGAAAACGTCGGGGCGTTGGCGGGCGACGATGGTGACGAGGGCTTCCTTTTCCTTCTCCGGCTTGCCGGCGCTGGTGACTTGTTTGCCATCCACGTAGCGGTCCATGGAAAGCCAGTTCTCGACGTTGTAGGCGAGGAAGCGGACTCGATCCGCCGAGTCGGTGTTCGGAGCGGCAGGGTCGGTCTGCGTGCCCTGCTGGGCGGATGCCGGTGGAGTCGTTGCTGCCGCTGGGGCAGCGGAGTTCGATTCCTCCAAAGTCGGCTCTGGCCAGTCCGCAGACTTTTCCTCCCGGCATGAGCCGAGGATGCAGGCCAAGAAAAACGCCCCGAGGATTTTCGGGGCGTGGAGGAATCGGGCTTTCATGTTCAGGCGTCGCGTGGCTCGGTGCCGGATGCGCTTTTCACCTTGGTTTCTTCCTTTTCGGAAGATTCAGAGGCGGCGTGAATTTCACGTTCGAATTCGTCTCGAGCGCGTTTGAATTCGCCCATGCTCTTGCCGAGGCCGCGGGCGAGTTCGGGGATCTTTTTGGCTCCGAAGAGAAGCAGGACAACGACGAAAATGATGACCCATTCAGGGCCCTGGGGAAGGCCGATGGCGAGCGGTGCGTGCATGGCGTGAAGCTAGGGTTGGTTGTGGCCGATAGCAACGGGAATCACGCCGCTGAACTTACAACAATTCCTTAGCGGCGCTGCTGAAGATCGCGAAGAAGTTGCGCTGATGGGGCGTGATCGGGGGCGCGCCGCAGGGCTTCCGCAGCCGCATCCTGAGCTTGTGGCCATTGCTGGAGCCGGAGATGGAGGGTGGCCCGTGCATAGGGTGCATCAGGACTGGAGGGGTCGGTTTGCTCGGCGTGGCGAAGGGATTGGAGCGCTTCGTCGACGCGGTTTTGGCCGGCTTGAAGGAGTCCAAGGTTGTACCAGGCACGAGAGTAGCGGGGAGCCAATCGGACGGCTTCCTGAAAGTGTTTTTCGGCGTCGGCAGGACGTTGGTTCTCGGCGAGGGAAAGCGCGTAAAGGTAGTGGAATTCGGGATTTTCTGGGGCGGCGTCGACCGCTTTTTGCATCCACTCGAGGGCTTCGGGGGAGCGTCCTTGGCTATTGAGGAAGATGGCGAGGTCGCGCCGGGGGACGGGAGAGGTGCGGTCCCATTCGGCCGCTTTTTTCATCCACTGTTCAGCGACGTCGAGATTTCCGCGGGCGATGGCGATGCGTGCCATGCGCATGGCTCCGGCCGGTTGGTCGGATTGGTGGCGGGCGACGGCTTCCGCCTCTTGAATGGCGGGGTGTTGGGCGGGCAGGTGCTCAAAGGCACCCCAAGCGGCTTCGAGGCGCACGGCTTTGAGGGGATCGGCAAGGGCCGTTTCGAGCAGGGGCCCGGTTTCGCCACGCCGAGCGATGAGAGCGGCAGCGGCGGCGCGAACCAATGGGCCCCCTTCGTGGAGGGAGACATTGGCGGAGCGCACGACGCGACTGTCTTGAGCCCAAGGTTCCATGAGTCGGAGGAGAGTGGCTTGCCAAGCATCCATCTCTTCGGAGGAGAAGGCGTCAAGGAGTTGAGCGAGGGCTCCCGGACGGCCGTTTTGTGCCGCGTCGATGGCACGGGTGCGCTTGCGGCCCACGGCATTCATGGTTTCACCATACCATTCGTGAGTCTTCTCGATCTGCCACTCGAGGGTTTGATCGCTATGGCAGTCGTTGCAGGCATTGGGGACACCGAGTTCTTTGGTGAGCAGGGGATCGGGGCGTGGGAAGCGATGATCGCTGCGGGGATCGCGTCCCATATAGGACCGTTTGGGCATGTGGCAATCGACGCAGCTGGAGCCCCCGACGCCGGGTGGGTGGTGGGTGTGGCTGGTGACGTCGATGATGACAGCGCCGTCTTGTCCGCTCGCGTGGCAGGTCATGCAGAGCGCATTGGCCCGGACGGCGGCATCCCCGAATTTTGGGGTGGCGGCGTGGGGATCGTGGCAATCGGTGCAGCCGATGCCTTTGTGGCCCATGCGGGAAAGCAGGAGGGAGGTGTATTTGTAGATTTCGTCGAGCTGTTGGCCATCGGGAAACCAGAGTCCGGGTTGGTTGGGCAGGGCGAGCCCGTAGTGGTCGTGGAAGGACCGGCCCGTTGTGAAGGTTTCATCGAATTCTTCGCGACGAGCGTGGCAGGTGGCGCAGGACTCGGTCCATTGCGCTTTGGAAAAGGATGAGGAGCGATCGATCAGGCAGCCGTCGGCATTGGGCACCTCGGGTTTGCCGCCGTGGCACTGGGCACAGCCGACGCCTTGCTCGACCCAACGGGTGGCGTAGTGGTCGGTTTCAGGGTCGTAGTCTTTTCGGAGGCCAGTGAAGTGGCAATAGGCGCACTGGGCATTCCAGTTCATGCCCCGTTGGGTCCAGTGGCCCCATTCGTCGGGATGGCGATGTTCTTCGCCATAGATGCTGAACCATTCCTTCTTGGCGGGGTCCCAGGCCATGTCGGGGACTTGGTAGCGCCCATCTCCCGCGGCAAGGAGGTACTGAACGAGCGGCGTGGTGCCGATGGCCATGGGGGGCGAGCCTGATTTCGGGGAGAGATCGCCTGCGCGATCGTCTTCCCAGCGGATCTCGGGTTGGGCGGCGCCACCGGCAAAGGTCCATTGGGCGGGCCCGTCCTGGAGGGTGGTGCCGGCAAAGGCCTCGGCATCGACCGGATTGCCGGTGTTGCGATGAGCCAGGGCGTGGTGGGAGTGCTGCCAGGATTCGTGGGCCTCGCGGTGACATTCCAGGCATTGGCTGGAGGGTGTCAGTTGGGAGGGGTCCTGAGGAGCCGGAGGCGAGGTGGCCGACGATTGGGCTGGGGTGGTGGGAGGGGTTTTTTCACAGCCGCCAAGGAGCAGCAGCAACGCAAGAATTCCGGCCCGATCACGCATCTTCGATCAAGCGTAGCGATGGGGTGGCCGATGGGAACTCTGGAATCCCAGGATTTAGTAGAGAATCTGCACGGGAGTGCCGACTTCGACGGCATTGTAGAGGACCGGCGCGAACGGCTTGGGGAGGCGGATGCAGCCGTGGGATGCAGGCTGGCCCGGTTTGGGGATGATTCCGGCGTGGAGGCCGATGCCATGGTTGGTCAGGCGCATCCAGTAGGGCATGGGCGCGGCGACGTATCGGCACCCGGGTGGGACGGGATCGGAGGGTTTGGCATCATTGTCGACCATGTTGCCGTAGTCATCTTCGATCCAACCGTAGGATCCCGAGTGTTTGTCGATGATCTTTTCGGTGATGCGGAATTGGCCAGCAGGGGTGCCGTGGCCTTCCAAGCCGGTGGCCACGTAGCTCCAACCAATGGGTCTGCCACCACGGGTGAAGTAGGCTTGCTGTTCGGTGAGGTTGATTTTCACCTCGACTTTCCCAGGGCCGCCATCGTCGTGCCACTGATAGAGAACGGGTTCGGCCCGCTCGGCTATCAGGGGAGTCGAAGGGGCGCAGGAAGCGAAACCGAAGAGCGTCGTGGCAAGGGCCAGCAGGCGAAGCGGACGGGGGAAGGTCATGCAGATCACAGAGGAGTTGGCGCGAAGCTTAGTAGGGAAGTTGGACATTTGCCAACAACTCGCTGAGCAGGAAACGAGCCGCTCAATCCGTGAGCGCAGGGTAGTCGGTGTAGCCCGTTCGAGGGTCGCCCTCGCCGGTGAAATAGAAGGTCGCGGGGTTGGGCGGGGTGAGTTCGGCTCCGCGGGCGAATCGCTCGGGAAGGTCGGGATTAGAGATGAAGGCTTTGCCAAAGGCGACGGCGTCGGCGATGCCTGACGCTAAAGCGTTTTCGGCAGATTCCGCGGTGAATTTTTCGTTGGCGACAAAGGGGCCGCCGAAGGTTTGCTTGAGGAAGGGGCCGAGTGCTTCTGCCTCGTGATGTTCGCGAGCGGAAAGGTAGCCCACACGTCCGGAGAGAGCGGAGGCGACAGCACCAAAAAGGGTTTTGGGATCGGAATCCCCCATGTCATGGGTGTCACCACGGGGTGCAAGATGCACGCCAATGCGCCCGGACTCCCACGATTCCGCAACGGCGGCGACGACTTCCAGAAGGAAGCGCAATCGATGATCGAGGGTGCCTCCGTATTCGTCAGTGCGATGATTCGTGGCGTCTTGGAGGAATTGGTCGATGAGATAGCCGTTGGCAGCGTGAATCATGACGCCGTCGAATCCAGCGGCATGGGCATTGGCGGCTGCGGTGCGGTAGTCGTCGAGGGTCGCGGCGATTTCCGAGAGGGTGAGCGCGTGGGGCGTCGGGAAAGGGGTGAGTGGTCGGATCAGCGACACGTGACCGGAGGCGGCGATGGCGCTGGGGGCGACGGGCAGCTGACCACTGAGGTAGCTGGGGTGGGAGATGCGGCCGACGTGCCAGAGTTGGAGGGAGATGCGTCCCCCGGCCTGGTGGACGGCATCGGTGACTTGGCGCCAACCCTCCGTCTGCTCCGCGGACCAGATCCCGGGGGTTCCCGGGTAGCCGACGCCGCGGGGCGAGACGGAGGTCGCTTCCGAAAAGATCAGCCCGGCCGAACTGCGCTGAGCATAATACTCGGCGGTGAGCGCGTTGGGCACCCGCTCGTCGCCGGTGCGGCAACGGGTGAGGGGAGCCATGAGGACGCGGTTCGGGAGATCGAGCGAACCTAATCGGAGCGGGGACTGGAGCATGGGGTGGGTCGGGTGAAGGGCGGATGGGGCCCCGGGGGGGGGAATCAGGCCTCAGGCTGAGCGGTGAGGTCGAAGCGGATGACGACCTCATCGCGGATCAGGTCGTCGGCCTTTCCGGCATAGACGATGCCCCAGTCCTTGCGGTTGATGTCGAACTCTGCGTTCACCTTGACGGTCTCGCCGTCCTTGGAGCCGGTGGCCGGGAAGGTGATGTTCTTTTCGACGCCGCGCATCAGGAGGTTGCCGGAAACGGAGTAGCCGGTATCGGTCTTTTCGATTTGGGTGATCGTGAAACGGGACTCGGGGTGTTCGGTGACCAGGAAGAAGTCTCCGGTTTTGAGGTGATCGGTGAGTTTGTCCGCGTCGGTCCACACGGAGTTCATGTCGATGGTGACGGTGCCACCGGTGACGTCGCCCGCGGCGTCGACGGTGAAATCGCCAGAGATTTCCTTGAAGCCACCTTCGTGGCTGCCGGTGACTTTGGAACCGACAAAGGTGACGGTTGAGGCGTCGGTGAGGACGTAACGGGTGCCGGAGGCTTCAGCGACCGGGGCGGCTTCCTTGACGGAGGCATCTGCGGTCTTGTCGGCAGGATTCTCGCAAGAGACGAGAGTCAGCGCGACAAGGGCGGCAGGAGCGAGGGTAATGGCAACGGATTTCATAGATTTGAGACGGTAGGGATCGTCTGGAAAAAGGACCGATTTCAGCCCAAGTCAAAGAGCAAGGCTTCAACTTTTTCGCCAGTGGCGAAGGTTTCGATGCGACCTGGAACTTCGATGGCGGCAGCATCGCCCGCACCAAGGGTTTCTCCCCGCACTTGGAGAGAGCCGGAGATCACTTGGATCCAAACACCCCGGCCTTGGTGAATTTCGTGGGTTGCGGACTCGCCGGATTTGAGGCGGAGGCGATAGACGTCGGCATTTTGGGAGATGGTGGCAGAGCCATCGCGGCCATCGGGAGAGATGAGGAGGACTTTCCGGGCGGTCGCGTGTTCAGTGGACGGTTTCCACTCGGTGTAGCGCGGTTGAAGAGACCGGGACCGGGGCAGGATCCAGATTTGCAGAAAGTGGGCGGGCTCGGTGGCCGAAGGATTGAATTCGGAGTGGGTGACACCGGTTCCCGCGGACATGAGCTGGACCTCGCCAGGTTTCAGGACCCGTTGATTGCCCATGCTATCGCGGTGGGCGAGTTGGCCGGAGACGACGTAGGAAAAGATTTCCATGTCACGGTGGGGGTGTTCGGGAAACCCGCCGTGGGGTGCGACGCGGTCTTCATTGATCACACGGAGTGACCGGAATCCCATGTGGGCGGGATCGAAGTATTCGGCGAAGGAAAAGCTGTGACGGCTTTCGAGCCAGCCATGGCGGGCATGGCCGCGGTCGCGGGACCGGCGGAGGGTGACGGGGGCGGTGCTCGTGTGCATGGTCGATTTTTAACCCTGTCATCGTCGGGAAGCCAATGCACGCCATGGTGGCTGAGGATGCAAAAAATGCATACGGCCTGCGGCTGGAGGCTTGATGAAGCAGGGATTCCGGCGACTTTGCGGGGTATGGAGTCGAAGCTCGTCCGAGCATTCATCAAAGTTGCGGAAATGGGAACCATCACGGCGGCAGCCAGCAAATTGGGGCTGACGCAGCCGGCATTGAGTCGGCGGATTCGGACCTTGGAGGAGGAGTTGGGGGTGGAGCTCCTGAAGCGGGAAGCGCATTCCGTTTCGCTGACGCCTGCTGGGCAGGTGTTGTTTCGGGATGGCCGCAAGTGGTTGGCGATGGGGGCGCAAGTCCGCCAGCGAGTTTGTGAGGCGGGGCATGGAGCGATTTTACGGGTCGGCTATTCGCCTTCGCTTGCGGGACCGTTCCTGGGATTGGCGCTGGAGCGCTTCAACCAGATTCATCCGAAGGTGCGGGTGCAGCTCTCGGATCTTTCGACCGCGGAAATGAAGGACGGCCTGATCGCAGGGCGACTGGATTTGATTGTGACGGTCTTCGAAGAGAAAGAAGAGGGACTGGAGTGGGAGCTTTTGGAGTGTCGCCCGTGGCGGCTGGCGGTGGCGATGCGTCATCGATTTGCCGAGGCGTCTGCGGTGGATGTGGCGCAGGTGGCGCAGGAGGGCTTGTTGATGTATGCCCGGGAAGGCTACCCGGACTATTGGAAGCGGGTGGGGGAGTACTTTGCCGAGCAAGGCATTTCCCCCCGGGTGGTGGGAGAGTTTGATGGTTTCAGCAGCCTTGCCATGGCGGTGGAGGCGGGCATCGGCGTGGCCATGGTGGCCAATGCAGGGCAGGATGCGAATCGTCCCGGGATTCGCTTTGTGGCACTCGAGCCTTCTCCCTCCGCCATTCGGGTCGGTGTGGGTTGGGGGAAAAGCCCGACCCCTGCCTGCCAGGTGTTGATTCAGGAATTGAAAGCGAGCGCCCGCTCCTCAGGGGGAGAGGCAACCGAAGGGGGCGAGCTGTGATGGCGGGTTCCTCTGGGAAAAAGAAAACCGGCGACCTTTGCAGGCGCCGGTTTCTGAAAAGCAATCCGTGAAGATGAGGCCGAATTAGGCGAGGACGGTTTCTTCGTCCTTGTCGCAATCACCGCCTTCGCACTTACCGGCGAGGAGGGTTTCTTCGTCCTTGTCGCAGTCACCACCGTCGCACTTACCGGCGAGGAGGGTGTCTTCGTCTTCGTCACCGCAGGCGATGGTTTCTTCGTCCTTGTCGCAGTCACCACCTTCGCACTTACCGGCGAGGAGAGTGTCTTCGTCTTCGTCACCGCAGGCGATGGTTTCCTTTTCCTTGTCGCAGTCACCACCTTCGCACTTGCCGGCGAGGAGGGTTTCTTCGTCCTTATCGCCGCCCTTGCACTTGCTGCAATCGGCGAGGGTTTCTTCTTCCTTGTCGCCGCCTTTGCACTTGCTGCAGTCGGCCACGATGGTGGTTTCTTCCTTATCGCCACCTTTGCACTTCTCGCAATCGGAAGCATAGGCCATCGGGAGGCAGAAGGCAGCGGCGATGAGGGAACGGATCGTCAGGGTCATGATCTTATTGGGGTTTGGATGGTAGTTCGGTTCAGGTCGTGGAATCAATCGATTCCGAGGAGTGAGAACACCAAGCGTCGAAATTCTTCCCGGAAAAGTCGAAAAAAATTTCGGGGCCTCCAAATCGGGGAAATTAGCGGACGGAGGCGAGGGTGCCTTCGGTGACTCCGAGCTTTTCGCTGGCGGCGACCCGTAGGGCAATGTCCTCAGGCTGGAGTTGCCCCTGAAGGAGGCCTTGGTAGTTCTGAAGGGTGGTTTCGGCAGCGGCAAAATCTTCGTCGAGAAATTCTAGGCGAAAATGGCGGAGTCCGGCGGCGACGAGGGCAGGGAAAAATCGGGCACCGGTCTGCGCGCGTCCATTGAAGAGGGTATTGCGACAGCCGACATCAGCCTGAAGGCGGTGAAGCTGCCCCACCCGGTCCCTCAGGTGAACAACGTGGCTTTCACAGGGCCGTCCGCAGTCTTTGTAGGAGGTTCCGGAGCTCATGAAGGTGCAGAAGACGCAGTGCTCCATGTGAAAGAGGGGCATGTGCTGGTGCAAGGTCAGTTCGAACCAAGATGGGGGTGCCCCTTGGAGGAGGTCGAGAACCTGCCCGATATTGAGATCGTAGGAAATGGTCAGTCTGGAGAGGCGGGCCTCCTCAAGTAGAAGCTTCGCGGTGATCGGATTGGCCACGTTGAGAGAGAAGTCGCCGGTTTTCTCGAGATCATCGCGATCACGATAGTGTTCCAGCGACGCCAGATTGCGCAGCAGGACGCCATCGGGTGCTGCTCGTTCGATCAATTTGAGGTAGCCGGTTTCGCCGGGTTTGAGGATTCGCGGGGTGGCGAGGTGGATGCGTGAAGCGGGGGCTTCGGCGGCCCGAGCGACGGCTTCTTTGTAGCGTCTTGGGTCCTCGAAATCGCAGTAGATCGTGCCGACTTTTCCGGCGAGAGCGGCGTCGAGTTGGTCGAGGCTGCGGCAAAGTACTGCCAAGTGAGGCGATGCATCCGCAGCTGCGTTTGCGGCCGCAGGTGGCAGCAAATCGTGGACCGTGACCGAGGTGGCCGTAGGGGCTGGCGTGGCGGGTTCGGATTCGAGTCCCGCCACCAGCTCGCGACGGAGACGATTGAGTTCAGAGACAGGGAGGTGGCAATCTCCTTGGAGCTGGAGGTCGAGCGTTTTGAGTTCGAAAGAGGTATCGCCCAGTCGGCCGAGTTGGCGGGTGAGGATTTCGGCAGAGAGGGAGTGTTTTGACGCAGGTTGGAGGGGGACAGAAGAGATGACCTCAAAAGGCCTCGGCGCATGGGCGGTGCGGCCGAGGAGGGTGAGAGGTTGGCCGGGACAGCCGGTCACGGTGAGGTGAATGGCAGTTTTTTGCGGGGTGAGCTTGGCATTTTGCCAGAACCGGCGGATCTCCGATTGCAAAGCGGGATCGGAGGTCTTGTAGAGGGTCACACCGGGCCTGATGCGATCGAAGTTGATGCCGCTGTAGGTGCGGTGGAAAATGATGCGATCATTTTCAATTTTCCAGATGGCGGCGCCTTGCTCGAGATCGCGGTTTTCACCGGCGTCGAAGACGATGCCATCGCCTGCTTTGAGGGGGGGCACTTGCTGGGACGGCGGAGGATCGATTCGAATCCAGCCATTTTGGGCCTCGGTGATGGTTCCGAGGAAGGGGCCGCGCTTTTTGCCGAAGCGACCATGGGTGAGCGCGGGATGGTTGGTGCCCGAAAGCCATCCTGGGGTGAGCCCGCGGGAAAAAGTCATCTCCAGCGCATAGCGGTCGGTGGCGGTGATCGCGGGAGTGGGTTTGCCCAGAGCGGCATCGATGGCCTTCCGGTAAACGCGAGTCACGGCGGCCACGTATTCCGGCGACTTCAGGCGACCTTCGATTTTGAACGAGCGGACACCTGCCTGAATGAGCCCCGGAATCTGATCGACGGCGGCCAAGTCCTGGGGGCTGAGAAGGTAGCGGACTTCGCCAAGGGGTTGGGTTTCGCCATCGACCACCAGTTCGTAGGGCATGCGACAAGCTTGCGCGCACTCGCCGCGGTTGGCGGAGCGTTGGCCCAAGGATTCGCTGGTGAGGCACTGACCGGAGTAGGCGACGCACAGGGCGCCGTGGACAAAGACTTCGAGTGGGGTGGAGGCGGGTTGGCCAAAGCGATCGATCTCCTTCAAGGAGAGTTCGCGGGCCAGCACGGCTCGCTCAAGAGGGAAGAGGCGTTCGACGAAATGGAGGCCCTCGGGACTGGTGAGGGTCATTTGAGTGGAGGCATGAAGTTCGACCTGGGGGGCGATCTCACGAGCCATGCGGGCCAAGCCGAGGTCCTGAATGATGAGGGCGTCGACGCCGGCGGCGGCCACCTTGCGCAATTGTTCTTCGGCCGCGGAAAGTTCCCCGGTGAAGATCAGGGTGTTCATGGTCACGAAACCCTTCACCCCGTGGCGGTGAAGAAACTCCATGAGTTCGGGCAGGTCAGCGTCGGTGAAATTGTCCGCCCGAAGTCGGGCATTGAAGGCCGGGAGACCAAAAAAGATCGCATCGGCTCCCGCGGCGACGGCGGCACGAGCGCAGTCCCAGTTTCCAGCAGGGCTCAGGAGTTCGGGTGAGTAGGCCATCGTGAACGAGTTCGGAGGGGAAGGAGACCCAATTGCGCAGGCATTCAAGCCGAGAATCTCGGTACGGTGATGGAGGGTCGTGCGCGGAGCCCCATTTTGAGGCGGCATCCATCTTGAAAATCACCCGAATGAGGTATCCCCAGGGAAACCTTTCTTAGGTATTTAGCTGAAGTGGGTTTCCGACTGAGGGGGCCTGCATCCAGAAAAACCCATTCCAAACCAAACCCAACTCACTTGCATTTATGAATCCTACCCGATTGACCGGGAAGAAGGCGGCGGCCCTTGCTTGCTTGCTGGCTCCGAGTTTGAGCCACGCGGCACTGGTTCACCGCTACGACTTTGCCACTGACGGTCAAGCTCTTGATACGGTCGGCACCGCTGATGGAACGATCTACGGATCTGCGACCGTTTCCGGTGGCGTTCTCACCACGACCAATGTCTTAGGACAGTTGAGTGGTGGGCTCCCCCAGAATGGGGTTGGCCTCCCGGCGTCCACGGTTTCCGGCATTACCGGAGCGTTCACCATCGAGATGTGGACGAATTACAGCTACGGCGGGAGTTCATACACCACGGCATTTTCTTTCAGTGACGGGACCACGAGCAATTATCTTCTCGGTACTCCGGCTCGGGGAGGTTCTCCGTATCCGTCGTCGATCGCCGTGATCGGCGGGGGTGTCGCTGGAGGTGAGCAACTGGCCTTGGGCCAGTATTTTGACAATGGGCCTCACCATTGGGTGATCACCTACGACGGCACCAACTTGACCTATTACCAGGATACTTCGACGGATCTGGCGGGATACAACACCAGCCATTCCTACTCGGCCACCATTGCGGCCCCTGGGTTGGATCTTTCGACTTTGACCCAAATCGGGATCGCTGGCGGGGCTCCTTATGGTGACAATAGCGCGACGGGCACGACCTTGGACTTTCGTATTTACGACGTCGCGGTGACTCCCAGCCAGGTGGTCGCCTTGAACGCCTTAGGTGCAGATGCCTCGAATGCAGCGATCAATGCCATCGTGGTACCGGAGCCTGCTTCTGCGAGTCTGGCCTTGGTGGCGGCAGGAGGTCTGCTGCTGCGGCGTCGCCGATCCGCGTGAATGCGGTTGCGTGATTTTCCGGGTTGAAGCGTTCCCGGACTTTCCAAGGTCCACTGCCATGAGCGGTGGACCTTTGGTTTTTTCAGGGCGGGGGAGGTCCGAGGGAAAGCGCGGAACGATGCGGATTGGGGGTTCCGCAACTCCGAGGGGGCGGGCGGGGTTCGGGACTCTGCCACCTCCTTTTCCGACCATGTTGCCCCAAGCTCCCAACGATTGGACTCCCGATGAAGCGGCGCACTTGATGCGCCGAGCGGGATTTGGAGGGTCACCGAGGGAGATTTCGCGGTTTCATGCGCTCGGCCGCAAGGCAGCGATCGAGTCTCTCCTAGATCCCCCGGACGAAGAAGCGGCGTTTCCCTTGCCGGATTGGACGGATCCCGATGTCGCTCGAAAGGAAGCTCGCGAGTGGGCAGCTGAGCGGCGGAAAATGCGGGGGGAAGGGGCAGCTCAGGAGGAAGCCCGGCGGAAGTTTCAACGAGAGATTCGTCAGCAGAATCAACGAAGAACTGTGGAAATGGGCGGCTGGTGGATGGATCGCATCCTACGAACTCAGGCACCTTTGCGGGAAAAGATGGTGGTGTTTTGGCACGATCATTTTGCCACTTCGGCGCAGAAGGTTCGTCTTCCGCGGCTGATGATGGAGCAGAATCAGCGATTTCGCCGTCAGGCCTTCGGGAACTTTCGGGCTCTTACCCATGAAATGGTGAAGGACCCGGCGATGATGATCTATTTGGATACGCCTTCATCGCGAAAGGGGATGCCGAATGAGAATTTCGCCCGGGAAGTGATGGAGCTCTTCACTCTGGGAGTGGGTCATTACACCGAGCAAGACATTCGCGAAGCGGCCCGTGCGCTGACGGGGTATCAGTTGGAACGGTTGACCGGGGAAGTGAGGCATGTCCCGAGGCGTTGGGATGAGGGCACGAAGACTGTTTGTGGCGAGACGGGTGCCTTCGATGGCGACCAGTTGGTGGAGGTGCTGTTTCGACAAGAGGCTGCGGCGAGCTATTTGCCGGCGAAGTTGTGGAGCTACTTCGTGGAGGATGAGGCACCGGCATCCCTTGTGAAGGAACTGGCCGAGGGGTTCCGCCGCGAGGACTTCCAGCTGCGGCCGCTTCTGAGGGAAATTTTTGGATCACGTGCCTTTTACGATTCGACCGTGGTGCGCAATCAGATCAAGAGCCCGGTTCAATTCCTTGTCCAAATGGCCCGTGAGTTGGAGTTGGATCAGTGGCCACGGGGATATGCGCTCGATGCGTCGCAACAATTGGGGCAGGTGCTTTTCTTTCCGCCGAACGTGGCGGGGTGGGATTGGGGACGAGCCTGGATCAACACGAACACTCTGCTCAGCCGCTATAACATTGCTGGGACGATCACGAAGGGGGCGATGGATCCGGAGGGAGGATCCGACGACATGCCGATGGCGACGGACGCAGAGCGGCCTCGCTTGGCGATGCTCGTGAAGGCAAGTGTCCGCCGCTGGAAGGGGCCGAATTATGAGGAAATGGCTCCGCGGACGCTGAGAGAGAATCCAGAGGAGCTGGTGGATAGGTTGATCGCTCGATTTTTCCATGGGGATCCCGGAGCCAAGCCACGGGCCGCATTCATTGACTATGCTCAGGCGAAAAAGGGGGTGGTCTTTACGAACCACGAAGTCGCCGAGTTGTGCCATCTGATGATGAGCACGCCCCAATATCAACTTTGCTGAATCCATGAAAACGCGTCGTGATTTTCTTCGTTCGACTCTTCTGGGAGCCTCCGCGAGTTGGACGGTGCCGATGTTTGTCGAGCGCACCTTTGCCGACTTGCATGCCCGCTCCAAGGACCTCGCGATCCAGGGAGTGACCGGGAAGGACGATACCATTCTCGTAGTGCTTCAGCTGGCAGGTGGGAATGATGGGTTGAATACGGTCGTACCCTTTCAGGACGATGCCTATTACCGCGCTCGCCCGAAGATTGCGAAGGCGGAGAAGGAGGTAATCCGCTTGGCAGATGGGATGGGTTTGAATGCCTCCATGCCCTTCCTCGGGAGTTTGTATGATGAGGGTGGCTTGGCGGTGGTGCAGGGGGTCGGCTATCCCAATCCCAATCGATCGCACTTCGTTTCCACCTCCGTTTGGGAAACGGGAGATCCTGCAGTGCGTTCGAATACCGGATGGTTGGGGCGCTATTTTGACAATGCCTGCCAGGGGAGTGATCCAACGGTGGGCATCTCGCTCAACAAGACCCAGCCGGAAGCTTTTGGGGCCCTGCACAATCCCGGGGTGTGTTTGAGTTCGCCTCAACTCTACCGCTGGATTCATGGTGGGGGTGAACAAGCCCAGGCTGAAGCTTTCTTTGACTCGCTCAATTCTCCTGAGGAGTCGGTGGCTGGCGCTTCGATCGCTGAACCTTCGGTGGGCCGTGTCGGGGGAGTGGCTGGCGAGAGCAATCTGGCCTTTTTGGAACGCGTTGCGATGGATGCGCGGGTTTCCTCAGACAAAATTCTTGAGGTCGCGGCGAAACATCGCACCCGGGTGAAATACGAGGGAACTCCGGTGTCGAGGAGCCTCAACATGGTTGCCCGGATGATCGCCGGGCAGATGCCAACACGGGTCTATTACGTCAGTCATGGGGGTTTCGACACTCACAATGGACAGGTCAATTCTCACGATCGGTTGCTTGGCCAGTTGGACCGTGCCTTGAAGGCGTTTTTTGCGGATCTCAAAGAGCAGGGGAATGCGGACCGCGTGACCGTGATGACGTTCTCTGAGTTCGGGCGTCGCGTGGCGGAGAATGCCAGTTCGGGCACCGATCACGGCAAGGCCTCCTGTTTGTTTGTGGCTGGAGGGGGCGTCCAAGGGGGGCTGTTCGGGAAAATGCCCAGCCTCACCGATTTGGATGCGGGGGACCTGAAGCACGCGGTCGATTTCAGGCAGGTCTATGCCACGGTGCTCGAGGATTGGCTGCGGGCCCCATCTGAGCCGGTTTTGAAAGCACACTACGGGAAGCTGGGATTCTTCACTGCCTGAGAGGACGGCCTGATTCAGGGTGAGGGGCTCCAAATTTCGGGGAAATCTCCCATGGTCGTGAGGACGCCGTTGGGGTTGTCTTGGAGCGATGATTGCATGTGAGCCAGAAGGTTTTTTCTCCTGGAACTACCGATTCCGTGGAGAGGGGTTTGAAGGTCAGACGTGGCACCGGGTGTTCGGTGAAAAGGGTGGATTTGAAGTCAATGGAGTGAGCTATGAGGTCGCCAAGGATGGAATATGGTCCGGAAGTTGGACGGTCAGGCATCAGGGCCAAGTGGTGGGGCGCGGGTCCAAAAGGAATCCCTTTACTCGAACCTTTGATCTCGAGTGGGAAGGCGATGCCTGGGTGCTCAGCGCAAGGGGCTTGGGCCGGGCCATGATGTTACAGGGGCCGGGTGGAAGCCTGAGCTTTCGGCCTGTCCATGTCTTCAGCCGCAGGGTTGAGGTGGAAGGGAGGATCGACAGCCCGGCCATGATTGGTTGGGCGCTGTGGTGTGCCGTGACGATCTGGCGTCGCCAGGCTCAATCATCCTCATGAGCCCATCTGAGAAGGGAAACCCTGAGGAGGCCACGAACTGAGCTAGAAGAGACAGGCCTGCGGGTAGGACGGCGAAGTGGGAATGGCGACATGCTTCGGCCGGGCGAGGAGCAGGTCGAGGGTGGTCAATTCGTCCAGAGAGGGAGTGATTTCTTCATCAAGGACCTGCCGCAGCCACTGTGACCAGTGGGTGGGGGTATCGCCTTCTCTTTGCGAAAGGATCAGGGCCAATTCACTGAGTCGCCCACTGGGTGCCAGCTGCTTGCGCGTTCGGCGCAGCCATGTGGCAAAAAAAGGACGGGGAGGACGGCTCGCGGGCACGAGCCGGAGGATAATCCGACACCCGCAAAATGCAAGATATGGGTGCGTTTCTCGCGAAACGCACCCATGGGTAGGACTACCGGATCTGTGCGACGGCCATCGCAGCCATGCCTTCACGGCGACCGATGGCTCCGAGCATTTCGTTCGTGGTGGCCTTGATGCCGACACGTTCCGGCGCGAGGCCGAGAGCTTGGCCGATTTTTTCCTGCATGGCAGGGCGGTGCGGCAATACTTTGGGAGCCTCTGCAATCAAGGTCGCATCGACATTCACCAATTCGAAGCCCTGCTCCCGGATGAGGGCGGCGGCCTTTTCCAGAATCTTCAGGGAGCAGATGTCTTTGCAGGCGGGATCGCCCGGTGGAAACCAATGCCCGATGTCCGGAAGGCCAAGGGTGCCAAGGACCGCGTCAGCAATCGCGTGGCAGAGGACGTCGGCATCGGAATGTCCGTCCAGTCCGTGGGTGTGAGGGATTTCCACTCCACCGAGTACCAGCGGGCGTCCCTCCGTGAAGCGATGGATGTCGTAACCAAGACCGATCATGGGAATCGAAAAGGGGTGAAAGGGTGGCGGAACCCGTAGGGGGGCTTCTTCCAGAGGTGTTTAAAGGATTTCTTCGATGGGAATCCGGCCATTGGTGGCGACGATGGCCCAGGAATCAGAGCTGCCAGGATTCTCAGCGAGGGTGACTTTGCCTCCACCGGCCTCGACGAGGAGCTTGCCAGCCGCGATGTCCCAAAGGGAGATGCGGGATTCGACATAAGCATCGAGGCGTCCGCTGGCGATGTAGGCGAGACCCAGGGCCGCGCTGCCCATCATGCGCATTTTGCGGGCACGAATCGAGGCTTTGCGGAAGCGCTCCAGACCGATGCGAAGGGCTTCCTCATCCTTGCCGCAGCCCACGAAAAGAGCGCATTCTTCGAGCTTTTCGCGTTTGGAGCAGGAGATGGGCTTCCCATTGAGGTGAGGTTGGCCGCCTTTTTCCACGGTCCAGGTTTCTCCGACGATCGGATCGTGAATGACACCGAGAACCACCTCACCGTCGACCCGTAGAGCGATCGACACGCAAAAATGAGGAATGCCGTAGTAAAAGTTCACGGTACCGTCGATGGGGTCGACGATCCATTGGCGATGGGAGTCCTGGCAGCCGCCGATACCTTCCTCACCATACAGAGCGTCGTCGGGACGGGCTCCGAGGAGGATCCCTTCGATGAGAGCCTGAGATTCTTTGTCGAGGGCGAGCTTGATATCGTGGTGAGTGGCTTCGTCCACAGTGGCGTCGGTGCCGAAGTGGGCCTTGAGCAGCTTGCCCGCCTCGGTGGCGGCTTGGACGGTGAGTTCGAGATCGGTCACGGGCGGAGAATGAACGCCGAGGCTCGATCGTCCAATCCCGAACATGGAATTCGCGGAGCGGGGAAGGAAGCCGTGTCATCGTGATTTCCGACGTGACAAATCGGAGGTCAGTCCGCGTATTTTGATCGGTTTGTGAAGGGCCTTTGCCCGGAACCTCGGTGGCTGTTCAACCCCTGCCACCTCATTCAACCCAAGAATCCATGATGAAACACCCCGAATGCGCGGTCAGCACTGTGCTGGCCGTGTCCTTGTTGGGCGGCGTCGCCACGACGGCCGCGGGAGCCGAATGGGCTCCGAAAGATCCGCCGATGATCACTCGCTGGGCCAAGGATGTCGATCCATCCAAGCCTCTTCCGGAGTATCCGAGGCCGCAGATGACACGCTCGTCGTGGCAGAACCTCAACGGGCTGTGGGATTACGCGATTCTCGAAAAGGGAGCTTCCGAGGCAACCGAGTGGGAGGGCGAAATCCTGGTTCCGTATCCGATCGAAAGTGCCTTGAGCGGCGTGAAAAAGGCTCTCCAGCCCGAGGAGACGCTGGTCTATCATCGGACTTTCACGGTGCCAACCGATTGGCGGGGCCAACGCATCGTTCTCCACTTCGGCGCGGTGGATTATCGCAGTGAAGTCCGGGTCAATGGTCAGTCGGTGGGTCGTCACCAAGGTGGCTACGATCCGATCGACTACGACATCACTGACTATTTGAAGGAAGGCGCTGAGCAAACCCTGGAGGTGCGGGTCACGGATCCGACCTGGACGGAAGGGCAACCGCGCGGGAAGCAAACGCTCTCGCCTGCGGGGATCATGTACACGCCGACCTCGGGGATTTGGCAAACGGTATGGATGGAACCTGTGGGCCAAGGAGGGATCGAAGATCTTACGATCATCCCAGACGTGAAGGGAAGTGCGGTGCAGGTGAAGACGGCGTTGTGGGGTGGTGCCTCAGGGGATGTGACGGTTCAGGTCGCGGGTGGAGGAAGCGTCACGGGGAAAGCCGGGGAGACGCTCACGGTTGCGGTGCCCAACCCGCAACTTTGGTCGCCCGAATCTCCTCATCTTTATGAGATGACCGTCGAGGTGTCCCGAGAGGGCAAGAAGGTTGATGAAGTGGGATCGTATTTCGGCATGCGCTCGATTGAAAAGGCGATGGTCGACGGGGTGCCGCGACTTCTTCTAAACGGGAAGCCGTACTTCATGTTCGGGCCTCTGGATCAGGGCTTTTGGCCCGATGGGAATTACACTGCGCCGACGGATGAAGCGCTGCGCTACGATCTGGAAGTGACCAAGCAACTGGGCTTCAATACGACCCGCAAGCACATCAAGGTGGAGCCGGCTCGGTGGTACTACCATGCAGACCAACTGGGCTTGTTGGTGTGGCAGGACATGCCGTCGGTGAATTCTTATGACACCCCCCCGGGAGGCCGCCCGAAGATTGATCGGGAAGCCTATGCGACTCAAATGGAGGCGATGATCGACCATCTCGAGAATCACCCCGCGATCGTGATGTGGATCGTGTTCAACGAAAGCCAAGGCAAGCATGATACACCGGAGTTGGTGGCCAAGGTTCGCGAGTGGGATCCTCATCGCTTGGTGAATGAGGACAGCGGATATCAGGATCACGGAGGTCCCCACCAAGGTGTGGGGGATTTGGATGATCTCCACCCGTATCCGGCACCGCGCGCTTTCAAGACGAAGCCGGGCCTGGCTTTTGCTTTGGGTGAGTATGGAGGCATTGGACTGAAGGTGGGGGACAACAATCCGTGGCAGGCGAAGGGCTGGGGTTACACCACCACCGCGAGCCCGCGGGAATTGGAAGATCTCTACGCCGAGTATGCCGGGCTGATTGGGAAGTTTCGTGATGAGAAGGGGCTCACGGCGGCGATCTACACGCAGATCACCGACGTGGAAATCGAGATCAACGGACTCATGACCTACGATCGGAAACTCAAGGTCGATCCGGAGTGGATTGCCAAAGCCAATCGCTTCGAATGGAGCGGACCTAAGTTCACGGAAGTCGTGCCGACTTCGCAGAAGGATAAGACGATCTACCGCTATGTCTTTGAGCAACCTTCCGATGATTGGATGCAGCCAGGTGCGGATGTGAGCGCTTGGAATGAAGGACCCGGTGGGTTCGGTACGGAGGACACCCCGGGAACAGGAGGGATCGGCACCGAGTGGAAGACCTCGGACATTTGGGTGCGGCGGACGTTTGAGCTGCCGGACTTGAGTGCGAAAGAGTTGGATCAACTCATGCTCGTTCTCCATCACGACGAAGAGGCCGAGGTCTATCTCAATGGCGTGCTGGCGGCGAAAGAGGTGGAATGGACGACGGGATATTCGCGTCTGCCACTCTCCGAGGAAGCCAGGGCGGCATTGAAGCCGGGTGGCAAGAATGAGGTCGCGATCCACTGCCACCAGAACACCGGGGGACAGTTCATCGATTTCGGGTTGGGGCTCCTCGATCCGAATCGTGGCGAGGACTGAATTTCCTTGGCTTGGATTTCACCCTCCGTTGGCTCTGCCAGCGGGGGGCTTTTTGTTGGGAGGTTCAGTCCCGGGGAATCTTTTCGATCTCCTGGATGATGCGGTGAGCCAACTGATGTTTGTCGTCTTCAGGGAGGCTTTCGATCCGGTCGGGAAAGACGAGAAGCACCGCATTGCGGTCGGAATCAAAGCCGATCCCTGGTTGGGATACGTCATTGGCGACGACCAGATCACAGCCCTTCTTCTCGAGTTTTGTGCGGGCGTGGGCGGCCAGATGTTCCGTTTCGGCGGCAAATCCGACGAGGGTTCCGGTGAAACCAAAATGGCTACGACAGGATCCGAGGATATCGGGATTGCGTACCAACTCGAGAGTCAGGGTCTCGCCGGATTTCTTGATTTTCTGTTCGGCAGCAGTGGCTGGACGGTAGTCGGCGACGGCGGCAGCGAAGATGGCAGCGTCCATGCGGGAGAGGCTATCCTGGACGGCTTCGAACATTTCAGCGGCGGTTTCGACGGGGATGAAATCGACGCCATCCGGGACATCGAGATCGGTGGGGCCTGAGATCAACAGGACCTGGTGGCCGTCGTGGGCCGCGGCATGGGCCAAGGCGTAGCCCATTTTTCCGGACGAGCGATTGGTGAGGTAGCGGACGGGGTCGAGGGGCTCTCGAGTGGGGCCGGCGGTGATGAGGATTTTCACAGTTCAGTCCTTGGAAGTGGCCGATGCGCGGAGGCGATCGTAGTCGGCCTTGGCGGCATGACGCTGTTCGTCGGAGATGCGTTGATCGATTTCTTTGAAAAGCGGGGTGGCGGCTTCATCGCCGCGGTCGACGGCAAACTGGGCCAAAGTCCAAGCCCGGGCGAGGTCGAGGGGGACGCCGAGACCCAGGGCGTGGAGCCGGGCGAGGCCGGTAGTGGCTTGCGCATGACCTTGGCCGGCGGCTTGGGTGTAGAGTTGGGCCGCTTTTTCGAGGTTCTTATCGACCCCTACTCCGCGTTCGAAAAGGGCTGCGAGGTTGTTCTGGGCGGACGCCAATCCTGCGTCGGCGGCCCGGGTGAGCCAGGCGGCTGCAGCGAGGGGATCGGGTGAGCCGAGGGCTTCGGAAAGGTAGAGGAGGCCGAGTTCGTTTTGGGCCAGTGGGAGGTTGGCTTTGGATGCGGCGAGAAGATGGCGGTAGATGGCGAGTTGATCCGGCTTTTCCGTGGCTCCCAAGCGCCCGGCAAGTTCGAGGTGAGCCGTGGGATTGCCGGCTTCTGCTGCCTTCTTGAGCCAGGTCATGCCTTCGGTTTCGTTGGGGGCTATCCCCTGTCCGGTGAGGAGGAGCCGGGCAAGTGCGACCATGCTATCGGGCTGCCCAGCCTCCGCGCCGGTGCGGTAGTGCGAGGCGGCGGTCGCCGCGTCGTGAAGCTGTTTTTCCTGGTATTCGCCCAGCACGTAGTGGCCAAAGGTTTGGCCTTGATCGATGGCCTTTTGAACCCACTGGAGGCCCTCGGCCCGGACTTTTTCGTCGGGCGATCCTAGGAGCCGGGAACCGAGTGGGAGGAAGGCGGCGGCATTGCCTTTTTCGGCAGCAGCGCGGATAAACGTGAGAGCTGTGTCGGGGTTGACCTTATCAGGAAATCCGAATTCCCCGGAGTAGAGGCGGGCGAGCAGGAGATCGGCGGGAGCGTCGCCGCTTTCGGCTGAGCGGGTCCACCACTCGACCGTTTTGGCGAAGTCGGGTTGGCCCCCGATGGAGCCTCGCAGGTAGGCTTCCCCGAGGATTCGACCTGCGGTGCCAGGGTCTTCCTTGGCGGCGGACTCCAGCTCAGAAAGCCCCGCCTGGCGTTCCGCTTCATCGGAGGAATTCAGGAGGATGAGGGCCCGCCGGTATCCCGATTCGTGGTGGCCGGCTTGGGCCGCCCGCGCGTAGAAGGCGAGAGCGTCCGCCCGCGAGACGGGTAGCCCCTGACCCGTCTCTGAAGCAAAGCCAAGGATGAACAGGGCATCTGGATTCTCCTGTTCAGCGAGCTTGCGAGCCGAGGCAATGGCGGCCTCGTGATTGCCATTGCGAAAATCGGCAATGGCCTGAGTGACCGGGTTGTCGGTGGCGGCTTCTTCGGTGGCTGGGGTTTCGGCGGCCAATGCGGCTGCCGAGGCCAAGGCGAAAGCGAGAGAAAGTGCCGTTCTGGGGGTCATCTCGGCATGATGGAGCGCGACCCGGGCCTGCCAAGCGGAAATCGGGAGGCCCAGAGGCGCACCACGTCATCCCGTCGTGCGAAGTCCCGAGGAGATGGCGTTGATCGAAAGAAGAAGTTTCGGGAACATGGCCTCCGCTTCGGAGTCTCTTTCCGCAGCCACCAATTCGCGCCATTGGGCGAGGAGCTCGACTTGCTGGCGGTGAAGAACCCGTAGAGGGGCCTCCCGGATATCGAGGGTTTTGGTCATGCGCGGGCGGCGGGCACGCATGTCGCCATCGAAGAGATCGGCCAGCAAGGTGCGGGTGCGCTCGAATTCGGCGACGATGATGGCCATGAAGCGTTCCCGCAATTCCTCGTCCGCAACCAGGTCGGCATACGAGCGCATCAGGTCGAGATTGGCGGAGGCGAGGTTGGTTTCAACGTTGGTGAGGGTGTAGCTGAGGAATGCCGAGTGGGGCAGCGCCGCTTTGAGGGCGGCGAATTGGCCAGGATCGGAGGTCTTCAATTCTTCCAGAGCGCTGCCGACACCAAACCATCCGGGCAGATAGAAGCGTGCCTGAGTCCATGAGAAGACCCATGGGATGGCGCGAAGGTCGGCAATGGAGTGGCCCTTCTTGCCGGTTCTGCGAGCCGGTCGGGAACCGATCCGGGAGTTCTCAAGGGCATCGATCGGAGTGGCCTGGCGATAGAAATCGATGAAACCCGGGGAGTGCAGGAGTTGCTGATAGGCGTGTTGGCTGGCGGAGGAAAGTGCCGGCACGAAGGGATCGGCCGGATCCGGAGCTGGTGCTGCCTGGCGGTGATGAGCGGTGGTGATCGCGGTGCCAGCGAGCAGCAGTTCGAGGTTGTAGGTGGCGTTGGCGAGGTTCGCGTATTTCTGGGCGATGGTTTCGCCTTGCTCGGTCATGCGGAAGCTTCCGGTGAGGGATCCGTGAGGCAGAGCTGCCATGAACCAATGGGTCGGGCCTGCGCCGCGCGAGATGGTGCCGCCCCGACCATGGAAAAAGCGCAGTCGGATGCCGTGATTCACGGCGGTGGAGGTGAGGGCTTCTTGCGCCCGGTGGAGAGACCAAGCTGCGGTGAGAATCCCACAGTCCTTGTTGGAATCGGAGTAGCCGAGCATCACTTGCTGGGTGGAGGCACCCCGGCGTTTCACAAAATCGTGCGAAAGATACGCATCGAGGATTCCGGGCGCCCGCTCAAGGTCGTCCATGGTTTCAAAGAGCGGAACGACTTCCAAGGGGCAGATCGGACCGTCCGCGGTGGATTCCATCAAGCCCGCCTCACGAGCCAACAGGAATACGCCGAGAAGATCGGAGAGCTGGCGGGTCATGGAAACGATGAGGGCCCCGAGACCTTGCTTGCCATGAAGGGCGATTTCATCTCCCAACACCCGGTAGGCATCGAGAACGAGGTCGGCTTGTTCGCCCGCACTGGCGGTGTCATGCAGGAATGGCCGGGGAGACTTCAGCTCGGACTCAAGCAGGGCGAGGCGCTCTTCTTCGGGCCATTTGGCGTAGTTTTCACCATCGGCCACTCCGGCAGCAGTGAGAAGCTGGGCGATGGCTTGGTCGTGGAACTCGGAGTTCTGACGAACATCGAGGGTGGCGAGATGGAAGCCGAAGATGTCGAGCTTTTGACGGAGCGGGCGGATGTACTGCTCGTCGATATGGGTGCAGCCGGTGGTGGAGATCGATTCTCCGAGGAGCCGTAGGTCCTCGCCAAAGGCTTCGGGACCGGCATATCCGGGCAGGCCTTCGATCTGGCGCTCGAGGCGCGCCGCCATCAGTGCAGCGAGGTGGCGCCAGGGTTCTTCATGGAAGCGGTTGTGAAGGGCCGTTGAGACGGATTCGTCGCCGAGGGTGAACGTCAGTTCGTCAATCCGTGTCTCAAGCTCATCGGGAACTTCATTGAGCTGCCGGGAGAGGGTGAGCTGAGTGCCGAGGGTGAGGAGTTCTCGGTGCAGGAGTTGGAGAGCCGCCTTGCGAAGCATGCCGAGCGTTTCTCGGGAAACCTCAGGCGTGACCAAGGGGTGGCCATCGCGGTCGCCACCAATCCAGGTGCCGAAGGAAAGCCGGGGGACATTTTCGGCCGCACGGAGGGTTTCCATGGGGAATCCGGCATCTCGCCATGCCTCAGTGAAGTGAAGATCGAGGCGGTTGAGGGCGTGAGGAAATAGGTCGCGGAGGTAGTGGATCGCGTCGCGCAATTCGCGGAAAAGATCCGGGCGGACGAGGTGGATTTCCCCGGTTCGCCAGAGAGTTTCCAGCGCGGTCACCATCCGGGCGCGGATGCGGCGTTGCTCGCGCTCGGTGTATTTCGGGTATTCGGAGCGCACCAGTTCGTCATAGAGGGCGCGGTGGCGTTCGCGGACCGACGAGCGTTTGGCCTCGGTCGGGTGGGCTGTGAGGACGGGCTGGACGTCGACGTCCCGCAGCACTTCGATGATTTCCTGAGGAGCAAGGCCCATGGCGCTCATGTCCTTCAGGGCGCGTGGCCAAAGACCACGGATCGAATCGGCGCCGAGAGTTTTTTCGCGTTCGCGGCGAATGCCGGCGGCGACGCGCTCCTCGACCATGTTGAGCAGCTGGAAGCCGATCGAGTAAAGTTGTTGGGTGCCTTCCGGCGGATGGTCCTCTGGCACAGTGCCGGACCAAGGTAGATAGGGTAGAAGCGCATCTTCCCCGAGGGATTTCAGCGCTTCCCCCAAACAATCGATGAGGGTCGCGAGGGTTTCGTCAATTTGTTCGAAACCCTCGCGGCGGAGTTGATCACGGGTGGAGCTGGACTCAGTCATCGGCGGCGCGAGTTAAGCAGGGATCGCGCCGGGATCGAAAGCCCCCATTCGGAAAATCTCCGCTATCGATTAATCCTTCGGTTTTTCCAAATAAAGACCGATGTCAATGAACTGTCCGCCCGTGGTTTGGTGGCAGTGAACGGCAAGGATGTTGGTGCCCGCCTTGAGCACGCCAGAATCCTCAATGGCCAGCGTGGTGTAGCCAGAGACATGGCCCTTGAGATCGGCGATCTTCTTTCCATTGAGGAAAACTTGGGCGTTTTCATCGTGGAAAATGTCCATGACCAGGTCGGCCCCAGCAGTGGGCTCGGCCTCGAAAGTCTTGCGGAGCCAAATATCCGAAGACTTCCATTCCGATTTCACCGGCGCATTGGGGGTCTCCTTGGAGCCAAAACCGCCATCGGAAGTTCCCCAGGAATCGTCGTTGAAGCGGGCACGACGCCAGCCTTGGGCGGGACGTTGCTCCGTGAACTTCCAGGCAGTGGAGGCCTCCGCCGCACTGGGAATCAGAGCGGTGCGCTCCACCACATCAGGGGTGTTCAGCAGCATGTCGGAAAGCTTGCGGAGCCAAGCCGTCTCGACCTTGTGCTGACGGTCGTAGGTCAGGAGACCGTTGATTTCTCCTTCGACGTCGGTGGTTTGGGTGTAGACGCCCGCCGCGACCCCTTGCTTGCGGAGTTGAGCCAACCTCACGATCGATTCGCGGTAGCGGCTCTTCCATTCGTCGATGTCTTTGGGCAGACCGCCGTAACCCCAGTTGTTGGCATCGGGATTCCAAAGGTGGTCTTTGACCGGGAATCCGTGGCCTCCGAATTCGCCAACGACCTTGATGTAGTCATTGAGGCGCTTTTGATCGAAGGGATAGCCGGGATGGGGATAGCGGTGTTCGTCGGCAATGTCGCCCACTTCCCAGAAGTTGCCGCCGGAGGCGATGTTGATCAGGCGGGTTTTGTCGTAGTCGATGGCCATTTTTCCCATCTCGACCGTGTCATGTTGGCCCCAGGCTTCGTTGAAGGGCGTCCAGACGACAATGCTCGGGTGATCGCGCAGGTGATCGACCATGCGCTTGTATTCTACCACCCATTGTTCGGCGTGTTCGGCCGGCCAGGAGGCGTCTTCCGGGTTCGCGTCGAAGCGGGTCCAGCGTGGGCTGGGACCTCCACTCACCTGGTCCTGCCACAGCATCATGCCGAGGCGATCACAGTGCATGTAGTAGCGACGGGGTTCCACCTTGATGTGCTTGCGGATCATGTTGAACCCGGCGTCGTGGAGGAACTCGATGTCAGAGACCATCGCTTCATCGGATGGCGGGGTGAGCAAGCCATCGGGCCACCATCCCTGATCGAGGGGGCCCCAGTGGTAAATGATTTGGTCGTTCAGGGTGAAACGCCAGTGGCCATGGGTATCCTGGATTTTGCCCACCTTGCGGAGGGCGGTGTAGGATTTGGCCGTGTCGACCACCTTGCCTTCGCCATCAAGCAGTTCGACTTTGAGGTCGTAGATGGAGGGACTCTTCGGAGACCACAATTTGGCTCCAGGAATGGTAAGGGTCAGGTCGCTGCTTCCTTCAGCCGTGGCCACTTCCTTGCCCCCATCGAGGGCGGTAACGCGCAGCTTTTCGCCTTGAAGGGCGGGGCCGCTGAGTTTCGGAGTCACCGTGATGCTGCCTTTGGAAATATCGCAGGAGAAATCAAGATCCGCCAGCGAGCGGGCAGGCACGTTCTCCAGCCAGACCGTTTGCCAAATGCCAGAAACCCGGGTGTAGAAAATGCCCTCGGCTTTGCGGCGTTGCTTGCCATTGAGTTGGTATTCTTCCGTGGCGTCATAGCAGCGAACGACCAGCTCATTGCCATCGGCCTTGAGCGCATCGGTGATGTCGAAATCGAAGGGCGTGTTGCCGCCGCGATGTTGTCCGATTTCTTGGCCGTTGACCCAGACCGTGGTGTCGTAGTCGACCGCTTCAAAGTGAAGCAGGGAACGTTTCCCGGCAGCGGGTGCTGGCATTGAACGGCGGTACCAAAGGGCCTGATCGGCTTCGATGATGCGACCCACTCCGGAAAGGGCGGCTTCTGGGGCGAAGGGGACCAGAATCTGGCCGTCCCACTCGCCCGGTTGGGTGGCTTCTTTGCTGGCGACCTGGTAGTCCCAGAGACCATTGAGGTTGGTCCAGGCATCGCGCTCCAGAAGGGGACGGGGATATTCGTCCCAGACATGGCTGGGATCGAGCTTCTTGGCCCAGTCAGTCATGATGCGGCCTTCGACCGGCTTCCAGTCCGCCTGCGCTGGCAGGCATAGCGTCGCACCGAGGCACGCCAAGAGGAGTTGGTTTGTTTTCATTCGGGTTGATGGAGGGGTTGGCATTTCCGCCCGTTGGTGGATCCAACGGTCTTGGGTTGAAGTTTCGCGGAAGCTCCGGCTGTTACTCAACCGGGGGAGGCGATCCATCAAGTGGTTCTGTCATTTCGCGCCCAAAACTCCGGGCACGCCGGGACTCAGGCTTCCCGCTTGACCCACTGCCAGCGCAGTGATTCGTTCCGCGCGTCATGCTCCGCCAGGTTCTCAAGTCGAAGCTTTATCGTGCAGTGGCCACCGATGCGATCGTGGACTACGAAGGTAGCATCGAAATTCCGCGCGACCTCATGGAGGCCGCCGATTTGTGGGAGGGCGAGAAAGTCCTCGTCGCTTCCATTGATACCACGGCTCGGCTGGAGACCTACGTGCTGGCCGGTGAACCAGGCACCGGCAAAATTCTCGTCAACGGTGGCGCGGCCAACCGCATCAAAAAGGGCGAACGGCTGACGATCATGGCTTTTGCTCTTACCGATCAACCGATCCAGGCGACGAAGTTGGTATTGGACGAGACGAACACGATCATCCGGTCCGGCAAGTGATCTCCCTTTCCTGAGAGATGCACGACGCAGCCCGGACTGGCCATGTCCGGGAGCTATGGTAGGGAGATGGGTCTTGTCTGATTTTCCCTCACCTCCCTTTTGCCCGCGGATCGCACTCCTGACTTGGGAGTTTCCTCCAAAGGTCACGGGTGGCCTGGGAACCGCCTGCGCTGGGATCGCTCGTGCGCTGGATCGTCAGACTTCCGTTCAGGTGATCCTTCCTAAGGAGGAGGTGCCCGATCCTTATCAGTGCACCAGCGAGGATTTGGCAGACGATGCGTATGCCCGCCAGGTCCTCATGGAAGCCGCCACGGCCGATTTGATCCATGCTCATGATTGGATGACCTTCCCCGCGGCGATGGCCTGGTCACGGAAGAGCGGTCGCCCTTGGATGGCCCACCTGCATTCTTTGGAATGGGACCGTTCTGGAGCCTGCGCCGTTCCTGAAATTGAAGCCGTGGAAGCCGCTGGTCTCAGGTCCGCGCATGCGGTGATCACCGTCAGCCATCGAACGGCGGAGCGAGCCACCGAGCGCTACGATCTCGATCCAGAGAAAGTGCATGTGGTGCACAACGGAATCGAACCGGTGGATCCTTGGAGACGTCGCACCCGGCGGCCGCGGGTGTTGTTTGTGGGGCGGCTGACCTGGCAAAAAGCTCCGGACGATTTCGTAAAAATCGCGGCCGAGATCGCCGCTCGGGAGCCCCGCGCCTGCTTTTCCCTCGTGGGAAAAGGCGAAATGGAAGGGGAACTGCGCCGCGAGATTGCCCGGCTCGGGATGTCGGATGCCATCGATATGCCCGGCTTTCTGCGCCCGGATGCTCTGCAGCGGCTTCTGGCGGAAAGTCAGGTGCTTTGTCTTCCCTCGCGTGAAGAACCCTTTGGCTTGGTGGCTCTCGAAGCCGCCTTGTTCGGGGTTCCCTCGGTGATCTCAACCCATGCAGGGGTGGGTGAAGTGCTGCCCTCCGCGCGTTGGGTGGAAGCCGGAGATATTGATGGCTTTGCCGGAAGAATTTGGGGGCTTCTTGCGGATGGCCCCTGGCGGGAAGAGTTGGGGGAGCGGGCTCGCCTCCAGGCCCGCTGGGCGACTTGGGACCGGACAGCTGAGGGAATTCTTTCGGTCGCACGCCGCGTCCTGGAATCGAATGGAGGGTGAGTGTCGCCTGGATTTGCTCGGGCTTCGTCGAGCGAATTGGGCACGTGGACAGCGACGAGGTCGTGGGCACGCAGCGAGCGGGCGAGCGGGCGAGCTTGGCGGCGTCGCGCTTGTCGGTTTTGACCCGGTCGCCCGAGCGTTTCGGGATGAGCGAGGGCGCGATGACCTCGCAACGCACGCCCATCTGCAGGAGCCGGCGGGCGATCCAGAAACCGCAGCCGCTGGCCTCGTAGCAGACGTGGATGTCGGCGAGCTGGCGACCTTGTTGTTTGGCGATGCGGCGCATGGCGCGCTCCAGCGCGTGCTGCGAGGTGGTGACCGATCCCTACGCACGTGGCTCCGCGTCGCGGGCCCCCTCCAGGATGGCGATGACAGTTTGCTCTTTATGGACATCAAGTCCGAGGTAGAGTGCGCGGGTCGTGGCTGAGTTCGTTTTCATTCGTTGCAATCGATTGATGTTGGACAGGTCCCGTTCATACGGGATAGCCCACGGATTGAACCAGGCACGACACCACTTTCTCAACCCTCAACCCACTCCATCGGTGCCCGACTGCTTCAAGTCGCAGCCATAGGGTCTGGATAAGAAATACGTGAAGAGACGACGCGGCATAATCCTAGGGCTTGTGATGGTGGTTATCGTCGCGGGAATCATAGTGGGGTATTGGCGGGCGATATACCCCTACGGGCAAAGTCATTGTTGTATCCTTGGTGTGATGTCTGCACTGGAGGAATATGCAGAGGAAAATGGAGGAAAGTATCCTGCCGGAAGAGAGTCCCCAGAGGCGGATCTCAGCCTCCTTTTCAAATCACAGCTTGTCGACGCCAACACGCTTCGAGGAATGACGGTTCCCGAGAAGTTGGTTCAGCAGATCCTTGGCAGAGGTGACTTCTTGGGGCCCGAATCTTGCGGTTGGCAATACGTTTCGGGGTTGACCTTTGCCGATGATCCTAATCTGGCTCTACTTTGGTGCAAAGAGGCCCTAAATCACAATGGGAGGCGAAGCAAGGATGGTGGGCGGGAGGTCGTATTCGTTGGCGGAGGCAGGAGATGGATCTCGGGGGACAGTTGGCCGGCATTTATTAAAGAACAAGAGGATCTAGTGAGGCATCGAAGCAGAAGAGAGATTGATGGCGAGCCTCTGGTGACCGGACTTGTTGAGCTTCCTGACGGTAGTCGCATGGATCATGTTGATGCTTCTTACACAATGACTGAGGAATCCAAGGGGCCTGATTCATCGGGAAGTGGTCGTTCATCCGGATCAGGCATTTCAAGCTCACAGCTCATCTGGTATCGCGCTCCTCTTCTCAATGGGCAGGTAACACGCACACTATCCTTTTCGAACCTGGTTTCGAACCCTGTCACGGTTACGTTTGAAAATGGCTTGCCAGACATTACCAAAGTAGTTTTCAAGATGCGGCCTAAACAAGAAATGCGCGGCTTCAAGAGTGAAGTGCAACACTAGCGGTCTATAGGAACAGTTCGTTTGGTGTGCTATGACGTTGTGCTGAACTTTGGAGCACGGTGTTCGGGGGTGGATGATCGTGATGGCGGATGGATCGGGGCAGGTCTGAAGCGGCATCGCGTTCGGGCACTCGACCGGTGCTGGCCGAGATGGCGCGGAGCTTCACCGGCGGACCGCTGACTGGGCGGATAGATTTCTCAGGCACGTCGCTTTGCGGCAGCGCAGTTCGGGGGGGTGTCGGACTAGCTGTGGGCAGCCAGTCTCTCCACGACCCTGGCCACGCGGCACGGCGGTTTTGGGAACGTTGCGGAGCGGACCGGCAAGGCGACCAACGGCAAAGCACAACAAGGCGAATCAGGGCGACCCCTCACCGCGGCCTTGTCGGAAATCCGAGTTGGTGGTTCCATGCGGCAACGAGGACAGCGCCTCCGCTATGAGGGTCGGGTCGCCTGTTCTATGATGTTCGACAGAAAATCCATGAAGACTATCGCTACAATCCTCGTCCTGGCCTCTGGAATGCTCATGCCAATTCTGGCTGAACAGACAACAATCCGAATCGACGCAAGATACGAGGGCGTTGACGTGAAGTGGCTATCTGATCTCTCTCCGAACACACGGGAGGTAATCAAAGCGACAGGCGGGACCCTTCGATTGCCAGCGGTGACAGCGAAGGCTGGAGAGACCGCTACCATCGAGGTGATTCAGGAGTTTCATACAGGGACACCGACTCCCAAAGAGTCCGTGGTGCCTTGTGGTGTCGTCGTCGATTGGTCCCCAGAACCGGTCGGCGGAGCGATCCGGATTTCTGGGAAGAACCTCCTGCGGCGTACCACGAACAAGAATGCCGATGGCGTAGCGACCCGCTTCGAGACTCAAGAAGCCTGGATCAACCTCAATCTTGAGGACGGAGCCACCAAGCTGGTTGAGCTCGAGGACGGAGGGAAGATGTTCATTACTGCGACCTTAGTGGATTCCTCCGGCCGCCCCGTCAAAAAATGAAGAAGTCGAACAAGGCGTCGCACCACAATCCGCTACCCGATCCGAGTCGGATTTTGGCTGGTCACTACAATCCTCACCCTGAGTCGAAGCCTCGCCTCCGGTAGCGGATGTGTGGACTCTGACGTTCTACCAAAAAAATGCGCTATGCCTTCGTAGCAGCTCTTTCAGCCTTTATTTGCAGCCTATTCTTGATGGCGTGGAGCTACGATCAGAGCCTCTTTTGGAATATAACTAGAGCGCCTCACGAGAACGGTCGCGACTCAGTCTTCTTCGCTCAGTCTGTGCTCGGGTATCTGAAGGTCGGATGGTATAAAATTGATAGGGATTCGAAGGCACCTCTGATGCTCGTCATCGATGATATCCAAGAAGGCCATGAGAGCTTCCGCTTTGGAAGGGAGATCCAGGAACACGGAATCGGTGGTGCGATTTTCCGCATGGATGACTCTCACATCGATTCGCGCTTCCTCTCAATTCACCACGCGGCGATTCTCCTGCTTCTGTTCCTCTCCACTGTGATCTTGCGGATGAAGCTTCGCGGCAGCGGTCGAGCAGCACCTCTCCAACCAAAATAGGCAGAACGAGACCGTCGGAAAACCCCTGTTGAGCCCGTCGTACCGTTGCCTTTGGATGGTGCCGAGTGATGGACGTCGTTTTCGATTTTCGGGCGGGCGTTTCCCTTGCGGGGTCGTGGTGCCTCGTGATGGGCTCCTGTGACGCCCTGCCGGGGCCACGGATGCCGCGGGGCATGCCGGCCTCACTCCGTGGCGGGCTCGCCGGTGCCGTATTCCGGCCGGTAGAGGGCGATCTTGCCGATGTTGTGCATGATGCTCCAGAGGTTCCAGATGACTCCCACCTTTTGCCGTCCGCGGTAGTGGATGCGGTTGAGACCTTTGGCGTGCCGCAGGTTGGCGAAGATCGGTTCGATGGTGCCCATGCGGTAGCTGTAGCGGTGCCTGCCTTCGGGGGTGTCGACCTTGTCCCGCATGGCCTTGCAATGGGGGCGTGCGGGCTCGATGCGGACGCTCAAAGTACGACGTTTTCCGTTTATACTCACGCAGCGTGAGCGGAACTCGCAGATGCTGCAGAAGTCACTTTCGATCTCGTACTTGTGGAAGGCTCCTTTGCCGCTGGTGGAGGTGCTGGTGCCGGGCTTGCGACGGAGGATCTGGCCCTTGGGGCAGCGGTAGGTGTCGGCTTCCTCGTCCCGGGTGAAGTCGGCGGCGGCGAAGCGGCCGCTGTCCTTGGGGCGGACTTTGCGGAGGTGCCGGTCGCGGCCGTCGTAGCGCTCGTCGCGGTCGCGGTGGTTGGGGTCGGGTATGACGGCGTCGAGCTGACGTGCGGCGCAGGCTTCGAGGTTGGGCTCGCTGTGGTAGTTGGCGTAGCGGGCCTCGATGAGGTGGTGGAGGGCGAACGCGAATGTGCCCGGTTTGATCTGTTCCTCGAGGTTGACGGGGACGATGAGTCCCTGGGCGTAGTCGTAGGGTTTGAAGCGTGCCATGGCTCGCGTCCCGAGGAAGCAGCGGGCGGAAATCGGGCTGGAACAGGGAGGGGTTTTTCGACAGTTTCAACAAGCTGGCGCTGGACAGCCCGCTACCCGATCCGAGTCAGATTCGCAGGATGGTGATAAACCTTAACCAGATGTGGAGCGGCGCCCCCGGTAGCGGGTGGCAGGCCTCCGACGTTTGCTCGAAATGAATAAGGCCACGCAGTCGTTTCTTCTGCTCGCAGTCTTTATCCTGTGTGGCGCATGCTCCCAACGTTTCTACGGGACGCAGCGTTACATGAACCACGATCTGGGGGTGACACAGGCGGCTCGTGAACTCTCGAAGGGGAATTTTGTATTCGTCTCCATGCACGATGACGGGGCCCCCGTGAGCACTTATGCCGTGCTGGGTCGCAAGCCTCCAAAGGCTGTCAGATCAGATATCACTTTTGCGCAGTATCTCACCCAGAAATACGGGATTCGGTATCGGGTGTTGAAGGACACTTCCTACGAGTACCTCACGGGCTACAATTCAGTGATGACGGCTGCGTTGCGAGAGCGGTTCGGCGACGATTTTTACGAGCGTGCGAGGAAGGAATTCTACCCAGATGCGAAGGAGAGCGACTTCATCCGCGAACGAAGATAGCGAACAAGTCGGCGCTCCTAACACCTGCCCCGCAGCGAGTTCAATTTTCCATGGCCATTCCAACCTCAACCCACGGTCGAAGCCGCGCCCAAGGGCAGGTGTAGGAGGCCTTCGACGTTGCTATGGCTGCCTCTTTGTCAACGGGCAAAGCTCTACTGTTTTCATCGTAGGTGATGAGGTGCTGGCGTCCGGCTCAACGCGTCGGGGACCGGGATAAGACAGGGCGTTTTGATCCAGTGTGAATCAGCAGTTCGCCTACGGCTTTGTATGCTGCTATTCGTGGGCTGTCCCGCTTGTGCGGGACCTGTCCAACAGGTTCTTTGTTCATGTTTGTGGCTCCCTTGGTTCAGTCTAGCTACGGGTGCTCTCCCGGCGTGGCCGGGATCACCCAG
>NZ_JACHFD010000024.1 GCF_014201715.1 Haloferula luteola
TCAACTTGGCGTTGTTGGTCAGGGTAGAATACTGGTTGAGGGCATTGGGTGTGAACCCACGAATGGCCATGCCGCTGCCACTACCCGCGCTGGAGCTGGTTCGATTTCCCATGCCATCGTAACTGTAGCTGAATTCAAGCCCGGGCACAAGGGCGCTGGTCGTGAAATGTTTGGCGGCGGCGGTGACTTCAGAACGGGCGTTGTAGCCGTAGGTCCACCAGGTGCCGTCTTCGCGGCGGGTGAGTTCGCGACGACCTGCGGCATCGTAGTCGTGACCCATGGATGCCACGGTAAGAAGCTGATTGACCGAGGCTCCCGCCTTGTTGGTGACGCCTTCGGTGCGGCCGAGGAGGTCCACGGTGAGTGAGCGCTGGTGGATCAGGTTCCCCCCAAGAGTCACGGAAACTTGCTGAAGAGTGTCGGTACCCGCCAGTGGCACGAGGGCGGCCGAGAGGTCTGGCGAAGAGATCGTCTGCAGCCGGCTCAAGGAATCATAGCCGTAGCTCTGGGTGGCGACGGTGGTGGTTCCCACCCAAAGGTCCCAACCCATGGGGCGACCATTCTGGTCGGGATCGTGGGCAACTTTCACATCTGGCAGCCAGCGGTGATTTGACGCGTAGGTCGTCGAGACTGCTCCACTGTAAGGCTGATAGGAAAGGGTCTGTGTGGTGGTATAGGCGGCGGTACCTGCCCCACTGCCGGTGCCCACCGCACCTGTGCCCCCGATCCGAGATTCCGACACCTGCCTCGGTCGACCGAAACCGTCAAAGTTAGAGAAGGTCACATCCGGGGTCAGGTTACCCTCTCCCGAATAATTGATGTTGGTAAGATCCCGCGTAAGAGGAGCATACACATATTCAGTGACGACGCCTCCTTTGGTGATGCGCTGCTTGAGCTTTCCATCCGGCTCATAGAGGTAGGACAAATCATAGCTGGAGACCTCAGTCCCGTGATAACGTTTCTTTTCAAGCAGTCCGGTTCTTGCTTGATAGACCCAATAGGTCGTCGCAGCCTGACTACCATAAGTCTCCATGCTGATCATGTCTCCATAAGCATCGTAACCATAGAGCCGTTCGTAGACACCCGACCCTTCAACCAGAGTGGTTTGACCACGGTCATTGTAGCTGGTTGTTTCCGTGAGCCCGCCGGGGCGAGTGATGGTTTTCACCTTTCCTGCATTCTTCTCATTAGCCTGGTAGTAGCTGTAACTCGTGGTGCCCCCCAAGTGATCTGTGACACGATCCAACTGAGCGTGGGAATAGTAGAAGGAATAGGTCGATGCATTCCGACCATCTATATAACGTGAAACACGACCCAAAGCGTCGTACTGGTAAGCTGTAGCATTTGCCGCGCCTGCCTGCTGGACGGATACCACGTAGCCGTTCACCGAAGTCGTGATGGAATCCGCGGCCGGAGTGGTAGCCGAATCATTCACCACGACTTCCACTCTGCGAGCCTCAGGATGGATGGTGGTGGTAGTGGTCACGGTGCGCCCCGCTGGATCGGTGGTGATGTTGATCGTGGCATATTTGCCAGCACCCGCCGGGATAAAGCTAACGGACACCTTGCTTTCTGACATCAACGAATCGGGCATATTGGGATCGGCCCCACTTGGGTCAGGGTAGGTGTAGCTGCGAGTCCGACGGTAAACGACACCACTTTCACTGACGTAAGCCATTTCTATCTTGGTGATTCGGTCCGTGCTTCCTTCCTGAAGTCCCTCCGTCGCATCCAAATCGAGTCCAGAGTAGGAAAGGCCACCGAGCAGCCGAACATCATCTCCGAAAGGAGAAGAACTTTCATAAAAATAGCGTTGGGCATAGATGCCGGTCGAATTGCCACTTGCGTCGATCTCTTCCAGCATACTTCCGTAGCGGAACTCACCCTGATAGAGAGAATTTTCACGAACCTTCCTGGCTGCATTCGCTGGTGAAGGTTTCAGCGTCGCGGTGAGCTTACCATCTGTTCCATACACTCTTGTGGTGGAACGAAGCGTGTGGGCGCTGGCAGAGCCTGTGCTTTCAACTTCCTGATGTCCCCATTCGACATAGAGAGGATTGGATTCATCCCCAATGGTGCTCGTAGAATAGAACGCATTCACCCAACCGGTGCCTGAGTGACTGCGGAGGCTGCCATCAAGGTAGCGTTCTTCATATTGTTGGACGCCCCCAGGTAGGGTGGTGAGGGTATCGCGCCCTCCGTTCGGATAGGAGACCGTGGTGACCGCCCCTGTTGCATCCTTGCGTGAGATCACGCGTCCCAAGCCATCCACGACGGTCTCGCTGGTCATGATGCCATTGACATCCACCGTGGTCGTAAGGCCCACACGGGTGGATGTGGTGCGGACTGCCGGAACTCCTCCGCCTGCTGATTTCTCAGACCACAGAAGCTGGCCCTTTGTATTGTAGAACGAGGTCGTTACATTACCTTGGGCGTCTGTCTCGACTAAGGTGTAGGGATCAGGACGGTCGATCCGGTGGACTTCGATTCCTTCGATCAAGGTCCGATGATAATGACCGTTGAAGTACTCATAAGATTCAGTTTGCGCGCTCACAAAGCCGGCACCCGCCACTTTATAAAGAGTTTCACGGCTCATCACCCCTTCGGGGGCATGAACGATCACCGTTCGTTCACTCAAACCATCGACTTCGTGAAAATCCGCTAATCCCGGGGGAGGAGGAATCGTTCCGGTTCCCATCGTCACCGCTCCCGTGGTCCTCTTCGTCACGATGTGGCTGTAGGCGTTCCGGCTATATTGGAATCGGGTGCCTCTCCCTTCATCGTCATATTCAAGCAAAGTCCGTCCCGCGAGCCATTGATTCGCTGGATCCTGCTGATTGGCATAGTAGATTCGACCGTTTGTTCCCATGAGATCGATGCCGCTGGGGATATCATCACCAGCCGTATTCTCCACCGGGAACTCATTGCTACTTGCTCCTGAGAAAGCTTCATGGAAGACGATGTCTTGGCTATTGCCCGACGCTGAAAGCGGCCGAAGCACTTCTTCGCCATTCTCAAATCGCACTTTTATCCTAGCGCTTGAAAAACCAGCATTGGCAAGCAGCGGGAGTGTATTCGGATCGGAATGCTGGGGATTGAGAAGAACTTCAGACTGAAAAGGAGTGAACGTTACTGAATTCCCGGTGGTTCCATACTGATGAACTGTCCAACTTCCATCAGGGCGGGAGGTCCACCACAATTTGTCAGCTTGATCTCCCGCTGTGGACGGATAATAGCGGTATTCCGTCACCAATCCCTGAGATGCAGAGGGATCAGGAAAGCTCTCACTGGTGACCCGCTGAAACCCTGCACCCGTCTCAAGGAATGTCTCAAGCGTTCTCGAAACCACCGTCGAACCATCCTGCACCACCTTTTCCGTGCTGTATACACGAGGCACGGTTGATGTGGGGGGAGTCACTGTCACCGTTTCGCTTTGACCATTAAGCGTCATCACGAGTTGTTCATTAAAAGGGGAGCATATCGTTTGATCCGTCAATACTCCCTCTTTCGACCGCTGAACGGAAATCCCTCCTGTCATCGGCGTGATCTTCCACCAAGAAACTGGAGTGCCTGAAAAGGTGACTGATTTTGCCTCGCTTGCACTGCTTCGGATGTACTCCCTCACATAAGTGCGGACTGAACTGGCGAAGGAGGAAACTGAGGTCGGATTCGAAACATATCCATTCACTCGAAACACCCGGGTGGGAGTCACGATGTGCTTTTCCTGAGGATACGCAGAATCTGTCGAGTAACTGACCTTTCCAGACGAGGTCACTTCTTCAAGCATCGTGAAGGTGGCTGCCGCAGGACCAGCCGTAATGGAAGTCAGTGGGCCCGACCAGGAAAGATAGCCAGCTTCTCGAAAAGGTGCGGCTCCGTTCGGGCCCAGTCCCACCATGCCGGCTGAAATGACCACCCGCCCGCCGGCTGGAACGAATGTTCCCGAATCATCCACTGTCGGTGGATTGCCACCTCCAGGGGGAGGCCCGTCCCCTGGAGAATCTCCTCCTCCCGGAGATTCTCCTCCGCCATCATCCTGAGGACCCTTCGATCGACGGAGAAGAAACTGAGAAGTCGGATAAATCTCCAAATCAAGAGCCCACGTGTATACGTCAAATGAACTTCCCTTCACCCAATTGGAAGCGGGATCTGTTATCAGCTTATACTCAAGATCACTTCCACAGAAAGAAACTGTCCCTGTCCTGCATCCTTCATCTTCGTTCGCTGAAAGAGTGAATGCCTTAACCTGCCCCTCCTTTAGCTTAATATCGATTTTTCGCGCCGGACCTTTACCGTCACCCGCTACTCCAAATCCTTCAATATTATCGCTCATTGCCACAATTGTGACGCCGTCCTCGCAGTTGCATTGAGCCCTTACAGAAGGCAAAAGCAAAAGCCAGGTTGATAATGCAAGCACGCATGATCTACCGGACCACGTCGGCAAGGAATCACTTTTGTTCATGTTAGCGCAGGGGGATCAATTGAAGACTCGTAAGAGTAATAGGGCTCTGAGCAGACTCACCCTCTTGGGTGGTGGGGCCACAGATGTCGAGAGTTGACAAGCCACTGGGAAGAAGCAACTCCGGTGAAAGCAATGCCCCAGCTTGGGTGGCTCGCGAGTCTGAAGAGCGAAAAAGTTCCCATTCCACCGGTGCCTCCCCTCCAACTTTCACGATGAGCCGATGCGAACCATCGAAACTTGCATCGCTAGAAGCAGTGATCTTTAGCCTCACGCGCTTCGTGCCTTTGGAAAAAATTTGCCAGGTTCCCGTTTCCTTCTCATCGCGAAAGGACGTCAGGCGAAGTTCCGCTGAAGATTCCGAACGCCCCAACTGGGTCCGGGCATCAGAATAGCTTCCTCTGCCAAGCTCTAGCAGAAATGACCTATCGGATCGTTCCACCACTGGTCCTCGTCCCATCTCTGGGGCCTTGTTCAACTTGAGTCGGATGACTTTCAGGTCATCACCGAAATTCAGCGAACCCGTGTCCAACGTCCACGCACCGACGTGCCCGCTGATCGACAGCATTTGTTCCGACCCCAGGAGCTGGGCTTCGGACGGTTCCGGCAGTAATCCTTCAAGAGAAAGCTGATCGCCGGGATTCGAGAAGAGATGCAGATAGACGAAGCAACCATCCTCCCCCTGCCTCTTCAGGGTGGCCACGCCATTCCAGGGATGCCGAAGAAATGGGGAGCGGGAGGTGCCGTAAATTGACTCTCCGTATTGGCTTAACCACTGGCCGGTTTCATCAAGGATGGCTTGCGCCTCAGGCGGGATTCTACCCTCTCCATCCAGACCTACATTAAGGAGATAGTTCCCGCCCATGGAAGCTGTGGAAATCAATTCTTTGAGAATTTCTCCCGGAGTCTCCCACTTCACTCGCCCCTGACGGTAGCCCCAGCTATTCCCCAAGGTTCGGCATTTTTCCCAGTCGCCCCCGGAATACTGATGTCCGCGCATTGCGGAATCCGAATATGAGTAATCATCTCGTCCGGTGAATGCCCAAGGCATCACGGTGTTCGCATCCACCACGCTGGAAAATGAACTCCGCAGATTCGGATGAAATCCATCGCCCGCATGTGCATGCAAAGCGAAGACTGCTCCATAATTGGAACAAAGCTCCTGAATTTGCGGCAAGGCCACTTCCGACAAATAGCGATCTCTTCCTCCCGATTGACTCGGATCCCACGGCGGCCCTAAAGTATTCCCCCCTGGATGATACCAATCCCGGTCCAATGCGTAGCTGAAGCCAAGTGGCACACCTTCACTTCGGCAGGCCTTACTGACTTCGGCAATGATGTCCCGTTTTGAGGGCATTACGTCCACCGAATCGAAGTCCGAGGCTTTAGAATCGAACAAAGCATACCCATCGTAGTGTTTGGCAGTGAAGATCAAATACCGGGCTCCCGCCCCCTTCACCTCATTCACTAACTTCTCAGCATCAAAGCTCGAGGGATCGAACTGGGTTGCTGCATTGCGATAATCGTCACGTGAGATTTTGGCAGTCCGCATGATCCACTCAGTATTGCCTGGGTACACTTCGTCCTTGTAGCTCCCTCCCAGCAACGAATACGGACCCCAATGAACAAATACTCCAAAGCGTTGCGCTCGCCAATTCGCCATTCTCGCTACCTGTGCCTGATCACGTTGATCTCCTGCAAGGTCTGCCCACACGGGTAACACCGACCAGAAACCTAATAAAGCGATTGCAAATGTCCGATTGAAGTTCATGCAATTTTCCTTAGGGAATCACTCTCGCATCAACGCCGATCTGGCGTGAGGATCCGCAGGGTACCCACAATCGTGACTGCATTTACCTCTGGATTCGACGGGTCCAAATCCTCTGAATCGACGAGGCCGTCACCATCAGAATCGACATCGAAGGGGTCCGTGCCCATCAAGAATTCAAAATAATTGGTCAATCCATCCCCGTCGTAATCCTCTTCCCGACGCAATTTTGTCAGAGGAATGCCCCAGGCAGCGAGTCGGGCAAGCTGGGCATCCACCCACGATTGGCTCATGCCACTGGGAGTCTTTTCCAAGCGGAGCGAAAAGACGGCTTTCAACTGCCCCAGATTGGCGATACCATAATTGGCATCATCCGCCGTGCTACTTGTCCACGGATAGTGGTTTGAGGAATCATTCGGATCCTTCGTCTGAGCGTGAATGAGTTCCGAATCCAGCCAACTCGAAGTGGTTGTCTCATTGTGCAAGACATCGTAGAATGGAGTCGAAATCGACTTAAGCTGGCCAAGGTTCAACGGACTATAATTTGCCTCAATAGCTGCCTGAGTGGTCGGAGGATCCAAAGTGGGTATCGGCTTATTGGCGCCGATCAATTCAGCTTCGACCTGAGTTGCTAGATCCGGTCTTTCGATTCGCAATGCTTCCAGAGCGGCGGCCACCATTAACTTGGCTTGGCCGAGGTTGGCGGGACCATGGTGATTCGTGGAGTCTCCCGTCAAAACCGGCATTTCCCAGTTCGTCCACCATTCAGGATCCTGCCCCTGAGCGGTCAACAACATACCGATGACGGTGCAGAAGGCACCATGCTTCCCTCTCATCGACCTGAAGCGGCTTTTCATCCGGTTTTATCTCTCGTGACTTCTGACTAAACCCTCTATTTCCTCAGGATCCCTCATAGTTGCCCATGCTAATGTCGCCTTGCCGATTGATTCGAATGGTTTTCCCATCGCTCGAGATCTCAATGGCATGGTTTGCAGGAGACGACCCAGGAGAACTCGAAGTCCCTGGACTCGGATAGCCAATCTTCACCGTTCCATTCTTGTAGATCTCCATGACGTTCCGTTTCGTGTTCGAACTCACGCCGTTACCGATCACAAAACGTTCATCATTGGTAGTGTCTTTGTTCCATGAACCTATCACAACGGAATACGGATCATACAAATTACAATAGCTCCCCACCAACAAGGAACCATTGGCATTTGAAAGATTATAATTGTGATAATTACCCACCGCAAGCAAACCAAGGTAGGAATAATACGAAGAAGAAGAACTTGAAGAACTATATGAATAATCCCCAATCACACCATAACCGCTAATTCTAAATTCATTATCAGCATAATACCCTGCAAATACTGTCACCGGAACACTCACAACCGCCATACCCATCAGAATATGCTTGGACCACCGAGGAAAGGCTTTCACTTTTTTAATGCTTTGATTTTTCGAAAAACAACAATCTTCAAATTATTGAGATACTGCTTTATTCAATTCCACTTCCAACTCCGTGATGCGGGTTTGGGCATCCTTGAGTCTCCCTTTTGCTTCTACTTTCGCCTGATTCCGGTGAAGTTCGGCAAGAATCGGGTCCAATTCCGCAAGAGAGTTTCTTTTCTCCTCCAAGGAAGGCTCTTCTTTTCTACCCTCCCATGAGGCTGTGGCAGCTTTTCTCGCCTTTTCAAGCTTCTCTAATGAATTGGCAACCAGAGGATCTAGAATCTGGGCCTGAACATTTGGCAAGTTCTCCTGCAGATCTGAAGATGACGTGGTCAGGAGCTGTTGCTCCTTTGCCTCTGCCTCGACCGTTTCCCAGGCAAGCTGCATTTCTTCACACAATCCGATCACGGCATCGGACTCCATCAGCTCCGCCAAGGCTTCCCGCGCGTCATCCAGCTCTTCCGGGGTCGTCGCTCCACGATTGCAGGCGAAAGCAAGTTCACCAAGGAACTGCTCCCCTTTCTCCAGAAATTCCAAATCGGAGGAATCCTCACGGAGGGGTAGCAGGAGCTCAGCGGGATACTCCGGCTCGGGAATGGCTGCGAGTTCCGCTTGGATATGGGCATCCATTGCAGCGCGATGGTGGCGTTCGATTTCTGCCAGTGCGTCCCGACGCTGATCAAGATTTGCCTCTCCCTTTATCAGCTCAAGTTGCTTTCGGGCGACATCGAGCTCGAAGCGGATAAAGACCGGATCCCGGGGCTGCTCTGCGGAAGTCAGATCTTCGGCTGGCTCCACGGCATTGACCGAATGGAGCAGCTCGGCACCAATCGCAAGACCGGCGAAGCCGATGAAAAGCAGAATCCGCTTATTGAGCATGATCGAGTGGTAACTCGTTCATTGAGAGCTATGCAAGCACTTTGTGTGGCAGATTCGAGATCATCTAGCAACCTGTTGACAAACGGCCGATCGCAATTTGCCACCGAATGAGGCGGTGATCGTCCTGAAGCCCTGAAGGGGGATGTCTCGCCTGCATCGCGGCGACGAGACGGGCCAGAAGATGCGACGATCGTTTGACCGGTCCGAAAGAGGCATCATGAGCCGCCGCCAGCCACAGCTTGGGGGTCCCGTGGCCGATGAAGTAGTTCAACAGCGAGAGATGGAGCGCAAGCTCCGCACCGAGCTGGCGCGTGGTCAGGTTCTCCCGCCCACGTAGGGTCGCCCGTCTCAATCTGCCGTGATCGAGAACGTGGCACTAGCTGCGCCCAAGTTCCTCGCCACGCTTCCGCAGCAGTGCCTTGCCGCTCTTGCGCTTCACCGCCCGGCGGGCCCTCCAGAGCTCCCGTGAACCCTACCGTTCTGCTTCTCCCGTTTGCGCTTCAAAGCATGGGAATCCCTCACGATCTCCCGCACCCTCTCCGCCTGAAAGCCGCCGACCTCCCCCACCGCGAAGCAGCCCTCGTCGGCGGCGAGGATCTTGGCGAGACCCTATCGCTGTGACTTGAAGCAGTCGGGCACCGACGAAGTGGTTTGACGGTTGGGAGAGAGGTGTCGTGTCGGGTTCCTTTCATGGGCGATCCCGCGTGAATGGGACCTATCCAACATCAACCGATGAAAACAACTGAATACGAACTCAGACACGACCTGCAGACTCTACCTCGGACTCGAGATCGATAAAGAGCAACCCCTCATTGCCATCCTGGAGCCGAAGCCATAAGGAGGATTCCAAGGACAGCGGATCTTCTCATCATAGGGTCAAACGTCTAACGACTCGCAACTGCTACAGGGGGCTCTCCTACATTTTAGAAAGAGGCCAGTGATGACCATTCGAAAATCGACGAAGAATGGTTAGCCTCATGGGGTGGGAGCCCTTGTTCGATCTCTTCAGTTTTTGCAGGGCGACCAAGGGGACCCACTAAAGCTGCTTTCACGATCAATTGACCTCCGTCTTCAAGTTCGACCAGCCGCGTTGACCCGTCGTCGACATTCAGATTGATCCAAGTTTCTTGAGTCTCGAATCGCATTGCATCACCATCGGCGTTCTTATGGGTAGAAAGACGCAGAACCTTCTTCCCAGATATTCGAATCGTTCCGTCAACCAGTTCGGGAACCATTCGATGACGATACCGCACGGAACCCCCGAATCCCTGGAGCCGGATGTTCCTGGATCAAATTCCTGGATGATTTCAATGGCTACGGCCTCTCCAGTTCTCGCACTCACTGTCGGCAATCGAAATGCTCCCCCTGCGGCTTTGAGCGATGCCCGCGTGCTTGAAGACAGATCCGCCAACCACTTTCCGTCGACACCTTTGTATCTTGCGTCGATTCTGATTGCTGTCTCTTGAGACAGAAGCGGAATGATCAATCCCGAGGTCATGACCCGAATGGCGGCGATCATTTTCATCAATCTATTGTCAAAGGAAGGAAAGATGCCGACCCGAGGATCCACGTCAGACTGCTTGGTTCACGTCTCAACTCCTTCCAACGCGTCAGTTGCTCGACAAGGTCGCGATTGAGGGAGGTTACCATCAACCGGGAAGGTTCTCAGATCGTTCAAACGGGTGGCAGTCGGTCGTGGTGTGATTCATTCTTGGGTGGCTTTGCGGCATGTTTGCTCCTGACCCGAACCTTGACCTCAACGCTCTGCGCTCCTCTCTTTCGTTTCACGGTTCTTCGGTTGACGAGTGCCACCTGAATCCTACCCCATCACAACAAACTCCCTGACTCCCTTTCAGGGGTTCACTTCAAATCAAGGGTTTTGCGACTCAAGAGCGGTGATTTTATTGAGCAACATCTCCCGCATTTTGCTGGGAACATTGGGCTTTTCGGCCAGTACTTTCAAATCGTCCACTTGCTCCTCACCCGCATATTGGCGAACCAATTCCCACGCTTGTTGCCAAGCATATCCTGACACTCGGGTGTCGACCAAGATCAGAGCGGCATCCGCGACTTCCGACCATTGTTCTTTTTCAACTCCGTAACTGAGACCCCAAGCCGCACGACCCGCTCGATTTTGTGTGTCGGAGTCTCCTAGAATCTCAATGAGGCGGCTGACCGTCTCTTGTCCTTTGTTCCGCTGGGTACTAAGAGCAAAGTACATGACCTCATAGCCGATGTCAGCATCGCGACTCATCTCAACCAACGAGGCCTCCAATTCCGGCGAATATTTTCCTCCCCATAGCCCTTGGACCGCTTTTTTGGCAAATTCTCCACCCTGTTGAACCATGGAAGCCACAATGGCTCCCGATTCGCCGGTGAGATCCATCTTGTCGATTTGCATCAAGAGTCGACTTGCCTCCGGACCCATGCCCTCGCGCGCCATCTGCCTAAGTTTCTCTGCATCTCCTTCCTGAAGTCCGCTGGTCGCCAAGGCGAAGCTCGCCGCCAATCTTATCTCGGCGCGATCCGACTCGAGATGCGGAAGTATCGCCTCTCGATAGGAGGCTTTATCAAAATCCAATTCTCCAAGGCTGCTCAGGGTCGTCAGTGCCGCGACAACTTCATCTTCGTCACTTGAGTTCATGGCCGCGCGTATGGCCTCCAAAGCCTGCCTTCTCAAGGCAGCATCCCCTAACTGGAGGGCTTGTTCCCGCCACTCCTGGCCAAGTTTCTCAATGCGCTGTTTCTGATCTGAACCTCCCCTTGTGTCGTTCTTCTCTGCGTGCCGAATGGACGTTTTAGCTCTGTCTGACTTTCCAGTGTTCCCGGGCTTCGACCGTTCTAACCGAAGCTCGCGTTTGCCTACGCTTGCGATTTCGACCGTCGATGCCTCGTGTGAATCAGCCTCAGGCTTGATCCACCAGCCGACGAGACCGCCGCCCACAAAGCAAAGGATACCCACCAGTAGCGACCTGGACATATGACAATCCCATCAGAAACCATCGGGCGGTCAAGGGGCCAAAAATGGAGAGGACCTAGTGGCGAAGCTTAGTAACCCATCCCACGAGCTGATCCATGAGACCTTGGTCGGCTTGAGCTGAAGATGTCACTCCTCTGACGACGCGATCGTGAGGAAAACCCAGCCAGGCATCGAGTTGATCAGGATCGAATCCCGGATGGCGGTCATCGCCATGGTACTGGAGAGCGAAAGGGCGATCGAGCAGCTCGAAGCCCTCTCGCCGGGAGCTTTCCCCCACGGTCATCAATTTCTCCCATCCGGCCCGTAGCTGGTCGGGCTGGACGTCCATGACGAACAAAACTGCGTCGACCTCACGCAATGCGAGGTCGATGGCGGCTGGGTGGTGGTCCTCGAGCAATCCACGAGCGATGCAGGGCTGACCCTCTTCGCCTTTCCAAGAAACTCGCGCGAGAACGAGATCCCCCACTTCACTCACCTCAGGTGGAATTCCGGATCGGCGCGCCGCCAATGCAGCCAAGACTTCCGCGACGGCTTGAGAGTGGGTGCCAAAAACGGCGACCCGAACCGGGCCGCCGCTGAGAGAGGTAAGATCTGCATTCATGAGGCTGAGTCTCAGCCCATGCGATGAAGCTCGCGTGCGACGATCATCAGCGTCTCACGCACGCCAGGAGCGAATCCACCGTCGGTCTGCACGGCCAGGAGCACTTCGCCTTCGCGGACGAATTCCACCGGACTGCTTCCACAGTAGAGCTTCACTTGACCATCGCCGAAGCCGATGCCGGAGAGCACTCGCTTGATTCCCTCAATCGCCCCGATGTCGGCGGACGGCACGCGTGCCAATTGACGAATCCCGGGGAGGGCGCGCGAACGCTGGAGGATTTCGCCTTCGTTCAATTCGCGGTCCACGCCAAAGATCGCCCGCAATTCGAGCTGCCGGATCCCGGAAGATTCGGAAAAAGAGGAAGTCGACGGGGTGGCAACGGTGGGAGACGGCACGACAGCGGGTGTTGTTACCGGCGCAGGGGCCGGCTCTGGTTCGCGGCGCGTTTCCACGACAGGATGACCGAAAGGACTCGCAGCCTCAGGCTTGGGAGCTTCCTCGACTGGCGCCTTGGCGAAGGGGGAAGCACTCTCCTTGGGCTCGGAAACGGCCGTAAAGGGTGAAGATGAAGGTGTCGGCGCGCCCCCGAATGGAGATGCCGAGGGTACAGATGGGGTCGCGACTCCGAAAGGTGAGGCGGTTTTGGTCTCCGTCGCGGCGGCAAAGGGACTTGCCTGCGCAGAACCGGCATCTCCGGCGGGAGCAAATGGCGAACGGGGTGGCGTCGCGGGTGCCGCTGCGAATGGATTGGACGGAGCCTCGTCCACGGAGAACGGGCTCTTGGGAGGATTGGCGAATCCTTCCTGGGGTTCAAAAATTCCTTTGTTGTTACTCATGATGACCGGGGTTGCAAAGGGACCTCAGCGGGGGTTTGCGGCTTGGGAACCGTGCGCCAACTTGGATGAATCGTTAACTAAAGTCGAGCATTCAAATGAGCGACTCAGTCCAACAGTCGTTTCAGCTTCCCTTTAAGCCGCACTTTTGCGGCGGGAGAGACGCGATCGATGAAAAGTACCCCATTGAGGTGGTCGGTTTCGTGCTGGATCGCCCGTGCCAACAATCCGTCGGTCTCAATCACCAGTTCACTGCCGTCAAGCTGGGGTAGGCGCGCCTTGATCTCGGCCGGCCGGTTCACTTCGGCACGGATTCCATCGATACTGAGGCACCCTTCCGTATCCTTTTCCTTGCGGGTTCCAAATTCCAGCTCGGGGTTGATGAAGATCAGCGGCATGATGTCCGCGAGCTGGGCATCTTCCCCATTGACTCTCAGGTAGCTGATGCACTCCGGGTCGTGAGAAACGTCGACGACCGCCAATCTCAGCGGGACTCCGATCTGCGGTGCCGCCAGGCCCACCCCTTGGGCGTCCACCATGGTCTCCAGCATTGAGGCGACCAACTCTTTGAGCTTGTCGTCCACTTTTTCGACCGGGGCGCAACGGTCGCGCAGCACCGGGTGTCCGTATTGTACGATTTCGAGGATCATTCTTCGATTCCGCCCGGAAGTTCCGTCCGGACCGGGACGTCCTTAATGTCCAAGCCGGCCTTGGTCAACGCATCGCGGACGCCGAACAATTGCTCCAGCGAGACGCCTTTGTCCGCCTCCAGTTCCAGCTTGCGGTCTGGGTTCTTTTTCACAAACGACTGCAGATAGGCTCCCAGCAGTCCGAGATCGGGAACTTCCAGATCATCGATTCGCACTTTCCCATCCGCTGTCACGGCAAGCACCGACCGCTCCCCGGAGACCAGTTCCGCCGGCACCTCGCGGCTGGTCGGCAGCTGAATCTGCACGACTGGACGCTTCGTTTTGAACTCGGACGACACGATGAAGAAAATCAGCACGATGAACAAGATGTCGATCATGGAGACGATCGGCAACTGGCGGGCTCGGGGAGCAGGGCGTTCGAAGATCATGCGGAATCACTCAGTAGGTTGTCCCGGACGCGGGGTGCGCTCGCAAATGTGGGCGAGCTGGGTGAGCAAAACCTCCAACCGGGCGGCATACGTTTCAATTTTTCGGGTGAAATAACCTTGGGCGATGATGGCCGGAACGGAGATCGCCATGCCCACGATCGTGGTTTTGAGCGCACGACCGATGCCCGCGGAAATCGCCAGCCAGTCGGCATCGGATTTCAACCCAGAAAACACGATCACCAAGCCTGAAGCCGTCCCCAACAATCCAAGCAATGGAGCCACACTGATGACAACGTCGATGGCGGTCATGCCGGACTGCAGGCGAACAATTTCTGCCCGGGCCATCGACTGAACCGCTTCGGCAATCTCCGACTGAGAGCGCCCCCGGTGGCGAATCACCTCCGAACAAAGCCGGGCCAGGGTGCTCTGCCCTTTCTCGAACTCTTCAAGGATCGGCTGCACGTTTCCACGGCGAGCGGACTCATCGAAATGAGCGACTTTTCGCGCGAGAGCATCGGGCAGGATCCGGCTCTTCGAGAGCGACAAGAACTTGAACAAGATGGCCGCGGTGGCTACCGCTGAGGTGATCACGAGAAGCACCATGAAGGTGCCCCCTTCTTGAAAAAAGGCGACCAGCCCGGACGAGGCGGACGTCGGGGTTTCGGCGAAGAGCGCAGTTAGGGTCAGCATGGGGATGGGATTCTAAAAGATGAAGTTGTAGAGCAATTCCAAGGGCTCCCCTTGCAACTCTTGCTGCACATCGGCAGGCATGGGCGGAAGCTCCGCATCGCGGATCGCTGAATGGGTGAAGCCACGTTGGATCGTGGTGACTCCCACTTCATCGACGGTGGCAATCGAACGCACCTGGCCCTTGGGATCCAATACGACCTGGATCCTAAGGACTCCTGGGGTGATGAAATCGCGATTGCGGACGACGGCTCGTTGCCAGCTTTTCTCGATCGCCCGGCTCAGCGCGGCATTGTATCGTCCCAAGGGTCCGGACTCGACATCCAGCGCCGGTTTCCCAGAGCGGGAGATCGCACCACGCAATCGTACGCGCTCTTGATTCCCTCGAAATCCTGGCTCCCGGGACGCTTCGGTAGGTGCCGGTTTTTTCCGAATCTCCTCTTGGGCGACACGGGGTGGATCCTTCGGCGTTTCGGTGACTTCCCTGCGATCTTTTCCCTCGGTCTCCTGCTTCTCGCGCTCTGCCACCGCCACGGTGTCAGGGCCGTTCGCCCATTTCGTCGGCTTTTCGCCAAGCGGTGGGGGAACTTCTTCCATCGCCTCGGCCTCCTCCATGGCTTCCCCTGGTTTCAGGTTCGGGACCATGGGCTTCACTTCGCCGTCCATGCGATGGGCCAAGTCTCCGTCTTGATAAGAACTTTGAGTCGTCTCGATTTCATCTGCCCTTGGTTCGCGGCCCTGTTGGCTGGCCAAGCGAGGATCGGCCAGGGATTCTGCCGGAAGATCTCCGGCCGCCCGAGTGTCATGTTCTCCGATGAACGGGGCACGCTCAGGCGGCGTCGCCGCTTGCTGGTCCGCGCTGGTCCGCGCAAATTCTCGGGCCGGTTCGGGTGGAGGTGTCGTGGCCGGGGGAGATTTCGGCAGCAGCGGCAAAATGACCATGGGAGCCTCCGCCGCAGCCGCGACGGAATCAGGCTCGAGTGCCGGGGGAGATTGCTGAATCCAGTTCCTCAAAACGGCCAGCGAAAGCAGGGAAAGCGCCACCAAGTGAACCCCAATCGCCACCACGCCCGCCACCACCCAAAGGCGGGTGTCGCGGGAATCGCGGAAAAAGGACGCCGGGATCATCGGATTGCCGCGGAGATTCGTCCGAACTGGCCGGACATGCAATGAATCTCCCACGGGACTCTCCAACTCCCCGCCTTATCGGCGACCTCGGGCCAATTTCCAGCACTCCACAAACCCACTGGCGAAATCCTCCGGCCGCGATGCTACCCAAGCATCGATTTCCCCGGCGGACAGCCACAGCACCGCATCGATCTCCGCACAGGGGAAACTCGGGCGCCCTTCCCAGCGAACCTGATAGAGCGTCACATGCTCCCAGCCCGTTTCGGCGCAGGGGGCGATTTTCCCCACCTCCTGAGGATCGACATCCACCACGCCCATCTCCTCTTCCAACTCTCGCACCACGGCCCGATCGTAGTCCTCGCCAGCATCCAAGTGCCCTGAGACACTCGAATCCCAGACGCCTGGATGTTTGTCCTTCAGCAGCGAACGCCGTTGAAGCAACAGTTCCCCCCGACCATTGATCACGAAGGCGTGCACGGCACGATGCAGCAGGTCTTTCTCGTGTACTTCCTTGCGAGTCGCCTGCCCCACGACCTCATCCGCTTCATTCACCACATCGAACACTTCATCCTCCTTTTGTGGGATCTCGCTCAACGGGTGTTCATCATAGCAACGGGTCAGTTCCACCCATTGTTCCAAATCCAGCTCCTCCGCCCGCGCCGTTGGATCCACCCCCAGCCGTGCTGCCACCTCTTCCCAGGGCGGGCTCTCCGGAAGGTGCTTGCGGACCTGCTTGCGCCGCTGGGAAAACCCCCGCCGCACCAGCTCATCAAAACGCCGGGCATCGAATGCGCCCAAATCTCCAGCGACCGGCTCCAGCAGGGCCACCGATGAATCGATCTGCGGCCGCGGATGAAAGGCCTCCGGTGGCACCACTTTGATCGAATTCACCTTCCACTCGCTGCGAACTCGCAAGGTCAGCACTCCGTATTCCTTGGTTCGTGGCACCGCGCCCAGGCGGTCGATCACCTCCTTCTGCAACATCACCACCGCCCGTGAAAATGGGTGCGGTCGACTCAGGAAATTCTTCAGAATCGCTCCCCCTGACGAATACGGCAGGTTTCCCAAAAACTTCGCGGGTCGGTATTTCCACAACACCCGCGGATCGAAGCGCGCTCCATCGGCTTGGTGCACTTCCACCGAAGGATCCCCGGCGAAGCGCTCTTTCAAATACTCCGCCAGGCGAGAATCGAACTCGACGAGCACCAATCTTTTCACCCGCCCGACCAACCATTCGGTCAGCGCTCCGGTTCCCGGACCCACCTCCACCACAGTGTCCTCCGCTTGCGGATCGAGCTGATCTCCAATCCACTTCGCCACCTCAGGGTCGCAGAGGAAATTCTGGCCCAGTTGTCGATTGGGTCGCACTCCCGCTTCATCGAGCACATCACGGATTTCCTTGCCGGTCACCCCCCCATCCCATGCCCACCCCGCGTCGCGAGCAAGCCGTGAGTCCCCACGCCTGAAAATTCCTTGAAGATTTTTTGAACGAGATCCCCAACCCGCGGTCTCACCCCCATGAAGACCGCGCTTGCGCAGTTTTCATGTAAGGGTGAACAGCAGTTGTCCCTCTGATCCGTCCCCCCCGGGACCCGATGATCGGACAACTCTCCGCCGCCGGGGAGTGGGTGCTCCCCGGCGGCAATTTTTTTTCCGCCAAGCGCTCTGCTTTCCCCCGCCCCCTTCCCCGCCCCCTTCCCCGGTCGACATAAGAGTTGATGCCCAGCCCCGGGCTCCCTTTACTCGCCGCCCGCGCGCGGTGCCGCGCTCCCTTTCGCATGATCGAAAACATCCGCAAATACACCGGACTGATCTTTGTCGTCATCGTCCTGCTGCTGCTCGGGTTCATCTTCATGGACACCCGCAATCTCCGCCGTTCGATCGGTGGAGGAGCCCCCGTCGTCACGGTTGACGGCATCGGCTACAGCCAGTCTGACGTCGTCACCAAAGGCTCCGCGCCGCTTCGCCTCGCCTACTCGATGCTCGGTCGCGATGCCAACGCGCTTGAGATCATGCGCTACACCAACACCCTGGTCGGCGGAGCCCAGGAAGAGCGCAATGCCGAACTCCAGTTCTTTTCCGGGCGCCTCATCCTCCAACAAGCTGCCGAAGAGTTTGGAGTCCATCCTTCCGACGATCAAATCAGTGCCTTCATCCGCGAACTTAGCGCCTTCCAGAATCCCACCGCCCTCGGACAAGCGGGCGACGGATTTTCTCAGGAAACCTTCAACCTGTTCGTCCAAAAGCGACTGCCCTCCCTCAACCTGAACGAAGCGGACTTCCGCGACCTCGTCCGGGACGTCATCGCCTACCGCGAAATTCGCGACCTTGTCGGCGGAGGCCTTTCCGGCAGCCGCCAGACCGCCGAGGCCATGGCTGTGGTCAACGCCCAGAAAATCACTGCCGACTACGCCTCTCTGGACGTCGCCAAACTCAAGGAAGACATCAAGCCCACCGAGGACGAACTCAAAGCCTATTGGGAGCCGCTCAAGGAATCCTTCCAAACCGAAGAGCGCGTAAAGGTTTCCTACGCCCTCATCGCCCCCCAATATCCCGACGACCTCCCGGAAGAAGCGGTGAAGCCGGCTGCCGACGAAACCGACGAGCAGCGCCAACAACGCGAAACCGCGGAAACTCAGCGTCAGGATGGCCGCAAAGCCGTCGAAAAGAAGCTCGCCGACGCCGTCAGCCAGTTCATCGATCACGTCTACGACACCGAAGGCGCGGACTTTGAAAACCTCATCAAAGAAAATGGCTGGGAGCTGCAATCGACCGATTGGATCACCTCCGCCACCCTCCCCGCCGACTTCAACCTCCCCACGCGCGGCATTTCCGCACAGAAATCCGTCGCTCCGGAAGTCTTTGCCCTGACTCTTGGCCCCGACCCGCTCGCACCCTTCTCCGAACCTCTCGCCGTGGGGAAAAATCAGTGGTTTGTCGCTCGCCTCGATGCCCTCGAAGAACCTCGCGAAAAGACCTTCGAGGAAGCCCGCGAAGAGGTCCTCAAGAGCTACATTGACGAAAAGGCCGACGAAGCCGCCAAAAAGTTGGTCGAAGAGAAACTCGCTGCCATGAAGGCTGATGTCGAAGCTGGCAAAACCTTCAAGGAGGCCGCCGAAGCCCAAGACCTCGAACCCCAATCCATCGGTCCATTCTCTCAGTCCGAACCGGTTCCCGGAGAAACCGCCTCCCATGCCCTCTTCGCCCAAGCCGCCACCGTCAAACCCGGCGACTTTGCCGAGCCTCTTTATACCGGCGACCGTGCCCTGATCGTGCGCGTGACCCAGCGGGAAATCGTCAAAGACGACAACCGTGGCACCCAAATCGACAGCTACACTTCGAACCTCCAAATCCAGAACGAGACCTTTGCCTTTCAGGCTTGGCTCGACGCTCGGATCCAGGACGCTCAGGTAAGCACCGTCCAATAATCATGAGCGATCGAGACGACCTCTTCGACGACGCCAATGGCCACCTGGCTCTTGGCGAACTCGCCGAAGCCGCCTCGCTCTACCGCCGTTGCCTCGAAGTCGATCCCGACTTCTTCGACGGGTGGCATGCCCTCGGAATGGCCCTTCTCAAGCTAGGGGAGGTCAAGGAAGCCATTGGCTGCGGCCTCAAAGCCGTCACCCTTCGACCCAACGACCTCCTCGCCTGGACGGCCCTCTCCCAGATGTATGTGCGCGATGGGAACATCGCCGAAGCCGAAGCCGCCAAAGGCAACGCCCGCATTCTTTCCCTAGGAGGCAAGGTCGACCGCACCGCCTCCTGACCCTCTGTTTTCACCGCTGACCCGGCCCTTTCGCCATGCTTCTCACCACCGCCATCGATTACACCAACGGCGCACCCCACATTGGCCACGCCTACGAAAAGGTTCTCGCCGACGTCCTCGCCCGCTATCTCCGCCTCCGCGGTGGCGATTGCTATTTCCTCACCGGGGTCGATCAACACGGCCAGAAGGTTCAGCAAACGGCCGAGAAAGAAGGCATCCACCCCGCCACCTTCGCCAAGAAGAAGACCAAGCTCTTCCTCAATCTCTGGAAAAAGCTCGGAGTCGACTATGACGGGTGGGCGGAAACCACCGACGAACGCCACAAAGCCTGCGTCCAACAAATCCTCACCTCCCTCAAAGAAAAGGGCCAACTCTACAAAAAAGGCTATCAAGGATTCTACTCAGTTCGGCAGGAGCAATTCCTCACCGATCGAGACCGCAACGAAGCAGGAGAATTCGGGCCCGAATGGGGTGAAGTCGTCGAAATCGAGGAAGAAAACTGGTATTTCCGCCTCTCCGATCATGCTGCGTGGTTGAAGGACTTCGTCCAAAGCCACGAGGACTGCGTCATTCCCTCGTTTCGCCGCAACGAGCTGCTAGGAGCCCTCGAGCGCACCGGCGATCAAGACCTCTGCATCTCCCGGCCCAAAGAGCGCCTTCGCTGGGGCATCGAAATCCCTTTCGATCCCGACTTCGTCACCTACGTCTGGTTCGACGCCCTCATCAACTACGCCTCTTTCGCCGGATACCTCGCCGATGAAAAGGCAGGCCTGCCCGATTTCGCGCAGCTTTGGCCATCAGACGGTTCCCCCACCCCAGTCCACATCATCGGCAAAGATATTCTCGTCCCCGCCCACGGCATCTACTGGCTCTGCATGCTTCACGCCATGGGCTTCCCCGACGAGCAACTGCCCCGGCTTCTCGTCCATGGGTGGTGGAACATCAAGGGCGAGAAAATGTCCAAATCCCTCGGCAATGTCGTTGACCCCGACGCCCTCGCCGACCGTTTCGGCACGGATGCGGTCCGCTACTACCTCGTCCGCGACATCGTCACGGGAAAGGACTCCGATTTCGATCCGGAACGGCTCATCATGCTCTACAACCAGGAGCTAGCCAACGAGTTGGGCAACCTCTGCAATCGCGCGCTCAACATGACTGCCCGCTACACCGGAGGCATCTGCCACACTTCCCACGCACCTGGTGAAGCTGAAGTCGCCCTTCGCCAGTCCCTTACAGAATCCACCGCCGCCTATGGCGAGGCGATGGACGCGTGGGACACGGCTGCCGCTCTCAAGGCCATCAACGCTCACGTCTCCCACTGCAACGCCTATCTCGAGCGCAACAAGCCGTGGGAACTCTCCAAAGACGAATCCCAGAGGCAACGCCTCGAAATCGTGCTCGCCCACGCGGTCGAAAGCCTAGCTCACCTCACGGTGCTGCTTTCTCCGGTGCTTCCTGAACCAGCCAACCGGCTCGCCCACCAACTTCGCTTCGAGAAGCTCCTCGAACTCAAATTCGAGGACCTCACATGGGGACTCATTGAAGAGGGTCACGAAACCGGCAAACCGAAGCCGGTATTCCCGCGCATCGTCCTCGAAGAAGAATAAGCCCCACCCTCTGGGACCTCCCTGTCACTCTTCGAAATCCCACTCTTTCGTCCGCTTCGGCTTGAAGCGGGTCCGCCCACCTGCGGCCTGCCGCAGTGGATGGAAAATCGGATCCATCCCATTCGCCTTCATTTCCCAGACCCACTCCAACAGCTCGCCTAGGCGACCCTTAGGAAACCCACGCTCCTTGAAGTAGGTCAAATACTCCACGGGAAGATCATAAATTGGGTAACCACGAGGCGGATGCTCCTTGGGGCCGTACTTTCCGAAAGGCATCCGGGTCCGGCCGATTTCATTCAGCAGGTTGCGGAAATCCTCGCGGTCGATCTCGTTCATGCTCCATCAAAGCCCAAGGCACCATCCACGCCAAGCTTCCCTTTGGAGATTCCCTCGATCGGCTCCCGTCGATCGTGGAAGGCAGCGGCAATTGTAGCCACAGCCCATCCTTCGCCGACCCGGCTCTGCCGCTGCCGCCGGGGAGGGTTTCATCCTTCACCTTAGGAGGGGGATCTCCGGCGACCTCCGCTCGGCCTCGACTTCACTCCGATGGCGGCGGGAATGGCTGCTCACTGATTTCCCACTTCTCGTTCTTCTCCGTGAACGTCCCAAGCGTCCACGGGCTCGGAATCAAGGCCACCAGATGCCCATGCCGATCACGCACCAGACGCACATCCATCGACAACTCAGGGAGATCCTCCTTCGTCGTCTCTCCTTCCTTCAGACGCATCCAGCGTGAAAGCTGCCAATAGGCCGGTTCAATCCGCGTTTCCGCATCATACTCTCCCTGCAACCGGTGTTGGAGCACTTCGAACTGCAGTGGCCCCACCGCGCCTAACAGGGGAGTGTAGACCCCATCGTTCTCCAGCGGCGTAAATTCGCTCACCACCCCTTCCTTCAGCATCTGCTCCAGGCCCGACCGGAAGCGCTTGAACTTCGCCGTGCTCGCATTGTGCAGCCACGCAAAACACTCCGGCGCAAACCGCGGAATCTCATCAAAGCTCAGACTCTTCTTCGAACTCAGAGTGTCGCCGATCAGGAAATCGTGGTTGCCCACGAGGCCCGCGACATCGCCAGCAAAAGCATCATCCACCGTTTCCCGGTCTTGGGCAAACAGCCGCATCGAGTTCGAAAGCCGCACCTTCTCGCCTGTGCGAGTGTGGAAGACATTCATGTCCCGCTCAAACTTCCCGCTGACGATTCGGATGAAGCTCACCCGGTCCCGGTGCTTCGGATTCATGTTCGCCTGGATCTTGAACACAAAAGCCGAGAACTCCTCCGATTCCGGTTCGATTTCCACCTCCCCCGCCATCCTTCCTGAGGGCGTCGGAGCCAACTCGATGAACCGGTCCAGCAAAAGTTGCACCCCGAAATTGTTCGCCGCACTTCCGAAGAAAACCGGAGTCAATTCTCCAGCCTCCACCGCCGCCAAATCAAAATCCGCGCCAGCTCCATCCAACAACTCCAACTCCTCCGTCACCTGCTCATACACTCCCGTGTCCAGCTTGTTGGCCACTGCAGGATCACTGATATCGCTCACCGCAACCGGTGCCCGGAAAGCCCCCCCAGGCGTCCGCTCGAACAAATGGACCTGCTTCTTCTCTCGATCATACACCCCCTTGAAGCGCGGGCCATCGCCCAACGGCCAATTCAACGGAAACGCATGGATCCCCAGCACATTCTCCAAATCATCCAGCAACTCCAGCGGCGGCTTCGACGGCCGGTCCAGCTTGTTCATAAAAGTGAAAATCGGCACCCCCCGACGCCGGCACACCTCGAACAATTTTCGCGTCTGGCTCTCGATCCCCTTACCAGCATCCACCACCATCACTGCGGCATCCACAGCGGTCAGCACCCGATAGGTATCCTCGGAAAAGTCCTTGTGGCCCGGTGTATCCAGAATGTTGACGACACAATCCTTGTAGTCGAATTGGAGCACCGTTGAGCTGATGGAAATGCCCCGTTGCTTTTCCAGCTCCATCCAGTCCGAAGTGGTGGCACGCTGGTTTTTCCGTGCGGTCACGCTCCCTGCGAGGTTCAACGCCCCCCCGTAGAGCAGAAATTTCTCCGTGAGCGTCGTTTTCCCGGCATCCGGGTGAGAGATGATCGCGAAGGTCCGACGGCGTGCGACCTCTCGTTTGATTTCAGTAGAAGCGGACATGCGGCCCGCAGGGGCTACTCCGTCCCGCGCTTTGCATCAAGCCCATTGGGCTACCCTTCCCGCTCAGTCGTTCTCAGCTCCCCCCAGGATCCAGCTCGTGACCCATTCGATTTCCTCGGCGGTCATCTGCTTCTTTCCTTCCGGGGGCATGTGTTCTTCGTCGTCCAGAGGCAGATGAACCCGAAATAGCAGGTTGCTGTCTTCATCTCCCGGTTCAAAAGCTGGCCCTTCCTTCCCGCCTTTCACCAGCCATTCGTAGCTGTCCATGCGCAGCTTTCCCTTCGCTTTGTCAGGACCGTGGCAGGAAACACACTTGGCGTCAAAAATCGGCTGTACATGCTTCAGGTAACTCACCTTCACATCGACTACGGACTGCGCTTCTTTCGGAGGATGGGGCTGCTCTTCTGCGCTCCAAACCGGGATCTCGGTAGCTTTGGGCGGGGGCGTCATCCAGCTTTTCAATGGTTCAGGCGCCTCATCCGTCAGGAATGTCTTTCCATGAGTGATCGAACCGCCGTCGTGACTCGCCACCGTCATGGCTCCACCACTCGCCAGCAACAGAACCCAATAGCACGGCGCGCCCCTGCCCCCTGCGGCCTCCACCCAGGATTTCACCACCACCGTCAGCACCGTCAATCCGGCAAACACGAGGCCGAGGCGCAAATGACTCTCCAACAGCTCACCCGAATAGTCCTCGGGTTGGCTCTGCCACAACAAATAGCCAAAAACCGCCGCCACGACCGCGGAAATCGCGGTGAAAAACATCGGCCATAGGGTCGAAGCCGAGGAGCGCCGGAAGATCCGTCCCAGCTCCATCAACACCACCAATGTCAGCATCCCGATCGGCAAATGGAGCACGACGGGGTGCAGTCGACCGAAAAAGCGAAACCATTCGGGCACTGGCCACCCTTCACCAAAAATCGGAACCCACAACAATGCGCCCAACCCGCTCATCACGCTGAGCCCCCCCACGGTGAGCACGGCGGCGAACAAGGCCGAGTAGCGGGAGCGGGATTTCTCAGTCATCGGTGCAGCCATCCTAGCAACCCTACGAGAGGACGGACACGTTTCTTATTCCCGACCTTGAGGAGATCCGCCAACCCTGCCCCTTTTCCCCGGATTTCCAAGCACTCAGCTCACACGTCCACCACCGGACTCCCGTCTTTCTTCTCGGCTTTTTTGCCGCTTCGCAAAAAGGGAACAAAGCGGCTCAGATCAATCCCCAACACCTGCAAGGACTTCACCAATATGATCAAAGCCGTTGCCTCGTCGATGAACGGAACGGCATCAGGAAGAATCCCCAGGGTCAGAAGGTAGCCACCGGAAAGGAAGGCCGCAGACAAGGCGAAGAACTTTTTCATGACCCTGAATTTACGACATCCGTCCACTGAATCAATCCACCTGCCGTTCCAAATCGTCCTCAGGATTCCACAGGACGAATCTCAATTTTGCGGAAATCCACAGACATTTCGACTCCTGGATGCATTTGCAGTCCCACAGGTCCCTTTTGGCCGACCGTATCGGAATCATATTCCAGCACTTCTTTGCCGTCGAGAAAGACGCGATACTTCGCACCGCGAACTTCAATCTTCATGCGATTCCACGCGCCTTCTTTTAACAGGGGGGCGACACCCGCTGCCTCTTTGGGATAACCGCCCTTTGACGCGATATAGGGAGACCCCGTCATGTCTCGCTTCAGGGAACGGCTGACACCAATTTGGATTTGATCATTTTCACCCCGCAGAAAAACCCCGGAGTCGATGGCCCCCTGAAACCGGAATTCCAGCTCGACATCGAAATCCTCATACTCGGTCTGGGTCCACAGGATGGATCCTTTCAAGTCGGGATCATTTTTCCCGGAAATCACTCCATCCGCCGCTTTCCAGCAATCAGCTCCCGTCACTTTCCAGCCATCAAGGGACTTGCCATCAAACACCTGGGCAGACGCCGAAAGTGCCATGCCCATCATCCAAGCGGTCAAAATCCATCGCATCATGAAGCATCCCCTCTCATGGTTTTCTCCATCGGTCAAACTCCCACCGTCGCCTCACGGCGACGCTGCAGGAAAAGATCGATCGCATCGACAATCGCAATCCAAGAAGCCTCGATGATGTTCTCGGAAACGCCGACCGTGCCCCATGTTGATTTTCCGTCGCCACTGACCACCAGCACGCGGGTTTTAGCCGCAGTGGCGTCGTGGCCATCGATGATCCGGACCTTGTAATCCAATAGCGAAACGTCCCCGATTTCCGGGTAAAATGGCAGCAGCGCCTTGCGCAAAGCCTTGTCCAAGGCGTTCACCACACCGTGCCCCTCGGCCACTGTGTATTCGGCTTCGTCTCCAACATGTACCTTCACCGTGGCCTCGCACACCGGATCGTGACCGTCCCGGTAAAGTCGGAACGATGTGTGAAATTCCTTCAGTTCAAACGGCTTTTCATATTCGCCCACTTCTTTGCGAATCAGCAATTCCAGCGAGCCTCCCGCTGCCTCAAAGGAATATCCATCGTGCTCCAGATCCTTGACCCGGGTCAGCACCGCCTTGGCCTCGGGAGAACCCTTTTCCAGTGGCACTCCCAGCCCTTCAGCCTTCAACAAGATGTTCGACTGGCCGCTGAGTTCCGAAACCAGGATCTGTTGGGAATTGCCCACGGCTCCTGGTTCGATGTGCTCATAGCTCCGCGCCAATTTCTGCACGGCATTCACGTGCATCCCCCCCTTATGGGCAAACGCGGTACGGCCCACAAAGGGAGCCCGCGCGAAGTGGGGATTGTTCGAAACATCGTCGACGAAATAAGAAAGCTGCTGAAGCTGCTCCAAATCCGGAACTACCGGAATTCCCATCTTCAGTTGGAGGATCGGAATCACCGAAGTCAGATTGCAATTCCCGGTTCGCTCCCCGTAGCCGTTGATGGTCCCCTGGACTTGGACACCTCCTGCCTTCACCGCGGCGATCGCGTTCGCCACCGCCAGCTCACAGTCATTGTGGGTATGAATGCCCAAAGGCGTGCCAGGGATGGCCTCAGCCACCACCTTGCAAATCACCATCACTTCTGAAGGGAGAGTGCCGCCATTGGTGTCACACAGAACCAAAACATCTGCTCCCCCCTCGGCTGCCGCCTGGAGCGTCGCCAACGCATGCTGCGGGCTCGCCTTGTAGCCGTCGAAAAAGTGCTCGGCATCGTACACCACCTCACGACCGTTTGCTTTCAAATACCGCACCGTATCCCGGATCATGGCCTGATTCTCTTCCACGGTCGTACGCAGGACTTCGATCACATGAAGATCCCAGCTCTTGCCAAAAATCGTCACGACCGGAGTCTCTGCATCCAGCAACAGCTTCACTTGGGGATCTTCTTCGACCGCCACATCGGCACGACGGGTCGACCCAAATGCGGCCAACTTGGCATGCTTCAGGTCCAGCTTGCGAGCTTCCTGGAAAAACTCGATATCCTTTGGGTTCGAGCCCGGCCAACCGCCTTCAATGTAGTCGACACCAAAGGCGTCGAGACGTTGCGCGATCCTCAGCTTATCGAGCATCGACAGCTGGAAGCCTTCGCCCTGCGTGCCATCACGCAGCGTGGTATCATAGAGTTGGACCGATTTCATGGGTTCGCTGGGGGGCGTGGATGTAGCAGCCCGAGACGAATCCCGCAACCCACGAAACACCTGATTCGGAGTCTTTGCCGCTTGTACGCCATGGGTGCGCACCCAGCGCAGTCCATCGGCACCTCCCCCGCTGCCCTCCTCAAATCACCCGCCCTCGCCGCAGCGCTCGCCTTCCGAGCTTTCATTCTGACAGTCGAGATTCCCCAGCCTCGAGGGGGTCGACTCGACAATGAACATGCTGAAATCATTTGCCCTTCTTGGTTCGGACTTGGTTGCCCTCCGAAACCATCAACATGGATTACCGAGAAGCCTCCAGAATGCTCTTGAATGAGACCGACGATTCCTATAATGCGCTCATTTGGTAGATCAAGTTATCTGAATTTGTGAATATTTAGGATCTTCCTACCACAAACACAGCCATCTATTAAAATGAGACGACCAATGCTCACTTTCTTGGCCTTGGGCCTCCTGACAGGATTTGTCACTGGCCAACAGAAACGCCCCAATATCCTGATCATTTGGGGAGATGACGTTGGAATGTGGAACATCAGCGCATATCACCGAGGAATGATGTCGGGAGAAACTCCAAATATCGACCGAATTGCCGATGAGGGGATGCTCTTCATGGACCATTACGCACAAGCCTCCTGCACAGCAGGCCGTGCAGCATTCATTACCGGCCAATCACCATTGCGTGTCGGATTGGCATCCGTAGGTGTCGCAGGTTCTCCCCAGGGCCTTCAAAAAGAAGACCCCACGCTTGCCGAAATGCTGAAGCCACTGGGTTACGCAACTGGTCAATTTGGAAAGAACCACCTAGGAGACCGAGATGAGCATCTCCCAACGAACCATGGTTTCGACGAGTTTTATGGAATTCTCTACCACCTCAATGCTGGAGAGTATCTCGAGCAGCAGGACTATCCGCTGGAAGCCATGGAGAAGGCCGGAATCAAACAACGAGGTGTGATTCATTCTTGGGCACAACCGGACGGAACCCAGAAAATCGAGGATCTAGGCAATTTTGGTCAGGAGCGGCAACGCACCATGGATGAGGAGGTGTTGACCGAATCAAGACGCTTCATCCGCGACGCTGTCGCCGCCGAAAAGCCCTTCTTTGTTTGGCACAATACGACTCGGATGCACTATCGTACCAACCTTAGTAAGGAATACGACGGGGTCACGGGGCTGGGCCTCTATGCCGACGGAATGAAAGAAATGGACGATGACGTTGGTGAGCTCCTGAAGCTTCTTGATGAACTGGGCGTTAGCGACAATACCCTCGTCATGTTCTCCACCGACAACGGTGCGGCATCCAATTCTTGGCCAGATGGAGGAAACCAACCGTTTCGTGGGGAAAAGGGTGTCGGAGGGTATGAAGGTGCCTACAAGGTACTTTGCATGGTTAGGTGGCCTGGTATCGTTCCTCCCCACTCGACCACTGGCGAATTGATGGCCATGGAGGATTGGATTCCCACCATCATGACCAAGCTCGGACAACCCCAACTCAAAGAGCAGCTGCTAACGGGGCACCAAATCGGCGACACCTCTTACAAGGTTCACCTCGATGGCTACGATCAAACCCCCGTCCTCACGAAGACGGGTCCAAGCAACCGCAAAGAGTTCTTCTTTTTCTCAGAGACGACTTTTCATGGTGTCCGCTTTGGCGAATGGAAGTTCCTCTTCACTAAGCAAGATCGCTGGTTCAATGGAGTCCAAAACAAGATGGTCACTCCATCGATTACACGACTCGACCTCGACCCATTTGAGCGATTCCACAGCGCAAGGGGATTTGACGAATGGCAAGAGAATCGTTCTTGGGCCTTGGTTCCCGCTCTCGGCGTTGTCCAAAATTTCTTTAAGTCCTTTGAAGAGTATCCACCTCGGCAAGCGAGCCTCGATTTCGATACCAGTGAAATCATCAAATCCATGATGCAAACGAGTTCGCAGTAAGACCTGTCCCGCCTCGTCAGTTTCCTACGTTGTTGAGATGCCTTCTCCTGCCATGGGGAAGGCTCCTTTGTAAAAAATTCAGCCCGCACCCTGTCCATTTGGTGCGTCCCGCTGGGAAACTGCGGAGATCGAGGAGAGACGGACGAAGGGCCCCCTATAAGCCGCAGTCTGGGGACTTTTGTCAGCCTCTCCTTGAAAACGGCCTTCCCCTTCACTCCAGCCGTAAAAAACACAAAGCCCGCCGTAACCTGCAGTTACGACGGGCCCTTGTCTAGCCTCCCTGAGAAATCATTACTCTCCGACCGGATCTTCCAGCCCGGCCGGAGGTCGTTGAGAATCATCGACCTCCTCCGCAGGCCGATAGCGATTGCCTTGAAGCTTCAGTTGGATGCCCTTCCCTCCCAAGGAGGGGAGAGTGTTCCCAAAATCCACACGATCAAGACGTTGGCGAACTTCATCGGGAGCCGCCGCGCGATCTTCATCGGTCTCATAGGGGCCCTGCCAGGTAAGTTTTCCCTCGCGATCGTAAACCTTGGCCTGTTTTCCAGAACCATCATTGGTAAGCTCCACACAACCCCGTTCATCCGAGAGCCGAATCGAAGAACCCGAACCGCTGGAGCGGAATTGCATGCTCTGGCTCCCTCCCAGGCTCATGTCTTGCTTGAGGCGCTCCATCATGCCGCCGGTGATGTTCTCCCCAAGATCGGGCATTTCACGATCCAGCTGATCAAGGAGGCGCATGTTCCGCTCCAAAGCATCGCGCAGCACGTCGGAATGGCGGTCGGGAAACACCCCCCCGGACATTCCCCGTCCTTGCAGCGGCTGCACATCAGGCATGCTGGGACGAGCCGCCAACTCCACCGTGAAGGGCTTGCGCTCTCCTTCTTGGATCGCCTCCACCTTGACCTTGTCGCCCACGGCCATGTTCCCGGTGATGTCGATCACATCCTGACGATCGCCGACAGGACGCTCATTGACACGGAGGATCACATCTCCCTTCCTCAATCCACCGGAAGCCGCTGGCCCATCGGGAATCAAATCGGTCACAATCACCCCTTCGCCCGAGTTCAGCTTCAGATGTTCCGCAAGAAAATCCGGGACCCGGTCGAGCACCACTCCGAGGTAGGCTTGGCCTTCCTCGGGGGCCGTGGAAAAAGGTTCATCAAGCGCCCGCTCTTCCTCAGCATCTCGGGGCGGCACCACGATCCTCGGTATGGGTGCGATGGGAGCGACCGGACTCACTTGAGCAGGTCGCTGTCGCGGAGGCGTCGGCACCACTTCCTGGGAGGGCTCGATCGCCATCAGCGGCGGAACCACCGCCGCCACGGCCAAAAGTTGGAATAGGTTCGTTTTCATCGTCGCCTGTTTCACTACTATAAGCGTCGTATCTCTGTATTCTTGTCTACGCAGGATTCCGTCAGTCCACTTGTTCTGGGATCACCACATATTCCACCCGGGGCACCGAGGTCTCGATAACCTCACCCTTTTCATTGAGGAGCTTCATGCGGTCCATGTAGGTCACGCGCACCACCCTCATCGGTTGGGCCTGGCGATTCCATTGAAGCCCGAGGTCCTCGGTTTGACTGACGGCGCTGTCGATCGAAGCGGGCTGAAAATGCCCGTCTGCCGCTGGGGCTTGCTCGATGGGAACTGCGTTCTGAGCCACCGGCACCCCTGCAGAGCTTTCCGGACGGATCGGGGCAGCAGGAGACATTTTCACCGCCGTCCAAGCACCCGCCATGGCGACGGCCGCGGCGGCCGCAAGCCATGGGAATCGGGACCCGCGAGAGGGCTCCACGACCTCAGCCGCAGGCACCGGGAAACGGACCGTCTTGGCTTCATCGAGAAAGGGAGTCCGCTCCAAGGGAGCGGCGAGCTTCTCGAACAAGGCAGCGCTCGGTGGCCTCGGGTTCATGCGGCCCAAACGGGCTTCCAGTTGGGCGACCTCATCCCCTGCCAGCGCAGAAGGATCTCCCAATGCGGCGGCCAAGCCATCCAGCAAGGCTGAGTCGAGCTTGGCGGGAACCAAGGCTTTCAACTGATCTTCAAGTCTTTGGAATTCGGAATCCATGGCTGGTTCAAATAGAAAGGTCACCCTTCCGGCGGGCCCCTGAGAGTTTCTTACTCAGTGCTTCAAGTCCGTAGCGATACCGGGAGGCCGCAGTGTTTGGTGAAATATCCAGAGCTTCGCCGATCTGTGCGAAGGTCCGGTCACCCCAAATCTTGAGCACGATCACCTCTGCGAACTTTTTCGGCAGATCTTTGAGTCCACCTTCGAGAAGCTTGCGGGTCTCATCATCCGAGGTGTCACTTTCAAACCACGGATGGAACTCATCCTGAGACTGCACGATCGAATCCCCCACGACCTGGTCTTCACGCCGCTTGCGTCGGTCGTCCTTGCGACCGAGGTCGATCGCCAATCGACGAAGTGCCGTATACAGATAGGGCATCCACGCTTCCTGACCGCCCGAGAACTCACCAGCTTCGATCTTGTCGACCAACTTGACGAGGGCATCCTGGAGAATGTCCTCAGCGTCTTCTTGGGACCGGGTCTGTTGACGGGCAAAGAGCAGCAGCCGCGGGCCGTGCTCGCTCAACCACTCCCGCCATGAAGACGGAGTGGCATTTGGGGAAAGAGTCGTCGGTTGAGGCGTCACCTGAAATTCGGAAGGTTTCATGAATCAAGCGATGCCTTTCCCCAACCTTGTCTATTTCTCGCGTCTTCGCTCTCCCGCCAATGCCCGCCCGGTCGGAGATTGCGGATCGGCGGCCAGTTCTTCGGGAGATCCCACCGCAACGACCCGCCCGCCTCGCTTGCCTCCACCTGGCCCCAGATCGATGACGTGGTCGGCGGCACGAATCACATCCAGCTGATGCTCTACGACCAACACGGTATGACCCGCATCTCGGAGCCCGCGGAACGCCGTCAACAACCGTTCGACGTCTCCAAAGTGCAGCCCCGTCGTCGGCTCATCGAAAAAATAAAAGGTGTGAGGCGCAGCCGGCTTTGCCAGCTCCACGGCCAACTTCAATCGCTGCGCTTCTCCTCCCGAGAGAGTGTCCGCCGCCTGTCCCAACCGCAAATATCCCAACCCCAGATTCTCGATCACCTCCAGCAAAGTCGCCAGCTTCGGCACGGCCCCGAAAACTTGTCGGGCTTCGCTGACCGATCGCTCCAGAACCTCCGCGATATTCAATCCCTTGAATGCCACTTCCAAAGTCTCTCGATTGAAGCGTTTCCCTCCACACGCCCCACAGGGCACCCATGCATCCGGAAGAAAATGCATTTCGATCTTCAGTCGCCCGGCACCCTCGCAGCGTTCGCACCGCCCCCCGCGCGTGTTGAAACTGAAGCGCCCCGGCCCATACCCACGCTGTCGCGAAAGCGGTAGCTTGGCATACAAGGCGCGGATGATGTCGAAGGCTCCCGTGAAGGTTGCGGGATTCGACCGCGGGCTGCGACCGATCGCCGATTGATCGACAATCACGGCTTTTCCAATGTGCTCGAATCCCTCGATGCCATCGTGGGCTCCTGGACGATCCGTCGCCCCATGAAAATGGCGGCGCATCGCACGCATCAAAATGTCATCTGCCAAAGTCGATTTTCCACTGCCACTGGGCCCGCACAGACAGGTAATCGTCCCCAGTGGGATCCTCACCTGCACATCTCGCAGGTTGTGTTCTCGCGCACCGCGGATCACCAGGTCGTTGCCCCAATTCAGGCCCCCCATGGTGGCTGGCAATCGCCGAGGCGACGCGGGCGGACGGCCCAGCCAATCCTTGGTCGGAGAGTTCGCGACTTGGTCCAACGGCCCATTGGCCAGCAAATACCCTCCTTCACTGCCAGCACCTGGCCCCAGTTCCACCAGCCAATCCGCGGCGCGAATCACGGCCTCATCGTGTTCCACCACCACCACGGTGTTGCCGCGGTCGCGCAGCTCTTTCAATGCCTCCACCAATCGGCCTGTATCCTCGGCATGAAGACCGATGCTCGGCTCGTCCAACACATACAAAACCCCTGTCAATCCGCTACCCAACTGAGTGGCCAAACGAATGCGCTGCGCTTCCCCTCCCGACAAAGTCCCACTCGCCCGATCCAACCCCAGATACCCCAGGCCCACCCGCTCCAAAAACGAGAGCCGCTCCTCCAATTCCCGCACCAATTGCCCGCAGACTTCCACCCGATCGGCCGGCAGTTGCACCCCGCCCAACCAGGCAAGAGCCTCCTCCACCGGCATCCCACAAAAATCCTGAATTCCCCACGCCGGCGTCGACTCCATTTCCGCGGAACCAGCCACCTTGCTCGAGATCTTCACGGCCAAGATCCCGGGCTTCAGGCGTTTTCCCCCGCACACGCGGCACGGACGTTCCGCCATCACCCGGGAAATCCTCCGCCGCACTGCCTCACTCGATGCCCCCTGCAACTTCCGCTCCGCTTCACAGCACAGCCCCTCAAACTTCTTCACCTGAGGCTTTTTTTCCGCCCCCATCTTCCAGCCCGTCTCCAACATGCCGCCCTGGAATAAGAGCCACTTCAAGGCCTCCGGAAGCTCATCGAAGGCTCTCCCCTCAACGTCGAACATTTGCTCCATCGCAGCGGCCTCCCGCAAAAACGCCTTCTCACGCTGAGACTTCGGCTTCCACCACCCTTTCACGGCTGCTCCCAAGGGCTTTTTCCCATCGTCGACCAACAAGGTCGGATCACAAAACCGCTCCGTGCCAAGCCCTTCGCATGCCGGACAGGCACCAAGGTGGGAGTTGAACGAAAAATGTCGCGGACTCAGCTCACCCATCTCAAAGCCCGTCTTCGGATTCCGATAGCAGGTCTGAAATGACCTGACTTCCCAGGCATCCACTCCCGGCCGCTGCACCAAAACGCGCGACTCACTGCCGCAAATTCTCAGCGCCGTTTCCACCGAATCCGCCATTCGCGACTCCGAGCCCTCGCGCACGACCAACCGATCGACCACAATCTCCACTTCCTCCGCTCGCTCCGGCCAAGCCCCCTCCGCCTCGTCCAAATCCAACATCTCCCCATTCACCCTCACCCGCACAAACCCTTGCCGCTTCAAATCCGCGACCAAGCGCCCCACCTCCAGCGCTTCTTCCCTCGGCACCGGGGCGAGCACCACTACCCTTGAGCCTTCCGGCTCCGCCGCCAACGCCGCCACAATGTCCCCCGCTGCCATCTTTTCCAGCCGCTCTCCTGTCTCTGGATCATGGGGAGTCCCTGCAGCGGCCCACAACACCCTCAGATGCTCATAAATCTCTGTGGCTGTCGCCACCGTGGACCGTGGATTCAATCCACCGCTTCGCTGCTCGATGGCAATCGCTGGGCTCAACCCCTCAATGGCATCCACATCCGGCTTTTCCAACTGATCCAGAAACTGCCGCGCATACGCCGATAACGACTCCACAAACCTCCTCTGCCCCTCTGCGAACAATGTGTGAAATGCCAACGACGATTTCCCGCTGCCGCTGGGTCCCGTCACCACCACCAGCTTTTCCCGCGGAATCTCCAAATCGAGATTCCTCAAATTGTGCTGCCTAGCCCCACGAATCCGGATCACGGCCCCATCATGGACGCCCCCCTGCCAAGGTCCAACCTCGAACCACCGACATCCCCGTTCTGACAAAGGGTGGACCTCTGCACCCCGATCCTCCCATGATCGCCCCGTGCCCGCCGCCCGCGTCCTCATCGACGGCCCATCCGAGCTCGTCTTCGACTACGCCATCCCCGATGGCCTCCCGGTCCTTGCCGGCTGCCGAGTCCGCGTCCCCCTCCGCAATAAAACCTCCACGGGCACCGTTCTCGCCGTCACTGATCATGCTCCCGCCGATCTCGGATTTGCCCTCCGCCCTCTTCACTCCCTCACCGATCCCGAGCCCCTCCTCACGCCCAAGCTTCTCGAGCTAGCTCGTTGGATTGCCGACTACTACGCATGCAGCATCGAAAGTGTCGTTCGGGTCCTCTTGCCCGAGGCCGTCCGCACCGAGGAAAACGCAGCTAAGACCCGCAAGGCCGTCGTCCTCACCCAGCTGCCCGATGAGGAAACTCTCGACCAACTCGCCAAGCGAGCCCCCAAACAACACACCATCCTCACCCTGCTCCGTCACGTTCCCGAGCAGCAAATGCCCCTCACCGACCTCGGAAACGCCGCCGGCACCAGCGTCAAAGCCCTCGTCGCAAAAGGCTTCGTGCAACTCATCGATCAGCAAGTTAGGCGCGATCCCGATGCCGATGGGGTCGACGAGATTCTCCCCACCCGCGATCTCCCCCTCAGCGAGGAGCAACAAACCTCGCTCGACGCCATTCTCTCCTCCTTGGAAACCGATGGCGGCTCCCTCGCGTCGCCACCTTCACCCACACGTCCCTTTCTTCTTCACGGGGTCACCGGCTCTGGAAAAACCGAAGTCTACCTCCAAGCCGCTCGCCATGTTCTCGAAGCCGGTCGCACCGTCCTCGTCCTCGTCCCCGAAATCTCCCTCACCCCCCAAACCGTTCGCCGTTTCCGCGCCCGCTTCGCCCATATTCAGGATCAGGTCGCCGTCCTCCACTCCAACCTCTCCCAAGGCGAACGCTTCGATGAATGGCACCGCATCCGCAAAGGCAAAGCCCGCATCGTCATCGGGGCCCGCTCCGCCGTCTTTGCACCCCTCCCTGACCTCGGACTCATTCTCGTCGATGAGGAGCACGAAAACTCCTACAAACAGGACCAAGTCCCCCGCTACCATGGCCGCGACGTCGCCGTCCTCCGCGCCCATCTCGAAGGCGCCACCGTCGTCCTCGGCTCCGCTACTCCCTCCCTTGAGTCTTGGCAAAACGCTCTCGACCAAAAATACCAACTCCTCCGACTCACCCACCGCGCCGATGGCCAATCCCTTCCGCTCATCCGCGTCATCGACATGCGGCTCGAGTCCAAAAAACAAAAATCCAAGGATACCTTTCTCTCCGATCGCCTGCGCTCCGCCATCGACGACCGCCTCGCCAAAAACGAACAAACGATCCTCTTTCTCAACCGCCGAGGCTTCGCCCGTTCCCTCCAATGCCCGGCCTGCGGTCATGTCTGCCAGTGCCCCCACTGCGCCATTGCTCTCACCTACCACCGCACCGACGATCGTCTCATTTGCCACATCTGCGGCCACCAAGCCGTCGTCCCGCGAAAATGCCCCGAGTGCAAAGACCCTTCGATCATCCTTCAAGGCTTTGGCACCCAGAAAGTCGAAGACGTCTTCCACAAAGTCTTTCCCTCCGCCCGCATTGCTCGCATCGATGCCGATGCCCTCAGAAAAAAGAACGCCCTACGCGATCTTCTCAACGCCTTCCGCGCTCGAAAAATCGACCTTCTCATTGGCACTCAGATGATTGCCAAAGGCCTCCATTTCCCGAACGTCACCCTCGTCGGCATCCTCAACGCCGACATTGGCCTCCATGTCCCCGATTTTCGAGCAGGCGAGCGCGTCTTTCAACTCCTCACCCAAGTCGCTGGCCGCGCCGGACGTGGCTCCCTCGAAGGCGAAGTCATCGTCCAGACCTTCACGCCTCACAGCCCGAGTATCCAGTTTGCTCGCCATCACGATTTCGATGGCTTCGCCGATCAAGAACTCGAAATGCGACGCCAGTTCGGCTACCCTCCGTTCGCGCGCTGCGCGCTCCTGACCGTCCGCTCCACCCACGAGCGTCGCGCCGAGTTCACCCTGCAAACCCTCCATCGCCGGCTGAAAGAAGCACTCCCGCCCGGCATCGAATTGGGCGAGCCCCTGCCCAGCCCCTTGGTCAAAGCTCACGGCCAATTCCGCTTCCAACTCATCCTCCGCGGGCCCAAAGCCCGCGCGCTCACCCGACACGTGCAGCAGGTCCTTGATAAAACCCCTCTTCCCGAGGACGTCACCGCGGTGTTCGATATGGATGCCCTGAGCTTCACTTAGCCTCCCCAGCAGTTCCCCATTTTCAGGACTCGGGTCGTGCCAGACATCCTCGGCATCCACACTGAAGGGATCTGCCCATACCCACCTCGTCGCCCGAGGACTAACGGAGAAGACACAAGATTATCCATCCACATGGAACTTGTCATCACGGGCTCAACTTTGCTTTATCTTGCCATAGCTTCCATCCATGGAGTGGACCGAAGCCATGCTCTCCCCGTGAATCGGCCCTTCTCTTTGACCAACCTTCCCGATGCGTCCTGAAAACCCATGGTTGGACGCCGTCGTGGAGTCGTTTCCCGCCGACGCTCCGCAGAATGCCGCTCGCCTAGATCTCCTTGTCGAAGCCGCCACCGCCATCCCCTTTTCCTCCAAGGAGCCCGATCCCTTCCCGCCATCTCCTCCCTGGAAAGCAGCTTGGCGATCCCTGCTCGCCTCATGCGTCATTCTCCTCACCGTTCTCGGCCTCCACTTCGTCTCCCCGCCTGCCCTCGACCGACTTCGGACCTTTGCCTTGGCCGATCAACTGAACGTCGTGAAATCCAATACGACCTCCCTTTCCGAGCCCCTCCGTTCCATCCATCCCGCCCATTTGGACAATCGTTGGTCCCCTGCCTCCTGGTATCCCCTATTGGAAAGTCGAATTCCCCCATCGCATCGTCCCTATGTCCTCGGCGATCCCAGCGAACTTTCGTTGATCGATCGCTGGCAAACCTCTTGGCAAACTCGACCCAACTCCCCTGCCACCGCAGCCGAGACCCTCCGCATCGACCTCACTGATGATGGCTCCATTCTACCCGAAAAAGTTGCAGAACTGAAAGCTCTCGACCCGGGCAATGGCTATTACGATCTCGCGGTCGCATGCCTACTGCTCACCGAATCGACCGCTCCTAGCGGTCGAAGACCCAGTGGCTATCCTCAGGTCAGCATCTCCAACCCCGCCAACTTCCAGCGGGCCGAGAAATTCCTGGATCGTGCCATTGCAGCTGATTTCATCGCCGATCGCCGCGACGAACGGCTCATCTCTCGTCTCTCGCTCTGCCGACCCGCCGAAGATTTCGGCGCATTCGTCCTCAACCGAGCGGTCTACTTCGACTTACGACAACTTCCGTCTGGCTCCATCGCATCGGGCGACTCCGTCGCTTGCTTTTTCATCCCCTCTGCCGAGGAAATGGTGGCTCAACAAAATCCAGAGGGGCTTCGACAACTCTGTGAGCAATGGACTCGCATCGCCAAACATCTCTCCGCCATGGACCCCACGGGAGCCATGGTGGCCTTTGCATGGAATTCTGCACCCGCCATGGAGGCGGCCTGTCGTTCCCTCAGACTCACCTCATGGGAAGATCATTTTCGCCTTGGAATGGCGGCAGTTCGCCCCGAGTTGCCACCCTCGATCACCACCTACGATTTCTCTGTTTCGTCATTCTCGCAGTTCTCCAGCTTGGGCACCGACTCTCTTCGGCTTGCCGAACACCGCTACTACGAAAAACTCGACCTGATTTTTGCTGCCGCCTTCAGCCTCGTTCTCGTCCTCGTGGTGTCTTTGCTTTCTCTTTCATCATCCAGCCGATTGTTAGGCCTACCCGGGCGCTTGGCTCACGCGCTGCGTCCCATCGACCATCTTCGCATCTTGATCTTCGGAGCCTTGGTCCCGTCCGTCTTGGTTGCCAGCATCCTTGAAAACCCATTTCTCTATTCTCGAGAGACGACCTACACCGCTCGCCATGCCCTTTCCGTGACACTCCTCTTCTCGGGCCTTATCATCTGCGTGCTCTTCCACACCACGCGGGAAATCTCCATCTCCCTCGCTCGTCGTGCCTCTCCCATCGGCTTCCGCCGTCTTCATCCCCGACTCTACGGAGTGGCCGGATGGATGGCTCTGCTGATAGCGCCAGCCACCATGGCGCTCGATCACCTGAGCGGTCTCCCCCTGCCTTTCGTTCCCGACAAATCTCTCCGCCTCCACCTCTTTGGGCTCCTCGGACTCCTTCTCATGGCCTACTTCGCCGAGACTCTGCTCTTGCTCTATAGCGGGCATCGTCGACTGCACGCCGCGACCCTTCTCCGGGTCTTGATTCTCCATCTCGCCATCCTGGCGGGCATCTTCTCCGCCTGGGCGGGAGTCGATGGGCTCATCGAGCGCCACCACATGATGAGGAGCTCCATCGAAGACATCACCTCTCCCCCGTTCCAAAGGCAACTCAGAGGCTCCACCCCTGATGCACGGATCTTTCAGAAGGCCCTCGAAAACCACCTCTTCCACCACCCCGAATCCTAAACGCTCATGCAGCCCATCCGCTGGACATTTCCAGTACGTCTCATGCTGGTGACGATTTCCGCCGGGCTCGGGATCCTCTCATTCCCGCCGGTCGGACTGTCCGCCTGCAGCCTGATCTTCCTTCTCCCCTTTCTGATCGCCCTTCGGGGCGCATCCCCCCAGCAATCCATCGGACTCGGGGCCTTGATGGGCTTCTCCCTCTACCTCGGCACTCTCAACTGGATGGTCACCATCTTTGGCGGTTTCGCGCTGTTTCTCCATGCCGTCCTCACTCTCTTCCCCATGCTGTTCACTGGCCTCTGGGCCACCCTCGCGCTCCCAAATCGAGCCTGGGCACCGTGGATCGCCGCAACTCTCTGGACCGGCTTTGAATACTACCGCTGCGAATGGTCCCCTCTGCGCTTTGCCTGGATCACGCCCGGCACCGGATTGCCACCCGGCTATCTCACCCCCCTCCTCGGGGTCTATGGGATCACATTTCTCATCGCCGCTGCCTGCGCAGCGATCGCCTTTTCCCCACGTCAGAGACTGCTCGGCGTGATCCTCCTCGGATCCATCGCGCTCTGCACCTGGCTGCCCAAACCCTCCACTCCCAACCCCACCCTCAAAGTTGCCGCCATCCAAAGTGAGGAAATGTCGACCTTCGCTCTGCTCCATCGCAGCAAGGACCTGCCCCCGGTCGATGCCATCGTCTGGCCGGAATACGCCACGACCACCGACCTTCGACAAAACACGGCTCTTCGCATCGAACTCCAAAAACTCCTCGACCTGAAATCGGCTCAAGTCCTCGTGCTCGGTGGCCGAGCTGACCGCGAGAATGGCACTTGGGAAAACACCGCCTTCACCCTCGGGCGAGACACCCTCCTGGGCACCCACGTCAAAAACCGCCCCGTCCACTTCTTTGACGACGGTCAGCCCGGCACCCAAGCGCCTGCCATTTCCACTCCTCTCGGCCAAATCGCCACCCCCATTTGCTTCGACAATGACGGAGATGCCGTTGTGCGTAGAGCCGTCGCCAACGGAGCGGAATTCCTTCTGATCCCCAGCATGGACGCAGAGAGCTGGACAGCCCGTCAACATCGCCAGCACGCCGCATTGTTCCGCCATCGCGCTGCGGAAAATGCACGCTGGTTGGTCGTCGCCGCCTCCTCCGGCCTCACCCAAGTCGTCGATCCCTGGGGCCGACGAGTCGACTCGCTCCCGCTTTTCGAACCGGGCAATCTCGTCGCCGAGATCGCGCCATCCCGTCGTCGCACCCCCTATCAACTCGGAGGTTGGCTCATCGGCCCTCTCTGCTGCGTTTTCACCGCCGCAACCTTGGTCTTCGCCGTCTACCAATCGCGCCGCAACCTCTCCAGCCCCACCGCCCCTGCTGAAGGCCCCACCGGATGATGTGACCCACCGAGATTCCAAGTGGACTCTCCTAGAACCTCACCCCCCGGTCGCAGACCAATGGCTGCCACCGGGCGGAGGATCCAAATCACTTACCAAGGCATCGGGAAAGCTCGCATGAAATCATGCACCCGATCACGCAACGCATGCAGAGCCGACTCGTCACCGACATTTTGAAGCGCTTCGTGGATGAAATCGGCCACCTTCTCGATGTCCGCCTCCTTCATTCCCCGAGTAGTCACCGCAGGAGTTCCTACCCGAATTCCACTCGGCTTCATCGGAGTTCCCGTGTCGAAAGGAATCGAATTCTTGTTCACCGTGATCCCGGCTTCATCCAGAGCATGCGATGCTTCGGCGCCGTTCAGCCCCTTGGCTCTGAGGTCCACCATCATCACGTGGTTGTCCGATCCTCCGGACACAATCCGATAACCGTGCTCCGTCAACCGCGCCGCCATCGCCTGCGAATTCTTCACCACCTGCTCTTGGTAGCTCTTGAATTCCGGCTTCAGCGCTTCGCCAAAGCATGCCGCCTTGGCCGCAATCACATGCATCAACGGGCCGCCCTGAATCCCCGGGAACACCTGAGCATCGATCTTCTTAGCGAACTCCTCCTTGCACAGAATGATCCCACCCCGCGGGCCGCGCAGCGACTTGTGAGTCGTCGACGTCACGAAATCCGCGTGCGGCACCGGATTCGGATGAACCCCCGCCGCCACCAAACCCGCTATGTGCGCCATATCCACAAACAAATACGCGCCCACCTCCCTAGCGATCTGCGAAATTCGCTCGAAATCAATCACCCGCGAGTAAGCCGAGGCTCCGCAAGTGATCAGCGCCGGCTTCACCTCGCGTGCCAACTCAGCCAAGTGATCGTAGTCAATTCGTTCATCTTGCTCGCTGACCCCATAGTGCGTCACCTCGTAGAAGCGACCCGAGAAGTTCGCCTTGTGCCCGTGGGTCAGGTGGCCCCCGTGGGCCAGGTCCATCGTCAAAATCTTATCGCCCGGCTTCAACACCGAGAAATACACCGCCGTATTCGCTTGGGAACCTGAGTGAGCCTGCACATTCGCGTGCTCTGCACCGAACAACTCCTTGGCCCGCTCAATCGCCAAACTCTCCACCACGTCCACATTCTCGCAGCCGCCGTACCAGCGCTTGCCGGGATAACCCTCCGCATACTTGTTCGTCAGCACCGAACCCTGCGCTTCCATCACCGCTGGCGATGCGAAGTTCTCCGATGCAATCAACTCGATATTGAAGCGCTGACGCTTCTCCTCCGCCACGATCGCCGCATAAAGATCCGGATCGTTCTCCGCAAGCCGCGAACCCGATGCCTTGCAAACTCGACGCTCATGGCGCCCTCCCTCGAACTCCGTCGAAAGGAAGGCATCCACCATCGCCTTGCCCGTCTCCGCGTCCACCACCTTGCCACCAAGGCAAAGCACGTTCGCGTCGTTGTGCTGGCGTGTGATCACCGTCTCCTCCACCGTGCGAACATTCGCAGCCTGCACGTGCTCGAAACGATTCGCCGTCATGCACACGCCGACGCCCGACGTGCAGCACAGAATCCCCCGATCGTGGGTGAAATCCGAAACGGCACGGCCCACCAGATTGGCAAAATCGGAATAGTCCACCGACTCGGTACCGTGCGTCCCAAAATCCGTCACCTCATAACCTTGCGCTTGCAGGTGGGCGACGAGGGCTTCCTTCAGTTCGACTCCGCCGTGATCGGCGCCAACGGCAATTTTCATGGTCTTCACGCTCATGGGAAACGGGATGGATGGCGGCAGGGAAATGGCCCACCCGACGCGGAAATGCAACCCCCGTCTCCAGAGGTCACGGACTCAAGCCGCCTCAGAAGCTCAGGAAGTTTGATCAATCAACGCAATCAACGTCGGAATCGCCCGATCAAAGGTCCCGGCGACTTGCTCGTAGGCCCGCTTGCCCATGCCGATCGGGTCCGGCACATCAGCGCCAATCCCACGCCCGGGAAGCTCCACAAACTCGCACATCAAATAAAATTTATCCTCATACTCCGGCCACTCCGCAAGCAATGCCGCCAAATGCCCGCCGGTCATCGCAAACACATGGGTGGCCCAATCCAAGAGCTCCTCCGTCACCGGCTGGCTGCGAAAGGCCCCCGATTCGATCCCACGCTCCATCAAAATCGCCGCCGACTCCCCACTGATGGGCGAACCTGGATAGGCAGCCACTCCCGCCGAGGCGACTTCGAACTCCTCCCGGTCCTCCACAGCATCCCGAAACAAAGCCTCAGCCATGGGACTGCGGCAGGTATTTCCCGTGCAGACAAAGAGAACCTTATGGGTGGCAGACATCGGCGGACAAAGTGAGCGCAGCTCCGCCTCGGGTCAAGCCGACCTTCCTCCATCCGCTTCCTACAAACTCATCCCCAGCGTTTGATCCGATCCACAAACCCCCGCAGGAACTTCTGAGCCTTGATCTCACCCACCCCTGGAACCGCCATACCCTCATCGATCGATTTCGGGCGATACCGGCACAAGGCCTCCAAAGTCTTGTTACTAAACACCACGTATGGAGGCACCTGCTGGGCCTTGGCGATTTTTCCCCGCAACGCTCGCAGTTCCTCATAGAGCCCGGGGTCGAAGCCGTGATCGTCCAATACCGCCGAATCCACCCCTGCCGCCTCACTCGCCGATGGCCAAGCCAGCCGGTAACTTTTGCTCCCACGCATCACCCGCTCGCCCCGCTCGGTCAACGTGACCAACGGGTATTCTCCCACCTCCACCCGCAGCAATCCCCCCTCCGTCATCGCTCGAAACAAGCTGTTCAGATAGCCGCTTCCTTTCTCCGCCAACAATCCATAGGTGCTCAGCTGATCCAAACCCGCCGCGGCAATGTCCTGCGATCGACTGCCCAAGAGCATCAGAACTATCTTGCCGCGCCCGAATCGCCCCTCCCATCCCTGCCCCGTCTGCCGAGACATCCGCGCTACCCCGGACAAGGCCTTGCGCACCACCATGTGCTCCTCCTCGGTCGGCGGACGATCCTCTCCTCCGCCATCCAGGCAAACATCGCAACAGCCACAAGTATCAGCCTCTTCCTCCCCGAAGTATTCGAGAATCCATTGCTGCCGACAAACCCGGGAGTAAGCCATCTCCACCATTGCCTTCAGCTTATCTCGATCCCGCCGCTCCTTTTCACTGAGAGCGTCCTCATCGATCGCCAAATCCGCCGGATACACCTCAGGACGCCTCAGCCGGGTCCCGCGCATTCGCTTCCCCGGCACATCAAATCGCTCAATGTATCCCGACCGCGCCAGCGTCGCCAACGCACTGCTCACTGCCATGGAGTTCTTCAAACCCGCCCCATCCGTGATGTCCTCAATGCTCTTGTGCACCTCATGCTCCCCGTCCGCGGTCTGCATCAGGTAACGATAGACATCCCGAATCGCCTGCCCCCCCGGATTCGCCCCCTCGATGAAAAACTCCTGCGTTCGCGTGTCCGCATAGTTGAACAAAAGCTCGCATACCGCCGCCTCACCATCACGTCCCGCTCGGCCAGCCTCCTGATAATAGGCCTCCACACTACCAGGGATCTCGTAGTGCACCACGAAACGCACATCCGGTCGATCAATCCCCATCCCGAATGCATTGGTCGCCACCGCCACATCCGCCTTGCGAGACAGAAAAATTTCCTGAGCCTTCTCGCGCTCTCCATCACTCATCCCTCCGTGGTAGGCAATCACCCGCATCCCCCAGGACGCCAGAGTTTCGCTGACTTCCTCCACCTTCTTGCGGGTCGCGCAGTAGACGATCCCTGTGCGATGCGCACTCGCCACCGCACGCACCCGATCCAACTTCTGGGCCTTTTTGTCCACCGCCGTGATGGTCAGCGAAAGATTCGGCCGCGAGAACCCGCTCACCACTTCGAACGGCTCCCGCAACCCCAACACCTGCAGAATATCCTCCCGCACCACGGGCGTCGCCGTCGCCGTCAATGCCACGCACTGCGGGCGGCCGATCTTCTCCAGCGCCTTGCCCAAACGCATGTAGTCGGGCCGAAAATCGTGTCCCCATTGGCTAAGGCAGTGAGCCTCATCCACCGCAAAAAGCGACACTTCCACCCCCTCCAGTGCTCGCAGGAATGACTCCGCCCGGAAACGTTCCGGGGCCACGTAGACCAGTTTCCAGCGGCCCGTTCGCATCCCTTGAAGTCGCTGCTTTTGCTCCTCCCAAGGCACCGTCGAATTGATCAAAGTCGCTGGAATTCCCTTGGCCACCAACGCGTCCACCTGATCCTTCATCAGCGCGATCAAAGGCGATACCACCAGCGTCACTCCCGTGAAACACATCGCAGGGAGCTGATAGCACAACGACTTTCCCCCACCGGTGGGCATCACCACCAACCCGTCACGACCCGAGACGATCTGCTCAATCACCCTTTCCTGGCCGTCTAGGAATCCGCCGTGACCGAAGTGTTTCTTCAGGGCGTCGAGTGGCTTCAGGAGGAGTTTACGGGATTTGCGGAAGGCCATGTCTCCTGTTCAAATGATTAAATCCAACCGCCGCGGTCAAGGCTGGCTTGCCCGGACGACGACCTTCCCTATGGTCGCCCCGCGTCCATGACCCTCCTCTTTGATATCGGCAAGGTGCTTCTCGACTTCGACTTTGAAAGCTCGCTGCGGAAGCTGATCCCCGACGACGAACCCCAACCCGATGAGCGCCTGCGCAAAATCCTGGGCGACAAGGATGCTTTCGAACGGGGTGACATCCCGCTCGACGACTACCTCGCCCAAGCCGAACGGGAACTCGGCCCGGCCGCCGATCGCGAAACCTTCATCGCAGCCTGGCGTAACATCTTCACCCCGAACGTTCCCATGTGGCAAGTGGTCGAAGACCTCAAAGCCCAAGGCCACCGCCTGCTCTATTTCTCCAACATCAACCCCATCCACGCGCCGTGGATCTTCGAGAATTACGATGTCTTCCGCCACTTTGAGGGAGGCACCTGCTCCTATCTCGCAAAGCTCATCAAACCGGAACCCGCGATCTACCGCCATGTCATCGAGACCTACGGACTGACCCCCGCGGAAACCCTCTACATCGACGACTTGCCAGCCAATATCGAATCCGGCATCGCCGCTGGTTTCCAGTCCCACCTCTACGACCTCCACCGGCACGACGCCTTCGAGACCTGGCTTTCCTCACACCTCCAAGTCCCTCCACAAAAAAACCGCGCCCGCTAAAACAGCGAGCGCGGTCAACCAGGAAGCAAGGAATCCGCGAACCGTCAGTTCGTCGACCCCTCTCTCCCTTCAGGGATTGGGTCCTTCCACCTCCGCATCGAGGAATCCTCGGCCAGTCAGGCCATCCGAAGAATCCAGCCGGAAGGTGTGCAACTCATAGTCTTCGCTGGTCGATGCACTGGTGCCGACGTGGCTGACGCCACCCGTCCAGTCCGAAAGATCAAGCGATCCTCGCACCGTGTAAACGACCCCATTGACCGTGGCCGTCTGCTCCTGATTGGAGCCCAGACCAAACGTCGCTCCGGCCCGGACCGCAATCGTCAGGGTCAAATCCGGCAGACTGTTGCCATTCGAATCTGCCGTGGAGATCGACCCTTCACCCAACGAACTGCCATCCGTGGGATCGCCGTGGAACGCATACTCTTCGAGGTCACTCACACCGTCTCCGTCGGCGTCACCGCTGCCATCAATCACGCCCACGCTACCGAAATAGGCGATTTCCCAGGCGTCATCGATGCCGTCGCCATCACCATCGGGGTTCGACTGACCAAAGCGCACCACCGTGAAGCTCTCCAAGGTCGCCGCCTTTGCCGTCGTCTGATGAAGCACAAACACCCCGGCCTCCAAATCGCCATTGCCATCCAGGAAAGCGGGCTGCGCCCCCGGATTCGCGGCGTTGTCATTAACGAAGACCGTCCAGACTCCTCCGATTCGCTCGATCAACACCGAAAGGTCCGTTCCAACCGCACCAGCGGAATTGGCGGCCCCGAACGTCGCGTCCGAATCGTTGGTTCCATTGGTGTTCACCCCCAAAGCAGAATACCCCGGAGCGATCGTCCCAGCCCGTAGCACCGACTGAGTGCTGGTGCCCACATAAGCACCAATCTGGTCGTAACCATCCATCGCCGGCAGATCCACAAAGTGGGCACGAATCCGGAAATCTTCGGTTCCCGTAAAGCCATAGTCAGACAACCGAATCCCGATCGCTTCCAACTGCTCCATGTTGATCTGACCATTGATGTCCGAAGGCGAACTGATCAACGTCAACGTCCCTGCGACCGTATCCAGATCAAGGCGATCATCCGGAGTAGCAATCGCCGTTCCTGAACCCCCCAATCGATCGGTGAACAGAGTGGCCTCACCGTCGATATCCACGAGACCCGTGCCGGTGGATTCCAGATCGTAGAATGCCACCACATCGGCCTCACCGTCGCCGTCCACATCAGAAGGCGTCGAGAGTTCATCGAGCGGATCCGAAGTCGCTTGGTATTCCTCCAAGTTCGTAAACGTGTCAGAGTCATCGTCACCATTCGGATCCGTATCGGCAAGACTCACTGCCAACAGGGCATTCACCTCCCAGCGATCCGGCAGACCATCCCCATCGGCATCTCCACTGGGCACACCGGGACTCAGTGGATCTTCCGGATCGGAAAGGCCCTCGAACTCCGCCAACTCATTGAACGAGTCTCCATCCGTGTCGGTGGTTCCATCATTCGAGAGATCTCCAAACCAGTAGTCTTCCCAACCATCCGACATCCCATCGTTGTCGCTGTCCGGGAACGAGAAATACTGATTGGGATCCGTCCCTGCCAGATACTCGTCGATGTTGTAGGCGAAATCGCCGTCCGGGTCGCCAAACTCGTCCTCATCCAGCGATCCGAAATAGTCGAGTTCCCACTGATCCGGCAACCCATCCGCATCCGAGTCCCCCGGGAACGACGTGTTGTCCGACGGATCACTGCCCGCATACAACTCTTCCAGATTGGTGGCCGTGTCGTTGTCCGGGTCGTCATTTGGACCATAACTGAAGTCGCCGGAGAAGTAAAATTCCTCCCAGGCATCAGGCAGACCATCCGCACCTGCACCGCCATCAACATCCTTCTGGGCAGGATCATCGGGGCCTTGCCCATGCATCGCCTCCAGAGCCCATTCGGCAAGCTTGCCACGGAACATCCGCACCTCGTTGTAAGAGGCCGATGGCGCGTTGTCCGGCCACCACGAACGACCCAGTGCATTCACCGCATCGCTCACATCGGCAATCCGGTTCGCGACGGTAAATGTCCCTTTGGCTACGCCCAACTCCGCATCACCGGAAGTCGCCGCATACCATGTCGCTTTCGACGATTCTGGATTGCCTTCGAGGGGCTCAATCACCATCACGATGTGGTACTCCGACCCCGTAAAATACGAAATCGAGTTATCCATCGTCGCATCGTTCTTCGTGCTATCCAGCCACTCGATGCGGTCGGATCCCTCTCCCGTGCCGACACTCCACGACATGTAGAGCTCTTCCGCCACCGTCTCCGCTGGATCATAGAACGAGAAGATTCGCGACCAGTTCTGAACCGCATTGTAAGTCGCCCAGAACTCCAACGTGACCGGCTCATTGGTCTCCGGCAACAAATCGCTACCGAGCTGCACCCATTGGGAATTCGCCTTGGCACCTCCGGTGAAATCCACGGTGGTTGCCGTTTGAGTCACCACGTTGGTGCTGTCGGTATCGCCCGGTTGAATCACGGCGTCGGAGCCCCCCACGGTACCCGTATCCAACAGGTCACCATTGAAATTCCAACGGTGATCAAGCCGTGCAAAGGCAGGCGAGAACGCGGCGTCCGTCGGATCCGTTCGCCGGGTCCACTCCTGTAGATCCGTGAACAGGTCGCTGTCCGTGTCCGCTGTGCCGTCCGAAGTCGTGATATCGCCAAAATGCGCGATCTCCCAGCCGTCGCCCATCGTATCCGAATCCGAATCGGTGTAGTCCGTGGCCAAATTCGGGTCGGTCCCATTGGCATACTCGAACGCATTCGTGTCGTAATCTCCGTCGAAATCGTCCGTCCCCGCTTGCACTGCCGTGCTGCCGAAATTGTCGACTTCCCATGCGTCGGGCAAACCATCGTTGTCGAGGTTTCCGGGATCGTCGGCCGCATCTTGAGGATCGGTATCCGCCAGGTACTCTTCCAGATTGGTCGAGAAGTCCCCGTCGGCATTGCCGTCCGCATCGTTCACCAACTTGTTGAGCCCATTGGCATCTTCCCAATCGTCGTCCATCCCATCGCCATCGGTATCCGATGCCACCACGGTCACCGTCACCGCCGTTCCCGTATCGGCAAAGTCGTAGGAATAACCCGGCCGCGGATTGGCCACCGAAAGATTCGTGACCGAACCATTCAGCGTCCCCGAGTACTCGAGAATCGTGTAGGTGCCGCTCACCGCTCCGTTGGTGCTATCGTCGAGCGTCAATTGAACCGCAGCACTTCCCAAGGTCAGGCCACCTGCCCCGGTCACCACCACTTCCTCACTCAAATTCCCGGAACTCGTCTCCAATCGTAGCGTCGCACCGCTGGCCAAATTCAGCGCCGGAACTTCCAGCACTCCCAGAGTATCGATCGGATCCTCCACCCCGAGGCTCGCCCCCGACACCACGCTCACCTGCGAGGTCGTCGGAGTTCCCCCCATGGTCATCGTGCCGGCTTCAATCGACGTCGGACCGGTATAGGTTTCCGCGCCACTCAGAGTCAGCGACCCCGTCCCCAACTTCGTGAGTCCTCCGTCGATCGCCGCATCGCCGTCGATAGGACTGTGAACCAAAGGTTCGGGAATCGTCACATCGAAACCATTCGTGTGAATGATCGCTCCGCCATCCCGCACATTGGCCCGCTGGTTCGCTCCTCCAAGATTCAGGAACGCCGCATGGGTCGCGTTCGCCTTCAACGTGCCTCCGTTGAAGTTGAACGAAGCCGTCCCCGTATTTTGAGAGGTGTAGATCTCCCGAATCGTCAATACCCCACCATTCAGGTTGAAGGTATTGACTGAGGCCGTTCCTCCCGCCAATTGCAGGTCGATATTCGAATTTCCGTTCGGCGTCGTCTTGTTATCGCTGAACCCCGTCACCGTGCCACTGTTCAAGTTGAACACGTTGGTGCCCACATTGCCGCTCTGAGCGAACTTAAGATCGGTGTTCGCGTTCAAATTCAGCGTCCCGCCATTGTCGATGTTGATCGTTGAATTCGTCGAATCGTATCGCGCAACAATCATCCACCGCTCGGTCGTGGTCGCCACATTGACCGTCCCTCCGTTCACGTTCACGACAGCTTGATTCGAGGCACTGCCGGCATATCCCGTCCGGAAATCCCCTTCACAATTGACGATCGAACCGCTGTTCACATTCAGCGTTCCCTGAGTCGCCTGAGTATTGTTTTGCCCAGTGGCGACGTCGATGAAGTTGGCATTGAGGACACTGCCATCATTCAAAGTCAGCGTCCCATCCCCCGTTGACTCGCCCAGATTGAGGGTTCCCGTCAACGACAGCGTGGAAGCTTGATGAAGCGTGATGGAGCCCTTCGCCGCCCGTGTCGTGTCGCCGGCATGGAAACCGATCGAGGCATTCGCACCACTGACCGACATGCCATTGTTGATCACCACATCGGACGAAACGCCGCCCGCACCATTGCCGCGGCCCACCGAAAGCCAGCTGAATCCCGTCAAACTCCCGCCGTCGACAATCAATTCCGTGTCCGTTCCCGTCCCGGTGTCCAGTCCTCCAACCACCAGTTCGCCGCTGTTGCAGGCCAGTTCGCCACCCGTGAGCCGGGTGACCCCCTCTTTCAACACCGCGCAAAAGGCACCACCGTATGCGGTCACTCCTCCCGAGAGGCTCCCTCCACTGGCAAGCTCCAACTCACCCGTGCCTGTCTTGTGGACGCTCAGTTGCGCTCCATTCGAGGGCGTCATGGGGCTCGCCACATTCCAGTTTCCCGAGCCTCCGAAGCTCAGAGCATGATTCCCGGCCCCACCGAGCCCTAGGACCACATCCGAGGCGATCGTGGCCGTCGCTGCTGACTCGTTCGTCCAGGCATGAATTTGCCCATCCGCGCTGCCCAACGTGATATTGAATGCATCTGCGCCGTCCCCCAACTGAAAGGCTCCGGCACCGCTCGCAATCGATAGCTGGTTCAATCGCAGCGAAGTCACATTCACTCCGCTATCCAAGCTCATCCCACTGGTCTGGGTGGCCGCCACACTCAGGTCGAGACCCAGAGTATTTCCGAGCGGATTGGCGCCCGTATAGATCAGGCTCAAAACACCCGCCGCCGTCCCATCAAAGACAGCCGTGTCGGGAATCGTACCATCGGGAAGCACATCGCCAGCCCAGTTGGTCGCAAGGTCAAAGGTCGTTCCGTCGCCACCGCCATCCCAGGCGATGTTGGCCGCCGTCGCGGCAGCCGTGAGGCCAACGAGGAACGCCGTATTCAGCAGGGAAGTCCTACTCATCATACAGGGTTTTCTAGGGTTTTTATTTGGATTCGGGGTTGCTGGATAGGAAGCACCCGCACGCCGATTTCCTGGGTTGGCGGAAACCGGCGACTCGCCGTCGATTCTGGGTTGGGAAACGAACGGAACGAGGAGTTCTGGGTACTCCCGAGTCCGTTACCTTAACTTCTAGGAAACGTATCTTAGATCCGTCAAGGGCTTCGTGAAGCATCCCAAAGAATCCTTTCCTTAAAGCCAAAATCCACCCATCAAAACCCTCACCATCTGCGACTTACACACCACCACCACTCCATTTCTCATTTTTTCCAGCCCCCGATTCCGCCGTTCCTAGCCCCCTCCAAATACCCCGATGGGGGGACGTTTTTCCCCTACTGAATCCACCGATCCCTCCCTTTTCCCTTGCATTCCGAGCCTCCGGATTTTTTTCAGACGCACGCCCATGGCCGTGCCGCTAGTGGCACACATGGGACGCCGGAGGACCCCATTCGACCCCTTCTCCGGACCCACATTTCATCCATTCTCTGCCATGATCGAAGTTGAGAACCTCACCAAGCAGTTCGGCTCCAAAACCGCCGTCAATCACCTCAGTTTCTCCGTCCAAAAGGGCGAAGTCCTGGGTTTCCTCGGACCCAACGGCGCCGGAAAATCCACCACCATGCGCATGGTCACCGGCTTCATCCCCCCCACCTCCGGTGCCATCCGAATCTGTGGCGTTTCGGTCATCGACCATCCCAAGGAGGCCAAAAAGCACATCGGTTACCTTCCCGAATCCGCGCCCCTCTACAATGACATGACAGTCACCGGTTTCCTCAAGTTCGGCGCCGCCATCCGCGGCCTTTCCGGCAGCGCCAAAAAAGAGGCCGTCGAACGAGCCATCGAAACCTGCTTCCTCCAGAACGTCGCACGCCAATCCATCGATACCCTTTCGAAAGGCTATCGCCACCGCACCTGCCTCGCCCAAGCACTGCTTCACGATCCTGAGGTTCTGATCCTCGATGAACCCACCGACGGCCTCGACCCCAACCAGAAACACGAAGTCCGGCAACTCATCCGCCGCCTCGGCAAAACCAAGGCCATCCTCTTCTCCACCCACATTCTCGAAGAAGTCGAAGCCGCCTGCTCTCGCGCAGTCATCGTCGATCGCGGCCAAATCGTCGTCGACGGCACCCCTCAGGAATTGATCGCCAAATCCGGCACCGGCTCGCTGACCGATTTGTTCCGCCAAGTCACCACCCGCGATACCGCTTCCGCCGCCTAACCCCCCACCTTCCCTTTCCCATGAAAGACGTTTGGACCATCTACAAGCGCGAGCTTGCCAGCTACTTCAGCCAGCCGATCGCCTACGCCATCATCGTGATCTTCCTGCTCCTCGCGATGGTGTTCACCTTCACCCTCGGGAACTTTATCGAAGCTGGAGACGCCTCCCTTACCTACTCCTTCTTCCTCTACCTGCCCTTCATCCTGATGGTGCTCGTCCCCGCCGTCGGCATGCGGCTCATCAGCGAAGAACTCCGCTCCGGAACCTTGGAACTCGTCGGCACCTACCCCATCTCCCTATGGGCCGTCATCGTCGGGAAATTCAAAGCCGCCGCGACCGTTTGGCTGCTCGCCATCGCCCTGACCTTCCCCATCTGGATCACCGTCAATTGGCTAGGCGAGCCCGATAACCTCGCCATCCTTTCCGGTTACATCGGTGCCACCTTACTCGCCTGCACCTTCCTCGCCATCACCTTGCTCGTCTCTGCTTTCACCCGGGACCAAGTGATCTGCTTGATCGTCTCTTCGGCCATTTGTATTGGCCTCGTCTTTGCCACCTTCGACCCCTTCGTCCGGCAATATTCGAAGACCCTCGCCCCCGATGTGAAGGATGCTATCACCTCACTCGGTGTCTGGGACCACTACCTCTCGCTCGCCCGAGGGGCCTTCCGTCTGCAGGACTTCGTCTGGTTCGCCTCGATCATCCTCGCTTCGCTGTTCGGCACTTCCGCCATCCTCTCGGCCAAACGCGCCTGATCTTCCCCAACCCCTTTTTCATCTCCGCTCACCATTCCATCCCATGAGCAAGGAAACTAAGACTCTACACCCTGGTGCCTTGGCAGGACTCGCCATCGGCGCACTCGCCACCATCGTCGTCGCCGGCAACATGCTCGTCGGCACCCTCGGCCTTGGGCACAAAACCCTCGACCTCACCGAGGATAAGATTCACTCCCTCTCCGACGGCACCAAGGCCATCCTCGGCGATCTCGCCGCTCCGGTCGTCATCCGTTACTACGCCACCCGTAGCACCGACTACATGCCGGAGGAGCTCAAACTCCACATGCGACGAGTCGATGACCTCCTCGCCGAATACCAGAACCTCGCCAAAGGGAAGCTGAAGATCGAAAACCTCGACCCTCAGCCCGACACCGATGCCGAGGACGCCGCCAACCTCGACGGCATCAGCGGCCAACAAATCAACAACGACAACCTCTACTTCGGAATTGCCGTTTCCTGCCTCGATCGCACCACCACGATCCCCTTCCTCGACCCGCGCGATGAAACCATGCTGGAGTACAATATCTCCCGCGCCATCGCAGAAGTAAGTGCCACTCGCAAACCCACCATCGGCTTCATGTCCGCACTGCCCATCGCCGGCGGTGCCCCGACCATGCCCGGCCAACAAGCCGAACAACCCTGGGTCATCTACAATCAACTCAGCCAGTCCTACAACATCGAGGACCTGACCATGACACCCGGCGAGATCGACCCTGAAAAATACAGCGTCGTCCTCATGATGCACCCGGCCGAAATCACCCCGGAGGCCGAATTCGCCATCGACCAATACGTCCTCAAGGGCGGAACCGTCATCGCTTGCGTCGACCCCTACTCCGTCACCGCCCAAATGATCGGCGGTGGCAATCCCATGATGGGTCAACCGGGAGCTCCCACCACCTCCACCCTCCCTACCCTCATGAAAGCCTGGGGAGTCGACATGACCACCACCCAATCCGTGGGTGACGCCAGCTACAAAACCAAGATGAGCGGCGATCGCACCGGCCTCGCTGTGCTCTCCGTTCCTCAGGACGGCATGCCGCAAAAAGACAGCATCGTCACCAAGGACCTCAACAGCGTCGTCTTCTTCCTCGCAGGCGGCATGACTCCAACCGGCGGCTCAGGCGTTGCCATCGACACCCTCATCCATTCATCGAAAGAAGCCGGACTTGTCGACAACATGCCCGCTTCTCAGCTCGACCCCCGACTGGCCACCCAATTCCGGCCCGATGGGAAATCCTACGACCTCGTGCTTCACCTCCACGGGAAATTCAAGTCTGCCTTCCCGGAGGGAGACCCAGCCAAGGCCGCGGCCAAAAACGCAACGCCAGAAGACGAAGAAAAACCGGAAGAAACCCCGGAGAACGAAACCTCGACCGCCCTCACCCAGGCAGAGGCCGATGGCAACGTCTTTCTCATCTCCGATGTCGATGCCTTCTACGACCAATTCTCCTACGCCGTGCAGCGTCTCGGAACCATGCAGATCGCTCAACCCATCAACGGCAACTCTTCCCTCCTCTTCAACCTCATCGACCAGGCGGCCTCGTCGACTCACCTGATCGGCTCTCGCAGCCGTTCCGCCACCAGCCGGCCCTTCACCGTCTTCAGCGAACTCGAAGCCAAGGCCAACCAACGCGTCGGTGAGAAAATTGCCGAATTCGAAGCCCAAGCGGAAGAGGCCCAACAACGCCTCAACGAACTCCAATCCCAAAAATCCAAAGGCAGTGAGCTCTACCTCACTCCCGAACAGGAGAAGGAAATCCGCAACCTCCGCCAACAGGAGGTCGATGCCCGTAAGCAAGTTCGAGAGCTGCAGAAAGACCTCCGACGCGAAAAAGATCGCATCGCTGGTAGCATCATCGCCTGGAACATCGCTGGCGTTCCCGCCGTGATCGTCCTCTTGGGCGGCGCCCTCCTGATCTTCCGCCGCACCGCCACTCGCGCCCGCTGAACCCACCATTCTTAACCTCTTCCCCATCGACCATGAGCAAGAAGCAAGTCCTCATCCTCTGGATCCTCGCGGCCGTTCTCGTCGTCTCCCTGGTGGCGGTGAAATCCGCCCACAAGGAGTCCTTCGAAAGCGCCACCGCCCGCGACCGTGGAGACACCCTCCTCGAAAGCTTCCCGGCAGAAAACGTCGCTAAAATCCTCATCACCCGCGGTGAGGAGAAAGTCACCCTCGAGAAAAAAGATGGCACCTGGTCCGTCGCCGAGCGCGATGCCTACCCCGCCAACACCACCAACATCAACGACCTCCTCCGCACCCTTGCTGAAGTCAAAGTCACCCAAGGCATCGAAGCCGATCCCTCCTTCGCTCCCCGCTTCGGAATGGATCCGCAGGCAGATGATGATGAAGAAAAAGGCACCGACCTCCTCCTCTCCGATGCCTCAGGCAAAGAAGTTGCTCACCTCACCTTCGGCAAAACCCTGGAGGCCGCCAGCGACCCCTCCAACCCCTTCGGCGGGGGCTCCTCGGGGCGCTTTGTCCTCAATCATGCCGATGAATCCGGCGTCTACGTGACCAGCGAGGTTTTCCCGACCATCACCGTCATGGTCGAGCGCTGGCTCGACGACAGCTTCCTCAAAATCGAGAAAATCCGCTCAGTGGAAGTCAGCAAACCCGGCGAAGAAAACGTCACCGCATGGAAAGTCTCACGCGATGCGGAAAACGCCAACTTCAGCCTCATCGGGAAACAGGAGAACGATCAACTCGACGAAACCGCCTTCAACCCCCTCAAGAACCTCTTCTCCTACGCCCGCTTCGAGGACGTGTTGCCTGCCAACAAAGCCGAATCCTCCTGGCATAAAGATCAGCGCCAAACCGCTGTGATCGAAACCTTCGAGGGACTCACCTACCACATCACCTTCGGTCCCCTGATCGAAGAACCCCAGGAAACCGAAGCCGGCACGCCTCCACCCGCTAGCTATGGCATGTCCGTCACCGTCACCGGGGACATCGCTCAAGAACGCAAAAAGGCGGAAGGCGAGACCGAAGACGCCGCCAAACAGGCCGACGAAGCTTTCGCCGAGCGCAAAAAGACCCTCGAAGAGAATCTTGCCACCGCCCGCACCTTGGAAGGCCGTGTCTACAAGGTCAGCAAATACACCGTCGATCCTCTCCTCAAGGATCGCACCGCCTTCATCAAAACCGCGCCCCCCGCAGGTGGTACCGCCCCCGCGGGCGCACCGAACCTCAGCCGCCCCGGACGCCCTGTTCAGGCGGTCACCCCACCCATTCAGATCCCGCCCATGCCTCCGGCAAATGGCGAGTGATCGACAGCATCGCCTGCCGTTCATCACCCGAATCCTCCAAGCCCGCCTGATCCAAGGCGGGCTTTTTTCGTGCCCTGCCTCCGCCACCGAGTCCGCTTGCCCCCACCGCGAATCGCGTCCAGCATGCTGCCGCCATGGTTTCCGCCGCCGACCCCCTACCCGCCACGTCCGCCTACGATGTCGTCATCCTCGGTGGTGCCTTCTCCGGCAGTGCTCTCGGCATCCTTCTCAAACGCGAACGCCCCCAGACCCGCATTCTCATCCTGGAGAAATCGACCGAGTTTGACCGCAAAATTGGCGAATCCACCTCGGAAGTCGCAGGCTGTTTCCTCACCCGGGTTCTCGGCCTCTCCAACTACCTCGCCCGCGATCACTTCCAAAAGCACGGGCTACGCATGTGGTTCACGACCCCCGAAAACTCCTGCCCCAGCCACTGCTCCGAGATCGGCCCCTTCTCCCAAGCCCGCTTCCCCACCTATCAACTCAACCGCGCGAAGCTCGATCCCCACCTTCTTGAGGAAGCACGGCGACTTGGCTGCGACATCGTTCGCCCTGCCACCGTCAAATCTTTCGACCTCCAAACTCCCGGCCCCTCCACCGTCACCTACAAGACCAACGGCGAAACCCACTCCGTCACTGCAGCGTGGGTCGTCGATGCCTCCGGCAAAGCCGCACTCATTGCCCGCCAACGAGGAACCCTCGTCCCCCTTCCCGAGCACCCCGTCCACTCGATGTGGGTGCGGTTCCAAAACGTCCGCGACCTCGATTGCCACGAATCTCATGCTGGTCCGCTCAAAACGAGTATCAAACCCGTCGTCTCTCGCGGCTCCGCCACCAATCACCTGATGGGCCGCGGCTGGTGGTCGTGGATCATCCCCCTCGCCAACGGCGAATTCTCCGCTGGCGTCACCTGGGACGAACGCCTTTGCACCCCTCCCTCCGAGGGACCCGTCGGCCAGCGCGTCAAACAACACCTTCTCACCCATCCCATCGGTCGCCTGATGTTCGAGAATGCGATCCCCGTGGAAAACGACGCCCGCATCTACAAGCACCTTCCCTATCGCTCCACCGAAGTCTGTGGCGACGGTTGGATTGCCATTGGGGACGCCGCCGGCTTCATGGATCCCCTCTATTCCCACGGCCTCGACTTCTGCGCCCACAGCATCTCCATTGCCCACCGGCTGATCCACGACTCCCTCGACGGCCAATGCGTGCAAAACCGCATCGCCAGCCACTACGCCCAATACCAGGAATCTTACTTCCGGTGGTTTCGAGCCCTCTACCTCGACAAATACCAATACCTCGGCGACGCCCGTCTCATGCGTGCCGCCTTCCTGCTCGACATCGCCACCTACTTCATTGGCCCCGTCCAGCTGGTCTACCGCGACACAGACCGCGAATTCTCCAAAATGCCCTACAACGGCCCTATTGGCGCCGTCTTTGCCCACTTCATGGCCCTCTACAATCGGCGCCTCGAGCTCATCGCCCGCAAGCGCCTTGCGGCCGGCACCTATGGCAAGGAAAACCTCGACCATTCCTACCTGATCCGCACCCCCTTCAACGCGGGATTAGGCGCTCTCCGCCACTTCTTCAAAGGCATCTGGATCTGGCTCAGCCTAGAAGGCGAAACCCTCTTTCAGCGCCCCATCCCCGCCATGCAATCCCCCTCTCCATCGGAACCCGCCACTCGTCGACCGGAAACCACCAAGGCCATGGCCTAGGACAGGGTCGAACGCCCCGCTTTCACCTAGATCTCCTCCCGAAGGAACTTCCTTCTTTTTTCAGTTGTCAGCCAGCCTCCCTGTGGGTAATTCCCCCGGCCCCGGGCCGGTCTTCGGCCCTCGGACGTCAATGGCAGGGTAGCTCAGAGGTAGAGCAGAGGACTCATAAGCCTTTGGTCGCGGGTTCAATTCCCGCCCCTGCTACCATTGATGATCCTGAACGACTTACAGGATCCACGGCCCTCGAAAATGGGAACAAAAGTGGGAACAAGTCCAGACGAGCCAGTCTTGCTCTTAGTGTCCCATTCCGGATGCAATGGAAGCGTCCCATGAATCCTCCTTGCCTCACGGCATGGGTGGTCGCGGCGGAACGTCACAGAAGTTCATCACCAGGCGCCATGACCCAGGAGCGGAAACGCCCGGCCGAAAATCCGAAACGGCGTCCATCACTCGGCACCATCGGAAGCCAAAGGAACGAAGGGCTCAATCGGTGTTTTCCGACGCTCTCGTTCGCTTTTGGGTATTTTAGAGCTTCGCATCAAAGTAGTAGATCATCTTATCGTTCGGACTGGCGAAGATGATCTGTGCTGCGTTTGGTCGAGTTCCTGACATGTCAATACTCCAGACATAAACATACATGTTGGGGCTTCGAATCTCGTCAATCGTTGGAAACCAAGGCATCTCTGATAATCGCAACCAACTCGCAGCAAAGTCGATCGCCTGCTCAGCGGTTCCTGTGAGAGCGTCCCCACGATACCACCCGCCTCCGCCGCGTTCTTCGTCGAAAACCAATTCTGACCCGTCGAGATGAGAGACACGCATTGCATGTCCACCCAGATGATCCCCAGTGAACGATCTCGCAGAAGCGTAACTGTGAACCACTTCTTCAGTTCGGTCGTCGCCTAGATTGCACCAGTTCAGGACGAACCTTACATCGTGCTTGCTTACGGTTTTGCTGGTTGGCCGATTGCCAGAGCCGATCTGATAGAGAATCGTTCCGCCAATTACCAGAACCGCGACGAAGGAAATCGCTCCCCAAACAAGGAGGAAGCCTTTAAATATTCTCCACGCGCGATTCATTTCTAGCGACCGTTTGAGCGCATCCGGCAACGCGATGAAAGCAGGAATTCAATTTGGCGGCTTGTCGCCGTCGGATGCCGCGGCTTGTTCGCCATTGGTTTCCTTGTGATTCCGTTCGTTGAGAAACGTAGTCGAAGGAACATCAGGGCGATACAGCTCCCGGATTACTGCTAAGGTCCGATTGACCATGAATTGTCCGGCGATGAAGCCTCCGATTCCACCACCAATACCCGCTCCCCAAATACCGCAACCGGGCCCAATCAGGTCTCCGACAAGAGCACCACAACCTGCACTAACGCCGGCTATTGCTGCTCTCACAAACGACGGAGTTGAGCGAGAGCACTCACGCCAAATCTGCTTCCGTTCAATAGGAGAAAAGGTCGCCAATTCAGGTGCGTTTGGAGTAGTCCAATAGATCTTCATTCCCGTTGTCTTGGAATCATTTACGGAGCCAGTTCTGTTGCCTCTTGGCTTCCCGGTTGCAGGTGTCCTTCAATTTATCAGGCGAACGTCAAAGCACACCAACCGCCTGACGAAAGCCGCGCTTTGACTGTGGGTTGAGGGTTGTGATCACTGTTAAAATTCGACTCGCGTCGGGGCAAGTGTTGAGAGCGCCGCCTTGTTGAAACTGTCGAAAAACCCCTCCCTGTTCCAGCCCGATTTCCGCCCGCTGGCCCGCCCGCTGCTTCCTCGGGACGCGAGCCATGGCA
>NZ_JACHFD010000025.1 GCF_014201715.1 Haloferula luteola
TCAGGGTTGGGGTTGCTGCGATTCGAAACGGGTGCCGAGTTCCCAGACGAAGGCGCACAACTCGCGGGCGACGGCGGTCTTGATCTTGTTGTGGTACATGCCGCGCCAGCTCAATTTGGGCGGGTCGTATTTCCGGCCCACCTATTTCGACGATCTTCCCTTCGTATGCCAGGATTGCGGGGAGCAGCAGGTTTGGAAGGCAGAAGATCAGGCGTGGTATTACGAGGCTTCTGGAGCGCCCTACTACTCTACCGCGATTCGATGTCGCAGTTGCAGAGCCGCCGAGAAGAAGAGGAAGCTCGAAGCCCGAAGAGCAGCAGGACACGAATGAAAACCAATGCCCAACGAGCCGCTGGTGGACGACCCTAGACCACGGGCTTGTTGGACGTCCGCCCGGTTGGTAGGAATCTACATGAGCTGTGGGAACCGCCGTCATGGGGACCCGGGCCGCCACAGCTCTGACGTTCGTCCCAAATAATGAGGTCGCACCTTCCAGCTTGCCTGTTTCTAATCTGCGTCCAGCTGGCGAAGGGTGACTCGTCCTTTCCCTCGCCAGACGGGAGCTACAGGGTCACGGTCGCAGAGGATGAGTTTCGAGTTCGGAACCTGATCGTAATGCGAGGCGAGAAACGGATATTCTCAACTGCTTCTGGGTATGGAGGATACACAGCCGTATCGTGGTCGCCAGATTCCGAATACCTCGCACTCGTCGAGCATGGCACGAAGACCACGATGAATCTCGCGATATATAGACTTGATGCCGACAGCGTGAGGCCAGTTCCTCTGCCCGACTTTCGGCTCAATATTTTAGGGCGGTTCAACAAAATCGAAGGAGGGCGTTATCACTTCGATGAGGACCTAAGTTGGAAGAAGGGGCCGGCCATCCAGTTCGTTGCTCGCGGAAGCTTGGTGGATGGCGCGAGCAACCCCGACGATCATCCCGGCAATTGGTATCGCTTCAAGGTGATGATTGGCTTCACTTCTGACCGCGCTCGTCTTCTCGTGGTCACTCCAGAAGAACAAGAAGAACAAGACGAACAAGTCGGCGCTGGACAACCCGCTACCGCTTCGGAGACGAGGCTGGGGGAGGAAGGGAAAACTGATCCAGAGTCGGATGCGCGCTCCCGGTAGCGGGTGCCAGGCCAGGACGATCGACAGAAATGAAGAAGCGAGTCATCATTGTCGCTGCTAGCTTGGCGGCTGCCGTCCTTGCAATTGTCGGATTCCCTTTTCATCGGACGGAAGCCTCTAGGGAGATTGATCCCACAGGGCGATATACCGCCATTTGGTCATATCCCACTTATTTATCGTTCGTTTCGATGTCCCCGGGGTCTTCGAGCGACAAGCCGTGCTGGGTGAGAATGATTGATTCGCGAGGACAAAACCTCGGTGAGATTCCCGTCCCGATGCTCCAAATGGCTGGAGTAGAATGGCGCGAGTCGGGTGCTGAAGTTCGATTAGTCGGAGAATGGGATTTTGACGCAGGAACCTGCTACTATTGGTCTGAAGATGGGGAGTCGCAGGTCTTTGTGCGCAAGTAGCCCACCAACGAAGAAGGAAGCCGGACATGGCGGCGCACCCGATTGAATCGACCTAAACTCAGAAGAAATCGCTAGTTAGGCGGCCTGAGATTCAGAGTAGGGGACTGTTGGAAGCTGGTATGGTCGCCCTTGGCTCTCGGAAGGAGCTTACTCGATCGCTGGGCCATGCGCGGAAGGTGCTGGGTGAGGGCAGCAACTGAATGGCTCGCGGTGCCAATAGAGGGTCGGGAGCAGGCATTTTTGCCGAGGTCTCCGGTCAATGCGAGACGCAAAGAAGCGCATAGGAACACTCGAGGCTTCTCCGATCACTGGCGGATTCGACCCAGAAATTTCCGCTCCCGTGTCATCGCCATTTCTGGCCAGTGCAACCCGATGCACTTTGAAACAATTGCCAGGAAATAAGGGTAGTGAAAGGGCAGTAGAAAGGGTTGTCGCCTGAGGGTCCTGTGTAAGGCGTTGTAAAAGAAGCACGCCCGACTGGATTCGAACCAGTGACCATCCGCTTAGAAGGCGGGTGCTCTATCCAACTGAGCTACGGGCGCGTTGCGGGCGAGTTGGTAGTCGCTTGTGGTCTTCGACACAAGAACGGATGGTGGGCGCGTTTTCTCAGAGGGAAAAGTGGTACCGCTGATTCTGAACTTGGACGGTCGGCGGCAGATGATGTCGGGCAAACAGGGCGTCGCCTTCGGCAAGGTTGCGCCAGAAATCGACCCACGGGGATGAGGACTCCCGGTCAAGGCGGTCAGGGGACATGCGGAAAGGGTAGATCTGGACTTGAAATCGCGTCTGGCCTTTTTGAAGGGCGGCGGCAGCGAGGGTGTAGATTTCCTCGATGCGAGCGTCGGTCATGGCGAGGCAACCGATGGATTGATCTCCGCCGTGGACCATGATGAAGGACCCGGTGCGTTGGAGGGAACGGTCGAAGGCATTGGGATAGCCAAGATTGAAGGCGAGGTGGAATGCCGAGTCGGGTTTCATGGCTTGGGGTCCCACGTCGTAAAAGCCCTCGGGAACTTGCTGGTCGCCTTCGGCAAGTTTGGGTCCGGGCGTTCCGGAGAGCGCGGCGATGGGGTCGGTGCGGAAAAGAACATAGGGTTCCCGGGAGCGCGGCTGGAGCCAGATCTCCAATTCGCGTTCCTCCTTGAATGCACGGAGAAGGATGGGATCGCCAATGTGGAGTCCAAGTGGGGTGAGTTGCCGCAGCAGGCTGGGGTAAGTTCGTTGGGCCGCGTTTTGAGCACGATCGAATTCGGGTGCGGGGGAGAAGGATGATTCGTTCAAGGGTGGGAAGGAGGGCAATGATGAGTGGGAGCCTGGCGTGGTGGCGGATGGGATCGAGCGAGGGCGGTTTTCGGAGCCTGGTCCACTCCGCCAGAGCAGGGGGCAGAGGACGACTCCTAGGAGCGCAAGCAGGAGGAGGCGCCGGGGATTCACGAAACGGGAACTTCCAGGAGGTTTTGAAGCCACCCGGTGAGAGAATCGGGTTCGTCGATCTCGGTGAGCAAAGGGTGAGGCGGAAGTCCACAAGCGCGGGTGGCCACGACAGGGATGCCCATAGCGAGAGCCCGGAGGGCGATGCGAGGCTCGTGTTCCACCCAAGCGGGAAGGACAAGAGCGCGAGAGGAGGAAAGGTCGGCGAGGGTTCCTTGCCGCCATGAGAGGCCCTTTAGGGGATCGAGATCCGGGTTTTCGCGGGCATGGCCGAGCACGATAAGTTCGGCGGGAAAAGAGCGGAGGGCTGCGGCAAGTTCGTGGATGCCCTTTCGGGCCAAAGGAGATGCAGGGAAAAACAAACGGGGAAGGCTCGACTTGGTATCCGAAGCGATTTCGGGCGGGGTCGGGGTGAGCGTCGGCAAAGCCCAGGTCAGGCGCCAGGCGCGGTCTCCGGCCCAGTCGGCGAGGGCATTGTGAGGAGTGATCAAACGCCCGGCGCGAGCGAGAGCCGATGATTCGTCGCGGACGAGCTGGGGGTCGGCGCGAAAGTCGCTGAGGGTTGATGATTTCTGATGATGGAGGGCGGCCTGATCCAAGCGGCGGTGCAGTTCCTCCAGCGGCCAACGGTGGAGGAGAACATCAAAGGTGCGCCCTCCGAGAATGCCCAGGCGCCATAGGTGGGGGAGGAGGTTTTGGGCGATGACTAGATGGCGACATTGGGGGTCGATGCGTTTGGCGAAGTCGGCGGCGAGTTCGGCATCGGCCTTGAGGAGAAAGCTCTGGCGGGAGGCTCCTTGGGCCGGAAGACGTCGCTGTCGCCAAGCGCGCAGGAGGGTGGTGAGAGTGGCGTGTGCGATCGAAGTGCCGGTGGGCGGCGACCATTGGTAGTTGGTTTTGTTCCAGCGATGGCCATCGAGAGGCGTCAGCCAGCGGTCGCCCGGTTGGGAGTGCTGGCTGCACCCATCCTGGAACTCGGGCCAATAGGCATCGAGAAGGTAGGTGGTATGGCCGAGTGCCGGGCGGTGAGCTGAGGTCGCGGAGGGATGTCGGAAGCAGGAGGTTTGACCGCAGGTGAGGCAATCACCTTGAGAAATCGGCCGCGGAGGGTCGGGTGGGATGGGATGGGGTTGAGGGGCTTCGCCAGGCATGGCACTGCGCATGCGGACGATGAGGTGGGTGGCATCGAGTTCGACCTCAAGCCGCCACATGAAGTCGGATGCGAAGCGCAGGTCGACGTAGTTCCAGAACACGGTGGCATCGAGCCCGATGGCAGCGGCAGAACCCGGAATGACTCGGGAATGGGCATGGCGCTCGATGATTTGAAATCCAGCGGCAAGGGCAGTTTGATAGAGGGGGCCGGTGAGTTGGCAGAGGCCGCCGCCGATGGAGGGAACGAGGCATCCTTCGCGAAGTTCGCGACCAGCAGTGAACCCGCGCCGGCGAGTGGTGCGACCGAGTTGACGCCAAAAGCTAAAGGTAGCGCCTGCGGGGATTTCCAAGCCATGGAGGGCGCGGGCTGCGAGTCGCAGGTTGTGGATTTTGCCAGACGTCAGGGGAAATTCCTCGGGACTCAGTTTGTTCCAGAGGAGGGATCGGACTTCGGCAATGATGGGCGCTTGGTGGAGGCGATCTCCCGAGCGATGTCGGGGAGGAGGCCGAGGGAGATCGACGAGAAACCGTCGGATCTGAAAAATCCGGATTTTGAATTGGAAGAGGGTGGCGGCAAGGCGACCCGGGATTTCGCGGCGGGGCTCGATCACGACGGTTTTGAGGATAGCGCCGTCCGGGCGGAGTTTTTTGAAGAGAAGATGAAGATGGGAGGGAGAGGCGGGGATTTAGCATTGATCCCAAGGCGGCCTGGGTGCAAGGGGCTGGCATGGCAGCGGCGATTGGAATCATTGGCGGCAGCGGGCTCTACGAGATCGATGGTTTCGAGAAGTCGGAGGAGAGACAGGTGGAAACCCCTTTTGGAAACCCTTCCGATGTTTTGGTCGGTGGGATGCTGGCGGGCCGGGAGGTGTGGTTTTTGCCGCGCCATGGGCGGGGACACCGGATTCTACCGCATGAGATCCGTCATCAGGCGAACTTGTGGGCCCTGCGGTCGTTGGGAGTGCGGTTTTTGATCTGCGTCACGGCGGTCGGCAGCTTGAAGGAGGCATACCATCCACGCCATGTGGTGCTGCCCGACCAATTTTTTGATCGGACGAGCCGGCGGGAGCATCATACTTTTTTTGGTGGGGGGATTGTCGGGCATGTTTCCTTTGCGGAGCCGGTGAGTGCTGGGATGCGGGGAATTTTGCGTGAAGCGGCGGTGGCCGAAGGGGGCGTGGTTCACGATGGGGGGACCTATGTGAACATGGATGGCCCGGCCTTTTCAACGCGGGCGGAAAGCGAGGCGAATCGCCAATTGGGATTTGATGTGATTGGGATGACCAATCTTCCAGAGGCGAAATTGGCGCGGGAGGCGGAGATCGCGATGGCGACTCTGGCGATGATCACGGATTTCGATTGCTGGAAGGTGGAGGAGGAGCCGGTGACGGCGGAGGCGGTGATTGCCCATCTCCATGCGAATGTGGCATTGGCCAAGCGGATCATTGCCGCAGCGATTCCTGCCATTCCGGCGGAGGCGGAGTGGCCGGAGCACCGGGCTCTGGATGGCGCGATCATGACGCCCAGAGAGTTTTGGCCGGAAGAGAGGGTGGCGATGCTCAAGCCCCTGCTAGGTCGCTGGATCTGAATTAACGTCGCAAATGGGGGCGTGACATCTCTCATCGAGAGGACATCATCGGTTCAATCCGATGTTTCGCACCCCACTGCGCTCCTGCATGAAATTCGCTGCTCACTTCCTTGCCTGCTGGATTCTCGGCACCACGTTGGGAAGTTGCTCGAATGCCGATAAGTCCACGGCTTCGACCTCTTCTCCGGTGGCTCCGTCCGAGTCCGCTGCTCCGGTGAAGAGTCCGTCCAATCCGACGTATACGACGCCTCGCACGACGGGCCCGGTGCCACGAAATCCTTCGATGCATCTGCCCGCCAACTTCAGCAAGGATGCTGGGGTGAGTTTTTCGCGGGTGTCGGTGACGGATCCGTATGTGGCGATGACTTTCGACGACGGTCCTCACCCGAAGAACACTCCTCGTTTGCTCGATATGTTGCGTGAGCGCAATATCAAGGCGACGTTTTACGTGATCGGGCGCAACGTCGATCTTTACCCTGCGGTGGTTCGCAGAATTGTGGCGGAGGGTCATGAGATCGGAAACCACAGCTACACCCACGGGAATCTCAGCAAGATGAGCGACGACGCCGTGCGCACGGAGCTGACGAAGACCCGGGACGCGATTGTGCGTGCTGCGGGAGTTCAGCCGCGGACGCTGCGTCCGCCCTATGGGGCCCTGCTTCAACGCCAGCGGGAATGGATTCATTCCGAGATGAACTATCCTACCATTCTTTGGTCCGTCGATCCCCGCGACTGGCAGCGCCCGGGTCCCTCTGTGGTGACTTCGCGGATCCTGAGCGGCACCACTCCTGGGGCCATTGTGCTATCGCACGATCTCCACGCACCCACGGTCGACGCGATGCCGGCGACCCTCGATGGACTGCTCCGCAAGGGCTACAAGTTCGTCACTGTCTCGCAACTGCTGGCGATGAAGCCTGCGGAGGCTACCGCCCAAGCTGCTAACACTCCGGCTGAGTAAGGCCGCGACGACCGTGCCGCTGGCGCCATGTGGGGAGAGCGTTTCCACCGGACGCGAGACCGGTTGTTAGACTGCCGCCGGAGAATTGAAGCTCTGGCGAAGGATGTGGGTCTCGAATCCCGGTTGATGCCGGGAGAGGCCCTGTCCGAATTGATGCGCCCACGACGCATTGTCATGGTGGGGGAGGTCAATGCCGGCAAGTCGGCGATGATCAATGCGATGGCAGGGCAGGAGGTGGCACCTTCGGGTCCCCTGCCGACGACGAAAGAGGTGGTGGTTTACCGCGGTGCGGGAGCGACGGCTCTTTTCGAGGGGGAGGTGGTGCGGTCGGCGGCGCCGGTTTTTGAAGAGGTGGAGTGGGTCGATACGCCCGGGCTGAATGGTCCGGTGCGGGATGATTTGTTTGCCCAGCTGACTGCGTGGGAGGCTGCAGATTTGATGTTGGTGGTGTTTCCCGCGGAGAACACCTGGACGGCGGCGAGCTGGGAATGGGTGAGTTCGCTGTCCGATGAAGCTTTGGGTCGTACGGCTTTGGTGGTGCAGCGTGCAGATCGCAAGTCGGAGGAAGATCTGCGAGTGATTCGCGGGCACATGACGGACTTGTGTCTGAAGAAGGTCGGACGTGCGTTGCCGATTTTGGCGATCGCGGCGTGCCCATCGGAAGGTCCTGCCGATTTGGCGGAATTGGAAAGTTGTTTTGAGGCGAGGTTTTGCGAATCGGTGGAGAGTCGTCACGCGATGGAGAGGGGGTTCCACGAAGCTTTGCGAAGACTCCGTGAGATTGAGGACGGGCTGGATCGTCAGGGGCGAACGATGGCGGACGATGGCTGGTTTTTGACGAGTCTGGAGCGGGAGTCGGATGAGTTGAGGGAGTTGCTGATTCAGCATTCCGACAAGGTGCTGGCGGGAGAGCGTGCGATTTATCAGGGGGAGATCGAGCGGTTGATGTCGCGGTTGGGAAAACAGCTCGGAGTTTTCCGAACGATCCGCGGACTTTTGTTTGGCGAGTCCGTGGGGACGGCGTTGGAAACGGGCTTTGCGGAACGCCTCAACACGCATGTGGAGGCATTTGCGAAGCGGGATTTTCAGAGAATCGTGGAGGAATGCGAAGGCCATTGGTCGACCGTTCGACCGCGAGTGGTAGAGCGGATGGGGATCGATCCTGGCGCATCCAGTACGGTGATGGAGTTTCGCGATACGATGGAGGAGCGATTTGCCGCACATGTTGAGCGGGCCTTGCCAGGGGTGCTGGCTTCGTTGCGGGTGAGGGCAGCGATTGATGGTCCGGTGCGGGAGCGAGCCCGCCGTCTGAAGGGTTGGTTCGCTTTGTGGCTTCTATTGGTGATCGCGCTGGGGGTTGGTGGGACTTTAGAAAAAGATGCCGTCGTCCGAATCACATCGGTGTTGGTTGGGGGAATCGGAGTGGTGTGGATTTTGGCAGCATGGATTTCGCGCGGGCGATTGGTGGCCCGAATTCGCGAGCATCTGAGTGATGGGGTCGGGCGATTTTCGGGTCCGCTACGGGAGTGCCACGCGGAGGCGATTCGAGAGGTTTTTGAGATCTACAGTCGCGGATTGATTGGCATCCGGCGTCGCTTGGCGGACCGGCAGGCGAAATTGGCACCGCGGACGGAGATATGGAACCGCCTGCACTTGGAGTTGAGGGCGGTGGAGCAGGAATGGGAGTAGTGGGAAAAACAAAACGCCCCGGCCTTGGTGACCGGGGCGTTGTTGCTATGAACCCAAAATGCAAGGGAGAGGATTATTCTCCGGCTTCTTCTTCAGGAGCTGGAGGGGGTCCTTGGCGGTTCGGGCGCTGACGGCCTTCGCCGCGAGGTCCGCGGGGGCCATCCATGCCGACTGCCATGGGAAGTTCTTCGCCTGCATCGGCAGCGGCCTTGCGTTCTTCGGGGCTGAGCTTGCCGTCGCCATCGGCGTCGTATTTCTCAAGAATGGCGTCGTATTGAGCTTTCAGAGCAGTGCGCATGGCAGTGCGTTCTTCCGGGCTGAGTTTGCCATCGCCGTCGGTGTCGTATTTTTTCACGAGGGCTTCGCGCTTGGCCTTCATTTCCTCACGCATGGCGGTGCTTTCTTCCTTGCTGAGTTTGCCGTCACCATCGGTGTCGTATTTTTTGATCAGCTCGGGCGGAAGGTTGCGGGGGCCCCGGTTGCCTTTTCCTTCTGGAGGTCCTTCTTGAGCGTGGAGGAGAGATGCGCTCGCGGAGAAGAGGGCGAGGGTGCTGAGCAGGTGGATCGTTTTCATGGTCAATGAATCTTTGCGTTTCGATTTGGTTATCTGGTTTGGAACGCGGCGGCCGCCCGCTTCTGATTCATGCAACCCGGGTTTCGAAGGAAGGTTGCGCGACGGAATGATTTGCCCTCACGCGTCTCAGTCGATTGGATGCCCGCGGTTCAAATAATGGGCGAAAACTCCAAGGCAAATGGCAAGCGAGCGGTGTTCATCCGCCGGACGGCGAGCACCCTCGGGCTGTGGGCGGTGGTGGGCTTGGCCTTTGCGAGCCGATGGGCTTGGGCCTACGTCGGTCTGGTCGGGTTTTTGGCGATTTTGGCGAGCGTGGAGTATTTCCAAATGCTCAAGGCTGGGGGGATGAAGTGCTTCCCGCGATTCGGGTGGTTGTTGGCGGTGGTCTACTCGGTGGTCCTCTACCTGTTCCTTTTGGGGTTTTGGGGTGGAGGAGTGCCGGAGTGGTTGGACGGTGCGGCGATTTTTGTGGCGACGGCGGGGGCATTCACGCTGCAGTTGAGGCATCCGATTCGTGGGACGGAGCCGCTTCAGGCGGTGGCATCGAGCCTGATTGGATTCGTGTATCTGCCGTTTTTGTTCAATTTTGCGGCGCGGATTGTTTTTGCGGTTCCGGGGGAGGGGGAGGTTCCGGGAGCGGCGCTGCTATTGTGGGTGATCGCGGTGACGAAGTTCACCGACATGGGCGCCTACATTGTCGGTTCAGCGATTGGGAAGCATAAGATGATCCCTCATGTGAGTCCCGGGAAAACCTGGCAGGGTTTTGGGGGGGCGATGTTTTTCGCGCTGCTCGCCGGGTGCGGGTTGTATGCGATTTTCCACAAGGACATGCCGGGATTTGCGACCGGTTTGCACGTGCTTGGTGGTTGGGGCGCGGTGGTGGGATTGAGCTTGGTTTTGGCGCTGTTGGCGGTGGTCGGTGATTTGGCGGAAAGCGTGGTGAAGCGCAGTCTCGGAATCAAAGATTCGGGGCACATGCTCCCGGGAATCGGAGGAGCTCTCGATCTGATTGACTCTCTTTGCTTCACCACCCCTGTGCTGTACTTCTATCTGAAATGGGTGGGATGAAACGGAAGAAGGTGGTTTTGCTGGGATCGACTGGATCGATCGGATGTTCGACCTTGGAGGTCGCGCGTCGTTTGCCGGAGCAGATCGAACTGATCGGGCTGGCGGCGAATGCGAGTGTCGAGAAGCTGGTAGCTCAGGTCCGGGAAACCGGGGTGAAGCATGTGGCTTTGGCGGATGTCTCCAAGGAAGCTGAGCTGCGGGCACGGCTTCCTGCGGGGGTGGAGGTTCACCTCGGTGCGGAAGGGTTGGTGGAATTAGCCTGCCTGGCGGAGGCGGATATGGTGCTGGTGGCGATCGTGGGCACGGGCGGGCTTCATCCCGCATTGGCAGCCATCGAATGTGGCAAGGACCTAGCAGTCGCCTCGAAAGAGATCTTGGTGATGGCGGGTGAGGTGATCACCACGGCGGCCGAGAAGCACGGCGTGAAGATTCTTCCGGTCGATTCGGAGCACAATGCGATTTTCCAATGTCTTGAGGGTCATCGGGGTGGGGTGGATGAGGTTTCTCGGCTGATTTTGACCGCTTCCGGCGGTCCCTTTCGGCAGACGCCGGCTGCGGAGCTGGCGGAGGTGACGGTGGAGCGGGCTCTGAAGCACCCGACCTGGGACATGGGACCGAAGATCACGATCGATTCTGCGACCTTGTTCAACAAAGGCTTGGAAATGATTGAGGCCCGGTGGTTGTTCGGGATCGGGATGGAGCGGATCGATGTGATCGTTCATCCCCAGAGCATCATCCATTCGATGGTGGAATTCATTGATGGTTCGGTCCTCGCGCAGTTGAGCCGGACGGACATGGTGTTTCCCATTCAGTATGCGCTGACCTGGCCGGATCGGCTCAATGGAGGGCTGGAGCGAATCGATTTTGCCCAGCTGGCGAAGCTCGATTTTGAAGCACCGCGGGATGACGTGTTCCCGGCGCTTGGGTTGGCTCGGCGAGCGGGATTGGCGGGAGGCACCTTGCCCGCTGTTTTCAATGCGGCGAATGAAGTGGCCGTGGCTGCGTTTGTGGACGGAAAGCTCCCGTTTCCGGGAATATGGGAATTGGTGAGCGAGGTCATGGATCGGCACTCATGGGGGCAGGCCAGCTCCCTGGAAAGCGTGATCGCCGCGGATGCGTGGGCGCGTGAGGCCGGTGCAGCCGTCATGGGGAACTGGGCGCCGATGGCTCGCTGAGGGGCCTGCGTTGGCGTTTCTCCAACCAAGGATGGAGCAGATTGGCCCCGATGATGGTCAGGGCTCCGGCGTAGAATCCGGGATGGAGATCGTGCCACTCTCCGAAGAGAAATCCGGCGGCGAGGATGCCGTAAACGGGTTCAAAATTGAAGGCGAGGTTACCCTGATAGGCGGTGATGCGGCGAAGCAGGTGGATATGGAATGCGTGGCCGAAGACGGTGCAGACCAGGGCCAGGATGAGCAGCCAGCCCCCATCGGTGGGAGTGGGAAGCCAACCGCCCGTTCCGGTGGCGATGCGGAATCCGATGAGCGGAAGAGTGATCAGAAATGCGCCCACCATTTCCCAACCCACCATGACCTGAGGGTCGCTGCCTTGTTGCACCAATCCGCGATTGAGGACGGGAAAGATCGAGGCCAGCACGGCGGCGGCGAGAGCCGCCATCAGCCCAGCGAGGTAGCCTTTGGAGAATCCGGCGATCAGGATGATTCCTGCGAGCACCAAGAGCCCGAGCATGACTTCGTAAGGGCGAATGGGCTTGCGGGTAAGAAGGGGTTCGGAAAACGCGGTGAACAGCGAAATGGTGGCGAGGCCGGCAAGACAGATCGAAATGTTAGCCAGCTTGATGGCGGCGAAGAAGCAAATCCAATGGAGGCCCATGATGGCTCCTACGCCTAGAAGAATGGCGATCCGGCGGGCACCCAAACCGATGGGTTGGTGACGGAAGCCTCTCGCAATTGTTAGGGCTCCCATGGCCGCAATAAGGGTGCGCCAAGCGACGATGCTCTCTGGTGGGAGCTGAATCAATCGCCCGAGGATCCCGGTCGAGGTGATGAGGAGAACCAGAAGGTGGAGTTGCAGAAGGGGTGGCATCCGAGTCGAGTCGAAGGGTCGGGGAAGTCGCAGGCGGGAGAATCCCCTGCAAATTCGAAGCTGGCATGAAAAGGAGAATGGCGAGACGGTGAGAAATCTTTTCCACTCTGATGCACCAACGTTCTCGAAAGAGAATGCGGTTCGATGGGGGTGCCTACGTGGAGGGGGCACGTTTACTTGGATTTCCGTTTCACGTACCGGGCTTGCGGTTCTCAGGGGTGTTGGAAGGCGAAAGATCAGATGTGGTGGGATGAAGAAATCGCTGGGGAGATGGAATCGATCGCTGTGATGTGCCGAGCCTGTCGACGGAACGAGCGCGAGCGGGTCGAGGAAGCCAGACGGGTTTCGCTTGAGGGTTCAGAAAAAAAGCGGCGTAGGAGAGCTGAGCAGGCTGATGCGAGATGAAGAGTTTTGAGGCTATTTCTGACCGCTGAGGAATTCGATGACGTCGAGGAATTCCTGAGGAGATATCGCTGCTCCGAGACCTTCTGGCATGGAACTCTGGTGGAGGATATCCCGTTTGCGGACCTCTGACAGAGGAATGGAGCGGAGAGTGCCGTCTGCTTGACGGAAGTCGAGGGTCTCGGCGGTTTCCGATGGGACAAAGCCGCTTAGGGCGGTGCCGTCGATGAGTTCCAGATTATTGACCAGAAAGCTGGGATTCATGGCTTCGTTCGGATCGATGATCGACATGACCAAGTCCTCACGCGTGAGGCGGGAAGCAACTCCGTCGAAGGAGGGGCCGAAGTCGATGCCCTTGCCGTTCATTTGATGGCAGGCGGAGCACATGCGGGAAACGACGGCTTCCCCACGTGGGGCCACGCCCTTTCCGGTGGCGACGAGTGCCGCTTGTTCGCGCGGCCGGTCTGCGGTTCCGGCGAGGAGCTTTTTCAGTGCCGGTAAGGCTCGTCCGCCAGGGCGTCGTTCATTGTCGAGAGCCTCAAGATAGCGGAGGCCATCTGGGTGGTTTGGCGCCAACGACTCACTTCCCAGCAAGGGTCGCCAAATCGACTCCATTCCGATGAGGGTGGAGCGTAAGGTGTGGTCGATCCAGCGGTCGCTTCCGGCATCCGCCGCGTGCAGTACGGTGTTCACTGTTTTGAGGCTGGGGTAAAAGCTGAGTCCACGAATGGCTTCGAGGCGGGCCCGTGGCGCAGCATCGGTCACATGCTCCATCAGCAGTTGGGGGCCGTGGTCGAGGCTTCCCACGGGACTTGCTGCCGCGTCGGCGATGACCCTCAAGGCTGCCGCCCGGGCTTCTCCGGTCGATGCCGCCAGGGTCTTCCTTAAGAGGGACTCATCGACGGCGTGGAAGGACTGCTGCAGCCACAGGGCCTCGCAGCGCAGACGGTCACCTTCGGGATCGGTATCTTCCAGGCTCGAGGTCCAGGACTCCACGGCGGCCAGGACTTCCGCCCGTGGGCGATCGCGCAGTTCGCGGCGGGCGCGGTAGCGGGTGCGCCATTCCGGTTGACGAAGTTGCTCAAGCAATTCCGGAAGCGATTTTCCAGCTTGGGTGACGGGCTCCAGCAGTGGGCGATCCTTGCAGACCAATCGATAAATTCGGGCGTGGGTTTTATCGCGGTTTGGATCGCGCTGCGAGTACTGCATATGTCCGAGAAGCGCCGTATGCCAGTCGGCGAAATAGAGGGCTCCATCGGGTCCGATATGGGGATCGGCGGGGCGAAAATTCGCATCGTCTCCTTTGAGGAGGTCCATGGGGGCGCGCGCGCCATGGAAGCCAGCTCCATCATCACCCAGAGTGAAGGTGGTGAGCCCGCGCATGTTGTTGACGCATGCGTAAACAAAGCGGCCCTGCCATTCATCGGGAAAGTGGCGGCTGATGATGAACTCATTGCCGACATTGGGACGCATTCCTTGGCCATCGGATAAGGGGGCAATGCCGGCGTGCGCGCCGGTGGCGACGCTCAGTGGACTGTCCCAATGTTGTTGAGGCGTCGTGCCATCGCCGACGAAGCCATTGCCCCACTGATCGAATACATAGCACCAGGGGTTTCCGTAGCCGGGAGTCGCGTAGTGGCGGAGGCTCCACGAGCGGGGATCGAGGATGTGGACTCCACTGCGGGAGATGGCGCGATGGGGTCCCCAGGGCGTTTCGACGGCGGTGTGCATGGCCAGGCCTTCGCCCATGTGGAGGAGCCCGTCGTTCGACCACTCAAAGGCGCCAACGGTGTGGTGGGAATCATCGGTGGCCCATCCGTCGAAGACTTGTTCCACGATGTCGGCATGGTCATCGCCATCGGTGTCCTTGAGGAATAGCATGCTTCCTCCGTTAGAGACGAGCACCCCGCCGTTCCAAAACTCGAACCCCATGGGGGTGGTCAGGCCATCGTAGAAGGTTGTGCATCGCCGGGCGCGTCCATTTTCATCGACGTCATCGAGGATGAGCAGCCGATCTGAGGGGAAGGGATCGCCGGGCTTCCATTGGGGATAGGAAGGTGAGCACAGGACCCACAGTCGACCGTGGCGATCGAAGTTGATTTGAAAGGCCTTGGCCAGTTCAGGGAACTCTCTCTCGCTGGCGACGAGTTGAACCTCGAATCCGTCCGGCACGGTCATGGTGGCCATGCTTGCTTCCGGGGTGAGATATTTCAGCTCTTTGGGTTCGGAGTAGGTGACGTTGCCAAAATTTGTGGGTGGAACGAACAGCTCACCGGTGGACGAGTCGTCGGGCGTGGCTTCCTGACCTGCAGCCAGGGCCCACACCACGCGGTCCCGTTCCGCGACCATTGCCCGGATTTTTTCGAACTCCCGTGGGAAGGTTTCTTTGTCGTAGGTATTCCGACCACCGTAGACGTACCAACCGTTGAGCATTCGATGGTCCTGGCGGTGGATCCAGGCTTTTTCCTGAACCATGCGTTGAAGCCGGTGAAAGGCTTCGGGTTCCAAGGTGGGCTCTCCCGGTCCGAACAGGGCATCGCAAAGAATCTGGGCCAAGGATTGGTAGCCGTTCTGGTTGAGGTGAACGCCTTGGATGGTGAATGGCATGTCGGCCTCGCGGGAAAACAGCGAAAGGGTGGGTTCGAAGAGGTCGACAAATGGAAGGCCGCGTTCTTGGGCGACTTGGCGAGCGGCATCAACATAGAGTCGAAGGCGGTCGTTGGCGGCATCGGCGTCGGGGAGGTCCGGATTCCCGGTGGGTTCGAACGCGGTGGGGGAGAGGAGGATCCACTGGGGTCGGCGGCCTGCATGGAGATAGCGATCGCCCATTTCATCGAGATACCGATGGTAGGCCCATTTGAAGTCAGTCACGCCCTTAGGACCGGCGATGGACTCGTTGAAGCCGTGGAAGCAAAGCAGCCACTCGGGGGAGAAGACCTCCAAGGGGTCGCCGAGGGCGGTGTAGTGATCCTGGCGAATTCGGATGCCCACTTCGTCTGCAGGTCGGGCGAAGTTGCGGATCACGAGGTGTTTGTCCGGGAAGCGGGCATGGATCCGGCTTTCGAATTCGCCGAAAAGGTCCATCCGTGCGGCCAGGCTGCCGCCGACCAGGGCGATACGGGCACCGTCCTGAGGATCGAAAGGGAGGGAAGCGGTGAGGAGGTGATCTGCGGCCGTCATGCCTTTCCGGAAGCGATCAAAGCCGAAGTCGCTGGGGTGGTAGGGGCCGACGGGATCGGTGGATAGAGTTTCAGGGATTTCCATGCCGAGGCCCCAAAACACTCCGTTGGTGATCAGGCGGCGCAGTCCAGGGCTGAGAAGGTCACTTGCGGCGCCCATCGTAGTGCAGAGCACACGGCGAGTTTTGCCGGAAGCGAGAGGCATTTCGCGAGTCCATGTGATGGGCATCATGGGTTCGTTCAGTGCTTGGGTGACGCCGTCGTCGCGTTGTTTTTCCCCCGTGGCGGGCGCGGAATCGGCGGTCAGGCCCGCCATGACCTGTCCCCGTTGGAGGATGGTGGCGTCTTCTGCTGGGTGAGCTTCGTAGACGTCGGTGGGGCCGGTGATTTCTCCCACTCCGCGGAGGAGGGGGTGATTCTCCATGTTCGTATTGGTTTGGGCACGGGTGCCTTGATGACCGTGGTGTCCCCAGTGGCTCACCCAGCCTTCGCCAAGAACTTCGGGGCCGAAGCGGTTGTATCGTGAAAACGCACTGCTTTCCGGCAGTTGGAAGGCGTGGGTCGAGGTGCGCAGGCCAATGATGGGCACACCGCGTTTCATGGCGGCATCGAACTTGGCCATCACCGCATCCGGCCATTTGCGGAAGCGGAGCTGCATCACAATGGCCTCGGCGGAGTCGAGGGACTCGGGATGGCCGAGTGAGTCTCCTCGATTGGGGTCGATGATGCCTTGCGCATCGACGGAGAAGAGCACGGTGCAGTCGAAGCCTTGCCGCACGCTGAGCATTTTGGCCAGCATGGGCAGGGATTCTTCCGATCGGTATTCCTCATCTCCGGCGAGGAACACAAGATGTCTGCCAGCCCCTGGACCCTCGCCGCCAGGAAAACGGACCCACCCGGGGCCGCTATCCGGCTCGGCGGCGAAGCTTGGGAGCGAGAGGAGGGTCGCCGCGAAGATCGCCGACGGGAGCGAATGGGAAACGTTTCCGGCCATGGATTGCCATCCACTACCGAAAGCAGGCGATCGATCTTTCCGGCGGTTACCGTTCGGCGGCGATGATGTCTTCGAGAGTCTGACGTTTGCGCACGACTTGAGCGGTTGTGCCATCAACGAGAATCTCGGCGGGAAGGGGACGCGTGTTGTAGTTCGAGGCCATGACGAATCCGTAGGCACCCGAGGACATCAGGGCGATGGTGTCACCGGGTTGGAAGTCAGGCAGTTCGCGGTTTTGGCAGAAAAAGTCGCCGCTTTCGCAAATGGGGCCAACCACATCGACAAGTTTCCTTTCACCAGCGGGTTCCTTGAGTGGGACGATCTCGTGGTGACCTTCGTAGAGGGCGGGGCGGATGAGGTCGTTCATGCCGGCATCGACGATCTTGAAGGTTTTCGCGGTGCCTTGCTTTTCATAGAGGCAGCGGGTGAGGAGCACGCCGGCGTTGCCGACGATCGCGCGACCGGGTTCGAGGAGAATCTTCAGGCCGAGGTCCTTGAGCCGAGGGACGAGGGTGGCGCCGTATTGGGTGAGCGTGAGGGGGCGATCTTGTTCGGATTTCGCATCCCACCAATCGATGGATCCAGCCGCCAACGAGTCGTGGTAAACGATGCCGATGCCTCCTCCGATCGACCAGAATTCGATTCCGTGCTTGGCCTTCAAGGTCAGCACCAAGGGGGTGACTTTTTCAACGGCCTCGACGAATGGTTGAATGGAGGTGAGCTGTGAGCCGATGTGCATTTGCAAGCCACGGAGCTTCACATGCGGGAGTTCCGCGGCCGCGCGAGCGTAGAGGTCTTCGATGGCTTCGAAGTCCACGCCGAACTTGTTCTCGGACTTGCCGGTCGAGATGTATTTGTGGGTCTTGGCGTCGACGTTCGGGTTGACCCGCACGGCGGCGGGAGCGACGAGATCGAGCTCGGCAGCGACGGTGTTGAGGTAGCGCAGTTCCTCTTCGCTCTCGACATTGAAGGAATAGATTCCCTGCTTCAGGGCATATTCGATTTCGTCACGGGTCTTCCCGACGCCTGCGAAAGTGCACTTGGCAGGATTTCCACCGGCTTCGATCACGCGGAAAAGTTCGCCGCCGGAAACGATATCAAAGCCGGCATCAAGACCGGCGAGCAGGCGGAGCACGGAGAGGTTGGAGTTGGCTTTGACGGCATAGGCGACCTCGTGATCGACGCCTGTCATGGCCTGGTCGAGACGGGTGAAGTGGTCGCGGATGGTCCCTGCCGAGTAAACGTAGAGGGGGGTGCCATGCTCTTCCGCAAGGGACTGGAGATCGATGCCTTCGCAATGAAGGGAGCCGTTCTGGTAGGCGAAGCCGTGCATGGCCGGGATTTACCGGCCCGATCGGCACGGAGCAAGCAAAGGCTGGAGGAGGGAGAAGGGACTTCCGTCACTTGGAGTAGACGGGATCCCCCTCGCTTTTCGCGATGACGACGGCAGCGCACGAGTCGCCGAAGACATTCACAGCGGTGCGGGACATGTCGAGGAGTCGGTCGACGGCAAGAAGGGCCACCACGGCAGTTTCTGCCTCGGGGACTTGGCTGTTTTTGAGGATGAGGAGGATGGCGACGAGGCTGGCTGAAGGGACTCCGGCGACGCCAATGCTGGTGAGGAGGGCGGCGATGACGACAAAGAATTGTTGGGTGAAGCCCATGTCGACGCCCATGACTTGAGCGACGAAGACGACGGCGACGCATTCGTAGAGCGCGGTGCCGTCCATATTGACGGTGGCTCCGAGGGGAAGGGTGAAGGAAGAAACGCGTTTGGAAACACCGGCATTTTCCTGCACGCAGCGCATGGTAACGGGGAGGGTGCCGGAGGAGGAGGCGGTGGAAAAGGCGAGCAGCAGGGCTTCGCGAAGGGCGCGGAAGTGATCGGCGGGGCGGATGCCGCCGAGAAAGCGCAGGATGAGTGGGAGGGTGAGCCCGAAGTGGATCCCGAGAGCGACCAGAACGGTGATGAAATAGGCTTTGAGTTCCCAGAAGACTTCGGGGCCATTGGCGTGGATCACGGGAAACATCAGGGCATAGACCCCGATCGGGGAAACGGCCATGATCCAGCGGGTGAGAGTGATCATGACGTCATTTCCTGCCTGGAAAAAATCACGCAGGGTGCGGATTTCCTCGCTGGGGAGTCGGGTCATGGCGATGGCGAAGAGGATGCTGAAGACGATGACGCCGAGCATCTGGCCATTGTCGGTGGCCGCTTGGAAGACGTTGGGCGGAATCATCATCCGAAAGGTATCCAGGAAGTCTCCGGCTTGACGGCCGGCGGCTTCGGCGACTTTCGCATGTTCGGCTTCGGAGGCGGAGGCGGCGTGGCTTGCGAAGGCGCTGCGAATGGCTTCGTTGGGCACTCCGTCTTTCACACCAGGTTCGATGAGATTGACGACGGTAAGACCGGTGAAGACGGCGAGCAGGGTGGTGAGGGCGTAGAATCCGAGGGTTTTTCCGCCGAGACGTCCGAATCCTTGAACTCCCTGGAGGCTGGCGATGCCACTGATGACCGAGGTGACGATGAGGGGCACGATGATCATCTTCAGCGCCTGCATGAAGAGATCGCCCACAAAGCTGGAGATCTCGATGGCGCGGGTGCAGAAGCTTCCCTCGCCGGGGTCGGGTCCGAATAGGCCCCGAAAAATCATCCCGGTGACGGTGGCCAGGACGAGGGCGATCAGAATTTGCCAGTGGAGGGCGGGTCGCTTCATGGACAGATCATCCCAGCGACAAATCGGGTGGGATCAAAGCTTCGAATCCCACGAAGCGAGGAAAGGTCATGAGAGGAGGGAGAACCGGGCGGGGGCCGCTCGCCCCTCACCCGCGTGGATCGCACGGGATGGGGCGCGAGCCGCCCGAAGCCGGAACGCAACGATATCAATGGAGGCGGTACTGCCAGAGGGTATCGGAGACCGAGTCCCTCCATTCGGGGCGTTTTGAGATGGGATCCTGCAGGGTGCGCGAGGTTTTGCGGCCGCAGGTGAGGAGGAACGATTCACTGGCGAGCTCGATGACTTCGAGGCCCATGTAGAAGGTGTCTTTGAGGCAGGGAACGTTTTCGGGACCAAAGATCGCGCCGAGGTGGGAGCGTAGCAAGTCGGCCTCGCGTTTGCCCAAGAAGAGAAAGCAGGGCGATTCCTGATGGGACGACTTGGATCGGATCAGGCCGGCCACAGCCGACGGGTCCCAGGCGTCGCCGAGAATCAATTCGGACGCAATCGGGTGAGCATCGGGTGCATGGTTGGCTTCCATTTCGAACATACACGTTGAGGGGTGAGGTATCGGCGAAGCATCAGCAAACGTGGTGCCAGTTGGGCGCGAGTAAGGGTTTTGACGCAGCGACTCCGATTCATGGTGGGGGCAGATGCGGCGAAATGCTTTGCATGGGGAGTTTTCGGCATTTTTCCCGAGGGGACGGGGTGATTGCTTCCCGGGTGCGGCGCCTTGCCGGTTGGGAATCCCCGTGCTACTCCCCTGCGCCATGGGATTCTCTGAGCGAAACTACGCACGCTCGGTGCGGGGTGGGCAGCCACCGCTGCCACCGGTGACGAAGGCTCTGTTGATCATCAACGGCGGGATTTTCCTGTTGGACCTGATGTTGCGGCCCACCCAAGGGTACTCAGGAGTGGAGTTGCCCGGGCCTTTTGAGCAGTGGGGCGCTTTTCAAGTTTCGACGGGGTTGCTGGGGGGGCGGATTTGGGAGTTGGTGACCTTTCAGTTCCTGCACGCGGGAGTGATGCACGTGTTTCTGAATATGATGGCGGTGTATTTCTTTGGCCCATGGGTGGAGCGCTGGTGGGGTTCCCGCCGCTTTATCGCCTATTATTTGTTGTGTGGGGTGGCGGGGGCGCTGTTTTTCAGTTTGTTGCTGGGTGTAAGGCTGTTGCCGAATGCCGACATGCACACGCCTTTGATCGGAGCAAGTGCTGGAGTGTTCGGCTTGCTCTTTGCGATCTACCGAATCGCTCCTGAGACTCGGGTCAGTCTGCTTTTTCCGCCGGTCACCCTTACCATGCGAAAGCTAGCTTTGATCGTCGCGGGCTTGGCGGTGTTGACGATTTTAGGAGGGCTGCTGTTTCCGAACTCTTTGTGGTTTGCCAATAGTGGAGGAGAGGCGGGGCATTTGGGTGGGGCATTGATGGGGCTGCTGCTGATGCGATATCCAAGGCTTTTGCGAAAAGGAGGCTCGTGGACGACGGGGAGAAAAATCTTACGTCCCAAGCAGTTTCGGCGGCGTCGTCACGAAGAGAAAATCCGGCCTCGCACGACGGTCGATCTGCATTCTGAAAGTGAAGTGGATCGAATCCTCGAAAAAGTTACGCGGGAGGGCCTCGGAAGTCTGACTGCGGAAGAACGCAAGATTCTCGAACAAGCCTCCCAACGCTCATGATGACCGATGCAGAAATGATAGATTGCCCGGAAAAATCGCAGCAGATGGATCGCCTGCGGGCCATCATGCATCGACTTCGGGCACCGGGTGGGTGCCCGTGGGATGCAGAACAAACGCATGAAAGCTTGGTGCCGAACCTGATCGAGGAGGCTTACGAAACGGTCGATACGATCCAGCGAGGGGATCGCGAGCATTTGAAGGAGGAGTTGGGAGATCTTTTGTTGCAGGTGGTATTCCACAGCGAACTGGCTGAGGAGGCAGGAGGCTTTGATTTCGACGAGGTGGCACGTGGAATATCCGAGAAGCTCGTGAGGAGGCATCCGCATGTTTTTGGATCGCGGGAGGTGGCGACGACGGAGGGGGTTCTGCTGCAATGGGACGCTATCAAGCGTGCCGAAAAGGGGGACACCGAAAAGCCTTTCCTCCACGGTGTGGGGAAAGGGCTGCCTGCCTTGTTGCGGGCGGCGAAGCTGCAGAAGAAAGCTGCGAAGGTGGGCTTCGATTGGCCGGACGAAGCGGGAGTGGTGGACAAGATTCGCGAGGAGTTGCTGGAGCTAGAGGCTGCGGCGACTCCGGCAGAGGCCGAGGAAGAATTGGGCGATTTGATGTTTTCGGTGGTGAATTTGCTGCGATTCCGGGGACTGGACCCCGAGGTGGTGATGGCGGCTGCCAATGAAAAGTTCGAGCGGCGCTTTGGGCAGATGGAGCAGGCTTTGAAAACTCAAGGTCGCTCGCTCGATGCCGCAGCAGTGGAGGAAATGGAGGCTGCCTGGCAAGTCGCCAAAGGTGGAGAGCCCACGGCCGGATAGGCGCGGATCGAAGTGCGAGACCGGCGAAGGCGGCGCAAAATATGCGCAGCTTGGGGTGGGCGGTGACTAGCGAGTTGAGCGTGTGGGAAGGAAGCTCCGCGCATCCGGCATGCGTCCGGAACGAAGCAACCGAAACCACGCTACCCCTATGAGAAAATCCATCGCTACTACGGTTACCGGAATTCTCGGCGCCTGCGCAGCCACCGCCTTGGCAGGAACTGTCGCGATTGAGCCCGCTGTGCTGGAAACGACCACCGCTACCGGTGGATTCGAAAACGCCCGTCGTCCGATCACCAACCCGACGATGTTCGATTTGGCGCTGCCGACGACCAATATCCACCCGATCTACATGTATCAAAATCTGCCGAGGCGGGTGAATACGACCATTGGGCCGGTGCCGATGGATGGGACGGTGGAAGTGTATGCGCTGCAATTTGAGATCGCCTTCAACGAGCGCCTGTCGTTGGTCGCGACTAAGGATGGGTATGTCGATTTGGATGCAGGTTCGGCCTTGTGGACCTCACAGACGGGCTTTGCTAATATTGCTGCCGGCCTGAAGTACGCCTTCATCTACGATCCGGCCAATTCCTTCGCATTGAGCGGAACGGCGACCTACGAGTTTCCCACCGGGAACCATGATGTGTTTCAAGGGGAAGGCAATGGAGCCCTCAATCTGATCGTCTCCGCAGTGAAATTGTGGGACGGCCTGCAACTGGCCGGTGGCGGCGGGGTGCGGCTGCCGTTTGATGGTCAGCAAGCGACGAACTCTTTCTTGAGCGCACACGCCAGCTACGAGGTCACGCCATGGTTCATTCCGTTGGTGGAAGTGAATTGGCACCACGTCTTGTCTGCCGGCAATGGTCGGATGAATTACTTTGATCAGGCGGTTGGGTTGGTCCCGGCAGTGGCCACCTTTGAGGGCAACGATTTGCTCAATTTCGGGGCATCGAATGCCAGCCAGAATCGAGATTTGGTCACGGCGGCGGTTGGTTTCCGTTCGCAGCTCTGCGACTCGATCGATGTCGGATTTGCCTATGAGATTCCGCTTACGGACGATGCGGATGGGATCATTGAAGATCGCTTCACGGTCGACCTCGTTTGGACCTTCTGATTCGGAAACGGCAACGGGTGGAAAATCGTTCCACGCTGACCTCGCCCGGAGCGCATCCTGGGCGAGGTTTTTTTAGGGTCGCGATGGGCGGAGAAATGACTTGGCGCTTTGCGGTGGCAAGGGAATCGCTAGATTTCGCGGCATGCGAACGACGGCAGAGGCATTGTTGAAGGAGCTCACCGAGGCGCACTCGGTCCCGGGTTACGAAGATGAGGTGAGGGATGTATTTGTCCGTGAGTTGGGTGATCACGGAGAGCTTTCGGCCGATGGCAACGGTTCGGTGATCTGCGATGCGGGAGGTGAAGGTCCGCGGGTGATGGTGGCCGGGCACATGGATGAAGTGGGATTCATGGTGCAGAACATCACGACGACAGGTTTTCTTCAGTTCGTGGCATTGGGCGGCTGGTGGACGCACAGTTTGTTGTCCCAGCGGGTGGAGGTGAAAACCCGATCGGGTCGCAAAATCGTCGGGGTGGTGTGTTCCCTGCCTCCCCATTTCCTTAGTGAAGCGCAGCGCAATCAGGTCCTTGGCATTGAGCAGATGTTCATCGATGTGGGTGCGGAATCCCGCGGGCAGGCGATGCGGGAATTTGGGATCTCGTTGGGGGATCCGATTGCCCCGGTGAGTGCGTTCACGCCGATGGCCCGGGAGGATTGGTTCATGGCGAAGGCTTTTGACAACCGGGTGGGGATGGCCGGGGCGATTCAGTGCGGGCAGCGCACGGCGGGAGAATCTCGCGGGAACCGCCTGTTGTTGGCGGGAACCGTCCAGGAAGAGGTGGGCCTGCGCGGTGCAAGGTCTGCCGCAGTTCTCGCCAAGCCGGATGCTGTGGTGGTGCTCGAAGGCCCTCCTGCGGACGATACGCCGGGATTTCCTCTGTCGGATTGTCAGGGACGTTTGGGTGGCGGTGTGCAAATCCGATATTTTGATTCCAGCGCCATTGGCAATCCACGGTTTGCCCAGTTGGCGGAACAGGTGGCGCGGGATGAAGGGATTCCCTATCAGGTCACGGTGCGGCGCAAGGGAGGCACCGACGCAGGCTCGTTCCATCTAGCCAATGAAGGGATTCCCTGTGTGGTTTTGGGAACTCCGGCACGGTATATCCATTCTCACAATGCGATCATTGATGTGAACGACTACCTGCACATGGTGGTGCTGGCGACCGCCCTGGTTCGGCGACTGGATGCGGATGCCGTGGGCTCTTTGACTCGATACTGGTAAGCCGCTTGCCGGGGCGGGTGTTTCGGTGTCAGCTCCGCACGTGTTTTTCGCGACGTACGTCCACGACCTCGACCCCGTTCTTTTTCGGATCAACGACGCGATTGCGTTGCGTTGGTATGGTCTTTCCTATCTCGCAGCCTTCCTGGTGGGAATGGTGCTGCTGGACTATTTGGCCAAGCGGAAATTGTGGGTGCTGCCGCCGGGAGCCGCCGGGGATTTCATTGCGGCAGCCGCGATCTTTGGGGTCTTCATTGGCGGCCGGTTGGGCTACATGCTTTGGTACGAACCGCGGGAGCATGGCTGGAGCTGGGTCACTGAAGATCCGCTGCGGGTATTCCGGGTGTGGGACGGGGGCATGGCCAGTCACGGGGGCATCCTCGGCTTGGTGATCTTTACTTGGTTCTACTCACGCAAAAAGAAGGTGTCATGGACCGGGCTCGGAGATGGGTTGTGCGTGGTGGCGCCGCTTGGAATCATGTTCGGAAGGTTGGCCAATTTCATCAACGGCGAGCTCTATGGACGGGTCGCGGAAGGGGTCTCCTGGGCAGTCAAGTTCCCGATGGCCTTGGTGGAGCCGGACCGGATCGAATCGACTCGGTTCGATGCTGCGATGGAAGCTGTGCTCGCGGTGCGGCCTGAATTGGCGGAAGTCCCTTCGAGGCAATGGTTCACGACGGTTCATCAGTGGCAGATCCACGATCCCGCAGTGACGCAGGCCCTTGAGCCCTTTTTGGAGCCACGCCATCCGTCCCAGCTCTATCAAGCGGGCATGGAAGGGCTCGCTCTGTTCTTGATCTTGTGGACGGTCCGGGTGCGATTCCCACGACTGCCTCATGGGGTTCTGACCGGATTGTTTTTTATCGGCTATGCAGTATTCCGGATCATTGGTGAGCAATTTCGGGAACCCGATTCGAGTAAGAGTTTCGTCGGGGTGTTCACCAGCGGTCAGTTCCTTTCGCTGTTCATGATCGCCATCGGCGCCTTGTTTATCTCTGTCGCGGTGACGAGAAAACGGACGGCTTGATCAAGGCCGTCCGTGGGATCGAGGGGGTCGTAGGTCGACCCCAGGGAGAGGGGCGGAAGGCAGAGGCGGCTTAGCGCGGAATTTTCAGCGATTGGCCGATGCGGATGTTGCTGCCCTTGATGCCGTTGGCCTGTTGGATCTTGCCGACGGTCGTTCCGTAGCGTTTGGCGAGGCCGTAGAGGGTGTCGCCCTTGCGAACTGAGTGAGTGGCAAAGGCCGGCTTGGGCTTTGGCTTGGGTTTGACGACCGGTTTGGGCTTGGGCTTCGGAGCGGGCGTGCTCGTGGTGGAGACTGTGCGAACGGGTTCCGGCTTGGCGGTGGGGGTGGTCGTCACCGTGGTCGTTTGAGCGACGGTGGATGAATTCGATGATTCATTCGAAGCGACCTCGGTGGGCTGCACGGAGCGCCCATTCCACTTGGATGGGTTATCGGCCCAGGCTTCCACATAGTTTCCGCGGCTATCAAATGGGCCCGTTCCAGAAGGATTGTCGCCCGACAGGCTGCTATTGCTGCAGCTGGGGAAGATCCAAGGAATGAAACTCATCAACAACCATGCCGGGGAAATCCGCATGAGTTGGACTATGAGGGAATTGAGGTCCTTGGCAACGCATGTTTGAAATTGGCTCCCCGGGTAGATACGCAGTTCCTTTGACCTTGCCATGAAATCGGCGAGATGCCATTCCCTCGCCTGTCCAATCGGAAACGAAGGGGCATTAGCTCAGTTGGTAGAGCGTCTCGTTCGCAATGAGAAGGTCAGCGGTTCGATTCCGCTATGCTCCACGTCTTTCCCTTGGATGAGGCTATGGAGTGGTGGCCTCCATTCGGGGCTTCTGAAGAAGAGCGACTCGGAAGAGGGAAGAAGTACCGGGGACAGGGGTCGAACCTGCACGCCTTGCGGCGCCAGAACCTAAATCTGGTGCGTCTACCAATTTCGCCACCCCGGCATGAGATTCTGCGGCGCAGGTGTTACTTTCAGGAGACGAGGTGAGGGAAGAAAATTCGCTAAGCTTCTTCGGAGAGCTCTGGGACTTCGAGATGAAATCCTGAGAGGCCTCGCTCAAGGGGCACCTCGGTCGATAGGGACTTGGCTAGAAGGAGGGGAGCAAAGAGGGGTTTTGGATCTGCCAGGCTTGAGGAAGGGGAAGGCGAGTCTGTGTCGAGATTGAGAAAGTGCGACTCCCAGGGCGATGATGAAGATGCCGGCGAGGGCAATGAGGGGGAGCGGTTCATGGAGCAGAGGAACGGCGAGCAGAGCGGTGAGGGCGGGAGTCAGAGCGCCCAAGGTAGCACTGGTGGGGGCTCCCAGTCGTCTCACGGCGAACGCGTAACCGAGATTGGAAAAGAGACCGGCGCCGAGCCCTTGGATCAGGACGAAAGGGCGGGCGTCGCTCCAGGTCCAGTGGTCGAAGTGGCTGGGTGTGAGAGAAGTAGCAAGAAGCAGGCCGAGCAATGGCAGAGATAGGATCGAGACCAGAAGGGTATTGGACAGTGCATCGAGCCCGGAGCGCCGCAGTCCCAGAGTGTAAGAAGCCCAAAGGAGGCTGGCCAGGAGAAGGAGAGCCCAACCCCGGATCATTTCGGCATCGATGGCGTGGGCGTGGCTGGCGATGAGCAGAGCTGCTCCGATGGGGATGAGGAGAAGGGGGCCCCATGAGGCGGGACGGTGCTTTTCGAAACCCGCCCGAAGAAGGGCGACGACGAGGGGAGCCGTGCCGGCGATGAGGGCGCTCACATCCGCTGCGGAGGTCGATTCCGCGCCAGCATGGGCGACCAGAAAAAAAGGGGCGCCTCCGAGAGCGACGAGAACCAGAGTGCCGGGGGGAAGAACTCGCAGTCGGGGGAGGCGCCGAGGCAGGCAGGGAAGGAGGAAACCCAGCGGGATCAGCATCCGAAATAGCGCCACGTCGACGGCGGCAAGAGGGGAGTTTTCGAGGCTCCGTAAAGTGAGAGCGAAACCGGCCCAAATGAAAATCACCCCGCACAGCACGAGGTAGCCAAGCAGGCGAGATTGAAGGAAACGTTTGCCCGCCGACGGGAGGGACTCACCGGCGGTGGGCATGGAAGAAAGCGAGGTGGGGTTGCAAGGATCAGCAACCTAGCTTCGTCCCTGTTCTGCGTCTTGAAGGATTGCAGGCTGGATGCTCAGCAAGCTGCCGAATGGTGGGGCTCAGGGCTGCGGACCGGTGTTGAAAACCGGGAGCGGAGCACCGGGATGGAGAGCTTCCGGAGAGTTGAGGGTGAAGCGCCGACCTTCGCCGACTTGGTATTCGTTCATCACGATCGGGACGACCGTGAGAACGACCAGTGGCGTGTCGTCATCGATGGCGCGGCCGACATGGAGAAGCATTGCGCAATCGGGAATCTTGGAAACCTTGAGGCGATCGCCTGGAGCAAACCACTTCTCAGCGACGACTCGGTGGGTGGGGAAAAGATAATCGATGACGACGGGGTAGGGGACGGGCTTGGTAAATTCGTCAGGTTTGACCATTGCCCGGCCCCGGACGGCGAAGCCTTCGGTAAAAAGGTCGTCTTCGCCGAGGGGGCGGGTTTCGACGACTTCGAAGCTGCCTTCGACGTATTGAATGAGTTCGAGCTGTTTGAGGCCAGTGAGGTAGTTCCGCATCAGGGCCTGATTGAGTGTCGCCGTGCGGTCGTCAGGAAGCTCGGCGTACCGGACGTAGAGTTTGCGGGGATCCGCCGATTCGCCGGGAGGGGCGTCTTCGACTTTGAAATCGACGGGAGGCTCGGCTCGGCCGAGTTTTTGAATGAGGCGATAGAATTCGGGGATTTCCGGGTGGCCGAAGATGTGAAGGGTGAGCAGCCAGGAAAGGACTGCCAAACAGGCGGCCACGATATTGGCGAGCAGCCACCAGTAGTAGTGGCTGCGACGTCGGCGCCGGGGTGCTGCTTCCGTCTTGGAACTCATGAGGAGGTGCAGTCGCCCTCGGAATCGAAGTCGGAGGGGGGATCGCTGGCCGTTTCGAACGAGGTGCCGCAACCGCAGGAGCGGACGGCTTGGGGATTGACGATGCGGAAGCCGGCATCGGAAAGGCCATCGGCGTAGTCGACCTGGCAACCGGAGAGCTTCGCGGTGCTATCGGCGGCGACAATCAGGCAGCCACCATCGAAGGACGTGATGTGATCCCCTTCTTCGGGTTCGGCGATTTTCATTTCATACTGCCAGCCGGCGCATCCGCCGCGACGGACGGCGAGGCGCAGGCCGGCCTGCGGCGAGGCATCCTTGCTGGCAAGGAGGTCTCGCAGGGCGGAGGCGGCGCGGTCGCTGATGGAAATCATGACAAGGGCTAGATACGGCCCGCAGAGAGAGGTGCGAGGGAAAAATGCAAAGCAAGGAGGGGGAAGTTGGTGGGAAATGGGGATTGGATCGGGCCGGATTCAGGTTTCAAGTGGGGGGGTGCCGCGCATCCAAGTGCTTCCTGATGTTTTGGCCAGCCAAGTGGCGGCTGGCGAGGTGGTCGAGCGCCCGGCCAGTGTGGTGAAGGAATTGGTGGAAAACAGCATCGATGCCGGAGCCCGAGAAGTGCTGGTGGAAATTCGCCGAGGGGGGGCGGCGCTGATTCGCGTGACCGATGATGGATCGGGCATGGGTAGGGAAGACGCACGGATGTGTCTGGAGCGACATGCCACGAGCAAGTTGCAGTCAGCCGCCGATTTGCTGCGAATCCGGACCCTTGGATTTCGCGGAGAAGCGATTCCGAGCATGGCGAGCGTTTCCCGATTTCGACTGAAAACCCGCACGGCCGAGGAGGTGGCAGGAACGGAGATCGAGGTGGAAGGAGGACAGATCGGACCCATCAGGGATGCAGGATGTCCGGTGGGCACGGTGATGGAGGTGCGGGATCTGTTTTTCAATGTCCCGGCGCGGAAGAAGTTTCTGAAGACGGAGTCGACGGAGAGTGCTCACATTGAGCATCAGCTGCGTCTGCATGCGTTGGCGGCCGCGCAGGTGCGCATTCGATTTCGGAAGGATGACCGCGAGGTATTCGATCTTCCGGCGGGCTTGGATCGGCTGGATCGGCTGCGGCAGATTCTCGGATTATCGGTGGGCAGGGAGTTGATGCGATTGGAGCCGACGGAGGCGACTGGTTTGCGAGTGGAGGGCTTCATTTTGCCGCATGGGCACGCCCGACGCGGCCGACGACATCAGTGCATTTTTTTGAACGGGAGACCGGTGGAAGACGCCGCGATTTCCCGAGGATTGGTGGAGGGATTCCGAGGCGGACTGCAAGAAGGACTGCACCCGGCCGCTTGGCTGTGGATCGAGATGGATCCGGCATGGGTGGACGTGAATGTGCATCCGGCCAAGCGGGAGATTCGATTGCGCAAACCCCACGATTTGCGCGAGGCGATTGCCGCCGCGGTGATGGGGGCTTCTTCTGCATTGCAGCCTCCGAAGGCGATTGAGCCGGAAACATCAAGTTCTGAGCGAGGGCGACCGGTGATACCGAACCGACCGGAGTCCGGCGTGCCGAAGGTATCGGTGGCCCGCCCCGTCATGCCTTCGGTTCCGGCTGCCCGCGCGGTTTGGCAACCGGTCGCGGTTGAGCGCCCGCTGATTTCTCAGGAGCCCGTGACGGAGGCCGCCCCAGCGGGGCCTGGGTTCCGCCTGATTGGAACTCTGTTGGGCCGCTTCGCATTGCTGGAGTCGAGCGACGGTCTGGTGGTGCTTGATCCGCGAGCAGCGCGGGAGAGGATTTGGTATGAAAAGCTCATGGCTGCTGGTGGGCAAAGCGTCCACACCCAGAGTTTGCTGGTTCCGCTGTTGTTGGAGCCCGGCCCGCGGGAGGTCGAACTCCTTTTGGCGCATCGCGAGGGTTTGGCATCGGCGGGATTCGAGATTGGGGATTTTGGCGGAGGTTGCCTGCAGGTGATGTCGGCTCCGGATTTTGTGAAACCCGAAGAGGTGCAGCCACTGCTGTTGGATCTGGCGGATGAGTTGGCGGATGAGGCGACGCTTTCGCGACGGTTTGCCGACGAAAGACTGGCCAAATCCTTGGCTCGAAAGGCCGCCCTGCGAGAAAAAGCACGGCCGGAAGAAGCCATGGTGCTGCTTGAAGCGTTGTTTCAATGTGACCTGCCGTACTGCGCGGCGGATGGGCGACCGACTCTCAGTGAGTTCTCTATGGGAGAGCTGGAGCGCCGATTTGGTCTGTCCAAGTGAGCTTGGAGATTCCGGGAATCTACGGAGAAGAAATGCTTTTTTCCGATGGAGACCCCCAACTTGGGGGTGGCAAGGTCTGGAGAGAAAAACTCTCAAATGCCTCTGGTTGAGGCGTTTAGGGATTTGGCGGGAGGTGGTGAAATGGACCTGAAAGTTCCGACACTCAAAAATTTAAGATGTTCAAAGTTTTTCCAAAAAATTCTTGGAACCTTAAAGGCCAATAAATATACGTGATCCCGTTAGGCCGATCATTCTGAAGTGTTCGGCATTGCTGTCCCAACCCAATGAGAACCTCGCTTTCGATCAGCCTGCTCGCGTGGGTGGCCACTTTGGTGGCCGTTCGCGGCATGGGATTGACTGAGAGGGTTTCGGTCCGGCACGAGGCGCTGCTGGAGGACCGTCGTGAACGTCTGCCAGCCTTGAGTGATCCGTTTGGTGTTCCGGAGCCGGCGCGAGTGGTTTTGGAGCCGGAGGCGTCCCCTTTTCCCTCCCTCGCTGCGTGGCGAGGCAATGTGGTGGCCACGGTGTTCTGGGTGGGAGAGGAAGCGACTCTCAACAATCCCATTTCGAATGTCGCCAGCGCGTGGGATCCGAATTGGACTGCAAATTTCGGGGGATTGGACGATCCCCAACGTCGGGAAGGTTTCCGACCGGCGGGTTTTGAGCCCCGGCTCAATGCTTTTTACGTGGCCTTGCCCTACAACGATTTGGGGTCTGACGGGCGGCATCGTCCTGAGGCCGCGGAGGTGATTCCTTGGTTTTGGCGGGAATATCGCGGGGAGGGCGTTTCGGTCTGCCGTGGGCGTTGGGTCGCCATTCATTGCCGTGGGCGCGTGTGCTACGCGCAGTGGGAGGATGTAGGACCGTTTCAGACGGACCATTGGCAGTATGTTTTTGGCGGCGAAGAGCCGCGCGACAATCGAAACGGAGGGGCAGGCATCGATGTGAGCCCAGCCGTTCGGGACTTTTTGCAGCTGCGAAGTGGGGAACGCGTGCAATGGCGTTTCCTCGAAAGCCGGGATGTCCCTTCGGGACCTTGGCTCACGGCTGCTCCCCCTTGAGCGGAAGTCCCGCGAGAGAGGTTCGTCCCTTTCAACTGCTTGATCGGCGCCTTACCCGACGCCCCACACCCACACACAAACACACCCAAGTCCCACACACGCCAGCGATTGGCCGGGCTTTCCATTCTGGAGAGTCTGGCGGACCGGAGAGGGGTTCTGTCCCGAACCGGTAGGGGATCGACCACCAGCCAGGTCGGCACCCTGCCTTTGCCTCCTTGGGTCCGACTCGCGGCCGGGGTCCCACCGGACTCCCGGACCGCGAGTCCCGCTGGTGGGAGCACCTTCACCCACCATGAAAACCAGCCTCACCGCGAGCTTGTCCCTCCTCTCGGTCGTCGCCCTGCTGAGCCCTGCGTTTGCGGGGAATGGCGATGGCAACAATGGGAATGGCGTGGGCAATCAGCCTGTGGAGCCCTTGTTGCCGACTGGCTCTCTCGACGCCTTCCCGACTCTGGTGCAAACGGGCACCCATCCCACCTTGTCATGGGAGATCCAATATCCTGAGTCGATTTTGGACATCATCCAGATCGATCCCGAGGATGGCTCGATCGTTCCCCTCGAAGATCTGTGCATGGAGATTCGGGTTCTCGGGGCTTCTTACCAGGTGGGGGTGGATCGCAAGGGTCGGCCGGTTTGGGGCTATGTCGAAGCGCAAGCTCGTATCGGAAGCTCCGGTTCATTTGCCCAGTTTTTCTACGATACTCAGGACGATGTGAAACCGAGTTATCTGTATGGTTTCGCATCAGTGCCGGCGATGACGCGCATTGATTTTCGGGCGCGCTGTTTCAATGGAGGTCAGTGGCTTCCCTGGCGGTCGACGGAGAGCGCCAGCCCGAATGTGGTCGCCCTGATCAATGGCGATCAACCCCCCAGTTCGGTGCCCGCCTTCAGCCAGGGAAACATTGAGGATTTCCTCGACCCCTATCTGGATGAGGGAGGCAAGGTGGAGATCGGTCCCAAGGATGTGATTTATCTGATCGAATTGGGCCAGACCGATACCACCTCTTCCGGCTTCGATCTGCAGGATATTGTGCTGCTGGTGAGTTTCGACTACTGCAAAAACAACAACGGCCACGGGAACAATGAGGACGGCGTGGATGTCTCGAATCCGGGGCAGGGGAATGGCGGGCCGAATGGAGGAGACGATCCATCGGGAACCGTGGACGACGAAATTCACTGAGGGGCCATGCTGATGAAATCGAGATTTTGGATGATGGCGTGGGCTGCTTGGATGGTGGTCCCGGGAGTCGCTCAGTTGATTCACCCGAGTGAGGGTCGCCTGGAGTTTCGCGATGCCGCGACCCATGATGCCTTGGTGGAAAAGGCTGCCGCGGCTCGATCGACTCCGGTCGCGTCGGCGCCTCCGGTGGTGGTCAGTTCTGAGGGGGAGACCAAGGAACTCTTTCGTCCCGAGGGATTGCTGGCCCGTTCGGAGATGCTCCATTTAGGCCACTTCGCCACGTTGGTGCCGAAGCGCGCGGTTCTGCATATCCCCGAGTGTCGGAGGCGCTTTGTGGGCTTGGAGCACGGGATGCGGCTGATCCATTGGAGCGAATTCCTGGTTCGCAATCGCGGTTGGATTCGCACGATGGAAGTCACTCGAGCGCAGGCAGAGGGGTTGAAGCCTCTCGATCCCAAGGTGGTGGAGAATTTCAAGGATTGCTCCGAAGTCATTGTAGCGACGTACCAGGGCGGACCGATTTCGGTGCTGCCTCTCAAGGAGCCCAAAGCCCCAGCGATCACTCAAGTGGAAGAAGGGAATACCAAGCCATGAAAGTTTCCAAGGTCACCACTGCACTGGTATTTGCGATGTTCTTGGGCGGCGTTGCGGGAGCTCAGACCTATACCAACTTCATCCGCCAGGTGCAGGTCAACAGCGGCGCGGAATGGGAGGTCCCGGTGGAAAAAGCCGGCGAGCAACTGTCGCCACTGGCCATCGACCCCGGTGGCGCTCGGTTTGAGTTGTGGACCGTGAGATCATCCACGCTGACCGAATATCTCCTCGATCAGCGCTACGTCGGTTCCTACGTGCCGCAAGCCTTCGTTGAGGTGGAGTCGGAGGATCCTTATGTGACCGTGCATCGCACCCGAGCTGACCGGCCTTTCACGTTTCGGGTGAGCCTTTCGGGTCTATTGACGGATCCCAGCGCACCCGAAGCTTCCCGCAAGGTGAGGCTTCTCCACTACCTCCAGGAATACGGTGCCGACGGCAATGAAGCGACGATCAATCGGGATGAGGCGACCTTGGCGGAGGATGCCGTGCTCGAGGAAGATGGAGCCTTTTCCTACTATTATCCCCTGAGCACTTTGCCGGGCGAAGACCGTTCCAAGTTACGCGGCGAAGAAACACTGACGGTAAGTACCCTTCGGGACTACCAGGGGGAGGACTATGACATCCCACCCTATCAGGTGGCCTCGGTGCGCCTGCAGGTATGGCCGGTGGCGGACGGAGCGATCGTGGGCATTGAAGAAGGTCAAAGTCTGCGCTTTGAGACGCCGCAGATTCAGCTGATCCTGAACGATCTTTATCCGGATTCACGAACTTTTGCCCAGCTCTATCAGGGACCGGCGAATCTCGGTCAGGAGGGCGAGCCGATTCCCGGCTCAGCGATTGTCATCAATGATGCCGTTCCCAATAGCCGCGTGCTGGTTCTTGATCACTGGGATTCGCTGATCAAAGACAGCGGCGAGTGGACCATGGAGATTCTGACTCAAACGCCGTTCGGGGTGGATCGTTTGGCCCATGTCACCTTCACCATCGATCGTGACATCAAAGTGAATGGCACGGTCACGACCATCGAATGAAGAAGAGGGACTTAGCGGCTGTCCGGGGAGGTATCCTGCGCGCGGTCGTTGACGATCAGGTTCCTCAAATTCTCATTGCGATAGAGGATCGACAGTTCGGCTTCGCTCTGGTGGCGAAGCAGGTCCTCGATGCGGGTGAAGGCAATGAGCAGGAACAATCCGCGAACCGGCTCTCGGTGGTAGGAAGTGGTGACCGTGGAAAACTGATTGGAGACGGATTTTTCCTGATGATTGGCGGTGAGTGGACCGTGCTCGGCGGCGAGGCGTTTGCGCTCGGTGTGGAAGGCGGCTTCGAGAGACTCGGCGTCCGTTCCCTCTCCGCCGCGTGTTACCGTGATCTCGATCAGTCGCCCGTCCTCATAGCGGGCTTCGATGGAGCTGGCTTCGACGCCAGGAATGGTTCCTTTGTCGCGACGCAGTCGGATGACGCGCAGATGGGGAGAAGCGGCGGGCAGGTCGATGCTCACATCCAGCTTTCGTTCGTCGGCCCAGGCGATCAAGCGCTCCGGCCGGTCGCCCCATTTCATGCCCAGCGGCGGCTCCAGGACGGCTTGAGCCGAGGCCAGCTTGGCCATGGCCAGGACGAGCACAAGAATCCGGAAAATCATGTCCCCACCATGCCGCGAGGCCCCATTCCCGGCAAGCGTCAGACCGCATCCCGGGCCGTGATCGCGCGGGTTGCCAAGAAGCTCGAATTTGATTAGTATTCGTTAAGTGCTTGGAGCGCCCCATGTCCCCCGCCGGCCCTCCGCCAGTCGCCGTTTCTTCACCCTGCGCCCCGCGAGGTCGCCCCGTGGATCGGTCCTGCTGGAGGCCACTTACGCCATGATGTTCCTGGCGGGGCTGTCGCTTGTCTTCATGAAGCTGGCGCTGAACATCACCGCGCCGCGACAGTGGACTCTCCAGCAAACGGTGACGGACGCCTATCTGACTTACGAGAAGTCCCTTGCGCAGCGGGCGCCGTTTTCTGAGGTGATTTCGGACGATTCTCTGTGGCCCATCTCACCCGAGAGCGCGGAGACCGAAGTGAGCCTAGGCTCACTGCCGGGGGGAATCGAACTGACCGGCACGGTTTTTCGGACGCGGACGGCGGACACCAACAATTATCCGATTGATGGAGGGACCGGGACGACGACGACGAATCCGGCGGGAGTACGGACTTGGCATCTTCAGAGTCTGCTTTCCTACCAAATCGGGGACCGGACTTATGTGAAAACCCGAACGGTGGTTCGTTCGCAATGAAGCGGGGACAGCCCATTTCTCGGCGCGGTTTCACGCTGATTGAGCTAACGCTGGCGATCATGATCGGCTTGGCGACGGCATCAATGACTCTGCTGCTGATGAACCAGCAACTGGCCTTCCTGCGGATTTACAAAGCCCAGGATTTTCTGGTGCGGGAAGCGCCGCTGATCAACAGCTACGTGACCAAAGTCCTTGGAAGTGCCGAAGGATACCGACTTTACACCGATATCGATAGTCTCAAGGGCGGAGGTAATCCCGTTCTGACAGGAGCCAAGGTGCTGGTACTTCGCTATCGCTTGCCGAGTGGCGGCATCAAGGCCGCTGTCTTGTCCTTCGAGGATCCTGGCGACGATTTTGATCGAGGGTTGTATTATCGTCTCTTGCCCGACTCTGGGAATATTGGAACTCCCGAGTGGGCCATCACCAAGGAGCCTGTCGATGTGACTTTTTCCATCGAGCAAGGTATCCTCCGCATGCGGTTGACGGGCCCCAATGGCGAAACGATCACCTATTCTGGAACTGAACAGTGATGAAGCCTCTCTCTCGCAAACAGCCGGCCGGCTATATCTCATCCGTGGTGGTCCTCACCCTCGGGCTGACGGTGCTTTTGCTGATGCTGGCGACCTATCGTTCGGCTTCGCGGGCGCAGACGGTGCAGGCCGAAGTGACCTTGCGGGGTGACTACGACACGAAAGAGGAGGCCGTCATCCGGGCCATCGTCCCACTGGCGGCCAACGCGGCGATGAAGTCGATGATGAACGGTTCGGACGCCAACAGTTCGAGTCGATCACCCCTGAGCTGGCAGAAGATATTTCGTCAGGCGATCCTCTCTTCGAATGCGGAGGAATCCGTGGATTCGGTGACTTTGCAGTCGGTGGGATTGGGGGCGGCGATCATCGGCAATCCAGGGGACTCGACGACTTGGGCGTCCTCGACATTTCGTGCTTACGATTCGTATGACAGCTATGCGATGCCGGGCATCGACAAAGATTTCGGCACCGATTTTCCGCCATCTCTCAACATTGAGTCCGCGACGATCAAGAATCTCGACCGGACCTATCCGATCATCTCCAGCAAAAAGCAGTATGGTGCACTGGCGGCCGGTCGAGTGGGCGCGGACACCGATGACTATCCCCATTTCAATCTGATCCCGTATCCCGAGATTCGTTTCGGCTATGCGGAGGCCGGGGAAATGTTTGTGGCCAAGCGCAACTGGTGGGCCTTCAAAATGAATCTGGGCGACCAGCAAAAGACGCTGACTCAGGTGGAACGACGGGATCGAGAGTTCATTCTTTCCATCTATGAGGTGCCTTCCCAGTTGGCGATTTCCGCGGAGGCCTTTGCGGTGATCGGTGCTTATGAGGATGGGAATCCTTGGCAGAATGCGAATATTGAGGGTGGGGTTTTCGCTTCGCGGGCGAGTATCCAATCCGGTATCAGTCTTGAGCGAGTGTCCGGTCGCAATGGGCTCGAAATCGATGAGGATGTGACGATCGGTGGCAATGCGCTGGTGGGAGATACTTCGTCGACAGGATTGATTTCCTCCGACTTCTCAGGGAGTGCTGGCACGACACCGTTCACACCGGGGGTTCGTGAGAAATATGAGGTCACTCATGGGGATTTCATGCCTGTTTCCCTGTCCTCCGAAAGTGGTCGTGCGGCATTCATTCCCATCAACCGGGGAGAAGAGTTCTTTGATCGCTTTGCAGGTTCCGACGCCAGCCAGACGATTTCTCCAACCTCTTGGGATGACTACACGGTCGGGGCACGGCAGTGCGCGATGAGCATCGACATCACCGATGTCGCCAGCAGCACGGATCCGACACCGACCGAGCTCACCTTTCGGTATCAAAAGGGCGGGGTGACGGAATCGCTGGTGCTCGATCTGAATCAAGGCGCCGCGGCCGGGTTGCCCTCGGGGTTCATCCGTTGCTGCGCGGAACACGAAACGGTCGAGTTTCCCTATCCGGTCGACGTCGCCTACGGGATCAACGGGGAATACTACTATCAATATGGTGTGAGTGGTTCGGTCACCTTTGAGAATGACCGCTTTGGCGACCCCGCCTATGGAACTTTGAAAGAGGGTTACTACCGTCCGAGCTTTGCTCACGAAATTGCCTATCTGGGAACCTCGCAGCCGTGCATCACCCTCTATCCCGAGCGGTTCAAAGAGTTGCTGGCCAACTTAGGCGCGGATGGACCTGAAGTGAACAATTCGATCTCCATCAATGCCAACTACAAGGAGAACGCGTTCATCAAAAAGCCGTCGATTCCCTGCACGGATTCTGACTACGGAGTGATTCTTCGGGAGTGCAGTGATTTGAGCTCGTTCACTCGTGGATTTTCCGTGGTGACGAACCTGCGTTTGTATATTGCCGATGATTTCAATCAGGTTCCCATCACCCCACCGGCGGGGAGTGGGCTTGAGGAGCCCTTTTATCCTCCGTGCTCAATGTTTGCTCCGGAGAAACGCTATGGGGCGGAAAATGATCCCTACGCGCTGAAAATATCAGGGCAATTGGGGAGTCTTGCGGGGGGCGCCGTCGCGGCGGATCAATCGGTCCACCTCCTCGATATGAAGGCGGCCTCCAGCACCGCCATGGAGCACGACAAGGTGGAGGTGAATCTGGCGCCGATCCGGCATCCAGCGGCTTTGCCGCCGATCACCATGATGAACTGGCTGGTGGTGATCGAGGAGCGGCGGCCGGAAGCCTACGAAGGAACGGCCGTCTCCCCATGATCCAGCGGGGAGCCGATGGGAAGCGGTCGATTTTTCAGGGAAGATAGAGGATGCGTCCGCAGGTCTCGCACTGCACGATTTCCTGGTCTCCCTGCAGTTTGACGAGAGTGGCGGCGATCAATTTGACGTGGCAACCGCCACATTGGCCATGCTCGGTGGGAACGACCGCCATCCCGCCCTTCTTTTTGAGCAAGCGCTCGTAGAGGTGGAACAGTTCGGGATCATTCTTCTCGGCGAGCTGGGCGCGTTCGGCACGGGTTTCGTCGATCTGGGCCTGGAGGTTCTTTTTGCGGGTCGCGAGCATCGCCAGGTCTTCGTCGACGATGGTTTGTGACTGGGCGAGGGAGGATTCGGCCTCCGTCTGTTTGTTTTTCAGCGCATCGCCCTTTTCCATGATTTCGAGGAGGTTGGTTTCGATGCGATCGACCTCGGCGAGGTAGCGCTCCACCTCATTGCCCAAGGCGCGGAATTCCTCGTTCTTGCGCGTGTCGAATTGCTGCTGACGGAGCCTTGAAATCGTGTTCTTGCGGGTATCGATATCGATCTCGAGGTTTTTGGCGGCGACGCCATTTTGCTGCACCTCGGCTTTGGCCTTGGCGACGGCAGCGAGGTCGGATTCCAGCCGGTTTTTTGCCCGGGCTTCCTCGGTTGGGATTTTGGCGAGTTGGGCCTCAAGATCGGACAAACGGCGGTCTCGGTCCTGAACGACCAAAAGAGCCTCAATGCTAGGAATCATGTCTGGACAGTGAAGAAACGCTCAACTTGGAGCAAGCCCGGCGGACGGGGATTGCATTGTTTCCGATCTCAGGTGCAATCTCGGGCGCGATGGATCTCCCCTCAGACCAGTCAGATAAGATCTCAATCCGGTGTCCCCAATGCACCCAACGGTTCAAGGTGCCGACGGAGTTTGTGGGGAAGATGGTGGAATGCGGCAGTTGCGATGCCCGGTTCCGCGTCACGGATGAAGTGATGGGGCGGATCAAACGCTTCTATCCCGGGGAAAACCGAGACCCTCGTCTTGAGCGGTTCAGCCGGGTTCCGATGAAGTCGGGTCCGATGCCTCAGTTTCAAGCGGCGCCAGCGATGGCCAATCCTGAGGTTTCTCGGCCGATTCGGACGTTTTCGCCCTTGCGCCTGATGTTGGGAATCGCGTCAGGGATCTTTATCCTGCTGATTGGGATGATTTTGGTGGTGGGAGGGGAGCCCGGACGATTGCTCGATGGCGCTTCGATGGCCAAGCGCCTGATTCTCGCGGGTTTTGGCGGTTTGATCGGCACGATCCTCCTGATCGTGGCCAACCCTTGGGCGAAAAAGAAGGGATTGGCGGGCGGCCTGGTCGCCACGCTTTTGCTGTCGGTTTTGCCGTTCCTTTTCAAAACGGGATTGCCGGATGCTGAGCGCACTCCCTCGGCGGCTGCGCCCACGCCCTTTGTTCCGGTCGATCCGGCTTCTGGAGATCCGCTCGCGGCTCTGAAGGAGGAGATGACCTATTCCAAGTTGGGAGAAGCCATTGAGAACTATGGCCCGACCGGCCAGAAAGACGGGGTTTCTGCGGTGGGGGTCTGGTTGCGCGATGTGCGGGAGTATAACAAGGATTTGATTGTCAAATACTTGATTCGGCAGACGCATGCAGGAGACAAGTCATGGGCCTACAGTCGTCCTCCTTCCGATTACTTGGTGGTGTTGCACGATGTCGCTCCCGATCTCAAGGCTTTGGCTCGCACCTGTCAGGCATTTGGACAGGTGGGTCGAACCATCGATGAGTTGCAGGTGGTGGAGGTGAAGGTGGACAACGAGCGCTTCGTCGCAGGTCCGATCGATAAACTGACCAATCCGGAAGATCCCTCGTTTTACGAACTCAATCGGCGGGAACTTGAGAGCATCGACAGCACCCGGGTGGAGCAAGCCGTGCGGCGTTTGTCGAATGCGCCCCCTACCCAATATCGGACCGACATCAGTCGGAGGTTGAGTGAGTTGCTGGAGAATGCGGATGCCGATTTGGCGGAGAATCTTTCCGAGGCATTGATGAAGTGGTCGGAACCGGGAGATGGTGCCGCAGAGGCCGTCCATGCGGCTGCCAAACGAATCGCACGGGCCAAAAAAGAGGTTCCCCGGCCGATGATTGAGTTCTTGGTCGCGGTGAAGGATGAGCGAGCGATCGATTTCATTCAGGAGTTGTGGCTCAAGAAGCCGCGCGACTGGGAGGCTCTATACGGCGACATGGGACCGAGCATTGAAGCCTCGGTGATCAGTGCATTGCCGGGCGATTCTCTCTTGCTTCGAATGTCAGCGATCCGCTTGTTGGGGCGCGTCGGGAGCGCTCGCTCGCTTCCGACCTTGCAGTCCATGAAATCCGAGTCGGAGGGAGAAATCCTCGTCCAGATCAATCAAGCCATCGCCGAGATCCAAGGCAGGCAGTGAACTGAGGCAGATCATTGCAAAGCCACCGTGGCGGAATGGCAGACGCCGCGGACTTAAAATCCGTTGCCGGGCAACCGGCGTGGGGGTTCGAGTCCCCCCGGTGGCACTTATAAGCAGTGAGTTGCGAGGTGTTGCTCTTGGAGAGAGTGGCGTTCTGTTCCGTATTCTGCCCTAAAAAATCGGAACGAGGGAGAAGCGGACCTACTTCGAAGTAGTGAGTCTGCTCTACAAGTGGCTGAACCGTCGCAGTCAACGGCGTTCGATGACGTGGGCGCAGTTCACGCGTCGGCTGCCCGGCTGGGAGTTACCGCCGCCGCGTGTGGTGGAGCTTCCCCTGAAAGACGGATTGAACCGTAAGCGTCGTAAATCCATCAACTGCGCTGACGCCGGACGGGATGATCGGCTTGCGATAAGGCGGCTTCGCTGCTCCCGGCCGCGGCGCGGCGCTCTGCGGCGATCCGTAAGGGGGTCAACGCTGCCGCTTGTTCCGGCGTGGCATCGACCGGCAGGCGCGTGATGACTTCCACCAGGTAGCCCTCCGGGTCGAGGTCGTGGATCCGGCAGTTGGCCAGCAGCGTGTAGATCAGTGCGTGATTCGAACCGGCTTCCAGACTTCCGAAAAACAGGTAGTTCTTCAGACCCAGCTTGGCCGGCCGGATCAGGTTCTCAACCAGGTTGGTGTCGAGCTCCAGGGCCCCGTCCTCCAGGCAGACGGCGAACTTGTCCCACTGGTTGAGCGCGTAGGTGATCGCCTTGCCGATGTCGCTGGCGGGCAGATGCGCGCCTTGCGCCTCGCACAGGAGCGCGAGGAGTTTATCGGCGATCGGCCGGCTGCGGGCCCGCCGGATCAGCCCCCGGCACGGGGGCGGGGCTCCGCTTTGGCCCATCTGCCGCTCGATTCGGTAGAGCCGCTAGATGTGGAGCAGCACCGGCAGGGTGACTCCGGGCGCCGTGTCTCCGAGTTCGACGAACTTGTGGCGGATGTGTGCGAGGCAGCTGGCGTGGCGGAGGCCGTGCGCCCCGGTCACCGCGTCGTAGACGCCATAGCCGTCGGTGTGGAAGGTGCCCCGCCAGGCGATGGTGTTGGTTTCGGGGTCGTGGCCAAGGAAAGCCAGAAGGCAGCCTGCGCCGCGGCCGGGGTGCCAGTCAAAGTAGCAGGTGCCGCCACCGATGTCGCGGTAGACCCAGAGACGGCCTTCGCGGGTGGCCCCATGGCCGGGGTCGAGATCGTTCATGGGCGTCTCGTCGATCTGCAGTTCATCGGCGAGCAGGACCTCCGCCCGCATCGCAGAACCCAGCGGGGCGAGGTGGCCGAGGGTGGCGTGGGTCCAGCCGTTGAGCGTCTGCCGGCCGAGGTCGATACCGTCCCGTCTCTTGAAACGCTTCGTCTGGCGGTGGTGCGGCAGGTGGTCCTCGTAATTAATTGTCGGCAATGATCTGCGCGGCCAGCGCGGGGGGAACCAGGGTGCCGGGAATGGAGGGCCGCGGTGCCGGGGCGATGAGCGGCGGCAGGCTGCGGTCGACCCTGTGGCGGTATTTCTCGCGCACCTTGCGCCGCCAGAAGATCTCGGCGCGTATGACATCGAGTTCGTCGTGGTGCTTCTCGCCGATCTTCTCCCAGTCCTGCGGGCTGGCGAGGACCTCGCCGGGCACGATCACCTCGTCGAAGACGACCTTGAGGTTGGCGGGAAACAGCTCAGCCTTGGTGCGGCGTTTGGCGTTCCCTCCCCCGGTGCGGATGTTTCGCCGCTTTGCTCCGGAGGAGGCGCCGGTCTTCCCAGCACGATCTCGTCGAAGAGGAGCTGGAGCTGGGCGGGGTCGAGTTTCTCGTTGCTGGAGCCGAAGAGCCGTTGCTGGAGGCTGGCAATGATCTTGTCCTTGCGGGCGATCTCGGCTTCCAGAGCCGGGATGCGCACGACTTCCGTCTCCAGGGCGTCGAGCTTCGCGAGATCGGGTGGAGCGGGTTCGACCATTGGATGAGTAGTAGCACGGGACGTGCCCTTCCTCCGGAACTTTTCCGCTTCACTCGGGACGCTCGTACCACGGCTTGAAGTAGGCGCCCCTCAGATCGACGCCATCGACGAGCAACTGCAGGGCCTCGGCGTGGAGCCGGATGCGCCGCTGGCCTGGCTCGCTGGGTGCCGGCCAGCTGAACCGGCCCTTTTCCAAACGCTTCGCCGCGACCCAGGTGCCCGTTCCGTCGAAGTCCAGCAGTTTCACTCGGTTGCGACGCTTGTTGGTGAAAGCGAAGAGCGCGTCGCGGGCCGGCGTGAGCCGAAGTTGTTCGGTCGCCAGCGTGTGGAGGCCGTTGAAGGACTTGCGCATGTCGCAGGGCTCGAGCGCGAGGAAGACCTTCAGCTTGCCGTTGGCGAGACTCGGCACGACCGGACTCCCTTACGTGCGAGGTGGTGGCGGAAGGCGGCAATGAACTCGGCGGCCAGAGGGATGGCGCCCTCGTCGGCGAGCAGCAGCGAAAAGCCCTCGCGGAACTCGATCACCAGCCGAGGCTGAGAGACGCGCGGAAACTCGACTTCGGCGAAGTGGAAGCAGGTGCATTGCAGTGACCGCGCGGGGCGGCGGGTGGATCTGGACATCCCGGCGATGTTGGCAGGTCAAGCGGCCGCACGGTAGGGGGTCGATTTTACGACACTTACATTGAACCCGTCGGCCAAGCCTGCATGATAGAGTCAGAAATCAAGCTAAGGACCAGCGTTGCATCGGATGCGCGCTCACCGAGGAGCCTGGTGCGGTAATTCCGCACGCCGGGATCTGCTAGGGGGCACCGGGCAACCGGTCTCCCTACCTCAATCCTATAGACCGCTAGTGTTGCACTTCACTCTTGAAGCGGCGAATCGTCGTCTTTTTCCTCAAATTTGCTCCAGGCTGCGATGGAATCGTCGATTCCCCCGTGAGTCGAAAGGATGGAGAGGGAATCATGATTTGATGGGCTGAGATCATCTAACGCATCGTTTCTTAGTGATTGAATTGGGATGCTTAACGCACCTGCTTCAAGCCCATTTTGGTAGGCAAATAGAAACAATTCGTAAGGGCGGATGGATTTTTCGGGTTGGGAATTATAATCCGCAATCGAGTCCGATCCGCAAACATACTTCATGAATCCCATGACTGCGAATCTAATCTCTGAGCGCTCCTCTGGGAAACTGGTGGTTTCTAATTTGAGTTGTGAGTCAACGCATTTTGTAATGCTTGCTACCACCGCCTGAAGCAGCGCATCCGAATCTGCGACCACGTCCATAAATCCCATGCTGGCGAGAAGCTTATCCGTCTTGTGTTCAAGTTCAACGACGACGTCCTTAATTGTTTTAGGTCTGTATTTCGTGGTAGACAACATGATTGGGCTTTCGGTAAGTAGGCCGCAGAGGGAATCGCCTATCGCCGAAATGTGCTCCTCGGCGCGAAGAAGAAGATTGTTGATCAGAGGGCGAACTGAATTGTGGGTCGTTTTTCCTTTCCAGCCGACCTCCTTGAATCGATTGGCGATCTCTCGGGGACTCATTAGGTTACTGCATGGCTCGAATAGCTGGTAGGCGTATACCAGTCGTTCGTAATGCCGTTCTACTCCACGCAAGATAATTTCAGCTCGTTCCGATAGGCGTTCTATTTCTCTTTCGGTTGGGCGACTTTGATCTTCTCGCCATCTCGGGTCCGATTTGTCGAGAAGATGAATTACTTTATCGATTAACTGGATTTTAGTGGCTTCTTTTTCGGTGGTCATATCTGTTGGATCAAGATGTGTTGCGAGGAACCTCAACGACGGAAGAAAATTCTGTGGCAATCCGGAGATTTATCGTGAAGTGGTCCCCTTTCCTGAGCAAGGCTAGGGCGGATTATCGTTATGGTGTGGTGGGTCGGATGGCTGTGCTTTTCGTTTCGGGTGCTTCCGCCCTTGGAGGAAAGGTGTCAATAGGGTTCCGGCGCGAGAATGGGCCAGTAAGTAGCTCGTCTGAGCGACGGGTTCCTGTGGGCAACTTTCAGGCGCTGGTTGTCATCGGATCAGGCCGACTCGGCAAGCCCGGGTTGAGGCCGGTAGACCGACCAAGGGGAGACGTAGCCCATATGCTGGTGGGTTCCCCCCCGGTTGTAGTCGCCGAGCCAGCATGATATGCCGGACTCCAATTCCAACAGGTTGCGGTATTCCTTCAGGTGGATGACCTCGCATTTCAGGCTGCGCCACAACCGCTCGATGAAGACGTTGTCCATCCAACGTCTCTTGCCGTCCATGCTCGTGCGCGCGCCAGGCCCTTCGATCGCGGCGATCCATTCTCGCCTGGTGAAAATCGGTGTTGAAGATCTCCGGTGCGTGGCCAGCGAACTGCACGTCCACTGGCCCGTTTACAGCAACCGCAAACGGATCGTAGAACTGCGCAAACGCGTGCGTCGCCTCATGCGGATCATGAGCCTCACCGCCGTCGTGCCGAAGCCGCGCACAAGCGTGCCGGACCCGAACCAACGCAAGCATCCCTAACTGCAGCGCGATCGCGAGGTGACCGCGTCCGACGAGGTCGGGTGCGCCGACATCACCTCCATCTCCTTGGGCTGCGGCTTCGCCTAACTGGTTGCGATCATGGACTGGCACAGTCGAGCAGTCCTTTCGTAGTGGATCTCCAACACGGCCGACACCCGCTTCTGCCTAGAATCGCTCGTCGATACCGCGCATGATCGCGCGATCCTCTTCGCTAACACCTTCCGCCGTTTCGAGGCGGTTGCGGTTGACGCCAAGCAACGTGGCCTGCTTGCGGAAGCTGAGCTGGGAATGGTCTTTTTCGATCATGGTCTTTCGTGGAGATCAGTCCTCAGCTCCCCGCACTTTTTTCGAAGAAATCCTTTTCGATGACCAGCTGGCCGACCTTGCGCTTGAGGCGCGTAAGGTGGCGCTCGGACTTCTCCTTGTCTCCGCGACCGGACTTGGCTGAGGCGAAGACTTCCGGCAGGCGCTCCTGGAGCTCCTTCTTCCACTGGCAAACCTGTACCGGGTGAATGCCCTCGTCCTGGGGGGATCTGTTTGATGGTCTTGATGACCTTGTGTGCCTCAAGGGCCCCAGAACCCTACCACATCGCTACAAGCTCCCCTGACTCCGTTCGGGGAGACCACTTCAACTATGGTGGATTCCTGAAAAGTTATAGCCCTCCTCGCTAGCATTCGTGCCTGTTTCAGATTTTTTTTTTGGTGTGAGCTGAGGTGATTCAAGTGTTTAGCAATTGTTCAGAGCCATCCCATGTGCCGAGATTAATTCGTTACACAAGTGTTCAAGTGGACGCTCGGATTCTTCATGATTCCGTTCAATAGGTGTTCAAAAAAATAACTCGAAAAATGTCGGAAGTTGCTGGTAATGAGAGACAAAAGAGCAAAATGTGCTTGTGGGTGGGCCTTTTGTAACGTGAGTTTACAGCCGTGATTCCGAAAGGCTGTGCTACCAACTCAGACGGGGGCTTTGTTCTCCGAGGACGCGATGGTTCGCTACTTCCGACGCTTTCAACGGCGACTCAGATCGGCGACGCGCTTCAGGTTACCCCGCGAACTGTTCTTGAATGGGAGGCACAGGGAAAAATACCTGCGGCTTTCCGGTCAGGCCGGACGGTTCGGTTTAACCCTGAATCTGTGGTCAAAGCTCTTGGCATCGCTGTGGGATAGAGAATCACGGGAGCAACGGAGCAACTCTTGAGCTCTAATACGCGCGCGCCCATGCGCGCATGAACTTCCCCAACTGAGACAAAAAACTAACGAATTATGATTGATAAAGCTACTATCGGTATTCTTGGTTCTCCAATTCCTTCGGAAATATTCCGCAATCCGGAGAAGATTTTCAATTCTCATCCGCTACTCTACGATGGTCAAGTTGTTGATATTCCGAGGCTGAATAAAGATCTTCCTGGTAGTAAAAAGAAGATTCTTATCGGGCCGGGGTATGCAATTGCAATCTACTGTTCTAGACTTGATGGTGAATGGAAAGTGAGCAAAATTGAAGTCAATTTTCCCAAGCTTATCTATGGTCACAACGGTTGCGTGCTAAGTGGTGCCCAGTTTGCCCGAGCATTGAGCATTCTTTTCGAATTGCTGGTGGCGCTATGGGGGGACCGGAGGTTAGCTTCTAGGCTCATCCCAGGGATCGATCCTGAAGGACTGGCTTTCTGGGACAAACTTGAACTTCCGATGCACCTTCCGGATTCTGTTGGAGTTCAATTTCTGGAATTCTACAACGCATCTCATCCATGCTCATATAAAACACTTCCGGTTCGTGATGAGAGTATTACATTCGGTGGACATCGTTCTGGCGTTCAGATCGCTGTATATCGGAAGCGGCGCCAGATGCGGGAAAAATACAAGGCTGGACATGTAGACACCGGAGAAGAGGTTCTGAGGTTGGAAGTGAGGCTCAGAAAGCGGCACCTTGAGGAAGCGTTTCAACAGCTGGACTCACCTACTGTGAAGTTTTCCATGGAATCAGGCCGAGAAGGTGAAGGAAGAGGACTAGTCTCGTTCACTCTGGATGACGTTCGGCGGGTCCACAGAAGTAAGATGTTGCAGTTTCGAGGGATGTCTCAAGTGTCGAGATCCCAAAATAAACCGGATCAATTTGGCGTCTATATCGCTGAAGCCTATCACCGTTTCGGTTCAGGCGACGAATCGGTCTCTGCCTGGATCGCTCTCTTCGCTGATTTGGACCGTCCTGTCGAGGGTTTTGCGGTCGCCAACGAGAAAGGAAAAAAGTCTGCTTCCAGGAGAATGTGTCGGATTACGAGAGCCTGTTATGAACGCTTGGGTTCGCTGAGGAATAGAGACCTAGGAGCCCTATTTTGCGAAGAGGCATACCAGTATCAACCCGGTGTTCATGTGCCCAAGAAAGAAATGGTAAGAGAGCATCAGATTGCAGGCTTCGATATCCTTCCTGAGATCGGCGATGTCTATGCTCCTGGTTGGGAGGGCGAGAACGAAATGTATTATCTTTACCCATGGCTAAATGCTGATGGGAACAGTGCCTTCTATCTTCCACACGGGGACCGAGTTGCGAAGCAACTCGGTCCCCGTGTGGCCTCCACTTCAGAAGCGGCCCTTGGAGACTGAGCCGCGTTCCGAGGGCGAAGGTGGGGGCCGCACGAAGTGCTAGGCCCGCAGCCTTTGGTCGAGGACGCGCCCGAAGGGGGGTCGTTTGCGACCCGCTCAGACATCCAGGGCCCAACTGAATTATCTATTCTACCTCTACAATTTTCCTAAAATCACGATGAAACCAATCGTACAGAACAACGCGCAATCAGAGTCGCATACCCAGCGCTCAACGGAGTTTTTTTTGCTAAAACATCCGAAGCCTGAGCCGATATGCACTACTTTATTGGGATGCTTTGATGTCTTTGAGCTTGGGCGTGGGGATGAAGGTGCGGGATTGAATACCCTAGTGTCTCTTTGTGCGGTCCTTTCCAATCTCGGTGGTCCCGATGCGTGCATCAAACAAGGCAATCACGAATTGGATGCTCACCTCGATTGGGTTGTCGCCGGTGATCAATCGACTCGGCAGCTCCGAATCATGGCATTAGATAAGCTATCACGGCGCCAAGCGATATGGCTCAGGAAGGCTGAGCTACTTCGAGCCCAAGATCAAGATGTTCGAAAATGGGAGTCTGGAAAGGCGTATGGCGCGCGAACTAAGGGGGATGAGATGGAAAAATTGGTTGAGTTGATCGGAAGAGGTGAATGCCATTCACCTCTTGATGAGGAGTCCGCATTCAAGCAGCTGCTTTTTAATGCGCGCTCCCCAGTGAAGGTTTTCCAGGAGCAGCCACACGTCTATTTTGAAGGAACAGCTTCTAAGTCATTCGAGAGATTGCTCGAACGTTGTCACCTTGGGCATGCCTTCGTGTCATTGACTCCAACAAGCATAGCCCACTCCGAGGAAACCCTTTCAGTTTATCAGGCGATTTCCGGTGGTAGACAGCTCGAAAGCGGCGCCATCATCCGTGGGAATGCCGTTACGATAATGCCGATGTCATTGGCGAAATCGCTTATTGAAGACGAGCGGCATTTTGGCCCCGACGTGCTCCTTCTCAGTGATGTGCCGTGGGAGCCAATGCGGTCGTTTTCTAGGAGTCAGAATAAGATTTCTCCACCAATGATTGAAGTTCATTTCGAAGGGGCGCTTGAAAGAATTCTTGTTGCGCGCTTTGAGCAATCCCCGTGGGTCAGTAGAGCGATGAACGTTTCCTGGAGGGACGAGTTGGAGCACCTACGGCTGTGGGTAAATTCCAGAAGTGGCCCAGGTGATGAGTCATGGCCTCTCACGATGCGTCTATTTGGATCTCTCGGATTTGGTCTTTCCCTACTCACGGAACAAGGTGGGAGGTTTTTGCCGAAAGTCGAAGGTAGCGCTGTGGGTTCACTCACCCGCTTTGTTATCCAACGCTCTATCTTTGCAAAGCAGTGGATCGCGATGCGTGATCACGAGACTGACCTCCGCAGGATTGCCGCCTCCATGGTATCGAAATTGAATAGCCAGCCGCAGACATCTAGGGACCTAGCACGCCGGTTCAACGACCTTCGAATTGTTGACTGCAGGAAGATACTCCGGGGTCTGATCTCTACGGGTCATGTCAAATGTTCTGGAGACGTCGATAGCCCGGATTCAACCTTCACCTTGATTGAGCACCGTGGATAAATTAGAAGATCGACTTGCTATTCGAAGTATCGACCAGATTCCACTCAAGATGCGTGAAGCTCATACTGACCTAGAGCAACTTTCAAATAACGTTCAAGGTGGGGAGGTGGGCGGTTACCAGTATGTCGCGGCGTTGATGCTGTCGCTCTGGCACATGATGGGGACTCGACTTGTGAATTTGCCACCTCCGAGCTTCGTTATCGTTCAGGGGCGTCCGGGATTTCAGCCAGGGCGCGATTGGCTTTGGGCCGTGCTACGAGAATTTAGGCGATCGTTGTCTAGGGATTGTGTTAGGTTCTTGAGAAAGAGAGCCATTGCACGGAAGTTTCTACACCTGAGGGCTAGTTCGATCCGAAATGATTTAAAGCAGGGATGGGTAGACGACAGCACGAGGGATGCGATTCTACGAGTGTCCCCTGAAGTCCAACTTCAGAGATTCTGGGCGCTTCGAGACGTGCAGCTTGGAGTCGCGCCATCACCGAGCGGAATCTCCACATTGTGGACGGGTTCGGATCAACACGTTCAAATGCTGAAGAGTCTCATGGCTGAAGGGTGTTTCGAAGGGAAGCCTGTTGCGACCCGGCATCTATTCAAAGCTGGCATTTCGGTTCCTATCTCAGTCGTAGGGGGCGTGAGCCGCCCTGCTTGGGCCGCACACTTGGCCAAGGGAGCATTCGGCGATGGACGGAGAATGCTTGGGATCGGCATCGGGGATTTCATGCACCCACCCCACCTGGACTGTCGAATGTCGACGTCACTGGAGACTTCTATCCGAATCCTCTCAACGAGTCCTGAACGATTCAAGGTACCATTTCGAACCGATGGGTGCAGCTTGAATTACGCTCGGGTGGTGCAGCGGTCGATGCCGATGCTACACCCGGACTATCTAGATTCGCTGATCTCGGCCATGCGTGGGGTCCGGCTTGTGTCAAAAATTATCACAAGGTTTACGGTGAGCGGGAAGGGACCACCTGAGGGGCTTGATGAACGACTCGGAGACGCGGCTTGCAGAGGATTGGCGTTAGGCACGCTCGCCCTGTTGCCAGAAGCATGGATGGCTTCTAGCGAGAGAGAGGAGAATGAGCTGGGTAGGATCTTGAAGGCCGTTTCCCAATCTGGATCGATCCGTCGCCGAGGGATTCTGCAAAAGGTTCAACCCATGACATCTGCCAAGCGCGATGAGTATCTCCAGGTTCTACAGCAACTACGTATGGTAAAGGTCGACGGACTGTGGGTGAAGTCAGTGTCAAGTGAGGAATGGATTCCTCAAATTCCGGATATATTCCGTCTTCCTTGAAGAACGAAATTTTCGTTCAACGAAAGTAAACGTGATCGGATCTGCTGTCCGAATTCCTTTGGTTGTGCCGGTTGCGATGCCTATTCCCGATGCTGCCCGTCTTGGTAGGCTGCCTACCGGTTCCTGGCGGTGAGTTGAGTCCTTCATTGACCATCCTATCGCGGCAAGTGAGGGAGCGGATTCTCAAGAAATCCTTGGGCGTCGATGCCGAGCCGCCATAACGACGATGGTGTAGAGGATAGAGGCGCCAGCTAACTAGCGGCTAGTGCAACATTCCGTCTGTAAAAGTACCGAAAGCCTGCAATTCCGTTGATTCGGACGGTGGAGCGGAGCGGAATCGTCCGAATCAACGGACGCCGCCCCCTACCGGGGATTGAGGGAGCCCGGCCACGGTTTGAAAATGGACGTGCCTAAACTGAACCAATTACCAACCGTGACGAAGCCGCAGAACTATACCGCCGCCACAGACCCCATCAATCTCCTTCTCGAGCATGGCCTCGCCGGTGGCCTGCCGCGCATCGAACGCGCACTCAAGGCCGCCATCGCTGAAATGTATCTCCAGGGAGTCTCCACACGCCGCTTCACCAAGGTCCTCGAGGAACTCTGCGGCCTGGAAATCACCTCCACCCAGGCCTCGCGGCTCACCGCCGGACTCGATGAGGAGTTCGACAAATGGCGCGCCCCCCCTGCCGGAGATCGCCTTCCTCATCCTCGACGCCACCTATCTCAAGGTTCGTGTCGACGGCTCGGTGCGCGACTGTGCCATCCTCAGTGCTCTCGGCATCCGCCGCTCCGACGGCAAGCGCATGGTGCTTGGGCTCTCCTGCGCACTCTCCGAGGTCGAGACCCACTGGCACGCCTTCCTCATCTCGCTTAAGGAGCGCGGCATCGGCATCCTCGACCTCATCACCTCCGACGCCCACCTAGGTCTGCGAGCCGCACTGAAAGCCACCCTCGACGCAACTCCTTGGCAACGCTGCCAGTTCCATCTCCAGCAGAACGCCCAGGCACACATCCCCCGCGTCGATCTGCGGCAGAAAGTCGCCGCCGACATCCGCTCGGTCTTCAACGCCCCGGGCCTCGCCCACGCCGAGGCCAGGCTCGCCGAGATCTCCACCTACTGGTGAGACATCTCGCCCAAGCTCTCCGACTGGCTTGAGACGAACCTCCCCGCGGGCTTGGCCGTCTTCGCCCTGCCCGAGGCACACCGCCGCCGGCTGCGCACCTCCAATATAGCCGAACGCCTCACCTTCTCAAACCAGCCTAACAGCGTATGCAGAAAAACAGTTGCGTGGCCAACTAGCGTGATACACTGAATGGAAGAGTCTCAAAGAAGAGAACCAACCATTCATCCTGGCTCCGAGTCGTGCGGGGGGCATTCGCATCGGGTGCTCACGAAGCGATAATAGGCTGCAAGCACGGGCGAGGTATCGAGCGACGAAACGGTTTCGTCCCGGTTGCTACTGTTAAACGAAGCGGGAGAAAGGGACAGTATTCAGTGCCCTGTTGCACCACCTCGCGGTGGACCTGCTGCAGGAATCATACGGGAGATTCAAACCAGGTGCCGCTGGCGGGGTGGACGTGCTTCGCAAGCAGGATTGGGGCAGGGATTTGGAGGCCAACCACCAAGGACTGCACGGACGCCTTCATCGCGGGGCCTACTGTCGCGGCGGGTTCAAATCCCCAAGGCGGATGGCGGAGATCGGCTGCTGGGAATCACGAGATTAGAAGACAAGATCGTCCAAGGTGCTGAGGCTTGGCTTTGGAAGCCTCCTTTGAGAGAAATTTCATGGGGATCTCAGACGGGCTCCAGCCCGGGAAGAGTCCGCACGAAGTGTTCGACGCGTTGGCGGCCGGATTCAAAAGCAAGAGAGTGAACTGGGTGCTGGATGCGGATATCTGCGGATTTTTTTGACGCCATCGTCCATGGGTGGCTGATGAAGGTCCTCCACACCGGATCGGGGATCGGCGCGTCCTGCGCCTGATCGACAAGTGTTTGATGCCGCGTCATGGTGGACGGGAACTTGCGAGCCACCGAACGGGGAATACGGCTGGGCGTGAACATTTCGCCCCTGTTGGCCAAGGTGTAACTCCACTACGTCTTCCACCTGTGGGTGCAACAGTGGCACAACCTCCATGCCCGCGGGGAGATGGACCGCGGTGAGGTATGCGGACGACTTCGTGACGGGCTTTGAGTTCGAGGATGACGTCGAGCGATTCCTCGTCGGAGTGAAAGTGCGGTCGGCCAAGTTCGCTCTGGACCTCCCGGCGAGAATACTCGGCTGATCGAGTTCGGTTGGTATGCAGCTGAGCGCTGTGGAAAGAGGGGGGGAAGGGAATCCCGAGTTCGTACAGCGCCCCAATGAAAAGGCCTCTCTTCACTCTGTTGAAGGAGGGGGGTGGGATTCAAAATGATAAAAATCTGGAAATTCACCGCGGGCACTGCATACGACTGCATTTTCACGGTGTGGTAGGATTGCGGGCACGGCTCTGCGCTGAATTACACTGTCGGAAGGTGGCAGCAGGGGGCTCATCGACGTCTTTGTAGACCTCGAAAAGAGTGGCAAGTGGCATGTTGTGATGTGATTGGATTCGGGTCGGAGTCAGCCAACCGAAAAATCTGATACGAAAGAGAAGTAAGCACAGCATCGAGTTTTAGGACCGGGCTGAATAGTGCTTAGTTTAGGCTGCTGATTTCGAGTTTCCACGGTGCGGCACCTGGCGAAAAACGTGGCGGTATCGGGTAAGCATCGAGAAATTCTTCGGCCTTCGTTTCACGGCCCGCGGCTCGTGACGAAACGGGCGGATTTCGAGAATCTTCGTGGCGCAGATCTCAATTACCGAGGCGTGGTGCGCGGCAAGTTTGCGTGTTCGGCCGCGGTGGGTTGTGTAGATCTCATGGCTGGCGAGCACCTGATCGAGCACACCCTTGAAGCTGATTTGCCAGACGGGCTTGCCGGCCTCTGCAGCAGTCCGCTGCATCAGGCCCCGAAGTATGTTTGCGGCGATCATCATCAGAAGCGGGAGCTCGGCCATCGCGGGGCTGCGTATCTCGAAACGCTCCATGCCCAGCGTGGTCTTCACGTCGCGCAGTTTCAGTTCGATGTCCCACCGGCGGGGTAGAGACCGGCCACTTCCAGCGCGTCGTGGAGGTCAGGGTCGAGCAGGGTGGTGATCACCACCAGCATCCGCTCAATGGGACTGACCATCCTACCCGCCTCCAGTCCAGCTTAGCGTGGCGGGTCTGGTGGAGCCGCATCACCGCATCCGCGCCCTTCATACGCAGCCGGGCAATTAGTTCGTAGGTGCAGAAGGTCTGATCGGCCGGCAGCACGCCGTCACCATCGATGTGCCCGGGCAGGAGCGGGGTGACGGCAGAGTCATGGGTGGACTGAGGGCAGGACATGATCCCCTCCCAGCCACCGTGTGCGAAATTGTGAACACCGACGATGCCCATGGTAGGAAAGCCACAGCCGACGCTATGGGACGATGACAGCGGAAAGACCCGCTGGTTGGCCTCCGTGTCCATCAGTTACACGCTGCTGCCGTCGCTGGCCTTGACCACGCGGCCGTGCCACAGGTTCTCGGGTCGGATCGAGCGCTGCAGCGACTCGCCGATCCTCGCCAGGACTGAATGGAGGAAGTCTGGCCGGGCGCGCTTGCGCGCCTGACAGAATTCGCCCGCGCCACCAACAGAGACGGGCAAGCCGACGGAGCGCGACCAGGACTGGACGAGGTTCAGTGCTTTCGAACACGAGGCGTTGCTCTCGAGAATCTGCGCAAGCCAGGCCCAGAAGACCGGGATGTGTCCGAAGTGGCGGTTGCGTTTGGTTGGATCGGCATCGGTGAGGGCCGACGCCGGGAGCAATCTGGCAAACACCAGCGCGTAGCCACAGATGGAGTCGCGCAGGACAGCTGCGCGCTGCCGCCGGATGGCAGCTTGCAAACGACGTTTGGCGGTGGCAAAGACAGTGCACGGGAAGCCGGTCAGAACGGGTTGTTTGGTCATACTTTCAAACCGTACGCTGATCGGCTTTTCGTCTCTTAAAATCGATGATTTGCGCCTAATCTAAGCGCCATTCAGGTCAGTCCCATGCGGGAGAGCGCGTAGTGGATTGCCTGCATACTGCATTCCAGACCAGCTGCGGCGCGGATCTCCTCGAGTGTCAGATCCGGACTCTCGACGAGTAGCGCCTTCATCGTGCGGCAGTGCGAAGCCTCGATCTTCGGCTCGCGCCCGCTGCGTTGGTGCTGCGGCGCGATGTCTCCGGTACGGCGCCTTTGCTGGAGGAGCTTCTTGACGATCCCAAGTGAAACTTCGAAACGCTGGGCCACTTGGTCGCGCGTGACATCCCCGCTGTCGTAGGCCTTGAGGATTCTTTCGCGTAGGTCGATCGAGAGCGTTGCCCTATCTGGAGTGTATCAGATTTCACGCCGCGCGGTTACGAGAATATTTAAAATGCTCTAATGTTGGGTAAAAAATATAAACATCCACAGAACACATGGTGGTTCAGAATCAAGTTGCTCGACGGCATGTGAGCTTCTTCGTCACCGAGGTAGTGCAGATGGAGCGATTCGGGTGATAAATTCCTGGTTTTGGTTGGCTTTGTTGATGCCGTAAGAATAGGTGTGGAGGGAGGTGACTCTTGGAAGCGTCCCATGAATCGTTAGAATTAGGTGGTGGCTGGTTGGTGCCACGCGTCAGCGTGGCGTTGCTAAACGAAAACCAACCAACCACCGTGAACCACGAAAAACTGAAGGAGGCGTTCCTGCAAGGCGGAGAGCGCGAAGCGGCGGAATGGTTCCGCAAAATGATGAAAGGAGTGGTCCGTCTCGGGCAGCTTGAAGCGATGGCCGAGGAGGTCGACGCCTTGTGCGGACCGCGCTACCGACCCGATCCGGACTGCCCCTGTCACCGCGCCGGTTCCGAGCGTGGCGTGGCGTTTTTCGACGGGGAGAAGGAGTCGATCCGGCTCCCTCGGGTGCGTCACGAGACCGATGGCGAGGTGCATCTGGCGACCTATGAGGCGGCGTCGAGCCCGCGGGGGATGTTCGATCAGGTCGTGGCGGCGGTGGCCCAGGGCATGCCGGTGCGCGCCATCGTGAGGGAATTTCAGTGGTAGGTGACCGTTCAGGCCGGCATATCATTTTTGGTGGGCGAGGATGAGCTGGATTGCGGTTTGTATGGAGTAGGGGAAGCCGTAACCGATTTCGGAATGCAGGTGGGGCCACCCCTCGCAAAGCGAAAGAAGGTGGCCCCGGGCCTGTGTCAGAAGGGATGGAGATGGTTCAGGTGCATTGACTAAACGATCGTTCGTTCGTTGGATGGTCAAATTGGAGGCAATGCATGCGAACCCTTACAGGAGTTTTTGATTGCAGGTGTTTTGGTCACTTTGAATTCGAATGAGGCGTCATCCAAGTGCTACCTATTGAGGTGGATGCGAATTTGATCAGTGGGGCGTGGGTGAGAGAGGTCATGGGCGAATTCAATACGAGCTTTAGTTCTACTTAGTTAAATTGGTGGGAATTCCGGTCCGTCCGTTCCATCGGCGCTCGATATCTGCCTTGCGTTTCCGGTGCCGATGATGGATG
>NZ_JACHFD010000026.1 GCF_014201715.1 Haloferula luteola
CCATCATCGGCACCGGAAACGCAAGGCAGATATCGAGCGCCGATGGAACGGACGGACCGGAATTCCCACCAATTTAACTAAGTAGAACTAAAGCTGCCCAAGGCGAGGATGACCTGCCTGTTGATGCTCGTCCTGGCGGTGATCGCCGAGCTTACCGTCTCGCTGGTATGGCTCTCCAAGCATCCCGATACCGAGGCCGACAGCCGTTCGGTCTACAGACGCTTCCAGCGGTTTTTCGCCCTCTGCCGCCTGCCCTCCAAGGCGGTGGGCCGCCTCGTTCTCGCTCTGGTCCCCAAGCCAGATGACGGATGGATTCTGGCCATGGATCGCACCAACTGGCAGTTCGGAAGAACCCATGTGGCGCTTCTGGATCTTTGGTGGGTGGAGCGACTTGAGGATTCCGTTCTTTGAGGGGGCTTTGTAGGCTCCCGGGGATGTCAGTCGAAGTGTTTTTCAAGCAAGCTCTGGGGCTCGCGGAGCCCTGGGTGGTGACCGAATGCGACTTTGATCCCGGGGCGAAGAAGCTGGTCATCAAGATCGACTTCGAGCGGGGCGCCCGTTTTGCCGACCCCGAGAGCGGTGAGCCTTGCGCGGTTCACGACACCCGGACCCGGCAGTGGGAGCATCTGAAGTTCTTTGAGCACCGCACCTTGCTGGAGGCCCGGGTCCCGCGCATCCTCGGCTACTATCAGAACTACACAACTTCATCGGCACTCGAAGCGGTCAACGGTCTCCTCCAACTGGCCAAGCGGCGGGCCCGTGGATACCGCCGCTTTGAGAACTTCCGCGCTATCGCCTACTGGATCGCAGGCAAACTCACACTCCGTAGGCCTGCCTCTGCTACCCACTAAATCCTCAGCAGCACCCAGAAAACTAAGCACGGGTTTGATCATAGCGTCGCGGTGGACGCTGACGGCACGGTTTGTAAGCCCCCGAGCGATGGGGTGGACGCTGAAGGTCGGATTGATCAGGCGACGCGCTTGAGGTCGCGGGCGGCGGGGTGTTTGGCGCGGTTTTCGGCGGCCCAGACTTCCGGAAACAGGGCGTCAAGTTCGTTGGGCCGCATCGTGGGCAGGCGCTCGATGACGTCCTTGAGATACGCTTGCGGATCGACGCCATGGTAGAGGGCGCTGATCAATACGGTGTAGAGCGCGGCGCTGCGGTCTCCGGCTTCGGGATGACCGATAAGTCGAGTCGCCCAGAGGGATTTTCACCCTCTGGGCTCTCGCAGAACCGGACGTGACAGTCTCCCGTCATCCGGCTCTTCGTCACGTATTTGTTGTCGCACGTAGGAGATGCCAGTGCGCGAATAGAGTGGGTTGCTCTCTCCTCATCAGTTTCAGCCGGTTTGTCGCCGCCCGAACCCCAAGCCGATACTTCGCTTCGATCCACTTGATCAGCCTCGACTGGAGCACGCTCCAGAGCCGATAGCTGAAGTTTCGATACCAGTACTTGCCGTAGTAGGCGATCCAGCCCGCCACGGTGGCATTGTACCGTCTCGCCAGTTGCTCGGCATTCTCGGCCGTTCCTCGGTGGATTCGCCAGCTTCGCACTGTCTTGGTGATCTCCTTCATGGCCTCCTTGGATGCTCCCGGCATGCACACTCGGCGCAGCTTGCCGGTCCTTCCTTTGACAACGCGCAGTTGGAAGTCGTATCCCAAAAAGGTGAACGACGTCTTCACGTTGTAGCGTTTGAAGGTATCCACGTAGACCACTTGGGTTTTCTTCGGGTGGAGCGTCAACCCGACCTCTCCCATTCGCTTCTCCAAGGCGGCTTCGAGCGCCTGCGCCTCCTTCATCGTGTCGCAGTGGCACACGATGTCGTCGGCGTATCGCTCGAAATCAACCCCAGGGTGGCTTCGGCGCATCCATTGGTCGAATGCGTAGTGGAGGAAGAGGTTCGCCAGCAGCGGCGAAATCACTCCTCCCTGGGGAGTCCCCAGCCGCCTGACCTCGACCGACTGCTGACCTGGCTTCTCCACCGAGGGAGCTTCCAGCCAACGCCGGCAATAGAGCAGGATCCACTGGGGCACCTGATGGTGTTCAAGAGCCTTGAGGACCAGATCATGGCGCACACAGTCGAAGAAGGCCCGGATGTCAATTTCCAGAACCCAACTGTGTTGCCAGCACCTTCGTTTGCAGACCTCAAGGGCATCGTGGGCTGATTTGCCCGGCCGATACCCATAGGAGTCGTCGTCAAACTCCGGTTCCAGCATCCTTTCCAAGTGGATCTTGACTGCGCCCTGGGCGATTCGGTCCGCCACGGTGGGTATGCCGAGGGTTCGCTCCTTTCCGTCGCCCTTGGGGATTTTCTTCTCCAAGACCGGTGGTGGAAAGTAGCTCCCGGAGCTCAGCCGATTCCAGATCTTGTAGAGGTTCTGGTCCCGGTGCACATCAAACTCTTTCAGGGTCTGGCCATCGCACCCTGCAGCTCCTTTATTCTTCCGGACCTGCTGGTAGGATTGCCAGACCAACGCTTTTGGTATCTCAAATACTTTTCCTTGTTTCATTGCCTCATCCTCCCTCTCAGCAGCGCCGGAAGAAGTTGGGTAAGATTCAATTCGGTGACGCAGGCTCCTTCGCTCCATCCCTATTACAGAGACTTCATCACTACTACGGGCCTGTCCGCCCCTGCACTCCGTTGCGTGCCGAATGCAGGTTCTCACGTTCCTCAAACTGGCCTGTTCCTGCGCTCCCGCCGCCTTCACACCGGATGCCATGCAGTCCGTAAACAGGTCTCTTCTGCACCTTGCTCAGGAGACGGCTGTAAGGCTCCCTTTGGACATCACCTAAGATTTCGACGCTTCATCGGACGGTTCACTTTCGTTCGGCTTCGCAGGTCCCACGTGACGGTAGTGTCCTCCGCCTTTTCCCGAATCGCTCACCACCCCTTTCGTTGGAAAGGCGCAGCATCGGGCCGTTTGGTCAGTGCCCCTGCAGGCCCTGACCGGAGGGCCTTCCTCCATCCAGCTTGAAGTTCAGTTGGTCTATGCCGCTTTCTCTACATCATTGACCTCCTTTCGTGACACACAGAGCCAGTTCTTCTTCCCCACCGCCGTCGACCGGATGTCGCGCTCGGTGGAGTTGTTGTCGATGGCCACGCGTCCGTCATCCAGAAAGGTGTGCATGGCGCTCCATTGGCCGAGGGCATAATGGAGCGCTTCTCCCAGCCGGCTCTTGGGACGGATGGCGGTGGCACTGAGGTGTTTCAATGCTTTGCCTAACAGGCGGATGAGGGGAAGGCTGCGGTTGTGCCGCACTCGTGCCCGGACTTCGGTGGTCGCGCCATGGTCTTCGAGATCGCGCTCGATGCGATAAAGCGCGGCGATCTGTTTGAGGATCCAAGCGACGACAGCGGGCCGCTCTTTCAGCGCGGCTTCGAACTTGCGGCGGATATGGGCGAGGCAGGCGGCTCGGCGGACTTTCTTTCGGCGCCGCGCCTGGAGTTCGCAGTAGGCGGCATAGGCTTGGTAGCCGTCGCTTAGCAGGACGCCTTCGAAGTTTTCATCGAACCATTGGGCGAGGTGGCGATGCTCGCGACTGGTCTGCCAGTCGAAGATGACATCGCCGCTCGGTCCGCGGTAAACCCAGAAGTAGCCGAGCTTGCTGCCGCCGGGCGCAGTGCCGCCGGGCGCAGTGCGGTCGAGGCAGCGCACGGGGGTCTCATCGGAGCGGACGACGCCGCCGGCGAGCATGCGCTCTTTCATGCGGGCGACGAGGATGCCGAGCTGGTCGCCGACTTTCTCCGCGGCGTCGTGCATGGTGTTTTCGTCGATGTCCACGCCATGGCGCCGCAGGTTGAGCTGGTGCTGGCGGTGAAAGGGCAGGTGGTAGAGGTATTTGTTGGCGAGCAGCTCGGCGAGCAGGCCGGGGCCGAGGAAGCCGTTATCGATGATACGGGGCTTGGCCGGCGAGATGACGGGGGTGGCAAAGGGTTGGTCGACCGGCACGTAGCGCCAGCGCACGGTGCGGCGGAGGTAAAAGTAGCCGGGCTCCTTTTCGAGCTGGTCGCTGGTCTCGCAGCTGGTCTTGCGCCAGGCATCGGGCTCGGCAAGCACTTCGGCGGGCGGGGCGGCTTCTTCCTCAATGACCGGGAGGTGCTGCGGCAGGCGCCGGGTGCGGGTCTTGTGCTCGCGCCTGGCTGGTGCTTGTTCGGCGGCTTGCGGCTTGCGGCTTATCCTCCGGTGCGGCCGCGTGGCCGGAGGACGGGGCTTTTCCCGGTTCGGCGGGGTCGAAGAGTTCGGGGTGCTCGAAGCGCTCGCTCTTGCGGTCGAAGAGCTGGCGCTTGAGCCAGTCGAGCTGCTGGGTGAGCAGGAGCACCTGCGCCTCGAGTTCCTTGATCCTGGCTTGTGCCCGCTCGTCGTCCAAAGTGCGGGTAGGATGAACCGTCTGGAGACGATGACAAGCCCGCGGGTGCTGTGGCTACTACTTTTCTGGTAGTTTGTACCAGGCGCGCTGCATGCCGTCCTTGAGGTCGATGCCGCTGAGCAGCATTTCAAGCGCCTCGGGCTTGAGCGTGAGCTTCACCTCCCCGTCGGCCGCGGGACGGGGGCGGAAAAAGCGGCCACGCTCGAGCCGTTTCATCAGGATCCACAAGCCGCTGCCATCCCAGTAGAGCATCTTCACGCGGTCGCCTTGGCGGTTGAGGAAAACGAAGACTTTTCGCGACAGCGGGTCCTCGTGCAACTCGTTGCGCACCACTACGCTCAAGGTGTCGAAGCTTTTCCGCAGGTCGCAGGGTTGGGTGGCCAGGCAGACCTTCACGCTGTGGGTGAGGATCATCGGGGCGGGATCGGGAGGTGGATGCGCAGGACGAAGCCGCCGCCGAAGTCGAGTTCGACCTGCGGGGCTGACTCCATCCGGCTGCCGCCGGGGGGCTCAAGGGCGAGTTCCACGAACTCCACCGCCTCGCCCACCTTGCGGCGGGCGAGGCCACCGTTGTGGAGTTTACGACTCCAAGCCATGAAGGTTTGGTAGGAAATGCCGCGCTCGCGGCAGCGCTTCCGCCGCAGGCTTCGAACTCCCCGAGCAAGCGGGCCTTGTCCTCATCGGTGTAACGTGTCCGTGACATCCGGCGATCCTGACACGTCAGGGGAGTCCGCCGAGATCGTCCCAACGGCGGTCGCTCGGGGGCTTACGAGGGAGCTGTCGCGGCCGGACACCTCGACCACGGCGCCAGACGGCAGGCTGACGCGAAGCGGGATGCTGTGGTCCGGACGCCTGCCGACCGGGACCGCGCCGCCGAGCACGACCTCGGCAAACGCGGGTGAGCCGGCCGCCGGCTTCTCCCGCCGCTTCTTGCGCCAAGACGCGAAGGTCGGGTAGACGAGCCCGTGGAGCTTGCAGAAGGCCATGCCGGAGAGCCCGCCGCGCTCGAACTCGTCGAGCAGGGCCTCACGCTGTTCGGGGCTCACCAGCATACGCCCACGGCGGTCGGAACGGATCACCGTCCCCCCGGATTCGGTCATAGAGGTCATTCATGCCTATCTATCACCTCCATGACCCGCCCGGGAACGGGTGCTTCATGGAGCGCTTACACCGTGGAAAGCAAAGGCGAGCCGCGTAATCTAAGCGCCATTAGACGGAGTCTACGTTCCACGGTCGCCTGGAAGGAAGGCGGCCTACGGGTTCCACCGTAACGCTGGATATGAAGGGATCCGCCGACCCCGAAAAGGACGAGTTAAACCACCTCTGGTTCTACTATGAGGAACCCGGAACCTACCGCGGCGACGTCAAGATCGAGGGAACCTCGTCCTCCGTCGCCACGGTTCACATCCCGGCTGACGCGGGCGGGAAGACCATTCACGTGATTCTGGAGCTTTCCGACAACGGCGCCCGGCCTCGTCGCCTACCGCCGGGCGATCATCCATGTGCGGTGACCTTGCAAACCGCTCCTGGCGTCCGCCTAACGGAAGCCGAGCCCTCGCGACGCTCCGCTCCTATCCCCGTTCAGATGCCGCTCGAGCATGGTGTAACCGTCCGCAGCCACCCTGTTCCCGTCGGCCGGATCTTCCGGATTCAAGCCATTCTTCTTCTCCCACGCGTCGGGCATGCCGTCGTGATCGGAGTCGGCCAGAGCTTCTCCGCTCTTCAGCTCGGGCCAGCCGCCGACGTCGTTCTGGGAGTCGATGATCCCACATGGACCTGAATCCTCCGACTTGGAATCACCTTTTCCATAGGAGCCCCCGTAAGTCGCGGATCCCATTCGGACCTCCTCGACGATCCGGGCGTCGATCGGGTCACGTTTCGGCAAGGTGGCACCTGCATCCGCCAGCACCGACACGTAGGCCTCTTCCGCGGTCTGTTGCCTGATCGGCATCGCATCCCATGGCTCGCCGAGCTTGATGTAGTTCTTCCCCCGGATGCCTTTCCAGTTGTCGCCGGTCACTTCCGGACTGCCCTCCACAACGTTGCCCGCCACATGCCAACTCCCCCTGTCGTCGTCACCACGTGCCGAGGGCTCCGCCAGCTCGGACCTCCTGCCCAGAGCGGTCGCGGGACCCGGCTTGTAGTAGTTGGCGACCATGTTGATGTTCGAGAAGCTGAACTTCCCGCTCCCGTCCTGCCGGGCCTCCCCACCGTAGCAACTGCGATATCCCCAGTTGTAGAGCACGTTGTTCCGGTAGTCGGTGTTGCCGCAACCCGAGGCGAAACGCGGATTGCGACTCGTGTGGTGGGCGATCAGGTTGTGATGATAGGAACTTCGGTTCGAACCCCAGATCCCTCCGAAGCTATGCGATCCCTTCGAATGGTTCGACTTGAACATGCTTTCCGTGATCATGCACCACTGGACGGTGACGTTCCCGCAGTGATAGACGGACATCGTCTCGTCGACACTCCAGCTCGCCGAAACGTGGTCGAGGATCAGGTTGTTCACGAAGCGGCTCGACACGGCGTCCGCATCCTTTCCCGACTCGTCGCCAAAACGGACCCGCAGGTAACGGATGATCACCTCGTCGGCGTCGATCACCAGCGGATATCGCTTGAGACAGATGCCATCCCCCGGCGCCGTCTGTCCGGCGATGGTGATGAAGGGGTTTCCGATCTTCAGGTCGCTCTTCAGGTCAATCGTTCCCGAAACGCGGAACACCACCGTCCTCGGACCTTTCTCCCGTACCGCCGCCCGCAGGCTCCCCTCGCCGGAGTCGTTGAGATTTGTGACCTCGATGACCTTGCCGCCACGACCGCCGACTGTGAACTTGCCGTAGCCCTCGGCGGTGGGAAAGGCCACTTGTCCTTCGGCCAGACACAAGGATGGGCAGGACAGGACTACGGGCAGGACCGCAGCCAGTAGGAGGAGTCGATTTGTTTTCATGGTTTGATTGGCAATCTGTTTCGCGACCACTACCCGGTCCGGTTGGTTTTTCTCTCAAAGGCTCGGGATCTCAGTGAATCACGGAGTTCGGGGCAAAGGCCCTATTCGGCTCGCAGAACCACCCGCTGATACCGGGTCAATGGCGGCGTCCCCCGGTCCGTGACCTCGCAGATCACGTGAATGCTCATTCCCTTGCGGAAATCATCCGGTAGGGAGAGCTCAGTGGTCTGATTCCCCGAACCAGGAATCTTGATCGTTCCAGGATAGGTCCCCGCCTCCCCGTAAATCCACCACTTGTAGTCCAGCGGATCGCCATCGGGGTCGCTGCTCCCCATCGCACCGAGCTGAACGGTCTCTCCCGCGGCAACCTTCAGATTCCGGGGATGGTCCAGCTTCACAACAGGCGGATGATTGGCCTCGGCAAACGGCTTTACACACCAGTCGGCCCGGGAGGCGAAGTCATTCTGAACGGCCTCTGTCCAGCGCCACATCGGCTTCAGGTAGTTTACGAGTTCGGCGTCATTCGGAATCCCTTTCTTCAGCCTCTGCCGCCCCCAGGCATTGCTGGTATACCATCGCCCTATCGGATACTCGTATCCCGGCTCGGCCACGTGATCGAGCCAGGTGTTCTCACGGACTTTCACATAGCGGCCGCCCCAGCCGCCCCAGTCCGGCGACTCCATGCTCCGCAAGCCGGTCGGAATCGTATGCAGGAACGTGGGCGAATCCCCCTCGGAGCGGAAATCTCCCTCGTCGAAGCCCTGCTCACCCTTTCCGTGTGCCTTGTACAGGGCGCACAACGGACCGTGCCCGTCCAGTATGTTCGGTTTCATCCATGATCCGGAGAGAACGTTCTGCTGTTCAGAAGGGAGGTATTCCTTCCATAGGTAGAAGTAGGCGATGAACTGGTCGGAAATGATCGTGGGAATGCCATACTTCCCCCAGACCGGCCGGATGTAGTCCTGATAGGTCGAGTCCTGCTCCCAGATGAAAAAGAACCGGCATTTCCCCGCGGCCTCCCTCATCCGCTCCGGATGCTCATCCTCAATTGTCTTCAGAGCACGGGCGATCGTGTTGGTTCCTCCCCAGGCCTGGATCCAGACGGGACGCGGATCGGACGCATCGAGCAGGACGTCGACGATACGATTCGATCCATCCGTAGGCTCCTCCATGTCTCCCTCCGACTTCACGTTGCCCAGTAAAGTGCGGGCCCTTAGAAAGTCCGCCGTCGGGTACCCGGGGTCATGCTTGATCAGGTTGGGTAGCACCTTGGCGTAGGCGTCGAGATAGGGTTCGACCCAGTCGTCGCCCGCCCACTTGTGGCCTTGCCAATGATACTGGGAGCTCGAGGTGATGATGCCCTCGATGTCCCATTCGTTCGCGTAGAGGAGAAAGCGCACCATGGAACACTCATCATCGATCTCGCCATCGCTGGTGACGAGAACACGGGGCTTCTTCTCCTGAGAAAAACCCGGCTGGGCGGAAGAAACCAGGAGGCAGCCTGCCAAGATCACCGTGGAGCAACGGAAACCCGAGACCGCACCGCGCCCGACGAATCCGTTCACGTCCCGGCAACCTGGATGCCCGCCCGTTAGGCGCCATCCGCACGTCTTAGTCAGATGACTCAGCAACGGGTTAATGATCCTTAGGAAACCTTCAAGCATCCGGGTCTGGAGTTCCAGACCTCCCGGTTCGGATTCGCTACGATGGGACAACATCATTCGCTTTCCTGTGTATTCGGAGCTTACGCGGCAACTCCGTGCTTTTGTTGGGGATTCTCCAACGATTCGCCCGGTTCCTGGCTGGAGGATCGGAAAAGACACGCTACGACACTATGTGTTTTCACGGGCGGTCGCATCAAGGACTGACCTCCTCGACCCTGTAGAATGCCTTGCCGGCGGGCGGGTCGGCGTCGGTGAACGAATCCGTTTCCGAGACAGGTTGTTTGATCGCGACCTCGAACAAGAATCCCGCGAGATCGGTTCCTCTCATGAGCCGGTAGTTGCGCGCGGGGTTCAGGCCCGAGACAGTCATGACGAAGTCGCCCTCCGGATCGAACGCGGCCGCGGTGACGACAAGGTCCGAGTCCAAAGCCGGAACCGATGACGGATCGAGCGGGTCACTTCCCGCCGCGAGTTCGACGTCGTCGTTGAAGCCATCTCCGTCGGTGTCGGCCGCGAAGGGATTCGTGCCGGCTTCGAATTCCGCGAGATTTCCGAGCGTGTCCGCATCGTCCTGGCCGGCGGCATCGGTCATGTCATCGGGATCCAGACTATTCGCGATTTCCCAGTCGTCCGCCATGCCGTCGTTGTCCTCATCGAGGTGGAACAGCGAGGCCCGGAAGTCATCGAAGTGCACGTTCCGCACCGAAGTCGTGTTCACGACCGCCTTGATCACCTCCACCGTCACACGCACCGACCGGGTGCTCGCCGGGGGATAACCGGAGACCGAGCGGGTCTGCCATGCAGCGATTTCCGGCACGTCGTCGGTCCGGAACGAGACCTGACGTCCGAGACTGGCATCGGATGCGTCAAGGAACTCAAGGCGGACGATGCCGTTGTCATACACATCGTCGTCATAGAAATCGAAGGTGACCGCGATCGTGCGTGCACCCGCGTCGATTTCGGCGGCCAGCGAGGAGACATCGAGGTCCTGCCGCATGCTCATCGTCGCATTGATCCCGCCGACGTAGGCGGTGGCGTCAACATCCGGATCGGGAGCCCGCCGTTCCGCGGTCGCGAATTGGGCACCCTCGTTCGCGGCGGTCGGGTTTCCCGCCGACACAGCGGCTCCGGTGAACACGTCGGTCACATACATGTCGTTTTCCACCGCGGACCAGCCGGGGACCAAACCTCCCGAGATGCTGATGCCCGCACCCGATGGCGTCACGGCCGGCGACTCGAACCCACCGTTCACGAAAGGAACGGTGGTTCCCGGCAAGCTGGCGGCGCTGTTGGGGTCGCTGGTTAGCGCGATCTCGAGCCAGTCACCAAATCCGTCATCGTCCGAGTCCGGATCCCAGGGCAGGGTGGGGCCGAAACCGTGGCTGACGTCGCTATTGTCCGTGCCGGCCACCTCGGGCCCGTCCTTCAGGTGGTCTCCGTCGGTATCCGGATTCAATGGATCGGAGAAGTTGTCGAACTCGCCGAGGTTGTTGAGACCGTCCAAGTCGGGATCACCCTCGTCGCCGTCGTCCCCGGTCGCGCTGTTCGGATTGAGTCCGTTCTCGATCTCCCAGCCGTCTTCAAGGAAATCCGCATCGCTGAAGGCGCTGTTCGGGTCCGTGGGCCCGAAACCATGGCTGGTCCCTTGATTGTCCGTTCCCGCGACTTCAGCGCCGTCGAGCAGCATGTCGAAGTCACTGTCTTCGAACAACGGATCGGTGGGGCCGAAGCCGTGGCTCGAGCCCACGTTGTCGGTTCCGTTGACCTCTGGTCCGTCGAGAAGTCCGTCGTCGTCCGAGTCGGGATCGAGCGGATCGGTGAACCCGTCGTATTCATCCGCATCGCTCAACCCGTCCCCGTCGAAGTCAGTGGTTGTCGGGAAGTCGTTCGGACCCGCGACGTGGCTGAGATAGGTGACGCCGTCCCCGGGGTCCGCGTCGATGATCGTTTGTTCGAAGCTGTCGGGAAGTCCGTCACTGTCGGAATCCTCGGCAGCGATCTCGGCGCGGCCCCTACGAGCGGCGGCAGGAATACGGAGAGAAGGGATGACATGACCGCCCGTTTCCGGTGCCTCATGGTCTGGTGGGTTGGAATGGATAGTTGTTTCATCGGGTTTTCGGAGGCTTCGGACGTTCGTGTCCAGAGTTTGAGTCAGGTCGTCGAGGAGAGGGTTTCGTTTGGGTGGGGTGGAGAACGGGCATGAGGAGGGCCGGACGGGGAAACCCATCAACCCGGCCGGCCCTCGGTTTCTTCATTGCCGAAGGTTCACGAAGCTCGCCGGCGGCGGAGGAGTCCGACGCAGCCGAGGAGGCCGAGAAGCGCGGTGCTCGGTTCGGGCACGAGCTGCGCGCTGAAGCTGTCGAAATGGACGTTGGTGGCGGAACCTCCGGCCCGCGGTCCGGTGCTGATGTCGATCCGGAACGAAGTGGTATTCAACGGCATGGCACCGTCGAGGTTCACCAAGGTCCAGGGCGTGTCGACGGCATCGTAGGAGGTACCGTTCGCCCCGATGTTCGGGAGATCTCCCGTGGTCAGCGAGCTGATGGTGGCGAGGGACGAATCAAGGAAGGTGACAGTGCCCCGTCCGGTATCGTTGCTGTCGGTGTCGAAGTAGTAGAAATCGAGTTCGAACTGGGAGGAACCGGCGGCAAGAAGGTTGAGCGTGGGGGTATCCAGCGTGACCGACTGGCTGAGCGTGGAGCTCGAGGGTTGGGAACCCGCGCCGCCCGTGAGGCGATTGGTGCTGAGGTAGAGCGCGGAACCGCCCTGCGCCTCGGTGGGATCGGGTGCGGATCCCGGGCTGTTGTCGTTGGCAAGCCAGAAGCCGGGAGTGGATGGCGCGGAATCGGTCCATCCGGAAATGATCGCCGAGCCGTCGGTTCCGGCGTCGAAGCCGCCGTTGACCAGGGTGATCGTGGCCGCGGTGGCAGGCTTCGCTATCGCGACGAGCGGCAGGCTCACGTGAGCCAGGAGCCGCGTGAGTGTCGGGGGTCTTGTTTGCATGGTGCAGGTTTGTATTTGTTGTTTTGCGTTCGGCTCTCAGGGTCGTTGGACCTCGAGAACGAGAAACCGGCGGTCGGATTCTCCGACCGACTGGGGATCGGTGACGGTGGTGATCACGTAGGGCGCGTCGCCACCCGGGTAGGGAACCGTTTCACTGGACCAGATCGGGGATGTCGGAGGCAGTTCGTCACCCGCCAGGACCCGGTAGGTGATGTCGGTGGCGTCCCGGGCGCGGCTGAAGACGATGACAAGATGGTCCGCGCTCCACTCGGTGCTGACCGGAGACGCGTTGGGAACGGTCGGATAGCTGCCGGTGGCGTATTCGATGAGATTGGGAATGAGGTCGCCGTCCGGGTCGGCGAGATCGGCGCCAAGACCGAAGTTTTCTGAGCTTCCGAAGAACGAGGTCCGCCAGTTCCGGATCGGCTGATCGCCGAGGCTGGCGACCGGTTTGAGCGCGATCTTGTCGAGCAGGATCCAGTAGTTGCTGGAAGAAGCGTTTTTTCCGACCGCGGTGAAACGGAGGTATTTCGGACCGCTGATGTTGAAGCTCACCTCCAGCGTTTCGAGATCGGTGTAGAGTTCGCTGGAACTATAGAGGTCGTAGGTGCTTCCGATGTTGGTGAACGGTCCGGTCGGGCTCTCCGACACAGCCATCTGGACGATACCTCGGCTGCTCCATTTCTTGACGCGGACGGTGAGCTGGTAGTCGCCGGCCGCGATGTCGGGCAGGACGAGCGTGGCGTAGCGGTTCGCGGCGGTGGACTGGATGTGGAGCCCGGCGCCCTCGCTGGCGGGCGGATCGGTAAAGGGCACCACCGAGGTGTTCGTGTCGTCCACACCGAGGTCCTCGGCTTCGAATTCGCCGGAGGCGATCTCGACGGTGAGCTTGTCGAGCACGACACCCGCATCGACCATGCGGATTTCGATGGTTTGGGGCCCGGCGGTGGTGATCACGTGTTTGGAAACCCCGATCGATGCGGCGCGCAAGGTGTTGGCGTTCCACGCGGAGGAATACTCGGCGGCATTCACATCGATGACCTGCGGAGTGCCGCCGTTGAGTGAGATCGCGTAGCGCAGGCCGAGATGGTCCGAGGTGATCCGGTGGGTCGGCAGGCACTGGGTGCGGATGCGGACCGGACCGGTGCGGAAGGCGTGGAACTGATAGGTGAGCACCGGCGCGTCGGCGGGAAGGGACGCGGCGTTCAGGCTGGCGGCGGTGACCGGCTGGATCGTCATGCCGTCGTCCGAGGCGGTGGCCTGATCCTGGCGGCGCCAGCCGGTGCCATCGCCGGCGTCGCTGCGGCTGGTGAAATCCTCGGCCTCGATGACCACCACGCCGTTGTTCTCCACCGCTTCGGGCAACGCGCCGGGATCGAGTCCAAGAGGATGGAAGACACGCAGGCCCACCGTCCGTTGCGCATCGGCACCGCTGATCGTGATTGTTCCCGGCACCGCATGGCCGCGGGGTGCGGTTTCCCAGTCGATGCCGACCTGAATCCGGGCATCGGCGCTGCCACCGGTCTGACTGAGGGTAATCCACGGATCGCTCGCGGTGGCGGTCCATGTCATGGCGGAGGTGCCAAGGTTGAAGACGTCGATGAAACGCACCGGCTCCGCGATACCACTGAAGACCGGAAGCTCGCCGCGGACACCATCCGCCAGCTGCGTGGCGGAACCCTCGATGGCCACCCCGAGGGAGGCCGGACCGGGCGGCGAGTAGCTGCCGAGCGAGGGCATGATGAATGGGTTCTGCGTTTCCTGAGCCCAGCCGGGCAGCTGCGCGATTGGCATTGGGTTGAACATCTTGTCCCACTTTCCGCCGGCGTTGACCCCGTTGTAGAAATCGAGCTCCGCAAGCAGCGCCGCGTGGGCGGCCTGAGCCTCGGCGGCGGGGGCCGCGGTATTGGCGCGGTTCTGGGTGGCCCACAGCCGGCTCCGCTCGGCCTGCAGGTTGCGGCGGTTCACCTGATAGCAAGCCCGCGCTGGGAAGAGGACCATCTCGTAGAACGCGGGCTTCTGGTCCGCGGGAAGCTGGTTGTAGATGCCCTCCGCGTCGGCAGTCAGCTGTGAAAAGGCCGCGAGGCGCTTGGCGGCTTCGTCGCCGTTGTCCGTGAAACTGAATCCGCTGCTCGTCCGGTTGAGGTGCTCGGGGCGTTTGACGATGTTGAGGCGGAAGTAATCCTCGAGCACGTCGGCGATGGCGCTCGCCTGGGACGGCTCGAAATTCCGCGCCGCCCACTGGGTGAACCACGCGTTCTGGTCAAACTCGCGGAACGCCTCGGGATTGCTGGCGAGGCGGAGGAAGAACTCGGTGCCGATCTCGTGCGGCTTGAGGTCGCCGACGTTGACCAGCCAGATCTTGTCGGCCCCGAAGTCCCAGGCCTTCATCATCTCCGAGCGGGTCATCCCCGGCGGCGTCGAGCAGAACCACAAGTAGCTCGTCGGCACGCCCCAGTAGGAGAGGTGATAGTAAACTCCGGAACCGCCGGAGCGGGCGCGCTCGGCCGCCGTCGAGAGCTGACGGATGTAGCCGTGGTTGTCGTCCGGCCAGACGATCGTCACATCGTCCGGCAGATCGAGGCCGGACTGGTACTGCACCAGCGTCTCCTTGTAGGGGATGAAGATCTGCGGGATCTCCGAGGCGTCGCCGTTGACGTGATCGGAGATCATCTGCCGCTGGTCCGGGATGATCTCGGTTTCGATCTTCTCCGCCTTCTGCGCGTTGGTAGTGCCGGCGGGAGCGAGCATTCCGGCATCCGTCCGCCCGCGCATGCCCATCGTGTAGATGTTCTCGCAATCCGCGGTTTCCTCGACGCGCTGTTCCCAGAAGTCGTAGATGTTGCTGCGATTGGTCCAGTAGTTGTAGGGGCCCAGCACGCCCTCGTCATACTCGTGGCTGTTCGTCAGCATCGGCTCGTGGTGGGAGGTGCTGATGACGATGGCGTGATCGTCCGCGGCCTGCTTGTTGCCGGGCACCAGATAGAATGGCGTGGTTTCCACCGGAAACTCGTGCATCGCCGGCCAGATGACATTGGCGTGCAGGCGGAGCAGCAGCTCGAAGATCGTGGCGTAGGTCTTTGGCCCGATGTTCCCGACCTCCGGCTCGAAGGTCTGGGCGGCCCACGGTTGCAGCCCCCAGTCCTCGTCGTTGAGGAAGATGCCACGGTATTTCACGCCGGGTGACGGCTGGGTGTGGCTGCCCGCGACATGCAGCGCGGACTTCTGCCGCGTCGGCACGTCGCCCCAGAAATACCAGGGCGAGACGCCCATCGATTCCGACAAGGCGAAGACACCGAAGGCCGTGCCGCGACGGTCGCTGCCGGCGATGACCAGCGCGCGGTCCACTCCCGGCTGCGGGTTCTCCACCACCGCAGCGGTGTAGGCCTCCCATTTCCCGGCGATGGCGGATACATCGATCCTGCCGGTGCTGACGAGCGTGTCGATGAGCGGACTCTTTCCGACGGTGCCGATCAGGATCACCTCTGCCGCGGCCGGCGCGTCGGTGGAAACAACAGGAACGATCCCGGTGACCCGCTCGACGTCGTCGGCCAGCGCCTCGGCGGCGATGCGGACGACGGCGGCGTCCCCGTCGCTGTAGTGGATGGGCGCGCCCTGGCCGTCCCCGGCGATCATCAAGGACCCGGCTTCCGGCGTTTCCGTGATCGGCATGAATCTCGGCGCGAAATACGATCCGGCGGGCGTGACCGGGAGCGCGGATCCATCGTAAGCCACCCACGGCGTAGTCGAGCGGTAGGGCGACTCGGGTGGTGGCCCCTGCGGCGCGATGGTGGCGCTGAACGAATCGAAATGCACGTTGGTGGCGGAGCCTCCCGTGCGGATCGTCTGGATGCGGATGCGGACGGAAACCGCGGACGACGGAACGGCGGATCCGAGCGTCACCTCGGTCCACGGTGCGGTCGACGGGCTGTAGGAAGTGCCGTTCGGCGCGACGTTCGAGAGCGCTCCGCTGCTGGCGGTGCCGACGACCTGCGACGATGCGTCGAGAAACTCGGTGGAAACCGTGCCGGTGTCGTTGGTGTCCGTGTCCTGATAGAAAAACACCAGGCTCAGCTCCGCATTGCCCGATTGGACCAGCGGCAGGTCTCCGGACGGGATGGCGACCACCTGGCTGAGGGTCGAGGACGACGGCTGGGCCCCCGCGCCGCCAGCCAGACGGTTGGCCGTCAGGTAGAGCGAGCCCGCCTGCGGCTCGGACGGATCCTGAGGAAATGATCCACCGCCGCTGCCGTCCTGCAGCCAGAAGCCAGCGCTCGTCCCGGAGTCCGTCCAACCGGCGATGGGCGACAAGCTCGATTGCCCGTCGCTTCCGGTCTCGAAGCCGCCGTTGACGATCGCCAACGGCTCTGCCAACGCGGGTGTCAGCAGGATGGGAAGAAGGCATGCCAAGGCACGGGCCTGGCCGGGGGAAAAGGGAAAGACGGAGGAAGTGCGGAGCATTGCGGGTTTCTTGTGCGGACCGGCGGAACCGCCCGCCGGAGCACATCTGGCTCCGGCGCATGGGTTTCGCCCTCATTCCTCACCAGTGCATTCCGCGGCGGAAACCGGACAAAAAACCTGAAAAGAACTTTTGCCCCGGGGCCCGAGCTACTCGCGCAGCGCCTCCTCCACCTCCGCGAGCAGGATGCGGGCGGTCACCCACGCATACCACGAACCCTGGGATTCCCCACCGCTGGTGCCGATGTGGTTCGTGTTCTCGATCACCGGTCCGGAGACGAGGGAAACCAGCTCGCGCGCCGTGTCTTCACGCCCCATCCTGAGCTCCGTCATCGCTAGGATGATGCGCGCGGACGCCTCGCGGGCAGGGTTGGACCGAGGGGAGGAGAGGCAAAGGTGGGCGCGCTCCGCGGAGGCACGATCTTCCCCGGTGCGGTAATACAACAAAGCCAGCGCGAACTCGCCCCACGCCCGCAGCTGTTGGTTTCCCGCCACCGCGCTTTGATCGGATTCGAGGCCGGCGCGCACGATTTTTCCGAGTGGTTGGAGCTTCGCCAGCAGCTCAGGGCCAGCGGGTTTCAGCAAGCACACCTTGATTACCTGCTCGGCGACAACCGGATGCGTGGTATCCGCGAAGCGCTCGATGGCGAAATCGACGATGCGTTGGTAGGCCACCCCGTCACCAGTGTAGCACACCGCTGTGGCGGCGTAGAGAAGGTTCCGTGAAACGATGTCGTTGTCCGACTCGTCCACATTGGAGATCGCGCGAACCAGTGCCGCGTAGCGTTGCGCCGCCTCGTCCCAGCGGCCCTCATTGAGGTGCCAGTCCGCTACCTGATGGTACACGTCGCCTGCTTCGAGCGAGCTGGGGGTGGCGACGGTAGGAATGGATTCCAAAAGCTTGTCGGCTCCGGCACGGTCGCCGTAGCGGAGGAGCACCGCCGCCTGGGAGACGCGGTTCTGATACTCCGCGACCATGCGCAGTCGGGTCTCGTTCTCGCGGGCGACTTCCGCGATATTGCGCAGGCGCGCTTGTTCCGCGGCAGCCTTGCGTTCGAGGAAAAACAAGCGCGTGGAAACCCCGAAACCGACCACCAGCGCGAGGATGGCGACCGCTCCGGCAAGGAAGGTCATCTTGTTGCGGCGGACCAGTTTGACCAGGCGGTAAGTCCGACGCGGCGGCCCCGCTTGAACCGGCTCCCCGGCGAGCAGGCGCTGGACATCAGAGCCCAGTCCGTTGGCGGTGTCGTAACGCTCGTTCCGCTCCTTCGCCATCGCCTTGCGGACGATCCAGTCCAGCTCCACCAGGCCGCGGTGCTTTCGCACGACCGAGGGGGCCACCGGCACTTCCTCAAGGACCATGCGCCTAGCCTCCTGCGCTCCTGCATCTTTCAGTCTCGAGGGATCGAAAGGCGGCTGGCATGTCACCAGTTCGTAAAGCAGCGCACCCAGGCTGTAGACATCGCTGCGGGTGTCGATGTCTGCTCCGCCCTCCGCCTGCTCCGGGCTCATGTAGGCCGGCGTGCCGAGGATCTGGCCGTGCTGCGTCGCCGTGGCCGTGTCGTCCTCCTCGCCGGCGGTCGCCTTGGCGATGCCGAAGTCGATCACCTTCGGCACCGGCTCACCATCGACGAGGCGAACAAGCACATTGGACGGCTTGATGTCGCGGTGGATCACGCCCTTCTGATGGGCGTGTTGAATCGCGTTGCAGATGCGAACGAAAAGCTCAAGGCGCTTGCGGAGATCGAGGCTCTCTGCCTTGCAGAACGCAGTGATGTTTTCCCCGCGGACCAGTTCCATCACGAAAAACGGCCGGCCAGTAAAGGTCGCGCCTGCATCGAGCACCCGCGCGATGTTCGGGTGTTCCATCATGGAAAGCGCCCGACGCTCCCGCTCGAAGCGCGCGATCACCGACTCCGTGTCCATTCCCAGGCGGATGATCTTCAGCGCCACTTCCCGCCGCACCGGCTCCAGTTGCTCGGCGCGATAAACGATCCCGCACCCGCCTTCGCCGATCTTTTCGGCAAGACGGAAGTGGGCTAGGTTCACCCCCTTGGGGACCTGCATCGCGACTTGGCCGGGATGCGTATCTTCCCCGCCTTCGATGATCGCGATGCGCGCTCGTTTCGGCGGAAGCACCGGCGTCGGTGTGTCGAAAAACTGGTCGGCCTTGTCCTGCATGCGTAGCAGCCCGTCGAGCCGCTCGCGGAGTCCGGAGTCATTCTGGCAAGTGGCGTCTAGAAACCTGTCGCGCTCGGTCTCGTCCTCGAAGCCGGATGCCGCTTCGAACAAGGCGATCTCGATTTTCTTCGTCAAATCCATCACACGCCGAGCCACCTTGGCGTCATTGGGTTTCGAGGATCAGCTGGAAAAGGCGGGTTTTCGCGTAGGCCCACTGCCGTCTGACCGTTCTTTCCGAAACGCCGAGGACCTCCGCAATCTCGGTCTCCGAGAGCCCCACGAAAAACTTCATCGTCACCACCCGCGCGCAGTCGGCATCCTCCTCCTCCAGCCGCTCGAGCGCTTCGTCCACCAGCACGATGCGGTCGTCCCCGTCGGAAACAGCCACGTCGAAGTCCTCGATGTTCATCGGTCTCGTGCCACCACCGCGTTTTTCCGCGACTTTCCGCCGGGCACGTTCGACCAGGATCCTCCGCATCGCCCGGGCCGCCGTGCGGAAAAAATGTGCCTTGTCGTTCCATGTCCGCTCTTCCCCGCCCGCGAGCTGGAGCCACGCGTCGTGCACAAGCGCCGTCGGCTGCAGCGTCTGACCCATCTTTTCGCCAGCCATGTGGCTGGTGGCGAGCAAGCGGAGTTCTCCGTAAACTAGAGGCAGGAGTTCGTCCGAGCCCTTGGCTTCGTCCTTCTCCAATGCCTGCATGATTCTTGTGAACTCTTCGGACATGCGGAACTCTTCGAGTTCATCAGATCGAGGTTTCCCCGCAAATTATTTTCGATAGCGGAGTTCCGGGATCGCCCGAAGGTAGCTCAGGAGGCCTCTAGGGTGGAAGTGCAGTTAGTCCTCGGTCGGCGACGCCCGCAGTGCGGGCGTTTCCGCGGACACCGTTCGGAAACACCACGCTTCTCCTCGATTTCCCCTTTGTCGCCGATCTTGGCAAGCGTGACAGTTCGCTAATCCCGTTGGATGCCTATGGATCACTGTAAACCAGGCTGCCCGACAATCGGATCTTGATCGCCGAGTGCACCGTGACAGACATTGGACGATTCCACACGGAATTCACACGAAAGGACCGCAAATTCAGCGGAACGTCGCGCGACCGGGTGGAAGCCACAGAAGCAGAAATGCCCATGAAAACACGAAATGAAGACGCAAAATCGGGGGCTGAACCAGCCCGACCATCCGGTCCTTCGGGACCGGATTTTCTTTTTCTGGGCTTTCATGGGCATCTTTACGGGTTGGGGTTCTGGACATCACGCATAGTGGCGCATCGTTGACGATCGATTCGTGTGAAATCTGTTGGAAATCCGACCGATTTCTGTCGTGGATCGAGGGTGTTTGAGCCCGTTTCCGTCGCGTCCGTAGCGGGGGTGTCCATCGTCTCCGCTTTGCCAGATTGGGCGGGCGGATCAAGAGTGTAGTCGATTGGCGATCCAAAGGAACGTTGATAGAGCTAGGCTTCGGCGTTTCCAGTATCAACGCGATGAAATAGGGAGGCAACGGGCGGCAAGCGACGAAAGGGTGCTTTCGCACTGATAGCGGGCAGGGCGAAGCCTGCGGGTTGATGGGTTTCCAGTGAAACTCTCCGGGTCAATTGTGATGATAGTCTTCGAACGGCAGTAAAAGCCGTCGACTCACCATCCGAAAAGGGCGATCGAGTCCTTTCTACAAAGTCACGATGAAAACACTCCAGATGCCCGCTCCTTCGCAAACCGCAACGCTCGACACCGGGGCGCTGCGGAGCTCGTTCCTGCTCGAGGAATTGTTCCGCCCCGGCGAGCTGACGCTGGTATATACCGACCTCGACCGGGCGATCATCGGCTCGGCGGTGCCGCAGGGCAGCCCGCTGGTGCTGGACTCGGCCGACGAACTGCGCGCGTCGTACTTCTGCGAGCGCCGCGAGATGGGCGTGCTGAACTTCGGCGCCAAGGGGACGGTCATGGTGGACGGCGTGGCGCACGAGCTCGACAAGTGCGACTGCCTCTACATCGGCCGGGGCAGCAAGGAGGTGTCCTTCGCCAGCGCCGACGCGTCCTCGCCCGCGGAATTCTACCTGATCAGCTACCCGGCGCATGCCGCGTATCCGACGATCAAGGCGACGCCGGCCGACGCGACGCGGGTCGAGCTCGGCACCAAGGAGGAGTGCAACGAGCGCACTATCTGCCAATACATCCACGAGAACGGCATCAAGAGCTGTCAGCTTGTGATGGGCTACACCGAGTTCAAGCCGGGGAGCATCTGGAACACAATGCCGGCCCACACCCACCTGCGCCGCAGCGAGGTCTACTGCTAGTTCGACGTGCCGCAGGGCCACGCGGTGCTGCACATGATGGGCGAGCCGCAGGAACCCCGTCCGCTGTGGGTGCGCGATCGCCAAGCGGTGCTCTCGCCGGCATGGTCGATCCACTGCGGTTGCGGCACCGCCGCCTACCGCTTCGTGTGGGCGATGGGCGGTGAAAACCAGGCGTTCACCGACATGGACAAGGTCGAAATCTCCACCCTGCGATGAGCGTTCTTTCCACATTCGACCTGGCGGGGAAGACCGCCCTGGTAACCGGTTGCAAGCGCGGCATCGGATTCGCGATGGCCGAAGCGCTCGCCGAGGCGGGCGCGGACATCATCGGCGTGAGCGCCTCGCTCGAGCCGGACAGCGAGATCGAAAAGGCGGTCAAGTCGCTCGGCCGCAAGTTCACCGCCTACCAGTGCGATTTCTCCGACCGCGCCGAGGTGAAGGCGTTCGCCGCGAAGGTCCTCTCGGAGCAGGGCACGCCGGACATCCTCGTCAACAACGCCGGAACGATCCAACGCACCCCGGCGGCCGAGCATCCGGACGAGATGTGGTACCGAGGTCATCGAGGTGAACCTCAACGCGCAGTTCCTGCTCAGCCGCGAGATCGGCGCGCGGATGATCGAGCGGGGCTCGGGGAAGATCATCTTCACCGCCTCGCTGCTGACCTTCCAGGGCGGCATCACGGTGCCGGGCTACGCGGCATCCAAGGGCGGCATCGGCCAGCTCACCAAGGCGCTGGCCAACGAGTGGGCGGGCAAGGGGGTGAACGTGAACGCGATTGCGCCCGGCTACATCGCCACCGACAACACCGAGGCGCTGCGTGATGATCCGACCCGCAGCCAGCAGATCCTGGCGCGAATTCCGGCGGGGCGCTGGGGCGAGCCCGATGACTTCAATGGGCCGGTGGTTTTCCTCGCCTCGCGCGCGGCAGACTACCTCCACGGGGAAGTTCTCGTCGTGGATGGGGGGTGGATGGGCCGCTGATGGATCTCCCGCCACTAGACAATCAAACGACTGACTTTTTATGTCCCTGACCTTCCGTTCCGCCGACTCCGTTGCCTTCGACATCATCTCTCTGGGCGAAATTATGCTGCGCTTCGATCCCGGTGACGGGCGCGTCCGGACGACGCGCCGATTCGTTGTCTGGGAAGGCGGTGGCGATTACAACGTCGCCCGTGGCCTCCGCCGCTGCTTTGGCAAGCGCGCCGCCGTGGTGACTGCCTTCGCCGACAACGACATCGGCCGCCTGCTCGAGGACTTCATTCTTCAGGGCGGCGTCGACACCCGGTTCATCAAATGGGCGGAGTTCGATGGCCTTGGCCGCAACGTCCGCAATGGTCTGAACTTCACCGAGAAGGGCTTTGGCGTTCGCGGGGCGAAGGGTACGCCTGATCGAGGTCTGACGGCCGCGATGCAGATGAAGCCGGGCGACATCGATTGGGAGGAAGTTTTTGGGAAGCAGGGCAGCCGCTGGTTCCACACCGGGGGCATCTTTGCCGCGCTTTCCGAAACGACCGCCGAGCTCACCATCGAAGCATGCAAGGCCGCGAAGAAGCACGGCACGATCGTTTCCTACGACCTCAACTATCGCCCGAGCCTGTGGAAGAGCATCGGAGGCCTGGCCAAGGCGCAGGAGGTGAACCGCGAAGTCGCCAAGTATGTCGACGTGATGATCGGCAACGAGGAAGACTTCACCGCGTCGCTCGGCTTCGAGGTCGAAGGCGTCAGCGAGCACGTTACCGGCCTCCAGGTCGACAACTTCAAGGACATGATCAAACGCGCGGTCGCCGACTTCCCGAACTTCCAGGTCGTTGCAACCACGCTGCGCGACCATCAACGACTGGGGCGCGATATGCTGGCACGACGGCGAGTTCCACGAAGCCAACCACTGGCCGAAGCTGGAAATCTACGACCGCGTCGGCGGCGGTGACTCGTTCGCCAGCGGCCTGGCTTACGGCTTCATGGAATTCAACGACGCCAAGATGGCCGTGGAATACGGCGCCGCCCACGGTGCGCTGGCCATGACCACCCCGGGCGATACCACCATGGCCACTGTCGACGAGGTGAAGAAGCTTGTCGGCGGCGGTTCGGCGAGGGTGGACAGGTGAACTAGGCTTCCGGGTTCAATGAAGATTTTCGGTTTCGTGGACGATCGCTGGCATCCCGGCGAGATTCCGCGACGGGGCTTGGAAGGGCTTGGTGATTTCGAATGGATTGAGGATGGATTGGCTTGGTCGTTGGACAGCTTGTTCCGGCATCGGCTCGCTGTTCTGGCCAAGGCGAATCAGCGCAAGGCCGCGGACACCACGCCGTGGGTGGATGACAGAGTGGGAGATTCCTTTCAGGACTGGGTTCAACAGGGAGGCGGTTTTCTCGTGATCCACTCGGGGACATCGGGCTACGAGAACATTCCCTCGATGAGGGGGCTTTCGGCGGGTGCTTTCGCGAGCCACCCCGAGCAGTGTCCGGTCACCGTCGAGCCGGTTGCCGGGCATCCTCTGTGCGAGGGCATCGAGTCCTTCACTGAAACAGACGAGCACTACGTGATGCATTTCGACGATGCTTCGGCTGATGTCTTCCTCCGATCCCGCTCCGCGCATGGCGTTCAGCCGGCGGGCTGGCGGCGGACGGTGGGCAAGGGACGCGTGTGTGTCCTGACGCCCGGCCACCGTATCGAGGTATGGCTGCGCCCGGAGTTCCGCGAGCTTCTCAGACGCTGTCTTCTATGGTGCGGCGGCGAGGCGTGAATCGTCGTCGCCATGAGCCAGTGCGGTGAGCATCAGGGCACCGGCAATTCCAGCTTGCTGGCCGAGCGCCGGAGCGACGATGAACGGCTCTTCTAGGGTCGGGTAATAGCCGCCAGCCAAGCGGGTGAGCTGGGCCTCCACTTTCGCATGGAAGTCCTCGGCCTGGGAAACCCCGCCGCCGATGATGACCTGGAGCGGTGACATCGTGGCGAGCAGTGCCAGCGCAGCGTGGGCAAGGTACCAGGCCTCGCACTCCCAGGCGGGGTGACTGCTAGCCAGATCGTGGGCAGGACGGCCCCATCGCGTGGCGATGGCTGGTCCACTGGCCAGGCCTTCGAGGCAGTCGCCATGGAAGGGGCACAGCCCGGCGAAGTCGTCGCTGGGAGCGCGCGGGACTTTGAAATGGCCGAACTCCGGGTGCAGCGCGTCGTGGACCAGCCGGCCACCGCTGAGGAGTCCCGCGCCGATGCCGGTGCCAATGGTGATATAAACGACGTCATCGAGCCCCGCCGCCGCGCCGATCCGGGATTCCGCGAGGGCAGCGGCGTTGACGTCGGTTTCCATGATGACCCGCGCGGCGGGAAAGGCTTCGCTCAGGAATCCGGCGATCGAAAAGCCCGACCAGCCTGGCTTCGGGGTGGCGAGCAGGCGGCCGTAGTCGGCGTGCCCGGGATTCACGACGATCGGCCCGAAGGCTCCGACGCCGATGGCTTCCGGGGTGCTCCGTTCCCGCAGTCAGGCGATGGCCCTGCCGAGGGTTTCCCCCGGCGTGGTGGTCGGAAAGCGCGACTCCTCGTCGACCCGTCCTTCCGGCGTGCCGATGGCGACGACGGTCTTGGTGCCGCCGAGTTCGATGCCCGCGACCATGGGCTCAGCGGGCGGCGGCGGCCGCGGCGAGGGCTTCGCGGGTCAGCCGGGTGATCTCGGACCATTTCCCGGCGTTGACCAGGGCCTTGTCCACCATCCACGAACCGCCGATGGCGGCGACCACCGGGAGTTTGAGGTAGCTTTCCAACTGGCCGGACGAGATCCCGCCGGTGGGGATGAACTTGACGCCGGTGTGGGAATAGGGGCCGGCCAGCGCCTTGAGCATGGCGGTGCCGCCCGCCACCTCGGCGGGGAAGAATTTCAACAACTTGCAGTCCAGCGAGAGCGCGCGCTCGACATCGCTGGGCGTCATCACGCCGGGTGAGAACCGCAGGCCGACCTCGCGGGCCTTCCTGATGATCGCGGGATTGAGTCCCGGGGCGAGGCCGAACACGGCACCGGCATTCTTGGCGCGCGCCACCTGATCCTCATCGATCAGGGTGCCCGCGCCCAGCAGGATCTCGGGGAAGCGGGCGGCGATGCGGCGGATCGATTCCTCCGCGGCGGCGGTGCGGAAGGTGATCTCCGTGATGTCGAGCCCGCCTTCCAGGAGAGCTTCGGCGAGGGGTTCGGCGGAGGCGGCGTCGTCGAGGACGACGACCGGGACAATCCTTTTGGCAACGATGTGGTCGATCATGGAATCTGTGCGGTCAGATGAATGGCGCGCACGATTTCACAGGCTATCCAGCGGGAGAACAGAGAAGCGGGTGAACATGGAAACCCAAAAGAGAGGCGGACCTGTTGGTCGCGTCAGGTTTACATGGTAATCAGGGTTGTCGATGGTGTCTGTTCTTCGACGACGTAACTCTCGGAGGTCTTAATTCTGTGATCAGAAACCCGATACTTCCTGGCTTCCATCCCGACCCGTCGATTTGCCGGGTTGGCGATGACTTCTACTTGGCGAGCTCGACTTTCGAGTGGTTCCCGGGCGTGCCGATCCACCATTCCCGCGACCTGAAGCACTGGCGCTTGATCGGTCACGCGCTGACTCGCTGCTCGCAGCTTGAGCTGCACGGCGTGTCGGATTCGGGCGGCGTCTGGGCGCCATCGATGAGCCACGCGGACGGGAAATTCTGGCTGATCTACACGAACCTGCGGAACACCGGGATGGGTCGGCCGTTTAAGGACATCAAGATCTACCTGACCACCGCGGAGCGCGCCGAGGGGCCGTGGAGCGATCCGGTCGAACTCGACTCGATCGGCTTCGACCCCTCGCTCTTCCACGACGACGACGGCCGCAAGTGGCTGGTCAACATGGAGTGGGATTTCCGCAAGGGGCGCTACCGTTTTGCCGGCATCGTGATCCAGGAGTTCGATGTGTCAGCCGGAAAGCTCGTCGGCGAAAGGAAAAAGATCCTCCACAAAGAGAACATCCTCACCGAGGGGCCGAACCTGTACAAGCACGACGGCTGGTATTACTTGATGCTTGCGGAAGGAGGCACGGGCTGGAACCACGGGATCTCCGCCGCGCGCAGTCGCTCGTTGCTGGGACCCTACGAGCTCGACCCGCAGGCCTCGGTGATGACCACCCGCGACGACTACGGCCACCCGCTGCAGAAGTCCGGTCATGGTGAGCTGGTGGAAACGCCGGCAGGCGAGTGGTTCTTGGCGCACCTGGCGAGCCGGCCAGTCGGCTTCGAGCGACGCTGCACGCTGGGTCGCGAGACCTGCCTGCAGCGCGTCAAATGGGTCGGTGGCTGGCTGCGGCTCGAACAGGGCGGTCATTCGCCGTCAGTGGAAATCGAAGAGCCCGCGGGCCTCGAACCGCATCCGTGGCCGGCCGTCGCGGAACGCGATGATTTCGATGGGAAAGCGCTCGATCCCTCGTGGCAATCGCTACGGGTCCCGGTCGATGAGAGCTGGGTGGACCTCGTGTCCCGCCCCGGGTGGCTCCGGCTTCGCGGGCGCGAGTCGATGCACTCGCTCTTCGACCAGAGCCTGCTGGCGAAACGGCTGACGTGCCATCGTGCGACGGCGATGACGGTGCTCGAGTTTGAGCCGGACCACTACACGCAGATGGCGGGGCTGACCTGCTTCTATAATTCAGCGAACTTCTATTGCCTGCGCGTCACGCATGACGAAAGCCGCGGCAAAGTCCTCGGCATCACGCTCACCGACAAAGGAAGCTATGACGAACTCGGCGACTCTGAGATCAACGGGTGGAAGCAGGTTCACCTGAAGGCGGAGATCGACCGCGATACGCTTCGTTTCTCTGCATCGCCCGATGGGCGCGACTGGCGTCAGGTCGGGCCGGTCATGGATTTCACGACACTTTCCGACGAACATGCGGCGGGCTTCACCGGGGCGATGGTCGGGATCGCCGTGCAGGATCTCGCAGACCGCGAGATGGCGGCCGATTTCGATTTCTTCGAACTAAAGATCCAAGGATGATCACCCTCTACGACTACATCAACATCGCCTTCTACTTCCTCTTCATCGCGGGGGTGGGGCTGTATTTCATGATGCGCAGCAAGAACACCTCGGACTATTTCCGGGCTGGGGGGGTGCTGCCATGGTGGGTGACGGGGGCCTCGACATGGATGGCTTCGTTCAGCGCGTGGACCTTCGTCGGCTCGGCGGCGAAGATGTATGAGACCGGGCCTTACGCGTTCACGCTCTACTACTCGGTGCTGATCCCGTGGGCGGTGCTTCTTCTTTTCACCTGCTTCCGTTTCCGCCGGATGCAGGTGGTCACGCCGCTGGAGGCGGTGCGGCTGCGCTTCGGCAAGACCTCGCAGGTGTTCTTTTCGTGGTCGCGGCTGCCCTTCATGCTGATCTTCGGAGGGCTGTCGCTGAACGCGATCGCGGTGTTCATGGCGGCGGTGTTCGACATGAACGTCATGGTCGTGATGGTCGGCATGGGGATCATGGTGACGATGCTGGCGCTGCTGGGCGGTTCGTTCGGCGTGGCCGCGAGCGACTTCGTCCAGATGTTCCTGATCGTGCTGGTGACCGTCACGGTGAGCGTGCTGGCCTTGCGGCTGCCGGACGTGGGTGGAATCTCTGGGATGATCGAGAAGGCACCGGAAGCGCACTACCACTGGGGAAAGATCGCACGGCCGGAGTTCATCCTGCTGTTCTTCGTGGCCTTGATCGTCACCAAGCTCTTCGAGGAGAACGCGATCGACAAGTCGGCCAAGTTCCTGATGGCGCGTGACGACCGCAACGCGCGGATGACCCTGATCATCCCGGTGCTCGGGGCGATCCTGGGACCGGCGCTGTGGTTGATCCCTCCGACCGTCGCTGCAATCCGACATCCGGATATGGCTGCGTTGTTCCCGAACCTGAAGGTGCCGAACGAGGCCGCTTTCCTGCAGACCGCGGCGGACGTGCTTCCGACCGGGATGCTGGGTCTGCTGGTGTGCGGGATTTTCGCCGCCACGCTGACCTCGATGGATGCCGGCCTGAACCAGGGCGCGGGGATCTTCGTCCGGAACTTCTACCTTCCGGTGATCAACCAGGACTGCCCCGAGAAAAAGCTGCTTTGGATCAGCAAGCTCGCCACCGGCATCTGCGGGCTGGCGATACTCGGCTTCGGCCTGATGTGGGAGAACATGCGGGAGTCGAACCTTTTCGACCTGGTCAACCAGGTGGCGATCAGCCTCGGGATCCCGATTTCGATCCCGCTGTTCCTCGGCTTGTTCTGGAGGAAGACCCCGCCGTGGGCGGCGTGGACAACGGTGCTGGTGGGCCTGACGGTCTCGATCACGCTCAACGCGCTGATGAAGGACGCGGCGGGCAACGCCAGCCTCGCGCGCTTCGCGTGGATCCCCGGGCTGGAAGGCCCGGTCGCCAAGGAGGAGGTGACCCAGTTCGCGCTCTTCGCCACGGTGTTCATCGTCGGCGGCGCCTGCATCGCGTGGTTTTTCTTGACCTCGATCTTCTACAAGAACAGCCCGGAGGCGTACAAGGCCAATGTGGAGGAGTTCTTCAACCGGCTGAAAACGCCGGTCGAGTCGAGGACCGGCGAGGAAGAGCGCGAGGACCAAGCGGTCGCGGGATCGATCGGCAAGCTGCTGTTGATCTACGGGTCATTTGTTGGTTCATTGGTGTGGATTCCCCAAGACACGATCGGGGCTCGCTTGTGCTTCTTGGGAATCGGCGGGGTTATGGCGATCACCGGCGTCTTGCTTTGGCGGACCCACCGTACTCGCCGACCTCCGCTGCTATCGGGAGCCGGCGATTCGAAGCGTTAGACTCAATACAGAGCAATGAAAGGAATGGCAGGAAAGATATTAGGGTCCGGGTGCCTTTGGATCGCCCTCATGGCGTCATCCGCGGCAGCGACACTCAAGGTGGACAGTTTGGCGGCATTGGCTGAAGCCGCGGCCGGCAATGATCGTGAGATCGAGATGACGCCGGGGGTCTATCGGATGGCGGACTATCTAACTGAAGAGGTGCTGAAGCGCATTCGCGATGAAGTCGGACCGATCAAAGGGCGCCCTCCGGTGCCGATGTTCGTGTTTCGAGGCGATAAGAACCGCATCAGTATGCAGGGTGTGACCATCGAGATCGACACATCCCTCTACGAGAAGCTTCCGCAAGGCGGCTACACTCGGTGCCTGATCGTCGCGGGCCGCGACAACACGATCGACAGTCTAACGATCCGCAACACTGGGCCGAACCGGGGCAGCGGCGGAAACATCCTTTCCGTTCAGGGAGACGACAACACGCTGGAGAATGTCACCTTACACATTCACGGCTCCCAGCCGTGGGGCTACGGCGACCTGCTCGGCAAGGGTGGGCCGAACTTGGTCGCGCTGGAGAAGCAGAGCGGTGTGCAGGTGATCGGCAGCCACTCGCTGCTCCGGCGTTGCCGGGTTTTCAGCCGGGCCTTCGGGCATTGCTTCTACATCCAGGGCGGAGAGGGGAGTCGATTGGAGGATTGCTATGCGGAGGGTTCGGTGCGCTTGACCACTGACATGCTGACCGATACCTCCGGTCCGGCTTTCGAGCTTGGATTCCGCTCGGTTTACAAAAACCGGGACGGCCGCTTTGTCATCACGCCGGGCTACACCAAGAGCCTGTCCGAGGACGGCTTCCGCACTTATGGCAATGCCGGTAGCGTCACGCTGCTCAACTGCACCGCCATCAACACCCGCGCCGGCTTCGAGATCGGCGTGCGCGATGAATCGGAGACGAAAACCGTGGTCGAGAACTGCGTCGCCCGCGGCTGCGAGAGGGGCTTCCTGATCGGCTCGCAAACGATCATCCGTCGCTGCCGGGGCGATGTCGCGCACGGGCCGCTGCTCTACCTGCGCGGGGGACACAGCTCGGAAGTCGAGCTGGAATTGATCGGCGACCCACCGCGCAGTCTGGTGCACGTGCTGGCGACTATTGCCGGCGAGCACCACAAGGTAAGGCTCAGCGCGCAGCGGGGCTTCGAGAGCTTCCCGGCCTTACCCATCCTAGTAGGCTTCGGAATGCCGATGCATGCGGAAATGGCGAGTGAACCGCTTCCCGCACTTGCGCGAGACGTTGATCTAGAAAGCACGATCAATTTCGCGCCGATCTTTGTCGGCGCAGAGGTGCGCGATTCGAAAATTGAAACGACCGGTCGGCGGTTTGAAGATGACGATCTGAGGAAAGACCCTGGTCCGTGGTGATTGCCTCCGAACGGTATCGCCAATGGTGGGGAGGGCGGTCGATGACAAGCTTCCTGAAGAAGAATCTCAATCTCCCGCCTATTGTATTGAGAGGTGCGCATTTGCCGCGCGTCCGGTCATTGGGAGGTGATTCGTGGGCGAACATCGCAGTGTTCGACGCATGACTCCGATTCCCTTCGTTCCGCTCTACATGAAACGTGTTTGGGGTGGCCGCACGCTTGAGACCGAATACGGCCGCGTTCTCCCGGAAGACGCTCCGCACGGCGAGTCATGGGAAATCGTGGACCGTTCTGGCGAGCAATCGATCGTGGAGGATGGGCCTCTTGCCGGCACGAGCCTGCACGAGCTCTGGACCCATCACCATGGAGGTCAGCGAAAAACTGATGGGCCCGTGAGAGGACATGCCGGAGTTCTAACTCGCGAGGTTGCAGGGCTACGAAGGCCCGGAGTGCTATCAATTGCAGCCCGCCACCCCGGCAGCCCGCCGTTTGGTGCCTTGTGATCGATCAAATCAGCAAGGGGGCGGGTTCAAAGCCATTTGTAACTGAAGACCTGGTCGGCGGCCACTTCATGCCGGCACCCAACTTCACCTTCCCGGTTCTCTTCCGGCACGGCTCCCTCCTCCCACTTCAAGGCGACGAATATGACCGGCTGGAAAAGGCCTTCGGGAAGCTTCCCGCCGCCAAGGCCCAATCGGATCTTGATCTGCCTCCCCAATCTGGCAGTCGATTGAAGGATAAATAGGATTCTGACAAGTGACCCCAGTGACCGGGTTTGCGGGATGATGGCGGTCCCATTGTGGGTTTCAACTCCACTCACCAAACGCTACAAGAACCACGGATTCCACACGGATTTCACACAAGCCAACCGTTCAGGGCAGCTCAACCTGCATCGCTGAGGTCAACCCCACAACGCACAGATGCCATGAAACCGCGTAGAACCCGCATGTCGGGGGGCTACCCGCCAGCCCGACTACTTCCTATTAGGATCAGGTAGATTCTCCTAGGAAGCAGGTCCTTTTGAATCTGTCGCTATTCTGTCGGAATCGCCGGTCCTCCCTCCAGAGCCTTGGTCGGGAGGAACAGTCGGAGACTCCCGGGCGAAACCGGCTTGAAGCAAAATTGCGAGTAGAACTCCGCAGCCTGCTCGTGGGCACGGAAGACGGAAGGCACCGCGCAGACGATCACCTTCCCGGAAATCGCGGATCCGGAACCGGGTGCGCGGACCTTTGAGTTGGCCGCCACCTCGGACAGCGGCCTGCCTGTGAGCCATCACGTCACGCTGGGTCCGGCCTTCGTGAATGGCAACACCCTTCGCCTGACACCGCTGGCGCCGAAGGCGAAGCGACTGATCAAGGTCGTAGTGGTCGCCTGGCAGTTCGGGCGGCAAGACGAGCCGAAGGTGAGGCAGGCCGAGCCGGTGGAGCGGGAGTTCCGGATCCGCTGAGTGCCCGGCCACTATTTCCGCGGCAGCGATTTCCCATCCACCCACGAGCCTTCGACCAGGATTTGGCGGAAAATCCGCGGGATCCCCTGGGCGCGGTCGTTGATCAGGGAGTTGAGCATCAGGAAACCGACGCGGCCGATTTCCTCGGGGTGCTGGTCGATGCCGGCATCGGCTCTGGCGTCGAGCACGCTGGTGACTGCGAGCGGGATGTTGGCAGGCACCTCCAGTCCGGCTTTGGCGAGCAGGTCGGGGATGTCGGGGAGGTCGGTGAATAGGGCGTCCACCTTCTCCCCGCGGATCCAGGCGACGATGCGGTCCGGCTGATCCTTGGCGGGGATGTGTTCGAGGGAAAGGATCTCCACCCGCTCGACCGGGTCCACGGTGCGCTGGGCGAGCAGGAAACCGGCTTCGAAGACATGCCCGCGCCGCATGTTGGCCTCGTCGGTGACGAAACCGATTCGGCGGTAGCCGCGCGCACGCATTTCCTCGAAGGCAAGCATAGTGTTTGCCGATTGGTCGGAGGTGACCAGATGCGTGCGGGGCGTGGCCAATGATCGGCCGAAGCGGACGGTGGCGTATTCCTTCCACGGGAAATCGCCCCAGTCCGGCAGTGGATACTGCGGCGGCAGCAGCAATCCGCGGATGCCGCGCGCGGTGAGGATGTCATGGAGCCGCTTCGGGCTGCATTCCTTGCCGACGCGGAATTCGTCGAGCCGGTAGCCGAACTTTTCCGCGGCGCGGGAGGCACCCCGCCAATAAGCGTCGAACTCCCGGTGCGCCCGCAGTTCATCCGGTTTCCGCCAGGCGTTGATCCACGCGATCGATGAGGAAATCGGCGCGCTGGATTTGTTGCGGCGGTAGTTGGCCAGCGCCGAGAGCATAGGGTCGGGGCGGTAGCCGAGTTGGTCCGCTTCCGCTTTGATCCGCTCGCGGGTCTTCTGGGAGATCCGCGGGTGGTCGCGCAGCGCAAGCGACACCGTCACGTGGCTGACCCCGAGTTGCTTGGCAATGTCCCGCAAGCTGACGCGGGTGCGGCGGGGTGGGGTGGGATCGGAGGCCATGAAGTCCGCTGAGGATAACAGTGTAACTCCCGCAGGGAATCCCATATTCTAGGGAATCGGTCAATTTTGGCGGAACAAAGCGCCTATCGGCCCGTGCCAATGCGTGCGTTTGGATTTCAACTATCCCACTCATGTCGATCCCCAATTCCTGCTCTATCGCTCCGGTGACGGACTCCTTCGTGTTCGAACGTGCCTTTGCCATCTGTACCGAGAAGACCCTCAGGAACCTTCCCGCCCTCGCGGCCAGCGGGCGCACTTGGGCGTTTCATCCGGTCGGTCACTACGAGGAATGGATCGAAGGTTTCCTCGAGATTGGCAACTGGACCGCGGGCTTCTTCGCCGGGATGGGTGTCCTCGGATGGCGCCAATCCGGAAATCTGGCTTTCCTGCACAGGTTGTTGGAGCTGGAGCCGCTGTTCCAGCGGAAGGTCACGGAAGGGGCGGCCGATACGATGCACGACCTCGGCTTCCTTTTTTCCCCCTACGCCGTGGCGCTGGCGACGCTGACCGGCGAGGGAAAGTTCCGCGACCTCGGGATCCGGGCGGCGGAGCTGTTGGCGGGTCGCTTCATTCCGGCGGGAAACTACATCCGCGCCTGGGGACGGATGGACGAGCAAGGAACCAACTACGACGGTCTGGCGATCATCGACTGCATGATGAACCTGCCGCTGCTCTACTGGGCCGGCGAGGTCACCGGCGAGGCGCGGTTCCGCGAGATTGCCTTGCGGCACAGCGACACCACGCTCGCGCATTTCATCCGCGAGGACGGGTCGGTCTATCACTCGTTCCGCTTCCATGAGGACGGCACGCCGAAGGGGCCGGACAACTACTGCGGCCGCGCGGTGGAATCGCACTGGGCACGCGGCGCGGCTTGGGCGATGTACGGGTTCGCGCTCGGCTACCGGCACACCCGCGACGAGCGCTACCTCGAGGCGTCGATGAAGGTCACCCGCAAGTGGGTCTCGCTGCTCGACGAGGAGGTGGTGCCGGTGTGGGACTTCCGCCTGGGCGAGGGGGAAACGAAACTGCGCGACTCCTCTGCCGCGGCGATCGCGGTCTGCGCGATCCAGGAGCTCGGCGCTCTGGGGAACGCCGACGCGGAAATGATCGTCACCAAGAAGGCTCTGCTGGCGCGGCTTTGCTCGGACGACTATTTCGACAGCCGACTCGGGGTCCGCGGCGTCCTGAAAAAGGGCGAGGTCGGCGACGGAGTCGGCAAGGCCAGGTACGCCTACACCAGCTGGGGCGACTACTTCTTCATGGAAGGCCTGGCCCGTGAGATCGGCGTGGAAGTTTCCTGGTGGTAACGCCAACCGGCCCGGCCATGCCCCGCACAATCCTTTCGCAACACCAGCTCGGCGACACCTTGGTGCGCTTTCCGTACGATCCCGACACCGGAGTCGTCGGCATGGAGATCCTGCCGGCGGCGCTCGCCGCGGAAGCCGTCGCACCGCGTGAATCGCTGCGCGGCGAGACGTTCATCGACGTGCTGCCCGGCGATGACCCGTGGCCGGCTCGGCCGGTCGAGTCGTTGCTCCAGTTCAAGCTCGTCGGCGATCCCTACCCGGGCGCGTTCGTCCAGGGCCACTCGATGCGCAACTCGGAGACGCTGAGGAGCTTCGTTTTCGACGGCCAGGAGCGCCGCGACGAGGACTGCGCGACCGTGATCGAAACGCAACTCAAGTCGGCGGACGGACTGTTGGCGGTTCACCGGCTGAGCTGGCGCCAGGGCGATGGCGCGCTGACCGTCGAGTGCTCGTTCACCAATGGCTCCGACCGGCCGGTGACGTTGGAAATGTTTGCTAGCTTCTCGCTCTCCGGCATCACTCCATTCCACCACGCCGACGCGCCGGGCCGCCTGCACGTCCATCGTTTCCGCTCGGTGTGGAGCGCCGAGGGACGGCATGAATGCCGCAGCCTGGAGGAGCTTCACCTCGAGCGCTCGTGGAGCGGGGCGGGGGCCTTCAGCGAGCGCTTCGGGCAGGTCGGCACCATGCCCGTCCGGAAGTGGTTCCCCTTCGTCGCGGTCGAAGATACGGCGGTTGGAGTAATTTGGGGCGCGCGCCTCAACTGGGCCGGGTCGTGGCAGATGGAGATCTTCCGCCAGCATGACGACGTCGCCATTTCCGGCGGCCTCGCCGACCGCGAGTTCGGGCACTGGATGAAGACCGTCGCGCCGGGCGAATCATTCGAAGCCACACCGGCGACGCTGGCCTGCGTGAAGGACGATCTCGACGACCTGTGCGACCGCCTGACGGCGATGCAGGACGAGCCGGTCAACCCGCAGCCCGAGGTGGAGCAGGACCTGCCGGTGATCTTCAACGAGTGGTGCACCACCTGGGGCGATCCCAGCCACGAGAACCTGTGCGCGATCGCCGACCGCCTGCAGGGCTGCGGCGTGCGCTACCTGGTCATCGACGCCGGCTGGTACAAGCAGGAAGGCACCGACTGGAGCAGCGGTCACGGCGACTGGATTCCTGGTAGCAAACTTTTCCCCAACGGCCTCAAGGCCACGGCGGATGCGATCCGCGAGCGCGGGCTGATCCCGGGACTGTGGTTTGAAATGGAGACGGTCGGCTCGCAGAGCCAGGCGTTCCAATCAGGAAAACATTTCATCGAACGCGATGGCATCCCGGTGACCGTCCGCGAGCGCCGGTTCTGGGACATGAACGACCCGGCGGCCGTTTCCTTCCTCGCCGAACGGGTGATCGACCTGCTGGACGACTGTGGCTTCGGCTACCTCAAGGTGGACTACAACGAAACCGCCGGGCTCGGCTGCGATCACCCGGACTCGCAAGGCGAGGGCCTGCGCCGGCAGGTCGAGGGGAGCTACCGGTTCTTCGAAAAAATCCGTGAGCGCCTGCCGGATCTGGTCATTGAAAACTGCTCGTCGGGCGGCCATCGCCTCGAGCCCTCAATGATGGCGCGCACCGCGATGTCGTCGTTTTCCGACGCCCACGAACTGGTCGAGATTCCGATCATCGCCGCCAACCTCCACCGGCTGCTGCTGCCGCGCCAGAACCAGATCTGGGCGGTGCTCCATCCGCAGGATTCCCCGCAGCGCGTCGCCTACAGTCTGGCGGCCACCTTTCTTGGCCGGATGTGTTTGTCAGGAGCCATCGAGAAGCTTTCGGGCGAATCCTGGGCGCTGGTGCGCGAGGGGATCGCCCTCTATCAGAAAGCCGCGCCGGTCATCAAATACGGCATCAGTCGTAGATTCGGCGCGGTGGGGGAGAGCTGGCGCGATCCGCGGGGCTGGCAGGCGGTCGTCCGGCAGTCGGACAACCAGGCGCTGGTCGTGGTGCATACCTTCGGTGGTGCGCCGGCCATCATCGAGATGCCGCTGGCTGGCGATTGGGTGCTGGAGGATTCCCTCGGCGGGGAGCGGCCGGAGCATTCCGGCGGCATCCTGCGCCACGCGACCCGCGGCGATTTCGCGGGTTCGGTGTGGCTATTCCGGAAAGGATGAGAGACTTCGCCCTCAGTTGCCGGGGTCTCCGAGAAAGCGGATTTCCGCGACATTGCACCATCCGCCCTTTTCCGGAATGTAGCGGAGGTAGCGGAAGGGAGTCTTGTTTTGGATGCTCGCCTCGGTGAGTTCCTCGTCGGCGGGCTTGGATTTCACCCTCAGCAGGTCCACCACCTCGCCGCTGAAATCCGGCGTCTTCGAGCCTTGGAAACGCCCGCCCACCATCCGGTCCGCGGCTCCCTTTCTCGGACAGTAACGCACGCCGGTGACGACCGCCGTGGTGTCCGGACCGAGATCGAGCCCGACCCACGCGTTCTCTCCCGGCGGGTCGAAGTAGCTTTCCAGCGAACCGTCGAAGACCGTTTCCTTTTCCAGGCCGCAATTGCGGAATGACCCGTCGGTGCCGATCACCGAGCCATCGAGCTGGTGATCCGCGGTGACCGCCAGCGGGGCGCTGGTGGGGCCTTCGCCTTCCTCCAGGTCGGCGGAAACGCCGTAGTAATAGGTGGTCCCAGCCTCCAGCCCAGTATCGATGAAGGACATCTCCGGTGCCTCGACCGTGGCGATGGGGGTGTAGGGTCCGCCCTTTGACTGGGATCGTTTCACGGTGTGGCTCACGGCACCGGCCGAGCCAAGCCAGGACAGCGTGATTTGCCGACCCATCACGGTCGCACGGAGGGCTCCGGGCGGAGCGCTTTTGTCGAGCGAATCGAGCGAGTGCGTCAGCGTGGTGAAGCCGAGTCCGTCGAAGCCGCCGCTGGATCCGCCGTAGTTGAAGCCGCCGCCCTCCGGCCGCGCCTTTTCCGCGTAGGCTTCGGTCCACGGTGCCGCGATCCCCCGACGGCGCGCGTGGTGGTTGAAAAGAAGGTCCCAGCCCGGTCGCGCCAACCCGCGGCCGTGCTCGGAAATCCGTCGGTGGACTTCCAACTTCTCCTTCCCTGGATGCCCCCAGTCGCGCAGGTAGGTAACGAAGGGGACCTCATGGCCGAGGTTGTATTTCGAGACGTATTCCACCCCGGCGAGGAGGCGGTAGTCGAGGGCGCCGTAGAGATCGAGCCCCTGGTTCCAGGCGATCTCGCAGAAGCTCCCCATCAGCTGCGGACCCATCAGCGAGTGGCCTTGGTCGCGGCCGCTTTCCTGCCACTGGCCGAGGCCGTCGGGATGCATGAAGACCACCGCGTTGCGGAGCGCGCCGGTCCCCTGGCCCTTGTGGAAATAAGCAACCGCCTCGTCGAAGATCTTGCGGTCGTCGCAGACCACGCCGATGGCGATCATCGAGGCCATGTTGGCGAGGTCCCAGTTTGCCCAGTAGTGTTCGTCCACGGTGCCGTTGTGGCGGATCAGAAAGTCGTGGTTGATGTGGTAAAACCTCTCCTTGAGGTAGTCTTGGAACTTCCGGAAATCCGACCGCTCCCAGCCGCGGAAGTCGCGCAGCAATTCCGCCGTGCAGGCGAGCTGATAGCCATAGATGCCCGCCCGAAGGCAGACGTTGGAATCGCCCGCCCATTCATTGTGGCCGGCCGCCCAGGCGTTGAGGATCTTCACCGACCGCTTGGCGAAGCGCTCGTCGCCCGAGCCGCGGAAGCGCAGTGCGAGCTGGTAGGCCCGGGCGCAGTCGCGGGCCAGCCGGATGTAGTTCTCCCCGCGGCCGCCGCCCGCCTTGATCGGGGATTGGGTTTCCGGGGGGTGATTCAGAAAGCCGTCGGTGTTTTTCACCAGGATGTCCCAGCTCGACTTCCACGGATCCTCGCCCGCGGCCACCTTTGCGGCCATGCGTTGCAGGTCGGCTTCCGTGGACAGGCAACCAGGATGGATGAAGCGGGCGCTGGCAACCGCCAGCGTGAGGCTGGCAATGACAAGGTGGATGGCGAATCGGATGATCATGAGCGGGCGGGAAGAAACGGCATGTTCGGTGAAGTTGTCCTACTTTGCAATGGACCGGCATTATTCGAGAAACTGGCGATTCCGCTCCGACGATTCTAGTTTCTCTGGAAACCCCGGGCGTTCGCCACAGGGCGGCGTCATCAGCCCGACCGGATCGGAAGTTTACATGGAAAGCGTGCGGCCGGTTGCCGGATCGACAGGCGGCGGACAACTTCAAGGGCCCGCTGGTTCATGGCTTCGATCCGCTTCGGTGGGACGCGCCATGGCCGCGGACCGAGGCATGGTCATTCGAGCGGGCAACCGAAATCCGGACGCATGATGATTCCTCTATCTCCGATGAGAGCGCATTTCCAAATCGGCCACCACCAAGCCGCAGGTGTCGCAATTCTCGGTGCGTTTCAGTTCCCATGACAAGTGAGATGGCAGGATTCGAATCAGCCCGCCCATGGCGAACCTTGTGGCGGCTCTACGACCGACAGCGGTCGGATCTTCTGGTCGGCTTGGGTTTCTACGTGCTCAAGGCCAGCCCGGTCTGGGTGATCCCGATCGTCACGGCCAACATCATCGACGCTGTGGCGATGTCCCCGGAAACGGGCAACCGCCTGCTATGGACCAACGCCATCATCGGCGCCGTGATGATCGCCCAGAACATCCCGTCCGGTCTGTGCTACGGCGCGTATTCCAGTCGTGCCCTGCGCGGCATGGAGGATTCACTGCGCTCGTCGCTGGTGCGCCGCCTGCAGATGCTTTCCATCGGATTCCACCAACGCCGCGGCGCTGGCCCGCTGCAAACCAAGGTGCTGCGGGACGTCGAATCGATCGAGCAGATGAGCCGCCAGCTCATCGATGCCGGCACCTTCGCGGTGGTGAGCGTGATCGTGACGCTCGGCGTAACCGCGGTGCGCATGCCGGAGTTCGTGCCGGTGTTTTTCCTGCTCATCCCCATCGTGGCGCTGATCCGCGTGACGATGAGCGCGCGGATGAAACGCTACAATGCGGAGTTCCGCAGCTCCATCGAGTCGATGAACACCCGCGTGCTCGGCATGATCTCGATGGTGCCCGTCACCCGTGCCCATGCCTCCGAGCACGAGGCGGTCGCGCGGGTCGAGTCGAGCTTTGGCGAGGTCAGTGCGGCCGGCCAGCGGCTCGATCGCCATGGCGCGCTCTTCGGCGCGGTGGCCTGGGTGCAGTTCATGCTTCTGCAGCTAGGCATTCTCGCTGCCGGCGCGTGGTTCGTGATCCACGGCCGGCTGGATCTGACGGCGGGCGATCTGGTGCTGGTCTCGGGTTACACGGCGGCCATCGTCGCCGCGGTGATGCAGCTTAACAACATGCTGCCGGTCATCACCCGCGGCTTCGAGGGCATCCGCAGCATCGGCGAGCTGCTGGAACGTCCCGAGCTGGAGGCGAACGCCGGCAAACCCGAGGTCTCCGGGGTGGCCGGGGCCTTCCGCATTGAAAACGTGCACTTCGAATACCCGGCCGAGGACGGCGAGGACCGCATGGCCGCTTTGCGCGGAATCGATCTGGAGGTTTCCGCAGGCGAGACGATCGGCATCATCGGCCCGAGCGGCTCGGGCAAATCCACGCTCATCAGCCTGGTGATCGGTTTCCACCGGCCGACCGCCGGGCGCATCCTGCTCGATGGCGCGGACATGCATTCGCTGGACCTGCGAAGCTATCGGCGTTTCCTCTCGGTGGTCACGCAGGACACCCTGCTCTTCGAGGGGACGCTGCGCGAAAACATCGCCTACGGAATCCCGGACGTGGACGAGGCCGCGCTGTGGCAGGCGATCCGCGCGGCGAACGCTGAGGATTTCATCCGCGCCCTGCCCGCCGGGTTGGAAACCGCCATCGGAGAACGCGGCGCGCGCCTCAGCGGCGGCCAACGTCAACGGGTGGCCATCGCCCGCGCCCTGCTGCGCAACCCGCGGGTGCTCATCCTCGATGAAGCCACCAGCGCGCTGGACAGCGGCAGCGAGGCGATCGTCCAGGACGCGCTCGACCGCCTGCTGGCCGGCCGCACCACGTTCATCGTGGCCCACCGTTTGGGCACGCTGCGTCGCGCCGACCGGGTGATAGAGTTAGAGCATGGTGTGATCACCCGCACCGGCAGCCCGACCGGACTCGCGCGGCTCGATCCCGAACGCTTCTCCGCGTTCCAACACGTTTCCGCATCATGACAAAACACCGATTCCTCGCCATCGACGAAGGGCTCGCGCAGCTGCTTCACGTGGATGAAGCCCATCCCGAAAACGATTGGGCCGTGCCGGTCGGCCATCCGCAGGCGCGCGACATGCAGCTCGTCGGCGGCGGGCGTGTGCTTGTCGGCCACCACCACGGCTGGTCGGAGTTCGACATCGCCACTGGCGAGGTGCATTTCGAGAACACGAGCTACGAGGGGGTCACCGCCGCCCGCCGCCAGCCGGACGGCCGCACGCTGCTCGCCGGCGTGGACATCGCCGGGATCCAGGGAGTGGGGGTCATCGAGCTCGGCACCGATGGCCAGCCACTGCGAAAAATCCAGTATGAAGGCGACTACGTGCGGCTGATCCGCCAGACCGCCCAAGGCACGCTGCTGATGTCCTGCAACGACCGCATCCGCGAGGCCGACCTCGATGGCAACTACCTGCGCGAGTTCCCGGTGGAGGGTTTCTATCATGCGTGGAAATCGCTGCGTCTGCCGGACGGCCACTTGATGGTTTCGGCCGGTTACGGCGCGTTCATGGTGGAGCTGGATGTTGACGGAAACATCGTCCGCAAGTTCGGCGGCAAGGAGCAGATTCCCGAGGAGGTCAATCCGTTCTTCTACGCCACTTTCCAGCTCCTACCGGACGGTCACCTCGTTCTGGCGAACTGGCAGGGCCATGGCGAACGCTTCGGCGAGTCTGGCGTGCAGTTGCTGGAGTTCGATGCCGATGGAAAACTCGTCTGGCAGTGGAGCGACTCCCGCCGGATCTCCTCGCTGCAAGGTCTGCTCGTGCTCGACGGGCTGGACGTTTCCCGGCTCCATGACGAGCGTGAAGGCGTGATGAAACCTCTCTGACTCCCATGATCGATCCCGTGAAAATCTGGCCCGACAACCGCGGGCAACACATCCAGGCCCATGGCGGCGCCATTATCGACGTCGATGGGACGTTCTACTGGTTCGGCGAGGACCGCTCGCCTGACAACGAACCCGGCACCTGCCCGGTGGCCTGCTACGCCTCCAAGGACCTCATGAACTGGGAGTTCCGCGGCAAGGTCTTCGACGGCAGGAACCCGGCGAATATCGAGGGCCTGTGGCAGATCGAGCGGCCCAAGGTCTTCCACTGCAAGGCCACGGGCAAGTTCGTGATGTACCTTCATCTCGACGGCCAGGTCCCCGGCCATTGGTCGCGCTACCGCCGGGCCGAGGTCGGCGTCGCGATCTGCGACACGATCGATGGGAAGTACGAGTGGCTACGTAGTTTCCGCCCGCTGGGGAAGGAAAGCCGCGACATCGGGCAGTTCATCGACGACGACGGCCAGGCCTATCTGATTTTCGAATGCCGGCCGGAGGGCGGTTTCCACATCGCCCGACTGTCCGGCGACTACCTGGACGTCGCCGAATCCGTGGCCTTCATCAAGTCGCCGATCGAGGGCGGTGCGATCGTGAAATACGACGGCCTCTACTACTGCCTCGGCTCATTGCTCACCGGCTGGTGGCCGAACGCGAACCAGTACGCGACCGCCGAAAAGCTGGAGGGCCCGTGGAGCGAGTTCCGCGATGTCGCCCCGCCGGAAACGCTTACCTACGGTTCCCAGTCCACCTACCTGCTCAAGGTCGTAGGTTCCGAAACGACCACCGTCATCTACATGGGCGACGTCTGGCGGCCCTACGAACTCAGCGACAGCCGCTACCTCTGGTATCCGCTGCAGATCGGCGGCGGCGAGATGGCCTTGAAGCCGTTCGAGGGCTGGATGCCCGGGCCGTGGGAAATCGATGTTGGAACAGGTGTCACCCGCATCGCGAGTGCTCCGCGATGATCCGGGGGTAGCCACTTCGTCCGGCGGGTGACGGGCGATCATGGCGAAACCTTCAGCCTGAGGAATCGCGCCGGGTGATCCGGGATCGGCACGGAATCGGTCACTTCCACGACTCCCTCCACGTTTTCCACGCCTGTGCTGCTCCAGATGGTCTCCCATGTCACCAGGCTGCCGGATGCCACGACTTCATACGTCAAGGCCGGGTCGGCGATTCGGTTGAAGGTCAGCGTCAGCCTCGTGCCGTCGGGTGTCTGTCCAAGCGCGGCCACACTTCCCGCGTCTGGAACCGTCGGGTCCGCGCCGGTGGCATATTCGAGCTTGTTGCTCCTGCCGTCGTGGTCGGAGTCGGCATCGTCCGCGGCGTCGCCCGAGTTGGCGATGGTGCCGAAATTCGCCTGCCTCCAGGCCTGGATGGCGGTGAGCGGCGTGGCGGACGCCTGGTTGGAATCCGGACTCCCGCCGACGCTGTTGATCGCGCTGACGACATACCAATACATCGTTCCGTTAGCCACACTGCTGTCGCTGTAACCGGGAAGGCTCGTGGTCGCGATGAGCGTGTACGGACCGCCGCTGGCGGTCGCCCGCCGCACGTGATAGCCGGCCGCATGGGGTGACGCGGACCAGAACAGCGAGACCTGCCCGTTGCCACCCGTCGCGGTGAGGTCGGAGGGTGCGGCGGGCGCGGGGATCCAGTAGAAATCCTCCGCGCCGCGAGCCACGCTGCTGATGCGGACCTCGTCGATTTTCCCTTGGAACAGCTCGCCGGCCACGTTGCGGTTCTCGTTTCCGACGCACAGCGGGCCGCTGATCGAGCCGACACCCGTGCCGACGCCAACCGCGGTGGTGCTGAGCAGGTTGGCCGCCGTCAGGGAGGGATCCACCTTCGTCCAGTAGAGCCGAACGTTCGATCCGTCATAGCTGGCGGCGACGTGGAACCAGGTGTTCGCCGCGTAGGCGTGCGGGCCGCTGGTGGGAACCGCGGTCTTGATGTCCGCGGTGCCGCCGCTGGTGCCGTTGATGAAGTTGAGCTGCAGCTCGCCCGCGGAGCTGAGGCGGAATTGAAACCCGCGACTGGCCGCGCTGCTGTCGGTGGAGATGATCTGCTGGGTTGCGTTGAGCGTGGCCAGCGAGCTGGAAACCATCGCCTCGAGCGTCCACGGCGACTGTCCGCCGCTGCCGAGGTTCAGCGTGCTCATGGCGACGGCGTCGGCGCTGAGGCTCGCTCCGCTCACGTCCGCGTTGAACGCGCCATTGTTGCCGGCATCCCAGCCGATGACGTGGCCGGTGGTGCTGAAGCTGGCGGCATTTCCAAAGCCCGCATGGCCCGTGGTTCCGCCGATAACGGTGGTGACGACGGGCGGATTGGAGACGGCCGTGGCGAGGTTGACGCTGTAGGCGTTCTTGCCGAGCGAGCCGGCGTTGGCGGTCACCGATCCGCCGGGTGCCTCGTTGAACTGGAAGAGGATCCGCGTGCCCGAGTCCGCGACATACGGCCGGAACGGCGATTGATAGGGCGTGGCGTGGGCCTCCGGGGAGTTCGCGCTCTCGCCCTGCGTGTTGCTGCCGGTGACGACGTAGAAGTAGGTCGTGCCGTTGGAGGCGGTGGTGTCGGAATGGCTGGTGCCGGTGAGGCCCGTCGCGATGGTGGTGAAGGGGCCGCCGCTGGTGGTGGCGCGCTTCACGTTGTAGCTGCTCGTGAAGTTCGCCACGTTCCAGTCCAGGTGGACGACGCCGTCGCCCGGCGTGGCGCTGAGTGTGGCGGGCGCGGCGGGCTGCGGTGCGGCCGCGCTGGCGATTTCCCCGGTGCTGAGCGCGCGGGTGTGGATGCGGAAGTCATCGAGCCGGGCGTTGAGATACGGATCGGGGAACTGCGAGCGGCCGAGGTAGTTCTGCGTCGTCGATCCCAGGCTCGACGGCTTGAGCGTCATGCCGGTGTTGGTCGCGGCCAGCGCGCCGTTGATGTAGAGCCTGCCGGTGGTGCCGCTGAGTGTCACCGCATAGTGCACCCAGCTGTTAGCGCTGACCTGGATGGTGCTGGTGAGCTGCTGCTCGGTCACGGCGGGCGTGCAGATGGCGAATCGGAACTTCGCGTTGTTCGGCGCGGTGCCGGTGTATTGCGTGGCGAGGAACATGTAATTCGTCGTCCCCGTGCCGAAGTCGAAGATCCGCTGCCAGGTGCTGAAGCTGGCCACGTTCACCCAGCCGGAAATGGTGAAGTCCGTGATCCCGGCGACCACGCCGGATGGCAGCGTGAGGTGCTGGCTGGACGTGGCCGGCAGGTTGATCCCGCCATTGAAAAGTCCGCTCGTCCATCCCGGCGAATTGACGAGCGTGGCGTTCATCCCGTTGCCGGCGGAGTCGGCGGCGCTGGTGCCGCTGGTTTCATTGAACTTCAGCCAGACGAGCAGGTCGGACGGCACCGCGCTGACCTCGGTGGAGTCGGGGCTTTCGCCCTGCGCGTTGGTGGCCGAGATGACGTAGTAATAGGTCACTCCGTCGGTGACGGTGCTGTCGGAATAGCTCGTGCCGGTGAGACCGCTTGCAATCGTGGTGTAGCCGCTGCCGCTGGTGAGGCTGCGCTTGACGGTGTAGCCCGTCGCGCCCTGGCTGGCGTTCCACGACAGGTCGATCTTTCCGGATTTTGGTGTGGCGACGACGTTCAGGGGCGCGGCCGGTGGAATGGCCACCAGCGCGGAAACCTGGCCCGCCGTGAGGGCGTGGTTGTAGATGCGGAAATCGTCAATCATTCCGTTGAACAAGGGATCGGCGGTGAATTGCGACCTGCCGATGAGGTTGTTCACGGGCTTGAAGTCGCCGGGATTGATCGTCATTCCCGGGTTCGTTGCGACGGAACTGCCGTTGACGTAGAGCGTGCCGGTGTCGCCGCTGAGGGTCACCGCCACGTGGGTCCACTGGGTCGTTGGCAGGGCGGCGGCGGAGTTGAGCTGCTGCTCGCCGCCGCCGTTCTTGATGGCGAAACGCAGGCCGCTGCCGGTGTTGGGCGAGAGGAAGAGATACTGGTTCGTATTGTTCCCGAAATCGAAGACACGCTGGAAACTGCCGCCGCCATTCCAGCGGACCCAGGCCGCGATGGTGATGTCCTGGCATTCCACCGGGTTGCCGGGAATCGAGACGGAATCGTCCGCGCCATCGAGCACGATGCCGCGCCCGATGCGGCCCGCGCCGTAGGCCGGGGAACCGGTCGCCGTGCCGTGGAACGCGCCGATGCTGTCGTTGGTATTGTCCTCAAGCTCGTAATGCGAGCGCAGCACGTGGCCCAGCACGGCGATGTTCAGCGTGGCGTCCGCAAACGCGCTGGCGCTGTCAGTCACCCGCACGGTGAAGCTGTTCGCCCCCACGTCGCCCGCGCCGGGCGTCCCGGAAAGCGCGCCATCGGCCGCGACAGTGAGCCACGCCGGGCCGTTGACTTTTGAAAACGTGAGCGTGTCGCCGGCGTCCACGTCGCTCGCGAGCCCGGCCAGCGTCTGGTTGATGTAAGGTTGGTCGCGGGTGACATCCGCCCGTGAGATTGGATTCACGGACCAGACCGGCGGGTCGTTGGTGTTGGTGACCGTGATGTGGAGATTCGCATCGTCGGTGGCGCCGGCCGGGTCGGTCACGCGGACGACGAAGAGGTTGTTGCCGACGTCGGCGTTGGCCGGGGTTCCCGCCAGCGCGCCGTTGGAGGCGACCGTCAGCCAAGAGGGGCCGGTGAGCTTGCTGTAGGTCAGCGTGCCGCCATTGGCGTCGGTGGCCTGGCTGGCGAGGGACTGCCCCGCAAGGGAATAGTTGCTGTTCTCGGGAGCGTCAGCTAGGACGATGGGGTCGGAGGTGAAGGTCGGCGGGTTGTTGGCGCTTTGACCCCAGAGGGAATACACCTCGTTGCCGGAGAGCGCGTGGTTGTAGATGCGGAAGTCATCGATGCGGCCGTTGAAATACGGGTCGGAGTTATACATGCTGCGGCCGAGATAACAGAAGGGCTGGCCGAAGAGCGGATCGACCTGGTCGATGACCTGCGTGTCCACGGGCTTGCCATTGACGTAAAGGGTGCCGGTGTCGCCGTTGAGAGTCACCGCGACGTGGACCCACTGGTTGGTGGCGAGGATGGGGCCGTTGAGAACGCCGGTACCGTCGGTGCCGCGGGAGGTGGTGATGCTGAAACGCAGGTTGCCGCCGGTGGAGGGCGTCAGGAACATGTTTTTTTCGATCTCGCTGCCGAAGTCGAAGATGCGCTGCCAGTTGCCGCCGCCGCTCCAGAACACCCAGGTGGCGAGCGTGATGTCCTGGTAGTTGCCGGAGCCGACCGGGAGCTGGGCGTATTGTGTGGCACCGTCGAAGGCCATCGCCTGGCCGCCGCCGAAGCCGGTGGTGTAGCCGGGTGCCGTGTTGCCCTTGGGTGCCGCATCGCGGGTGCCGACGACATCGTCGGCGTTGCCTTCGAAGGTGAAGTGGGTGGCCAGTTCACGGGCGACACGCAGCGGGGCGCTGTCGAGGTCGCCGGTGGGCGTGTTGGCGGTGACGAGGTAGTAATAGGTGGTGGCGTTATCCACCGAGGCGTCCGTGAAGTTCAGATCCGGGCCGGTGACCGTGCCGAGCGTGGTATAGGGGCCGGCGAGGTTGGTGGCACGCCGGATCTCATAGCCGGTCGCGGTGGCGGTACCCCACCAGTTGAGGACGACCCGGTCCTTGCTCCAGTTTGCCACGAGGCCGCTCGGGGCGGTGCCGGCGGCGATGGGGTCGCGGGCGAAGGTGAGGCTGCCGAGGCCGAGCCAGTCGACTTGCGACGGGTGGATGCCGGGGTCCGGACGGGGCTCGGGACGGGTGGCGGCGACGACCAGCTTGCTCCAAGGCGTGGCGATGCCCTTGATGTTGGCGTAGTGGTTGTGAACCAGCTCGGACTGATAGTATTGCGCGAGTCCGCGCGCGGCACCCCAGAGCCCCTCGGTGTAGGTCAGCGAGGCGTTGCGGTGGAAGGTCCACGGGACGTCGTTTCCTAAGTTGTATTTCGCGTTGTATTCGAAGGCGCGCAGCACGCGGTTGTTGTCGTATCCGAACAGGTCGTCGCCCTGGTTCCAGGCCATCTGGCAGAGCAGGGCCATTTGATACCAGCCGCCGAGGTTGTGGGCCTGGTCGCGTCCGCTCTCCTCGGTCTGGGCGAGGCCGCCGGGGAAGGTGTACCAGGCGGCGCGTTCGACGCGGCTGTTGCCGGGGCCAAATTTGAAAAAATCGACGGCTTGCTGATAGACGGCGCGGTTGTCGCAGAGGATGCCGATGGCGGCCATCGACGCCATGTTGGCGGTGTCCCAGTTGAGCCGGTAATGGGTGTTGCCGCCCTTGGTGAAGGGAGTGTCGTGATGGCGCCAGAGGAAGTCGAGGTTCTCCGGGTAGAAGACCCGCATCATCATGTCCTTGTAGGCCTGTTTTTCGGCCACGGGCCAACCGGGGTAGGTGCTGAGGAGTTCACCACCGGTGGCGAAAAGGTAGCCGCAGATGCCGGCGGCGAGGGAACGGTTGGTGTCGCCCTGCAGGCCGAGCAGACCGGACCAGACGTTGGCGATCTGCACGGCGTGGTCGGCGTAGGCGGTGTCGCCGGTGAGTTTCCAGCGCAGGGCGAGTTCGTAGATTGCCTGGGCGTCCTGCTGCGAGCGGGTGTAGTTGTTGCCGGATGATCCGCGCACGATGTAGTCGACGTCGTAGGCGGGCCATCCGGTTTGGGCCCAGGGGCTGGCGGCGAGGGTTTCATAGCTGGATTTCCAAGGTTCTTCGTTGGCGGTGACCTTGGCGGCCATGCGGTCGAGGTCGGCCTGGGTGTGCAGCGCGCCGGGGTGGGCGAACGCTGGCGCGGGCGAGGCGAGCGCGGTCAGGTCGAGCTGGAACACCCGGTCGCCGGCCAGCGGGGTCAGCGCGGTCCCGCTGCGGTTGTAGGCGGTGCCGGAGGTGTAGGGGTCGGCGGCGAAACTGGTGCTCAGGCCGAGCCATTCGAAGTAGTTCGATGATCCGTTGCCGATGGTCAGATCGAAGCCGTAGGTGGTGTTCGGCTGGAGGTAAACGGTGTAGGGCAGATGGAAGGTGATGTAGGTGCCCGCGCCGTTGGCGCTGCTGCCGGTGCCGGGCGTCCCGGTGCCGCCCATGATGAAGTTCTGTTTGCTTACCGTGGCGAAGGCGGTGCCGCCGGTGACCTTGCCGATTTCGACGATGACCGGACCGTTCTTGGCGTTGAGATCCCAATAGACCTGGTTCGAGCCGCTGGCATTGTTGCTGGAGTAGCCGGCCATCCGGGCGGTGACGGAGCTGAGCTGGTAGCCGTTGGGATTCGATCCTGTAGTGAACGATTGCCCTTGGCGCGGCTGGTTGCTCACCACGTAGGTGCTCGCGTCGTTGGCCGCCCCGTTGTTGGCGCCGCCGTTGGAATTCACACCCGAGCCGCCGATATTGGCCGCGTCATAGGCCGCGCCGGTCCAGTTCGAGATGCTCGCCGGAGCGCCGGAGGGCGCGGCGGAACCGTAGGTGACGGTCGAGTTGAAATTGAGCGGGTGCGCCGCAAGGGGTGTCACCAGAGCGAAAACGGCGGCAGCCCAGCGCGTGACGCCGAACCGTGAAAGGTTTGGAGGAAAACTCATGGGTTTGGACGGTTTTGGTTCATATCAAACAGCAAGAAATCGAGAGAGAGGGGAATCCTCGTCAAACTTATGCGTTTAAGCTTGCTGGAAAGGCGGGAGATTTGAGACCAATCATCGCCGCCCGCAGAGTCGCGCGGTGGACTGCAGTGACCAATCCGGATCCAGAAAAACGGGTGACCCAGCGCGACGTGGCTCGCGAGCTGGGCGTATCCATCGCGACCGTCAGCTTGGGCCTGCGCAACAGCCCGGAGATCTCCCCCGCGCGGTGCCGGGAGATCCAGGCCGCGGCGGAACGGATGGGCTACCTGCCGAATCCCGCGGCGGCCGAACTCGCCCATCACCGGCGGCGCTCTTCGACCCTGCCGATCATCGCCAGCATGGCGTGGATCAACGCTTGGCAACCGCCGGACCGTCTTAGTTCCTACCGTCAGTTCGATGCCTATTGGACGGGGGCTTTCAATGCCGCGCGAAAGCTCGGCTACCAATTGGAGGAGTTCCGCCTGGGGGATGATCTGGCTGCGGATCGCCTCGACCGCATCCTCTCGGCGCGGGGCATTCGCGGCATCATGCTGCCGCCCCAGCGGGACCAACCGGCATGGGGAGATTTCCCGTGGCAGAACTATTCCGTGATCCGCTTCGGGCGATCACTCAAGGAACCCGCCTGCCACATCGTCTCGTCCGACCACGTCGCCAATGCGATGCGGGCCTTCGCGGAGATCCAGTGCCGCGGCTACCGGCGGATCGGCTTTCTAACCGATGAGGACGAGACGATGCGTCGCGGCGGCCACCACTTCGAGGCGGGGGTGCTGATGGCGCAGCGGTTCTCCAGCGAAGATGAGCGGGTCCCGATCTGCGTGATCACCCGGGTGCCAAACTCCGGCAGGGCGGAACGGGTCGCTCGGTGGGTGGCGGGAAATGGGATCGACGCCGTTTTCACCGACGTTGCCAATGCGCCCGATATCATCCGGCGGGCAGCCCTGCGTATCCCCGAAGATGTGGCGGTGTCGGCGACGAACGTCGCCGACATCGAGATCCCGGCCGGGATCGATCAGCAACCGCTGGAGATCGGGCGGGTCGGAGCTCTGCTGCTGCATTCGCTGATTTCCAACCACGAGCGAGGCATCCCCGTCATTCCGCGGCAAGTCCTGGTCGATGGCTCTTGGGTCGATGGCGCTTCGCTGCCGGACCGAAGCGTTTAGAGGTAAATCATCTGGGGTGAGGAAATACCCGGATGAGGCGGGGGCGCGAACCCAAACGCATCAGCCTCGGGCGGATTGCCTGACCGGCATGGGTTCCGCCGTTCGCTCCAATGGTTCGGGGGGGCGCCTGACATGACAAAACCCAACAAACAACACCGATGAGCCGCCCGATTTCAAACATATCGATCAATGGTTGGTTTCCCATTTCATGTGCCTTGGCGATCGCCCATGGTGTGCAGCCCGCGGCAGCGGATACCGCTTCTTGGTTGGGGTCCGCGGGCAATGCCTGGGCCAACAGCGCCAACTGGTCTCTCAATCCGCTGGTCGTCCCGGGAACCGGAGATTTCGCTATCTTCGACGGCGCCGGCAGTGGCAACACCACCCTCGATCTCGGAACGGGAGTAGGCATCGGCAACATCCTCCTTAATTCCGCCTGCGTCGCCGCCTACACCATCGCTCCCTCCGGCGAGGCGCCGACAAAGTCCTGGGACAGCAGGCGGGCGGTGCCGCTGCCATCGATATGGACGTTGAAGCGCAGAGGGAAAGCGCGGGAAGTGGTGCTGCCTGGGCCGCCGGCGACCGTGCTGGTCACGGAGGAAACATCGGCCTGCCCGACCCACAGCCCTGCCGGGGAGGTGACTTGGGCGCTGACGGGAAGTAGCACGTTGCTGAGACCGGCGGAGTCGGTCACGCGGAGAAACGATGCGGACCAATCGTCGGGCGAGCTGCCGAGTTGACTGCGGTCGAGGCCAAGTTCGACGTTGCTATGGCTGCCTCTTTGTCAATGGGTAAAGTTCTACTATTTTCATCGTAGGGGATGAGGTGCTCGCGTCCGGTTCAACGCGTCGGGGGCCGGGATGAGACAGGGCGTTTTGATCCAGTGTGAATCAGCAGTTCGCCTACGGCTTTGTATGCTGCTATTCGTGGGCTGCCCCGCTTGCGCGGGA
>NZ_JACHFD010000027.1 GCF_014201715.1 Haloferula luteola
GGTGGGAGTCATCTGGAACCTCTGGAACATCATGCACAACATCGGCAAGATCGCCCTCTACCGGCCGGAATACGGCACCGGCGAGCCCGCCACGGGGTGAGGCCGGCATGCCCCGCGGCATCCGTAGCCCCGGCAGGGCGTCACAGGAGCCCATCACGAGGCGCCACGACCCCGCAAGGGAAACGCCCGCCCGGAAATCGAAAACGACGTCCATCACTCGGCACCATCCGAAGGCAACGGAACGACCGGCTCAACAGGGGTTTTCCGACGGTCTCGTTCGGCCCTTGTGTTGGTTCTACCGGTCACTTGTCGAGGTGGGACTCGATCCACGCTGGATCGCGCCTGCAATCCACGATGGCAATGACGAGTGCCTGGTCGGATCCGAACTCGTAATAGATTGCGTATGGAAATCTGCGACTCAGCAGCCGATGCAGGTGCTTGTGGGGTTGGCGATGGATCCCCGCAGTGATCTTCAATCCATCAATGTCCGCCCGCAACTGAGAGAGAAAATAGTCCCCGAGACCCGGCTCCTGTGCCTCGTAGAACCAGAAACCTTGGTTGAGGTCCTCGAGCGCGTCGCCCGAAATCCGGATGTGAATCATCGCCGTCCGAGCGAGTGCTTCACCGAGTCCCATTCGTGGACTTCGGTCTCACCGTTCCGGACGCGTTCGATCCGGGAATCGAGCAATTCGCGCTCCGCCGGGGAGACCTCCATCCGGTCTACGTGGGCGCTCAGGTCCTCCCAAATCGCTTCGAGAATCTGGAGCTTCTCGCGGAGGGGGAGGTTACGAACTTCGGCTATGCTCATGGACGGGAAGCTAGCTTGCAACGGGCGACTCGGCGAGCAGGGAATTCCTCTGGCACAACGTCAGAGAACCGGCGACCCGACCCTCATGGCGGAGGCGCTGTCCTCGTTGCCGCATGGAACCATCAACACGGATTTTCGACAAGGCCGCGGTGAGGGGTCTCCCTGATTCACCTTTTTATGCTTTGCGGTGGGTCGCCTTGCCGGTTCGCTCCGCAACACTCCCGAAACCGCCGAGCCGTGCGGCCAGGGTCGTGGAGATACTCGCCGCCCGCAGCCAGCCCGACGCCCCGGGTTGCACTGCCGAATAGCGATGAGAGGCTATCGCAAAGCGAAGTGCTTCAGAAACCTATCCGCCCGGTCAGCGGCCCGCTGGTGACGCTCCGCGCCATCTCGGCCAGGACCGGTCAAGTGCCCGAACGCGATGCCGCTTCCGACCTGCCCCAATCCATCCGCCATCAGGATCATCAACCGCGGAACACCGTGCTCCAAAGTTCAGCACAACGTCAGAGCTGTGCCGGCCACGGCGACTCGCCCTGCCGGCATCCCCAATCAAGCAGCTCCCGATGCCGGCAGCAAGAACGCAACAAGGCGGCGGTTAGTGGTCGGCACCAGCGACATGTTATCCATTGATTGGTATCCCGTGTGTTGTCGCTAGACGCTTGAGCTTCGGCATGAAGTGCTGGTTCGATTCTTCCTCAGCTTGTCTCATGGCTGTCTCTGCTGACCCTGCATCACCTCCGAGATGGTAGGCAAGCGCTGCCATGAACGGAATCTTGCGATCCAGGAATTCCCCAGCGACTGCAGAATAGTCGCCGAGGCGATCAAACCACGGGAGCCCAAATTGATCGATTCGGGCGAATACCTCGTCGGCTAGCTGATCCGGGTCTGTGGTCTTGGTCACCTGCCACCACTTGTCCTGCTTGCCAGGGAATTGCTGTCCAATTCGAGTTCGGACGTCGCAATCGTATTCCTTCAGTGCGCCCTTGAGAGGGAGCCCTTCCGATGCGGCGTGAAGCTCCTCAAACGAAATTCCGAGATTCACGGTGAACTGCGCTTCCGTGGATGAGTTCCACTTCGAGAGTTGGACGTTGATAACCTGAGTCCATTCGCCCGGCCGAATCCAGGTGGTGCCGGACTTGCGGAAACCGAGAGGCTTCAAGTGTTGCTGATGTAGACCAGACACCATCGCCTTAATGATGTCCTGTGGAGTCGCCATCTCTTTTTTGGGATAACGTCTCAGTGGAGACGCGCGAACTCAAGGCCGCACGTCGGGAAAATGGTAGCGCTCCGATCCCACGGAACGGAACGCAACAAGGCGCCGGTTAAGCGTCGATCTCCCACGGCTTGTTCGGCTTCTTCGTTTGTAGTGGTAGGGGTGCGGCTCACCTATCGACATCCGATGGGTTGTCCCACCTCGCGAAAATGTTCAGGTCCTCCCGAACCTGCGGGTTGGAAGCGATCTCGCCAGGGTCTAGCTGAACCAGCGACACGTCGCGAGTGTGAACCTCTCTGAGAACCTCGCCGAGGCGGCGGAATGTCAGCCTCATCGACTCGAGTCTCTTCTGAGGCGTTCCGTGTCCCGATGAGTGGTGATACTCCTCCCAGCGCTTGATGAACGGATCGACCAATCGACCGAGCTCGCCCTGTTCTGGCGCACTGAGAATCATGCCTCGCTCATGGAGTGCGAAGATCATCCCGGTCCGAACGAACAGCTCTGCAATCTCCTCGTTATCATATTCGTGGCCGCGTGGATGCTGCATCAGCTCCGCAACCCGAGCGAAGAGCTGATCGGAGATATCGCCCAGCAAGTCTGCTGCCGCATCGTTGTCTAGATTCTCGTCGCCTTCGCAGCCCATGAGATTTCTGCCGAACGTCGAGAGCCTGGCACCCGCTACCGGGAGCGCCCCTCCGATTCTGGTTGAGGTTTGTCGCCACCCTCCGAGCCCGACTCGGACCGGGTAGCGGGTTGTCCAGCGCTGCCTTGTTCGCTTTGTCTTTTCAGTGTTGCGCTGACTTGCCCAAGGACTTCCTCCAGTTTCTGGAACTTCATCGGATATCCCTGCTCCTCCGAAACATACCACTCCACCTGGTCCTTCTTGATCGGCCTCAAAGAAAGTTGCCAGTTCGCGCCCACCCACAGTTCTCCGTCCTTGCTGAGAAATGCGAGGAACCGCCCCTTCGTCAATGGGCAGTGAGCGCAGATAAATGATTCATGGCCATAGAGGACAAATTCGTCGGGCAGGTCTCCCTTCAGGACCTTCTCGACCCGCACGTTGGCCTGCTCCGAATAGGTCCCAACCTCACCGGACGCTACTTCATCCTCAGCCGCGAAAGGATCTCGGTTCTCGCCCACGGGCTTCGCCGGCTCTGGCTCTCCTACAACGACGATCGCTATTGCCGAAGAATTGCCGATCAACTCAGACCGCGTGAAGAAATATGCCTTGCCGTATGCGCTCCACGAAGAGGCAAGAAGCACCACGAGCATTGAAACGAGTGTCTTCAATTTAGAGCGAACGTCATAGCACACCAACCGCCTGACGGCAGCCGCGCATTGACTCGGGGTTAAGGATTCTAATCATCTGAAGAATTCGACTCGGAGCGGGTCAGGCGGTTGGGTGCTGCAACTTGTTCGGCGCCTTGGATTCAAGAGCGAAGTGCGACAGGTAGGCGGTGTGGAATACGTTCAAATAGGCAAAGAGGAGCGTTATGCGATCGCCGCGATGCGCGGAGCTTACGTGAAGGTCGAAGAGATCGCAAGGCGGCTGGGCAGGCACCGGAGCACGATCTACCGGGAGCTGAAACGCAACGCGTCGGCGCATGACGGTGGCTACCGTGCGATCCACGCGTGCTGGAAGGCGAGCGGCCGGCAGAAGCGATCAAGGCGCAACATGAGGTATGGACCCGGGGACTTCGAGCCGGTGGAGGAATTGCTGAGAGAGGATCTGAGCCCTGAGCAGGTGGTCGGCCGCATGCGCTTGGAGCGGCGAGGCACGATGAGCCAGGAAACGATCTACAAGTGGATCTGGCTGGACCGTCGGCATGGCGGGACGCTGTGGCGGCACCTGCGTGGAGCGCGCAAACAGCGGCGGAAGAGGTATGGCCGCAACGACAGCCGCGGGAGGCTGGCGGGAAAGCGGATGATCGGCGAGCGTCGCAGCGGCCTAGTGCGGATCGGCAAGCTGGAGAGGATCTCGATGGTCCAGACCGGATCGCGGACCGTGAAGCTTCTGAGCGGAGAGCAGAACCCGGTGCGGACGATCACGGCGGACAACGGATGCGAATTCCACAACGACAAGCGGGTGGAGAAGTCGCTGGGGACGACGATCGACTTCGCGACTCCCCACCACTCCTGGGAACGGGGCACGAACGAGAACACCAACGGCCTGATCCGGCAGTATCTCCCGGAGGGCGAAGACCTGGCGGGGCTAACACAGCGGGAGTGCACAAAGATCGCCGAGAAGCTGAACAACCGGCCGCGAAAGCGACTGAAATTCAGGACTCCGAACGAAATCTATGATGGCCTATCTCCTGTCGCGCTTCAAACTTGAAACTATTGTTTTTGATTCTCGGTGGAGATCTTGTTGGCAATTTCAACGCTTTTAGCAATAGCACCTGGACGATCCTCGTCGGTGGCTGTCGCAACTTCTGCAAGCTGAAATCCAAGGTCGGTGAGCATTCGAGGAAGTCCTGTCTGAGGGGTCCACACTTCACCGAAAAGGTTGTAATGGCAATAGAACTGGAAGGTAGCGCCATCAAGCCCTCGGTAATCCTCATCTGGATAGCGCGTCCTCTGTAAAACGGACTGCCATGCCGAGAACATCTGCGAAGCAAACTCTTTAGTGATCTCAGCTCGGCTCCGGACCACATCCTTCGTAACCTTGATGTCCAATACTGATCGGCCTTCCTCGAGTTCCTTCCACTGCCAAATCTGCTTCTTGGCTTCCGCTCGCTCGACGATCCACTTCTCCGATTCGATCCTGCGGTCAAACGGATCGTCCGATTTAGCGTATACTACCTCATGGCGGATAATAACAGCATACTCCGGACAGAAGCTTGGCTTGCCGATCATCCAAAGCTCTCCCGGATCGTCTCCGATGAGTGACCGAAAAACGGCCTGATCGTAGCCGTCTGGATCATACGCTGGCAGCGGCTCCAAGTGATTTGGATTCGAGGGAGGCTCTGAGTACTTCGCATCAACAGCAAAAGGATCGGAATCCGGTGACTCGGCCTGCGCGGTAGCGGCCAGCAAAGCGGCAACGAAGCTCAGAAGATATCGAGTCAGCTTCATATTTTATCCCGAACGTCCATGAACAGGCGGCCCGACCCTCATGGCGGAGGCGCTGTCCTGATTGCTGCATGGAACCACCAACTCGGATTTTCGACAAGGCCGCGGTGAGGGGTCGCCCTGATTCGCCTTGTTGTGCTTTGCGGTGGGTCGCCTTGCCGGTTCGCTCCGCAACGCTCCCGAAACCGTCGTGCCGCCTGGCCAGGGTCGTGGGGAGACTGGCCGCCCGTAGCCGACCCGACGCCCCGGGCTGCGCTGCAGAATAGCGATGAGAAACTGCCGCAATGCACCGTGCCTCAGAAACCTATCGGCCCGGTTAGCGGTCCGCCGGTGAAGCTCCGCGCCATCTCGGCCAGGACCGGTCAAGTGCCCGAACGCGATGCCGCTTCCGACCTGCCCCAATCCATCCGCCATCAGGATCATCAACCCCGGAACACCGCGCTCCAAAGTCCAGCACAACGTCGAAGTCCACACATCCGCTACCGGGAGCGCGCCTCCGATTCAGGTTGAGGGTTGTGGTCGCCCACCGAATCCGACTCGGAACGGGTAGCGGATTCTCCAGCGCCGCCTTGTTCGGCTTTTCGATCTTCTTCTGCGAGCCTGTCCTCAAGTGGATTGGTTGGAGCCATGATGACCGTTCCGCCCTCGTGCCAATCGTAGCTTGAAGTCGCGAGGTTCCTCCCAACCCGAAAAGCGTAGATCCCGGTCTGATCTGGATGATGGCGATGCTGGCACTCGACGTTGATGACGATCGGGTTATGCATCAACGTGAATGCCCAGAACCTAATTGGACGTGCTGCTGGCAGTGTGAGTTCCTCCGCACGGACAAATTCATCTGTCCCGTTCCAAATCTGTGCGATCACCGGAAAGCGCCCTGGCCACCTGCCCGGTGCCTCCCAAATCTTGAGGACGACGTCAGAACGATTCGACCACTCATGGGTAAGCCGAAACCCGTTGAACGGGTCAATCTGGGACACCTGGGTCGTAGGAGTCTTCGCTCCCGCTAGAACATCATCACGAGAGAATACCTCTACTGGCTCGGCGGCCTCAACGGCCAGCATCCCGGCGACTGTGGTTGCGAAGAAGACTCTCATATTCATGCCGAACGTCTGATGTGGAGGCACCGGCGGGACAAGCTCCGATTCAACTAGGGACATTGTCGCCGGTTGCCTCTCATGACTTGTTCTGCAATTTGATTTTGGCGGGAGATCGAGCTGCTACGACTGCCGTCCGGATGGAGTCTCTGCGAACAATTCGATGCGCTTGCAATTCTGACAAACCAAGGCGCACGCGGAACTATTCAGCCAATCCATATTCATGAAAGTCATGCCACTCGTGTTCATGAGCATCTCTCTTCGATCGAACTCGTCGTGCCCGCAGACTGGGCAGATCAGAGGATTGTCGCCCACGCGATATCGTGTCGTGGATGTCACGAATGACTTGGCCGCGGCTTTCAGACCAACTCCGATACTTCCAAGTGTGTTTTTCATGGGTCTTTCTTTTTCCAGCAGAACGTCATAGCACACCGACCGCCTGACGGAAGCCACGCGTTGACTGTGGGTTGAGAGTTCTAATCACGGTGAAAATTCGACTCGGAGCGGGTCAGGCGGTTGGGTGCTGCGGCTTGTTCGCTTTGTTGGTTTCTCTGGAAGTGATGGAAAGCTTCATCCCGCCTCGCTCTCACCAAGAAACAGGTAGAGCTTGCAGCGGTCACAAACCAGGTAGTGCCTTTTCGGTCCCATCTCATCGAACAACCTGTGCGATTTGATCACATTCCCTGCCATTGAACGGGACACCATTCTCTTCTTGCAGACTGGGCATCGACAAAACGCCGGAAAACTTCCCCAGAAGAGTGCTACCAACAAGATCACTGGAATTGCGAAAAGCCACCAGAGCGCGAAGCCAGAGTCCTGATTGATACCAAACACCATCGGAGTCGAAAGAGCGAGCATGAGCACTACAAGCGCTTTGCCAACGATCCAGTAGAACCGATACTCAGCGACTTTAACCCTCTGGTCGGGAATCAGCCTGTAGTCCTGCTGGGTTGAATGCATGAGTTCTTCAGCGAACGTCGATGAACAGGCGACCCGACCTTCGTGGCGGAGGCGCTGTCCTGATTGCTGCATGGAACCATCAACTCGGATTTTCGACAAGGCCGCGGTGAGGGGTCGCCCTGATTCGCCTTGTTGTGCTTTGCGGTGGGTCGCCTTGCCGGTTCGCTCCGCAACGCTCCCGAAACCGTCGTGCCGCCTGGCCAAGGTCGTGGGGAGACTGCCGCAAAGCGACGTGCTTCAGAAATCTATCCGCCCGGTCAGCGGCCCGCCAGTGAAGCTCCGCGCCATCTCGGCCAGCACCGGTCGAGTGCCCGAACGCGATGCTGCTTCCGACCTGTCCCGATCCATCCGCCATCAGGATCATCAACCCCGAAACACCGTGCTCCAAAGTTCAACACAACGTCAAAGCTGTGTCGATCGCGGGTAGCCACCTGCCGGCATCCCCAATCAAATCGCTCCCGGCGCTGGCTGCAAGCTCGCAACAAGGCCGCGGCTAGCGGTCGGCACCAGTGACTAGTTCTGCTTGGATTCTTTGGGGTGAAGGCTGGCCTCCCTCCAAAAACAGCCCAAGCACTGAGACGGCGATCATGCTGGCGTTCCACCAGAGGAAAAGCGGTGCCCAATCCCAGCCGAGGCCTGGCCCACTCTCCATGTGCAGCCAGAGGAACCACGCCGCGTGCTGAAAGATCGATAGGATCCAGAAGGCTCGAGCGGACACCCAGTAATAGCACCCCTTCAAGAATCTCAGAATCCAGCTACTCCAAATCCAGTATTCAACCGTCGCCAAAAGACTTCCAACGGCAACATACGCTATCCAACTAAATCCCAGATCAGTTCCGTCGAATGCGATCTCAGCTAGCATCGTATCGATTCCCAAAGCGGTCCACGTCCAATAGAGTCCGGGCACGATCTCCCGGGAGATTCGGCGCAACGCCTACCTGAACATCATGCGGCGGCCGGAGGCGAGATCCGTTCGCTGGAGGGACGGGTGCGCGATGCCGTGGAGCGGGACGGGAACCCGTAGTGGCCCGGCACCCCGGGCTCGGGAAAGGGCGGAAGCGGGGAACGTCGTGGGTCGAGAGGGGCCTGAATCGGGTGGCTCAGGAGCATGAGACTTCAACTTCCTCCATTGGGTAGGATGACCAATGAGCGAGGAACAGCTCGGCATGCTCCGGGTCGTTGAGAATTCTACCCGAAGCGGTTGAAAGGGAACGGATTTCTTCCAGCGACATCTCCGCTTTCCGCAAAAGGCGAAGGCGCGATGGTCGATTCCCACTCCGTTTCATCCATTCCCAAGCGAGCCTCCCCATGGTGAAGCGAACGTTGAGTTCGACGATGGGTTTCAAGGCCAGTGATGCATCCGCGCGGCGGTGGACCATGGCGTCGATGCACAGCGGGCCTTGATATCCAGGAAGAAGGTCAGCGAGGAGCGGAGGGAGTTGCTTCTGATAGAGTTCGAGAAACTTCGCCTCGCGGAAAAGAAACAGGGCCAAATCGCCGTCATCTCGCGTGGGCTGTGAGCCGGAATCTGCGACCCATGGTTTCAAGAGGGTGCCAAATTTGGGAGCGACGCGAATGCCTTGGAAGCGGCCAGCGGGGTCGTTTTCCATGACGGTGAAGCCGAGGAGCTCGGCCGTGCCATCTGCTTTGGCCTCATACAGGGCGGAGAAGTCGAGCACCCGATCGAGCCAGGGCTCGACAACAACTGCACCGTGGGCAGCAAGGGTGTTGGTGATCCAGCCACGGGTTGAGGTTGGGAGGCTGTTGTCATTCACTCGCAGGTGGCCTCGACCGGAGCAGGCGAAGGGAGCTTTCAACAAGGCCTGACGGGTGGGGCTGGGCGTTTCGCCGTCGAGGTGGCGGGAAATGGCGGCGTCGATAGCGGCGACGTCGACGAGCAATTCGCCGGTTTCCGGAACGGGACCGAGAGAGGATTCGAGCTGGAGGCCGATGGCCTTGGAGAACCACTCAGCGGGCAGCGGTGAGCGCCAAGGGTGATTCATCCCCGGGGCAATGGCAGCGCCCCACGGACGGAGCGCTTCGGAGGCATCGGGCGACCACGCCCAAGGACGGAGGCCTGATAGCTTGCGACCGCTACTGAACTGGTCGACTTCGGAGAGCGGGATGATTTCCGGAAGGTCGAACCCAGTGGCCTTGAGGCGACCGAGATGCCCGACGGAAGGCGGCCGGCGCATGAGCATGGCGTCGTCGCGACGGCAACATGCGAGCATGAGAGCCTCAAGGTCGTGCTCAAGGGCAAGCGACACTTTATCGGGTTGCCAACGTTTGCCCATGGCCATGGAGCGGGCATGGGACTCCGCACTTGGGTTGAACCAATGGAGGAGCGGAGTTCGGCCACGAGAGGCCTCACAGACTTCGAGGTGTCGGATGAAGTCTTCGTCGAGTCCAGCAAGCCGACGACTCTCGGCGTTGAAGGGTGCGAGACCTTTCGCCCGTGCCGGGGTGAGAGGAAACGACAGGCAGCGCCGGAAGCCTTCCCAGTCGGTCTCGCCACGCTGCTTCCAGTGGCGGAACCATTTCACCCCGTGGCCGACGTGACCGATCTCATCGAGATGGATTTTCTCCAATACGGCGGCGGTGGCAGTGTCTCCGACTTGGCGGAACAGCCCGGCGTAGTGCTTGGAAAAGTCGAGGTTGGCCTGCTCGAAGGTGAGATTGAGACGTGTGACGAAGTCGAGTGGCGTCTCCATGGGAGCGACGATGCGCCAGAAATAGTGACTGACCGGCAGCTCGCCAAAGGCGATGCCGCACTCACGCATGCGGCGAACATACATCAGGGCATGAGCCTGTTCTTCACGCATGGCCTCATAAACGCCGAGGCGGTATTCCTTCGGTGCGTCGGGGAAGCGCAGCAGCACGAGCGCCATCAACTCGGCAGCAAGCAGTTCATGATTGGCAAGAAAGTGGAGCATGATGCCTCGCTCACGGTCATCGTCGAGCCGGTGGGTGCCGGGGAAGTCCGCCTTCACACCATCAGCACGAAGGCGCAGTTCAACGGGACGACCGGGAGCATCGGGCAAGGCGATGGCCGACCCGGGGGAATCGTCCGTGGCAGCAAGCGGTCCGGGCGAGAGCTTTTCCTCCAAGGTCGTGGAGAAAAGTACCCGCTCGGCAAGGTCACGCATTTCGGTCACGGGATGAGCATGTCCAACGACGCGGAAGTGCCAAGCGATCCGTTGTTTTCAGGGGAAACTCCATCCTTGGCACGGACCAGGATCAACGAGAGTTCCTAGGTTTCATCGCCATCCCTTTTCTCTGCCTCAGAACCTTTCAGGATTCGATGGAAGAAGACGACCCGCACCACGCTGGAAGCGCCCTGAGATTGCTGGAGATCCTTCGAGGCGGACCGAACAGGGGATCGCTTTCCTTCTATAATCTTTCGGATCTCCGCCAGGTTCATCTCCGATTGGATGCCGTCATCGAGGACCCATTCTTGATTCGTCGAATAGGAACGCATCTGGAGATGTGGAAGCGAGTCGGAGGTGGATGAGCGAATGGCTGACGCGAATGCCGGACAGTTTGGCGGCCCTGAATCGATCCCGGTCGGCCCCTCCAACGATGGCCAAGGTGGTTCGCGCATTGAGGCGAAGATCGCCATCGAGCTTTTCGATCGCTTCCTCTTCTGAAGTGCCGATGGGAAAGTCAAAGATCCGCTCGGCGGCGGTATCACTCGAAGACGAACCGAACCGGTTGTTGGAGATCGACTTGAAAGCCATCGAGCTCTTCGACCAGCTGTTGCATGCCCTCGCGACTAGCGGGGCTCAGTTGGTCGAAATTCTCAAGCTCTCCACTCTCATTCATTTTCCCCAGGTCGAAATCCATCAGGGAGTAGAGTTCACCGCGCTGGAAGGAAGCATTGGTTTCCTTCAAAGCGCCATCGATTTGGATGAAGATGCCTTTGCGCATGCCGCGGGTCATGCGTTTCCATTCATCACTCTGGGGATCGATGGAGGGGCCTAACGAAATCTTCAAGCCCTCGGCCCGGGGTCCGGGAGCATCCGCATAGGGATCGATGGTGGGGCCATCGGTACCGGTGATGGGCTTTGCTTTCGCAGCCGTCCACAGGGGATTTTCGAAGTTCGCCTCCAGTTGTCCGTTTTCCATGTGGAAGCGCACAATGAGATCATCTTGGGGCTTTTCTGCATTCTGCTTTCCAGAGGCATGGATGACGAGATCGTTGATGTCGGGAAAGGCGTAGACGATTTCATAGCCAAACCAACCCCGGGGGTTTTGACTGATTTTCGCTGAGGTCACCGTGACGTCCGGACCCAAGGAGGCGGCCTTCTCGAGAAGTTCTTCGGCATTGGGCATTTCGACATCTTTTTCTTCATCCCAGGTCCGGCGAAAATCGCGCTCTTGAAGGATTCCAGAGCCATCTTTGGAGATTTTCACCACTTTCGAATCTTCCATGCAGGAAGCAAAAAGAAGGGTGCACAAAGCAAGGAGAAGTCCCGAGTTTCGAAGCATGATGGGAAGATAGGTGGAGGTTCTTGGAGAGACGAGGGAATTCAAGGTGCGTCAGGGTGACCATTTCGTTCGAATCCGCAGGAAGCGCTGAGGAACTCCAGTCGGGCCAGAATCACGGAATACGGCTCGTTGTTGGCCATCGTCCAAGGCCTCGGTGGTCACAGGTTGTTCCGCTACGACTGCCCATGGTCCGGAAAGATGGTCGGCGGCGAGAAGCTCGTAGAGAAGGTTCTGGGGGTTTTCCGGACGTCGGATCTGCAAGGCGGCGTGAGTGCCACCACTCCATACGAAGCGCACTTCTGGGAGATCTGGAATCAAGGGATCGGTCGCCAAGGCATATTCGTCGAAGTTCGGTCGCCCATCGCCGTCTGGATCGGCCAGAATCCCTGAGACGCCGGAAGCGGCGAGCCCGGAAGCAACAAATTGGGATTCGGCCCAGGCATCAAAGGAGCCGGGGGAGGGCGCATCGAGTTCACCAGGCGATCCTCCGAGACTCCCACTGAGCCGCCAGCCTTCCGGCTCCGAATCCCCGAATGACTCCGCTGGGTGGCGGCGTACCAACGAATAGCCGGAGCCATCGGCCGCGGTCGGCCACGGCAGGGAATCCAGGTAATCGACCCTGCGCAAAGGCGCTTCTCCTGGAGTGTAAAGAACGAGGGTTTCTCCGCTATTGGCAAGCTGGCCTGAGTATTCTCCAGCCACGGATTTCCCCGTACCGTAGCGAGCCAGAAAGGCTCCCTCATCTGAAACCACCAAGCACCGGGCACCCGGAGCGAGCGTACGCCCAGTGGCAGCGTTGGTGAAGTCGAAGCGGATGGCTCCATCAAAGTACACTCCCTGCAGATCGACGTGGCGTGTCCCGGTGTTCAGGAGCTCCACGAATTCGAAGTCTTCGGCATCGTCAAATCCCGCGCTGATCTCCGCCGGACTGGGATCGGCCGGATGGTAGTGGATCTCCGAGATCGCGAGATTGGCAGGCGATGCAGGCTCGGTATCGAGCAGGAAAGTCGCCTCACTCAACGCACTCCAGGTGGAACCCGCACGGCAGCGCAGGCGCAGAGGCCGCTCCCCGGCACCGGTAAGGATCAGTGGTGTGGTGGCCACGCTTCGTGTGACCCGGAAGGTCAAATCCAGGCTCAAATCAGAACTCGTCGGTCCGGCTTGGTGAACTTCCACAGCGATCACATTGTCACCCTCCATCAACCAAGTGGGGTCCACAGTCACGGTGGAAGTCAGTTCCTCGACTGCATTTCCACTGTAGGCATCGTATGCTGGATCAAGAGGCAGATCGCCGGCGATGCGGACTCCATTGAGATAGACGGCACAAGCATCATCATAGAGGATCGAAATCTCGGCTGCAGCCAATCCCGAGAGGGAATCCAAAGTGAAATGCTTACGGAAATAGGCGGTCGCCGCCTTCTGGCCAGGAGCCACTTCATGGATGGGGATCACGGTGGCTTCGTCTCCATCTCCATAACCCAACTCGGCAGTGCCAAGCGGCCAGAATCGATCATTGAAGATCCGCTCGCGCCAAGCGGTGCCCGCGTCACTGCCATCGTAGAGGTAACGCCAGCCATCATCCGACCAAGGGATCACGATTTCGGAGGCATCGGTGGCCGAGTGGACAAGCGCACCGGCTCGCAGCCCGCCACCCACCGCTCGAGGATCGGAGCCATCGGGCATGTAGTAGGTGGTGGCCGGCTCAGGGGTGGCGACTGCCACTTCGACCCCACTATCCTGATAGCCACCCAAGGGAAATGGAGCCGGAGCATCGAGAGCCGGATACAGACCGTCGGCGCGAAGTTGGCTCAGAACTACCGGACCGCGGGGCGAAAAGTAGGCCAAGAGACGATCACGAGCACCGAGCCAAGTTTGCCGTGTTTTCGGGGTGGAAGATTTCGCATCCCCCCAGCGCGCGCTTTCGGCAGCGATGGCTCGATCCAAAATGCCGGCAAGATCACTCACCCGCTGCTGCCATGCCGCGGGCTCCAAAGCCCCATGGACGAGATGCTTTTGGATCCGATCTGCCCAAAGCAGACGGTATTCGGCATTGGCACGGAGGTCTTGGTGCAGAAACAGGGGATTCGAGTACGCGAAATCGGCCTCACGAGAGCTGACGAAGGGACCAGTTCGATCCTCATTCACGTTGAAGAAGGTATGCTCGAAGTCATGGACAAAGAACTGAAACCCTTCGCCCTCATTTCCCTCCCGGCGCCGAGTGCCAAACCAGTTATTGGCGCGATCATTGCCGAGGAAAGCCGAGGTACAGCCGTCGAGGTTGCCGGTCCAGAAGGTCAGCAGCAGGTAGTCGACGAGATTTCCTGGATCCAACAGCACAGGGTCCCCGGTGGGGGTGACGCCATCGGCGGCGAGCCCCATCAGCCGAAAGTAGTTGGAATCGGTGGGCGAGGATCGGTGAGTTTTGCCCAGGTTCCACATTTCTCGCCAGGCATCGAGATTCCCATCGGTCGCTCCCACGACGTAGCCGGCGTCGGCTTCGCTCTTCACGACATCGTAGTCGTCTTTATCGCCGCCGAGGTAGCTTTCGGCAAATGAGGCTTCGGTGCGTTCATCGAGATTGTAGAGGCCCCAGTACTGGCCATTGAGGTAGAGATGGCAGTAGCGGACGTGGGAGCCGGGACGACCCATTTCAAGGAAAGCTTGGCGTGAGGATTCTTCGCGGAGGAAAGTGTTCTCGTCGCTACCTTCAAACGACCATGAATAGTTCTGAGCAGTGCGGAGGTCGATTTGATCAAACTCTTCCGGCCCACGATGACCGAACAGAGGATACTTGAGTTTCCCAGCTCCATAGTCGTTGCGGAAATAGAGTCGGAAGGAGTGCTTCGGGTTTTGTGTCGACCGCGAAAAGCCGCCACGGATCCGCAAGCCAGCCGGGATCTGGAATTCCCCACTGCCATGAGGGTGGAGGGCGTCGGGAGGATGGATCCATTCGACCGAGACCGGGCGCTCCCAGGCAAACCCCCGGCCACCCGGATTGGAGTAGATTCCTTGGGAGCCGTCGATGTTGAAAAGATGGGGGAGATCCGTAACGAGAGACACTGCAGGAAGGTCTGCGAGTGCCGCCTTGATGACATCCACACCTCCGATTTCGGGGTTTCCGTGACCGACGATTTGGGGGTCCATTCCGTAGTCGAGAACCTGATCGGTTCCACTGGAGCTGGGCCATCCGGCTGGAGCCGCGCCCGACGCCGACTGTTGGACAACGCTGTCGAGGAAGAGATAGGTTTGAGTATCCACATCGGTGGGCTCCCAGCCGGGTCGAGTCGCGATGGCCCGAAGGACCGTGGTGGAGGAAACGACCAAAGGCATGGTGTAGATCTCACCATGGGTTGCGGAGGGCGTGGAACCATCGGTGGTGTAGCGGATGGTGGCACCGGCCGTTGCCGTTTCGATGGCCACTTCCACGGGATCGGTGAAGTAACCTCGGTCGACGCTGAAGGTGGTGTCCGCGATTTTCCCGAAGGAAGTCGGCTCAAGGTTGATCCATCCGGGGGTGGCTTTGCCTGCCCCGAAGAATGCAGGGGGAGAACTTGAATCGACGGAACCGGCCACCACTTCAGGGAGCATCAGGAAGGCAGCATCGGCGGGATCGTGCTTCATGCCCTGGAGAGCCAGAAGATGGCTGCCGGGAGCGGGTGGGGGCAGTGGAAAGCCGAGCGGTCGCAAAGCTTCTGAAGGCAGTCGTGCAGCGGTGGCGGTCGAGTTCCAGAGCGGTGACAGGGGCGCTTGGTGAGACACGACCGGTTGGCCGTCGAACCAGGCAACGAGGCCATCTTTGTGGCGACTGATGAGCGACCATGAAGTGGCTCCCGCTGCAGAGGCACCGTCAATCGCAACTCGGAAGTAGCCTCCGGCTTGTCCATCCAAAGCGGGTGAAAGGTGAGTGGCGACGATTTCACCAGCGCCAGCAGATGGGGTGAAGGCCGCCAATCCTCCGCCCGATGCATCCCCAACCAATCGAAAGTTCTCATTCCAAGCGCTATGCCCGCCAGGCGCGGCAAAAAACTCCAACGCATCGCCACCCACTCCTTGGAACATGACGACCACAAAGGTGTGGGATCCGGCGCGAAGATAGCGGCTGCCAAGGTGGTCCTGCGGCGCATGAAAGCTGTCATCGGCGATCACCACACTACCATCGATGCTCAATTGGCCTCCGTCGTCGGAGTTCAGCCCAAAGGTGTAAGTGCCCGCTGTGGGCACTTCGATCGAGCCCGTCAGCTGGATCACATAGTTTTCACCATTGCCTCCCGGCGGCGATTGATTGGCATCATAGTGCCCATCCGAACCGGACCCGAGAAAGTTGGCCATGTCGACGACGTGGGTCGCTTCGGCCAGAATTCCCGGATCTCCTGCTGGCAATGTGAGCAAGGCAAGGGCATCCGCCAGGCCACCCACGCTGCCATTCTTGAAAACCTGACGGGCCGTGATGCCGGGAACTTCCAGTCCATCGCCCAGACCGCTTGGGCCGGATGCCCATGCCTGATCGTCGTAGTCCGGATGATACCAATCGCTGTCGGAGTCATCCTGGGGAATTCGGTAACGGATCGTCGCACCCGCCCCCAGAAGGACCTGCGTGTCGAAAACTCGCCCATAGGCCTCATCATCGTTCATCGCGGGAAATTCCGGATCGAAGTCATCGACGGGCACCGCATCAGGCCCGACCAAAGCGAGGTATTCTCCCCCGGCTGAAAGGGCGAAATTGGTATGGAGCGGTTGATCCGGTAGACGGCGATTTTTCCCCGAGGCCCAAACGAGCAGGAAGCCTCCCGGATCGAGAGTGACGTCGGGAAACCGCCATTTTGTCAGGTTGCCGGCGGAATCGGTGAGCGACCAATTTGCCAATGAGATCGGTTCTGCATCCGGGTTGTGGATCTCGACCCAATCGGAGAAATCCCCATCTTCGTCCGCGAGGGTCGCTTCATTGTCAGCCATGATCTCAGAGATCATGGGTGCGGCCAAGAGGCTGCCGGTCCCAGCAAAGGCGAGAAGAATCAGTGGGGTGCAAGAGGGCATCATCACGGAGAGGGGTGCATCCAAGGGGGTTCGAAGGAGGATGGAAGTCCGTGAGCGCCGTGACGCTCCGCGTTGGCATCCGCGGAGCCGCCAGTGCACCCGTCGGATCACCTTCCTCGGGCGGGTGGCAGTTCGATGGTGAACCGCTTGTCAGGGCTGGTCGGCCAGCCGGCCGCTTCGCCTTCTTTCTCCGCGAGATGCGGGGAAATGGTCCAAACTTTGACGGTCTTGCCGTCCTTCAAAAACTCAAGAAGCCGGAACCAGCCATTGCCACCGTGCGGGGCCCATTGCCCATTGCACAGCATTTGGTGGCACACGCGTCCGTCGTCATACGCATCGCGCCGGTAGGAGAGCGCAAGGTCGTAGACCCACTCGACCTTGTCGCTGTCGGGGCTGACTCGCTTGAAAGGTTTGTAGTGGCCATTGACCACCATCTCGAAATTGGAGTGCTTGGAAACGAAACCATCCCATAGTTCTTGGCCACTGTGGACATTGCCCTCCTTGCCGATGCCATAGGAATAGGGGCTGTTCTTAGTCTCACGAGTGGTGCGACGCGCCCAACCATCATCACTGAATAGGGCCGACTCCTGGTCGATGAACTCGTGCGTCACCAAAATGTAGGATTCGTCCGGGTGCTTCTGAGCGACTCCTTCCGCCCAATCGACGACTTCCTTGCGGGGACCGAATTCGAGTGAGAAGATGACGTATTCCCGGCCGCCGTGGGCAAATTGATACCAAGCGTTTTCCAGTTTACCCTCCTCGAAAGCCCCACCAAAGATGCGTTCGTTCAGGCGGTTGTCGGAGATCTTGAAGTAGTCGTTGAGCATCGTGCTGCGATCCGACGAATTCTTACCCAAGTCATGATTCCCAACGGCCAACACATAGGGGATCTTTCCATCCAGTACCTTGAGGCTTTTCTTGGCCCGCTCCCATTGCTCGGTCGTATTGGCATCAACGATATCGCCAACGTGAAGCATCAACTCGATGTTGTATTTCATGCGATGCTCCACCAACCATTCGGTGATTTCGGTGAAAAGCGGCGCATCCTCAGCACTGCGAATGTAGTATTGCGTGTCGGGAATCACAGCGATGGTCCACGAGTCCGCGCGGGGGCGATCCGAGGACTTTTCTTCTGCATGGCTGACGAGCGGCACCAGCACGCACAGGGCGGCGAGCGAGAATGTGGGAAACTTCATGCAAAAGGGAACGTAACGCGGGATCGAGGTCGGACCTTTCAGGATCTTTCCCTGCGATGAAGATGATGGAAAACGGCCCCGATCGCGAGATGCGACCGGGGCCGATGAATCCCACTCTAGCGCCGGGATCAGGGGTTCACCTCGATCCGCAGGAAGCCCCGCGATCCCAGGTTGTTCGATCCGTCCAGACTGAAGGTGCGGTATTCGTAGCCCGCAGGCGGGCTCGTGGGTGCACCGTCAGGAATCACCACGGAGGTCTCCGTCACGCCTTCTGCGAAGCTGATGAGAGTCGTGCTTCCCTCTACTGTCACCGTCAGGGCATCCACCGCTCCACTCAAAGGTGCACCGGAGAAGACCGGATCCCCTCCACTGCCGTCGCCACCGTCCCTCACCGCCAGTGTGACCAGGAGTTCGGGATCTGTGTCGCCGTCCGCATCGCTATCGGCGGTGAAGACGTGGATCATGGCATGCTGAGAAGCATCATCGGGATTTCCACCCAATGCGAATTCCAACAGGTTCGATTGTCCATCACCGTCCGGGTCGGCATCCTTACCGATGAGATCGATGTCAGAAATGCCCGGGAAGTAGGTATCGATCCAGGCTCCGTAGGGATCGGTATTGGTCAGGGTGATCTCGGAGTTGCTTCCCGTTCCATAGTCAATCGACCAGCCTTCCGGAAGAGCGCCGCCATTGAAGGTGATGCTGCTGAAGGTTCCCGTGAGCGAGCCGGTGTAGGTGGCCACGGTGAACGAAGCTCCCACAGCAGGGTTGATTTCGGAAATCTCCAGCGTAGCTCCGGTCACGGTGAAATCGCCATCGACCTCCAATAGGTCGCTATCTCCACCATCCAGTTCGTATTCCAAACGGCTGCCCGCTTGGAGCGTGGTGTTGCCAACGGTGAGGATTCCGGCCGAGTTGCCGGGGCCCACGGCAGAACCCGAGGTCACCACGACATCCCCTTCGATGAGCCCATTGCCTCCCAGAATCCCATCGGTGACGGTGGTCGTTCCTGTGTAGGAGCTGAATCCATCCATCGAGATCCGGCCGCCGCCGATGATCTCCAAGGCACCTTCGCCTTCGAAATCCTGAGCCACCACGATGTCGAGGCCGCTGGCATCGAAGGTCGCGCCACCACTCCCGAGAGTCGCCGTTTGAAGGCCTCCGAGGAAGTTCGCCTGAGCGAAGGGTGCCGCCTTGATGGTGCCGTCATCAATGGTCAGCGAGGACGTAGCTCCGGCGTGGAATGCGCAGGTGATGCCACGGGTGACGATCCGACCGCCGGAGGTCACAGAGATGGTGCCGGTATCGTTGTCGCGAGTCGCAACATCGATCACGCCACCGAGGCAATTGACCACCCCTGGGCCTGTAACATGGAGCGCGCCATTGCCTTCTTCACCCACAACGATGTTTCGTCCCAAGCGGGTTTGGTTGAAAGTGCCGCCCGAAACATTGACCGTGGCGTCGGCCGCCCAACCCTCGTCGGCATTGGCAAGGCGTCCGATGACCACCCAACCATCAGCATAGAGTTCGCCGCCTGTTTGGTTCCAGGTCGCATCGCCACGCTGGCCAATGTAGAAGTCGTTGCCATTGAGGTGGAGGGCGCCCGCAGTATGATCGACATGGGCAACCGAGCTCGGTTGATCGGCCACGAAGACCGTGCCCCAACTCGTGAAGGTGCCGCCATTGAAGTCGACTTCCGCCAACGTACCATTGGCTTTGCCGAAGAAGGTGGTGCTGACATCGATCGATCCATTGTCCTGCAGAACCAGATTGCCCGTGGTGTTGTCGGTGTCACTCACGTTGAAATCACTGGTGCCCATTTTGAAGGAGGCATTGTCCTTCACGATCAGGGAACCGGTGCCTGCGCCGTTGGCACCGATCGAGCACCAAGCGCTGGAAATCAGGATACTGCTGTCGCCTTCGAGCGTCAGGGTTCCTTCTGAACCATTCGTACCCATCATGATGCGGCGCGGCGTGGTGAGGCTGGCATCGCCCGTCAGCAACATCGTGCTCACTCCCGTGCCACTGGTTTCACCCACGTTCACATCGCCCGTGGTGAACTGCGTTCCATCGGCGAGGGTGACGTTGCCACCGTTGTCGATCTGGATTGCGGAGGAGGCATTCATTTGCGTGCCGCCCGCACCCTGGAAGAGCGTATCACCACCGTAGTTGCGGTAGGCACCCAGGCGGTTCTCATCGGCCGAAAGGGTCAGAGTTCCCGCGCCCTGCTTAATCAGGGCACCGTAGGTCTTGAGAGTTCTCATGACAGGGCCACCGAGGCCCAGATCGTTGGTGGTATCCAGGGTCACTTCATCCACCACCGTCATGCCGCGATCGATCGACACAGCGGGTCCGGTGTATTGGAGCGTGCCATTGTTCGCCAAAACCAGATTCCCGGGATCGTTGCTGGAGGCACCGATGGAGCTTGCGACACCGCCATCAGCAAGGCTGTCGATGCTGAGCACGCCTTCTTCGACCCGGGTCACACCGGTATAGGTATTGGCCAAGCCCGAAAGCGTGACGCCCGCGATGCCCTGTTTGAAGAGGCCCGCCGAGCCTTCGATGACTCCTCCCGTCGAGGAAACGGCGTAGGCAATCGTGTCGTTGAAGAACTCGATGGACCCCGGTGCCACATTGCCACCGATCTGGACATTTCCGGTCGCCAATTCGTCCGCAAAATCATCAAAGAGCAAGACGCTCCCATCCACGTAGCTTGCCGCTCCAGACGTATCGGAATCCACCCAATTCGAAGCAGTGCTCCAACCATCGTCGACATCACCGTTCCAAGACAAGTCACTGTAGGTGATGCCGGTCAACGAAAGTACGCCATTCACGGTATCATCAGTGAGGGTCGCACTGAGCACGCCCGGAGGCAGCGAACCGAGGACGAAGCTCCCTCCTCCAGCACGCGAGCCCACATCATAAGAGAGCAAGGGCAGGGCCTCGCCCGCTTCGAAGCGGGTCCCCAGCACATCGACGGTCACCTGTCCACCGAGAGAGAGGGCTCCATTGATTTTCACCAAGGTCCCCGACGGGTGGGAACCTCCAAGGTCACCCACATCCAAGCTGAGTCCGGTGGCACCTGAAGCCGTGTAGTCGGCCAGCACCACCTGATCACCGGCGTAGAAGGCCTTCGCTCCAAAACTCGCTCCTTCGGAAACCACCACCGAGTTGGTCGATTCCGGATCACCGGGAAAATCGGCACTGACCCACAGGGCCCCTTCTTGCACCTCATTGGTGCCGGTGTAGCTGTTGATTCCCAGAAGCCCGAGGGTTCCCGCACCGGTTTTCACGACATTTCCCGTACCTCCCAAGAAGCCGTCTCCCGTCACAACATGACCATTCGTGTCGACCTTGAGGCCACCGCTCTGAATGACCAGATTGTCCACCGACGACGAAAGAAAGCGGTCGTCGTTCTGGCTAACAATGATTTGAGTCCCATTGAAGTTGATGGTTCCCGTTCCTCCGGAGTTTCCGGTGTCATCAGCTTCCCGAGCACCGATGAATCGGTGGGTACGAACCACTCCGCCATCGAGATTCAGCAAGCCCGCCGGACAGTTCTGACCTACCGAAAAAACCTCGGTGCGCCACTCACCATCAGCGGAAATATTAAGAGTCGAAGTCGTCGCTCCCTCGTTTTCACCCACCCAAGTGATCCCCCCTTGGATGTCGACCAGGCCACCTGTGAGGTTCCAGGTTCCCGGACCACTGCTGCCAATGATGGTGTGGTCGAAATCGTTGTATTTGACGAAGCTCCCGCCGGTCATGTTGACCACGCCGCTTCCACCTTCACGACCCACCACGGACCAGCTCCCCGTGCGAATCGAGCCACTGTCGATGTTCAGGGTGCCTTGGGCAGAACCACCCTGGCCGACCCAGAACTCCCGCTGAGCCGTGACCTCTGCGGTGCCGGAAACGTCGAGCAGGCCAATGCCGCCGTCACGGCCGACCATCATCGTGCCCCGGCGCGTGGTGAGAGTGCCCCCACTGATCTCGACGGTGCCCTGGCCGGTGTTTTGCCCGATCCACAAGTCATTGTTCATCGTGATCGTCCCGCCGGTTTGGGTGATCACACCGGTGCTGTCGCCATCCGCGATGATGAAATTGTCTTGGCGCTGGAGGACGCTCCCTCCGGCCACATTGAGGTGATTGACGCCTCCTCCCCCCCAACCCACACGGAACCAGTTGTTGGAAATCACCGTTCCGGCATCGAGGTTGATGGTGCCATCGGCACCGCCTTCCCCCATGTTGATCTCGCTGGCGGCTTTGACTTCACCCGTCGTGTTGATATTGAGAGTGCCTGTGCCATCCCCGGCGCCAACACGGATTTGCTCGTGGGAATAGAGGCTGCCCGCGCCGAGCCCAAAACCCGTCACTCCGGCACCTGAGACGGCCGTGTCGGCGAGATTGTAGACGCCCACGCTGCCCGCTCCTCGTCCGACGATGATGTAGTTGCCACCACCCCCGATGACCGTTCCCGAAACTTGATCCACGCGCCCTTCGCCACCGGCTTCCCCAACCAAGACATCACGAGGAACGAGAGCGATCGGTTGGGTGATGAGCGGAAAACCGGCGGTCGAGTTGATCACGGCATCCTCATCATCCACCGCCTTGTTCGGAACATGACCTGCGCTCCAATTGAGCGGATCATTCCAGTCCTGGCTCAGCGAGCCGGTCCAGGTATTTGTGGCGGCTTGGGCCGGCGCACTCAAGGCGACCGCCCCCAGCAAGGTGGCTTTCAAAATCCCGCGAGTGGAGACGCGAGAGTAAAGGATACGAGGGCACGCAACGGCCGTCGCGAACAAAGAGGCACGAGTTGTGCCCGCGATGGGTTTTTTCATGGGTTCTGGGTATGAGATGGCGCAGCTAGAATGCGCAGGTGTGGGTTCGGCACCTTAGCTACGCTTGCATACACCGTTGAGGTCATGCAATCCCAAAACTGATTTCACTCAGTAATGCTCTCCCAAGAGCTTAAGATCTGCCATACAAATCGTCATAACTCACGATTGGAGGCTCATTTACAAGGTGGTCACGATCTCGAAAAAATCGGCTCTGATTTCGGAGATCCGCCGTAGAACCTCCCGCATTGTATGCATGATTCCTTTATCAGGAAAAATGAGAACTGATATCAAGTAACGTTTCTTATGCGTCGAGAAGATGCTCCTTCTTCTTTTATTCGGGGGCGGATTCCTGGGCCTCTTCATCGCTCTCTCGTGAGGTGAGACGGAAGGTGGTCATCACGGCAGCATGATCGGAAGGCCAAGTGTTCTCGACAGCCTCACCAAGTTCGCTTCCCCAGGGGCCGAGCGTCGTTTCGACAAGGGTGGTGAAGGTTCTGGAAGCGACGGGATGCAGTCGAGGGCCCTTGTAGAGAATGAAGTCAATCCGATCCTGAGGTTCTCCATCTTTGTGGATTGCCGACCACGTGGTACCTGGCTCGACGGCAGGATCAGGATGCACCTGGCGGAAGCTGTCCATCAGTCCTGCAGCCGCGAAGCAGTGCGTCTCTGGCCAATCGACGGTGCGGCCACCGTGAAGGGCACCCTTCCAATCGAGGTACGATGGAACGTTGAAATCCCCGGTGAGGATGAGGGGGGTGCGATCCGTTTGTTCCAGATCCGTTCGAATGGACTCCAACACGGCCTTCACCTGAGGCAACCGCTCAGAGCGGGCATTCTCCGCGAGGATGGCGGCAGGGGATGCCTGAAGATCTCGGGCGGCATAGGGACCGTAATACTGATAGTCGAGATGGAGGTTGAAAACGAGCAGCTCCCGAGCTGGATCGCCATCGATACGAAGGCGGGCTCCCAGCCATCGGTCAGTGCCGATGCCAAATCCAGTGATCGATTGGACCATGGGGTGGCGGCTCAGGATTTGCACCGACCCAGAGCCCCCTTGCGCCTGATACCAACCCAGCACCTGCGCCATCTTCGCTGACACTTCGGGTGTCGATTCCTGGAGGGACACGACATCGGCTTGGGATTCCAAAATCGCGGCCCGCGCCTTTTCGAAACCATCGTGAATTTGGCTCCATTGATGCCAACTGTTGAACGTCATCACTTTGACGACCTCATCATCAGCATGAAGAGGGGCTGAAACCAGACACCAGCCAGACACTGGGACCCAAATGGCGGAGCGAAAGAGAGAGTGAATCATGGGCACGGAATGCTACTCCAAGGAAAGCCCGGTTGTTTCAGCCACCCGCGTGGTGACCCTTTTCAATCGTCAGGAAGCTGCGATCGTCGAGTCATGGAATTGGGCATCGATAGTTTTGTCGCCTTGGCTCCCCACCCGGTCACCGGAGCGCTACGTAGTGCCGGTGAGCGCATTCAGGATCTGTTGGAAGAGATCGAGAAAGCGGACGAGGTCGGGGTGGACGTGTTTGGGATTGGCGAGCACCACCGCAAGGAGTTTGCGGATTCTGCCCCCGTGGTGCTGTTGGCCGCCGCCGCCGCCCGCACCCGGCGAATTCGCTTGGCGAGTGCCGTCACGGTGCTTTCTGCGGCGGATCCCGTACGAGTCTTTCAGGAGTTTGCGACCCTTGATTTGATTTCCGGCGGACGCGCAGAAATCATTGCCGGACGGGGTTCTTTCGTCGATGCCTACCCCTTATTCGGCCTGGCCCTTGAAGACTACAATTCCTTGTTTGCGGAGAAACTGGACCTGCTCCTGAAACTACGCTCCTCGGAGACCATCACCTGGACAGGAAAACACCGTGCCGCTCTGAGTCAGATGGGGGTCTATCCAAGGCCCCAACAAAATCCTCTCCCCGTGTGGGTGGGGGTAGGAGGAACGCCCGCCTCTTTCGCGAGAGCCGGAGCCCTCGGGCTGCCGTTGATGGTGGCTATCATTGGCGGCGAACCCCACCGCTTCCGGCCCCTGATCGACCTCTACCGAGAATCAGCGAAACGGGCGGGCCACGATCCCAGCCATTTGAAAGTGGGGATTCATGCGCTTGGCTTCCTTGCGGAGGATTCTGAACAAGCCGCCGACCAGTTCTTTCCTGGATACCAACGCACCTTCAATCAAATCGGTCGGGAGCGGGGATGGGGACCTATCACTCGCCGCCACTTTGATGCCCTGCTACGACCCGATGGTGCCCTTTTGGTCGGTGAGCCCGCTCAGGTGGCAGACAAGATTGCCCGGTTCGATGAGCAGCTTGGGGGGATCGATCGCCTGACTCTGCAAATGAGCGTCGCCGACCTTGCCCACGAGCCGACCTTACGCGCCATTGAACTCATCGGCACCGATCTTCGCTCGCGGATCTCGCTTTGAACGCAATCGGTCGCCCTTGATCAAGGCGCCTCCCCCCATCGCAGCAACCATCCTCCTCGCGGGGGAATCGTGCGGTTCCAGGATCGTGAGCCCCGTTCCAACTTTTGGATGTGGAACGAATCCAGCGGCTCTGGTCCTTCGAAAACCCCCATGCCCTCACCATTCGGGCTCAATTCAGCGAGATTCAGGGCCACCTCCCTTGAAGTGGTGCTCCCGTTCATCGCTCCGATCCACCACGTCTTGCCAGCCCGCTTCGCCACCACCACCAGCTCGCCGGGTTCCGCGCCCAGCCACCGAATCTCTTCCCACTCCACGGGCAAATCTCGCATCACCTCCAACACCTCTGGCGGCAGAATCCGGTAACGATCCGGAGAATCCGCATAGCTGAGCAACCCTGTTTGAAAAACGACCGCTGCCGCCAATTCATGTGCCGCTGAATTGAGTCTGCGATAGCGTTTCGAAGCCAGCCCAAAGGGAGTTTGATCCATCGGAGCCATCACATTGCGGGTGAATGGGAGCAGTGTATGGAGCTGGGCAGACTTCTCCGGATATCGATCGTCGAACATATAAGACTCCGTTCCCAGTACGGCCTCCGCCGTCAAAAGGTGCGGCCAAGTCCTCTGCCAGCCACGGGGGATGGTGCACCCGTGAAAACTCACCACCAATTGCCTCTCTGCTGTTGCCTTCAATGTCGCCAGCATTGCTTCATGAGTCGGCTGCCGGTCGGAGCACCAAAAGTCGATTTTCACTCCAGAGAACCCCAACGCTTTCAACTCATCCAGCTTTCGGTTCCTCCGGTGTTCATCGTAGAAATCATTGGCGTGAGTCCAACCGATCAGGCGAATATCCGCTTTTTGCGCAGCTCTGCGAATGCCATCGAGGTCCGCTTCCCACCAACCCGCATCGAGCACTGCATACTCCCAGCCCATCTCGTGGGCGAATTCGACCCCACCGAGGCACCGCCTCGTCCTCACCGACTTCGTTGCCGCTTCTGGGTGAGACCACCAATCCCAGAAAGCCCGACCGGGCCGGATCCACCTACCATCGCTCACCTGACTCGGCTCGGCGAGGTCGGTGACGAATGAGCTGGTGGCCAGATCACCGGCGCGATCACCCAGAACAAACACCCGCCAGGGGAGCGCCCAAGGCAGCTGCCCGCTGGGCCGGACCTCTTTCCCGAGATCGATTCCCTGAGTGGTTTCATCCGCGAACGGAAATTCCAATTGGTAGCTACCGTCAACCGAAGTCGCCGCGAAATGGGAACCCCAATCTCCTCCCACTTCCGCCATGAGCAGCCAGGAATCACCCGTGTTCCAGAGCGCCGGAAAGTACCATCCACGGGTCTCTCCACCGCGGGAAAATGGAGGCATTTGTCCCGGAACAACGGGAAAATAGTAGTCCTCATAAGCCGGACTCTCCGCGGCCGATCGATTGTACGGTGACATCCATCCCTTGGCTTCGCTGGGCAAAACAAAACCTGTTCTCTCGTCCTCGAGCGTGGCCGATCCTCTCCCAAGAATCCGATAGCGGAAAGCAACGCCCTGATTGGAGACATCCATCTCCCAGGCCAAACGCGAACCTTCCGGGTTTTCGAGAATCACCTGCTTTCGCCGATGGGCCTGATCTACGGGTGGACCCCAGGGTAACTTGTAAGATTCCCGTCGCCTCTCCACCTGGCTTTCCGAAATCCACCGCAAGTCATGAGTAAAATCGCCAGCATCGGATTTCAGACCCAGCGGCGACGGTAAAAGCACAGATTTCCCGGATCGCTTGATCTCATAGCTCCAGGCCCCATCGACTGCCCGGATCAGGGCCAAGGTATTCTTTCCATCTGGAGAAACCAGCTCCGCCCTGTCACCAGCATGAGCCGAAAGGACGAAGACCCCGAACCATCCGAAAGCTCGACTGCGCATCGGAGAGAGGAACGCGTCCCGACGAAGTTGCCTTTCGCCGGGACGATCCTTTCAGAAGATCATTGGACCGGATACTTCCAAGCGCTGTGCAATCACCCAGTGGATTGAGAGGTGACCCGCAGTGAAGTCGGTGTCGATGGCTCCCGTTGGGAATCCCTTCACGCGAATGCCGCAAGGTCCCAGAGCCTTCGCCAGAGCGACGGCCATGTTGCGTCCCTGCGCCCGACGATCACCGGTGATCCATGCGATCTTCTGATCGGTGTTCAGCGTCTGGCTTCAGTTGGAGCTCGCCGTTGGACGGACAATCATCTCACTGACATCCACATCAGCAGGTTGTTCGATTGCGAACGAGATCGCACAAGCGATCGCTTCGGCGGGGATTGCCACCTCGCGGAAGCGATCTACAAACTCTGCGGTCTCCGCATGGGTGATGGTTTTGGCCAGCTCAGATTGGGTGGCACCCGGAGAAAGGATCGTTACCCGAATGTCCGGGTTCTCCTGCCTCAGTCCTTCCGAAAGCGCGACCACCGCGTGCTTGGTCGCGGAGTAGACCGCACTCGACGGCCAGACTCGGTGGCCCGCCGTCGAGGAAACGTTGATGATCTGCCCGGACCGTTGACGTTTCATGACGGGAAGTGCCGTCGCAATCCCGTGAAGCACTCCACGCAGGTTGACATCGATCATTTGATTCCACTCTTCCACCTTCAATGCTTCGAGGGGTGAAAGCGGCATCACCCCGGCATTGTTCACGATCACATCAACGCGACCATATTTCTCCAAGGCAAGGTCGACGAATGATTGCATGCTCCCTAGATCGGTGACGTCGAGGGGGGTGAATTCCACCTCTCCACCCGCCGACCGAACTTCATCTGCAAGCGCTGAAAGACGGTCGGCGCGTCGGGCTCCCATCACTAGGCGATGGCCCCGTTCGGCAAGCAAACGGACCGTGGCTTCTCCGATGCCGCTGCTGGCACCGGTCACGAGGACAACTTTAGAATCTGATTTCATAACGGGCATCATTTGAGGAAAACGAAGCTGCCAGTGGGGCGACACTTCGATTTCAACTTAGCCATCCATCGACCCAAAAAATAGACCTGATGGACCGAAGGTCTTGCCTAATCCTCCAATGGATCGTTTCTGGCTTGCCATCCATTCCCGATTTCTTGCCTGATCCTCGGGATGACAGAGGACCCTCCCCTCCCTGCCTCGGCTCGCCCCGGGCGCCTCGCCACCCTCCTCGCGAGCTTGGCCACGACGGATGGCTACAATGCGACCCGGCTACCGGGTGTCAAAATCATGCGGTCAAGCCGCGCGATCCTTCGTTCCCAAGTTTCCTACTCACCCAGCCTGGTGATCATTGCCCAAGGTCGCAAGCGAGGCTACCTCGGCGAGCGTATCTTCACCTACGATGCCAATCATTTCTTGGTGCTCTCGGTGCCCTTACCCTTCGAATGCGAAACCCTTGCATCGCCTGATGGCCCCTTGCTCGGGCTCTCCATTGAAGTCGAGCCGACCACCGTGGCAAAGCTGCTCCTATCGATGAAGCCACCAGAATTCGCGAACGTCGATCCTCCTGATGAAGCGATCCGAGCCAATCCACTGGACAACACACTCTACGACGCCGCGGTTCGCCTCATGGAGGCCATTGCCAACTCTGACGAGGAGGCGGCGATCCTTGGCCCGGCGATCGTCCGTGAAATGCTCTATCGAGTGCTATGTGGAGCAGGGGGCGGCCCTCTTCGATTGTTGGCCACCCCTCATAGCCATGTAGGCCGCATCAGCCACACGCTTCAGCGCCTGCATGCGGACTTCGCCAGTCCCGTGAATATGGCGCACCTTGCGACCGATGCGGGCATGAGTCTTTCGACCTTTCACGAACACTTCAAGGCCATCACCGGCTCTCCACCCCTTCAATACCTCAAGGCCATCCGTCTTCACAAAGCCCGATTGTTCATGCTCCAACAGGGAGATACCGCCGCTGCGGCCGCCCTGAAGGTGGGCTATGAGAGCGCCTCCCAATTCAGCCGCGAATTCAAACGCTACTTCGGCACGACACCTGCCGCGGAGGTCAGCCAGCTTCGGGCAAACCTGATGCAACCGGCCTGAGCTTCGAAGAATGACGATCCCCGGCGATCAATCTCAACAGGTCCCTTGCCTCAAGCATCCCAAAGGTGGTTCGAAGATGCACTGCAGGATGGAGGAAAAACCGGGCACCCGTGATGATGCCGCAAAGTCGGCCGCCACTCTCCACCACGGCTCCTCCACTCATGCCGCCCCGCGCGACAAGGGTCGCTTGATACGAGAACTCTCGGATTTCACCTTCCGTCTCCTCACAAGCCGTGATGTGACCTGCCGTCGCGTAGGGTCCATTTCCCACGCCATCGCGAAGCCCTCCCTGGTTCGGAAGAAAAAGAGTGCCACTGTTCAGGCCTGAGGCAGCGGCAAAAACCTCAGTTCCGTTCGAACAATGAGAAGAAACAGGATGGAACGGCTGATCGCTAATCACTGAAAAATGAACAAGAGCGAGATCCCTTACGGGATCCTTCCAGACCACGCGACCCGGGAACTTTTCATCCCGAAAATATCGGTCCCTATCGATCACGCCCGTCCCCATGGGCAATTCCCTCAGCATTCGAGTCCGCCGCAGTTCGAAGTACGGCTGGTCGACGACATGCCAAGCAGTCAGAAAGTAACCATCGCGAGAAACAGGAACGGCGCGGCCAGTGGCGATCCCTTCCTTGCCACCAATCAGTCCAATGCGGTCGTTGAAGAAATCCTTCAAGCTTCGTCCGGCGATCGAGTCATTTTGAACGCTCCGAAGACTCTGCTTCTGTCTTTCACGAATCGCTGGATGATCGTAACGCAGCCCATCGACTCCACTCACACATCCAACGAGCGTCGACAAAGTCACGAGTCCTCCAAGAATGGGGAGAAAGAATCTCATTTTAGGTTTTGAAATCGCGCAGTTGGAAGGCGAGGAAGCCGATAATGAAAAAGGTGAAATTCAAGCCACCGAGAAATGCATAGGACTCGATGATCTTCGGCCACGAGATGTCCTTTTCAAACAGGTAGACCCAACCACTCATGCGCCACGTGATGAACCACTGCTCGAACGGCCTGAAGAAGGGAAAGTTCTGCAGGATCATATCGACGAACAAAATCGCCAGAGTGAGAATGCTGGCAGCAGCGGGTTTGATCCGAAAGCACGAGAACATGAAGGCGAGGGTCGACAACGTAATCATGCTGATGCCAATTCCCGCAGCCCCCAAAGCCAGTCGTGTGATGCCCTCACTCCACTCCGGGTACACCGCAAAGACTTTCATCTTCGGTTCCGCGATGAAGAGGCCGCCCTGGCCACCGACTGCCAAAACAGCCATCAGATATCCAGTAATTCCGACGAAGAAGACGAAGGAAAACGTATAAATGGCAGTCGCCGACCACTTGACCCCGAGTAACCTCAATCGACTGATGGGTCGGCAGAGCACAAGCCTTAAGTTACCGTCCTCAGTTTCCTTGGCGACCACATCGCCAGCGACCAAAGCGAAAAAGATCGAGCCCAACATGAACATGCTAAGGAGCATCACCATGAAGGTCAAAGTGAGGGAGCTAAAGTAGAAGTCGGACTCGTATCCATTGCGCTCCATCAAATTCCGCATGTAGATCCGCCCATCCGTAAAGCGATACACCAGAACGATGATCAGCTCCATGATCAGGAACGCCGCATATCCCATGTAGGTTCGAGGTCGGGCAAAGAGCTTGCGTAGCTCCCCTCGCAGTTGGCGAAGATACATCATCGGGTGATTTCAAGGTAGAGATCCTCCAGAGACCGCCGCACCGGAGCAAATGCGGAAACCCGGACGTGGAGCCCGACCAGAGCCGCCACCATCACCGCAGGATCCACGGAGTCGGGAAGTGAGATGCGGCCTGGGCTCAGTACCTGGCATCCCTGCAATTCGAGGAAGGGAAGGGCGACCTCAAGCCGGTCGAGATCGACCTCATAAATCCTCTCTTCTCCCGCGAGATCCGCGATGCGGCCTTCGTGCACCCTTCTCCCAGCTTTGAGAATAGCCACGCGGTCACACATCACCTCCACTTCACCAAGAAGATGCGAATTGAAGAGGACGGTCACTCCCTCTGACTTTCGGAGTTTCAAGACAAAGTCGCGGAACCATTTGATTCCCTCCGGATCAAGCCCGTCAGTGGGCTCATCGAGCAAAAGCACTCTCGGCATCGGGAGCAGGGCCTGGGCAAGTGCCAGTCGCTGCCGCATGCCGTGCGAGTAAGTTCGAACCTTCGACTGGATGCGCTCGGTCAAACCTACCATCTCCACAACCCGGCGGGCTTCATCCGGATCAAAGCGGACCGAATAGCTCATGAGGATTTTCAAGTTCTCCCAGCCACTAAGGTACTCGTAGAAACTAGGTGACTCGAAGATCGAGCCGACTCGCTTCAGGGCATTCGCTCGCTCACGCTGCACCGATACGCCGCCAATGGTCACCTCGCCCCGGTCAGGGGCCACCATGCCCAAGATGATGCCAAGAGTCGTACTTTTTCCTGCTCCGTTGTGCCCGAGGAGGCCGTAAATCTCTCCCTCCATCACCGAAAAGGTGACTCCCTCCAGCGCGGGCTTCGGGCCGAAACTCTTGTGGAGGGAATCGATTTCCAACATCGCACTCATTCGTCGATCGAGAAGTTGATTTCATTCGAAGCGCCGCCGTCGGCATAGAGGATGTTGGTACCGACTTCGTCGCCTCCCTCTTCGTGCCAGTTTTCTTTATCGTAGACCAAGGGGATGCCTTTCTCATCCCTCGATCCGAAGAACTCGAGGCGGGAGATCAAGCGCCCGCTGACCACTGAATTCCAAGCGTAGCTGGAACCAGTCCGTTGATATTCGCCCTCGTCGGCATGGCAGTAGAAAATATCAGGATTGGAGAGGTAGTCGGCAAGTGCCACCTCGATCACATCTTCCCGCTCATCACGGCTCTCACGCCCAGTGGCCAGGTCCGGCATGCGCTTGCCGTGATCCTGCAGATAGACTTCGAGGCCAACTCCAATTTGGCGTAGGTTGCTCACGCAATGGACCCGGTGGGCTGACCGCAAAGCCGAATGGACCAGCGGAAAGGAAAGTCCCGCAATAGCGGCAAGGATTCCGACCACGACAAGCATTTCCGTAAGGGTGAATCCGGGTCGATGATCTTTCGCAGCGGCTCTCATGGCATCAATCCCTTCTCATGAAATCGTTTCCCGACATGCCTTTCATCACGCCATCCATGGCTTCCATCAGCGGGGCTAGGTCGAGTTTCGTATCGGCACCCGCCTTCTCGAAATAGGCGCGCAGTCCTTCACGGGTGACTTTGTTGAGAAGGTCATCGCTGACTTCACGGGCGCGTTGCATCTCTTCCTCCGTTCGACCCTCATCGATTTGGCGCAGACCATCTTCCACCACTTTGCGCCGTTCGGCGGGTGACATCGCATCGACGGCCTCCATGAAAGTCTCCATGGACGGCCTGAGCGTGAGATCTACAAAGCGCTCTTTTTCGTTTGGAGTGAGGTGAGAGAACATCTTTTCTCCGACCCGTTCTTCTCGGGCACGTTGCCGTTCGGCAAAATCCAGGCGATTGAAGAGATCCGCGACCTCCGTGATTTTTTGTTCCCGTGACCTGTCGGACTCCCCCAGGGGAACCCCCTCTGACCAGTCTTCAAATTGAGCATCCTCGATGGTACGTTCGACGCGATCGGCAGTGACGCGTTTCGAACCTGCATAGGTACGCACCGCCCAAACTCCACCCCACACGACGGCGAGGGCGAGGACGGCTTGCAGAATCCATCTCCTTCTTCCCATGCCGGTAGAGCCTAGCCGGAAATGGCTGTTTCGCAAGATGCCGCCACGCCATCCAGCGACAGCCTTCCCTCCGTCGGCGATTTCTTTATCCTCGGCGGAAACCGGCCTTCAGCTCAGCGATGCTCGTGGCACGGGTAACGAGAGTCAGGACAGCATACAGGATTCCACCTAAGGTCACGACAATGGCGGTAGCGGTGAGGCGTTGCCATTCTCCACCCGCAAACCAACCAGCAAGCCATTGCGTTCCAAACCACAGCAACGCCCCCATCAGAGCGGCAGAAATGAAGGTTCGAAGCAACCGGCCCAGCAATTGGGCATCCACTTGCAGGAAACCTCGAAGCCCGCGCGCCAACAATCCGACATTGACCCATGAGGCGATCGACGTCGCCAAGGCCACCCCGAAGTGACCGATCCCCCACTGACGGAAGACGAAATAGAGTCCAACGGCGCAAGTCACATCCACGCTCACTGTGATCAACGCAAGCTTGAGGGGTGTTCGTGTGTTCTCGCGGGCAAAATAACCGGGAAGAAGCACTTTGGTGAGCACAAACGCCGGCAAACCAAAGCCATAGGCGGCCACCGCCAATCCCGTGGCATGGGAATCGGCAGCGGTCCATCGACCGCGCTGAAAGAGCACACTCACAAATTCATCTCCCGCTGCGATCAGTGCCGCCGCCGCTGGGAGTGTGAGGAGCATGGCGAAGGCGATGCCCTCTCGCATGCTCTTGCTTGCCTCAGCCTCCTTGCCAGCACGCACCAATCGAGTGATCTGGGGGAGCAAGACGACCCCGAAGGCGACGCCAATCAAACCATTCGGTAGTTGATAGAGGCGGTCTGCCATTCCGAGAAAGGAAACGGCATGATCCTGCATCGAGGCGATCTGAGTGCCGATGGTCGCGTTGATCTGTTGGACGCCAGCAGTGACGACCGCCGGTCCCATGATGACGAGAAGACGTTTGACCCGTGGAGTCATCTTGGGCACCGATGGCCGGATCGTCATGCCTTGACGATGACAGGCCCACCACAACATACCAAGCTGGGCAAACCCAGCAGCACAGACGGCGCAGGAGAGCCACAGGCCGACTTGATAGAGATTCCCGGAAAGATGAGCGAGCGGCACGATGACGGCGAGCACGATCAACATCAACACGTTCAAGAGAACCGGTGCGAAGGCTGGCAACAAAAACTTCCCTAAGGAGTTCAACACGCCACTCAAGTGCGCGGAAAGTGCCATGCAAAGCAGGTAGCTGAACATGACGCGCGAATAGGCAACAGTGATGGCGTACTTTTCTGGCTCAAACCCCGCGACGAGGATCTTCGCAAACCAAGGCATGCCAGGAATGATCACTGCGGTGGCCAATGTCAGGACCATCCCGAGCCAACAGAAGGTATTGCTCGCAAAGGATCTCGCCTCCTCGACTCCGTGATCCGTGAGCTCACGATTGAAAAGAGGCACGAAGGCGGAGTTGAAAGCTCCTTCGCCAAAAATCCTCCGAAACATATTCGGAAGCCGCATCGCTGCCAGAAACGCCTGACTGTACATGCTGGAACCCAGGTAGCTGGCCACTAACATATCCCGAACGAGACCGAGAACTCGGCTCATCAGGGTAAAGCTACCTACGGAGAAAAGGGAACGAAGCATCCGATCAGGGAACTGGGGAGAAATCGAGGAGGAGGGGATTATGGCGTCGAGGCCCGGCGCAATCGATCCATGATCGCTTGGCCCAATCCTGTCTCGCTCACAGGTTCCGCAACGATCGCGTCGAGACCTGCTTCATCGAGCACCCTCATCACATGGAAAAGTCGGACGGCAGCCTCCGCGAGTTTTCCGCTCCCGGGGCTGAGAGCTTCGACCACTGCCCACTCGTGGCGATGGAGATAACCGGCTTTCGGATCTTCCTTGTAAGAAAGCAACCCGTAACGTTTCCCAGCCTCAGGGTGAAAATCATCGGGTCGCTCGAACATCAAAAGTGGGGTCCGCGGCGCATAGTGGCTGGCCAACTGGCCGGGAGCTTCCGGGGCATCGATCAATCGCTTTTTTTCGACGATCACCCGCCCAAAATTCTGCAGCTCCTTTTTGGTCACTGGCCCAGGCCGCAAGACATGAATTACCGGCTTTTTCTCGCCCGGCTCGATGCGAATGATCGTGCTCTCCAGTCCATCACGACAGGCACCTGCATCGACGATGAGAGGAATGCGACCGCCGAGTTCTTTCATCACGGCACTGGCGGAGGTAGGGGAGATACGACCGAATCGATTGGCACTGGGCGCTGCGATTGGGCGACCCAGCTGCTTGCCGATACCACGAAAGACCCGATGGGCACTCTGGCGAACAGCGACCGTCGGTTGGCCGCTAGTCACGAGATCGGGAATGCGATCGGTTTTCGGCAGGACCAAGGTCAAGGGGCCCGGCCAATAGGCTGAAATCAACTTCCGGACCGTTTCTTCGATTTCAGGAGGAACGACGGCGACTTCTTCGAGCTGCCGCGCATGCGAAATATGAACGATCAATGGATCGAAGCTCGGGCGTTCCTTGGCTTCAAAGACCTTAGCCACCGCCTCAGGATTGAAGGCATCTGCGCCTAAGCCATAAACGGTTTCGGTGGGCAGAGCGACGATGTCGCCACCTTCAAGGAGGGCCACTGCCTCACGGACAGCATCCTTCATGTCGTCGTCTTCAGCTTGGATGATGCGCGTCTCGTCCACCCGGTTGGGATACCCGGGAGAATGCAGAGCGGCAAGTCGGGGTTTGGAGATCCAGGAGAGCTCGGGGTGGTTCTCATGGGGAATGCTTTGGGAATAACCCGGGGTTTTCTCGGGAGAAGATTCTGGGGCTTTCCCCGGAATCCCCCTCACTCACGGTTTTCCGATGGTTTTCCCACAGCTTTTGGAAGCGTGGAGCGCTGATGCCTCTAAGTGGAACTCCAAGTTTTTGGAGTTATTCCCAAGGTGAAGAAGAAGAACTCTTTCAGGGTTTTTAAGAACCCACCTTCGTCTCTGTGGGTAACTTCGGACCGTGACCTAGCATTGGAGTGGATCGATTTGCATCAGGCGAAACAAAAACGGCGCCCTCTCCTTTGGAAGAGGACGCCGTCAGAATTTGAGGTTCGGACTTGGATCAGATCAGCATGAGAGCGGGTTGCTCCAGAAGCTTCTTCATTTCGGCGAGGAAGCGAGCTGCCACTGCGCCGTCCACGACTCGGTGGTCGCAGCTGATGCCGACATTCATGCGCAATCCGGGAACGATCTGGCCGTCTTTTACGACGGGTTTTTCGATACCTGCCCCGACACTTACGATGAGTGCTTGGGGTGGGTTGACGATCGCATCGAAGAACTCCACTCCCCAAGCTCCGAGGTTGGAAACCGTAATGGTTCCGCCATCGAATTCGGCGGGTTTGAGCTTTTTGTCGCGTGCCCGGGCGGCCATGTCCTTCACTTCTTTGGAGATCTGGAGGAGGGACTTGGTTTCAGCACTTTTGATCACGGGGGTTACCAGGCCGTCCTCGACAGCGATGGCTACCGACATTCCGACACTTGCGAATTGGACGATGGAGTCGCCGGCGAAGGAAGCATTCACCTCTGGCACTGCCTGGGCAGCGTTGATGGCGGCTTTGAGGACAAAGTCGTTGACGGAATACTTGTTTCCGTGGGTTTGCTCGGCCTGGGAATTGACCTGAGAGCGCAACGCCATCAGCGGAGCAATGTCGACTTCTGCGTGGAGATAGAAGTGCGGGATGGTTTGCTTCGAGGTGAGAAGGCGGTCGGCAATGATGCGCCGCATCGACGAGAGAGGCAGAGTTTGGTCGCCCTCCTTGGCGGTGGGGAGGATGGCCTGAGGAGCGGGAGCTGGCGCTGCGGCCTTGGCTTTCGCCGCGGCTGCGAGGCCTTCGGCGGCAGAGGCCTGAGTGCTTTTCGTTCCAGCTTTGGCACCCTCGACGTCGGCTTTGACGATTCGGCCTGCAGGACCCGATCCTTCTAAAGTGGTGAGGTCGACGCCTTTTTCCGCGGCGATTTTGCGCGCGAGGGGAGACGCCTTGATCCGGTCACCGGATTCGGTGATCGGGGAAGGTGGGGATGGTGCTGGGCTGGTAGCCGTTGCTGCAGGGGTAGCTTCGGATTGAGCTTGAGGCGTTTCGGCTGGGGCGGCGGCTTCGGATCCGGCATCGTCACCATCCAGCACGGCGAGGACGCCCCCAATCGGAGCTTTTTCGCCTTCCTGAATGCGGATTTCGGTGATGGTGCCTTCGTCGAAGGCTTCCATTTCCATGGTCGCTTTGTCGGTTTCGACTTCAGCGACGATGTCGCCGATCTCGACGCTGTCGCCGACCTTCTTGTGCCATTTGATGAGAGTGCCCTCGGTCATGGTGTCCGAGAGCTTGGGCATTTCGATATTGATAGCCATGGATCGTGATTAGGAAAGGGCTCCGGCGAGAGGCTTGTCCGAAGAAGGAGGCAAATCCAGCGTTTTTCGGGCTGTGATGGATTCTCGGGATGATGGGACGAAAAAAGCGGAGCCCGGGGATCCGGAACTCCGCTGAAGATGCAATCAAAGGGAGAGAAGCGATCAGGGAGTGATCGGCTTCATCGTCGGGATCAGACCGAGGTGGGGGCTGCCCGAAGAACCTTGAGCCGTGGCCATCTTGCGAGCGGCTTCCGTGTTGGAGCCGCAGCAGCCTTCCTTGAGGCAGTAGAAGCGGGTGCACGTGGGGCACTTGACGAACACCTTCTTGGTGCGGGTCTCGTAGCGAGGCACCTTCTTTTCGGTGACTTCGACAAGTCCGGACTTGGCGTCGACGACTTTTTCCTCACGGACGACGTCGTAGCCGCAAACCTTGGCTTGATAGGTTTCTTCAGACACGCCGGCGAAGAGGTTCTTCACGCCGAACATGGAGCAGCAGGAGCTGAAGCCAAGGGAGATGGCGACGAGCGACAGGAGCAGGGTCAGGTTTTTCATGTGGGATAGTAGGAAGGTGGTCAGAAGAGGCAGCAGCACGAGGAAACCGCGAAGCATGCGGCCGCAACGACGAGGAGACGGACAAGTTTCAACATTGCTGGAATGCTACGGGGAGTGAGCAAGGAGGCAACGAAAAATCTAGCCGGTTGTGGAGTTGGATTCGCCGTTGGGCGATTCAACCCATCGAAAGGACGCGTTCGATGATGCGAGCCGGATTGGGGAGTTGATGGGGCTCGATGTGGGGCGAGTAGGTCGCAGGTGCATCGAGAGTGGTCACGCGTTTGATGGGTGCATCGAGGTAGTCGAAGGCTTCATCTTGAATGACGTGGGAGACCATCGCGGAGACTCCACCAAAGCCCTTCGACTCGTCGACGAGGACGACCCGATTGGTCTTGCGGACGGTGGCTAAGATCGCGTCGACATCCAGCGGACGGATCGAGCGGAGATCGAGAACTTCTGCGGAAATGCCGTGCTCTTGTTGGAGAGTCTCTGCGGCTGCGAGGGCCTGGAGTACGGAGCGACCGTGAGCAATGATGGACACGTCTTTGCCTTCGCGCTTCAAGTCTGCTTTCCCGAGGGGAACGACGTGGTCACCTTCGGAGGGGTCGGGGACTTCACCGGAGGTTCCGTAAAGAAGGACGTTTTCCATGATGTAGACCGGATCATTGTCGCGAATGGCGGCTTTGATCAGACCTTTGGCATCCGCGGGTGTCGCGGGTGCACAGACCTTGAGACCCGGGAAGGACGCAAAAAGGGCTTCAGGGACGTGGCAGTGAGTGGCGCCGACGTTGTTTCCGCCGTTGGCAGGGCCGCGCATCACGATCGGAACATTGATCAGGCCGCCAGACATGTAGCGGACGCAGGCGGCATTGTTCACGAGCTGGTCGAAGGCCACCGAGTGGAAGGACCAGAACATGAGTTCCATGACAGGGCGGACGCCGAGCATGGAGGCGCCGATTCCCATGCCGATGAATCCGGCTTCGGAGATCGGGGTGTCCACCACGCGCTTGTCACCCCACTTGGCCCATAGGCCTTCGGTGACTTTGTAGGCACCGTTGTATTGGGCGACTTCCTCGCCGAGGATAACAACATTTTCGTCGCGGGCGAGTTCCTCGTCGAGGCCTTCGCGGATGGCTTCGCGGTAAGTCAGAGTACGGGACATCAGAAGAAGTATCGTGTGATCCGGTTCAAGACGGCAAGTGGCGTCGTAGGAGGAATCAATCAGTAAAGAAGTGGCGGCCGACCTTGGAGGCGTCGGTTTGGTTGTCGGTTTCCCAATACACGTCGTTCATGATCGAATCGACTGTGGGAGCCGGAGAGCTTTCGGCGAATTCGACGGAAGCAGCGGCCTCTTGCTTGGCTTCCAGGTCGATCTCCTTGATGAGGTCGTCGGTGAGGACGCCTTCATCGACAAGGCGACGCTCCCACAGCCGGATGGGATCGTGGTTCTGCTTGTAGTTTTCGATTTCCTCGGGGGTCCGGTACTTCTTGTGGTTCGCGTCGGCGATACTATGACCGTAGTAACGGTAGGTTGCGATCTCGAGGATGGTGGGCTTGTGCTGCTTGCGAGCCCGTTCCATGGCAATGTGGGTCTTGGCGCGGACTTCGTAGAGATCGGCTCCATTCACCAGGTCCCACTCCATATCATACCCTTCGGCTCGTTGAGCGAGGCAACCTTTGAAGGAAGAGGAGCGTTTTTGGGAGGTGCCCATCGAGTATCCATTGTTCTCGATGACGTAGACGACCGGGAGCTCGAAGAGGGCGGCAAGGTTGAGAGATTCGTGGAAGGCACCTTGGTTGACGGCGCCATCGCCAAGATAGCAAAGGGCAGCACCTTCGAGTCCCTTGTATTTGAGGCCATAGGCGAGTCCGAGGCCCAGTGGAGTTTGGCCAGCAACGATCCCGTGGCCACCCCAGTAGTTCTTGTCAGGGGCAAAAAAGTGCATCGAACCGCCTTTGCCTTTCGAGCATCCGGTCGCTTTGCCGTAAAGCTCCGCCATGCATTCGTTCATGCTCATGCCCACGGAGAGGGCGTGAGCATGACAACGATAGGCGGTGATGTTGTGGTCGTGATCTCCGCAGAGGGAGAGGGTGCCGACCGCGACTGACTCCTGACCGATATAGAGGTGGAGGAAGCCCCCCATCTTTCCGGCGTTGTAGTACTTCAACGCCGCTTGTTCGAAGCGGCGGATTCGCACCATTTTTCGATAGAGCCCGACCTTTTGTTTGGCATCAAGTGCCTGATTGATCGGCGAGCCGGCGAAGTCGAGCTGCTGGGTATCGGCGGAATACATAGGCAGACCCGACTTAGGGCGGGGCGGGGTTTGAGGCAAGGCTTATCCGATCACGAATGCTGAACAGATCCTTGTACCATCGAGCGATTCCGAAGTTGGAAGGGATAGAGAACTGCCACGAAAAGTCCGGTGAAGAGGAAATTTCCCAGAGCCAAGTTACGAAGGAAAAGCCAAGTGGGTCCGAAGCCAACGGGTCCGGTCCACTGAGCCTGGACAAATCCTTCCAGTGTCTTCGAATAGATCGGATCGGTCGCGAACGAGAAGGTGTTGCTCACCGCATAGAAGAGCAGGGATGCTGCAAGAGAGCCACCAAGGGCGACGAGAGGAGTGGGGCGGCGACGCAGGAAAACTCCGATGCCGGCGACAGTGGCAAGACCCGTGAAAATCGCAAGATGGTGGTAACCGAGGACCGGCGATTTTTGGATCAGGGAAACGAAGGGATCCGAGACCAACCAAGCAAGAAGTGGAAGAATCCATGCCGTGCGGCCCTTCAAGAAGATCAGGCTGCAAAGAAAGATCGCGGGAAGGGGCGAAAAGTTCGGAAGGAAGCCCGCGGCGCTGATGAGGCGGAAGGCGACCAAAAGAACCAAGACGGACGCGGAGGCAAGCCATGTCGTGCGCATGTCCTATGGATGTCGCAGTCGCCAGTCAGGTGCGAGTCGAAAATGATCGCCAGGCCGTGCGAATTCCTGCAATTGCTGCGCAATGTCTCTTGAACGATGGATCGAGTTGGCTTGGGAGGTGCGTGAGCATGCCTATGCTCCCTATTCGCAATTTCGGGTGGGTGCTGTGCTGGTGGGATCCCAGGGGCAATGCTTTCAAGGTTGCAACGTTGAGAACCTTTCTTTTGGACTGACGAACTGTGCGGAACGGGTTGCTTTGGGGAGTGCGGTTGCTGCGGGGGTGCGAGAGATCTGTCAGGTCGTGGTGGTGGCGGATACGGAGATTCCCATTTCCCCGTGTGGAGCCTGCCGACAGGTCTTGGCGGAATTTGGGAATCCGGAAGTCTGGCTGGTGAATCGGCATCGGTCTGAGGTCTTTCGTTTGGAGGATCTCCTTCCTCGTGCTCGAGAAGGCATTCTTGATCGAAGGGGAGATTGAGGGAGCTGGCACTTCATTCATGTTCCACGTGGAACGTTGGATGGTCTTGTTTCCCGTAGGAGCACTGCTAGCTTCGCGGCCCCGCATGTTTCGTTACCCGAAATCCTATGATGTCCTGGTGATTGGTGCAGGCCACGCTGGTCTGGAAGCAGCCTTGGCTGCCGCACGGCTTGGTGCCGAAGTCGCCGTTCTCACTCAGAATTTGGACACGATTGGTCAAATGTCCTGCAACCCGGCCATTGGCGGGTTGGCAAAGGGACACATGGTCCGTGAGATCGATGCCTTAGGGGGTGCCATGGGACTGAATACGGATGCTACCGGAATTCAGTTTCGCATGTTGAACGCTTCCAAAGGGCCATCAGTGCGCGCACCTCGTGCCCAGTGCGATAAGAAGGCGTATCAATTTCGGATGAAGTGGATTCTGGAGACGACGCCAGGCATTGAAATCCATCAGGGCAATGTGGCGGAACTCCGAGTGGTGGAGGACGCGGTTCAAGGGGTGACAACGTCGCTTGGGATGCACATTGATGCCAAAGCGGTGGTACTCTCCGCAGGAACCTTCATGCGTGGGCTCATGCATGTGGGTTTGCGGAACGAGAAGGGGGGTCGCATGGGGGATGCCATTTCGACCGTGTCTGATTCTCTCCGGCATTTAGGGTTCCACGTGGAACGTTTCAAAACGGGAACCCCATGCCGCCTCCTCGGTAGGTCCCTCGATTTTTCCAAGTGTGAAAGACAGGACGGCGATACTCCGGCACCGCGGTTCTCGTATCTTTCTGACAGTCTCGAGAGGGGACCGAACGACCTGTTTACGCTGAATCCCTGGGGCGACCCGATGTTCCACATGGAACAATCTCCCTGCTGGATCACCTACACCCGGCCTGAAACCCACGACATCATTCGAGAGAATTTGGACCAATCACCGATGTACTGCGGTGTGATCGAAGGGGTGGGACCTCGCTACTGTCCCTCCATTGAGGACAAGGTGGTGCGATTCGCAGAGAAGGAACGGCACCAAGTGTTTCTTGAGCCTGAAGGACGGCACACCGAAGAGTACTACGTGAACGGAGTTTCCACCTCATTGCCCTACGAGGTTCAACTTGCCTTCCTGCGGACCATTCCAGGCTTGGAGCAATGCCAGATCCTGCGACCGGGGTACGCCGTGGAGTATGACTATTGCCCTCCAACACAGCTTCAGGCCACGCTCGAAACTCAGAAGGTGTCGGGCCTCTATTTCGCCGGTCAGATCAATGGGACCTCAGGTTATGAAGAAGCGGCGGGACAGGGATTGTTAGCGGGTGCCAATGCCGCCCTCAAAGTGGCTGGCAAGGCGCCGCTGATTCTTCGGCGGGATCAGGCGTATTTGGGGGTCATGGTGGATGATCTGGTGACCAAGGGATGCACAGAACCTTACCGGATGTTCACGAGCCGTGCGGAGTTTCGACTTTTGCTCCGCCAAGATAATGGCGATCTCCGACTCACCCCTCTCGCCGCAGAGGTCGGTCTGGCAACCGGCAGCCGGGTGGAGAGAGCTCGGGAGAAGCAGACTTCACTGGATCAGGCCATGGCCTTCGGACGGCGAGTCACCCATGAGGGCGTGAAACTCGATCATTGGTTCCGCAGGGTCGAGAACCGGTGGGAAAACCTGCCCGCCGAACTGCTGAAAGAGTTCCACGTGGAACATTGGCCTCTGATTGAGACGGAATTCAAGTACGAGGGCCATCTCCAGCGCCAGCAGGTTCAAGTCGATCGGATGTCTCGTGCAGAAGAGAAGCGGATTCCAGCTTCTCTCGATTTCCATGAGATTCGAGGATTGAAGACCGAAGCGAAGCAACGGTTTGCCGAAATCCGACCCGGGTCCCTGGGCCAAGCGGCACGGATTCCTGGCATCACACCCGCTGACGTCGCCGTTCTGGCCATCTGGTTGGAGAAGGGACGCCCCCCCGAGCGCTCCGAGGACTGAGGAGGCCAAGCTTGGTCTGTGTCAGTGCGTCCACTCTTTCGGGAGGCGCACGGGCCGCCCCTCGGGCATCTGAACGAGCGCGAGGCATTGTCGGCATGTGATGAGAAGCTCTTGATCGGACTCTCGATGGACTTCGAAATCACACCAAAACCGGGCAGCGCCCATCTCGGTGACACGGCCCTTGAGAACGAGCCAATCCCCAAGTTTGGCGGGGCGCCGGTAGTCGATTTCCGTCCGGGTCACCACCGGAAATCGTCGTGATGTGGTCATTTCGACGAGATCCATGCCCATTTTCGCTGCGAGCCGGGTTCGGCAGGTCTCGATCATGCGGAGGTAGGCGATGTTATGGACGACTTGGCCGCAGTCGGTGTCGAAGAACATGACTTCTTCACGCGTCGTGCATTCGATGGGCATCTCACTCATGGGGCAATGCTGGAAGCTCCCGTAGCTCCCGACAATTTCGAATCCACCTGTCGGCGCGACGCCCAGATCGAAGGAGACTGAATCTGTCGCCTTGTCGGGTCGTCCCGACGGTTTCAAGGTGATGGCGATGAAAGGAACTTTCGGTCTCGCGTGGGCTTTCGTGATGACGGCGACGGCGGAAGCTCGGTGGGTTCCACCTCAGGAGGGTCTTGAACCCTTCAGGAGGGAGCGAGTTCCATTGGATGCCGCGATCCTCAAACGATTCTCTCACGAATTGATCGAGCGAGTCCCCAGTCCCTCGGATGATCCCTATCTTGCACGCCGTGCGGCCCAGCTTCTTGGGCTGGCCCTCGCATTGGATCCAGGTAGTCCCGAAGCTCGTGCGAAGCTCGATGCATGGGAAGAGGGAAGACCTCTTGCAGAACCTTCATCGGCGCCTTTTCCCGCTGACCTCCAGAAAGCTTGGGCATGGCTCCTGGACTCAGAGGCAGGTGTCGATGGACATCGCTTAGCCGAGCGACTTTCTGTCGCCTTGGAGCTGCCGACGGCGCACGAAGCAATGGCGACAAAAAGCTGGGAACCCTGGGTGGGCGATTTGGAGCGCTTTCAAGATGCCAGGCCGACCGTCGAACCTCAGATTCCTGAGAACGCACCTCTGCCAGCGATCACTCCTCAGTTGGACGAAGTCTCGATCGGCATCCCCAATGTCACTCCGAAACCCGATGGATCGGAGCAGGATGTCTCTCGTGGTCTTCTCCGATTCGAAGTGCAGAAGCCAGGGGAGGAGAGCCCCGAGATGATTTTGGAGCTTCCTCCTCAGCTTCCTGGGAGCATGGGACGATTTCGAAACACTCTCCTCCCGTGGATGCAGTCAGAATTCGGAACTGAGGACTCTCCTCAAGGCCACTGGCGATGGACCCTGGTTGAGAAGACTCCACGAGTCTCTTCTTCGAGCTTTGCTCTATTCGACGCTGCTGCGCGAATGCTGGTCCAGGCAAGCGTTCAGGGAGTTCCTCTTGATCCGGAGGTCACTCTTCTGGCGGAGGCAGATGCTGAGGGAAGACTCGTTCTGCCTGGACTATTTTGGGAGACTTTGCGGCACCTGGAGCCGGGAAACGGAGAAAAGTGGATTCTTCCAGCAGAAGCCGAGCCTCTGTTGAAAGCCCTGATTCCCTTGGACCAGAGTGATTTCTTTCTTCAACATGAGCTTCTTCTCGCGCGCGATTTGACCGAAGCCATTCAGCTCGCCGCGATCGATCCAGGACCGGAGGTGAGGGATGCGGAGCGAAACTTCCATGAAATTCGGGTAGCTCAAGGCACTCACTCGTTGGGTAGCTTCCTCGCTCGCGAGGAAACCCGTCAGTTACTGCTCGGCATCGTGACGCAGCTACCTCAACATGCATCGGCCTCACTTCTGGCGCTTCGCAGCTCTTCTCAGTGGCCCCGTCGGCTCGAGCGCAAAATGTATGCGCGGGAGATCCGCATGGCATTGGCGGGGTTGAAACCGGTATTGTCCCCGCCCTGGGCCGCCGAGAAGGCGGATCCCAAGGCACTCCTTGAGGCCGACTCTCAATGCCGGGAGAGGTTGGCGGAGATTGAGGGACTGTGTGAGGCGATTACAGATCGTGCCGAGCTGCACGACCTCGCCTTCAATACATCGAAGGCTCTCGGACAGCTGGCCGGGCAATTGCGTCGAAATGATCGAAGCGTGATGAGCACCACCACCACCGCTGAGCTTTTCGGACCTGTCTACCGCAACTATTGCGAGACCCTTTTCCGGTTGACGAAAGTGATTGGTGACGAAGGGGACTATCCCATGCCACCACCTTCGACGCCCTGAAAGGGAGGGTTCTCTTCGAGGAAGGATTTCCTTGCATTGAACGGCTGCCGAGGGCCCATTCGAGGCGTTACCCCACCCCATCGCATGAATCGCGGAACTCGTAGCTTTCTCGTGTTGGCCGCCGTCTTCCTCGGCACCTTCGCCTCTGTTTTTCTCATCCGAAATGGAACCGGCGGGCTTCAGCAGCTTCTGGGTCGTGAGCCCAGTCATGAGGCCTATCGTCCTGAGACTTACACTTTACCTGACACGGCTCCGCTTGAGCTGGACGACGTCGAGCTTTTGACACGACTCAACGATGAATATGCCCGCCTGACCGATGCGGTGGTCAAATCGGTGGTCTCGATCGATACCAGTGGCGTTCGTGCCGAGAGGTTGCTGGATGGATTTGGTCGCCAACTGATTCGTCCGGTTCCGACCCAGGGACAAGGATCAGGGGTCATTGTCACCCATGAAGGGCACATCGTAACCAATCACCATGTGATCAAGGACCAGCAGAAGATCGAGGTGACACTCCACAACGGCGAAAAGTACAATGCGACCCTCGTTGGAGATGATCCTCTTCTCGATATCGCGGTCTTGAAAATCGAGGGCGGCGGAGAATTCGAACCGCTCAAGCTAGGGGATTCGGCGAAAGTGCGTCGTGGCCAGATCGTTTTCGCTATTGGAAACCCTTTTGGCCTAGGGGAGACGGTCACCCAGGGCATCATCTCCGCGGTCGAACGTTCGGTTTCCGATACGCAGCGCGATCTCTTCCAAACGGATGCAGCCATCAATCCGGGCAACTCTGGGGGGCCATTGGTGAACTTGAGAGGCGAGGTCATCGGGATCAACTCTGCGATTTATCGCCCAGACGAACGTGTGAACTCCGGTTTCCAAGGAGTCGGCTTTTCCATTCCTTCGAACGAAGTGATGACGGCACTTCAGACGATTCTCGAACGCGGTCGGCCGATTCGAGGGTACCTGGGAGTGAGGATGAGCAATCTGGATCGGCAGCTTCGACGCCAGCTGGGATACACGGAAACAGGGGCTATGGTCGAAACCGTTGGAGCAGGATCACCTGCGGAAACGGCAGGGCTCCAACCCTACGACATTGTTCGCCAGTACGATGGGAAGAAGGTGGAGAACGTGACTGCTCTTTTGAACATGGTACAGCGTTCGAAAGTCGGCTCCACGTTGCCGGTGGAGATCTGGAGAAAGGGTGAGGTGCAGACGCTGCAGGTGACGATTGCGGAAGCGGGGGTGCGTTCGGTCGCAGCGCCTGAGAGGGATGTCGCAGGGGTTCTCGATCAGGTAGGCGTAACCTTGGGTGACGAAGATCCCAGCTTGCCGGGTCTCCCCGTGACGGAGGTCGTCAAAGGCTCGCTGGCCGAAGGACATCTTCAAGCAGGAGATCGGATCTTTGGCATCAATGGCGTCGCCGTGCGAAGCAAAGACGATCTCTTGGTTCAGCTCGCGGCATCGGTCACCGCTCAATCGACAGCATTGCAAATTGTCCGCGGCAATGTCAGCGGTCGCGTGACCCTTCCTCCGCTGGCTCAACAACGATAAATCACTCGCTTAAGTCGCGTTTCCATCCCCAATCGACGATGAGACATCAGGTTCCCTATCTTCTGCTCGCGTTCGGCATCGGGGCGCTTGCCGCGTTTCTGCTGCTGAACCGATTTGCCAAGGAACCTGTGGTGATGCCCGAAGTCACCGAGATTCCTGCGGCCGAATCCCTCGCTCCGGAACTTCCTGTGGAAGAGGAGGCGGGGGTTCCTCCTTTGGAAGCCATGGAAGAAAAGCCGGTGGATTCGACTGCGGCACGGCTTCCGGAGAATCCAGGACCAGGCAAAGCCATGCGCAATCCTCGCCAGTTGGTTTCAGAAATCGGTGAAGCACTTGAAGCGGGCGACCTCGATTCAGCTGGTCAGCTGATTGGTGGAATGGCCCTCACTCCAGAAGCGCGAGAAAAGCTGGCCGAGCTGGCGGCGAATGGCACCCTCAAGAGCCTGCTTCCCGATGGGGCGCATGAGGTGGGAGAAATGGAGGTCAATGCGCGTGCGCGGTGGTCATTGCATCTCGAAGGCGCTGAAGCCGGTCGTGAAAGGATCTTTCTCGACCTCGTTCGTGGGCCAGACGGATGGAAGGTGGAGCGGCTGATGTTTCCCCCGAATCCCGGAATCCCGCTGCCAAAAGCGGGAGTGCTCGATCCCCTAGGCATCACCGATGCCTTTCTCCAAGCCACCCTCATTCAAGACTTCGAGAAGGCTCGAGAGTTCGTCGATTCCACGAGCGTCTCCGACGCCAAGATTGCTGGCCTTTGCATCCTATTTGAAGAAGGCGATTACCGCCTCAGACCGGAGAAGCCGCTTCGCGGGATGTTCGAGAAGGAAGATACCGCTGGACTGCTCGCGAGTGTGGTTTCAGGCGAGGAACAAGGCATTGCTCAGTTCTCGATCACTCTCGACCGCAGTGCGGAGCACGGGTGGAGGATTCGAGAAATCAATCTTGATGAACTGCTTGCCGATTACGCCGCTCGCCTAGGTGGGGGTGATGTCTATTATACCCCACTGCTCAAGAATCCCAAAGGCGGCGATACGCTCGTGCTCTACTTTGATTTTGATTCCGACGCCCTTACTCCCCGGACGGAGCGCCAACTCGAAATCGTGGCCGACATTCTGCGGTTGGATCCCGACAAGAAGCTCACCATCTCTGGGCACACCGATGCCTTGGGAAGTGAAAACTACAATGAGCAGTTGTCGGGGGGCCGTGCGGATGCCGTGAAGTCGTTTCTGGTGAAATCCGGTGTCGAGGAAGCCCAGATCGAGACACTCGCGCGAGGTCCAAGCCAGCCATTGAGGCCAAATTTTACCGAATCGGGTGCCGACAATCCATCGGGACGCCGTGCCAATCGACGGTCTGAGATTTATCTCGATTTCTAGTATTTTGAGTTCCTGATTGGTCTATGTCGATCCGCCGACTTCACCCCCTATCGGTCATCGTGTTGACGCTGACTCTGGCTTTGGTGGGGTGGTTGGTGTTTCGGGGTCCTTCATCGCATTTGCCCGAGGTGGAGTCTTTGGCCAATTTCCAAACAGCCGATGCGCCCTTGTTTCTGCCGGAGGATGGCCAACCTCGATTCCGCCTGCATCAGCTTTCGGCTTGGGATCGTGCTGCTTTACCAGAGGCCGTTCGCTTCGATGCCCCGATGGGTGCTGCCAATGGGGCCCTCACCTACAATGCCCAGCCATTTTGGGAGATGAACGAAGCCCGTGGAGGTCATCACACAGGTGATGATCTCAATGGCATCGGAGGCATGAATACCGATTTGGGTGACCCCGTCACGGCAGTCGCCGACGGTCGAGTGATCTATGCGGGGGAACCATCCCCTGGATGGGGAAATACCGTCGTATTGGCTCATCGCTTGGCAGATGGCAAAGTGCTGCAAAGCATGTATGCGCACATGCATGAGATCACCGTTCCTCTGGGATCGTTGGTGGCTAGAGACCAAAAGATTGGTACGGTAGGGACCTCTAACGGCTATTATCCGGCCCATTTGCATTTTGAGATGCGCGAGAGTGATGGTGTCGATATGGGTGCAGGCTACAGCTCCTTTCCACTGAATCGCATCGATCCGGAAGAAGCCATTCTGGAGCTTCGCGGAGCCCCTGAAGATCGGCCCGCTGCGGCCGTGCTCCCTTCGGCACTTCAACGCGACCAACCGTGGAATCTGATCGAACTTTCTCCTGAGGATGCCGCTCGCCTCGGGGAAATCATGCAGCAGAAAGAGTAGAGTTGCCGGCAATGCGGGGGTTTCTGAGCCCTTCTCTGGGCGGACAAAACCTGATTCCTTGGGGAATGACGCCATTTCAATGAGTTACGACATCTTTCCTGGTTGATCGGATTTTTGATTCGGGGTAAGCGTCTGATAACCAGACAAATCCATGCTTCCCGCGAATCTCCCCCCTACGTTCGCGAGAGGATCCCGCTCTTCTTCCCTTCGGCGTCCGAGCTCCCTCTCGCTTTCTCTTCGGCTTCTCCTCCCTCTTTCCCTACTGCTTGCTCTCCCCGCCTCCGCGGAATGGGGTGGGGTCGGTGGGTGGACTCCTTTTCCCAGCGATTTTCTTCGATCGCCGAGTAGCAACGACACCGATGGCGATGGCATCCCCAATGCCTGGGAACTTGCTCACGATCTCAATCCGGATGTCGCCCGGGATGCCTGGAGTGACTTCGATCGCGATGGCGTCACCGCGCTGCAGGAATACCAGATCCACACTCTCACCGGCGGACTCTATGGAAATCCCACCGGCACCTGGAGTTCGCAGGTGCTGCCTGCAGTTCCCTGGGTCAGCTCGGCAAGCTATCAGATCGTCGAGTGTGCCTCCAATGGGATCCTGCTAGTCCAGGTGACCGGCTATTTCCATGGCGCGACGAGCCGCACCACCGAGCCGTGTTTGTGGCACCCGCAAGCCCAGAGCTGGTCGCAGGTGCCGAGGTTGGCGGGATCCTCCTCGCGCTACCCACTCGTCGCCCTGGACGTGAATGCCAAGGGCGAGGTGGTCGGTTATTCGGGGCGCTATGGATTTGTGTGGGACCCGACGATGGCGTTTTCCCGCACCTTCATGGTGGAGGACGGCGGCGCGATGGTTTCGGCGATTCCGCGTCGGGTCAGCGATCATGGCGATGTGGTGGGCTCGATCCGCTCGCTGTCGGGCACTCCTTTCGCGGGAACTCTGGGTGGAACCCGGATTCGATTCTCGGACTTGGGCGCCAACAGCCAGTTCTATGATGTGAATGATTTCGGGGAGTTCGTCGGCGGGGCCTGGAATCCGTATTCAGGAGAAATGGAGACCTTCCTGGCGT
>NZ_JACHFD010000028.1 GCF_014201715.1 Haloferula luteola
GTCAGGCCGTCGATCCCCATCTCATTGAAGCGCGAGATCCAGAGCCGGAGAGCACGCTCGCTCACACAACTGTTGCGCAGGACGTGCTCGTAGCTAACGCCGATCATCAGCAAGTGCATGGCGTTGAGACGCCGGGATGACTTGCCGTCAGGGCAGCACCTCATCGCCAGCTCAAGCTCTTCGAGCGAGCAGGTTTCAGCATTCGGAAGCTGTCGGGAACGGCCGATCCCGCAGGGTCGTCCATTTCAAACAGTCGTACAAGTCTTTCCTCACCCTTTTCGGAAAAGACTTTTGGCAAAGGGTCTATTTCCGAGCGAGGGCTTCCACCGCCGCCAAACAGGCGGCGGTGCGGGTCTCCACCTGCAGGGCCGCAAAGATCTCAAGCACATGCTTTTTGACCGTGCTCTCACTGATCTGAAGAATGGTGGCAATGTCCCCATTGGTTTTTCCCTGAGCCAACCATAGGAGAGTTTCCGCGACTCGCGGAGTGAGATCAAAGGCTCGCTCCAGCGGAGCGGCTGAGCCAAAATCGGGAACGAAGGTACGATCTACAGCTCGCTGAAGGCGGGAGGTGATGGCGGCGAGGAGTTCGACTTTGGGAACCGGCTTGGTAAGATAGTCATCGGCACCCAGGTTCATCCCGGAACGAATATCAGGTTTTTCCCCCTTGGCGGTGAGAAAGATGAACGGCGTGGCGCGCGTGGCAGATTCGGAGCGCAAGGCGCGCAAGACACCGTAGCCGTCCAGTTCGGGCATCATCACGTCGCATAGGATCAGATCCGGTTCTTCTGTCCGCGCCGCTTCGATCCCGGTAAGACCGTTTTCGGCGACGAGGGGTTGATACTTCTCGAGGCGTAGGATGGTCGCGAGGTTGCGGCGCATCTCCGGTTCATCTTCGATGATGAGAATCTTTTTCATGGTGAGCATTCAGTGCGCAGGGAAAGGAATTGAAACGGTGAAGGTCGTACCTTCACCCTCACGGCTATCAATTGCCAGAGTGCCACCATGGAGTTCGACGCTCTGCTTGACGATGACGAGACCGAGTCCGGTGCCCGGAGTTTGACCGACATTTGATCCGCGACGAAACGCCTCGAAAAGAACCGGCAAATCGCTTTTGGGAATCCCGATTCCTCGATCGCTGATGGAAAAGACCCAGGCTTCGGAAGTCGCGCATGCGTTGAAGGTGACCCGTTGACCGGGAGGTGAGTACTTCACGGCGTTATTCAAGAGATTGAGCAGAATATGTCTCAGCAAGCGTTCATCCGCCTGAGCATGGTCAGGTCTCGTTTGGGTGGAGAACTCGATGGGACAGCGTCCTTCCGTGGTGGATGCGACTTCGTCGACCAGGCTCCGACAAAGGCCCTCCAGATCGAGTGGGCGAGGGAGAAATTCCATCTTTCCCGAGTCGAGTCGGCCGAGCAACAGGACATCTTCCATCAGGCGGGCCATGCGACGAGAATTCTTGGTGATCGACCGGAGTTGATCTTGTCGTTCGATCGGATCGAGTTGCTCGAGGTAGTCGTTCAGGATCTCCGCAGAGGATTGGATGATACCAAGAGGTGTTCGGAACTCATGCGAGACCATCGAAACGAAATTGCTCTTCAGCTGGTTCAGTTCTCGTTCTCGTTCTAAAGACCGCTTGAGTTCCTCCTCCGCGCGCTTGCGTTGCGAAATGTCGGTGACGACTGCCTGCATCAGGCTCTTCTCGCCATTGGGGATGCGGCTGAGCACGACATCCAATGCGACTTCGTGACCCTGTGAGTGGAGATGGGTCCATTCGAATCGCGCGGTTCCTTCGGTGAGGCATCTTAGGATTTCCCTTTGGGCCATCTCATCAGATCTTTCACCGCTGGGTTGGTACTCGGCGGCGAATTCGGCAGGATGCCTTCCGGCGAAGTCTTCTTTGGCGAGTCCGAAGAGAGCTGCAGCGGCAGGATTGACCTCAGCGAAGTTCGCATTTTCGTCGTGAAGCATGACGCCCTGCCGGGATTGCTCGAAAAGGTTCCGAAATTTCTCTTCTGATTCGCGAAGCTCACGAGTGCGCTCGGCGATGCGCTGTTCGAGGTGTTGATTCAGTTCCTGGATTTCTTCTTCGGCTTGTTTGCGATTGGTCGTGTCTTCATGGACGCAGACGACCTCGATGAGCTGCCCCGATTCTGGGTCCACGACGGGAAACATCGTTGAACCAATCCATCGAACTCCCTTGGCAAGGCGCCCTTCTCCGATGCGCATCTCGAAGGGAATCGGTGGGATGCTGACGACTTCCCCAGAGAAGGCACGCTCGATGTACGGACTCAATCCGGCTTCAAGCAATTGTGGATCGGTGCGAATGTTGAATTCATCGAGATCGGGAATCACCTCGGCGAACAACTCCCGGAAGGCCGCATTTTCGCGTCGACTGGTGCCTTCGGGAGCGAAGATCTGGATGCTGAGGGGTGCTTGCTCGAAAAGGCGTCCCCAGCGCGATTCGGAGACACGGAGGTCTTCTTCGATGCGCTTGCTTTGTTCGATGTTTCGCGTGGTCGTGAGAATCAAGCTGTGGTCGCCGAGGGAAAGCTGCGTGGCGACAATGTCGACGCGCGTCAGCTGACCATCGACCCGCTTCATCAGCCATTCGAATCGATGGCTACCATGGCGTAGGGTGAGTTCGGTGGCTTCTCTGGCCACCTCTGCCGAGGTTCTTCCATCGGATTGGAATTCTGGAGCGACATCGACCGGGCTCAGGCCAAAGACTTGTGCTGGGTCGGTTGCCCCGAGGGCCAAGGCGGATGCCCGATTGCAATCGACGAACTGACCGGTGGACGGGTCGATCAGAGTCATGGCATCGGCGCTGCGCTCGAACATCAGGCGAAACCATTCATCCCGGAAGACGAGGGAATTGCGAGAGGCGCCGGCAGGTGGATGCATGGCTGGGATATGCCTGAATCGTTGGCGTTTGGAAAGGAGCGGGAGATGGGTCTTTCGGCCCATTGATGGTGCGGGGGAGATCTGGCAGGCATGCCGACCGAAATTTTGATCTTCATGAAACGGCTTCCATTGCTTCTTTCTTTTTGCCCCATTGCTTGCCTCGCGGTGGCTTTGGCCGAACCCCAGTGCCGGGTGGACTCGCTTGGCCGCTTTGAGGTGACGACTGAGTTTCCTGCAGGGACTCGGCATGCGTCCCTAGAGTATACGGATGATCTATCCTCCGGCTCTTGGAGGAAGATGATGGCATCTCCGACGGGAACCCGTGCGGGCCGGGTGACTTTTCGTCTCCCGCGAAGCAGCGAGCGGGGATTCGCCCGGGTGGTGGTGTCCACCGACGATGATCTTCCTGATACCGAGTTGGACGATTCCGATCTGGTGACCGTGAGATACGGGGCGCCCATCGCAGAAGGAATGAAGATTGCCTTCCTCCAGGAAGCAGCGGTGCAGATGCGCGGTGCCTCGGAGCTGTCGCCTGCCGAATACGTCGATCAGTTGGTGGAATGGGCGGAGGGGATGCCTGAGATCGATTCAGCCGAACTTTCGCCGGTGGCTGGAGACATCACGGTTCGCTTCAAGGATGGAGATTTCTGTGTGCTGATGAACGATGCGCGTGGGTACGATGCACCCCAACGGCTCGCGCCCTTGGCGGAAGGTGTGCCGACTCCTGCGGCCGGGCGGAGGGGAAAATCGGTCGCGGTGGGGAGTTTGCCGGGCACGCGCCGAGCAATCACAGCCTTTTCTCTTGAGAGTACCTTTCCCAATTCGGCACCCACTTTGTGCGGCTGGCTGCAGAGCCGGGGATACGACAGCACGGATTTTCCCTCCACGACGGTCCAGCAAGTGATGCAATGGTCGGGGCCTGGCAATCCACTAGGGGTGTTGTTTTGGCACGCGCACGGTTGTTCCTATAAGAAGGAGGATGGCAGCGAGGGAATCGGAATCATCACCCGTGAACTGACCGGTATCACCCATCCGGTATACGGTGAGATGCGGGAAAGCGGTGAGTTGATGTTGGCAATCGACAAAAACCAGGAACTTCCCTACTACGGCATCACCAGTAAATTTATTCGGAGCCGGATGCGGTTTGCCCCTCATTCCGTGGTGATGATTGATGCATGCTGCGGCGGGCATCCCGATCTTGGAGAGGCATTTTTGGCGGCGGGGGTGGGAACTTATGTCAGCTGGGATTGGCTTTCGGGGCCCGACAGCGGCACGCCCTGTCTCAAGATTTTCGATCGCCTCTTGGGGACGAATGCGGAACCGCCGATATCGATGCCGAAGGAGCGCTCATTCGCGCTGGGGACGGTCCAGGGATGGATGGCCTTGTTTGGATACGACGTCGATCCGAGTCCTCCATTTCAAAAACAGGAGCGTCCGAATGCCAAGCTGCTTTGGTATCATCACCCCAGCCAACCCGGTCACATTCTGGTGCCATCGATCATGCGGGTTTTGGCCGAGGCGCGCAGCGATGCAGAGCCATTCAGCAAGTATCTCATCGAAGGTGACTTTGGACCAGATCCTGGGAGCACGCGTCGGAAGGTGACCTGGGGTGGCCAAACGATGAGCGTGCTTCGTTGGGATCCACTGGATGGCATCGTGATCCGAATTCCCGATCATCCGCCAGTTGGGGAGATTCAGGTGGAGATGGCGAAGGACTACGAAGTATTTAGTAATAAGGTGCCGATCTCCGAATGGCAAGTGCCCTTCGAGTATTCGGTCCACGGCGAAGGTTCTTTGGGGGCGTCCATGAATCTGCAGGTAAAGTTTCGAGGAGACATTCATGGCTCGCGCGGGATGCCGGAAATGGAGCCGCAGTACCTTCCTGTGGTGTTTTCAAACATGGCCGATTGCACGGGAACCATCTCAGCGGGTGGAACTTGGGTCACCAGTGAGAGCTCGTCATTGTCGTGGTCGGGAGGATCCACTCTTCTTTCAGAGGATGCGGGTCAGGGAGAGTGGGGAGTGGTTGACCAGAGAATCTTCAATCAAGGAGCCCTTTTGGTACAGGGAGGAAGTACGCTATGGTTCGGACTTCAGGCGTCGGGGCGATTCACGGAGACCGAGCGTTGGAGGGATAGCAATGGTGCGGTTCACGAGATGGTGCGCGAGCAGCACCTGAGTCTTGACGCTGCCCCCTTCTTGTTGGGGCAGCCTCTATCCTTCATTCCATCGACTGGTCGCCTTTCCAGCGGTAATCGCTCAGTTTGGGGAGACCTTGAAACTGCGGTTCTTTCTTGGCCAGCAGTCACTCCGCGGTTTGCGCCTACGGAGGACACCATCCGCTGACACTGCCATCTCTTCTACTATGTCCATGATGACCCTAAAACACACCACACTATCGATCCTCGCAGCGCTTGCGCTGGGAGTCGTGGGCTGGGCTCTCCTGCGAGGCCAGTCCCAAGTCAGTCCCGTTTCCTCCACCACCTCGCAGACGCGGCTTCTCCATGGCGAATACCTAGTGAAGCTGGGTGGGTGTGCGGATTGCCACACGCCGAAAATGATGACGCCTCAAGGTCCTGCCGACGATCCGGCTCGGCGGTTTGCGGGTCATCCCTCGGACATCATTCTGCAGGTCCCTGATGCGGATCCCAGCAACCCCTGGGGAGCTGCCACGGCCGGGATGACGGCATGGACCGGTCCTTGGGGGGTGACTTTTTCCGCGAACCTGACGCCGGATCGAGAGACCGGAATTGGATCCTGGAGTGAGGAGGAGTTCATCCAGGCGTTTCGCACCGGGCGCCATCGGGGAGTGGGTCGGCCCATTCTGCCACCGATGCCATGGCAACCTCTGGCCGAGGCTAAGAAAGAGGACCTGCAAGCCATTTACGCCTATCTGATGAGTCTCCCCGCGGTGAGAAATGCGGTGCCCGATCCCCTCCCGCCAGCGACGGCCGCCAAGTGACCACCCCTCGGTTCGTGCGGCTTGAGAGCTGAAGGGAAGGAACTGGGCCTATCGTTGGAGTCAAAGAACCAACATGCAGTCACCGTAGCTGTAGAAACGGTAGCGCTGTTGAACGGCTTCGCGATAGGCCTTGAGTACCAGGTCGCGCCCGGCGAGGGCGCTGACCAGCATGATGAGGGTGCTCTCGGGGAGGTGGAAATTGGTCAGAAGCGCATCGACGGCGCGGAAGCGATAGGGTGGATAGATGAAGATATCGGTTTCTCCGCGGTGGTCTTGAAGGTCGATGCGCCCAGGTGGTGTTTCGTCGTGTCGGGATCTTCCAAGGTGTTCGAGGACACGGGTGACGGTGGTTCCCACGGCGATGACTCGCCCAGCACGGTTGACTCGGCCCGCGGTCTCCTGGGTTAGCATGTATCGCTCCGAGTGCATGATGTGCTCCTCCGGTCGCTCGGCACTGACGGGTCGGAAAGTGCCCACTCCGACGTGAAGGGTCAGGAAAGCGTGGTCGATGCAGGCGAGCATTTCCGGGGTGAAATGGAGCCCAGCGGTGGGTGCGGCAATGGCTCCTTCCTCCCGGGCGTAGACGGTTTGATAGCGCTCCCGATCTGAGCTTTCGTCATCGCGGCCCATGTAGTGGGGGAGGGCGAGGTGGCCGTGTTGATCGAGGTCGATCGACCCATCCCAGACGATGAGCCGATCACCATTGTCATAGGTTTCTGCTACGGTGCCGAGCGTGCCGCCCACGGTCAAAGTGCGCCCGATGCGCATCTTCTTTCCTGGGCGAACTAGGCAGCGCCACTCCGTGGGTGACAGCCGATCGAGACACAGCAGTTCAATTTTGCCGTCATCAGAAAAGACTCGGGCGGGAATGACGCGGGTGTCGTTGAGGACAAGGAGGTCATCGGCTCGAAGGTAGCTGGGCAAGTCGAGGAACTGGCGGTGCTCGATTTGGCCGGTTTCTCGATGGATGACCATCATACGGGATGCGGACCGGTCAGCGAGGGGCCGGGAGGCGATCAATTCGTCCGGAAGATCGTAGTGGAAATCCCTTGTCGTCAGAGCCATGCGGGCGGTCTAGCCGGATGGATGGCGTGGAGAAATGGAAAAGCGCATGAAAATGCGTGCGATCATGGTTACGAATTTGGGGGAAGTTTCGAGCTGCCAGCCATCGCTTTCTTGCGTTTGATGGTGGACTGATGCCGGTACAGCTGCATTCCCTCGTTTGTCAGAACTGCGGAGCGGACTTGAAAGTCGATGATTCCGTGAGGTTTGTGACCTGTAAGTACTGTTCTTCACGACTGGAGGTGGTGCATGATCCATCGGTGACGTACACCAAGGTCCTTGAGGAGATGCTCGGGAATCAGCGGTCGTTGGAGCGGGAGATGAAGTTAAGGCGCCTTTCCAACCAACTTGTGGAGCTGGATCAGAACTGGGAAAGGTACCGGGAAGCCGTGTCGATCAAGACCAAGCAGGGGCACCTGATCGAGCCCGATTCGCGAACGGTTCTGGGTCCACTGGTTGCGGGATTGCTTCTTGTGGCCTTATCTTTGAGTGTGGGATTTCAGGCGGGAGGTGGAGCGATGTTGCTGGGTGGAGTGTTGGCGGGAGCGATCCTGTTGGTGGTTCATTTCTTGTGCCATGGGATTCGACTCAAGGCGAAGGAGTTTCGCGGGATCCGCCATCGGTACCTTCGGGAGCGTACGGCTCTGAAGGGGCAAATTCATGGTTTGGAGAAGAAGCAGGCAGCCCGGGGATGAGGGATTTCCCGGGTGGGTCTCATCAGGTCCCCCCTTGCACTCCGGGGTGGATGCCCTAGGAAACATTCATGCATCCATTTCTCGCTGACGCCTTCCATGTCCGTTGGTCCACGCTGGTGGCCACTGCTGTTGAACCGGACATCCGACACGCACTCGATGTGGCCCGAGCACGCATTCAGAAAATCGCTGAGCAGGACCCTGCAACGGCGGACTACGATTCGACTTTTGGAGCTTTGGAGGAGGCGACGGATCTTCTCGATCGCGGTTGGGGCCGCCTGAATCACCTCGATTCGGTGTGTGATTCCCCCGAGCAGCGAGCGGCGTTGAATGCGATGTTGCCGGAAGTCTCGGAGTTCTATTCTTCGATCCCACTGAATGCGAAGCTGTGGTCGATCCTGCATGCCTTTGGTGAGTCCGCTGCAGTGGATCTGCTCGATCCTGTGCGCCAACGCTTTGTCGAGGAGACGATGCAGGATTTCACCCAGGCGGGTGCGAATCTTCCCGATGAGGAGAAGGAGCAGATTGCAGCGATTCAGGCTGAGTTGTCGAAGTTGACGAAGAAGTATTCTGAGAACGTGCTCGATTCGACAAATGCCTGGGAACTGGTGGTCGATGATGAAGCCAAGCTGACGGGACTTCCGGGCTCGGCGAAGGCGGCTGCCTTGGCGAATGCGAAGGCCAAGGGTTTGGCCACGGAGGAAAAGCCAGCTTGGCGATTTACTCTGCAGTTTCCTTCGATGTTTCCGGTGATGCAACACGTCGAGGACGACGGGATTCGCCGGCAGGTCTGGGAGGCATCGGTGGGAGTGGCTGCGACGGGTGAGTTCGATAACACCCCGTTGATTTGGAAGATTCTCGAGCTGCGCCAGAAGAAGGCTCAATTGTTGGGCTATGCGCATTTCTCAGATCTGACCTTGCTGCGCCGGATGGCCCGAAACGGGGAAACCGCGCTTAAGTTCGTGGTAGATCTGCATGAGCGGGTGGCCGCGCCCTTCGAGGGCGAGTGCCAGGAATTGGTGGCCTACAAAGCAGCGAAAACCGGTGAACCGGAGACCCCCCTGCAACCTTGGGAAACCGCCTACTGGGCGGAGAAGCGCCGCAAGGAAGAATACGACCTCGATGATGAGGCGTTGCGCCCGTACTTCCCGGTGGACCGCGTGATGGCGGGAATGTTCGAGCTGTGCTCAAGGTTGTTCGGCATCCGAATTGAGGAGAAAGAGGCAGCCTATTTCGAACATGGAGCACGTCCGGCCGAGAGCGATGCCATCGAGGTCTGGCATCCTGAGGTGAAATTTTACGATCTTCACGACGCCGAAAACGGTGAGCACTTGGGGTCCTTTTATGCGGATTGGCATCCTCGTGAGTCGAAGCGGGGCGGAGCATGGATGAACTCCATTGAGACTGGCTTGCCACCGGCGGAGGGGACTGAGCGCAAACCGCATCTGGGATTGATCATCGGGAACATGAGTCCGCCTGTGGACGGCAAGCCGGCCCTGCTGACCCACCAGGAGGTAGAAACCATTTTTCACGAATTTGGTCACCTGCTTCACGGTTTGCTTAGCGATGTTCCGGTGCGGTCGTTGGCGGGAACCAGCGTGCCGTGGGACTTTGTTGAGCTGCCTTCGCAGATCATGGAGAACTTCTGCTGGGATCGAGCCTCATTGGATCTTTTCGCCCGTCACTTCGAGTCGGGTCAGCCTATTCCTGAGGAGCTTTTCGACCGCATGCTGGCCGCTCGCAACTACATGAGTGCCTCGGGTTTCATGCGCCAGTTGGCCTTCGGCAAGTTGGATCTGGAGCTGCACTTGCATCTTGAGCGCTATGCCGGCCGGGATCTTGATGAAGTCGATGCTGAGATTCTAGAGGGTTACAAAGCGCCGCTTGGAACGCCGACTCCGAGTATGGCTCGGCGCTTTGGGCATTTGTTTGGATCGCCGACCGGGTATGCCTCGGGGTACTACTCTTATAAGTGGGCGGAGGTGCTGGATGCTGATGCATTTACCCGTTTCCAAGGCGATGGGGTGATTTCGGAAAAAGTGGGCCGCGAATTCCGCGAGCACATTCTTTCGAAGGGCAATTCGGCTCCGGTCGACGAACTTTATCGTCGATTCATGGGTCGGGATCCGGAGTTGGAACCCCTGCTGATTCGTTCCGGCCTCGGCGTGCCCATGGTCGCTTGAAACTCTGCGGGGATTCGGTTTCCTCCGCGGAGAGCGAGCCTCGTGCGGAGGAACCGAATCGCTTTCACTTGCCGCGCCCTGCTGGGCTTCTCAGGTTTCGCGCATGCGCATCGGAGTGCTCTACCTCGTGTCCGGCCCATCGGGTTCCGGGAAGTCCACGCTTTGCCGTCGGCTGGCAGCTGAGGGTGAGGCGGAGTTCTCCGTTTCTTGCACGACCCGCCAGCCTCGCCAGGGGGAATCGCATGGCCGCGAATACCATTTCTTGGATCGCGAGACTTTTTCCCGGCGAATTGAGGCTGGGGAGTATCTGGAGCATGCTGAGGTCCACGGGAACCATTATGGGACGCTGAAAAGCGAGGTCATCGGGCGCCTGAAGTCGGGTGTCGACGTGGTGATGGATATCGACGTTCAAGGCGCGGCTCAGGTGCGGGCCAGTGAGGATCCGTTGATTCGTCGTGCTCTGGTGGATCTGTTTGTGATGCCGCCCGATGAGGAGGAGTTGGCGGCTCGCCTGAAAGGGCGTGCGACCGACAGTGAGGAGGTGATCGCCCTGCGGTTGCGCAATGCGATCGAGGAAATGGCTCACTGGCAAGAGTACCAATACCGCTTGGTATCGGCGACTCATGAGGAGGATTACACACGCTTCAAGGCGCTTCTTTTGGGCGAACGGTTGCGAGTGACGCGGACCTTGGTTCCTTGAAAAAAGCAGAATATGCGGAGTTGAATCCGGGCTTCGCGTAGCGTGATTCTCCCTGCGCTGACAAGCTCGGGACGTCGGCTGGAGGTGCCTCCACTCTCTCTTCAGGGAGAGCCTTCGGCCCTTTGTCCCTCCCTTGCCTCGCCATGAAACCGATCGGATCGACGCGCCTCACCGGGTACGGATCTTGGATTGGGGTGGTGGTGCTGGGGGTGACTCTCGCGACCATGCAGGTTCCCTACCGCCAAGGGGCGAGCCGACCTCCATCGGAGAGAAGTGCCACACGGAGCGGGGGAATTCGCGAGCGAACGAAGCTTGCTCCGGGTTCCTCTGAGAGTTCCGGCTGTTTCGTGAGTGCTCCGCTCACCTCGGTGGTGGTGCTGTGGTACTTCGGAGCGCACACCATTTTCCAACGCCGAAGGATGCTACCGCCAGGGTTCAGGTGACGGCAGGGCATTCAAGAGGTCGCAGGGAGGACAGACGCTCGATTCTCACCGAGTTGTTCGCTTCGATTCTGGTTCCGTCTGGGGGAACCGATCGAGCGGATGATTTCGAAGGGGTTTACGTGGGAATCGAGCGTTCTGTTGTTTTCGGTGCCGGGAAGTTCCATGCCCGTCGATTGACATCGTGGCGGATGAAGCTTGGATGGGAACGGCGTTTCATCGCATCGAAATCCTCAACTCTTCAAACTTATGTCAGATGCATCTCCATTGGCCGATCGGCTCAATCAGGTTCTCGCGGATTCTTATGCCCTGATGGCATTGACCCATTCCGCTCACTGGAATGTCGAAGGTCCCGGTTTCTTCGCCCTCCACACGGCCTTTCAGGCCCAATACGAAGAATTGTTCACGGCGATCGACGAAATTGCCGAACGAATTCGGGCAATTGGGGCATACGCGGTGGGCGGTTTGGGGAATTTGGCCGAAGAGGCGGGGTTGAAAGAATTTAAGGCCCCGTTGAGTCAGGAGGCCTATGTGGCAGCCTTGCTGGAAGCCAATGAGAAGTTGGTGAACGATGCGGCAGCGGCCCGAGATTTCGCGGGGGAAATCCACGATCCGGAGAGCGAAGATTTGATGGTGGGACGCATCACGCTCCACCAAAAGACGATCTGGATGCTGAAGAGCTTCCTAAAATGAAATTTGCAGAGTCGTGGGGTCAGAGGAAGCACTTCACCATGCCCGTTCCGCATCCGCCGAGGATCATCAATAAGGCCAGAATCGTTCCTAGCTCAAAGATGCGGTAAAAGCCCCGGGCTCCCCAAAGCCAGCGGAAGTGGCAAAACAGGGCGGCACCTCCATAGCCGAGGGCGATCCAGCGGGCGGGCGCGCCACGAACCCAATCGGGTTGGTGTTCTCCAAACCAGATGATTTCCTCATTTTGCCATCCGCGAAAAGCGAAGACTCCGATCAAGCAAGGGAGAAGCAGGCCCAGAAGGATCTGCTTCCCCGGACTTGCCGTGGGTGGGTAGGACAAATCGGCCGCAAGCTCGGTGTCTTGCTCGTAGACGGACCGATTCCACCAGCTCATTGAGGACTCACGGCCGAGGTGAGGAAGGGCTTGAGGTCGAGGAAGTCCTGCCCGTGAATGATTTCAGCGAGGATGGGCGCATCCACGAGTTCCTCAATGACTCCTTTGTTGGTGATGGCCGCCGTGTCGAGTTCGTCCTGAAGATGGTTGAGCACCAGACCTGCTACTTCCAATCCGCTGGCGCGAATGTCCTCCACGGTGAGGATGGTGTGATTCAGAGCCCCGAGCCGGTTCGCAACGACCACGATCACTGGATGGGCGATGTCGGTGGCGAGATCGGCCATGTCATAGTCGTCGGCGAGAGGAACCCGCCAGCCGCCCGCGCCTTCCACGACGACGTGGTCGAAGCGTTTTTCAAATTGCTTCAGATCCGCGAGGATGGCGCCAGGATTGATGCGTGAGTCATCCAGCATGGCTGCGATTTTCGGCGCAACTGCGGCTTTCAGGTAGATCGGGTTGACTTCGTCGACGGCGAGCCCGCCAGAAGCTTCCGCCAAGGCCAGCGCATCGTCGCGGTCCCCACAGGCGACCGGCTTGTATCCTGCGGCAGCGATGCCTTGCTCACGCAAGGTGGTGACCAGCAGCCGGGCAAACCAAGTTTTGCCGACGCCCGTATCCGTTCCAGTAATGAACCAGCTCATTGGGGGGTATCGTAGGCTCGAGCTTCGTCTTCCGGCACAATAATCGCCCGCTTGGGGGGCTCATTGCCGATTTCGTCCTCCCACACGCCGTCAGCGATCAGTTGCGCCCGGATCACCATCCAGATCGCGATCGCCAGAATCAGCGAGATCAGCTTCGGACCCAGATTCCTGCGAAACGCCTTTCTCATGTTCCTTCGATTTGCCCAGGAAGATTTCTTCCATTCGTTCCTGGAATTTCTCCACCGACAGACCTCTCTCGATCTGTCCGTCCATGCAAATGGATATCGCGCCAGTTTCTTCGCTGACGACCACACAGACCGAGTCGGTTTCCTCGGTGAGTCCGATGGCGGCACGGTGGCGGAGACCGATGGAACGGTCGCTCAACTCCTTCTGGCTCACGGGCAGAACACAGGCAGCCGCCTGGATGCGCTCTTCGGCGAGGATCAGAGCTCCATCGTGCAGGGGACTCTTTGGATAGAAGAGTGATTGGGCCAGTTCGGGCGAAAAGATGGCATTGATGGTGACCCCGGTGTCCTGCTGGGGTTTGAGGGAAATGTTGCGCTCGATGGCAAAGAGAGCCCCGACGCGCTTTTTCGAGAGTGACACAACGGCTTCGCCGAGAATGCCGAGGAATGCTACCTGGCGGCGCTCGTTGCGCAGCAACCAGTCAAGCCATCGACTGCTCCCCACGCGCGCAAGCGCGGTGCGGATCTCCGGCTGGAAAATCACCGGCAGTGCCACCAACAGGACGAACAGGGCCTTCGTGACGAGCCAGGTGATCACCTGAAACTTGAAGAGCTGCAAAAGTCCGGTGAAGACCACCAGGATGACCACAAGACCGACGAGAATTCGCGCGCCCCGGGTCGCGCGGAAAGCTCGGTAGACCTGATAGATCAAGAAGGTCAGCACGAGAATCTCGATCGCGTGCCTCCAATGCTGACTGACGAAATCCCAAAGCATGGACGGCGGAGGATAGAACCGGATGCCCGTGGCTGTCACCTGATATCCCGCGGGAGCGGGGGGCGTTGACGCCAAAGGTCTCCTTGGGTAGAACCTTTTCCCACCCCTACCATGTCTGCTGATCTCCTCCGCTTTCCTTGCCCGAATTGTCAATCGGTGCTCACGGTGCCCGCAGCTATGGCGGGAGTTCGTGGTCCCTGCCCCATCTGCTCGGCGGAGATTGAAGCCCCCAAGGTTTCGCCGGTCGAACCGATCCCGGTCCTTCACGCTCCCCCATGCCCGGCTCCAACAGGTGCTCCGACGGGGGTTTCCCCGCGCAGTTTGGCACCGCGCCAGATGGTGCAAGATCGACCGCGTTCGATTGAGGCTCGATCGATGGAAGATTTTCAGCGCAGCACCCAGTCGGCGGCGCCCCGTCGGAGTTCGCGACGTCCTTCTGCGGAGCGTGGCGGCATGAATGTTCTGTTGAGAATTGGGGTGCCGTTGTTGCTCTTCATTGCAGGTGCGGCGGTTGTGATTCTGGTGTTGAAGGCTCGGCGAGATCGGCAGTGGGCAGCACTGACGTTGCCTTCATTGGAAACATCCGAAACTCCGCCTGCCAATTTTCCAGGTGAGGGTGCGCGCCCGGATCCGAATGCTTTGTCTCCGGCGAGTGCAGGGACTCCTGCCCCGGCCGCATCCGCAGGGCCGCCGAGGCCCGAGCCGCCGACTTTGAATGAAATGCAGGCCGCCAAGCGGCAGGCGACATCTTTCCTGAAAGCCACCTCGTTGGGGCAGCGGCTGGAAATGATCGAGCCAGCACTTCCCGCGCAGGAATTGGAGTCGACTGTGGCGGCGGGCCCTTTTCCTGAGATCGTGACACTGCGGGAATTGCCGCCGAACCGGAACGAGGTGGAGGGCTTCATTGACTTCCCTTTCCTGGTCACTTTTCAAGGAGACGCTCCACTGCGGCAGATGCTCTTGATGGTGCGGACTCGGGGTCAGCAGGAGCCCAAAGTGCTCATCCAGCCGGTCTTGGATCTGTTGGGGGAGCGACTGGCGGCATTTGCAGCGGAGCCGCAAGAGACGCCGATGCCTCAGGCTTTCCGCGCAGTCATTGAGCCGATGCCAAGAGTGTTCGAGAAGGGTGTGCCGAATTCCGACGACAAGTTCACTTTCAAGCTTCTAACCGCCGATGGTGGGGCGGAGATTGCTCGCGCCTATTGCAGCGTCCATTCCAAGTTGTCGGAGGAGCTGTCCGATGAGGAATTGCGGGCCCGAGATGCGGTGCCTTCACGTTTCCGTTGGGGGCGACGCATCCCAGCAACGATTCTTCTTCAGTGGAACAACACGGATGATCCGGAGCACCCCTACCTCTGGGTGCCAGATCTCAAGAGCCTGGATTGGTCTCCTTGATCCATCCGGCTTGCTTGAGGGCGACGACTCCACCGTGAAGCACGGAAACTTCGCCCCCGAGCAGATCGGGGTAGGTTTTCAGGGCCTCTGCGAGTTCATGACTGAGGCCGCAATGAATGTCGCCACAATAGACCACGATTCGGCGGGCCTGGAGCAGTTCCTCGAAGTGGGGAATCAATTGGTCGGCGAGGGGCTGATCACTCAGGGTCGTCAGATGGATTGATCCAGGCAGTCCATCGGAGCGCCATTCGGACTCGCGACGGGCATCGACGAAAAGCACACCCTCGCGGCCTTCGTTTTGGAGCGTTTCCAAGGCGATTTCACCCTCGGCGAGAGGGGTTTGCTCCATTTCGATGGCGGGAATGCCGCTCGGTTTCCCGTCGGCTAGCCAGTGGCCTCCCCCGGCGATCACGACCGCCGCGAGGATCGCGAACATCTCGTGAGTGACTCTCATGAACCGCTCTTCGTCGGCAGCTGAGGCATTTTGCGGATCATGGCAAAGGCCCGCTGGGTGGCATGTCGAGCCACTTTGCAGTCGGTCTCGATCGAAATGATTCCGAGGGCGGGTTTCTCCGTGGAAACCGGAGTGACCTCGATTTCGTAAAGTTTGCCGTCCTCGATGGTTTTGATCTGAGTGTGGAAGCTTTCATTCCCGCAAGCCACTTTGGAGACGTGGATGGGCTCGGAATGGCTCATGGTCACGGTGATGGTCTTGGGGGAAAGGGCATCATTGGGCTCCCAGCGCAGTGTCTTGGGCTCGAGGCTGACGAGGACGGGAATATGAATCTTCGCCTGCAGAACGACCGAGGGCCGAGTGGCCGGATCGTCATCAACCCACAATTGAATCGATTTGCTGGTATCTCCGACAAAGGTTCCGAGATCGAAGACGGTGCGAATCAGGCCCTTTTCTCCCGGTTCGTAGCGCATCTTTCCGCCTTTGACCTTCACCGAGGTGCAGGAGCAGGCCGCCTCGTAGCGCTGAATGGTTACGGCCGTGTCGCTCTCGTTGGAGAAAGGGAAGTCGACGATGACCTCGGTTTGTTCCAGCTCCGCAGTGGCTTCCTGCGAAGCCGACTCGAAGGTGAGGCCACCTGCCTGGGCGACGGCCGCGAACAGGAGAGAGAAAAGGAATGGGAGGCCTGCCTTCATGATGCGGGCACTATGCATCAAGATGCCGCGGGGACAAGCTCGACGGCGATGATCAACCGGCCGCCACGCCATTCAGGACCCAGCACGTAGACGGGTTTGGAGGGGCCGAGCACGACTCCCGATTTGAGAATCTTTTTGCGGCTCAACCACAACTCAAGATCGAGTCGGAGCCCCTTCTCGGGGAGGCGGGATTGGACCTCAAAGCGACACAAAATCTCATCGCTGCCCGCAATCGGCTCTGCCCAGTTCTCGTAGCTGCGGTAGATCGGTTTCACGTCTCCCCCGAGGCGTCGGTAATGCGAGAAATGGAGTGCCTTTTGGGCCTGGAACCGGCGGACCACCTCTTCGGGTGCGGGCACCACCCGGGCACCGGCTTCGGCGGGGTCGCCATTGGTGGCGAAGTAGACTTCCACCTTTGCACGGCCGACCACATCGCGACCGGCGTCCTTGGCCGACACCGGCAAAACCGATGCGATCCAGGCGAGGCTTAGTCCCAGAAGAAGTCTTCGCGTCATGGCGCGTGGGCGATGGGGAGCAAGGGTTGGTCGCGGACGGCCGTTTCCGGTAGCTCCCAGCTGTCGGGGATGGCGCTCACCCCATCGAGGATGATGACCGTGGCGTTTTCTACCGCCACCCACTCGGCGTCGACTCCCGATTCCGGAGTGTAGATCACGGGGGTGAGGGCGGCCATGGGAGGCGCTGGAAGGTCGGGTGTCGGGCTGGAGCCACGACCCGCCCAGAATCCCAAGGCAATCCCGGCGGCTGCGGTAGCAGGAACCAACCAATGGATGGGACGCCGGACCGAGGGCGCGGGTGCGACCGTGGCCGGTGAGGAAACCCCGGCCTCTTGCTGGATTTCACGAAGGATCCGGGCGTTGAAGAACTCGCCGTAAGGGGCGTCTTGAATCAGGGGTGATGCTTTCGCAAACCACGCTTTGCTTTCACGGGCGGCTTCGCGGTGGGCCCACCATTCAGGCTCGGTTTTCGCCCAGGCGTCGATTTCCCGGGACTGGACTTCGTCCAACTCGTCCTCGATCCACAGGGCGAGGGTTTCGTCATCGGGCTTCGTACTCATCTTTCAAAATCGATTGGAGTTTCTTCCGGGCATAAAACAGGCGGCTCATCACCGTGCCGAGAGTGCATTCCATGACTTCGGCAATTTCCTTATACGAAAGGCCATTCACATCTTTCAGCAGAACAGCCTCGCGGTGCTCCGGGGAAAGTTTGTCGAGGGCGGCCTCGATCTTTTCCCGAAGTTCGTCTCCTTCCAGGGATTCGTCAGGCCGACGTTCGCTGGAAGGGGTGGTCAGCGAAGCAGGATCAATCCGTTCTTCGCCGAAGATTTCATCATTCAGTTCGCCACCGGCTTCTGGGCGTTTGCGGCGTGCCCAGTCGTACACCGCATTGTGAGCGATGCGATAAAGCCAGGTTGAGAATTTCGCCTTTGCTTCGAAGCGGGGAAGTGCGCGCCATGCCTTGATGAAGACCTCTTGCGAGAGGTCCCAGGCATCGGCGTCGTTTTTGACCATTTGGCGAATCATGGCGAAAATCCGTCCCCGATGCCGGGTCACCAGCTCGTCATAGGCCTCTGCATCGCCATCCCGTGCGCGCAGGACCCATGGTAGATCGTCCGGCTCATCACCGGCATCCGGGTTCTCATTCGACGCTGCTCGCTCGGATTGATTCATGGAAAATCCGGTGGATTTCCCACCTTTCGTGGCCCGCACCATGGCCGTTCTGGAAGAACATGCCAATGGCCAAGTGATCGGGTGGGTGGTTGGGGAGGGCAAGCGGGAAGCCGATGCGTGCTTCCTATCCGCCGTTCCGAGGGCCGTGACACTCCGGCTGCCCGGCCTCTCGAGGAGGAGAAAGGGGGGCTCAGGCCGCAGTTGGGCGGGAGCCACGGCCCGTTCTCAACACGCGGTTTAGCCGAACAGGTCGAGCTGCGGTGGATTGGGCTCGGGCATGTCCTTAGGGCGGGTGTTCTTCGCCTTGGGACCGCGTTGTTTGGCGTCGGGTTTGGCGGAGTGCATTTCGAGGTGGCTAAGGATGTCGCGGGCGCGATCGATGACGGGGGCGGGGAGGCCGGCGAGGCGGGCGACCTGAATGCCGTAGCTCTTGTCGGCGGGTCCGGGGAGGATCTTGCGCAGGAAGATGATTTCGTCGTTCCACTCGCGGACGGCGACGTTGAAATTGGCGACCGAGGTTTTGGTTTCCGCGAGGTCGGTGAGCTCGTGGTAGTGGGTGGCGAAGAGGGTGCGGCAGGCGATGGTGTCGTGGAGGTGCTCAGCGACGGCCCAGGCAATCGAGAGACCGTCGAAGGTGGCGGTGCCGCGACCGATTTCGTCGAGGATGACGAGGCTCTTGTCGGTGGCGTGGTTGAGGATGAGCGCGGTTTCATTCATCTCGACCATGAAGGTGGATTGGCCGCGGGAGAGGTCGTCGGAGGCGCCGACACGGCAGAAGATGCGGTCGACGAGTCCGACAGTGGCCGCGACGGCGGGAACGCAGGCTCCGATCTGAGCCATCAGGGTGATGAGGGCGACTTGACGGATGTAGGTGGATTTGCCGGCCATGTTGGGGCCGGTAAGGATTTGGACGAGAGATTCTTCGGGCTCGAACGTTGAGTCGTTGGGGACGAATTTTTCGTCGACGAGGGTTTGTTCGAGGACGGGGTGGCGACCGTCTTGAATTTCGAGGCGGCGGCTTTCTTCGAGGAGAGGGCGGCAGTGGTTGTGGGCGCGGGCGGTTTCGGCGAGCCCGGCGAGGACATCGATCTCGGCGATGGCGGCGGCGGTTTCCTGGAGGGGATCGAGATGGGTGCAGACCTGCTGGCGAAGCGAAAGGAAGAGTTCGTATTCGAGCTGCTTGGCCCGCTCCTCGGCACCGAGGACCTTATTTTCCATTTCCTTGAGCGCGGGGGTGATGAAGCGCTCGGCATTGGCCATGGTTTGTTTGCGGGTGTAGTCGTCGGGAATGGTGGCGGAGGCGAGCTTGGCGCTGGTGATTTCGATGAAGTAGCCGAAGACGTTGTTGTATTTGACCTTGAGTGTGTCGATGCCGGTGCGGCGGCGTTCGTCTTCTTGAAGTTTGGCGATCCAGTGTTTGCCATCGCGCGAGGCGGAGCGGAGTTCATCGAGCTCGGCGCTATGGCCATCGCGAATGATGCCGCCATCTTTGATTTGGGCGGGAGGTTCGTCGGAGAGGGCGCTGGAAAGGAGCTCGGTGAGCTGGGTGAAATCGTGAAGGTGCTCGAGGGGGCCCGTCGTGCCGAGGGAAATGAGGTCCTCCTTGAGCGCGGGGATGTGATCGAGAGAGGTTGCGAGAGCGAGGAGGTCGCGGGCGTTGCCGGCCCCTTGGGAGAGGCGGACGGTGGTGCGCTCGACGTCGCGGATGCCGGTGAGAGATTCGCGGATTTTGGAGTGGAGAAAGGGTTCGGCGAGGAAGGCGGCGATGAAATCTTGTCGAGCGAGGAGCGGTTCGAGTTCGCGCAGAGGGTGGAGGATCCAATCGCGCAGGAGTCGGGCACCCATGGGGGTTTTGGTGCGGTCGAGGACTCCGAGCAGGGTGTGTTTGCGGCCAGAACGGGAGTCGATCAGATCGAGGTTGGCCTGCGAGGCAGCATCGATGAGGACGGTGCGGGCGTCCTCGCGGACTTTGAGAGTGCGGAGGTGGTCGCAGGGGCGGCGAAGTTGGTGAATGAGGTAGTGGAGGACGGCACCGGCGGCACCGACCGCAGCATGAAGGCCGTGGCAACCGAAGCCATCAAGCGAGTGGACGCTGAAGTGATCGCACAGCAACTGGCCAGCGGGTTCGGGAAGGAAGGCGAAAGCGTCGTAGGGCTGGCCGGCTCTGAAATCGCCGAAGAGCTCGTGCTGTTCATCGGAGAAAAGCAGCTCGGAAGGAGTCAGGCGGGCGAGTTCGTCGAGGAGCGCCCCGCGGGTATCGAACTCGGCAACGCTGAAGGCGCCCGTGGTATGGTCGACGCAGGCGAGGCCGATTTTTTTTCCAAGGGAGAACACGGCCGCGAGGTGGTTCGGGCGGGAATCGTCGAGGAGGTGTTCTTCGATGACTGAGCCCGCAGAGATGATGCGGGTGATCTCTCGCTCAACGATTTTCCCGGGCACGGGATCGGTGGTTTGCTCGGCGATGGCGACACGTTTGCCGGCTTTGACGAGGCGGGAGATGTAGTTGTCGGCGGCGTGGTAGGGGACGCCGCACATGGGAACCGAATTCCGCCGGGTGAGGGCGACATTGAGGATGGGGGCGGCCTTTTGTGCGTCCTCGAAGAACATTTCGTAGAAGTCCCCAAGCCGAAACAGGAGCAGGACGTCGTCGGGCAGGGAGCGGCGCATGCTTTGATATTGCGCCATCATGGGAGTGAGCTTCGTGCCGGACATCGGCGGGAGGATGAACGGCGATTTCCGCTTCGCCAAGAGGCGAAGGTACGGACGAGGGGGTCGAGGGGCTTTGCCGAGGGTTTGAAAACGCGGGGATCGAGGGTGGAGTGGAGGACTCGTTGACAGGCTTGCGGAAGGGGCCATGTATTGCCGGTGTATGAAGAAGCTGCTCTTCCCGTTGATGGCCGTGGCGCTCGCCACCGTGATGCCCGCCTCCGCTGATGACACGCCGTTGGGTGAGTCGATGGAGTCCTTGAATGATGCTTACAAGGCCATGCGTCGCACCGACGACGCGGCAGAGGGTGCCCAGCTTGCGCGGGATGCCCAGGCCGCTTTGCTCAAAGCCTTTGGAGAAACCCCTGAGCTGGTGGAAAAGGGCGGACATCCAGAGGGTAAGGAAAAGGCCATGGCCGCTTACCGCACTCAGATTGCCCAAGCACTTGTCTCGATGTGTGAGATTGAGGCGGCCTTCCTCGCTGGGGAGAAAGACAAGGTTCAGGAACTCATCGGTTCCTTGCGGGATGCGAAGAAGAAGGGCCACGGTGAGTTCATGGAGGACGAGTGATCTTCATCCCTGACACGCATCCGAAACGATTTTCCCTGAGGGGAGGCGGAGATTCTTCCGCCTCCTCTTTTCACTTTCCGGAGGAGGACTTCCAGCGGAGCTTCGGCCCATGAGCGACGAGGGTCGGATGAAATACGGCATCCTGGGCGAGGACCGTCAGAGTGATGACGAAAAGATTTCCAAGTACACGGGCGAAGTGGCCTGGAGTTATTTGCGGCCTCATTTCCAGAGGGATGCGCTGCTGTGGGTGGACCCGGAGCTGAATCTCGAAGAGGTGGCCAAGGCGTTCACGGATGACGACACCTCACGGGTCGCCAACTGGCTGGGAAATGGGGATTTGGTGCGGGTCGGTCAGTTGCATGCGGCGCAATGGGAAGATGGGGAGGAATTGTTCACGGCGGTGGTGGTGACGCCATTTGTGCTGATGCAGCCGTGCGTGGGCTGATGGCGATTGCGCATCTCCGGCGCTTCGCTTCGCGCCGATTCCTGTCGTCTTGAGTCCCGCTGGACGAGAGGTCAGAGTTCCCACGGTGGCGGATGCCCGCTTCCTGGAACTCTTTGATCTCTGTCATGCTGCTCTATGCTCTGAACGAAGTTGCCGACGAGGAAACCCGCTGCGGGTTGAGCCCGGAATCAACCCGCAAGCTGGTAGGCTTGGGGTTGGACGTGGCCTTTGAACCCGGCTTGGGATCTGGGGCCGATTTTTCAGATGCCGAATATGAGGCGATGGGAGCGAAGCCCATGAAGCGGCTCGAGGGGCTGACCGTGGCGGATGTCGTGTTGTGGGTGACTCCTCCGCCGGCCGAGCTGCTCGGGTTCATGAAGCGAGGGGCGATGGCGGTGGGATTCCTCGCGCCCTTTTCCGTGCCTCTGGGAGGGGGCGAGGTCCCTTTGGAAACTCCGGAAAAAGCCCGATTGGATGCACTCGTCGCGGGTGGGATCACGGGCATCTCGGTGGAGTTGATGCCGCGTTCCACCTTGGCCCAGAAGATGGATGCGATCAGCTCCCAAGCCAACCTGGCAGGTTACGTGGCCATGGTGTTGGCGGCCAGTCGGATGAATAAGATCCTGCCGATGATGATGACTCCTTCGGGGACCATTTCTCCTGCCAAGGTATTCGTGATTGGGATTGGAGTGGCCGGACTTCAGGCGATCGCGACGGCCAAACGGCTCGGAGCCCGGGTGACGGCATTTGATACCCGTGCGGAAGCGCTGGAACAGGCGGAATCCTTGGGGGCGAAGGCGTTGCGGATCGACCTCGGGGAAACGGGATCGACGGATCAAGGATACGCTCGAGAGCTGACTCCCGACCAGGTAGAAAAGCAACGGCTGGGTCAGGCCAAGGTGTGTGCGGAGAGCGATATTGTGCTCTGCACTGCCAAGCTATTTGGCCGCCGTGCGCCATTGTTGGTGGGGCGTGAGGTGGTCGCATCAATGCGATCGGGAGCGATCATTGTCGATCTCGCTGCGGAGACCGGAGGCAATGTGGAGGGGACGGTGATCGGTGAGGAAACGGTGACCGAAAATGGTGTCCGTATTGTGGGGCACCGTCGGTTGGAGTGCTGGGTCGCTCGGGACGCGAGTGCGATGTATGCGAACAATTTGGCTCATTTCATCGAGCATTTCTGGGACGGGGAGGCGAAGTGCCTTCGGCACGATCCCGAGGACCCCATTTTGAAAGGCGCCACGCTCACTCGGGAGGGAGCCTTCGTGAATCCCCATCCGGCTTTTTCCACCCAAGCTTGAACCTCAACTCTCTGAATGCATGGACTATGCCCCGTTGCTCCTCCTTTTGTTCGCCTTCACGTTGGCGATTTTCCTCGGCTTTGAGCTCATCTCGAAGGTGCCCTCTCAGCTGCATACGCCTCTGATGTCGGGATCGAATGCGATTTCGGGAATCACGATTGTGGGTGCCTTGTTGGCGCTTTCGGAATGGGAGCCGGCTTTGGCCAAGGGCGTCGGTTTCGTCGCCGTGGTGCTGGCGATGATCAATGTGGTGGGCGGATATGTGGTCACGGACCGCATGCTTGGGATGTTCAAAAAGAAGGAGAAGGGAGGGCCTCAGGGATGAGTGCATGGATCAATCTCCTCTACATCATTTCTTCGATCCTGTTCATTTTTGGGATCAAGAAGCTGGGTTCGGCCGAGACGGCGCGGCGGGGCAATGCGCTTTCGGCGGTGGGCATGACCCTCGCGATTGTCGCCACCCTCCTCTATCTGGGGCTGGAGTGGTGGATGGTGATGCTGGGCATGGCCTTGGGAAGTGCGATTGGGTATGCTGCCGCGACTCGGGTAGCGATGACCGGGATGCCGGAAATGGTGGCGTTGTTCAACGGCTTCGGTGGACTGGCGAGTTTGTTGGTTGGAGGGGCAGAGTGGGTGAAACTCCGGGACGGAGGTTGGGTGCATTATTTGGAAGGCCTCAAGGCGCAGAGTGGAGTGGCCGTGCCTGCCTGGTTTGCGTGTGTGGCGATCGGGCTGACCATTCTGGTCGGCGGCATCACTTTCACGGGAAGCTTGGTGGCCTACGGCAAGCTCTCCGGAAAGCTGGGTGGCAAGCCAGTGCTGTTTGCCGGACAGCAGGTGGTAAATGGGGTGATGTTGGCGGTGGCCATGGCCTGTTTAGGAGGTCTGGTGGCCGGAGGAGACGGGCCCATCGCGCTGGGAGCTGGGTTGATTTTGATCGGCCTCTCGCTGGGGATCGGGGTGATGATGACAATTCCTATCGGGGGAGGCGACATGCCGGTGGTGATATCGCTGTTGAATTCGCTGTCGGGCGTGGCGGCGGCCCTGGCGGGATTCATCATCCTTAACAACGTGTTGGTGGTGGCTGGCTGCCTGGTTGGAGCCTCGGGAATCATTCTCACGGTGATCATGTGCAAGGCGATGAATCGCACATTGGGCAACGTGTTGTTCGGGGGTTTTGGTGCGAGCACCCAGGGGGGAGGGGAGGTCGAGGGAGAGATGAAACCGGCAACGACCGAGGACGCGTATTATGTGTTGGAGGCGGCGCAGAGTGTGGTCTTCATCCCAGGCTACGGGATGGCCGTGGCGCAGGCACAACACGCGGTCAAGGAATTGGCGGCCCTATTGGAAGATCATGGGGCGGAAGTGCGCTTTGCCATTCACCCCGTCGCGGGCCGCATGCCTGGGCACATGAATGTGCTCCTGGCGGAAGCGGATGTGCCCTACGAGCAGCTACAGGAGATGGATGCGGTCAACGCGGTGATGCCGACAGTCGATGTGGCTATCGTGATCGGCGCCAACGACGTGGTGAATCCGGCCGCGTTGAACGATCCCGCCTGCCCGATCTTTGGCATGCCGATCATTCATGCCCATGAGGCCCGCACCGTTTACTGTCTGAAACGGGGCAAGGGTGCGGGCTTTTCCGGCCTCGAGAACGCTTTGTTTTTCAAGGAAAATACCCGCATGCTCTACGGCGATGCCAAGCAGACGATCACGGACTTGGTGACCCAATTCAAGGACTAGGACTCCGGCCGGAATCAAGGTCGATCACCCACGGGGACGCGTTCTTCCATGGGGCGCTCCCCCGCCGCGAAGCGACGGATGCTATCGAGGGTGACGCCGGCGATGGCCTTTAGGGCTTCGTCCGTGAGGAAAGCTTGATGGGAGGTGATCAGAACGTTCGGGAAGCTGAGGAGACGAGTCAACACATCGTCTTGAAGGGCGTGGTCGGAGTGGTCCTCGAAAAATACTCCTTCTTCTTCTTCATAGACATCGAGGGCAACGCCGCCGAGTCGTCCTTCTTTCAGTGCTCGGATGACCGCCTTGCTATCCACGAGGCGCCCACGGCTGGTATTGATGAGGTAGGCGGTGGGTTTCATGCGCGCAATCGCGTCGTCATTGAGCAGATGATCGGATTCAGGCGTCAGAGGGAGGTGCAGGCTGACGACGTCAGATTCTGCGAACAATTGTTCGAGGGGGACGTAGCGCACTCCGGTGGCCGATGCCCAATGGGCATCGGGGTAGGCATCACTGGCCAGAACGTCGCAGCCAAATCCTCGGAAAATCCCTGCCGCGAGTTTGCCGATTTTGCCGGTTCCGACGACGCCCACCGTTTTGCCGTGGAGATCGAATCCGACCAATCCACCGAGCGAGAAGTTCATTTCCCGCACGCGGTAGTAGGCACGGTGAATCTTGCGATTGAGGGCGAGCAGCAAGGCGACGGTGTGTTCGGCCACGGCGTGAGGCGAATAGGCCGGAACGCGAACGACTTGGAGTCCTAGTTCCGCGGCGGCCTCCAGATCGACATTATTGAAACCGGCACAGCGCAGGGCGATGAGTTTCACCCCCCGGTGGGCCAGTTCGGTCAGGCATTCGCGGTCCACGCGGTCGTTGACGAAAACGCAGACGGCTTTGCACCCCTCCGCTGAGGCCGCAGTGGATGCGTTGAGCCGATGTTCGAAGAATCGCAGCTCGACGTCTCCGCCCTCGTTCTCCCGGAGAAAATAGGTCCTGTCGTAGCTTTTGGTGTCGTAGAAGGCAGTCGCGATGGCGGGCATGATGAGAGAGGTCTTGAAAGGGTGCAGCGGGAACTTGCCAAGAGGCTAACAGGGTTTCGGGGAGGGGGGAAAGCGTCGAGCGGAGGAGAGTGGTGGAAGGGTTCACGGCAGGACCTCCGGAGGGGTGGCCGGGTCTTCCCCTCCACTCGGAGGGTGCTCGCCGGTTGACCGGACGCCCGCAAGGTTCTTGGATCGGCCCGCACTCCATGATCGCTGCCGTTCCATTCCGCTCCACGTCTTATCGGACCTTCAAGAAGATCGCGCTGCGCGATCATGTTTTTGAAATGCCGCTCGACCACCATCAGGCCGATTCCCCTCGGATCGAAGTATTCGCGCGGGAAGTGGTGGGCTCGAAGCGGGTGCACGACGATTTGCCTTGGATGATCTTTTTTCAAGGAGGCCCCGGATTTCCTGCCAACCGGCCGATGAATGAGGGGGGCTGGATTGGCGAAGTTCTCAAGACCCATCGGCTTCTGCTGCTTGATCAGCGGGGAACAGGGCTGAGCACTCGGGTTTTGCCGCAGACGCTCGCCCGCTTTGCCACTGCACAGGAGCAGGCAGATTACCTGACGCATTTCCGTGCCGATGCGATCGTCCGCGATGCCGAGTGCATCCGTCACAGCTTGTTGGAGCCGGGCCAAAAGTGGAAGGGGATCGGCCAAAGTTACGGAGGATTCTGCCTTCTCACCTATCTTTCCTTTCACCCCGAGGGATTGGATGGGGTGATCATCACCGGAGGAGTGCCGGGCATTCAGGGTGGAGCAGAGGCCAACTATCGTCACACCTACGTCAAAGTCCGGGAGAAGAATGAGGCGTATTACCGCCACTACCCGGAAGACGATGCGCGAGTGCGCGAAATCGTCGCCCACTTGCTCGACCACGAGGTGACGCTGCCTAGCGGAGGCACCCTGAGTCCCCGCCGCTTCCAGGCCCTGGGATTGTTGTTGGGGATGGATGGGGGGTTCGAGCAACTCCATTACCTGTTGGAGAAAGCTTGGGTGGATGGTTCCAGTGGCCGCGAGCTGGCGCTCGACTTCCTGATGGCGGTGGAAGCGGCCCATGCCTTCGACAGCAATCCGATCTTTTGCATTCTCCACGAATCCATCTACGCCGAGGGGGAGGCGACGGACTGGACGGCTGAGCGCCTGCGGGCGGAGTTTCCAGAGTTTGAGATTCGCCGCAGTGAGCGGCTGCTGTTCACCGGGGAGATGATTGCGCCGGGAATGCTCGATGATTTCGTTGCCCTCCGGCCGCTCAAGGCATGCGCTGAAATTTTGGCTGCGCGCAGCGATTGGGGTCCACTTTACGATCGCAAACAGCTGGCGAGCAACAAGGTGCCGACGGCCGCGATTTCCTACTTCGAAGATATGTATGTGCCGATTGAGAAGTCGCGGGAAACGGCGCTCGCGATCCCGAACTTCTACCAGTGGGTCAGCAATGAATGGGAGCACAATGGCATCGGCACAGAGGGTCCCAAGATCGTTTCGACGCTTCTGGAGCGACTGGAGTCGCCACGTCTTTGACCGCAGCGTTGGTGCCCCTCGCTTTACCGGCAGGAAAGCCGTTGCATGGCAGCAATCGCGCGGCCTAATGTCGCCAAGGACACAGCATGGAAGCCGCCGTTGAAATCGACCGTCTGGTCAAAGTCTTCAAACCCCAACTCCGGGGTCGGGAGCTATTGGCGGTCGATCAAGTTTCGATCACGATCGCTCCTGGCGAGGTGTACGGACTGATTGGCCCGAATGGGTCGGGAAAGTCGACGACGATGAAAGCGCTGCTCGGATTGGTGGCGCCGACGTCGGGCACCTGCCGGATTTTTGGGGCGGATTCGCTGGCGGTCGATTCTCGGGAGCAAGTGGGTTTTCTCCCGGAAAATCCTTATTTTTACAAGCATCTCACGGGCGAGGAGACACTGGCCTTTTACGGCAAGTTGTGCGGTTTGCGTGGCCAAACGCTGAAGGACCGAATCGGCGAGCTGCTGGAATTGGTGGACCTGACGGGAGCCCGCGATCGTCGGCTTGGCGGATATTCGAAGGGCATGCTCCAGCGCATTGGTTTGGCCCAGGCGCTGATTCAGGAACCCAGACTGGTGATCCTGGATGAACCGACGGCGGGCGTCGACCCGATCGGATCGCGTCAGATTCGGGACCTGATTTTCGCCCTGCGTGAGCGCGGGATTACGGTGTTTTTGTGCTCCCACTTGTTGGAGCAGGTTCAGGAGGTCTGTGACCGGGTGGGGATCATCTTCCGTGGAAAGATGGTTCGGGAGGGACGCTTGGAGGATTTGCTGTCGATCGAAGACCAGACCGAAGTGGTCTTGAAGGATGCTTCACCTGAGCTGCTGGAGGAGATTCAGCGCCTCGTCGCGCAGGCGGAGGGAGCCGAATGGGTGCGCAGTGGGCGACCCCGGACCACCTTGGAGCGTTTGTTCCTCCGTGAAACTTCTCGTCGTCCTGATTGATGAATTCTGCGTCTCCCCTCAAACCGACCCGACCATTCCATTTGCGGCGGATTGGAATCATTGCGACCCACACCTTCACGCAGTTGGTGAGGATGAAGGTGTTCTACTTCCTCGCGTTTTTCGCGGTGGTGGTGATCGGCGCCAATTTTTTGGAGCTGCCCACGCATGCATCACCGGAGAATGCCGGCACCGAGTTGCTCTATTCGATCAAGAGCACCTCGCTGGGCTGCATGAGCATCTTTTCGCTCGTTCTGGGAGTGGTGGCGACGGGATTGCTGCTGCCCAAGGACGTGGAAGATCGCACGCTCTATACCATTCTCGCAAAGCCGGTGCCGCGTCTTGACTATCTGGTGGGGAAGCTGTGCGGGGTGGCGCTGCTGATTTTCCTGTCGCTGCTGGCGATGGACCTCTTGATGAACTTGGTGCTCCAGCCACGCATGACGGCGGTTCTCGAAAGGCAGCTGGAATTCGCCCGGCAGCGTGATGCAACCGAGGCGACCTTGGAAAGAATCTCCGCGGATGTCCGGGCTTTGGGGCCCACGTGGTCCCTTCAGGGAGCGGTTTTGGTGGTGTTTCTGCGGTCGCTCCTGATCGCATCCTTAGCGCTGTTGTTGTCGACCTTTTCCACGAGCACCTTGTTCACCGCGATTGTCGGTTTCCTCGTGTTGTTTGCTGGCTTTTTCCAGGCCGAGGCCCGGGACGCTTGGTTCGGCCATCATGGGGGAGTGGCGCAAGTGGGTCGCCTGATCATGACGGTGCTTCTTCCGGACATGCAGTTCTACAATCTGGTGGATGCGGTGATTGAGGGAAAACCGCTGAAAGCGATCCACCTTGGGATGTCGATCGCATCGACGGCCTTTTACGTGGTGACCTACACCTTCGCCTCGTGGTTGATCTTTGCTCGCAAGGAATTTTGAGATGAGCCCGCAGCTTCGCCGCATCACCGCCGCCGCGCTCTTTCTCGTCGTGGCGGGAGCGTTGCGTGCCCCGATCGAGCAGCGGATGACGGAGCATTTGCAGGCAGAGGGAATGCTCCGTGCGCCCTTGGAGATTTCGACCCAGAAGAAGCTGGGACAAGGATTCTGGGCCGTCTCGCTTGGAGGGTTGCGGACTTTGGTCGCGAGCATTCTGAGTCTCAGGGCGCAGACGTTTTTTGACGACAAATACTGGGATGGAGTGGCGGAAGCTTACGAAACCATCGTCCAGCTCGCTCCGGAGTCTCCCTTCTATTGGGACACCGGTTACTGGCACATGGGCATCAATGCCGTTTCGTATTATCGGAACAACTACGAGGATCTGCCTCCGGCGAGAGCCCGTGCCTTGCAGCACACTTGGTTGGTTCGAGCGACGCGTTTCCTTGAAGAGGGCATCCGCCACAATCCCCGCAGCACACGATTGTGGCGGGCGCTCGGGACCCGATATCTGAATCCGCATAGCGAACCCGATTATTCCAAAGCGGCGGAGGCATTTCGCATGGCATCAGAGGGCGATGCGCCGCTGCCGTTCATGCGGCGATTCGTGGCCTATGCTCAAGTCCAAGATCCTGAAATGGTGGGCTCCGCCTTGCCCTACGTCGAGGAACTCCGTCACGAGCCAGGCGGGAAGGTTCCGACCTTGGTTTGCGTTCACTTCGCCCTTCTGATGAGGCAGGATCCGGCGCGGGATGGCCTTTCCTTGGCCACCGAAATGTTTGATGGAGAAAAGGACGCCTACCGAAAGCTGGGGACGTATTTTCTGGATCTGGATGCCAACTATCCGATGAACGGGGTCGAGGAGACACTCCGCAAGCTTGAGAAAATCCTCGCCGTGCCCGAAACCAAGAGCGTCTTCACTGCCCGAGCCCATCTCGAGAACCGAAAGTAATCCTTTCCCCGCCCCATCGATCGCCATGCAACCGCCCAGCGGACCCCCTCCTGTCATCGCCCCGCCGCCGATGGGCGTCATGCCCCAACCCGCCGAACCTGCGGGAATCGATCAACCGCTCCAGCGCATCGCGCTCTTTGGCGATATCCATGCGAATCTGGAAGGCTTGCAAACCGCCCTCGCCGATTCTCAGGAGCAGGGTTGCGACTCCTACATCTGCATGGGAGACATCGTGGGCTACAACGCCGATCCTGCCGCGTGCCTTGAGATTGTGCGGGATATGGGGTGCCCGGTCGTGAAGGGAAACCACGACGAAGATGCCTCCGGTGATCATTCTCTGGATTCGATGAATCCGGTGGCGGCGGCCGCGTTGGAGTGGACCCGCCAACAGCTCAGCGACGAACAACGCACCTGGCTTCGCCGTTTGCGCATGGTCCGGCAAATCGCCGACTTCACGGTCGTCCATAGCACCCTGGATCAGCCCGCGAATTGGAACTACGTGACCAATCGCTTCGATGCGATGTCGAACTTCTCCTACCAGTTCACCCAAGTTTGTTTCCACGGGCATACCCACGTTCCGCGCGTTTACGTGAAGACGGACAAGGTTGTCGAGGTCCCTGCGGAATCGGTGGTGGTGGAACCCGGACAGAAATATTTCATCAATGTGGGTTCGGTTGGCCAGCCTCGCGATGGAGACTGGCGGGCTTGCTACGCCATTTACGATATCCCTAGTCGGACGATTGTGTTTCGGCGCCTTGAGTACGACATCCGCACCACTCAGGAAAAAATTCGTGCTGCGGGATTGCCGGAAATGCTCGCCGAAAGGCTTGCAGACGGGCGTTGATTTCGCACCGAGATGCTTCTTCACGTCGTTGCCGGCCTGATTCAGGATGACACGGGGCGGTTGCTTGCCTGCCAGCGACCCGCGGGGAAACACTTGGCCGGAAAGTGGGAATTTCCCGGCGGAAAAGTCGAAGAGGGCGAGTCGATCGACGCTGCTCTGGTTCGGGAGTTGGACGAAGAACTCGGGATTCAGGTCGCTCCGGGTGCGTCTTTGACGCCAGTCGATCACGACTACGGCCGTGGACCGATTCGATTGATCCCCATGCTTTGTCAGGTGATCTCCGGCACTCCTGTCGCCCGCGAGCACGAGGCTCTTCGCTGGTGCTCGGTCGCAGAGCTGGAAAGCTTGGAGTGGGCCGAAGCAGATCTTCCGATCCTCGCAGAATGGTGCGCCCTCAGGCGATCTCGCGGGGAGGAAACTGCATGAAAGATCCCGCAAAAGTTCACGGTGGCCTGGAACCTGCTTCGCCTCGATGACTCTAACGGTGGAAGAATTCCATTGCCCGCCGTTGGGGTGCTAGCCTAGAAGCAGCCGTCCAATCATCCGGGAACCTCCTGAACTTCAGGATCTTCTTTTTGATCATGCGATTTCTTATCCCCGCACTTGCAGCCCTGTTCCTCGCCAGTTGTGGCAGCAACATCGCCCTCGTCTCGAAGGATCGCGCTCGCGACGGTTCGTCTTACTCAAGGAACATGGTGGGTTCCTCGGTGTATGCCACGGCCAACCCATCCGCGAGTGTGGTCAAGTCCGGGCTCACCAAGCCTCGCGACAAGCATGGCATGCCGCTCTACAATTCGGAGCGCGTCCGTTACGTCCGCACAACGGCCTACACTTGCAGTGAGTCGGATCACTTGGAGTATGGTTCGATGAATGCCGCTGGAACGCCTCTGCGCTACACTTCTCAGGTGCGCAGTGCTGCCGCGGACTGGTCGGTCTATCCCGTGGGCACGAAGTTCCGCATCAAGGGCATGCCGCAGCTTTTCGTCGTTGATGACTACGGATCGGCTCTTACCGGGACGGGAACCATCGATATCTACACTCCGACGCGGGGCCATATGGATGCCTGGGGTTGCCGCAAAGTGGAAATTGCTATCGTCCAGTGGGGATCCTACGCCCGCAGTGCTGAGATTCTCGCCAAGCGCACCGGATTCACCCATTGCCGGCAAATGTATGCGGCCATTCAAGGGAAGATGAATCGCGGGTACGCCACGGCTTCCCGTTGAGCCTCTTTTCAGCGATTCCGGCGGGCCGTGTGGCCCGCCTTTTTTGTATCGAGTTCCCTTTGTCAGATGACCCGCTCCGAACGCGCCGCGCACATCGATCAACGCCTGGCCGAACTCTACCCTGAAACTCCGATCCCGCTCGATCACTCGGACCCTTTCACCCTTTTGGTGGCCGTTCTTCTGTCAGCTCAGTGCACCGATGTGCGAGTGAATCAGGTGACTCCGGCCCTGTTTGAGTTGGCCGATACCCCCCATGCCATGGCCGAGCTTCCCGTAGAAGTCATTCAAGGCATCATCCGTCCCTGTGGTTTGTCGCCTCGCAAGGCCGCGGCGATTTCCCAACTTTCAAAAATTTTGCTCGCAGATCACGGTGGCGAGGTGCCTCCCGATTTCGAAGCATTGGAAAAACTCCCGGGTGTGGGTCACAAAACGGCATCGGTTGTGATGGCGCAGGCCTTTGGCGTTCCGGCATTTCCAGTGGACACCCACATTCACCGCTTGGCGCAAAGGTGGAAACTGACCGATGGAAAGTCGGTTGAGCAAACTGAGCGCGATTTAAAAAAACTTTTTCCCCGTGACCACTGGAATGCTCTCCACCTTCGGATCATCTTTTACGGTCGCGAACATTGTACCGCCCGTGGTTGCAATGGCACTACATGCCCTTTGTGCCAGGAGCTTTTCCCTCTTCGCAAACGTCCGGTCATCACCCGAAAGAGCTAGTAAATCCTCGTGAATCGGCCGAAAGCCACGGTTCCTACAGGTCTTTTTGAAATCTAGCCTTGTCGGTCCATGTCGGATTCCGAGAATGCCCCCACAATTTCCAAGAGCTAAAAAACCAAAAAGATCCATCCCTCACCATGATCCTGCAATCCGTTCGTCGTCCGGGCCGCACGATGGCCCTTGTCGTCACCAGCCTTCTGGTTTCCGCCCCCTCACTTTTCGCTCAGGATGCAGCGGCTCCCTCGAAGAATGCTCTTCAAAAGTATGTGATCGATGGTGGTCCCACGATGTTCTTCATCGGCGCCGCGGTGGTGGCTCTCATTGCCCTGGCCGTTTTCAACTTCATCAATCTCACCAAGCCCAAGTTCTGCCCGGATGACCTGAAGGCCGAGCTCCTTGATCACATGGCCAATTGCCGTGTGCGCTCCGCGATCGAACTGGCCGCCTCTCATCCGTCCTACCTCGGCCGCATGATGGCTTATTCGCTGCCGAACATCGACGCCACCCGGCCCGAAGATCTCGGTCGTGATCAAGTCGAAGACGCGATGGCGGATTTCTCCATCAACGAAAATCGCCGCTCGATGACTTGGGTGAACTACATCTCGTTGGTCGCTCAAGCCGCGCCGATGCTCGGACTTCTCGGAACCGTGATCGGTATGGTCCAGGCCTTCGGCATTCTTGCCGAATCCGGTCAGGCCGACCCAAGCCAGTTGGCAGGTTCGATTTCGGTCGCCCTCCTCACCACGATGTGGGGTCTGATCACGGCCATTCCGGCACTGCTTGCCTACTTCTTCTTTAAGAACCGCCTCAACAATCTCGTTGCGGATTGTCACCACGCTGCCGAGGACATGCTCAATGCCTCGATCCAGACCGTGAATCAGGATGCCTATTTGGCCAAGATTCCGGAAGGCATCGCCGTTTGATTTGCTGGTGACCGGGGCCGCTACGGTGCGGCCCTTGTCCTCTCCCCGGAAAAACCCCCGGAACCCAACGACACCATGGCTTCCAACAAACTTCGGGCCGCGATGGCCGATGATGGCGATGAGCTCGCCATCGACATGTCGCCGATGATCGACATGGTGTTCCTGCTCCTGATCTTCTTCTTGGTCAATGCGACCATGATCATCGTCAAGCAGGACGCCAACGTGAAGCCCCCTGTCGCTAGCTATTCCAAGAAGGCCAGTGACGGAACCGGTCGGATCGTGATCAACATCTATGAGAACGGTGATTTCTTTTCCGAGAATGGCGATCCCCTCACGGACGAAGCCGCCATTGAGGAACTCGTGAAAAAGGAGAAAGAGAAAATCGATCTCATGGGCTACCAGCCCAAGCTCCACCTTCGTGGGGACAAAGAAGCGGTCTTCAAATACTGCCGACAGGTCATTCGTGCCTCGGCCCGCGGCGGTGTCGATCAGGTTCTCTTTTCCACCTACGGCTTTGAGGCTCGATAAACCCCACTTGCAACATGGCCCGCCACAAACATTCTGAAAGTGCCGAAGAGGACCTGCCGAAGCTGGACATCTCCTCGTTGATCGATGCGACTTTCCTGTTGCTCATCTACTTCCTGGTCACGACCACCATCCAACCTCGCGAACAAGATGTGCCGATGACCCTTCCTGCGGCCGCTCCCAGTGAGAAGCCGCCGGAAATTGAGCCGAAGCTGATCAAGATCGATGCCTCTGGTGCCATCTTTGTCGGAACCGGTGCGGCGCAGCTCGCCATGGATGCGGATGACAACCGCTCGGTTCCGCTGTTGTTCGCCGACCTTCAGGCCTATTCGGACCTGGCCAAGTCGAGCGGGCAGGAAGCCCTCGTTCAGATCTACGTAGACGGTAGTGCTCGGCAACAGCGGGTGATTGATGTGCTCAACGCTCTCGCGGGGGTGGGCATTACCAAGGTGACCTTCACCGACCTCGTCGATCCCTGAATTTCGACCACCGGGATACGTGTTCTTTCCAAGCGCCGATCCGTTGCCCCTTGCGGGACCGGCGAATCGGCGCTCTCCGTTTTAAAAAACCAGTACTTCGACCGAAATGCAGCCCATCAAGCGATCGATCGTGCCCCTCATTGGTGCGCTCCTGACCACCGCCCCGCTTCTCACTCCTGCTTACGGGCAGATCGAGACGCCTCAAGGCCTCAATGCCGAAGCCACCAACGCCATGGAAGGCGGAAAGTGGGAAGACGCGCTGAAGCTCCTTACCCAATGCGTCGAGCGATTCGACGACAAGGCCATGCAACTCTATGGTCCGCAATTTGGCGTGACCTGGTACCGCAAGGGGATTTGTGAAATGCGCCTCAAACGCTGGGAGGATGCCATGGCGTCATTCCAAGCCTGCTATGAGCGGTATCCAAACAATTCGGAGCAAGCCCAAGGAGGAGGCAATGCCTTCAACAAGCGGGCGCTGCTGCGCTGGGCCGAAGCTGCCCAAGGTGCCGGCCAGTGGGAGACCGCGTTGAAGATGTATGAAAAGTTCATCCAAGAACGGGACAAGACCCGGGATGGCTTTGCTCCAGGATCGTTTTACATCAACCTCGCGATCTGCAATTTCAAGCTGAAGAACGTTTCCGAGGGCAACAAGCACTTTGAAACCGCTCTCAAGAACAAGGACGCCTACAAGACGCCGGGTGCTGGAATCGTCAATGCCTTCCAAGCGCTCGTAGGTGCGGTGATCGAGACGAAGGACGAAAAGTCCCTCACGGATTTCCTCAACAGCAATCGGGCCGACATCTTAATCGAGCCGTATGAGATGCCGCCCTACGCACCGGTGTTTCTCAAGCTGGCAGCAGAGGCCTTCCAAGCGGGCATGCAAACGGTGGCGATGGAACTCTACCAGTTGATTCCTTCCACTCAGGTGATGCTTGAAGATGCGCAATCCCGCCTTGCTCGCATGGGAGATCGCGCAGGGATCCAGGATGGGAGCCGAGTGCTGCGTCGAAGTGAGCTTTCCGATACCGTCGCCCGTCTCAAGAAGTCGATCTCCGGCGGAAATCCAAACGAAGTCATCCAACTTGCGGCGGTGGCCTTCATCCACGAATCGGCAGGCAATGTTCGTGGTGCCTACGAGAGCTACCTTCAACTTGAGGAGCTGTATCCGAAGAGCAAAAACCGCGAAGATTACCTCTACAACCTGGTCCGAACCGCTTCGATGACGGGTCACGTGCCGGCTGCTGAGAAATACGGCAATCTGTTCCGCCAACAGTTCCCGGACTCCGAGCACCTCGCTGCGATCCACCGCTTGATGCTGACCACGCTGTTTTTCAACGGCCAGTATGAGCTGTGCATTGAAATTGCCGAGGAAACCCTCGGGACGCTTGAAGAGGGCACCCCGGAACATGACATGTGCCTGTTTGTCCTTGGTGGTAGCAAATACTACACGGGACGTTACAGCGAAGCGCAGGAGTTGCTCGACCAGCACGTCAAACTCTATCCTGAGAGCCAATTCGTCATTCCTGCTCACTATTTCCAGGCGTCGAACAAATCGCGGGAGCAATACTGGGCGGCCTCTGCGGAGCTGCTCGACAAGTTCATTGCCGACTATCCGGACGCGGGCGAGAACCTCTACCTTCCGTTTGCCATCTATGATCGCGCCAACTGTGCCTACGCACTGGATGAACTCGATGCGGCGCTGAGCCAATTGACCCGGCTGGAGTCGGACTTTCCGACCTCGGAGGTGATGGAGATGGCTCTCAATCTGAAGGGCAATATTCTCCAGAATCAGGGGAAAAATCCGGAAGCAGAGGAAGCTTATACCAAGGCTCTTGAGCTGGCGGAAAACCGCGGGAATAAGATCGTTGCTAGTGAAGCCCTCAACTATCTCGTCGGCTTGCTTGGTGAAAAGCCGGTGAAGAAGGACGCTCCTGATCGGGCTGCCGATGCAGTGGCTTACGCGGATCGCTTTTGGGAAAAGTATCCTGATTCGCCCTACAAGGCCCAAGTTGCTGTGGGTGAGATCTACGCCATGCAGGCGGTGGGTCGCGGTGATGAAGCTTTGGAGCGACTTCAAGGGGTGATTACCGAGCTGGCGAATACTCCAGGTGCAGCGGGCATGGAAGAGGCGATCGGATCGTTCACCGAGGCTTACCTTGAAAAGCACTCGGCGGATGAACTGAAGACCCTCTACTACGACTTCCCTGGGATTCAGTTGGAGAACAAGGCCGCCCGAGCTCTGCTGCGGATTGCCTTGATCGGTGTGTTTGAAGACCAAGCCTCGAATGCCAAGGCGGACGAGCAGCAAAAGCTGCGCGCCAATGCGAGCATCAAGGTGCTCTTCGATGACCTCAAAACGGCCTTCGATGTGAAGGACCTCTCGAACTTCATCTTGGTTCGTGTGGGGGACTTCATTCGCGGCACCAAGAGCCCCAAGGAGGCCCTGCCCTACTATTCGGAAGCCCTCTCCCGGGAATCCAACGACTACAAGTTCCCTGCGTTGTTCGGCCGTGCGGCCGTGCTCGCCAAGGGCAGCGATTCCGAGAAAAAGGAAGCAATCAAGGACTTTGAACGCGTGATCGCCGATTCGCAGGACCGAGCGGACAAAGATCGGGCGTTGTTCGAGATGATCGAGACGCAGATGTCGCTTGGAGAGTTCGAGAAGGCAAAGGAGAATGCCCGACTCTACCTGAATCCGACCGATGGGTACAATTCCCGCAAGCCGGAAGTCGCAATGATCCTGGCTAAGGCCTATGACCAACTCGGGATGGAGGAGGATGCTCTGGCCTCCTTCAACAACGTCGCGAATAGCTACAAGGGAGCCATTCGCCTGTCAGCACCAGCGACCAAGCGAGCGATGGAAATCGCTTGGAAGAGGAATGGCCAATCGGGTGACGTGTCCGATCGCCAGGCTGCTTACAATCTGGGCAGGACCTACATTGACCTGACTCGCCGTATCGTCGACGTGCCAGACACGAAGGCGACCAAGGAGGAACAAGCCGCGTGGAAGGAGGTCGAAGCTTTGGTGCAACAGTATGTCGCCAATCCTGACGTCAAATCCAAGGAGCAGCTTGAAGAGGAAGCCAAGAACCGCCGTTGATCCGGAACCCCTGAACTCTTTCAAAACATGAAAGCCCTGTTTCCCGTTTCCCTTGCCGCGTTGGTTCTTGCCAGCCCGGTAGCCCGTGCCCAGCGCTTCCAGCAGGAAGCTATCGTGGTCTATCACGAAGACAAATTCGAGCGCGTCTGGATCGCCGATGCCAGCAAGACCCAGTATCTCTACTACGAGACCGAAGCTGGAGTCGATAGCAAGCGTCAGGGGATCTCAAAACCCCAGGCCATTTGGCTCATGGAGCCAGCTGCCTACACCGCGGCCATGGAACAATTCCAAGGTCGTCACTATGAGGAGGCCCTCAAAGGTTTCCAGGTGGTGCGCGAGGAGTATCAAGCGTTGATCGAACTTCCGGACAATCATTCCTCCCTTGCGGCCTTCTACTCGATGGAGTGCCTGCGCAAGTTGGGCCGATATGACGAGTTGGAGAAGGCCTTGGCGGATTTCCAACCGGATGATCGCAATAGCCTCACCCGTGAGTTCCAACAAAAGCAGATCGAGCTCTATGCGATGTGGGGCGCGGTTCAGGCGAAATCCTGGGAGCGTGTGGAAAGCCTGGCGAAAGGTCACCTTGAGAACAACAAGCTGCCAGGCTATCAGCGCGCGCAAGCGGGCTATTGCCTAGGTCTCGCTTTGGAGGCGCTGAATCGTCCGTTGGAGGCGCTTGACGGTTACAACATTGCGTTTACCGCCGATGCTGGAGCTTCGGAAGTGGTGGCGGCTTTGGCGGCGGAGAACTCGATGAAGCTCTATCTTCAGGATCCTGAAGTGATCCGGGCGAAAAAGGTATTCGGAACCTCGGACGAGAACCCGAATTCTGTTGGCAACGCTCGACTGCGCGAAGCGGCGGCGGTGGCGAAGCTGTATGAAGCCGCTCTGGGCAATGGGGCGAAGTTGTCCGGTGAGTTGGCCGAGCTTCCGAAGTTCGCCAAGGAGTGATCGTCGATGGCGAGATCCTTTCTTCAACGCGGGCCTTCGGGCCCGCGTTTTTTATGGCGTCACGGGACGATTTCCACGCGGTCGCCCACTTCGGTGATGCCGAAGAGTTGAGTGGCTTTTCCTGCCGGCACTCGGATGCATCCGTGAGATGCGGGGTAACCGGGGACATGGCCCTGATGGAAACCAAAATCTGAGCAACTCAGCCGCTGGAAATATGGCATGGACGAGTGGTAGATCGTCGAGGTCCAATCGCGATAGCGATGCGTGATGGCAAAAGTGCCCTGCCGGGTCCTATAGCCACTGCGGCCAGTGGACACTGAGGTGGAGAAGATTTCGGATCCCATTCCGTCGTAGACCCAAAGTTTTTGATCGGAGAGATCCACGCGAACTCGGCGCTCTTCTCTGTAGGGATCCTTGCCAAGAAGTAGCCGCATCATGGGAATGTCTCCATGGCCGGCAGCGAGGTTGATTGGCCAAACATGGTGGGTGCGGGTCCAAACCTGGGTCTTGGCACCAGCGTCGAGTAAGGCTTTCACGGTCGGTATGGAACCGGAATCCACGGCAAGCATCAGAGGCGTGATTCGGCGGTCCTTGCGCAGAAGCCAGCGCAGATGGCTGCCGCGCACTTGGGAGAAAAAGCCGGTGGGAACGGGTGTAGGAAGCGGGGCGTTCAGGTCGCAGCCCGCGGAAGCGAGGGCACGAACGGTGTCGGCATGGCCTTGTGCGGCGGCGAGGTGAAGAGAGGAAACACCAAGCTCCGAATTTTGCTCGGGAAGCGCTCCCCATTGTAACAACTGGGTCGCGAGTCGGCGAGATCCCGAGTCCAAAGCGCGAGTCAAGGCAGTGCCCTTGAACGGGGTCCTCGCTTCATTGGGCCGGGCTCCATGCGCCAAAAGGAGCGAGCTGATCGGTTCTTTTCCTGGAACGCAATTCTCTGCCAGCATGCCTGCCGGAACCTCGGTGTATCCCAGGAAAAGGTGAAGCATGTCGATATCCTCATGGCGAGCGGTCAGGCGGATCAATGAGGGCGAGGGCCGCACTCCGAAGCTCAGGAGCATCCGACATCGTTCCCCATCCCCTTCCTGATAGGCTTGAGTCAGGCGGGCTACCTGATCTCCGGGAACGGGTCTCGCCCCGCAGGCACGGAGTTGACGGAATTTCTCCATTTGGCCTTCCCGGTAGGCCCGAACGAGTGGCGTCATGCCCTCGCGATCTGCCAGATTGAGATCGGCACCACCGATGGCGAGAGCAGGAATCAAATCCGTCCAGCCGCGCCGGATGGCCAAGACCACAGCGGATTCACCCTCCCCATTCACGGCTCCGCAATCCGCACCAAGCTGAATCAGCTGGAGGACGTGGTCACGGGTCGCATTTTCAATGGCGAGGTGAAGGAGTGGGCTACCGTCAGCACCTTTCTGATGGGGATCAGCACCGCCTTGGAGGAGGCGACGGACAGCGACCCAGCGACCGTGTCGAATGGCCCATGGAAGGACGAGCTCTCCATCAGGAGTTCGCCCTTCGGGACGTGCACCTGCATTGAGCAGTCGATCGGCAATGGCCGTTTCACCGGAAGCCACTGCGAGCGATAAGGGAGTAACTTCTCCTGGACCCGCGGCATTGCGATCGGCTCCACCGTCGATGAGCAACCAAGCGGCGTTGACGTCACCTTTGAGAATCGCGAGATGCAGTGGCGTGAGCCCTTCTTCGTTCCGTTGGTCGGGGAAGGTTCCGGCTTGTAGGAGAAGCTTCAGCAGTTCGTTTTCTCCCTCTTCCACCGTAGAGAGCAGTCGGGCCCCGCTGGGTTCAATGCCACGTTCCTGCAGCGTCTTGAGGGCTGCACGTTCGGGGGAACTGCAGGAAACCAAGACGAAGACCATGCCGGCCAGTGCCGAAGTTGGGAGGAGTGCAAGGGGGCGCACGAAGGCGTGACTATCACGCCCTCGATGGGGCCTCAAGATTGGAGCATCAGGAGTTTGCCTGAAATCACTCCGTGGGCTTGAGAAGATAGCCCGCAACCCAGCCCTCAGCTCCGGAGGAGTGGCGGCACCAGTGCCAGCCATGAATTTGACGAAGCGACTCCAAGGCGTCTCCGCGCCGAATGGTGAGCACTGTCGGGTCAAAATCTTCCATGGCAGCAAATCGTCCCTCTCCCAAGGGTTCGAGGATTTCCTCAGGCACGTAGCCCCGGCGCTCTTGATCATCGGTGGCCCATACCCAACCGGGCCAAGTCCGGTCTTCCGGTCCGACCGTCACTTCGTCGCCCGCTGTCAGTGCGAGCGGACGTGAATCCTTTTCCTCGTAGTCGGCGTTTGCGATGAATCGGGCCATGCGAGGACCCTGTCGCACGGGCTTCGAGCCGTCAATCACCCGACCGCGCAGGCGGAAATCCGTGCCAAAACGGCTGTTCGAGGCGGAGTTTTTAAGGAAACCGTAGCGAAACCGTCCAACCTCGCAAAATTCCAGCTCTGCGACGGGGATCGGCCAAAGTTGGCACCGTGTTTGCTTAAATGCTGGCGTGGATGGTTCCGCAGCAAATTGAGGTCATTTTCTGGGTTTGAGCTTAGATTTGCTTCGGTATCCCACGATCGGAGAGGGGTTTTCATGGGTTTTTCCTCCCTCCGGTCGTGAGCCCAGCCACATTACAGACTAGGCGCCACGGCCGGTGAGGGATTCATGGGTTTTTTCTCTCGCCGACCGTGGACCGCCCGCTCCGAGAATCTCCGGCTGGATCCGGAGATTTTTGATTTTCGGGGCGCGGTGTTTTTTGAAAATTTTCCGCTTAGGCTTGGCCGCGGAGGGATTTCCAAGGCTCCTGATCGCTGACATCCACGGCGAACGGCCCTTCACTGGATCCTGGCGAGAGAATCGCCAAAATCACCGCATCTTCGTCGGTGGGATTGAAGGTAGCGTGGACCACCCCTGCAGGGATCGCGGCCGTTTCGCCGGGTGAGAGGATGCGCGCGGAGTCCTCGACCCATTGCTCGACTTTGCCTTCCAAAACATAGATCACTTCTTCCAATTCTGGATGCGTGTGGAAAGGGTGTCCTTCTCCTGCGGGCAGAACTGCCCGGCACACCTGCAGGCCCTTGAGATCGCACACCTCGGGACGGCACATCCAGTAGTTCGTGCGGCCCTTGAATTCTTCCTTCAGGGCTTCGACTTCCGTGATGAACACATGCTTTTCAGACATGGGCCGGAAACGTTCCGTGCCAGGCTTATGTTTCAACGCTCCCGCGTCATCTTTCATCGTGCTCCGGTGTCGCCATTGGGGGCCGCCGCAGATAGGCTGGGGACATGACGGAGGATGCTGCGTTGGCGGACCGGGTGGCCGATCATTTTACAGTACGGGCGGTGGCATTTGAGACCCTGAAAATGATGGGGGGGATTTGCTTCATGATCCGGGGAAAGATGTGTGTCGGGGTGACACGCAATCGTTTGATGGTCCGTCTGGATCCCGCGCTGGGCGACGCGCCTTTGGCCCGTCCGGGCTGCGTTCCGATGGATCTTACAGGCCGCCGAATGAAGGGCTTCTTCTTCGTGCATGCGGAAGGTCACGCCGAGGAGGAGGATTTGCAGGGTTGGCTCGATCTCGCGTTGGAATTTAACCCCAGAGCAAAGTCGGCCAAGTCTTCGAAAAAGGCTCGTTGATCGGGAAGTATGTTCCCTCCCATGTACCGACTTTTAGCCCTCGCCTGTCTTACGCTTTCGCTGAACGCCGAACCGTTGCGCATCTTCATTCGCGGCGGTGAAAAAACCCACGGTCCGGGCGCCCATGAGCACGAGCGCTTTCTCAACGATTGGAAGGTGCTGCTCGCCGAGCGGGGTGCAGTGACAGATGGAGCGAAGGCGTGGCCGAGTGCCGAGCAGTTTGCGGCCACCGATGTTCTCGTCATGTATGCTCAGGACGGTGCCAATGCGACGGACGAGGAAAAATCGAATGTGGCTCATTTCACCGCTCGTGGTGGGGGACTGGTGGTGATCCACACCGCCGTCGTCGGAGCCGACACGGCGTGGTGGAAGTCCGTTGTTGGGGGGGCATGGGTTCATGGCAAAACCCGCTGGAGAGAGGGCCCGATGCAGCTGGATTTTCTCAAGGCTGGGGGGAAACCCCATCCGATCATTGCGGGGGCCGCGAGCTTCGCGATGGACGATGAAATCTACTACGATCTCGATCTTTCCGATGACATCACCCCCCTGGCGGAAAGCGATACGGGGGAGGGTGAGCCGCAACGTCAGCCTCAGATGTGGACTTACGAAAAAGGCAACTATCGAGCCGTGGTCTGCATCCCTGGGCACCTTTACAGCACCTTCGAGCGGCCCAATTACCGCGCGATTTTGATGCGGGCGATCGCGTGGGCCGGGAAACGTGAGAAACTCGACGAACTGTGTAAGCCGGAAGAGATTCAAGCACTTGCGGATCCTGATCTGGGGATTCCTCGCTGAAGGGCTGTAGCGTCGGGTTTCCCCGCCGGAATGTGCCGAAAGATCGGCCCATTGGCACGGCGTAGGCTGCCCGAACGTGTCAACCCAAATGAACCGTACCCTTAACCTTGTAATCGCCCTTTCGGGCGTGGCCCCGCTATTGGCGGCGGTCGATGTGAAAATGGAATCCGGCACGGACGGATTCGCCTTCGAAAAACTGCCAGCACCGGCGATCAATGATGCGGGATCGACCGCGGAGTGGTCACTGGCGATCGGCGATAAAGACCGGTACTCTGCGGAGATCGGTGTGGTGTCCGATGGAAAAGTTCCGGAAGGGGATGATGATCCTCGCTCCAATTTTTTCCTCGGCGGAACGACCGGCGGCCGGCTGGTTGCCGACCTTGGAGAAACGACCGATATCGGGTCGATTGCCACCTATTCGGCGCATCCCGGTGCGCGGGCGGACCAGCTCTACCGAGTTTACGGGTCAACCGGCACGACCGGGAACTTTGAACCAGCACCGGCTCAAGGAAAGGACCCCAAGGACTTTGGATGGACGCTCCTTGCGACCGTGGATACCCGTTCCATGACCAAAGGAGGAGGAGGACGCGTCGGAGTCGAGATTGGAGGTGAGAAGACGCGCGGGGTGGGTCGCTATCGGTACGTGCTCTTTGACGTCGTGCCTCCAGAAAAGGACCAGCCAATGAGCCAGACGTTTTTTTCGGAGATCGATATCGTGGATGCCAAGGCAAAGGAGACTCTGAGGCTCCATTCCCAAAAAAAGGTCACTCGTGAATTCACCAGCAGCGATGGTCAGTATCGCTTTCTGATCGATGCGACCAAAGGTCCGGATTTGGTTCCGTGGATCGAAAAGGAGATGCTTCCGGTCCTTGATGTTTGGTACCCGAAGTTGGTCAAGATGCTGCCGAGCAAGGGCTACAAGGCACCTCAAACGGTGAATTTCGAGATCAAGCTCGACATGCCTGCCGGAATTCCTGCCTACGCGGCGGGAGATCGAATCTCCTTGAGTGGTCCATTCCTACATGGTCAGGCCGCCAAGGAAGCAAAGGGCTGTGTGGTCCACGAAATGGTCCACGTGGTACAAAACTACTGGTGGGGCCGTCGCCGCGTTTCGAATCCGAAGGACACACCGACCTGGGTCACGGAGGGGATTGCGGACTACATTCGTTGGTTCCTCTACGAGCCGGAGAGCAAGGGTGCTGAGATCACCAAGGGGAACTTCGGGTCCGCCAAGTACGATGGGAGCTATCGCATCAGTGCGAACTTCATCGATTACGTCGTCCGCAAGTACAACCCCGATCTCGTCGTGAAGATGAACGAGGCTGCACGCGAAGGCCGGTATGAAGAGAAGATCTGGGAAGATCTGACTGGCAAATCGGTGCAGGACCTCGGTGAAGAATGGCGCGAATACCATCGCAAGAAACTCCACATTCGGGACTGACGATTCCGGCCCAGCTGCCAGAAATTCAGATCAGATTGATACCCCGGGGTGTCGTGCCCCGGGGTTTATTTTGGGTCCGTGGAGGGCTCTGTCGCAGAGAATCCCCCACGGAAGCGGAATCCGCCGTTCCCGCTTCCGGCGGAACCCCTCGGACCCTGAGGGTTCTCCTTGGCTGAACGGCGAGGTCCCCTTGAGGTGCTGCATGGACCCGCCTGGCCGGCGGCTGGCCGGTGGTCCTTACGATCTGCAAGAATTCTCTGAAATTCTACGGGGTCGAGCACCTCGGGTTGCGCCGTTCCACCTCGCTTTGAGAGGTTTCTGTGAAAGGCGCGCAGATGCTGCTGGGAGGCTCTCTCCAGCTGGGCTAGCGGTTTTTGATGGTCAGGTGCTGACTTCGCTGCCTGGCGGAGGTCAGCGATGTCGTGCTCTTCAAGCCGCATGCCGACACGACATGCGGCGACTTCGGACTTCGATCCCTCTGCCAGCCATTTTTGGTAGAGAGCGTCGAGCCCTTCCGTCTGAAATCGGCGACCGACAGGGGCCAATGGGAGGCCAACGCCTTCCCGTTTCAAGATCTCTGCCATGACCTCTCGATGTCTCGATTCGGAGTGGGGAATGTTTTGCAAGGGCATGAGGTCTCCGAATCTCTGTCCCAGTGCGACGTAGAGGTCGTGGGCGAGAATCTCTTCTTCATAGAGGCGGATCCATGTCTCTTCCGTGGTGGCTTGCAGGGAAAAGGGCACGAGGGTGGCGATGAGGAGAATGGTTTTCATCATGCAATCAGTGGTTCAGCGTTTCGGACGCAAGGGCCCCCTCAAGCATTCACTGGATGACACAATCGCTCCTCCTGCCGTTTCGTCAGGCCGACCGGGGAGCCTGATGGTGGGCCCCTCCTAAGATACTGCGGGCATCGTAGCCATGATTGGCGAGAATGCGTGCCGCGAAGTAGCTCGTTTTTCCCATTTGGCAGATGGTGCAAACCGGACGATCGCGATCGATCTCCGAGAGTCGTGCGCGGAGAGTAGGAAGCGGGATGTTACGAGCACCGGGAACCGGCAGCTTCTCCACCGCGGCAGGGGGCCGAACATCGATAATTTGCGCATCCCGTACCTCCTCCAGATGAGCCACTGGCACCAACATGCCATCACGGATGTTGGTCGCGGCAAAGCCCGCAATATTCACCACATCTTTGGCACTGCTGAAGGGAGGCGCGTAGGCAAACTCGAGATGAACGAGGTCGTCGATCGTCAGGTGCCCGTGGATGGCGGTGGCGAGAACATCGAGGCGCTTGTCGACGCCATCGCGTCCGATGGCCTGAGCACCAAGCACACGGCCATCGGAAGGATCCCAGAGGATTTTGAGGGTGATCGTCGATGCTCCGGGGAAGTAGGAAGCGTGGGAGGGTCCATTCACGGTGACGGTGCGATAGGGAAGGTCCGCCATTTGGAGGCGGCGCTCGCTGGCTCCTGCAATGCCGGCGGTTTGGTCAAATAGGCGGACGATCGAAGTCCCAATCGAGCCTCGGTAGGGTAGCGCTTGATCTCCCAGAAAGATGTGATCGGCTGCGGTGCGACCCTGACGATTGGCGGGGCCGCCCAGAGCGATGGCCACATGCCCACCAAGCAGGGGGTCAGGGGATTCACAGACGTCGCCCACGGCATAGACGTGGGCGACATTGGTGCGTTGATAGGCATCCACGCGAATGTGCCCGCGAGGTCCGAGTTCCAAGCCGGCCTGTTGAGCCAATTGGCTTTCCGGCCGCACCCCGATAGAAAGCACGACGAGGTCGGTCACCAGCTCGCGGCCACTTTTTAAGTGGGCAATCGGACGACCCTGGCGGTCTTCGAATCCATCGATTCCGTCTCCCAAGATGAGCTCGATGCCATGCTCGCTCAGTTCGCGTTCGAGAGCTTGGACCATTTCGGCATCGAGCTGGGGGAGCACCTGTGGCTGCAGCTCCACAAGGGAAACCTTCTTCCCGAGGTGGACGAGCTGCTCAGCCATTTCCAGCCCGATGAAGCCAGCGCCGATGATCGCGACGGATTGGGCCGAATCGAGCTTCTCCATGATGCGATCCATGTCATGGAGATTTCTGAGCGTGAGGATGGAGGGATGGTTGATACCGGGCAGCGGGGGGCGGAGGGGACTGGCTCCTGGGGACAGGATCAAACGATCGTAGCCAACGTGGGAAAGGGAGCCGTCTCGGACGGACCGAAGGGTGACCTCCTGCCGAGCGGGATCGATTTCGATCGCTTCACTGAGGGTCCTCACATCCAGGTTCAAGAGCGACCTCAGCGACTCTGGAGTCTGTAGGGCCAACTCGCTGCGGTCTTCGATTTCGCCGCCGATGTGGTAAGGCAGGCCACAGTTGGCGAACGACACATCGGGACCGCGTTCGACGACGATGATCTCGGCCTCCTCACTATGGCGGCGGGCGCGGGCGGCTGCGGAGGCGCCTCCGGCGACCCCTCCAATGATGACAATGCGTGGGGCTTTCATGGCAGGTGAATCTGGAGACTGAGGTCCAATCGAACTTCGACGAACCTGGGGTTTGGTAGAAAACGGTTCAGGAAGTAGGAAGTGAGGCGAGAGGGAGCGGAGTTTTGGGGTGGAGAGTCGCCGACATCGCTTCACAAAAACGGGCGAGGGATGCTCGTTCGAGACGGTAAAAAACATGGTTTCCATCGGGGCGAGCGACGAGCAACCCCACCTTGGTCAACTCAGCCACATGTCGAGAACAAGCAGGTTGGGAGAGCGGCACCGCGGCGACGATGTCGAGGCAGGGAACCTCTCCTTTGTCGGCCATGAAATGCAGGATGGCGATGCGTGCCGGATGGGACAGAGCTTTTCCGAAGGCTGAAAGTTCGACCATCATCGGGTCAAAAGCTTCAAGTTTGGCCAGAGGCATATCCCATATTTAAGATATGAAAATTGGGGTGGCGAGAGGAAAGTGCGGAGTGCCTTCGGAGAAAGTGGAGTTTCTCGGCGTTGAAGAAGGCGGAAGGCGGAAGGCGGAAGGCGGAAGGCGGAAGGCGGAAGGCGGTGTCGAGGGCGAGGGCGAGGGCGAGGGCGAGGACGAGGACGAGGACGAGGACGGCGAGGACGGCGAGGACGGCGAGGACGGCGAGGACGGCGAGGACGGCGAGGACGGCGAGGACGGCGAGGACGGCGAGGACGGCGAGGACGGCGAGG
>NZ_JACHFD010000029.1 GCF_014201715.1 Haloferula luteola
TGTCGGAAACGGGCGTGGTGTTGGACCCCTTGGAAGCGAACGAAGGGACCTTCGAGAACGAGAGGCGGTATGATGTGGATCTCCTGCCGGTGGAGATAGTGCCGGATTGGAACCGTGATGGAATGATCAATAATGAGGATCGTGGGAAAGTTTCAGAAGAGAATCCGTGGAGATTTTGGAGAAATAGCGACGATGATTCAGGAACAGAGGGTGGAGATGATATTCAGGGTGCCGATGCCCCTGACTATCAGGACAGTTTGGTCGATGGCGTCCGCGACCTGGTGGACTTCTTCCCGGTTCATTTCGATCTGAAGGCTGTCTTGGAAGCACTGCCAGAGACTGAATATCAATATTTCCTCAAGCACGAATCCCAGTCCACCACCTTGGGCGGTGCAGTGCCTGTGCCGTCGTTCAATGTTCTCTGGTATCTGGAAGCGGATCTCGAAGCGGATCCTACGGGAGGGAACGGCGTCGGTTCTTATCTTAAGAATCTGGTGCGGGCGCAGGATATCGCGGGCCGAACCTCCAATCTGATTCCGCAAAACGGCCTGCAAATCCCCGAAGACATGCTAACTGCTGCCATGGAAGGCAAAGGCGTCGCGCTCTTCGAATCCCGCCAACCTACGGACAACCCCATCGTGATCGAGATTCGAAAGAGCGATGGAAGCTCAGTCGCGGAGATCGAGATGCCGGTGAGAATCCTGGAGGTGGAATCCATGTTCCGCTCCAAGTTCCTCAACGAGAATCTTGGTGGTGGCACACAAGGCGGGGTGCCACCGGAGCCGGGCAATTGGCCTGACGCCGACCGCAACGGAAAACACTTCATCTTCGTCCACGGGTACAACGTCAGCGGCGAGCAAGCACGCGGCTGGAACTCGGAAATGTTCAAAAGAATGTTTTGGAGCGAGTCTAATGCGATGTTCACGGGCGTCGCCTGGCACGGCAATGAGAGCCAGCTGGGAACGGCCACTCCGGACTACTGGCGTAACGTCCACAACGCGTTCCAGACATCGGAATCGGTGGCCGACTTCGTGAACGCCCTGCCCGGCGGCGGAAAATGCATCGCGGCGCACAGCTTGGGAAACGTTGTGGTCAGCAGCGCGATCAGGGATCACGGCCTGTCCGTGGCGAATTACTACATGGTGGACGCTGCGGCGGCGATCGAGGCATATTCGTTCGCCAGCACCTTGGGAAATGCCGAGATGAGCCACCCCGACTGGCGGGTATACGACCAGAAACTCTGGTGTAGCGAGTGGTATAAAATTTTTCCGGAATCAGACAACCGTCGCAAGAAAATGACGTGGCGGGATCGGTTCGGTGCGATCCCAAACGCCTACAACTTCCACTCGACCGGCGAGGAGGTGCTCAAGAACGGTGACGGGACTGTGCCGGGAACCATAGGGGTTGCCACGAGCGGAGGTGTCCGAGCATGGGTGAAGAACGAGATGTCGAAAGGGTTCTCGTTTGGCACTGGAGGAGGTCTTTTTCATAACGGCACCGGAGGCTGGGATTTCAATGGTTATTGGGATGTGACAACCTGGTATCCGATGGTGGGGCCGGTGACGGGGCGCCGCCCCCCGGCACAAGCCGCAACGATTCCACTCGCTGATCTGGAAGAAAACCCGTTCTTCGAGCCCTTCGAGAACGAGAAATTCCACGATCCGGCCCTTGGTAGTGCCGAGGCCGGGAAATACGATGAAGTCAGCAAAGCCCTCGCTGAATCATTGCCCGCCCTCACCTTCGCGGCGGGATCGAATCCAATCCAGATTTTCAATACGCGAAACATCGACATGATGGGTTTGAGAAATGGGTGGCCAGAGGCCAGAACGGCACCCACTGTCGATCCTGATCTCAGGGGCTGGAGACATTCAGATATACGTAATATGGCTTATCTGTACACTCATAAGGTTTTTGATGAGTTCATCAATCAAGGGAAACTTGACCAATGAAAATAAAACTGTTTTTTGTGACGTTAGCAACCTTGTCTGTGGCAAGCTGCGAAGAAAATGCCCATCCCTGCAAATTCACCGTTAAAGTAGTCGATGATCAGGAAATGCCCGTTTCCAACGCTACAGTCGGCGTCTCAACCTTTTTGAAGTGGGAGCCTGGCCAGGGTTTTGGAGAGGATATCTACGACACGGAAAAAAGCCTTTCTGATCTAACTGGTGAGGCATCGTTCAGTTTCCAAAGTAAAACCGGGAAGATCGGCATCGGGGTAGATGCGGGAGATGACTATTACCGCTCGAACTGGCCACACTACAAATTCAAGCAAGTCGTCTCCGGACGCTGGATCCCCGAGAATCCGACGATCCCGTATGTGCTCAAGAGGAAGCGCGATCCGATTCCCCTTTACGCGAAGACCTACATCATCAACCACACCACCATCCCCAAAAAGAACGAGAAATGTGGCTACGATCTGGAGAAAGGCGATTGGATCGCCCCGCACGGCAAGGGCGTGACACCCGACATCGTGTTCAATCTGGAGGTCAACAGGGACAACGGAGTTTACGACAATGACTGCACACTGAAGGTGGCTTTTAGCAACGAGGGTGATGGCTTGATTAGCTCCCCGAAACCCCTGAACGAGGGAAGCGAACTCCGCCTCGACTATCTAGCGCCTGAAAAAGGCTACAAACCCACGCTGAGCATGACGGCTTCCACCGACCTGGCGGATAAGGTGCGCCACGATGGATTCGAAAGGACGCGGAATTATTACCTTCGTGTCAGAACCAAGCTGGATGAAGACGGCGAGTTGATTCGTGCCAACTACGCCAAGGTTCACGGTGATTTCGAGTTTTGGTATACCGGCGACATGAGGTTCACCTACTACTTCAACCCGACTCCCAACGACCGGAACCTCGAGTTTGACCCAAGTAAGAATCTCTTCCAAAATCTGGAAGACGCCATGCGCGTGAGTGATCCCTGACCAGACATCCCGCGCTGTCGCTGAAATCGATGCCACCCCGGCTGTCCTGCAAACCCGCTGCGGCATTCTGGCTGCTGGCCTCGTATTCGTTGCGCTCAGTTTGCAAAAAATGGCCAGCGCAGTCATCATGCCTCCTCTACCCGCGTTGGTGGTCCGGGGGCAGTCGTTGGGCCTCGTGGCTCAGCTGGGGATGTCCCTCAGATCGTTAGAAACGGTGGCAGCCGGTCGGGTTGAGATTCATCGGTTGGTGGCTTCCTGACAAGCCTGCTCCTGCCCCGCGCTTTCGCTCGGAGCGCAGGACGAGGGCGCGGCGTCTGCCGCGTCCGAGGACGGAGCGCAGAGCGACAGCGCGGTCGCCAAACGGGGGAGATCACCCGCATGCCGCACCTTGCGGAAGCCTGCTTCGGCCCACAGCAGCCCCGTGGCCATCCAGCGCGGCACCATGTCGGCCTTCTCGTTCCAGCGCTTCACGTTGCCGCTCTGCGCACGCCAGTTGCGGATCACGTTCTCGATGAGGTTCGTGCTCAGAAACGTGGTGTTGAGCGTCGCGGGCACCTCGAGATGATGAAAGGCCAGCAGCGCTCCACGCCTTTCCTTGAGCGCCACCGCCGCTGCGGCGTTGCGCTCGCTGACGAACTCCAACAGCTCGTCGAACGCTTCTTCCCCCGCTTGCCGCCCTTGGGCTTCCCGTAGCGTTTTGAAGAGTCGGTCGATGTCGGCCCGGTCGCGTTGCCGGACTTTCTCACGCAGGTTTGATTGGGCGTGGACCATGCATTCCTGGCGCACCGAGTCCGGCCAGCGCCGCGATACGGCCCTCTCAATCGCCGCGCTCCCGTCCCGCAGCACCAACAGTCGGCGGCTGGCTCCCGGAGCGAAACCCCGCTTTTCCAAGCCGTCGAGCAGCGACGCGACCACTGCGGCGCTCTCCGAGGAGCCAATCTCGAAATCCAGCATCCGCTTGTTCCCCTCCGCATCGATGCCCACGGCAATGACCACACACAGCTCGCGCGTCAGCCACACTCCGTCGATCAGCAAGGCCAGCCAGTCGGCGTCGTCGAGACGGTGACCCCGCAACAGGGAGAGTTGCTCCCGGCTTTTCTCAACCCACATGCGCGACGCCTCGCTCTTGCTCACCGCTCCAGCGAAAGCCCGCTCCACCCCGCGCACCGGCATGCCCTGGGCCACCGCCGCCACAACCTGATCGAACATCCCCTGCGGGCTCGAAGCCGCCTCGTAGGTCGCCAGGCGCACCTCGCTATTGGTCTCGTGACGCACCCGAGGGCGCCGGATTGCCTCCTTCTCTCCGTCGAGGAACGCCACGCCACGCTCGGAACCGGCACGGTGGCATGCATCCTTCGGGTCCGGCCGGTAACGCGGTCCGCACAGGGCTTCAACCTCCTCGGCCATCGCTTCAAGCAGACCGAGACGGACCACTCCCTTCAACATTTCGCGGAACCATTCCGCCGCTTCGCGCTCTCCGCCTCGCAGGAACGCCTCCTTCAGTTTTTCGTGGTTCACGGTGGTTGGTTGGTTTTGGTTTAGCAACGCCACGCTGACGCGTGGCACCAACCAGCCACCACCTCATTCTATCGATTCATGGGACGCTTCCGGCTGGCTTTCCGTCACCCTCGAGGCCGAAAACGAGCTTAATCTAGTGCCATTCAGGACTGACCCCTTGGACTTGGAAGGTAGTGAGGCGACAGGCCTTGTGAGAGTAGGACGCCGCCAGGTAAACGCCCGGCATTTTCAGGGATGAAAATGTCGGGCTCTTTTTTTGTCCGTGGAAGGGGGATCGCCAGTGTGCGATAGGCTTGATGGGGCTGGGGTGGTGGAGTCGTGCTGGGTAGGTCGAAGCCTGATGCGAAGCGAATGAAGCGGAAGATGCGAAAGTTTGACGACGATGAGTTCGTTTCATAGGTTTGCAGATTCTATGGTTGCTTCTCGTCTCATCATTCTTGGCATCAGCCTATTCTGGGTTGGGGTTTCTTGGGCGGGTCCAGAGATGGATGCGGTGATGGTGGAGGGCGTGCGCACGATTGACCGTCGGGTCGCATCGTGGCTTAAGGCGGAAAAGAAGAAGGTTCCTGAAATCAGTGACGATGCTGTGTTTTTGAGGAGAGCTTTTCTGGTGACGGTGGGTCGCATCCCGACGGCGGAGGAAGCGAGGGCTTTTTTGGATGACACGGATCCTGAGAAGCGGCGGGGTCTGATTTCGCACTTGGTGCATGCTCCTGGATACTCTTGGAGCATGACCAATTGGGCTTTCGACCTGCTGCGGGTGACGGATCGAAAACCGGGATTCAATGGGAGCTTTGAGCCCTACCGTGCTTGGGTTGCTCGGGCAATGGTGGAGAACCGTCCGTGGGACCAGTTCACCCGAGAGGTCATTGCTGCGAAAGGAAACCCTTGGAGTTTGGAGGGTGCACCAGTGGGCTATTATCTGCGGGACCGTGGGATGCCTCTAGATAATCTCGCCAATACGACGCGGATCTTTTTGGGGTCGCGAATGGAGTGTGCCCAGTGCCATGACGACCCGTTCGGGACGACAGAGCGTCGCGATTTTTACGAGCTTGCTGCTTTTACTCACGGTTTGCATGAGGCGGATCGCAGTCCGATGCGCCCGCTTTGGGATGAATTGGAGGAGGGTGATCGGCGCGATAGCTGGGAGTATCGGGTAGCGCGGGAGCTATGGGACCGGATTTACGGAATGAGTGTGGTCGGCGGGGGTGAGGGTCGGATTCGTTTGCCCGAAGATTATCAGTATCGTGATGGCGATCCTGGCGAGTGGATTGGGGGGCGGACTCCGTTTGGGAAGACGGTGCGGATGTCGGAACGCTCTCAGGCAAATGATGGACGTGCTCAGTTGGCGGAGTGGGTGACGGAGCGGACGGGGGAGCAGTTTGCTTCGGTGATTGCGAATCGGATGTGGGCGCGGGTCATGGGTCGACCGTTGTATGATCCTGTGGACGAGTATCAGGATGCAGAGGACACGAGGTTTCCGGAATTGGTGCGGGATTTGTCGCGTTTGATGGTGGCGTTGGACTATGATCTCCAGCGTTTTCAGTGGGTTTTGCTCAATACGCGGGCGTTTGAATTTGCTCCGAATCCGGAGGTGGGGAGATTTGGCAATGGAGAGGATCTGATGGGTCGGCCGTTGGCGCGGCTGGCGGCGGAGCAGATCTGGGACTCGCTGGTGACTTTGGCAAAAGGAGATCCAGACCAGGTGGAGGTTCCGACCTCAGATGGGCGATTTCGTGTGAACGGGCGCTTGGTGGGGGGAGGAACGCTGAGCTACGAAAATGTCTATGCTGAGGTGATGGAGTTGGGGAGTGAGGCGGCTTTTCGAAAGTATTTCGCGGACTTGGTGAAGGCGACCCAATCCGAAGGAAGCGGGGGCGGGGAGGAGAGTTCGATGGTTGCGATGGGGCCGAGGGGAGGGAGTGGTGGTCGAGGCGGGTTGGTGAGGGCTTGTTTTTTGCCAAGTCCGGCACCACGAGATCATCTCTTGTATGTGTTCGGGCAATCGGATCGCGAGATTGTGGAAGGCGGGAGCCGGGAACCGAATGTGGGTCAGGTGCTGACTCTGATGAATGGGTTCGTTCAAAAGCAATTGGTGGAGAACGGGGACGCCCAGGTGTTCACTTGTTTGGAAGGCGTGGAGGACGCACGGGAACGGGTGCGGCGAATTTATCTGGCGGTTTTGGGGCGGCCGCCCACGGACGAGGAGTTGAGCTGGATGATGGATGAGGTGCGAATTTCAGGGAGTGAGGCGTGGAGGAACATTGTCGCAGTGCTGGTGATGTCCTCGGAGTTTGTATTTATTCAATAGTAATGATAAGTGATGAAGGGTGAAACAGATCGGTGGTCGCGGAGGAGTTTCATGTCAGGTGTGGCATCAAGCGTTCTTGGGGTTCGAGTGATTCCCTGGTTGGCGATGATGGCCCCGACGGCCCACGCAGCGGCTTCGAGTGGCTCAGCGAAGAGGGTGATTTATTTGTTCATGTCCGGCGGCATGAGCCACCTTGATACCTTCGATCCTAAGCCGAAAAAGAAGGACGTGATGGGGCCGATGGAGGCGATTGCGTCAAATGTCGACGATGTCTTTGTCGGCCAGCATTTGCCGGAAACGGCGAAGGTGATGGACAAAGTATGCGTGATCAATTCGATGACGTCACGGCAGGGAGCCCATGAACAGGGGACCTACATCATGCATACGAGCTATGCGATGCGGGGGACGATTCAGCACCCTTCTTTGGGAGCTTGGGCGATGAAGATGAGTGGGCGAATCAATCCCGAGATTCCGGGATATGTGGCGATTGACTCGTCTCAGGAGGTCACGAGTGGAGGCTTTTTCGGCGCCAAGTATGCGGCGGCTCCGATCGGAAGCCCGGAGGCAGGTTTGAAGGACGTGCATCGCTCGGGGGCGGTGAGTGAGGACGCTTTCGAACGGAGGTTAGCTCTGGCGGATCGATTGAACGAGAAGTTCCATGGTCGATTTCAGAATGCGGATGTGGGGGCCTATCAGGAGCTTTACCGAGAGGCGACCCGGTTGATGAAGAGCGAAGATTTGAAGGCATTCAATTTGGCGGAGGAGCCGGAATCGATGCGGAAGCTTTATGGTTCGGGAAGGTTCTCCCAGGGGTGCTTGTTAGCCCGAAGGTTGGTGGAGCATGGTGTCCGGTTTGTGGAGGTTCAGCTGGGTGGCTGGGACACGCATTTTGATAATTTCGCCGGGGTGAGGGGACGTTGTCAGGAATTCGATCAAGCGTATGCGGGTCTGCTGCGGGATTTGGAATCACGTGGGTTGTTGCAGGACACCTTGGTCGTCGTAGCCACGGAGTTCGGAAGGACGCCAGAGATCAAGGAGGAGCATCAATTGGGGCGAGATCACCATCCTTCTGCATTCTCTTGTCTGCTGGCGGGGGGTGGGGTGAAAGGGGGGATGCGCTATGGAGAGACGGACTCGAAGGGGGCCAAGGTGCGGAGTCAACCGGTCGAGGTTCAGGATTTTAACGCTACGATTGCGCATGCTTTAGGAATTCCCCATGAGCAGGTGGTCATGTCACCGAGTCGGCGCCCGTTCCGGATCGCGGATCAGGGGCAACCTGTGATGGAGGTATTTGCCTGAGGGATTCTCCGCAGGGCGTCGAAGAGGCTGGCCGTGATGGACGGATAAGGGTTGAATCGGCCATTCTCCATGAAGGGCTGTAGGCATGGTGGCGTGGTTTGGACGTGGTTGGTCCGGATGGGTTTCGGGCTGATGGGTGCGGTGGCGGGGGCTGCAGAGCTTCCCCGCTTGGATCCGTATGCGCCGGATGAGTGGACTTTGCATCTATGGCATCTGGACGAGAGCAGGGCACCGTTTTGGGATTCGGTGAAAGGGGGATTTCATCTCCAGGGGTTGCTCAATGGCGCGGAAGCAGGCCAGGTGGGTCTACCAGGAATGGACCGATGCGTGACTTTTCACCGAGATGCGGGCGGGGTGCGGGGAAGCATGGATTTCAAAGGTGGAATTCTCTTGGGAATGCCGGGGCTGGCCGATGGAGATGCCGACAATGCTCCACCGGATTTCGGATATGCCGGGGAGGATGGTGCCTTCACGGTTGAAGCTCTGGTGAAGTTCGATTTGTTGCCATGGGAGGCGGGAACGACGGCGATGAGCGTGGTTTCAATGGATGGAGAGGGCGACCATCGGAGGTTCAATTTTCGGGTGGAGAAGAGTGGCTTTCTGGCTTTTTTGCCGCTTTCAGGAGGGGGCGGGGCGTTGGCAGCGATTCCGATATCCGGGGTTCATGCCATTGAGGTGGGAAAGTGGTTCCATGTGGCGGTGAGCTATGACGGCAACGAGGGGACGCCGAATAATCTGGCGTTGTATTGGACGCGTTTGGACGCTGGAGAGAAGGAGGCCCATCTGATTGGCAAGGGGAGCATGGTCGAGGATTTGCCGAGAAGCCCGGGTGATTTCGCGATCGGAAATGAAGCTCGCGAGGAGTATGGGATCGGTGAAGCTGAGCCGTTCGATGGATGCATTGACGAGGTGCGAATCAGTTCGGTCGCGCGAGCCGCGGACGAGTTTTTGATGACGCCGGTGGAAGACCGAGGCGGAAGGGTGGCACGGGAAATCGGACCTCATCAGGCGGGGCCGCCACAGGTGAAATTGACGGGGATTCGAATCGATGGTGACCCCGTCAGTCGACCTTTGATCCCACATATGGTGCTGCCGCCGGGGCCACATCGATTGGACTTCGACTACGAGTTGATCCCCTTGTCGGGTCAGCGTCCGATCGAGGTGCTGGCGCGAATGAAGGGAGGAGATGAGCGGTGGCGGGACAGTGTGCCGGGAATGACCTTGATTGCGGAGGTGTTGGATGAGGGAGGGCGCGCGCTGTCGGTGATCCAATTTGCGATGAGCGGTGCGAGTCGCGGGTGGCGGACGGGATTGGAGGACTCGGAGTGGGCGATGCGTCATGAGCCGATTTTCATTCCACCGGAAGGAAAGGCGTTGCGAATTTCCCTGACCTCGGGAACGGAAGACACGACCGGCTTGGCGGTGATCGATGATCTGCAGTTGATGATTCGCGGGGCGGATGGGGGAGGCAATTCACTGTGGTCCAACGGATCTTTTTCAGAAGGAGTAAGAATTGAGGATCCAGATGGGGTTCCTGAGGGGTGGCAGCGATCAGGCTCCGCACCGACGATTGGGCGAATGGTGACGTTGGGCGGCAACACGATGTTGGCATTGATCGATGGCGATCAGGCCGCGAGTGGGAGTTGGTCTCGCACCGAAGTCCTGCCCGAACTGGGGGAGGAAGGAGCGACGCTGCTGTTGAAGTGGAGAGAGATGTTCAACGTGATCGGGGGAAGCACTCGGCGCTCGACCTTTCCCAATGTCCCGTCCGGGTCTTATGATTTTGAGGTGGCTGCGGTGACGACGGACGAAGCTCCGGTGGGATATCATCTGTTGTATCCGTTTGAGATTCGATTTCCGTTCTGGAGTCGGCCATGGTTCTGGGGGCTTGCGGTGGGATTGATTGCGGCATCGGTGGCCATTGGGGTGATCAGTGATTTGCGCCGCCGCGCGAGTCGGAGGCTATCGGTTCTGAAAGTGAAGAATGCACTGGCATCGGATCGGGCACGGATTGCCCGAGACATGCACGACGATTTGGGTACCCGAATTACGCGACTGACTATGAATGCGGCGCTGGCCAATCGCGATTTTGCGCGGGAGCCGGGTGAAGTGCCACGGCACCTGGGGAATCTGTCGGCTTCCGCGCGTGAGCTGGTGGAAACGATGGAGAGCTTGGTGTGGGCGATCGATCCCGCGAATGACAGCTTGGATCAGTTGGGGGAACGCCTGACACGGATGGCGGAGGAGGTTTTCCAGGACAGCGAAGTGCAATATGATCTGGAGGTTCCGTTGGTTCTTCCGGAGTGGCCGCTGCGTGCGGAACCGCGCCATCACTTGGTGTTCGCGGTGAAGGAATCGCTGCACAATGTGGTTCGCCATGCAGGTCCTTGCCAGGCGTGCCTTTCCATGAGGTTGGAGGAGGGATGGTTGAAGATCCGCATCGAAGATGACGGCAGAGGATTTGAGAGAACCGAGCGCCCTTCCGGAAATGGGCTCGGCAATTTGCGACATCGCATGGAGAGTGTCGGGGGGATTTGCCGAATCGACAGTTCTCCAGGCAAAGGAACCCGCGTGCAGTTGGACTGCCCATTGGAAAGCTTGTTGAGAGATCCGAGGAACGTATGAAAACCGAGACGAAAAGAACCCTGGCTTTGGTGGAGGATGACTCCGATTTGCGGCGTACTTTGATCGAGCTTCTTGCGGACGTGGATCATTGGGAGGTGGTCGGCGCATTTCCCAACGCTGAGGTGGCTGGGCCAGAGATCGTTCGTCTGCAACCGGATCTGGTGTTGATGGACATTCAGCTACCGGGAATGTCGGGAATCGAGCTGGCGGCGGCCTTGAAGTCCACTCTGCCGGAGGTGAGAATCCTGATGCTCACGGTTTACGACCACAGTCAGCGGGTATTTGATTCGCTGGCTGCGGGAGCCTGCGGATATTTGCTGAAGCGCGATGTGCCCACTCGACTGCGAGCTTCGCTGGAGGAGGCATGGGAAGGGGCCTGTCCGATTTCGAGTTCGGTGGCCCGAAAGGTTTTCCAGCACTTCGTCCAACCTCGCCCGGTTGATCGGGGAGAAGAGTTTGATTTGACCCCGCGCGAGCGAGAGACCTTGGACCTTCTTGCCAAGGGCAAACTCTATAAGGAGATCGCCTCCGATTTGGAAATCGGGGTGGAGACCGTACGATATCACCTGCAGAACATTTACCGGAAGTTGCACGTGCGAACTCGGACGGAAGCCGTGGTGAAGTACTTCGGTCAGTAGGCGATCCCCCCTTTTTGTGGGAGATTTGGCGGAGAGGAAGAGCAAGCGACCGCATTCGATCCATGAATGGATGGTGGGCGCTGTTTTCTAAGTCGCTTGTGAACAGATGAAATGGGGATCCGAGCCGTGAGGGAGGGGGAGCGGCGATTGCCGAGGTGGTGGCAAGGTCCTTTGTGGATGGTGTCTCGGGTGAGGAGCTTTTTTGACATCGAGGCGTCCATGGGAAGGATGGTGGAATTCAAGACCTGGGGTGGTGTTGAGATTGCAACGGAGATTTGACTTTTTTAACGGATGACAATGATAGCCTGTGGAACGAGGACGGTGATGCGCCTGATCGGCGTGTTGTGGATGATGGTGGTGATGGTGCCTCCTCTCGGCGCGGCTCCCACCCATGTGGTTTCAGAGGAACCGGTGTCGGTGGAGAAGCTCGGCGACGGCGGGTGGTTGGTGGATTTTGGCAAGGTGACTTTCGGAAATCTCCAAATTGCAGCACCTGAAGGGATGTCCGGTGTGGTGGAGGTGCGGTTTGGCGAAGCCTTGAAGGACGGAAGGGTGGATCGCAAACCACCTGGAACCGTGAGGTACGCGGAAGTTCGTCAACATCTGATCGGCGGGCAAAGCCTTCGTGTGGCGCCCCCAGCCGATGCTCGCAATACGAAGCAACCGGAAGCGATCCTGACACCGCCGGAATGGGGAGTGCTGTTTCCTTTCCGCTGGGTGGAGCTCCACGGATGGAAGGGGGATCTGACGCTCCAAAATGTGCTGCGAAATTCTGTGTTTCTTGAGTCCTGGAATGATGAAGCGGCCTCGTTCGAGTGTTCTGATCCCCTGATTCAACGGATTTGGGGTCTGTGTAGGGACTCGATCAAAGCAACGTCTTTCGCGGGAATTTACGTGGATGGTGATCGGGAACGCATCCCTTATGAGGCGGATGCTTATCTGAATCAGTTGAGCCATTACGCGACGGACACGGATGTGGAGATGGCCAGGGATACGTTTGATCACCTGCTCCGGCATCCGACCTGGCCGAGCGAGTGGGGGCCTCACATGGTGTTCATGGCGTATGCTGATTGGATGCATACGGGAGACCGTGAGGGTCTTGCTCAGCGCTATGAGGCTGTGAAATCCAAGTTGCTGATGGAACGGGTCGGGCCAGATGGATGGGTGACCAGCAATGAAAAGCAACGCAGCTGGAATGATATCGTCGACTGGCCTCAGGGCGAGCGAGATGGGTTTGAGCACCGGGAGGTCAATACGGTGGTCAACGCGTTTCACCTGAGGGCAGTTCAGTTGATGGGGGAAATGGCCCGGGCCTTGGGGAAGGAGCAAGAAGCGATGGCCTATGAGTCGCGTTTTGAAGAGCGAAAGCAGGCTTTTCAGGAAGCCTTTTTTCTACATGGCCGCGGAGCGTATCGCGACGGGGTGGGAAGCAATCACGCCTCTTTGCATGCGTCGATGTTCCCGTTGGCCTTCGGGTTGGTTCCTGAATCTGAGCAGGACGCGGTCGCGGAGATGCTCGTGGATCGGGGGATGAAGTGTTCGGTATACGGAGCGCAGTATCTACTGGAGGGATTATTTCAGGCAGGTCGGGGAGATGCGGGGCTTGGTTTGATGACGGCGAAGGGGGATCGGAGTTGGCGGCACATGGTGGAAAGTGGAACTACGGTGACGTGGGAAGCGTGGGACCAAAAATACAAACCGAATCAGGATTGGAACCATGCTTGGGGGGCTGCCCCTGCAAATCTGCTACCTCGATTCATTCTTGGGGTGGAGCCGGCGGAGCCGGGATGGTCGGTGGTCAGGATGGCACCCGTGCCTTGTGGTCTGAACGAAGCGAAGGGAAAGGTTCCGACCCCTCGGGGTCCGGTGGAGGTGCATTGGAAGAAAACAGGCACTTCGTATGGGCTGAAGTTCTCCCTGCCTGAGGGGATGAAAGCGCGGGTTTTGTTGCCTTACCGGGGTTCGGGGAAGGTATCTAAGGAAGAGGTACCTCTGCCCACACGAAGGGAGGGGAAGTGGATCCGAGTGGTCCCCGAGCAGGAGGGTGCAGGAACTCTCCTTTTGCGTTGATTGCGAGTGGATCACGGCGAATGAAAGTCGTGAATGGAAAGAGGGATATCCCTTCATTCGGAGGGTGCCTGAAGCTGTCCATACCCCATTTGTTTTCCGCTCGCTGAAATTTCTCAGTTGATAATACGTATGAAAAGCGAGTAATGGTTTTCTCGTCAGCCGATAAGAACCGCTACCCTTCAAGGGTTTGCAGGCTAAGCGACTGAAACACACAGATTTCCCTGCATCTTGGGTTGATACAAGGGATACTTGGCGGTTCGGATGTGCACGTCCGAACCGCCTCTGTTTTTTAAGGGGGGATGATCGACTCTGTCGTGATGCCGTTTAGGCAGGAAGTGCTGGGGAAACGGCAGGGGAGGCACGTTTCTGGAGTCGCATGAGCCCGAAGGGCCGGAGAGGATCCGGGTTCAGGGCCGTTGCTTTGCGTGAAGGAATTTGAGGGCCGCTTCGGTGCGGCAGTTGACGTGGAGCTTCTCGTAGATCTGGCGGAGATGCCAGCGCACGGTCTCGATGCTGATTTGAAGCTCCTGGGCGATCTCTTTGTTAAAGAGCCCTTTGGAGAGAAGCTGGAGCACTTCGTTTTCGCGGTTGGAAAGGTGATCGATCTGGTGGGCACGGGTGGGGACCTCTCGGAACGATTCGACGACCTTAAGGGCGATGACAGGAGTCATGGGGGCACCGCCATCGAGCATTTCTTCGATGGCGCGAACGATGTCGGAGGGACTGCTGCGTTTCAGGATGTAGCCACTGGCACCGGCTTTGAGGGCATCGAAGATTTTCTCACCATCTTCGTAGATGGTGAGGATGAGGACGCGGGCCTCAGGCTGGAGGTTCTTAATCCGAGCGGTGCACTCGATGCCGTCCATGCCCGGGAGGTTGATGTCCATCATCACGAGGTCAGGACTCAGTTCGGGGATCTTGGCTTCGGCATCCTCTCCGGTTTCGAACGAGGCGATGCACTGGCATCCAGAGATGGAATTGACCAATTCGGCGAGGCTCTCACGAATGGTGGGATTGTCTTCGACGATGGCGATGCGGGTCATGGGGTGGCGGGGTGACGTTGGGACTGGGGTGCTTCGAGGGGCAGGGTGAGCTGAATGGTGGTGCCTGTGGAGCCGCTTTCAAGCTCCATGGTTCCACCAACACTTTCCATGCGACTCCTCATGTTGCCGAGGCCATTGCGCAAGTGGGTTGCGGTGTTGGGATCAAATCCCAGCCCGTTGTCGATGACTCGGGCGATGATGTGAGTGGGAGAAACGGAGAGCTGGAGCTTGATTTCGGTAGCGTGGGCGTGTTTGAGGGCATTGTTGACGGCCTCATTGACGGCCATCAGGAGGTGGTGACGTTGCCGGGAGTCCAAGCTGCGCTCCGGGATGTCGCCGTCGATTTCGAAGCGCCCGCGCAGCCCTGCGGCATCGGCGCTTTCTCGAACTCTTGAGCAAAGGTAGTAGAGTGTGGAGGAGAGAAGGTCGTTGGCGGGATTGACGGTCCAGACGATTTCGTCGAGCGACTTGGCCATGTGTCGGGCGCGACTGACGATTGAGTCGACCTTGTTTTTCTGGTCGCCTGCGGCAAGGGAGTTGGAGAGGAGGGTGCCGATGAGGTTGACCTCAGTGAGGCTGGCACCTAGATCATCGTGGAGGTCACGAGCAATCCGCGAACGCTCGGCTTCGACGCGTCTTGCCTGACGAAGGGCGAGAACTTTATGGCGAACTTTGCGAAGGGACCAAGCTCGGATTCCGATGCCTGTAGCCGTCATAAGGAGCAAGAGAACCAGCATCTGAAAGGGGGCGGTTTCCCAAAAGTGCGGGATGACGACGAGGTCGATGCTGGCGGTGGAGCCGGAGCCCTCTTCGGTTTCGACCACGCGAGCTTCGAAGCGAAATTTGCCGGGCGGCAGGGATGCGTAAGCGATCGAGCGGGAACCTCGTAGTTCCTGCCATTCGTTTTCCAGGCCGGACATGCGGTATCGAATGACCCGGTTCTGTGGATGGGTGAACTCAGGCGCGGCGAGTTCGATGCGCAAGGTGCCGGACCCGGGTTCGAGGCGGAGGGGCTCAGAGGGAGAGAGTCGGGAGCGTTTCCAAAACACTCCGGAGTCGTTGGCGGCAGATTCGATATAGAGAGGGACCGTGGTTTGGGATTTCTCGATTTCGGCGGGATCCAAGCGAATGGCGCCTGAAGGGAGCGCAAACCAAAGGCGTCCTTCCGGATCGGAATCGCAGAGGTTGCCATATTCACCGGTAAATTGAGGAGAAGGCAGACCATCGCCGCGGCCGAGCACGAGCAATCCTCCGGCCGGTGTGTTGGGACGAGTGGGGTCCATCCGTTGCAACCCCGTATCGGTGCCTAGCCAGAGACTGCCATTTTGGTCCTCAAGGATTTGAGAGACGGTCTGACTGACCAACCCCTCGGCAGTGGTCCAGTGCCGAGGTTCCGGGTGATTGAAGCGGTAGAGCCCTTGGCCCAGGGTGCCCACCCAAATGGCCCCATCCCGGGTCTCCAACAAGCAGGAGGCAAGGATGAGGTTTCCTTGGTTGGGGTCGTCGATGCGATCCCAGCTGGATTTCTGAAAACGCCAGAGACCGTCCCCTGCGGTGGCGACCCAGATGCGTTGTTGAGTGTCTTCGAGGACGTCGAGAATGCGCCGAAACGAGGGCATCTCAGGAGTGGCAGGTCCTTGATTGCCCTCAGCGGTCCAGCGCTCGATAAAGGCGTGCGGGCGGTCTCTTTCTGAGCTGCCGCTCAGTACGGTACCGTCGTGAAATTCGAGCAGGCTGGAATACGGTTCGGAGGGGTCGGAACTGGGAAGCTGGTCGAGTTGCCCAGAGGATCGATCGAATCGGTAGATGCCTCGATCGTAAGTGGCCACCCAGACGGAATCATCGCCTCGGGGGAGGAGAGCGCGAACTGCTCCAAATGGGCTCCCCGAGACATCGGGGATCGATTGCACAAAGTTGTTCCCTTGGAGCTGGAAGAGGCGCCCGCCATCGGTTCCCGCCCACACGCTCCCGTCTGGTCCCACGGCGACGGAGGTGGTGACTGTGCGCCCCAATCCCTCGGGAGCCGTGAATGTTTCAAACCACTGGCGGCGGAGGAGATTGAGACCTCCACCGTTGGTTCCCGCCCAAATGAGTCCCTCCTGATCGAGGGTGAGGCAGCGCACGTCGTTGAGCGAAACCATGCCCATGCGGGCGTCGAGGACCGACCATTGCTGGTCCCGGTAGAGGAGGATTCCGGAGTCGCGAGTGGCCAGCCAAAGTTGGCCGTTGTCATCGGGCCGGCAGCTGAAAACAAAGGTGTCGGGGCCGGTGGGGAGTTCGGAAATGACGTTCTCCCAGCCGTTGGCTTCTTTGCGGTAGAGCACTCCATTTCCCGCGACCCAGAGATGCCCGTCAGAGGTGATGCAGAGGTCACGGAGGTCCTTGCCAATCCATGGACCCGGGACGGTTTCCACCGAGGTCAGGGAGGCGGGATCGATGCGGCAGAGGCTTTCCGAGGAGAGAACCCAGAGGTGCCCGTCAGGGAGTTCACTGAAAGCTCGTACATCGGGGAGATGGACCGGAAGAGAAACTTCGTCGAGCTGCCCGTTCTGCCATCTCCAGCAGGCGCGATAGGCGCCGATCCAAACGGCCCCATCATGGGTGGTGCCGAGCGAATAGACGATCTGACCCGTCGTGCCCGGGACGGGATGCCAACGATCCCCCTCCAGGTAGGCAGCACCGTTGTTGGTGCCTGCCCACACGCGCCCCTGGGAATCGAGTTCGACCGCATGAACTTGGGTGCCGGGGACGCCTTGAGCGAGGGAGTGGATCTCGAAGTGAAGTCCATCGAAGCGAGCCAGTCCGTTGCCCGTGGCAACCCACAGGAAACCCTCGGCATCCCGGATGACATCACTGACGACGTTGCTGGGCAGTCCGTCGTTGGTCTGCCAAAAATCGTTGAGGTAGTCGGCAGCCTTGGCGGGAAGGAAAAGGGCGAGTGCGCAGAGCAGGGTAGTGCGCTGCGAGAGATGGAGGAGGGCCCGACGGAGCCATGGGCAAAATGGTGGGCCACTTCGGTTCATGTCGGGCGCGAGCATAGACGGTGGAGTGGGGATGGAAAACGGGAATCGATCTCGAGATGGGTGTCACAAAACCCTCCTCATGTGGGGGTATGCGAAACATCACCTTGGGATATCATGGCATGAGTCGAACCGGATCTATGTTTCCGGAGTTTCGACGAACCCGGGGAGGCATCAACCATCTCCCCGAAAGATCCAGACCCAGAACCCCATGAAAAACCGACCCCATGGTCGATTGCGCTGGCTGATGCCTGCGCCCCTCGTTGCGTGTGCCCTTACGGGTGGAGCGAGGGCGGCCTTTACAGAAATCGACAGCTTTGAGTCACGCACACTCGGAGACATCAACGGCCAAGGCAGCTGGGTAGCTGCCACGACGACGGCGAATGTCGTCGCAGAACCCGGACGCGCTTATAATCAGGTCCTTCACCATACCGGTGCGGGAGATGCCGGCGTTCCTTGGCCCGTTACCATTCCCGATACCGGCAGCGGAACCTATTTCTTCCGGGTCCGGGCAGTGGCCTTGAACAATGATATTTCGATTGGCGCTACCAATGTCGCCCCGACGACGACGACGATCACCAACTTTGCGAACTTTCAGGTGCAACCGAATGCGGTAGGATCCGCTTTTCGTGGGCGCGATGCAGCGACGCTTTCGGTGGTGGTGCCGAACATGGTCGTCGGAGCTTGGTATGACGTTTGGACGGTGATTGATAACACGACCGACAGCTACCGGATGTTTCTCCAAAGCGATGACGACCCGGCCTATGCTACCCAAACGGAGTATTTTCCGCCGGATGGGACTTGGAATTTCCGAACGGCTTCGACGACGGCCATTTTGGCGACTCAGCTCACTTCGAACTCGGGAAGTACCTCGGTTTACATCGACGATTTCTATGTCGACGTGACCGGTTCCAACCTTGCGAACCCCAGCCCGACTCTCGTGGATTCGGATGGGGACGGGATGGCCGATGCGTGGGAAATGCACTATTTTGGTGACTTGAGCCCTACAGCGATCAGCGATTCCGATAGCGACGGGCTGACCGACCTTGAGGAATACCAAGCAAGCACGGATCCGACATTGACGGACACCGATGGCGATGGGCTGAGCGACGCAGAGGAAGTCTCGGGCTCTCTCAATGATTTCTTCCCGCCAGAGACGGATCCTCTTGATGCCGATAGTGATGACGATGGCCTGACGGATGGTCAGGAGGTGCTGGGAACCCTGAACACTGCCTTTTCGAATGAACCGACGGACCCCAATTCGGAAGACACGGATTACGACGGTTATCTGGATGCCGACGAGTTGACCTTTGGGACCGATCCCAATGATGGCCTGGCAGTTCCTGAACTTCATGAGTTGGTGGGCCTGAGCAAACGCAACGGCAGCTTTGAAACTCGTAGTGGCGTGGCCAATGCCACCAACTACAAGCTCGGCTGGGACGGGGCAGCTCCGGACAATATCGACAACTGGACGACCTGGACGGAGCAGACCACCACCTCGACAGATAGTGGTGTGGAAACCGGGAACGTGACCCACGGCAGCCTCAAAGGATTTTGTCAAATTGGCAACGGAGCAAAGAACCTGACGCCCTATTTGGCACGGGCTGGTGATGTGCTGCGTCTGGCTTACGATCGGGTCAACGGATACACCACGGGAGATACCTTCTTGGTGGTGGACGGGACGAGCTTGTCGTTGGGCTACATTGCCCTGCCAGGTGCTCCGGCTCAGGAGGACACCTCCAATGGAAGTTATACGCTGACGTATCGAATTCCGGAGGGCAGTGTGGCGATCGGCCTACCGGTCGGCGTGGGCATTCGCAATAACGCGGCAGCGGCGAGCTGGCCGGGTTGGGACAGTGTGGTGCTTTCCGTCCAAGAACGGGATTCCGACGGTGATGGTTTAGGGGATTTCTGGGAAGACCAGTACTTCGGCAATGCGGACGACAACCCAACGTCGATCGAACTTGCCCTCCAAACCGGAAGCGGTGATGCCGACTCAGATGGCTACACGAATCAACAGGAGTATCTTGGAGGTTCTGATCCCGCGGATGGATCCTCGGTACCAGCGGATAGTGACGCCGATGGCTTGGATGATGCCTGGGAAATCGACAGCTTCGGCAGCCTTGAATATGGCGCAGAGGATGATCCCGATCATGACTTTGCCACCAATGCGCAAGAGGAAGCGGCGGGAACACTTGGCAGCGATGCGGGGGATTGGCCGGATTCCGATGGCGACGGCATGGGCGATGCCTGGGAGTTGCTCCACGGACTCAATGTCGGCGTCAATGACGCGGCTCTCGATGCGGACATGGATGGGAGCAGCAACCTTGCGGAACACGATGCAGGCTCCGATCCTCAGGATGCAGGTTGGACTGCAACGCGGGCCCAACTGAAGCATCGGTGGAGTTTCAACGGCTCCCTCGAAGACTCAGTGGGCGGCTCGGATGCCCAGATCATCGAAGTCGGCGCCAATGATGCGACGCTGACGGCGACCGGGGTGACTTTGACCGGTGGGGCGAAGGGTGAGAGCGACTACGTGCAGCTGGGCAGTCACCTTATTGGCGGCTCAGAGATTCCGGTGACGATTGAGATCTTTGCCACTCAGCACAGTGTCCAGAACTGGGGTCGGATCTTTGATTTTGGAACGGATGTGGGAACCACCGGAGCGGCGAACAACTACTTGTTCATGAGTTGGACCGTCGCGACCGATCTTAACAGCGACAAGGTGGCGTGGGATCCTGAAAACGGAAACGAGAGCGCGATCAGCGGCACCAATGCACCGTATCTCCTGGATGTGCCGTATCACATCGTCTTGACGATCAATCCTGCCTACAATGCGGGTTTGCTGAGTGGTTCAGAAGTCACGTGGTGGAGTGCTCCCTTGATCGGCAGCCAACCGAATGGTCATCCGCTGATGGGGGCGAAGGGCTCCTTCATCACCACGCTCCATCTCGCCGACTTGGTCGATAGTGTCAATCTGCTGGGTCGGTCGATGTGGCCGGATGCCACGGCGAATGCGACTTACGATGAAGTGCGGATCTGGAATGGCGTTCTGGCCGACGATGAGCGGGAAACCCTGCATTTGGTGGGAGCGGATAGCACAGATCGCAGCGACGCGGATGGCGATGGCCTGCCCGATGCGTGGGAAATGGCTTATTTCGGCAACACCACCACGGCGACGAGCGCCGCTGGGGATCCGGATCACGACAGCTACACCAACCTGGAAGAGTTGGTGGACGGAAGTGATCCGATGGACGTGAATTCGACTCCTCTTGATCGCGATGCTGATGGACTTGAGGATGAGCTCTTCGAATTGGCTTACTTCAATAACCTTCTGCAAAATGGTGATGATGATCCGGACGGAGACTTGATCGACAATGCCACGGAAGCGGAGTATTTCACGGACCCGACGGACGCCAATTCGTCGCCGGACAGTGATGACGACGGATTGCCCGATGGTTGGGAGATGTTGAACTTCGGTTCGCTCGCACAGTCGGGCACCGGAGACTTCGACAACGATGGTGACAGCAACCTGACGGAGTATCAAAATGGCTCTGATCCGACGGATCCATTCTCCTCGAGTGATTCGGACGGTGATGGTCTTCCGGATGGCTGGGAGCGGTTTTACTTTGGCGACTTGGACGAGCTGGCCGCGGGGGATCCCGATGGCGACGATTCGGTCAATGCCGCAGAGTACACGGCGGGTACGGACCCAACAGATGGGAACGATGTTCCGGATCTGAATGGGGATGGGGAACCCGACGGCCACCTGTTGGTGGGAATCGACGTGCTCGGTACGACCTCGTTCAACACCGGTTTGCATTGGGACGACTCCCTAGCACCCGTGGCGGGCTCGAACTACATGGTTTATGGAGCTCCAGGTTCGACCTATGGCAATGGCCTGAGAACGGTCGCCGATGGCGATAGCACCTTTGCAGGGGATCTGTTGGCCTTGTCGAGAAATGGAGACGTCGATGCGACCTTGGTGATCAAGTCGAGTGGGGTGACGACCATCCCGCATCTCATTCTGGATGGAGCCTTGCTCAATCAGGCGGCTGCGGCGGTTTGCACTTTGACGGGCACTACTTGGGAAGTGACCCGTAGCTCCGAACTTTGGGCGAACAATCTGGGGATGACGGTCAACGCTCCATTGAGTGGAGTGGGCCCGGTGAACATCACCGGAGTCAACACCGTGACACTGGGCGGCGTGAATACGCTCAGCGGAAACTATGTGTTGGGCAGCCACACCGGTACCACGGGACAAACCCCCACGCTGGCATTGGCGTCGACAGGCAGCATTCGCTTCGCACCGGGAGCGAGTGGAGTGTCCAACGCCATTACCGGGACGGGTAACGTGACCTTGGACGGCAGCTTCGTGCTCGATCTAAGTGGCGCAGCGACGGCGGAAGGTTCCAGTTGGGACCTGATCACCTCGACGGGAACGCTGACAGTGAATGCGAGCTTCTCGGTGAGTGGATTCGCAGCTGATTCTGCAGCCGTAGGAAGTCGTGTCTGGACCCAAGGGGGCTACTCCTATGATGAAAGCACCGGGGTGCTCAGTGTGGGGAGCTCCGCTGATGGAGATGGCGACGGAATGGACGACTCCTGGGAGACGACCTATTTCGGCGGCACCAGCGCGACGGGTGGTGGTCCGACAGAGGACTATGATGGCGACGGAACTGACAACCTAACGGAGTATTTGTTGGGATTGATTCCGAATGACAGCAGTTCTCGCTTTGCGGCATGGACCTCAGATGCCAACGGATCCACGGGAGGCTTCACTCTGAGTTGGCCGAGCCGTGAAGGGGTCACCTTCCGCATCGAACGTTCCACTCAACTGGGGAGCTGGGTGACGGTGGCGTCTGGAGTACCAGCAGCGACCGGAGGGACGGTCACCAGCTATACCGATGCTGGCGCCCCGACAGGAAAGTCATTCTATCGAGTGGTGCTGGAATGAAATCAGGTGTCTGGAATCGAGACACCCTACGCTGATGCTTCCTTCGTGGCGGTCCGGAACGCAAGATCCGGGCCGCCTTTTCTTTCGACACAGGCTCCGAGCTCTGTCCCTTTCCCTCTTGTCATCTCTATGAATGCTTTCACAGCCGTGCTTTTCCTGGGTTGTTCGTTGGGTTTCGCCTTTGCTGGCGAGATACCCGAGTTGCCTGGATGGAAATTGGTGTGGTCGGATGAGTTTGACGGGGAAGGACGGCCGAATCCGGAGTTCTGGGAATTTGAGCAAGGATTCGAACGCAACCGGGAACTTCAATGGTATCAGCCGCAGAATGCGGAAGTGAGGGATGGAATGCTGAGGATTGAAGGTCGCCGCGAAAAGGTGGTGAATCCCCATTGGGTAGAGGGCTCGCGGGACTGGAAGAGGCAACGCAAGGAAGCGCAGTACACCTCGTCATCCTTGATCACCCGTCCCGAACACTCTTGGACCTATGGACGGTTTGAAATCCGGGCTCGATTCGCGGCCCGCCCCGGGCTTTGGCCTGCCATCTGGATGACGGGTCACGGACGTTGGCCCCATGCCGGGGAGATTGATATCATGGAGTTCTATCAGGACACGATCCTTGCGAATTTCGTGGAAGCGAGTCGTGAGGGTCGGGATGTGTGGAACGACTCCCGACATCCGTTGGCGGATTTCGATCCGGAGAGCTGGGATGAGAGATTCCATCTTTGGGTGATGGAATGGACCGAGGAATCGATCGAGATTTCGCTGGATGGAAAATTGCTCAATCGGCACGACTTGACGCGTCCTTATCCGGGGACGGATCCGACATTGAAGCCCTTCGCCGCGCCCCAAAGACTACGACTGAACCTCGCCATCGGAGGCCAGGGGGGGGATCCTGCGGAGACGAGTTTTCCGCAGGTGTACGAGGTCGACTACGTCCGGGTTTACCAGAAGGCACCGACCTCGGAGGAATAGGAGAAATCAGGAATCGGCGATGACGCGCAGGCTGTATCCGTGCAGTTCTTCGTCTTCGACGAGGCGTGCGAGTTCAAAGTGGCGGCCTTCAGTGGTGAAGCGCAGGGGGGTGGAGCTGTGCTGGATTTCGGCCAAGCGTTCAGGGAACCGCTCCATGTCGGTTTTCCAGACGGATAGTTCATCCAGGGTGGTGAGGTGCGACAGGCCGTCGTCGAGAGCGGAGCGATTGCGGTAGACGATCCTGCCATCGGGATCGGCAAAGACGAGAGGCTGGACGGTTTCCTCGTGGGCAATTCGGAAGCGTCGTGCAGCAGGAGTTTCGACGAGTTCACGAAATCCCTGAGAGGTGATGACGATGTCGATTAGGGTGGAGCGGACGACTTCCGCCATTTCGGTTTCGCAAGGGGTCCAGGGAGTGCTCTTCTGGGTGACTTCCTCGGCCCATTCCGCAAAGGAGTTGCGAGGGCCGATGCGGCCATCGCTCTTCAGTACGGTGGTTTCCGTAGGGTTGCCGGCCCAACGGACATTCTTGCGTTGTTCCTTGCGCAGGAGGAGGAGGCAATCGTCGCGAAAAGCGGAGAGGGAAATCCAAAGGCCACCGGCGTAGGGAGCGAGGCCCGCGGCGTCCTTCAAGCTTCCGGTGAGATGGTGGGTGGCGTGGATACGGTTACGAAGCTGGGGCCCGTTGGCCTGGATAAAGGATTCGACTTCCGCAGGCGGAATGTCGCCATGGGAGATGTAGGTGGTACCATCCAGGTGGAGGACCAAGGCGTCGGAGCGCATCGTGCGAAGGATGTCGGAGGAGATCGACATCATCACGGGAGCCCAGTCGGTGGTGAGGGTGACGCACTGGACGAGCTTGTTGGCAAGTCGTGCGCAGGCGAGTTCGTCTTTAAGCCGTTGCTCGCGAGCAGCGCCGGCGAGGTCGACGGCGAGGTGGCCGGTGAGGGCGGAGACGCGGGATTGATCGCGCGAGGTCAGGGGGCGTGCCGTGCCGTGGTGGCAGGAGATGAGGCCCCAGAGTTTGTGATCGACGCGGATGGCGGTGACCAGGCTGGCGGCAACCTCCATGTTGCCGAGGTATTCGATGTGAACTTCGGCGGGTTGGCGGAAGCGGGAGAGTGAGAGGTCGAGGGGTTCGGCGCCGTGCACGGGAACCGGTTTGGCGGCAATATCGCCGATCAGGCGGAGGTCATTGCGAAGGAAGAGCTCGCGTGCGGGGCGAGGGATATCGGTGGCCGGGTAGCGCAGCCCGACGAAGGGTTCCCAATCGCCGCGTCGAGCTTCGGAAACCACTTCTCCCGATTCGTCTTCGTGGAAGCGGTAGATCATGACGCGGTCGAAGCCGGTCAGGTCGCGGATCCGAGTGACGACGCGTTCGAGTTTTTCGTCGAGGGTGGGCAGGGTCTCAATTTCCTCGAGGCATTCTTTGACTTCGAGGTCCCAGTCTTCGGCGACGGTGGGGAGGGGATCTTGGCAATCCCATTCGAAGACGAGGCTGCTGCCGGAGAGGTAGACCCATGCCTGAATGGGGGGGCCTGAGAGGGGTTCAATGACGGCGGGCATCGGACCTCTCCCGCGCCAAGTGCCGCAGCGCCGCTGGAGAGCGGAGAGATGGGAGAGGGGGACCCAGCTTGCTGGATGATGCTCCATTTGGGAGCCGGTAATGGCCTCGGTGCCTTTGCTGCCGTGTGTGAATGTCCCGGCCGCGAGATCGACGGCCACGAGGGCCTTGCCACTCTGAATCTGGCCGATCAGATGGATCTGGATTTCATCGCAGGGCTGATGAGATGGGTGGCAGGGAAGGGGTTCAGTGGTCATGAAAAAACGCGAGAGTCGAGAGGTTTGCCGAATCCGGGAAAGGTGTTAGATTGCGCCTGCAAATGCCAGGATCGGACATCAGGAACGCCTTGAGACAAGCGACCATGGCCGCTCACCGTGAGCTTGATGAGCATCCGGTGGTTCAGGCGATGGTCAATGGAAACGTGACGCGAAGCCAGTTTGAGATCCTTTTGAAGGAGTATGCTGGATGGTTCTCCGCTTGGGAGCCATCGGTGGCAACGCTCCATCCAGAGGTGGTCGCTGAATTGGGGGAATTTCGTTTCGAGAAATCCCTGTGGCTGGCCGAGGATTTGGAGCGGCTGGGAGTCGATGTGCCTGCGGCGGCACAGGAGATCCGAGCGGCAGAAGATGGCGCGCGCTTGGCGGGAGAGCTTTACGTGATCGAAGGTTCGACGCTGGGCGGAGCCGCGATGATGCGATCGGGTAAAGGATTCCCTAGTGGAGCGAATCGCTTTTACGAAGGATATGGCGCGCGAACGGGCGAAGCCTGGATGGCGATGGTGGCGTGGCTTGATGGCCACGTCTCGGGGGGCGCAGAAGTCGACCGAGCTTGCGCTGCCGCAGTGGAAACTTTCGCTGTATTCCGAGGGTTTCTCGACCGCGCCGCCGGGGCCTGATCGATGAGATCGGGCTGGGGGGTATGGGAGCGGCGGAGTTGAAAACATGGACAGGCGACGGAGAGAAATCAGTCCGGCAGGCGAGCCTCTTGTGGGAGGCGCTCTGCTGGAACCGCGCTCGATCCTAGCCAGCGGGGGGACGATGGGAATCTCTACCTTTGGGCGAAATTCTCACGGGGCAATGGGGGGAAGAAACCGGGGGGATTCGGGGGTCAGGTGTGACCCGTGCGGCGGAACTGCCGAGGGGTGGATCCGGTCGCGGAGAGGAAGTTCCGATTGAATTGGGATACCGATTGACCGGAGCACGAAATGGCGATCTCGGCGATCGGTTGCTCGGGGTGTTCGAGGAGCATTTTCGCGGCGCATGCGCAGCGTTCCTCGCCGAGGAGACGACGGAAACTTAGACCGGTGACCAAAGTGAACTGTTCTCCCAGTCGGGCGGGAGCCATGTCGAGGTGCTTGGCAATGGAGCCGAGGTCGAGGGATTGATCGGAGTGATTTTGGATCAACCGCCAGACGACGCGGGTGGGCTTCGGCCAAGGTCCGCGGCCCATATTCACCCAGCGGATCATCGCTTGGACGAGCTGCATGAGCGAATTGCGTCGCCAATCGAGAGGTGCTTGAGGAGTGGCAATCCAGAGGACGGGGCGATCGCCGGCAGAGGTGCGAACGACCACAGGCGGTCCGTCGGCGTTTTCGAGCGCGAGGCCCGCGGCTTCGTGAGTGGCAATGGGGCGACGGGACAAATGTTCAAGGGCCGACTGGTAGTCAGGCCAGGCAGGATGGGACATCAGGTCCACCTGGGCCAATCTTGCCGAGGGTTGGTGGATCATGGACTCAGGGTGCTTGGGTTGGATCACGGTGAGGTGGGGTAGGTAGGTGAGGAAAGAGCAAAAGAGAATTTACTGGGCGACGGGATGGGGGGTTCCCCAGGTGCCGGTGAAAAAGGTGTCGGCGAGGCGGCGACGTTGATCGGGCTGCTGATCGCGTTCGACGGTATCGGCCCGATCGGGTCCGGGGGCGGTTTCGAGGTAACCGAGTGCGAGAGCTGTCAACGGTTCGTAATCGTCTGGGATTTCGAAGCTTTGCCGAATTTTCTCGGGGTCGATGCCAGCCATCTGGTGGACGAAGAATCCGTGCGCGGTGGCCTGGAAGGTCAAGTGCGCGGCGGCAGCACCGAGATCGTGGGCGGCATGGCGGTTGGGTTTGCCATTGCGAGCGAAGTGAGTGCGATAGCAGGCCAGAAGCAGGACGGGGCAGTGTTGGGCCCAAGCTTGGTTGGCCTCGACGAGGCAGCTCAGGGCTCGGCGATAGGTTTCTTCGTCTTCTTTGCGGGCAACGATGTAGGCCCACGGTTGCTCATTGTAGGAAGAGGGGGCCCACCGAGCCGCTTCGAAGACCGACCGCAGGATTTCGGGGCTAATCGGCCGGTCGGAAAAGGTCGACGGACTCCACCGCTCACGAAGGAGCGGAAGGATTTCCGCTTCGGGATCGGCATGAGGGGTCGTGGCTTCCGGCTGGACGGGATTCATAACTGCTTCATTCGCAAGCAACGTTCCAGAAGCTCCAACGGATTCCCGAACACTTAAAATCATGGGTTTACGCACAATTTCGCGGTCAGGAGCGCGGGGGAAGCAGGTTGCGCTTCGCATCTTTCCGCGGACAATGGGTGCAAATTGCATCCAGCCTACCGAAATGGCGCGGCGTTCGTGCCGTTCTGCACGAATTGCGTTAGGAAGGGAGAAGCGCGGCGGGGATTTCCCGCACCTTCGTGCCCAGAGGAACGAAAACCCGGTCACCGGGAGTCGGTGTGATTGGATGGGTGCCGGTGAAGGAGCCGAATCCGGGCAGGATCAGGCACTGATGATGAAGGAAGAAGCAAGCGAGGCGGGAGGACCGACGGGGAGAATCGGGCAGGCGGATGGAGGGGTGCCAATGACCGGCGATGGCGGGCTGATCGGGGCGGATGGATTCGGGATGATGACGGATAAGCAGGGGGCCGAGGGTGAGTTCGGGAACACTCGGGCAGGGGATGCGGTGGAGCCCAGCGCGTTGGTCGTGATTTCCGGCTACGAGTAAGACCGTGGCGGGGCAGTCTTCCATCCACTGAGCGAGGGTGTCTGGGAGGTCGTGGCGGAGAGCTTCGGGGGCATGGACGAGATCACCAGCGACGATGATGCGTGAGGCGTGGGTACGCTCGGCAAGGAGGGTGAGGCGTTGGAGGTCCGCGGCCGTTTCCCCCTCGGGGATGGGAATGCCCCGGGCGCGGAAGGTGGCGGATTTGCCAAGGTGGAGGTCGGCGACGAGGAGGTCGCGAGTTTCAGGGACGAATACGGCGAGATCGGGGAGAAGTTCGAGGTCGATACCGGCGAGGTGAAGGTGCATGGGGGTGTTCACGACTGGGAGGCTTCTTGCTCGAGGCGAGCCAGCATGGCTTCGAGGCGGGTGTGGGCATCTCCTGCCGGAAGGTGGGCGGAAAGTTGATCGGCCCAGAGGGGAAATGCCATGGGGGTGAGGCGTTCGGTTTCGATGAGGTGGAGGGGGCGCTGGGCGAGGTGATCGAGGGTGGCCTTGAGGCGAGTCCATTCGAGCTGTCGTTCCAAGATTTCGCGACGCGCTTGGTCGAGGAGGAGGTTGTCGGGATCGTAGCGGGTGAAGACCTCGAAGAGGAGGGAAGAGGAGACTTGAAGGTCGCGATGGCTGCGTCGTTTTCCGGGGAGGTCAGGAGCGAGGAGCCCGGCGACGCGGGCGATTTCTCGAAATTGGCGCCGCGCCATTTCTGCTGAGTTCATGGCGGAGAGGAGGTCGTCGAGGAGATCCTGCGGGCTGAGGAGGGATCGGATGAGGGCCTCCGACAAGGAGAGGCCACGCACGGCCATGAGAGAAAAGCCGTAGTCATTTTGAGTCAGGTCGACCGATTCACCGATGTCGCGGCTGAGGCGGGCGGCGGCGAGGGTGGCGAGGCCTTCGTGAACGAGGCGCCCGGCGAAGGGGTAGATAAAGAGGTGCTCTCCCTCGCGAGTGCGAGTGAACTCGACGACCAGTTGGTCTCGGCCGGGAAGAACGGACCAGCGGCGCTGCACATCGAGGATGGGCTGAACGGCACGGTGTTCGGGGGCGGGCGATGGCGGATGATGAAGCCGCCGGGCGATGGCGCTGGCGAGTTCATTGGAAAGGGGCGATTTGCCTCCGTTCCAGGTGGCGACCTGTCCACGATGTTTTTTGGTGGAGGCGCGGACGGTGGCTTGGAGCTGATGGAAACGGACGAGCTCAAGTTGTCGCCCGGCGAAGACGAAGACCTGTCCGGGCCGGATGCGGCTAATAAAGCTTTCTTCGACGGTGCCAAGGGATTTGCCGGAGGCGAAGCGCAGGGTGATGGCGGGATCGCTGGTGATCGTGCCGATGTTCATCCGGTGGAGTCGGGCGGCTGCGGCATCGTCGAAGTGGAGGAGGCCGTCGTTGCCCTGGTGGGCTTTGCGGTATTGGGGATAGGCTTGGAGCGCATGACCGCCGGAGGTGATGAAGCCCACCAACCACTGCCAGCTGGTGGAGTCGAGATCGCGGAAGGCCCGAGTGGTGCGGAATTCCTGAAGGAGCTCGGCGGGGTCATCGGGTTGGCCAAGGAGGCAGGTCAAGGTGTGCTGGACGAGAACATCGAGCGGTTGGTGCAGGGGGATGCGTGCTTCGATTTCGCGAGCCTCCCAGCCATCGCGCGCAGCGGCAAATTCGATGAGTTCGAGGGCATGGGTGGGAACTCCGAGAATGCGGCTTTTGGCACCCGGTTGGTGGCCGGAGCGCCCGGCACGTTGCGCCAATCGGGCAATCCCTTTGGGACTGCCAACCTGAATGACCTGATCGACGGGCGCAAAGTCGACGCCAAGATCGAGGGAAGAAGTGCAGACGACGCAGCGCAGGCTGCCGTCCTTGAGACCGGCTTCGACGCGTTGACGTTCTTCGCGATCCAGTGAGCCATGGTGCATGGCGATCTGCCCATGGAGATCGGGCAGGGCAGCCAGGATTTCCTGAAACCACAGCTCGGTCTGCGAGCGGGTGTTGGTGAAAAGCAGGGTGGTGCGGGCTTGGAGGATCCGGCGGGCAACCGGTCCTGCCATGCGCGTGCCGAGGTGGCCGGCCCAGGGAAATCGCTCGATGTCCTGAGGAATCAAGGTCTCGATTTCGAGGGGCTTGATGACCGGGGCAGTCAGCGTGACCCCCTCAGGATGGCGGTTTCCGAGCAGGGCCTCGCGAGCCTGGTCGAGGTTGCCGAGGGTGGCGGATAGGCCCCAAGTCCGAAGCTCAGGAAACCACCGGCGGAGTCGTGCCAGGGCGAGCTCGGTTTGGACACCGCGTTTCGACCCCAACAGCTCGTGCCATTCATCGAGAACGACGGTGGTGAGTCCGGCCAGACGACGGCGGAAGTCGGGCTGACTGATCATCAACGACAGGCTTTCTGGCGTGGTGATCAGGGCAAAAGGGAGTCGCTCCCGGAGCTTGGCGCGGCGGTAGGCGGAGGTGTCGCCCGTTCGGGCGGCAATTTCCCAAGGCAAGCCTAGATGCTGGATGGGTTCGGCGAGCGCTTGCAGAGTGTCGGCCGCGAGTGCCCTCAGGGGGGTGATCCACAGCAGCCTGCAAGGAGCAGGGCGATCGTGGGGCAGATCGCGCATGGCCTCGTCGAGCGGACCCAGCCAGGCGGCGAGGGTTTTACCAAAGCCGGTGGGTGCATGAATGAGCCCGCTTCGACCCTCGGCATGGGCCTTCCAGGCGGCGCGTTGGAAACCCTGAGGCTGTCCCCGCTGATCGGCGAACCAGGCGGCGAGTGGCGGGGTGAGGGAATGCGAATGGCAGGCAGGCACCGGTCCTTAGCCATCGCGGTGAATGGGGAGGATTTCCAGCGGGAATCTCTCCGCGGGCTTGCAGCGGGGCTCCCGCGCGCGGATAGGAGCGGCATGATCGGATGGAAAACGGTGGCGATGTTGGCGGTCTCCAATATTTTCATGACCTTCGCTTGGTACGGCCACTTGAAGGACCTGAAGGACAAACCCTTGATGGTGGCGGTGCTGGCATCCTGGGGAATCGCGTTTTTTGAGTATCTGGTGCAGGTCCCGGCCAATCGATTGGGTCATCAGGTGTTCTCTCTGGGACAATTGAAAATCCTCCAAGAGGTCATTACCCTGTCGGTTTTCATCCCCTTTGCGGTGATCTTTATGAAGGAAAAGCTGACTTGGAACTACCTCGGTGCCTGCTGTTGTTTGGCGGGAGCGGTTTTTTTCATGTTCCGGAAGTGAGTTGGCACTGAAACTTCATCCCCAAGGAATCGTATCTTCTCTGACATGAGCTTCACGCGCCTGACACTCTCACTTCTCGCCCTGTCGTCGATCGTCCACGCGGGCGATACCTGGATCTCGCTATTCAATGGCAAGGATCTCAGCGGCTGGATCCCGAAAATCACCAAACACCCGCTTGGGGAAAACGCCCTCGATACCTTCCGTGTCGAGGATGGCATCCTCAAGGTCAGCTACGACCAATATGACGGGAAATTCGACGGTCAGTTCGGCCACCTCTACTCCGAGCTGTCCTACTCGCACTACGTGTTGCGACTGGAATATCGATTCCATGGCGATCCGCTGCCGGACACGCCGGGCTACGCGGTGCTGAACAGCGGGGTGATGTTCCATACCCAACCGCCTTCCAGTCTGGGGCTCGATCAACCTTTCCCCATCAGTCTGGAATTCCAGTTTCTGGCTGATGAAGGAAAGGGTCCGCGAGCGACCGCCAACTTGTGCACGCCAGGCACCAATGTTTGGAAAGACGGGAAGTTGTTCACCGATCACATCCTGGGCTCCTCGGCCCCGACCTTTCCGGCGGAAGAATGGGTGAAGGTGGAGCTGGAGGTCCACGGATCCAAGGAGGCGATCCACCGCGTCAATGGTAAGGAGGTGCTCCGCTACCAAACTCTGGAGCTCGATCCGCAGGGCCAAGTGGGAGCGACGGCTCCCTTGTTCCGCCTTGGCGCGACCAAGGAATTGGCCTACGGGCACATCGCTCTCCAAGCCGAAGGCCACGAGGTGTGGTTCCGGAATATCGAAATCAAGCCGATCGAACCCTCCGAGGATCGGTGAACCTCGCAGGTTCCTAACCGGGTGCTCAACGGAGCATCCGGGCGGCCTTGAGCACCGATTCAGCCAGCATGTCGACTTCCTCTTCAGTGTTGTAAGCGGCAAATGATGCCCGCGTGGTCCCCGTGATCCCAAAGCGAGCCATGAGGGGCTGACAGCAATGGTGCCCGGTGCGAACGGCCACGCCCATTTGGTCGATCAGGGTTCCAAGATCGTAGTGGTGAACCCCATGGATCGCGAACGAGAGTGCCCCACAACGGTCCTCGGGGCCGAAAAGTCGAATGCCCTCAATGGCGGAGAGTTGGGTAGCGGCCCGGCGGATCAAATCGTCTTCATGGGCGTGCAAGGCTTCGAGCCCGATTTCCTGAATCCACTCGAGGGCTGCCGCTAGGGCAATCGCCCCTTCAATATTGGGGGTGCCAGCTTCGTATTTGAACGGCGGATCGTTGTAGGTCGTGCCCTCGAAGCGCACCTCCTTGATCATTTCCCCACCACCGCGCCAAGGGGGCAGAGACTCCAGCCATTCCCGGCGACCCCACAGGACGCCGATGCCAGTGGGGGCATAAGTCTTGTGGCCGGAAAAGGCGAGGAAGTCGGCTCCGAGTGCCGCCACGTCGATCGCGAAATGGGGGGCTGCTTGCGCGGCATCAATTACCGTGAACGCTCCAACCTGCCGTGCAGCGGCGATCATTTCCACGATGGGATGCACGGTGCCAAAGGCATTCGAAACCCAACCGATCGCGAGCACCCGAGTTCGTTCCGAAAGCAACTGGCGGAAGGCCTCCTGGTCGAGCACGCCGGCATCATCGCAGGGGATCACCTTGAGCACGGCTCCGGTGCGTTCGCAGAGCAACTGCCAAGGCACGATGTTCGAATGATGCTCCAGAGTGGAAATGAGAATCTCATCACCCTCGTGGACAGGCAGAATGTTGGCGACAAGATTGAGCCCGTCCGTCGTTCCCGCGGTGAAAATGACCTCGTCCGGGGACGTGGCGCCAAGATGCCGGGCAACCGTCACCCGGGCCTCTTCGTGGGCTGCAGTGGCAGCGCGGGCAAGATGGTGGGTGCCGCGATGAATGTTCGCGTTCAGGGACTCATAGTATCCTCGAGAGGCGTCGAGCACGCGACGTGGTTTTTGGGTCGTCGCGGCGTTGTCGAGGTAGACGAGAGGGCGCCCGTTCACCTCGGTGGCGAGGATTGGGAACTCGGCGCGAATGCGGGCAAGATCAAGGGACATGGTGGGCCTCAGGATTTCGGAAGGTGGTCGGTGCAGAATTCGGTGCCGTCTTCTTGGGTGCGGAAGTCGAGTGCCGGGTCGTCGTGTTCGGTTCGCCCGCACACCGAGCAGTGATGGAAGGCTTGCTCCTTCGGCGTGGAGGCGCGTTGGAAGTTCTTCCGGCGGGTGGAGGCTTGTCCGAGGGTTTTGCGACGGTGGATCACCGAGGGGGCGACCCAGATCAAGTAGGGAAGGGTGACTCCAAACAGCAATGGGAAGGTCAGGGGACTCATGACCGTTCCCAACAGAAGGGCTCCAAATCCGAACCAGGCGAGGATGCGGACCTCCACCGGAATCATGAAAAACAAAAGAAATTGAACCTTGGGGAAATAGGTGGCGAAGGCGAAGAAAACTGAGAGATAGAGGAATCTTCCCGCCCCTCCCGGCGCCATCATCTGGTTCGGCAAAAACCACAGACCCAAGGCCAGGCTGATCCACGACACCAATAGGTAAAGCGTCACCCGCGCAGGGGGCCAAATGGCCTGCATGTGATCATCGATCATGAACGCGATGCGCACCGCAAAGTAGAAAAAGAGCGCACCGAAGGCGGTGAAATCAAATCCCGGGTCAAAAATGAAGGTAACGAGCCGCCACCATTCGCCGTGAAGGATCGCTTGGCGATCAAACGCGATCCATTCCCCGACGTGCGGATTGGCGAATTGGGAAGCAAACACGATCGCTCCCAGCAGGGTGATCCACTTGAACAACCCAGGGAAAGCGAGCCAGTGGAGACGGGTTTCAAGGCGATCGAGCCAACGCATGCCCGGAGCATCCGGTGATGCTGCTCAAGGGCAAGGGAAATAGGCAGTGGCCCGCCATCCTCAGGACTTCCCACCTGCGTCTGCAAAAGAAAGCCGCCCCCTTTTCAGGGAGCGGCTTGAGAAAAGTTCCGGTGGTTTCCCGGGTCTTACATTCCCGGAAGTTCGATGAAGCCTTCCAGCTTCCGAATCCGGGTGGGGTGGCGCATCTTCCGCAGGGCCTTTGCCTCAATCTGCCGGATCCGCTCCCGGGTGACCTGGAATTGGCGGCCGACTTCCTCCAGCGTGCGACTGTAGCCGTCCTTGAGGCCAAAGCGTTGCTCCAGCACCTCGCGCTCGCGCTCAGTGAGGGTGTCGAGCACGTCCTTGATCTTTTCCTTGAGCATCGCGAAGCCGGCTTCCTCCATCGGGTTTTCCGCCGCCTTGTCCTCAATGAAGTCCCCGAAGGAGGTGTCGTCCGAATCACCGACCGGTGCCTGAAGCGAGATCGGCTGTTGGGCCATCTTGAGCACCGCGCGAACCCGCTCGACCGGAAGGTGAATTTCCTCGGCGATTTCTTCGGGTGAAGGCTCACGACCGTATTCCTGGACGAGCTGCTTCTGCACGCGCATCAGCTTGTTGATCGTCTCGATCATGTGCACCGGAATCCGGATCGTCCGTGCTTGGTCCGCGATCGAGCGAGTGATCGCCTGGCGGATCCACCACGTGGCATAGGTCGAGAATTTGTAACCTCGGCGGTACTCGAATTTCTCGACTGCCTTCATCAGGCCCATGTTGCCCTCCTGAATGAGGTCGAGGAAGGAAAGGCCCCGGTTGGTGTATTTCTTGGCGATGGAAATCACCAGACGCAGGTTCGCTTCGACCATTTCAGTCTTCGCCTTGAGGGCTTCCTTGAGCCAGTGGCGGAGTTGTTTGTTGGTCGCTTCGAAATCTTCCAGCACGTGCCAGCAGTTCTGCTGCAACTCGCGCATTTTGGTGTCGAATTCCTTGTCGTTCGGATCCGCCTGAAGTTTGCGGCCGTACTTCCAGAACTTCTGCTGGTAGTCCTCGACTTGCTCACAGAAGTCTTCGGTGACCTTCTGCTTGTAGTAGAATCGCGTGTAGGTGCGGTGCAGAGTCTGCAGGTTCTTGGCGAATTGGTCCTCGAGCTTCTTTTTACCCCGTGGAGCCTTCGTTTGCAGCTGGCGGAAAATGCCGTCGTTCTCTTCGTGCAGTTGCTTGAGCTGATCGCAGAGCTTGGGGAGCGTTTTCATGTAGCGCTCGCGGGACTCGATCTTCTTGTCGAGGATCACGCGGTCGAAGCGCTCTTTGCCCTTGGTCAATTTGTCGGCCAGTTCGAGGTAGCTCTCGGCGACAAACCCAAAGAGGTGAAGCTGTTTGGCCACTTCGATTTCGGCATCTTCGATGCGCTTGGAAATCTCAACTTCCTGCTCGCGGGTCAGCAGCGGGACTTGCCCCATCTGCTTGAGATACATCCGGACCGGGTCGTCGAGAATATCGAGTTTCTGGTCCTTGGTCTCCGGCTCGTCGTCCTCGGAATCGCGGCGCTTGTCCTTGAATCGATCGACCTCGGAGGCGTCGATGATGTCGAACTCCATGTCGCGGAGCTGCTGCATGATCGCCTCGACATCGGATGGATCGACGAGGTCGTTCGGCAGGATCTCATTGATGTCATCGTAGGTCAGGTATTCCTGCTCTTTGGCCAGCTTGATGAGCTCGCGGATCTTTTCCTGGATTTCCGGGGTGTCGATCCGGCGCTTTTCGTCTTCGGACAAAGTGGAAGCCTTCGTTTCCGCGCCCTTGGCGTCTTTGGTGCCTTTGGTGGATGGCTTCTTTTCCGCGGCCACCTTTTTGGCAGGGGCTTCTTTTTTCGCGGCAGGAGCCTTCGTGCTGGGGGCCTTTTCCTTCGGTGCGGCCTTCTTAGCTGGGGCCTTCACCTCCACTTCTTCCTCCTCAGTCGGCTTAGGGGCCGATTTTTTGGCAGCTGGTTTGGTGGCCTTGGCGGCTTCCTTCTTGGCCGGAGCCTTGGAAGCGGCGCTTGGCTTGGCGGTTTTGGCTGTCTTGGCAGCCTTCTTCGCGGGAGATTTCTTCGAGGACATGAGCGGGACGCGTGCGAGATGAGGATAGACCTCACCTATTAGCTGGGCGGACCGGCTAGAGCCGAAACGCGCGCGGACCATTGTTGCGCTCGCGGGAGCCGTCAAGATTTTCTTTTGTCGCGAAAATCCTTGGAATCTGGGGGCCCGCGCCGGGGTGGGCGACGCGAGCTCGGTCCGAACCGGTCATTTCGCACCGCCCGTGCGGGGAGACTGCTTAAAAGTTCGGCAATTTCCTTTGCTCGCTGGAGCAGAGCGAGTTGCTCTTCCATGGGTAAGGTCGGCTCACCCAGGCGGGTTTTGATTTCGGAGTCCTCGCGCTCCAGTGCCAGGGCCGAGGCATCCGCCAGTGTGATCTCCGCCGAAGCCACGGGATCTTCAGGCAATGGATCGGAAAACGATGGCTCCGATCGCAATGCGCGTTGCTGAGGTTCGGGCAGCCCTCCCAAAAAGCTGTTGATCGAGGCGGGCGATTCAGGATCGGGCCGCCCGGTTAGGATCGTTTGGAGAATCGCGACACCCTCCAAATAACGCGCCAATTCATGCAGGGTCTCAAATTGTTCCCCCAACCAGTCTCGCGCCGTCGCCGATCCCAGAGCCAGCGAACACAAGGTGCCGATCCGACGATCGAGCGGGGCAGGGGGGGGGGCTTCTACCGGGGCAGGGGAGTCCGAGGGGCGTTCCGGGCGGGCATAGCTCGGCTTCCGGCCAGCCCGGCGAACCGCCTCTCGCAATTCCGGCGCACCCGTCCGCAGGCGAGTCGCGATGTGATTGAGCAAAGCATCTCGCGCCACCAGATCCGGCACCTCCGCCAGCATGGAGGCGCACTCCGTGGCAACCTCCGCCCGTTGCTGAGGATCGTTCAGTTTGCCATCACCTTGGGCACGATCGATGAAGAAATCGAAGAAGTCCTGGGAGCGCTCAATGAGATCCCGAAAGGCATCCGTCCCATTCTTCTGCATGTATGAATCCGGGTCTTCTCCCTTGGGCATTCGCACTGCACGCACCGCCAGACCTTCCTTCGCCAACTCACGAAATGCCCGCACCGAACCGGTGAAGCCCGCATTGTCCGAATCGTAGCACAGGACCGCAGCCTTGGTGTAGCGCCGCAGTCGTTTCGCGTGCTCGGCGGTAAAGGCCGTCCCCAGACCGGCGATCGCATGCTCCAGTCCCGCCTCATGGCATGCCACCGCGTCCATCTGGCCTTCACAGATCAACGCCGCCTTCTGCTCCAGAATGGCTTTCCTTGCCCGGTCGAGGGCGAAGAGCACCTGCGACTTCTTGAAGAGGGCCGTTTCGGGTGAATTGATGTATTTTCCACTGCGCGGATCCTCCCGCAGCTGCCGACCCGAAAAGGCAATCACGTCGCCGTGGTCATTCCGCACAGGAAACATCAGGCGATCCCGGAAACGCAAATACAGCCCTCCACTTTCCCGTTGCAGGGCCAATCCGGAATCCACCAATTCCCGCCCCCGCAAACCCTTGTCACGGGCCCAGTCGAGAAAAACCTTGGACGCATCCGGGGCCCAACCGACCTCCCAGCGCTCGGCCATCTCTTTGCCAAAACCCCGCGACTTCAAATACTCGCGCGCGTGCGCGGCCGCAGGCGATCGCAAAAGCAAACTGTGGAAGAACCTCGAAGCTTCACGGTGGAGATCCAGCAACTGCCCCCGTTGTCGGCGCTCGCGCTCTTCTCGTGGATCCAGCGTCCGCTCTTCCACTTCAATCCCGACCCGTTGGGCCAGCTTGCGCACCGCATCGGTAAAAGTGAGATTCTCCAACTCCCGCACGAAGTGGATCGCATCGCCGCTCTTCTTGCAGCCAAAGCAGTGGAAAAATTGCTTCGATGGATCGATCGAAAAGGACGGCGTCTTTTCGTTGTGAAACGGGCACAGCGCTTGGAATCGCGTCCCCGCCCGTTTCACCGGGATGTACGAGCTGATCAGGTCCACGATGTCAGTCGCGGCCAGCACTTGCTCGACGGTTTCCCGGGAAATTTGGGGCACGGGAAAGGGTGTAGAACGCACCGCCCACTTTCCAAGGTCAAAGCCCACTCAACCCCGCTTCCAGGTCATGGAAGATTTTCATTCCAGAGACCCCTCAAACAGGAAACCATTCTTGTATGCAAGGGGCTTTGCCGATTTCCCTGCTAGAGCCGAAAAAGTGGCACAAACCCCCATTTTCCAAGCTTTCTAGGTATCTTCCCCCTCGCCAATTGGCATCCGATTCGCTCCCTTGCCTCCCAACATGGTCATCGACGTCGATCTTCTCGCCCGTATTTGCAAAGCCCCCGGAGCCCCAGGATTTGAAAAGGAAATCCGTGAACTCGTCCTCGCCGAACTCGAAGGACTCGCCGACGAAGTCCGCGTCGACAACATGGGCAACGTCATCGCCCTGAAAAAGGGCAAGTCCTCGGAAAAAACCGCCATGGCCGCCGCCCACATGGACGAGATCGGCTTCATCGTCACCCACATCGATGACAAGGGCTTTGTCCGATTCAACCCCGTTGGCGGTTTCGATCCCAAGACCCTCACCGCTCAACGCGTCCTCATCCATGGTAAGAAGGACGTCCTCGGCGTGCTCGGCTCCAAGCCAATCCACATCATGTCGCCCGAAGAGCGCGGCAAAAACATGAAGATCTCCGACTACTTCATCGACACCGGCATGTCGGCCGAGGCGCTGAAGGAAATCGTCTCTGTGGGAGACTTTGTCACCCGCTGCGCCGAACTTCAGGAACTTGGCGATTGCGTCACCTGCAAGTCACTCGACAACCGCGTGTCGGTCTTCGTGCTCCTCGAAGCCCTGCGCAGCCTGAAAGAATCCGACCGCACTCCGGCTTACGATTTCTACGCCGCCTTCACCGTGCAGGAAGAAGTCGGCATTCGCGGTGCCAACGTGGCGGCCCTCGAAGCCAAGCCGACCTTCGGATTCGGCCTTGATACCACCATCGCTTACGACGTTCCCGGATCAACTCCGCAAGAGCGCTGCACCGCCTTGGGTGAAGGTGCCGGCATCAAGCTCATGGACTCCTCCGTCATCTGTGATTACCGCATGGTGGCCTTCATGAAACAGACCGCCGACCGCCACCAGATCTCCTGGCAGCCGGAAATCCTCGGAGCTGGCGGCACCGATACCGCCGGCCTCCAACGCATGGTCCCTGGCGGCTCCATCGCAGGCGCAGTTTCCATCCCCACCCGCCACATCCACCAATCCATCGAAACCTGCTCGAAGGCCGACGTCCGCGCTTGCATCGACCTCCTGGCCGCTTGCTTGTGCGACCTCGATCAGGGCGATTGGAAATTCTGAGCCACTTCTCCAAAGAGAAAGGCCCTCTGAGGCGTTTCTCGCCCATCGTTCTCCAAAAACCTGAAAATCAGCCGTCGTTCACCTCGTGTGGGCGGCGGCTTTTGGTGTTGAGTCCCTTGATTCACGGCCTCCTCGGCTCGTCCTCGCTCTCGCCACGCCGACTTCTTTGAAGGGGTCCTTCCGATCCGCCATCCATCTCTGATTTATCCCTGATTTTTAAGGGTTCTCAGGGACTTTACCACCCTGACCCCTTGAACTCCGCATTTTTTCCTGCCGGCTTGGCAGAGGAGGCCAATTTCCCCCTCTCCAATCGGTAAAATGTCAAAATATCACCGAGTGATCGCTCAAGCTCTCCCGCTCCAAGGCTTTGATTTTCCGAATTTTAGAACCAGAGGTATCAAACTACGGAAATTTTTAAATTCGTGGAACGTGCTGAAGGTCAAGGGGTCGACATGTCCCTGGAACTAACATTTTAAAAAACCGACGGATTCCCCTCGGATGGCCCCTCTCTTGGGAAAAAGGCGCCCCCTATCTTGGGGTCCGTAGGATTTTTTGAAGCCGCCTGAAACCCTTGAAAATTCTCGCCTCCCGCCGACCTCGGCCTCAAGTCAAGGAGCAGATCGAGGGTAAACGATACCATATCTAGTGGTGTGAATAATTTGTGGATACCATATGGGCAAAATGACCTTGTCTCAAAGCCACCATTTCAGGCAATCTCCACCACGCTGCGCGCGCGCCGCCCGGGCAGGCCGCCCATCACCACAGCGATCCCTGCAACACCCGCTAAACCACCGATTTCCGCCTTCTTTCACCCAACATGTCCGCCACCACCACCATCACCGTCGGGAACCGCACCTTCGTGCTCGATCGCGATAAAGCCGAGCAGGCTTTCCAGGCCAAAAAGGTCATCAACGGCAAGGACACGATGTTTTTCAACATCCTCCCGCTCAAATACCAGTGGGCCTACGATCTCTACAAGACGATGAAGGCCAACCATTGGGAGCCCGAGGATATCCCGATGCAAAAGGACGTCGAGCAGTGGCGATCCGATGAAATCGACGAAGTCGAACGGTGGATCATCAAAATGGGCATCGGATACTTCTCCGCAGCCGAAGGCATCGTCGGCGATAACATCCTCCACGTCGTGCGCGAGGTGGTCACCGCGCCCGAGCTGAAGCTCGTCCTCGGTCGCCACGCTCACGAGGAAAACATCCATGCTGACTCGCTGGTTTACATGCTCAGCTCCATCGGCCTCAACCCCCACGAGTGTGAGGCGATGTTCGAAGATGTTCCTTCCATCAAGGCCAAGAACCACTTCGTCGTCTCCAACTCCCGCAGCCTGCGCCGCGACATCGACCTCACCGTCACCGCCAACAAGCAGGCCCTGGCCAAGAACATCTTCATGTTCGGCCAGGTCATGGAAGGAACCCAGTTCTACGGCCTGTTCGGCATGATCCTCAGCCTCTATCGCCAGAACAAATTCCCCGGCATCGGCCAGATGTTCCGATACACCCTGCGCGATGAGTCGAATCACATCGAAGTCTTCCGCAACCTGCTCATGGACCTCGTCGATGAAAACCCGGACATTTGGACCGACGAGTTCCGCGAGGACCTTCGCGCCACCATGGCCGAAGGCATTCGCTTGGAGAAAGAATTCATCCGCGACTGCCTGCCGGTTTCCGCCATCGGCCTCAATGCCGGCGAATTTGAGCAGTACATCGACTACATCGCCAATCGCCGTCTCGAATCCTGCGGACTCGCGCCTCTCAACGAAGGTGTTTCCAATCCCTTCCCTTGGCTCGCTGAAATGATGGACATCAAAAAAGAGCAGAACTTCTTCGAAGGCCGGGTCACCGAGTATCAAAAAGCCTCCGCTCTCGGCGACGTCGATGATGATGACCTTTGATCCTCTCCCCGCCAATCCGAGGAGATCTCAGCCATGCTTCTGGGGCTTATCCGGAGCCTTCAACGACGCCAAACTCAGTCTTCCTGAAAACTGAAGACGGGCTCACCTCAGCCCACCCGTTCACCCGCTTTCTTCTCCAAATCGTCACACCGCCACCCGAGACCATGTATTCCAACCTCACCCTCGACGAAGACCTCTTGCTCAAGCAAGTCATCACCGACCGCTTTGCCAACGCTTCCGTAACTCAGGGCGAGGGCCGAAGCTTCGATTGGCGTGCCGTCCTTTCGGAAGATCGCCGCAAGCCCAATGCCGACATCGTCGTTCTCCGCGGCAACAAAGAATCCCACTTCACTCTCGAAGATGTCGCCGATGCCATCGGCCATTCCCTCACCGACCTCCTCATCGCCCGCAAACAGGCCGACGATGCCATCTTCACTGAGGAAAACCGGAAATTTGTCTCCGACGTTGCCCACGCCGTTGCCAATTCGCTGACCAAGTCCCTCGACGAAGGAGGCCGCCTCCGACTGTCCGAGGCCGACCTCTATCTCCTCATCGAAAAGGCGCTTCTCGAAAACGACGCCTACGACGTGGCCAAGTCTCTCGCATTCCGACGCTCCATGGTCCAGGGCGGCTCCATTTCCGTCGGTACTCAGCCGCACGCCTTGCCAGTCCGCCTGATCCGTCGCAATGGCAACGTCGTGCCCTGGTCCGAAACCAAGATCGAAATTGCCGTTCGCAAAGCGTTCCTCACCATCAAGGAAAACCCCGAGCCCGCTGCGGAAGTCGCCAAGTCCGTGACCGATCGCGTCCGCACCGGGGATCAGTCTTTTGTCCACATCGAGGACGTTCAGGACCTCGTCCAAGAGGAACTCATGCGTCAGGGCCACTTCAAGGCCGCGGCCCACTACATCCGCTACCGCGACGAACGCGCTCGCCTTCGCGCCGACGAAGAAACCACCTCCGAGGATCCTAACCAAGAGTTCTTCATCACCGTCATCACCGATGACGGCCAGTCGAACATGTGGGATGGCACCGAGCTCAAGAAGCGCATCGCCTTCGCCTCCATTGGCCTCGATCTCTGCATCCCCGAAGCCGAAATCGAACGTGAGCTCCGCCGCTCCATCGGCGCCGAGATCAAAGAGCGCGACCTCAAAAACACCATCATCCTCAACGCCAAGTCGCTCATCGAAAAGGATGCCGACTTCGCCAAGTTTGCCGGTCGCATCCTGCTTTCCTACATCTACGAAGAAGTCCTCGACTGGTCGATTCAGCGCGATGGCATCGAGAAGCTCAAGTTCGCCCACCAAGCGGCCTTCAAGCACTACCTCAAGCACGGCGTTGCCATCAAACGCCTCCATCCCGACCTTCTCGAAACCTACGACCTCGATCGCCTTGCCGAGGCCTTCGATCCCACTGCCGACCTCGATTTCGACTACCTCGGCATCCAGACTCTCTACGACCGCTACCTCATCGTCGACAAAACCGGCGCCAAACCGCGGCGTCTCGAAACGCCCCAGTTCTTCTGGATGCGCGTCGCCATGGGCTTATTCAAACGCGAAGAGCAGGACGCCGAATCCTGGGTCATCCGCCTCTACAACCTCTACAAGGGCCGCCGCTTCTGCTCGTCCACACCGACCCTTTTTAACTCCGGTACCCTGCATAGCCAGCTCTCCTCGTGCTACCTCTACAAGGTCGATGACTCGATCGAGAGCATCATGATTCGCGGCATCGCCGAAAACGCCTTCCTCTCGAAGTGGGCCGGTGGGCTCGGCGGATCATGGACTTCCGTCCGTGGCACCGGTGGCTACATCCAGGGCACCAATGGTGAATCTCAAGGCATCATTCCGTTCCTGAAGCTCCACAATGACCAACTCGTCGCCGTCAACCAAGGCGGCAAGCGCCGCGGCTCCGGTTGCGCCTACCTCGAAAGCTGGCACAACGACATCGAGGACTTCCTTGAGCTGCGCAAAAATACCGGTGACGACCGTCGCCGCTGCCATGACATGAACACCGCGAACTGGATTCCCGATCTGTTCATGAAACGCATGGAAGCTCGCGAGCACTGGACCCTCTTCCGCTCCAACGAAGTTCCGGACCTCCACGACCTCTACGGCAAGGCCTTCGAACAACGCTATACCGAGTACGAAGCCCTCGCCGCCGAAGGCAAAATCTGGTCCCGCCAGATGCCCGCCATCGACCTTTGGAAGGGCATGCTCAAGATGCTCTTCGAGACCGGTCATCCATGGATCACCTTCAAGGATCCCTGCAACGTCCGCTCCCCGCAGGACCACGCCGGCGTCATCCACTCGTCGAATCTCTGCACCGAGATCACCCTGAATACCTCCGATGAGGAAACGGCCGTCTGCAACCTCGGTTCTGTGGTCCTCGACACCCACGTGACCCCGAGCGGCGCGCTCGATCATGAAATGCTCAAGGAGACCATCACCGTCGCCATCCGTGCCCTCGACAACGTCATCGACATCAACTTCTACCCCACTCAGGCCGCCGCCACCGCCAACTCGCGCCACCGGCCGATCGGCATGGGCGTCATGGGTCTCCAGAATGCCCTCTACAAACGTGGCCTCTCGTTCGCCAGCGACGCTGCCGTCGAGTTCAACGACGAGTTCATGGAGGCCATCGCCTACTACGCCTACAACGCGTCGAGCGACCTCGCCGCCGAGCGTGGCACCTACACCTCCTACCAGGGTTCCAAGTGGGACCGCGGCCTGCTCCCGCAGGACACCCTCGACCTCCTCGAAAACGAGCGAGGCAAGGAACTCGACGTCCCCCGCGGCGGCAAAATGGACTGGAGCGTGGTCCGCGAAAAGATCGCTAAGCACGGCATGCGCAACTCCAACGTGCTCGCCATCGCTCCGACCGCGACCATCTCGAACATCATGGGCACCACCCCGTGCATCGAGCCGAACTACAAGAACCTCTACGTGAAGAGCAACCTGAGCGGCGACTTCATCGTCCTCAACGGCACCCTCGTCAACGACCTCAAGAAGGAAGGCCTGTGGAATCAGGAGATGCTCGACCAGCTCAAGTACTTCGACGGTGAACTCGATGCCATCGACGACATCCCGGAAGCGATCAAGCAGAAGCACAAGACCGTCTTCGGCGTCGGCTACGAGTTCATCGTCGACGCCGCCGCCCGGCGCCAGAAGTGGATCGACCAGAGCCAGAGCGTGAACCTCTTCCTCGCCCAGCCGGACATGAAGACCCTCAGCCACATGTATCGCCGCGCCTGGGACAAGGGCCTCAAAACCACCTACTACCTCCGCACGCTGCAGGCCTCCAACATCGAGAAGGCGACGATTTCCGTGAAAAAGGAAACCCGCGGCCTCGTCGGCGGCAAAAAGGAATACACCGCCGAGGAAAAGATGGCCTGCTCCATCGATGCCATGATGAACGGCGGGGAGTGCGAGGCGTGCCAGTAAGGAGAAGGAGTTTCCAACTCCTTCGATCAAGGGCGGATACTCCTGTCCGCCCTTCTTCCCCCCCGAGCTCCCTTGGTCACACGAATTGACGGCCCGGCGATGGCGAGCATCGTCCTGAACAAGAATGTCGGGCCAGCGTCGCCCAAGCTCGTCGTGATCAGCAACGCGGAGGGTTTCAGGCTGCGTTTCACCCCTCTTGGCTCGTTCCTGCCGGGCCTCGGTTCGATCCTCCTCCGTCAATGGGAATGCTCAGGAGTGGCTACCACCTGTGCGGTTTCCCGACCTTGGCTCAGAAGCTCTCATCCATCGCCCCGTGCAGGTCGCCGCGAGCCCTGATCATCACGAAGTTCAGCGTGGTCTTGATGTCGCGCAAGCGCAGTCGATCACCCGCCGACGGGCGTAGAGCGCGTGCAGTCCGTCGTAGCACCGATGATCGGTCAGTGTGGTAGCAACAGTCATCGACCTGCGTCTTCCTTGGCGGCAGTATATCCTCGAATATTACCCCGTCGCCACTGGGAGACTCGCGATCCTCTCTCGCCTCTTGCTGCGGATGGTTGCTTTCTGGACGCGCTTTGAAGTGGCAAATGTGGTCGACGGGAAGTCGGGCAGAAGGGGTTGAATATTCACAAGATGCTTACTTTACTTCAGGCGGCTTTCATTACCTAATTCTGACCGAAATACGCCTTAACGCAGCGCCATTCATGACTGCCCCCTTTGATGCTCGGTTGATGAGCAGGAGCTGGTCATGTCTTGTTGCCCGTATAGCAAGGGCTTTCGATGAGGTAGCTGCGAGAATAGAGAAACTTTGTTTTTGCGATTGACGTTTAGAAGTGCAAGTCGTGAGCTCTACTCACAATGAAATTTAAATTTCCAAGTCTTGTTCTTGCGTTTTTGGCACATGCAATTTCAATATCTCACGGACAGGCTCTAGGGGATACGGATATTGAAGGTGATTTGAATGTTCTCTTGGACTCCGCGGGGGCAAAGGGGAATTTGCGAGTTGAAGGCGTGTCTAAGCTTGCTCAAAGTCCCGCTTCTCTAAGTCAGCAAGTGAAAGATTCATTAGATCTAGCTCAAGCGGATTTTTATGGACCCGTCCAGATTGGACCTTATACTCATAGGGTTGAGCTGTTTTTTGCGAAAGAAAGCCCATCTGATGTAACTTATTTAGGGCTCCCAATAGGTTTTCTAAGTGGAGTGACGCGAGCCACCGTTCATGCAAGCGTTCTACACTGGGGGAGTGGTGAGTCGGCGTCATGGGATGTCCGAGGTTCGAGGCATGGCAGCTTGAAATGCCTTCACCATGTATCATATGGAAACGCCAGTCGTTTTAAGATTCGAGGAACAATGAGCCATGGGAATATGTTTATGCTTCTTGATTTCGATGGGGAAGGGTTGGCGGCCGATGTGACATGGATCAAAGTAACAGTGGAGTTTGAGGGTTCCAATCCCACTGGATCGGCTTTTAATGAGGGGGTATTGTCAGTGGATCCACAGTCTTATGGGAATTACACAAAAGATATTGAGATCATAAATTCTACCTCATACGGGAAAGTGCGAGGATTGCGTGGTCAAGAAGAGAGGGGTCTTCCTTTGGATATCGAAACCTCGCTTAATGCTGAGAAATTGACTATCAGCGGCCAAGTAATTCTTAAGCAAGCACAAGGAGACGTGTCAATGGGAGTTTTTGGTGATTGATTTTTTGACATTACTACTACGGATGTCAAAGGGGTCAGTCAGTGACTCAAAGGGGTCAGTAGGCATGAAAGGGCTCCGCGTTGGTAGTGCCATCCGTTACGATGGCGTGTGGAACAAACAACACCAACACGGAAAACCCAT
>NZ_JACHFD010000030.1 GCF_014201715.1 Haloferula luteola
AGCTCTTCGAGCGAGCAGGTTTCAGCATTCGGAAGCTGTCGGGAACGGCCGATCCCGCAGGGTCGTCCATTTCAAACAGTCGTACAAGTCTTTCCGCACCCTTTTCAGAAAAGACCTTTGGCAAAGGGTCTAGCTCGAAGAAGTCGGTTCCGGCGGAGTTCCGTGGCCCGAACTGTCGCGGTGCGTAGATGTTTCCAGCCAGCGGCTGACAATTCGTGGGTCCCGGATCGAAAGCAACACTCGTCGAATCGGAAATTCAACTGCTCTGGATCGCCCTCAAACACCTCCTGCCCGCCGTCACAGCACGCCATCACGGAGCAAACCGCATCAGATGCTTCTATACGGAACGGACAGGCCATAATCACGGAGAGCGCGAAGAAAAACACGCACAGCCGCAATGTGAAAGCGCGAGGACTGCCCCCTTTGATACCGGAAAGGGGCTTAATCCAGTGCCATTTAGAACTCTTTGATAACCGCCGTCAAGCTACATGATACTTGGCATCATTTCCTATCTTCCGTCGCGTCTCAGATTTGAAGCCATGACTTTAGTTATTCGGTCACGCAGGCTAAGCCCCAATGCGCAAAGTATGGTCACGGAAACGAGAAGCAGCCACATCCACCGATTTGATTCAGTTTTTGCCTGTCTACTTGGGATTACGGTCGCTTCGCCCTTGGGAATTTCCTGTTTTGGTTTCTTGAGCAACTGTGCTGGCTCAGGCTTCGGCTCTTTCGCTGCCTCGGCCCTGCGCTTCTTATCTTCTTCCATCAGTTGGGGGAATGACTGCTCCACGATTTTCACCATTCCTGCCCACGCTGCGGCTCGCATCTCACCATTCTGTTTCGGTTCAAGCGGCTCGACAAGGTTGGCATCCCGCAAAACTTTTGCCATTTTCAGTCTCGTGTCTTTGTCTTCGAGAACATAAATCAGATGCTTTATCGACTCAGGATCATCAGCATCAGATGGCCGGATGTACCTGCGAAACGCTTGCACGATTCCAGATGCGGGTGAATAATACATCCCTCCCCGCGATCCTCACTGGTTATCCTCTTCCAGCCAGCGCGCGATAACAATCAATAAAAATTTTACTGGAATGACATCAAGGTTGTAAAATAACGCGCTATTTATTTCGGGGTCTAAGGATATTGTTATTATCAAATCACCACTCTCGTCCTGGCTTATTGCCTTCCTCAACTGCTCGTTGAACTCTAGCTGTGTGCTGTTCCGGTTGTGCTCTCGAAGCGATTCAATGAAGGCTTCGCCATCCAATGGCTCTCCCAACGATGGACAAATCCCCATTCCCGCGAGAGCCAGAAGGACTGTAAATACGAATTTTGATACGTTCATGGCTCTTCTGGTATTTCAAATCTTCCTGTTGCTGAGACAGAGTTTGAGTCCACCCACCGACCCCACCCCATTCCGCGGAGGCGGGGACAGCAAGCAGAAGGGAAAGAGGGAGGAGAAGCCGAAGAGAAAGCGAGAGGAAGCTCGGACGCCGAAGGGAAGAAGAGCGGGATCCTCTCGCGAACGTAGGGGGGAGATTCGCGGGAAGCATGGATTTGTCTGGTTATCAGACGCTTACCCCGAATCAAAAATCCGGTCAACCTGGAAAGCTGTCGTAACCCATTGAAATGAAGAAGATTTCTTCAAAACCTCGCGGTCACGGTTTTCGTTCCGATGGGGAGCTCTCCTCGAAGCATCGAAAAGGATCGCGAGGGTATCGAGCGAACGGAAATGGCTGTGCCGCCATGCTCGATCGGAGTCGTGGAGCCCTTGTTTGTTGCGATCGCATCGGCAGGACCGATGGTTGCTTCCAGAACAAGGTTTAGGATTTGGTGGGATCGTAGAAGATTCGGATATCCGCTTTCTCTCCTCCAAGGAGGCTTTGCGCCCGCTTCAGAGCGTCGCGGGTCGAAAGGTTGGGGTTGCTTGGACGGTGAAGGAAGAGATTGCTTTCTCCAGCTTCGCGGTCGGTGCCGTCCTGAATGAGTTCGAGGGTTCCGGAATTCTTCAGGACTTTGTAAACTTCGCGCGGAGCCCCTGAAATCAGGACGTGGCGTCCATCGGATCGCATGAATTTGATCAGCTCCTCGAGAGCAAGAACGGAGGTGGCGTCGAGGTGGCGCGCGTTTTTCAGGCGCAGGATGAGGACCCGGAGGGAAGGGTCAGATGCGGTGCGCTGGACTTGATTGCGGAACAATTCCGCAGCGCCGAAGAAGAGGTCGCCCTCGACGTGAACAATGGAAATGGCGGGATTGGGGCGTTTGCGCTTTTCGCCCATTTCACGGAGTTCGCCGGACTCACCAAATTCGTATTCGACCAAGTGGGGGCGACTGGCACGCCGCAGGAAGAGAGAGATGGAAACCCCGACGCCGATGAATATGGCAACGTGAAGGGGGGCGAGAAGCGTAGCCGCAAAGGTGGTGATAAGAACCCAGGCGTCATCGTGGGTGGACCGCAAACAGACGCGGATGTTTTTGGGATTGATGAGTCCGACGGCGATGACGACGACGAGGGCTGCGAGTGCCGCCTTAGGTACGTAGTCGATCACGGGAAAGCCCCAGCTTGGTGAGAGGGCGATCAGGATCGCGCTGGCAAGGGTGATGAGGCCGGCGTAGACCGAGGCAAAGCGGGTGATGGCGCCGGACTCGTAGTTGAGAACTGAGCGGGTCAGGGACCCGGAGGCAGGCATGCCGCCGGTAAAGGCGCAGGCAAGGTTGGCGAATCCGACAGCGAACATGTCCTGATTGACTTCGGCCCGATCTCCCGAACGTGAGGCGATGGCTTTGGCCATCATGGTGTTTTCAAGGCAGGCGAGGAAGGCGACGGCAAAGGAGACTCCAATGAGCGAGCTGAGGTCGTCGAAGATTCGGGCGTCGGTGAAATCGGGGAGGCGTGGTTTGAGGTCGCCCAAGACGAAGTTGCGGAAAGTTGGCTGTCCGGCGAAGGGGGTGTTGTGGTGGATGAGGGCCCCGAAGACGGCCGAAGCTAAAATCAGGGCGAGGGAGAAGCAGGGCCACGAAGGTTTCCAACGCCGAAGCCCGTGAAAGATGAGAACGGTACCGACCCCGATGGTGAGGGGTTGCCATTGGGCATGGACGAGGGATTTGACGAGAGCGATGCAAAGGGCGGCGAAGTTGCCGGGGGAAAGGATTTCAACGGCAGCATCGATGCCGAGAAGGTGTTTGAGCTGATTGGCGATGATGAGGACGGCGGCTCCGGTGAGGTAGCCCACCAGCACGGAGCGGGAAATGTATTGGAGCAGGTCGGCGAGCTTTAGTACGGCGCCGACCATGCAGAAGATACCGATGAGCATGACCAGCAGGGGAACGAGCATCTCTTCGCGAGCGGCGAGTGCTTTCTCGGCTGCGAAGAAACTGAACACCATGAATGCGGTGGCATTGGTCGGGCCGAGAATGGTGTGGCGAGAGCCCGCGAAGAGGGGAGCCACGAGAGAGGCGATGGCGGAGCAAACGATGCCGTAAGAGATGGGAAGTTCTGCGATGGCAGCATAGGCCATGCCTTGCGGCACGGCGAGCAGGGCGACGTTGGGAGAGGCGCCCAGATCGGCTTTGAATTTTTGAAGATTGTAGCGGCGTATGGGGCCAACAACGGCGGCGAAATCGACATTGCCTTCCCGGAAGAAGTCCCGGACCTGGCGCTGCAGTCGCGTCATGGATTTCGACTTCGGCATGGGGGGAAGTGGGGAGGGGTTCAGCGGAAACGGGCGCGTCGGAAAAAGAAGAATCCGAGGGCGACGCAGAGGATATTGGGAATCCAGAGCAGGTAGGCCATGCCTTCGCTGGGCTCGATCATGGAGCTGGCAAGGAAGTAAAGGGCTCCAATCCCCAGGCTGATGATGAGGCCGGTGGAAGTATCACGGCGACGCGCCTTCATTCCGAGGGGGATGCCGATGAAGGCGAAGGCGAGGCAGGCAAAGGATGAAGTATATCGCCGCGTTTTTTCAGCGAGGTAACGTTCGCGAATTTTTTTGCGCGCCTTTTGAAGTTTCAATTCGGCCTTGGTGGCTTTGGGCCCCAGAGGCAAGGGCTTGAAGTTGTCGGCGATGGCGTCGAGTTCGGGGTTGGTGAGAGTCTTGGGCTTCACCTTATCCTTGGAGAAATCTCGGCTGTAGTTGAGAAGCATCCATTCGAGTTCGTCGGAGAGGAGGACGAATTCCTGAGGGGTGCTTTGGGATTCTTCGTCGCTTTTTCGAGCTGGGGTTCCTTCGACGTAAGCCTCGGTGAATTTCAGGCGAATTTCCTGCTTTTCGGAATCGTTCACGGTGGTGGCCGTGTGGGCGTGGATGTAGGCGGTGTCTTCGCCCCCGTCCTGAGAGCCCATTTTGAAGATGTGGAAGTTCTCGAACACTTCGCCGTTGTCATTTTCGGAATAGACCCGAATATTTTTGAAGCGGCTTTGGTCGACGCCCGCTCGGAGCAGGGTTCGGGGGTCGCGGATCAGGGTGCTGCGGACGATGTCTTCGACTTCCTTGCTGGCTTTCGGGGCAACTCCGAGGTTCAGCCACAAGCAGAAAAGAGACAGGGCGGTGCCAATCGCGATGACGGGCGCGGAGAGTCGCGCAAGGCTGACTCCTGCTGCGCGGAAGGCATTCAGTTCGTTGTCGGAAGAAAGTCGGCCGAAGACGAGCAGAACCGCAGAGAGGAAGGCCCACGGGATGGTGAAGATGAGCGAAACCGGCAGAACACTGAGGGTGAATTCACCGAGCACCCAAATGGGAGCCCCAAACTCAACCAGCAGCGGGCGGATTTGTTTGAAAACATTTCCCAACACCAGCAGCAGGCTGAGGAGGACGATGGCGAACAGGGTGCCGGTAAGGACATGGCGTCCGATGTAACGGTCAGAGATCCGCATAGCTGCGTGGCGAATGTTGACGCCATGTGGCGTGGCTGTCCAGAAGGGATCGGAAGCAGTTGAGGGGAGCTGCGTGGATTCTCGCAAATGCCCCTCCAAAGGGCGGGATGGTATGGATGTTAGGGACTTTTGCCTTGTCGGAGGGGGTGCCGGTCCGATTGGCTCCGCGGGTCAATTCCTGAAAGGAGACCGCGGTGCACGAAGGCATGCGGCCTGCTCTCAGGATCGATCCCGAAATTCTGGAGCATGAGCCAAGCCGCCGAACCGACCCGCCCCATTTCGCTTTCCCGACGTCGTGCATTGTCCACCCTTGCGGTGGCTGCGGCGACCACGTTTGGGGGGAGTGTGCCGGCTTCGGCTTGGTCGTTGTTCGGGCGCAGCAAGGCGAGTGTTGAGTCGACCCGGTTGGATGTCTCGGGCTTATCGGACGAGTGGGTGAGGCGGCAGGGATCGGAATTGGGGGTGTATGCCGATTATCTTTCGCGTGCGGGTTTCCGCCATTTGACTCCTCTGCAGGTGATTGAGGCCCATGCCAAGAGCCATGGAGGTGTGTGGAATTCGCTACCGCCGCGTGACTTGTGGGACAATTTGGTGCCGACCTTGCGAGTGATTGACCGAGTTTCGGTGGAGCTGGGGCAGCCGGTGCAGGAGATCATTTCGGCTTACCGATCTCCGGCTTACAATGCGCGTTGTCCCGGAGCCAGTAGTGGCTCCTGGCATCAGCAAAATTTCGCGGTGGATGTGCGATTCAAGACGCGGGCATCGGTGGTGGCATCCACGGCTCGTCGATTGAGGGGGCAGGGCTTGTTTCAAGGGGGCATCGGGCGCTACCCGACGTTCACCCACATCGACACACGGGGGCAGAGCGTGGATTGGTAATCGGCGGTGGAGGCGAGGGCCTTCTGATTTTCCGCTGGTTCGGGCGGTGTGGATCCGGTTTGCTCTGTTTGCCCGGCCACGAGGAAACGGGACGTTTGCGGATGAATATCATCATCGTCGGAGCCGGAGAAATTGGACGTCACCTAGCGACGTCTCTGTCCAAGGAATCCCACAGCATTTCCGTGATCGAGAATGATCCGGGGCTGGCGGCGGATCTTGAGCAAACCATCGATGCCAAGGTGGTGTGTTCCGATGGCACGAGCGTGCATGCATTGGTGGACGCGAATGTGGGGGATTGCGAGTTGTTCCTGGCACTGACCAGCTCGAATACGGCGAATTTGGTCTCTTCATCGATTGCGAAGAAGATGGATGTTCCCCAGGTGGTGTGCCGGGTGCATCCGAGCTTGCAGCGGGAGGAGTGGCTATTTGATTTTAAGGGCACCTTTGGGGTCGATCACCTGTTTTCATCGGAACGGTTGGCAGCGATCGAGTTGGCGAAGTTCATCCGCAATCCCGACTCGCTGGCGGTGGAGGAAATCGCCCGTGGGCGGATTGAGTTGCAGCAGGTGATGGTGGACGCGAAGTCGGATCTGGTGCGGCGGACTTTGCGCGATGCGAAGATGCCCGAGCACACGCGGGTGGCGATGATTTCCCGTGGATCGGATCACTTCGTGCCGCAGGCGGAGACGGTCTTTGAGGCAGGGGATGTGGTAACGATTTTCGGGGAGCCGAGGAAGCTGCGGATTTTGGTGGACCGCTTGCGGCACCAACGGGGGGATGGCGATGCCTTGCGGGTGGTGATTTTCGGTGGAGGGGAGTATGGATTTACGCTGGCCCAGATGCTGGAGAGCTGGGACTGCAGGGTGCGGATTTTCGAGCAGGATGAGGCGGTCTGTAAGAGCCTTGTGGACCGCCTATCGAATACCACGGTGATTCATGCTGACGCGACGGTGGTGGCTGAGCTTCAGGAGGAACAAATCGATGGTGTCGACTTCTTTGTGGCTACGAGCAATAGTGACGAAGACAATGTGATGACCTGTTTGCAGGCTCACACCTTGGGGGCGAAGACCTGCCTGACTTTGATCCACCGGGCCGATTATGCGGCGGCGATCAGTTCAGCGGGGCGGCATTTCGGCATTGCTGCTGCGGTCAGCCCACGGGAGGCGACTCGGCGGGAGGTGGAGCGTTTCATCACTTCAGAGCGTTTCCATCTGGTGAAGAAACTTGAGGGGGCGGAGGTGCTGGAATTGCGGGTGCGCAAGGGCTCGATTGCCGCGGGGCACATGTTGAAGGAGATCGATTGGCCGGAAGGCGTGGTGATTGTCGGTCACCTGCGTGGCACCCATGCCGAGGTTCCGGGCCCGGATGATTATTTGCAGGCGGACGACCATGTGTATGTGGTGGTGGCTCCGAAAGCTCGCAAGGCGCTGGTGAAGTTGCTGTCTTGAGGTGCTCCCCCGTCGATCATGAATTTTCGAATCCTCGCCAAAGTCCTCGGCTATCTGCTGATGTTGCTGGCCATGGCGATGGCCGCTTGTGGCGTTTTCGCGAAGCTGGATGTGGTGAGCGGGGACCATCAGGCGATGTTGGCGCTGTTCACTTCGGCGGGAGTGACTGCGCTGGCGGCGTTGATCCTGATTGTGGTGGGGATTGGCAAGATCGACCGAATCCCGCGACGGGAAGGGGTGGTGATCGTGGGAGTGGCGTGGATCCTCTCGGCGATTTTTGGGGCTCTTCCCTTCGTGCTGTGTCCGCCTCACATGGATTTTTGTGCTGGGGTTTTCGAGGCGGCCTCGGGTTTCACGACGACGGGGTCGACGGTGATGAGTGATATTGAGAGCTGGCCGCGAGGCCTCTTGCTCTGGCGCTCGGTGACGCAATGGCTGGGGGGGATTGGGATTCTCGTGTTGTTCGTGGCCGTGCTTTCCTATCTGGGTCTCGGAGCAAAGTCTCTGTTTCGCAATGAGTCCTCGTTTCAGAGTGGAGAGGCGACGACGGCGCGGATCCACGACACTTCGCTGATTTTGTTGCGGGTCTATGGGGGGATCACAGTGATCTGTATCCTCGGGCTGAAGTTGATGGGGCTGACCTGGTACCATGCCTTGTCCCATGCCTTTACCGCCGTTTCGACGGGGGGGTTCAGTCCGCACGCGGCGAGTGTTGCCTACTATGGTGATTGGGGGAACGACTGGTTGATCGAGCTTTGGCTGAGCCTTTTCATGCTGCTGTGTAGCCTGAATTTCATCGTCTATGTGGTGATCCTGCACAAAAAGTGGAAGCGATTGCGCGAGGAGGATGATGCGCGATGGTTTGTCGGTTTGTGCCTGGGAATTGCCCTGGCGATCGCGATTGGGCTGCGCGTGGATCCGCGCTATTCAACGGATTTTTGGTCCGCATTTCGAGATGCCTGGTTCATCGTGGTTTCGATCGCATCGACTACGGGTTTTGGCACCGCGGACTACGAGTTGTGGCCTGCGTGGTGCAAGGCACTGCTGGCGATTTTGATGTTGATCGGTGGTTGCTCCGGCTCGACGGCCGGGGGACTGAAGGTGGGCCGATTGATCGTTTTCCTAAAGTCGTCAGCGCACGAGATCATTCGTGCTTACCGGCCGAATCAGATCTTTCGGTTGGTGGTGAATGGCAATCCGGTGGACGATAGCGGGCGGGCGAGGACGGTTTCTTTCGTGGCCTTGTATTTGTTCATCGTCGCGGGTTCCGCGGTGGTCGTGGGGATGTTGGAAGCCGGTCAAGGGATCGATCTGGAGACGTGCCTGGGGGCGGTGTTGGCGACCTTGTCGAATATCGGCCCTGGCTTTGGAGATTTGGGCCCGACCGAGCACTTTGGGGAGATGCGGGATGTGACGCAGCTGTTTCTGGCGGGTCTGATGATTTTGGGCCGGTTGGAGTTGTTTGCGATCCTTGTGCTTTTTGTGCCGGGGGTCTGGCGTCGGTTTTGAAGCTTGGCAGAGGAGTCGGTCCGGGACTTGCGGGTCGAGCTGCGGAGGGTATGCTTGCCGGCCATGAGCGAGACCTCACCGAAAATCACAGCCTATTTGAAAACATTCTGCGGATGGAGCGAAGGCGTGCGTGCCATCATGCGGAAGTATGAGCTGCCATACGAAGAGAAGGATATCATCAAGAATCCGGCCTTTCGCTGGGAGATGGAACAGAAAAGCGGGCAGCCTCTTTCTCCTTGTGTTGAGGTGGACGGGAAGATGCTGGCCGATATTTCGGGCGAGGAATTGGAGTCTTGGATGATTGAAAACGGCTACTTGGAGCGGAGCAACTCGGAGGCCGATGCGCCCACGAACTCCGCGTGCACGGACGAGCAGCACGAAGCGATGGCACGGGGTGAGGTGCCCGGTGCCAAAATCCGGTTTGTGGACTGAAGCGAAGTGCTGAATTCAGCCCGGCCCGGGAGCGTGGGTCGGGTTAGCTGGCGTCGTCCTGCCGAGGATTTTGCAGGGGACGCCCGCTGCATTGGGGATAGAGCCATTCGAACCCAAATGCGATGACGAGCATTCCAGCGAAGATTGCCAGTGCCTTGGGGTCGACGTGAGCGGTGCGGAAAAGCAGAGCACCGAGTGCCCCTATGCAAGCGAGGAAGCCCAGAGCGGCGATCCAGCGGCGGGCGCCGATTTTTGATGCGAGTTTCCAAGCGGAACCGCAAACCATCGCAAAGATCAGGAGGAAACCGGCACTGCCAAGGATGGAGATGGCCTGGAGGTCGATGGTGTTGGCCAAAAGGAGCGAGAGGGCTGCAGTGACCAGGACGCCCATGACGGGATTGTTCCAGGCTTTGTGGTCGAGTTCCTCGGGCAATTCGCCGTCGATCGCCAAGCTGTAGCCGAGTCGGGCATTGCCATAGATCGTGGCATTGATGGCGGAAAACGTGGCGAGAAGGGCCGAAACGGAGACGAGAATGAAGCCAGCCTGACCGAGGGAGGGGCGTGCGGCGGCTGCGAGGGCGTAGTCCTGCTGATCGGCAATGACTGAGGCAGGAACAGCGCCGACGGTGACGATCGCGACGAGGACATAGAGAGCAATGACGAAGGCGACACAGCCATAGTAGGCGCGGGGGAGGTTCTTTTGAGGTTCGCGGACGTCGTTGGCGGCATTGGCGATGAGTTCGAAACCTTCGTAGGCGACGAAAATGACCATCCCCCCCACGATGAGAGATCCCATCGGCTTCCATTCCGAGGTTTGCAGGCGGGAGGGATCGAGGTGAAAGAGGCCGCCTCCGATGACGACACCGAGGAGGAGCAGTTTGCCGACGACGATGAAGGATTCGGAGCGACTCACGAAGGAGGCGTTGAGCAGGTTGATTCCCATCGGCAGAAGAATCCCGCCGCTGATCAATGCATGGTGGAGCCAGCTCGGCTTGGAGGAGAAAAAGGTTTCTCCATAGGATGCGAATGCGGAGGCATAGAGGGCGATGGTGACCAAATAGCTCAACCAAAGGGTCAGGTTGAGCCCGCCGGAAAAGACGTTGGCCCCGAAAGCTTCGGAGAGAAAGACTGCGGTACCTCCGGCTTCCGGAAAATGGCAGGAGAGTTTGACGTAGGCATAGCAGGTGAGCATGGCGACGACTCCGGCCAGGAGGAAGGCGAAGGGCGTGCCACCACCGGCGAGGGACACCGCCGTTCCAAGAACCGCAAAGATGCCGCCGCCGACCATGCCACCGATGCCGATCAAGGCGGCGGCCACGGGGCCGATGCCGCGGTCCTGAGACGAGGGGGAGGATTTCATGCGTTTTCCAGGTTAAAAGGCGATGCGGCCGAGTCGAGGGGGAAGCGCAGAAGAGGTGCGTGCAAAATTGCTGTCGGGTTTCTGACCCAGAAAGGCGCGAGAAAGGATGGCAGCCGCCTATGGCGAGAATGTCTCTGCCATCCCCCGCAAAAAACCCAGGTCCCATGAATGCCGACGCCCTCATCTCCATGTCCGATTGTTCCGACCATCGGATGTCGAGTGGGGAGTGGCGAAAGGGCCGGCTTATGGGGAAGTCCAGTCTTCGTCGCAGCAGGGTGGGGAACCTGGGTTGAGGCCCATCCTGCCGAAGGGGGATGAGGAGCTTCGTCCGGCGGGACGGAGCTCCTCGATTTCCCTCCATCCATGATCCATCAAACCATGAATTCTTCCATCCATTGGATGCTCGCGGGCTGGCTCGCGGTATCGACAAGTGCCGCTCAGGCTGAAGCTCCCGAGCGCGGGCGAGACCCGTGGGCGTTTCGAATGATCCTCGAAAACAAAACCCGGATGCTGGTCCTGGCACTGCGACCGGATTTATGGGCCGCCTACAATCCTGCCAATGGGACTCTGCACAAAGTCTGGAGCGGAGGCATCCAGTTTCATGGAAAGGTCTATGATTTCGGGCAGCAGAATTCCTCCACTCAAGGCGTGACCTATTATTTGCTGGAGGATGCCTTTCTTCTGACCGCGCGGGATGAATCGGTCATTCCTGTAGGCTGGACCGCATCAGGGATCATCACGGGGTCGGCCTGGAGTTTTTCATCAAGCCCGGGCACGACGATGATTTCTCCCACCGTCGATTTGCGGCGGCATGATCAGGTGACTTTGGCTTACCAAACCCCTGGGGCGAACAATCGGCTTTGGGTGGATGTTTCGACCGATGGTGGCAGCAGCTGGACGGCGCAAAGTTGGATGTCGATCGATGGTGCGGTGGCGGACGGTCATCAGAAGCGCGTGGCGGTGACGGGTGATCAGGTGAAATTTCGATTTCGCCGGAATGCCACGGGATCAACGGCGACTTTGGCTGACGTGACCTTGTTCGGTGATTATCAGGCTTGGAGCCTCGAAGTTGCGGGGCAGCTTGAGCATCCTAGGGTCGATTGGAGAGGGTATCGGCTGATCGATTCCACTGAGGGCATCGTGATTCTGTATGATCTTGTGCTGGAGAGTGGAGCGAGAGTGGCGGTTGAAGAAAGCCCTGAAGCCCTAGAAGGCGCATCGCTTGAGCGTCGCTTCACAGTGACCGGGTTGCCGACGGAGGCCCGTTTGTCGCTTGAGCTCGATGGAGTGGGCGTTCCTGTCACGCATGAAGTCAGCGGTGACGCGGCGCTGAGAAGTGAATTGGACGAGACTTATCTCGATTTCTCCAACGATGGCGAAGCCCGCCTGGAAACGCATTGGACCCCCTGAAGGTATGTTGAAGAATCTGATTTTGATGGTGATGGTCGGCGCGCTGCCGACGCTCGTGATGGGCCAAAATCCGGCGATGAAGCCAGGGGTTACGGTGTGGCTCTATGAGACGGGGGAAGAGATGCGTGAATTGCCAATCCTTGTGGATGGGCAAACTCCGACGGTGTCTGCGGATTTTCAGACCATCGATTTTGAAGGCGCATGGGACACCACCTATGGAGAGGTGCTGGATGAATTTTATGTGGGCCATGCCTGGGGGCAGATGGTGATCGAGACGGGAGGAACGTATGAGTTCCGCCTGACCAGTGATGATGGCGCGCGCTGGTTTCTCGGAGATGAAGCGGCTTTGGTCATCGACAATGACGAGGTTGGAGAAACATCCGGAACCGCCACGCTGAATCTTCTTCCCGGGAGCTTGAGGTATTACATCGACTTCTATCAGAACGACGGCGACTCGCGGTTGGTGCTCGAATGGAAGCCGCCAGGGGCGGCAGATTTTGAGGTGATGCCTGCGGGTGTCCTGCAAACGGAAGACGGGCTGACGCATGTGACCTCGCCCGGACTGAAGAGCTTCTACTACGAAGAGGGTGAGGGAGGAAGCGCGGGTGGACCGGGTGATGGTCGCCCACTGGTTGGGGTGCATCCCAGCTATGATTTGGTCAATTTTCGACCATCGGATTTTCGTCCGGCGGTCGGAGGGCTGGCCTTTCTTCCTGATGGTCGCCTTGCCGTGTCGACCTGGGACTCGACCGGATCGGTGTATCTTCTGGACCATCTGGACGATGGGGCGGGTGTGACGGTGAAACGATTCGCCGAAGGGCTCGGAGAACCATTGGGAATCCGGGTGGTTGATGGGGTGATCCACGTGACGCAAAAGCAGGAGGTAACGCGGCTTGTGGATACTGATGGCGACGATGTGGCGGACGAGTATCTTGCCGTGGCATCAGGGTGGCCGGCGTCGTTCAACTACCATGAATTTAGTTTCAACTTGGTGGAGAAAGATGGGTTTCTCTGGGTGACGACTTCGGTGCCCTTGCGCAGTGGCAGCACGGCGTATTTGCCTGGGACAGAGCCTGCCTTTCCTGTTCCACATGGTCCGGGATCACTCCTGAAGATTGACCCGGTGGCACGCACTTGGGAAGCGGTGGCGAACGGATTGCGAACCCCCAATGGCATGGGCCTGGGTGTGGATGGAGAGCTCTTTGGATGCGACAATCAGGGCGATTGGCTGCCCTCATCGAGAATCAACCATCTCCAGGAAGGGAAATACTATGGGCATCGGGAAAGTCCTGATGACGACCGTCCCTACACGCGTCCCGCTTTGTGGCTTCCCCATGGTGAGATTTCCAATTCTCCGGCGGAATTGCTGAGAATTCCGACGGGAACCTACGCGGGGCAGATGTTGTTTGCGGAGTTGACCCATGGTGGCGTGAATCGGGTTTTCATGGAAAAGGTGAAGGGGGAATATCAAGGGGTGGTGTTCCAGTTCACGCAGGGTTTGGAATCGGGGATGAATCGCCTCGCTTGGGGCCCGGACGGATCTTTGTATGCGGGAGGTTTGGGTGCTGGGGGCAACTGGAACTGGAAGAACACAACATACGGATTGCAGCGACTGCGTCCGAATGGAAAGACGACCTTCGAAATGAAGAGCGTGCGGGCGCGTGCGGATGGGTTCCTCATCGAGTTTACTCAGCCAGTGCCCTATTCGGTGGCCGTAAGGCCGGAGCATTACGCGGTGCAGCAGTATCGGTATGTCCCGGAATCGACCTATGGGGGGCCCAAGTATGATTTGGCGACCCTTGCTGTTGGTGAGGTGAAAGTTTCCGAGGACCGGCGGCACGTGTTCGTGCCCCTGGTGGGGATGTTGGAGGATCGCGTGGTGGCATTTCGCCTGAAGGATTTCATGAATGACGGGCGGGTGGCGCCGTGGGCGACGGAAGCGTGGTACACGCTCAATCAGATCCCAGAAGAGGCGGGGCCTGATTTCGTGCCGATGGATCCCCCTGCCGAGCCGGATGCTCCAGTGCCTCCTGCGGGTGCTGCCCAGTATGAGGCGGAGTCGGCTGCCTTGGTCGGTTTGACGGTGACGACGGAGCATGCGGGGTTCACTGGGACCGGGTTTGCCGATTATGGATCCGCGGTTGGGCAGACGATCACCTGGACGGTATCGGCCCCGACTGCAGGCAACTACTGGGTTTCATTTCGGTATGCCAACGGATCGAGTGCGGCCCGTCCCCTGGCATTGAGTGCGAATGGCGCGAGCATCGGGAATCCATTGGAATTTGGTCCCTCGGGTGCCTGGACGAGTTGGATTCACACGCCTGGGGTTCTGGTTTCTCTGGTGGAGGGGAGCAACACGATTCGCCTAACGAGCACGCTGAATACGGGCCCGAACGTCGACCATCTCTATGTGTGCGGGCCACCGGAGCTTGCTCCGCCGGGAGCGATCTCCTTGTTTGATGGGACGGAGGCCTCGCTTGCGGCGAATTGGGAGCGGGAGGCGAATGCTTCTGCACCGAGTTGGCCGGTGGATGCAGGTGCGATGGCGGTGGCGATCCAGCCCAGTCCCAATGACATTTCGACGATTCAAGGGTTCCGCGATTTCACCCTGCATGTGGAGTGGCTATCGCCTCCGGGTGGATCAGGTCAGGAGGCGGGGAACTCGGGGGTGAAGCTTCAGCAAAGCTATGAAATCCAGGTGCTGAATACGGCGGTGACGGAAACTCCGGTGGTGGATTCGGCGGGGGCGATCTATCAGCAGAAGCCTGTCGACGTGAATGCGAGCTTGGGAGCGGGAGTTTGGCAGACTTACGACATCGATTTCACCGCGGCCCAGTGGGAAGGCGATACGAAGACAGAGAATGCTCGAATCACCCTGCGATGGAATGGCATGAAGGTGCACGATGATGTCGAAATCCTTGGATCGACTGGAGCGTCAGTGGCCGAGTCTCCGGGGCCCCATCCTCTGCTTTTGCAGGCCCATGCGAGCACGGCTAGCGGCCCAGTGCGCTACCGGAATGTGTGGATTCTGCCGAAAGTCAGTGCTTCGGAGCAGTGGGAGGCCTGGTTGGATGAAGCTGGCTTGGAAGGCGATGACCGGCAGCCGTGGTCCGATCCAGACGGGGACGGCACCGCCAATCTATGGGAGTATGCCACCGGGGGAGACCCGAAAGTGGCAGAAGCCCGCTCGGGGAGCCCGCGGGTGCCGCGAATGGAAGTCCTAGAGCAGGAGGGTCAACGGTATTTGGAGTTCAGCTTTGTTCGGCGCACGGACACGATCGACCGTGGCTTGCGTTTCGACATCGAAACTTCGGCGACATTGATGTCGGGGTCCTGGACGGTGCAGTCGGCGACGCTGGCGGAGGCTCCGGAGGCCTTGGAAGGGGGCGAGTTTGAGCGAGTTCGGCTGAGAGTGGATGGACCGGTGACCGACCGCCGTCAGATCTTTGCCCGGGTCCGGGTGGCGTTCAGTGATTGAAGGAAGCGATTCCTTCAGCATGAGGAGAAAACGATTAGAGCGATGAGCTTGATGTGGCGAAGTTGTCCTACTAATTTTTTCTCCCATGCAAGGAGACGACGAATTCAGCCACTCATCCGAGGCCGATGTGCGGCGGCTGTATCCCATTCTGCGTGCGATGGCGGGGCAGCGGATGGCCTTCGAGAGGGCGGGGCAAACCTTGCAGCCGACGGCGCTGGCGCATGAGGCGTGGCTGAGGATGCGTTCGGGTGATGAGCCGGTTTGGAAGAATTCGGCGCATTTTTGCACTGCGGCGTCGGAGACGATGCGGCGGATTCTGATCGATCGGGCGCGACGGCGAAAGCGCCAGAAGCATGCAGGTTCTCTGACCCGGGTTTCTCTCTTGGATGCGGAGGATGAGGTGGCAGAGGAGGAGGAGCCCGCGCTGCAAGTCAGTGATGCTTTGGAAAAGCTCAAGAAGATCGACCCGCTGCGGGCCAAGGTGGTGCTGCTGAAGTTCTTTGGTGGGCTGACGAATCAGGAAGTGGCGGAGGAGATGGGGGTGACGGAGCGTTCGGTCGAGCGCTACTGGGCCTTTTCCAAGAGCTGGCTCTTCCGGGAGATTCAGGCGGCTGAGCGAGAAGCTGAGGTGTCGTGAGTGACACGTGTCATGGCTGTCGGCTTGCGATGGAAAAAGTCGCCAAGGGAACGGAGGCAGTCCGCTTCACTCGATCATGAATTGGCACCCTGATGCGACGGACCAGGATCGCGATCCCCTGGCGGTGGAGAATGCGATCTTTGAGGCGGCATTGCAGGTGAGTGATCGGCGGCAACGGGCCGAGTTTTTGGATCGGGTGTTCCGAGGCGATCCGGCTGGGCGGCAGGCGATGGAGGATCTTTTGGGAATGGCGGGTTCTTCCGCGGCGTTTTTTTTGGAGGGGAAGTTGCGCACGGCCGAATTGGCTCGGGAGGTGATCGACGAGGCACCGGATGACTGGCAGTCGCAGCCGGATCCTGTGGCGGCGAAGGGAGAGCAAGTGGGAGAGACGATTGGGCGCTACCGATTGGTCAGGAAAATTGGTGAAGGGGGATGCGGGGAGATCTTCGAGGCTCATCAGAGTGGAATGGTGCGGCCGGTGGCGCTCAAGATCATCCGTCGTGGGATGGATACGGAGTCGGTGGTTTCACGATTCGAGGCAGAGAGACACGCCCTGGAATTGATGGAACATCCCAACATCGCGCGGGTCATTGATGCCGGCCGGACGCCACGTGGGCGCCCTTACTTTGCGATGGAGCTGGTGAGAGGGACGAAGATCACGTCTTTCTGCGATGCTCAAGGGCTGGGGATTCGTGATCGGATTGAGCTGTTTCTGAAGGTGTGCCAAGCGATCCAGCATGCGCATCAGAAGGGCATCGTGCACCGCGACATCAAGCCGTCGAATATTCTGGTGGAGAATGTCGATGGCGCTTCGGTGCCGAAGGTGATCGATTTTGGGATCGCGAAGGCGATGGAGGGAGGTCTGAGGGTGCGGAAGGAAATCACGGTCTTTGATCAGTTTCTCGGGACTCCCGCCTACATGAGTCCGGAGCAAATCGATATGGGGGGGATGGATGTCGATACCCGTGCGGATATCTACAGTCTGGGGGCGCTTTTGTATGAGCTGCTGGCGGGATGTCCTCCGTTCGATACTGACGAATTGTTGGAGGCGGGGATCACGGAAATGAGGCGGGTGTTGATCGAGGAGAACCCGCCGTTGCCCTCCGAGCGAGTGACCGCGGGAGAAGGGCCGCGGTGGCAGGGAGTGACACCTTCGGCACGGGAAAAGTGGGCGAACCAAATTCGCAGGGAGCTGGATTGGATCGTCTTCAAGAGCATGGAGAAGGAACGCAATCGCCGGTACCTCACGGTGAATAGCCTGACGATGGATCTTCGGCGCTTTCTCAACAATGAGCCGGTGATCGCGAGGAAACCGAGTCGCCGCTACCTGATGCGGAAGTTTTTTCAACGCAATCGGATTGCCTGTCTCCTGAGCGGGGCAGTGCTGGTCTCGCTGATAGCGGGTTTTGGAACGACGACGGTTCTCTATCTTCGTGAACGGGAAGCGATGGCGGAGCAGGCCCGGCTGAAGCGCAAGACCCAGGCTCGGGCCAATGTTTCCCGTGCGGCGATTCTCTTGAGTGAGGGGAGCGTAGAAGAAGCGGACCGGCTATTGCGGACGAACCCGCTGGAGACGATTGATGCATCCCCGGAGGCGGCTGAGGTATTTCGGGCGCTGGGGCGTTGGAATGCGATTTTTAGCCGCTGGCAGCAGGCGGCCCATTGCTTTCATTTGATGAATGATGCCAACCGGCTTGGTGACAAGGTGCGGATGGCGGAAGAAGTGGATCTGCTGATGGCGGCGCCTGCCTATCTAGAGGCTGGAGATCGGGATGCGTATCGGGAATTTCGGGCGGATGTGTTGGAGCGTTTTGTTCCGGCTCAGAATTCTCTGCAGGCGGAGCACTTGCTGAAGGTTTGCCTGCTGTTACCGGCGGATGATGAGATCATCCGGCGTTTGGAGTCGACGGTGGATGCTTGCCGAGCCGGTCATCCCACCCGTTCCGGAATCCACGGGTTTCCCGATTGGAATGCCCTTTCGCTGTCTTTGTTTTATCTCCGCAAAAGCGATCTGTCTCGGGCGGTTCGAGAAGCGGAGACTTGTTTGAGCTATCCGGATCGTGCGGGGAGTCGGGTGGCCGCAGCACGATGTGTGTTGGCGATGAGCTACTACCGCATGGGGCTCCCGGATCAGGCGCATCAGCATCTGGATGAGGCCCGCTCGGATCTGCATTGGGTCGAATCTCAGATCGATGAATCGGGATTTCCACCGATTGGGACCTGGTTCGCTTGGTCGGTGGTGAGAATCTTGGTGCGGGAAGCCGAAGGCATGATGGGGATGTAAGGGAGAAGTGCGTGAAAAAGATGAGGATGCCTGTCGGGTTTCAGCGGTGGGGCGGCGCATAGGGAATCGAGGCCACTTCTGCATGATCGGGAGGGAGACCCCCTCCGGCAGTCGCCTGGCTGTTCTCAAACCCACGACAACCCAGTGATTAAGATATCCCCATCGTCTACCGGGCTCGGCGTTCCTGCGAGCCTCCTTCTCGTCGTCTCCCTGTCCTGTGCCCATGCAGAGACTGTGGTTCAGACTGTTGGAAACATTGATTGGAATGCGGCCATGTGGGGCCCGGTGCCCGACCCGCCCACGGCGGGAAATGATTACGTCTCCGCGATTGGCGTGACGAATGACCGATTCCGAATCTGTGCGGACGGCCTCGATGGAACTTTTGGCGGTGATTCGATCACCGTTGTCGCCGGCAGCCGAGCGCTGATGAAAAACCAAGGGGGCACGACTGCCACCCTATTGGGACCGATGACGTTGGATGGAGCACGCTTTTCCTATGCTCCGAATGCGGATTCGGATGGGACGTTCGTGGTGACTGAGTTTCGGGTGACGGGTGAAGGTGCGTACATTGATGTTTCGAATCGCGCCATGACCTTGGATATCACCGGGCCGATTGCGGGGGATGGAGACCTCCTCATCGAATACGAACTGGCAGGCAATTCGACTTTCGGGGTGGTGTCTTTTGGCGGCAATGCCGGCTACACGGGAGATCTTTCGGTGATTGACGGAATGGGGATCAACTTCACTTCAGACTCCGTGTTTGAAGGTGGCCTCAGCCTCAGCGGGAGCGCCTATCTGATCGTGGATCATACTCTGACATTTCGCGAAGGTGACTTGGTCGCAGAAGGCGTGGTGATTCCCTCAGGCACCTACGATGGTGCGGCGTTGTTTGATTTGGGGATCAATTTCCTGGATGGCGGCGGGACGGTGGTTGTGGAGCAAATGGATACCGATGGTGATGGTCTTCCTGACTACTACGAAGATCGGATCATCGATTTTGATCCGAATGACGATGTGGATGGATACGACGACGTGGCTGGCCCGGGAGCCGCGGTTCCCACGGATTTCGATGGAGACGGTCGCAGTGATGCGGACGAGTATGCCGAAGGAGTGGCAGAAAATCAGACTGATCCCACACTGCCGGATACGGATGGTGATGGGTTGACCGACGGTGCCGAGGTCAATGGAACCGACAATGAGGGCAATTCCACCGGCTTTGGTCCGACCAATCCCAACTCGGTGAATAGCGACGGAGACCGCTTCAATGACGACGTCGAGGTGCGTTATGGTTCCAACCCGAACGATTCTGCGAGTGAGCCGGGTGAAGTGGTGGAAGTGGTGAATGGCGACTTCGAGCTTCCCGAGATCACGGAGTTCAGCGTGGGGTTGTCGGTGGCTGCCGGTCAGGTTCCCGGCTGGACGAGCAACTTGAATGATTTCTACGTCATCGATTACTTCGACTTCAATGATGCCACATCACCGACGGTGCCGAATGGTGGCTATCAGTTCGCAACGGCGGACCGCCGGGCTCCGAATCCAGACCTGGATGCGGCCGTCTTTGAGGGCGACATGGACGCCAGCATGACGATGATGCAAGACTTGGATGTGAGCACGATGGCGAGCGAGATTGACGGAGGTGCTCGGACCTTGCTGCTCGATTATGCAATCGTGGACAACGATTCCGCCGACCAAGGCGTGGTGAAGATCTCGTTTCTTGATGGGACCGGAGCGGATTTGGGAAGGACTTCGATCCGTCGATCGGAGAATACAGGCCAGCAATGGATTGCGATCCGTCAGTCGGCGTATCCTCCTGTGGGAACCCGAACGATCCGCCTGGAAGTGATGGCGATCAAGAACGGCACGGGAACCAGTTCGGTGCGGAACATCGCCTTCGACGATTTCGAGGCGAGGTTGGCGCATTTCGACACGGATGAGGATGGCATGGCCGATGATTGGGAGGATGCCTATGGCCTGGATTCGCTGTCGAATGCCGATGCTGCTTTGGATGCCGATGAAGATGGATTGACCAATCTTGAGGAATTTCAGTTGGGCACCGATCCCACGGTCGCGGACAGTGATGGCGATGGAGTCAGTGATGGCGATGAGGTCATTGCGGGCACGGACCCTCTGGATGCGGAAGATTTCCCTGCCCCAGCGGCTGAAGTGCAGGTCGTGGAAGTGGTGGCGACCCGCGATGCGGGCGGAGAAGTCACTCAGGTGGAAGTGGTGTTCAGCGGATTGGATCCCAGCCAAACCTATCAGTTGGTGAGAGGAACGGATCTCGGGAGCTTCCCGACGACGGTCGATACCCATCAACCCGCGGCGGAAACGGAGAGCTTCATCGACTCAGATCCTCTGCCAGGTTCGACTTCGGGCTCGGCCTTCTATCGGCTGGAAACGGTGAATCCCTGAATTCTTGGAGCTTCAATGGGCCCGTCGATCGATTGGATCGGCGGGCCATTTTTGTCGGGTGGGAAAGACTCAGGAGAGCCACTCGCGGGGATCGAGGCCGTAGTATTGCCGGAGTTCCTCGTAGAGTTCTGGGCGGGCTTTGGAGAGAGGATGGGGTTTCTCGAAGAACGCTTCAGTGGCGACCGCAAAGAACTCGGCAGGATCGGTGGCACCGTAGGGATCGAGGACGGTTTTTTGTCCGTGGTGGAGGCGATCGAGAAAGTCCTGATAGCTTTGGGTAAAGACCCGCGCCCAAGAACGGTAGGCGGCTCGGTCGGGAAGTTCCGGCGCGCCATCGGTGGAACCGTCTTCATGGTCCAATTCGTGGGCAAACTCGTGGAAGGTGACATTCTGCCCATCGTGGATTTCTCGTGCACCGCGGAGAACGGAATCCCACGCGAGGATGATGGTCCCCGTTCGCCAAGATTCTCCGAGACGATGAGCTTCGCCCTCGGTGACGACGCCCATTGCATCGGTCCGGCGTTGTATCGAGCTGAAGGTGCTGGGATAGAGGTAAACGTTCTTCAACTTGGGGAAGGGCTTGCCCTCGCGGTGGATGACCAAAAGGCAGGCTTGGGCGGCGACTGTGAGGATCATTTCCTCGGTGAGCTCCAGTCCGTTGCATCCCTCGAAACGAACACTGGCAACGAAGCGAGCGATGCGTTGATGGAGAGTGGCTCGTAAGGACTCGGGGAGCCGAGAATAGAGAGGAAGGTTGGTCCTCAACATGGCGATCCATTCGTCGCGAAAAGGGGGCTCCTCGTTGTGGGCTTCGAATCGTTTGCGCAGCGCCTGCCAGATCACGCCCAAAAGGTTAGGGGAGTTTGAGAATCCTTCCAGTCGAGATCGGCGGCAAAATGCCAGTTGGGGGGGGGCGGATTGCGAGACGGCGGGCGACCGAATTGTGAGAGATTCGATCAACAAACCATGCTTGTCAGGGACAAGAAAGCTCTCTAACAGCGCGTTGCCCCTCGCGCCACTTGGGATGTCTTCCCCCATCCGGAAGTGGTGATCGATCCCCAATCCCTATGTCCGTTCAACGCGCTCTTCATCGGTTTTCAAAGTCTGTTCAAAGCATCCTGCGTCCGAAGTGGCGCCGTCAGTACACTCGCATGGCCAAGAGCCGTCTGGCGCGGTCCTCTTGATCACGGCACTGTCTTCCGTGCTGTGAAGGCAGCCCCTTACATGCGGAAGTCCTCGCCGAGGTAGTGCTTCCGAGCGATCGGGTCATTGACCAAGCTTTCGGAAGCGCCCTCAAGGATCACCTTGCCGTCATGAATGAGGAAGGCGCGATCGACGATGGACAAGGTTTCCCGCACCGAGTGGTCGGTGATGAGGATGGCGAGACCGTCACGTTCGCGCAGTTCCCGAACGATGCCTTGAATGTCCTCGACGGCGATCGGGTCGATGCCGGCGAACGGTTCATCGAGCATGAGGAGGCGAGGCTCGGTGCACAGGGTGCGGGCGATGGCGAGGCGGCGTTTCTCACCGCCGGAAAGCGTGATGGCCTGGGATTTGCGAACTTTGGTGATCTTGAAACGCTCAAGAAGTTCTTCGGCGCGCTCGAGACGTTGGGCTCGGTTGAGGTCGCGGCGGGTTTCGAGAACCGCCAGGAGGTTATCGAGCACTGAGAGTTTGCGGAAAATCGATTCCTCTTGGGGCAGGTAACCGAGGCCGAGTCGTGCCCGGCGATGCATGGGTAGTCCCGTGATGGAATTCCCCGCAAAGGTGACCTGACCATCATCGGGCGGCACGATGCCGGCGATCATGTAGAACGAAGTCGTTTTCCCGGCACCATTGGGTCCGAGCAGGCCGACGATTTCGCCGGGGCAGACGTGAATGCTGACGCCGTCGACGACGGCACGGCCCCCGTAGCATTTGCGCAGGGATTCGGCACGGAGGAGAGCTTGGGCTTCGGACATGACGGACCGAGGGGAAGTCACTGGTCGGAGGAGCGTTTGTTGAGGGCCTTTCCCTCGGTGAACGCACGGAATTTGAAGGGCGAGGAACCGATGCCGGTTCGGATGTTGTAGCGGATGTAGCCCTCGGGATCATCGACGTAGCCATTGGCCCCTTCGGAAATGATCCACGGGCGACCGCCGCGAATGATGAATTCTTCGTTTTCGACGTCGTAAATCATTTGGCGACCTGAGGCCTTGGCAGGTTTTTTGCCACCGTCGGTGGCCTTTTGTTCGAGCACGAGGGCGCCGACCGCGACGACTTTGGTGGGTTCTCCGAAATCGACGGAGAGATCGCCTTCACTGGGTTTGTCTTGGCCTCCGCCTTCGTTGGAGTCGTTGGAGAAGAAGACTTTCACCTCATCAGCGCCACTGAGTTTGAACTCGGGATGGTCGTAGATGACGTTCTTGAGCAGGATCATGATGCCCTTTTCGCTGTTGAAATAGATGCCGTCGTCGGCAGAGACTTTGGCGAGGTTGTCGAGGCGATGAAGATCGGGCCGGGAGACATCGCTTTGAAGGTCTGCAGGTTTGCCAGGGGGGAGATCCGCGGCGGCTTTGGCGAGGAATTCATCGAGGGAAGCTCCTGCTTGGGCGACTTTTTCCTGGGTGCTGGCCAAGGCTTTTTGATCTTCCTGATTGCGGGCTTCGACGATCGGAGCAGAGGAAGCGGCGAGACGATTGAGGCCTTCGACGGCCGCGGGATCGAGTCGTTCCGGCTCGGCATCCTGAGCGGGAGCGGTGGAGGCCAGCATGAGAGCACCGGCTGCGGAGAGGAGAGGGGTGCGAGAGTTCATGGATGTTTCCTTGGATTTTTCGGGGGTCCGCATGACTGCGGTGGCAGGGCCGAGAAGCAGGCCACAACTTGGTTTGAGCTGGTAGATCAGCCCGACGCCATGGGCCTTGAGGTCCTCAGAGACAAGATCGACGGGCTCATGGGAGCGCAGCAGGTTGCCCTTTTCCAGGGTGGCGGTTTTGAGGTCGATGCGCCCGCGAACCGTTTCGTCAGGGTGATAGAACTCGATCCGAGCCGTGGTGGCTTCAATTTGCTGGTCGTTGACGAGGAGGAGCTTTTCGGCTCTTAGGGTGGAGACGAGGACTCTCTGAGGATTGTAGCGGGGGATGAGGACTTTTTCGAGGATGCTGCCGTCGACGAGCATCTCCATTCCAGGGAGATCCATGGAATCGTCATCCTTCGGTCCCGAAGGGAAGCCCGGCATCTGCATCTGGGCCTCTGCGTTGCCCAGTATCGCCAGCGCGACCAGGGAGGAGAATCCAAGGGCGCAAAGTGGGTGACGGTGGAGGGGCAGAGACATGTGCAGGTCGATCACGTGGAGCCTTAGGCACCGTGCGCGGCATGGTGGACGGCAATCAACCGAACGAGCAGATCCTCCATGAATTCAAGGGGGATTTGATTGGGGCCATCCGACATGGCATTCGCGGGGTCCGAGTGCGTTTCCATGAACAAGCCATCGATGCCGGTGGCGACGGCGGCTCGGGCGAGCACTGGCGCCAGTTCTCCATCGCCTCCGGTGGCGCCGCCGAGACCTCCGGGGCGTTGCACGGAGTGGGTTGCGTCAAAAATCACGGGAATGCCTTCTTTGCGGATCCAGTAGAGCGATCGCATGTCGGCGACGAGGTTGTTGTAGCCAAAGGTGGTGCCGCGCTCGGTGATGAAGAAGCTTTGGCAACCGAAGGCGCGCATTTTCTCAGCGATATTGATGGTATCCCACGGGGCGAGAAATTGGCCTTTCTTGACATTGATGGCGCGTCCGGTTTTGGCGGCTGCCTCGAGAAGATCCGTTTGGCGGCAGAGGAATGCGGGGATTTGCAGGAGGTCGATGGTCTCCGATGCGATCTCCGCCTGTTCCGCAGTGTGGATATCGGTGGTGACGGGCACGCCCAATTCCTTGCCAATCTGGCCAAGGATGCGACAGCCATCGGCGACGCCGGGGCCGCGGAAGGATTTCACCGAGGTCCGATTGGCTTTGTCGAAGGAAGCTTTGAAAATGAACGGGATGCCGGTGCGGTCAGCGATCTCCTTGAGGGAGCGGGCCATTTCCCAGGCGAAGGTTTCATTTTCGAGGGCGCAGGGACCCAGAATGAAGACGGGCAAGGAGCCACCGACGGGGACGGCGCCGATTTGAAAGGGTTCAAAATGCATGGAGCTCAATCGTGGGATGCTTTTTCGTAGAGCGGGCGGAGATTGGCAAGTGCGGTCCCGAGGAGTTTCTGTTCGATCTCGGTGAGATTGCCGGCGGTTTTGGCTTCGAGCATTTCGAGCGAGTCGATGACGGAGCGGGCGGCGCGCAGGTTGACGGATCGTTCTCCGGTGGCGGGATTGGGGAGTTGGCCGAGAAACAGCCCTGCGTTCTGGGCCTGGAGAAGGACGAAATCGTTGAACCGGGGATCTGCGGAGGGCATGGCGAGGAGTTTCGAGGGAATGGCGGAAAGTTTCAAGTGAGTCGATCTCCGCTGGGTCGTTCGATCCGCTCAGGGAAGGTAAGGTCGGCAGCGGAGTCTCAGAAGGCGGATCAACTCGGGATCCATGAACTCGAAGTCGTCAGGAATGTTGAGGATGGCGATGCGCTTTCCGGCGAGGGATCGGGAGAAACGGCGGGTGAGTCGCTGGCGATGCTCTTTCTCCATCACGAGGATCAGGTCCGCCCAAGCGAGTTGCTCAGGTGACAAGGGCACCACGGCATCGTGGTTCAGCCCGGCGGAGTCGACTTCGAGGCCCGGATGGTCGGCGAAGATCGCTTCGGCGGTGGGGCTGCGGAGCTTATTTTGAGAGCAGAGAAACAAAAGGCGTCGGGCCATGATGGAGGGCGCCAGTGCGGGGGGGGCTTACTTCGATTGCTCGAGCATGCGCAGGAGCGGGGCTTCTGCCTTGGCTCGGATGTCCTCAGGGAGCACGACTTCAGGACTGAGTCGATCGAGGCACTGGTGAAGCTTCTCAAGCGTGTTCAACTTCATGTATTTGCAGTCGGCGCACGCGCAGCGTTCAGTGGGGCCGGCAATGAGGGTCTTGCCGGGCACTTCTTTGCGCAGGCGATGAAGCATGCCACTTTCGGTGACGACGATGAGATGGTCGGAAGGGGCATTTTTGCACCACGAGATCATCTTTTCCGTCGAGCATACTTCGTCGGCGAGAAGCCGCACCGCCTGGGTGCATTCGGGGTGGGCGACGACCAAGGCATCGGGGTATTCGTCTTTGATGCGTTGAATGGAGTCGCGAGTGAATTCGACGTGGACGTAACAGGAGCCCTGCCAAAGGTCCATCTTGCGACCGGTTTGCTCCATGACCCAGGCTCCGAGATTGGCATCGGGCACGAAAAGAATGGGACGGTCGGAGGGAGCTTGCTCAACGATCCGCACGGCATTGCCAGACGTGCAGATGACGTCGCATAGCGACTTCACATGGGCGGAGCAGTTGATGTAGGCGATGACGTAGTAGTTTTTGGCGGCGTTGGCTTGAAGGAAGGCTTCGAGCTCGGGCCCTGGGCAGGATTGCTCAAGCGAGCAACCGGCATCGCGGTCTGGCAGGACGACGGTTTTGGAGGGGTTCACGATCTTGGCAGTTTCTGCCATGAAGTGAACGCCGCAGAAGACGATCACATCCGCTTCAGTCGCTTTCGCTTGGTAGGCGAGACCGAGGGAATCTCCCACGTAGTCGGCGAGATCCTGAATGTCGCCGGTCTGGTAGTTGTGGGCCAGAATGACGGCATTGCGCTCTTTTTTGAGCTGGAGGATGGCCTCCTTGAGATCGAGGGCGGCGGTGGGCATGGGAGGAATGTGATGCATGGGTTCGGAGTCGTCCAACTTTGAACGCCTCCAGAGTGGGAATGAAAAACGGCGGCCTCCGCAAGGGGGGCTGCCGTTGGTAAGAGAAGGAAATCGGTTGGGAAAACTCAGCCCTCGGACTTCTTGGACCCTTCGGCAGCAGCCGGGGTGGAAGGTGTGCCAACGGTGGATTTGCCGACGAAAATGGCACCTGCCTCGATGGCCAGAGTCTTGGCTTTGATGTCGCCGACGACTTCGGCGCTGGACTTGAGGTCGACGCGGTCGCTGGCGGCGATGTTGCCATGGACTTTGCCGTAGACAACCACGGTGCCGCACTTGATCTCGGCCTTGAGGCGAGCGTTTTCTCCGACGGTGAGGTTGCCGGCAGAGGAGATTTCTCCTTCGATTTTACCGTCGACGACGAGGTCATTGGTGAATTTCACCGTGCCCTTGATGTCGACGTCGGTGCTCAGCACGTTGCGGGAAGGTCCGCCTGGAGCTACGGATGCCACCGGCTTCGGAGCGGGAGCGGAACCTGCTGAATAAGAAGGTGCAGCGCCTCCGGCCACGGGAGCCGAGGGGCTCGTTGGGGCGACGGGTGCAGATGCGGGAGCCGCTGCAGGGGCTTCCGGGGCCTCATCGGGACGGCGGCCGATGACTTTTTGAAACAGTTTATCGCTCACGTGGCAAAAAGGAGATGAGAGGTCGAAGATGTCAATTTCAATTCCCGCTCGGATCGGAGTCTTCCGCAGGGGTTTCCGAGGCATCGGGAGCGGGTTCTTCAGGCGCGGGAGTCGGATCGCTTCCGGGGCCGGTAAGGCTATCGAGAAGGGGATTGTTCGACATGCCAGTGTCCGTGGGATTCAGCTCGGTCGTCTCAGGCAGGGGTGGTTCCTCACTGGCAGGAGTGGCGGGCGGCTCCACTTCGGAGGGCATGACGAAGGCAACAAAACGGCGGGCGTCCTGGATCGACTTCGAAAAGGCCGTCCCCGGGTATTTGTCGGAAGCTTGGTCAAGATAGGCCTTGGCGGCGTCGAGATCGCCAGCTTCACGGGCGATTTCTGAAAGAGAAACCAGCGCATAGGGGGCGATCCAATCGGCAGTAGGATCGGCGAGGAGCGCCTCGAATTCGGCTTTTGCGCCGGCCGTGTCGCCGGTTGCCAGCAGTCGGGCTGCGAGGCGTGCGCGGGCGGGGATGGTGGCGGGATGGTCCGGATGGGCGGCGATCTCGGTGCGCAGGGTTTCGACTGCCGCACTTTGCTGGCCACTTTCCCATTGTTGATCGGAAAGAAGGACGGCGGCAGAGGCCACAGAAGGCGTTCCTGCGTGCTGGTTGATGACTTCCTGCAGTTGTTCGGCGGTTTCCGCGCCGACCAATGCGTTGCCTGCTCCGTCACGTGCTCCGCGGTCGAGACCGTCTTTGACGACACAGGCAGCAGCCCCGAGCGCGATCACGACTCCAAGCGCCATCAATGACTTTTGGTTTTTATCGAGGAACTGCTCGAAGGCGGAAGGGCCATGCGAGATTTCGGCAATCGGTTTGGGATCGGCAGGAGAATCGGCCATGAGCACTGAGGTTGGGCGGCGATTAAGGGGCCGACCCGTGGGAAATCAATGACAAATGGGTTGGGTCGCTCGACGGTTGATCCCTGGAGGGGAACCGGCGTAGCTTCCCGCCGATGAATGGCCGGCTGTATGTCGTGGCAGGAGAAATGAGTGGCGACATGCACGCCGCCGGGTTGTTGCGCGCTCTCATCACGCTGATGCCGGGACTTGAGGTTCGGGGAGCGGGAGGACCGGTGATGCAGGAGGTGGCGGGGTCGGGAGTGCACGATTGGCTCGATCAAGCAGCCGTGATGGGCGTGGTGGAGGTGTTGAAGCACTATCGTTTCTTCAAGGACTCTTTCGAGCGGATGCTCTCGGAGGTGAAAGCCTGGCAGCCGGATGTGCTGCTGCTGGTGGACTACCCGGGGTTCAACCTCCGATTTGCTGCCGCGGTCCGCAAGGAGCTGCCGCAGGTGAAGATCGTGCAGTATGTGTGTCCGCAGGTCTGGGCATGGAAGAAAGGCCGGATTCCCAAGATGGCGGCGGTGCTGGATGAGGTGCTCTGCCTGCTGCCTTTCGAACCCAAGGTTTTTGAAGGTAGCGGCCTTAAGGCCAGCTTTGCCGGTCACCCGATCATTGATGAATTATCGGAGGAGCACCTCGGTCTATCGCGGAACCCCTCTCTGGTCGCGCTTTTGCCCGGAAGTCGTGTGCCGGAGGTGGAGAAACTTTTCCCGCTGATGTTGGGCACTGCGGAGCGGATGCTGCAGAGTCGCCCCGAGCTACAATTCGCCGTCCCAGCAGCGAATGCGCGGCTGGCGACACGGATTCGCGAGCTGGCCGCTGGAAGCGGGCTGGGTGCCGCCTTGGAAGTCCGAGACGGCGGAGCCCATCGCTTGATGCAGGAAGCCGCCTGCGGCGTGGTGGCGAGTGGGACGGCGACGGTGGAGGCGGCGTTCTTCGGACTTCCGTATTGTTTGGTGTATCGTCTGGCGTGGCCGACCTACCTGATTGCCAAAATGGTGGTGAAGATCGAACACATCGGGTTGATCAATATTTTGGCAGGGGAAACGGTCATCGAGGAATTCATCCAGTCGGATGCGGAGCCCTGCTCCGTTTCCCAAGAGCTGGAGCGGATGCTGGACCATCCTGAGGAAGTGGTTTTGTTGCAGGCCCGCCTTGCGGAAGTGATCGCCACTCTCGGCGGCACCGGCGCTCATGAAAAGGCGGCTCAAGCGGTAGCTCGTTGGTTTCCCGAGCCAAGTACGAGCCGCTGAATGGGAGGTTCTGCACTGCCAGTTCCGTGACCGTTGAAGCCCTCCCTGCCTTGGGAATGGGGGCGTTGAGCGGAGTTGTGGCGTTTTCACGAGTCGCCTAAATGGAGGCGAGGGTGAGCGAATTCGAAGGAAGCGATCGGCCGAAAAAGAAGCCGCCCGGCGGATCGGGGGACGACCTGCCGGGCGGCTCACACACACACGTTTGGGGGAAAACGGTGTCCAAAGGAACTGCTTCGGAGTGAGGCCCGCGGCGTGTGGGGTGCGGGCTTGTTTTCGAAGAAGTCCTTCCTTTCGGGGGACGCCGTGAAGCTACGTGAAGGGGGAGGTGTCCTCCAAGGAAAAACCACCAACAGGAGTTAAATTTCCAATTGGTAAACGTTTTTTAATCATCTCAACTCCAAGAATTTATGGAGGCAAAGAGTCGGGGTTTACGCCTTCTTTGCGGCCTTCTTGGCAGGACGCGGGGGGAATTCGAAGCCGACCTTTCCGGTGTTGAGATCGAAGGTCAGGAAGGCATCAAAGGGGCGCTTGGTCCGATTGGAAATGAAGCCTTTGATGAGGCCCGTTTTACCTTCAGCGATCATTTTGAGGAATTCCTCCTGCGGGATCTCGTGTTGGAGAATGGTGCGTCCCACGCGGATGCCGTCGGGGTCCTTTTTCGACTTCAAGTCGGGAAGGAACCAGGCTTTGTCGGTCTCGTAGACTTTCACCTGACGGCCATCGGCGAGGGGGAAATTACCGATGACTTGATCTTCCGTCAGGTCGTCGGCGGTTTCTTTGTCACTCTCGTCGAAAACGAAGCTCACCTTGAACTTATCGGTGAGTTCCAAGCCCGCTTCGAAGGGTTGGTTGAACTTGGATTTGAAGCCTTGAAGAGGGCCGATGAAGCGGGTGGTGAAGAGTTGCTTCGCTTCGTCTGCGGTGAGGGTGCGACCTGCGATGTGCTTCTTCGCCTGGAATTTGCACTCCGGCTCGCGGCATTCGAAGGTGGCGTCGGTTTGTTTCAGCGCAGGAGCACCGCAGGCTGGGCACGGGCAGTCGAGATCGGAGAATGTCCGATTTTTCATCTCGGTGGCCAAGCCCTTGGCTTTGTGAACGATCTCGGTGGTGTATTTCTTGATCTCGCCCATGAATTGGTCGCGATCGAGAAGGCCCTGTTCCATCTGGCGCAGCTTGTATTCCCAATCTCCAGTCATTTGCGGGGAGGCAAGCCCGGCAATGTCCATTTCGGTGACCAACTGAATGAGTCTCATGCCGGTGGGCGAAACATGCAGGGGAGCACGACCGCCATCGCCATCACGGGCGATGTATTTTTGGCGGATGAGGGCTTCGATGATCGCGGCGCGAGTGGCAGGGGTGCCAAGGCCACGTTCGGACATGGCTTCCGCAAGTGCTTCATCGTCGACCAGTTTCCCGGCGCCTTCCATGGCGGAGAGCAAGGTGGATTCGTTGTAGCGTGCTGGAGGCTTGGTTTGCTCGTCGAGGATTTCGATCGACCGGGTCTCGGCATTTTCCCCGGGCTCGACGGCGGTGAGTTCGTCTTTGCCGGAGGCCACGCCGGGACGCCGACCATAGACCGCAAGCCAGCCGGGTTTCACCAGAACACGACCTTCCGTTTTGAATCGATCGGTGAAGCCCGGAGTGTGAATTGTGGTGAGGCGGGTCGTTTGTTCGAATTCCGCATTCGGGAAGAAAACGGCCACGAAGCGCTTCACGATCATGTCATACAATCGCTCTTCGGCTTCGCTGAGTTTCACCACACGGCCCGTCGGAATGATGGCGAAGTGGTCGGAAACTTTTGAAGAATCGAAGACGCGCTTCGACTTCACCAGCTTCGCTCCGTCCTTTTCGTCGAGGACCTTGCGAGCGTAGTCGGCGACGGGAAGATCGGAGTTCGCGATGTCCGACATCGTAGTGCGGACCGTTCCGGTGTAGTCCTCCGGCAAGTAGCGGGAGTCCGTCCGGGGGTAGGTGATCATCTTGTGCTTCTCGTAGAGCGCCTGGGCGAGGGCCAGAGTGCCTTTCGCGGAGAAGGGAGCCTCCCGTTGGAGGGTTGTTAGGTCGTAAAGTTGGGGGGCGATCTGGGTCGAAGGTTTGCGGGTCTCTTCGACGATGCCGGGTTGCCCAGTGCAACGGGCTTGAATGGCCTCGGCAAGGGTGCGGTCCCAGATGCGTTCAGGGCGGCCATGAGGCTGGGAGGGATCTTTTTTCCAGGTTTCGTCGATCCATTTGCCGAGGTAGTCGCCTGCGGCGACCCCAAAGGTGCCGTGCACTTCGTGGTAGGCCTCGGGAACGAATGCCTGAATCTCAGCCTCGCGCTTGGCGAGAATGGCCAGGGTGGGCGTCTGGACTCGTCCGGCAGAGGTGATGTTGAAGCCCCCATGGCGGGAACGGAAGCACGTCAAGGCACGGGTGGCGTTGAGTCCGACCAGCCAATCGGATTCCGAGCGGCAGCGTGCGGCATCGGCCAGCGGCTGCATTTCAGAGTCGCTCCGCAGCCGCTCCCATGCGGTGAGGATCGATTGCTGGGTCATCGACTGCATCCACAGCCGTTTCGACGGCTTGTCGATTTTGCCGATGTCCATGATGTAGCGGAAAATGAGTTCCCCTTCACGGCCGGCGTCGCAGGCGTTGACGATCAGGTCGACATCCTTGCGCTTGGCCAATTTGACGACCTGGCGGAGCCGACTCGCGGATTGTTCGATCGGATCGAGTTCGAAGCTGTCTGGAATGGCCGGCAGGACGTCGAATTTCCACGGCAGTTTCTTGCCATTCGGCCCCGTCGGCATGCGCAACTCGACGAGGTGGCCGACGGCTGAGGTGATGATCGCATCATCATTCTCGAAGTAGGAGTCGCGCCCCTGTCCTTGTTTATCGAACTTTCCGAAGACCTTTGCGAGGGCCTTCGAGAGGTCGGTCATGACGGACGGTTTTTCGGCGATGATGAGAGTCTTGCCCATGGCTCGGTGGCGACGCACTAGACGCGCCAAGCCCCAGTTGGCAAGGGCATTCGAGGTTCAACCCGGAGATCCCCGAAGGGGATGTTTTTGATCGCCCCCTTGATGGGCTGCCGGAAAATCCCGAATTTCCGAGGAATCGGCAGGTGATGAAGAGCTGGGCGAGGGGGTTTGTTCAAATCCCTGAAAAGGAGTCATTGAGGAGGATGGAAGGCGTGCAGGAGGAGGAGAATTGGGCAGGCCACGAGATGGATTCCGGGCGGGGCGAGGCGCTCTCGGGGGGGGAGAGCGACAGGTCGGGGTGGTGAAGACAAAAATGGGCCGCCCGAGCCAAAAGGTGGCGACGAGCGGCCCATGTGGAAAGGCAGGTGGAGAGACCTCGAAGGTGGAGGGCTCCTTCGTGGTTTCAGCGGACCGGAAGCCAGACCCGTGAACTTGGTCCCTTTTGATCGCGAGTTCCGTCGCCGCCTCCGGTGGCACCAGGTCCGCCAAATTGGCCCATCCCTGCGGCACTCTCCCGATTGGCCCGTGCGTAATAGGGGATCGCCAGCAGATCATCGCCATCGGCCCATTTGCCTTTGAGAACTTTGATGCCGTTTAGGGTTTCAGGCTGCCATTCGACAGAAAGGGGCGCATTCGGGTCGACGGGGCGCTGAATGTTTTGATCGGCTCTTTCGACGCAGTAGACCAAAGGTCCATAACGGAACGCCATTTCTCCGCGGGTGGCTTCGATCTTGTCGCTGGCCGTGATCTTCTGGGGGACCAGCGGAATCTCAAAGCTGACGGTATCGCCCTTTTGCCACTTCCGATGAAGCACCGCGTAGCCGAGTTCCTCGGCGAAGGGTGTCGGTTCGCCATTGATTTGGAGTTGGGTCAGCCCATTGGCTTGAGGTTGACCCTGGTAAAGTACGCTGACATCTCGGTGCGGGATGCGAATGCGCAGTTCGAATTCGCGATCTTCGGCGGGGTTGACGGTGATGGCCACCTTGCCGTCCCATGGGTAGTCCGTTTTTTGAACCATTTCTATCTGGGTGCCGGCGACTTCCCCGACCTGGATCGTGCTTCCGATGAAGAGGTTGGTATAGATCCCTTTTTCATCCTTCACGTAGGTCCAGGTCGGAACCATGAGGAGGGTACGGGGGATATTGCCGATGCAGCAGGGGCAGCCATGCCACGGATAGCGGGCGGTGTAGGTATCGAGCGGGTTTTGATAGAAGAAGTTTTTCCCGTCGAGGTCCACCGAACCGAGGAGTGCATTGTACATCGTTTCCTCGTAGAGATCGGCGTATTTCGCGTCGTGGTAGGCGAGGTTGAGCTTGTACTGGAAGAAGATGAGACCGCAGCTGGAGCAGGACTCGCAATAGGCATCGTGGCGCAGGGAGTAGTCCGGACCAAACCCTTCAGAGGTCTCGCCGCTGCCAATTCCTCCGGTGATGTAGTATTTCCGATTCACCATGTTGTCCCAAAGGGACATCACGGCGCTTTCGTAGTCGGTGTCCTGCGTTTCTGCGGCGACATCGGCCATGGCAGAGTAGCTGTAGACGGCGCGAACGGCGTGGCCGACTGCCTCATACTGCTGTTGCACTGGAAGGTGGCTTTGATCGTATTCTTGGCAGACCTCGCCGTGGCCACGATTGTCGAGGAGGAACTTGGCGAGGGAGATGTAGGCGTCTCCGCGTCCGTGGCCTTCCATGTCGTTGACGAATCGGCCAAAGCGGACGAGAGCTTGCTCCATCTCTTGGTGCTCATCGTACCAAGCTTTTTTCCCGGGGCCTAGGTGGTTGACCCAGCAGTCGGCGAGTTTCTTTGCCGCATCATAGAGGCGGGTGTCCTTTCCTCCGGTCAGCGTGTAGTGGTTGATGGCGGACTCGATGAAGTATCCGGCGACGTAACCTTCGTGGTTTTCACGATTGGCGGGATTCCAGCGTTCCGGCCAATGCTGACGATCGGCAAGGGTGTAGGCGGTTTGGAGATATCCATCCGGTTCTTGGGCGGCAAGGATGGACGGGATCCACGAATCGAGGGTGCTGCGGAAACGTTGCTGGGCGGCGAGAATTTCGGAGTCCCCTTGCGCGTCGACCATCAAGGCGATGCACATCGACTCGACCGTTTGATGGACCCAGGCATTGGCGAAGACGTAGCCTTTGTGCCGTTGATGAGCTTCGCCACGAAGTGCCTTGGCCGCTTCCTCAAAGTTGTCGATGCCGCCGGTATTGAGGGAGCGATCTTCGATGACGTCGATGCAGTGAGGGATCCACTGGGTGATGAGAGCCTTGGCTCGGTCGTTCCACAGTGGATTGTTGATTTGATAGGGAGTCGTGTAGACGACATCGAGCCGTTGTTCTTTGGGTGGGTCGATGACGGTGACTTGAAGGGAATCGGAGCTGGTCTCTCCATCAAGTTTCGCCTCAAGAGCCAGCTCGTAGGTTCCCAATTGGGAAAAACGAGCGGTGGTTTCGGTGGCGGAAGGTTGGGCAAAAGTAACCTCTCCGGGGCCGCTGAGTTTGCGCCACTGGAGTTCCAGTTGGTCGGCATGTTTGAGGGCTTTGACTTGTCCATGGAGATAGGTGGGGCCATCGAGCATCACGGAGCGATCCAAGCCCGCGTGGGTGTCTGGCGGAAAAGCAGGAGAGTCGCCGGTGTCGAAGACGCGCCATTCAAGAACACCTGTGGAAAAGGACTCGGAGCCGTCCATTTCGAGTCGTAGGCGGGTGGTGGTGATGGGCTGGAAAGTGGTGCGATTGAACGTATCGCCCTCCACTCCCAGTCCCTCGGCGGAGGGGACCAGTGCGTAGTCCGATCCATTCCAAAATTTCAGTCGACATTGAGAAGGCAGGCGCACCCCTTGGTGGTCGTCCCACCAGTAGACTTCGATCGCATCGGTGGAAATGGCTTTGGTCCAACTGAGCTCGACCCACTGGGTTCCGGTTTTAGGCCAGTTGCCGAAAGAACCCGGACCTCGTTCCCGAGAAAGGGTCGGTTCGTTTCCGTCATTGAGAGCAGCTACCGAGGTATCTCCAGAAACATAGGAGGCAGAGGGCTGGGCGAGGAGCGCGAGATTGGCGGCCGGTTCCGCGGTTGAGGGGGAGGCGCAAGCTCCGGCCGCGATCAAGATCCAATGGGAAAGGTTTCTCATGCGTCTAAGCATAAGCAAAAAGAATCCTCATTCTTTCCACGGTCGCAAGGAAAGGTAGGAAGTGTGCCGGATGGGCAGCAGTAGCTGCTTTTTAGGCATTCGTGAATGGGGGAACGTTGAGTCAGCGCCGGATGTAACGCATCCCGGGAAGGGCCCTGATCAGGCGTTTCATTTCGAGTTTGAGAAGGGTGGTGGAAACCTTTTGCGCGGGCCAGCCTGTGAGATCCACCAACCGGTCGATTCCGGATTCTTCGTCGCCGAGAGAGGAAAGGAGGTGTTGCTCTTCGGGAGGCAAATCGGGGATTCCTAGGGGAAGTTCGCAGGTCGACTCCGTTGGGGGATGGCTGGGGCGCGATTGGGGAAGGCCCAACGCCCCCATGTCGTCCATCAATTCGCTCGCATCGGTCAATAGGGTCGCCCCCTCGCGGATGAGTTGGTGGCATCCTGCCGAAGTGGGTTTGTCGATAGGGCCGGGTACGGCGTAGACAGGGCGACCGTACTCGGTGGCGAGATTGGCCGTGATCAGTGAGCCCGACCAATGGGGCGATTCGGTGACCACCAGTGCCCGAGACCAAGCGGCGACGATGCGGTTGCGTTGTGGGAAGGTCTGTTTGTCGGGTTGGGTATGGAGGGGGAATTCGCTGATCACGGCTCCGTTTCCATCGGCGATTTTTTCCGCCAGAGTGAGGTTTTCAGCTGGGTAGATTCGAGCGAGCCCTGATCCGATGATGGCAACCGTGCGCCCGCTGGCAGCGAGAGCTGCCTCGTGGGCGGTGGTGTCGATCCCTCGCGCCAAGCCGGAAAGAATGGTGAATCCTGAGCGTGCCAGTTGATACGCGAGCTTCTTGGTACTGTTTTTCCCGTAATAAGATGCTCGGCGGGTTCCAACGATGCCGATGGCATGGCGGTCGCAGGGGAGAACTTCTCCCCAAACATACAGAAGGATCGGACAATCGTAGGACTCTCGGAGTGCTGGAGGAAAGGCGGGATCGTCCGGGGTGAGGAGGGAGAGTCCGCGAGTATGAAGTTCGGCAAGTTCGGTGGAAGGGTCCGTCAAAGAGTCATGATCTCGGATCATGTTGGCGAGTTCAGGACCGATGCCTTCGACTCGGAGCAGTGCAGGAATGGAGGCATCAAGGACTGCGCGGGCGGTACCGAAATGGGCCAGCAGCCTGCGAATTCGGACGGGCCCGATGCGCGGAAGGGCGTTGAGAGCGAGAAGAGCTTCGTGCATGTAGAGGGGGGAGAGATGGAGGGTCAGTTCATCGCCATTGGGAGAGTTGCTCGGGGAAGGGGCAGCGGAGGCAATCGCTGAGGTCTTCGAGGCAAAAGTCCCGATAGATCTGAAGCAGCGCCTGATGATGGGCCGCTTTTTGGAGATAAGGCTGGGCGAGGTCCTCTCCGCCGAAGAGTCGGATGGCGCAGCGGCGGACGTGCTCGTTTTTCGCGCCAGCCGGTAGCTTGAGGTAATCCTCATAGGTGAAGGCAGGGTCTTCGTGTCTCGCCAAAGGGATCAGGTGGTTCGCGAGCAATTCTTTCGCTCGGGTGGATCCGAAGAGCGCAATCGGTTGACGAGATGCTTTCGAGGAGAGGGTATGGCGGTGGCTCCAAAAGGGGTCCTGCAGGGACCCGAGAAAATGGATCACCGCAGCGGGGCAAAATGGCCGAGCAAGAGCACGCCGGCGATAGGAGGTCCAATTTCGAACCAACATGGCGAGGGCGGCGACTCGTCGATGGGGATGGTTCGCGGGCCGTTGCCCGGTGAATGTCCACGGTAAGGGGCGGAAGTTTTCCCAGACGCCGCGGTGCCTCCACCAGCTTTCCCAGTGTCGCCGAAGGTGCTGGCGGGTATCTGGCGGAGCGATCTCATGGAGCTCGGGAGAGAGGAAGCCGGCGATGCCAAACAATACCGCGTCGGGCTCGGCGAGCTCGCGAAGAGCAGCCAGTGGAGCGCGTTGAGCGAGCAAACGCATGGGAAGTGCATTGGCTCGGTAGCCCAGAGTTTCGGCGGTTACTTGGAAAAGTGCGGCGTCGCGACCGTGGGCTTCCGCGATGCGCAGGAAACGGGCGGCTTTCTGTTGGCTGCGATGGTCGGAAGCCTGCTCAAGCAGTGTTTTGAGGGAATCGGGCGGTAGCTGGGCGAGGGGGTGGACGCACCGCCCGGGGCGGGCAATGGCGGTCGCTCGGCGAGGAGTTTGCAGAGCATGGTGAATCTCGGCGGGGCTCAGGACGACCTGAGGGATCGCACGATGGTGGACATCGCGGATGAATGTTTCAGCACGGTGAGCTCGAAAACTGACGTGGAGGACGACCGAGGAGTAGGCGGGATCAGCACCATGCCCATGGAGTTCCCAGTCGTTTCCGTCGGGATCCAATTCGATGGCTCCATGGTGGAGCTTTCCCTGAAGATCGATGGCAGCGTGGAGGAAATCGGGGCCAGCCGACCGATTCCATCCCCCAAACTGTTGGATGCGGACAGTTTGGCCGTCAGTGGTGGTGAAATCTCGTCCAAAGCCCCCGGCAAACCAGATGGCTTGGAGTTCGAGTTCGTCGGGAAGAATCGTTGGCGGTGGCTCCGCGATTCCTCCGAAGGCATTCTGCAACAGGTCAGAGTAGGGGGGCATGGTGACCCCACTTTGCACTAAGACTGTTCAGATGATCAACTGAAGAACTTCGGGATGACTTATTTTGTGCGGGTTGCGTCCGCTTCAAGGGTGTCCAGCCAAACTTGAGCGGCGTCCTTTTCCGGGAGCTGGGAGTAACGTGATAGGGCTGCACGCAGTCCCTGTTTGGCGGCGGCGAGTTGCCCACGCTCTCGGTCCAATTTGATCTTCAGAAGTTCGGTTCTCAGTTGATCGGTGGGGGCGGAATACTGTCGAGTTGCGTCGGTCAGCAATGTGACGGCGACGTTGGCGTCGATACCCTCGGCGAAATCGAGAGCCAAGGCCTCCGTCATCGTTCCATTGTTCATTCGCGTGGCCGCTTTTTGCAATTCCCGGCGCCGCAAGTCGTCGTCGGGCCACCTCAATTGGGCGATGCGCAGAGCTCGAAACACGCGATCGTCATCCTCCTTCGCACCAGTGCCATCAAGATGGGCAAACGGGCGGTAAAGTGGATCGCCGAGCACCACTCCCTGCCAAGAAACTACCGGCATGGCCATCGTGGCCGCTTCGATCAGAGTGAAGCCGTCGAGAAGCCGGGCATTGAGAAGATCGAGATGGTGAGTGAGATGGAGAAAGGGTTCGAAAGTATTGCCCACGGTAGCGGCTGCGCCCCGTGCGAGCAATGGAGCGCACCAGTTCTTGCCTGCATCCCTGAGTTGGGCTGCGCTGAAAGAGTGGAGGTGGATGGCGATGGCGCCTCGCTTGAAGTGGAAGTGGGGATTGATGAACGGACCACTCACATTCCAGTCGTACCATCCATAGTAGAGAGCGGTGGGCGGGAGCGGAAAATTTCGCGGGAGGGTGGGATGGAAACGGTCCACCAAGACAGGGAATCCCTTTTCCCGGAGATCTTTGGCCGCCGTGCGGAACCAGGGGTCGCCACTCGGATCCTGCGCGGCGGATTTGTTGGCGATGTCGACGACTCCGAATCCCCATAGGCCGGTCTTTTCGGTCGCCACGGCATCGTCCATCATGCGAGTGCAGATTTCGGGAGATGGGCCGTCGATCCGCCCGACCAGCAAAATGGGGATGGCCGCTTTCTCGATGGGCGTGGTGCTTTTGAAGTAGGGGTTGTCCAGAGGGCCTTCAGTCTTGGGGTTCTCCAAGCCCAGCAACATCAACTCGGAATCGACCGCCGCACTGGAGGTCATCATCATGCGCCGAAGTGAAGCCTGCGGGTCCTTCGCGTCTTGTTCGGGATCCGCTTGGGTATCGTTGTGGAAGATCCGGCTCGGAACCCCTCGCATGCAGACGATGAGGCGCACTTTGAGTCCGCTGAGTTGCTTCTTTCCGTCGGGGCCGTCGTTGCGAAGCCACCAACGGCGATCATCAAAGATTTTCGCGAGCGGATCGCGGAGCTGGGTTCGGTATTCGTCCCGATCGATCTGCTCTTTGTCGGGAAGATCGAGACCGACGATTTGTGTCGCGGGGATGTCGCGGAGCTCAGCGTAGTGCTTGGCAAGGGTATCCGAGTCGGCAGCGTTGCGGTTGAAGAGAATGACCACTTGATCCGGGTTCAGGGCCCCAAAGACCGAAGCGGCAGAGCAAAAGAATGCGATGAGGTGGCGGAGCATGATCAGAATTGGAGTTTCAAGCCGTCATAGGCGACTCGCACATGGCGAGGCAGGTGGGATTCGTAGAGAGCGTGTTCATTTTCGTGGCCGAGATGAGTGAGCCAAGCCTGGGCAGCTCCCAGCTGCTCGATCATGGAGAGGGCCTCGGCATTGGAAAGATGAGTCGGATGCTCGCGAGGCCGCAGCGAGTCGACAATGAGCAGATCGACTCCCTGCAACGCTGTGATGGACGACTCGTGCAGGGCCTTCACATCCGGCAAATAACCGATGGACGGGGCCCCCGGGTAATCGATCAGAAATCCATGCGTTTCCACGGCACCGTGAAATAAGGGCAGTGGCGTCGCGGTGATGTCCCCAAGGTGAATCGTGGGTTCGAAAGGAACCGGGAGGGGCTTGATGTAGCCCGGATAGGTATTTTCAACGTCAAATGCCCAGGGGAACATCTGCTGCAACACCCGCAGCGTGAAAGGGCTGGCATGCAGTGGGAGTGGTGCGGAGCGATGCCAACAGAAGGCGCGAAGTTCGTCGAAGCCCACCACGTGGTCGACGTGCGCGTGAGTATAGAGAACGGCGTCGACTCGCTCGATCCCTTCCCGGAGGGCTTGTTCCCGGAGGTCGGGCCCGGAATCGACCAGCACGTGATGTGTGGGCGACTGGAGCAGAATGGAGGATCGAGTCCGTCGATTTCGCGGGTCTTTCGACCGACAGACCTCGCATTTGCAACCGATGACCGGGACACCGACCGATGTTCCGGTTCCCAGAAAGAGTAGCTCAAAGTGTCCTGCCATCCGCTTGCCTGAAGCTGACATAGCGGCCCAATCGTCGCAAAGCGGGAATCCCCCGGAATTGAATTCCTCATGGGGATCCCCTGAGCGCCCGCACCACGAAAAACCCCCACCACCCGGCATGGGAATGGCTAAGGGATTGGGATGGAGTGGATGAAACAGGGTCCGTGATGAGCGGAGCGGCGGGGGAACTCCCG
>NZ_JACHFD010000031.1 GCF_014201715.1 Haloferula luteola
CGGGATGCGAAGCAAGGTCGACAATTCCGGAGGCCGCGAACGCTACAGCCACCGCATGGGCATCATCGAACCCGCTCTCGCCAACATCCGCCATGTCAAAGCCATGAACCGTTTCGACGATCGAGGACGTCGCAAGGTCTCCGCCCAGTGCCGACTCGAGGGCATCGTGCACAACCTCGTCAAAATCGCCCTCTCTCGGCCGGGTTACGCCACCGGCGAGCCCGCCACGGGGTGAATCCTCCTTGCCTCACAGCATGGGTGGTCTCGGCGGGACGTCACAGGAGCTCATCACGAGGCGCCATGACCACGGAGGGGAAACGCCGCCCGAAAATCCGAAACGGCGTCCATCACTCGGCACCATCGGAAGGCAACGGAACGACGGGCTCAATCGGGGCTTTCCGATGGTCTCGTTTGGCCTTTTTCTGCGTGTTGAGCGAGCCTGCTCTGGTGGTTCTAGTCCTGTTTGGATTGCCATGCGAACCCTACCAGCGTGCCAATAACGCCAAAGACGAGGCCTGCAAGGGGCCAAATGAGCGGTCCTCCGATGTCCTTCAATAGCACGGCACAGAGAACAAAGAGCAACAGGGGAACCAAGCATCCACCGACACCACATCCGACCAATGGACCCGGATTGTGAAGTGGTCCCCTGACCGGACCCACTCACCCTTCTTTACAGGGAACCAGCGATCCTCGGTTCCCGCGAAACGGCACGTCATCTTCGAGCGGTCAGCGGATCATCGCCATCGCATGGGCGACAGCGTAATCGCGAGCATGGCTGATGCTGATCTTCACTTCGGCAATACCCACCGAACGCGCAAAAACTGCCCCCGCTCCATAGAGACGCACAAGGGGAGCTCCGGTCTCATGCCGAATCACTTCCACATCCAACCAACCGAGATCCTTGCCAATTCCAGTGCCGAAGGCTTTCGAGATCGCTTCCTTCGCCGCGAATCGTGCGGCCACGTGAACTGCGGGGCGCTTGTGACTTAGGCAATAGGCCCGCTCCGCCTCGGTCAGAATCTTTTCCAGAAACCGCTCCCCATGGCGTTCAAGCGTCTCTTCGATCCGCCCGATCTCAACGATGTCGATGCCAATCCCAAAAACCTCCATGAATCCTATTCTGGATAGAAAGCCATCGCCTCCTTCATCTCCCTTACCGCGGTTTCCAGGCCCACCCGCATCGCTCTCGATACCAGAGAGTGTCCGATATTGAGCTCCGCCAAAAACGGAACGGTGAACAATCGACTCAGATTGTCATAGTTGATCCCGTGCCCTGCATTGACCTGCAGGTCCATTCCCGCCCCCATGCGAGCCGCCAAGATCAGCCGATCGACCTCGACCCTCAGGTCGTCTCCCGTCGCGTTGGCGAAACATCCGGTATGCAACTCGATCATTTGAGCTGCGCACTCCGCCGTGCTTTCGACCTGATGTTCATCCGGATCGATGAACAAAGAGACCATGATCCCCGCGTCACGAAGTTGGGCAACACAGCTTTTGACTTCCTCTGCCCTGCTCGCGACATCCAGTCCGCCTTCGGTGGTGACCTCTTCACGCGTCTCGGGGACTAAGCAGACGAAGTCAGGCTTCAGATCGAGCGCCAAGCGCAGCATTTCCGGCGTCACGCCCATTTCCAGATTGAGGGGAAGCGGACATTCCCGACGGATTTCATAGGCGTCCCGTTCCTGCATGTGCCGACGGTCCGCACGAACATGGATCGTGATGGAATCCGCTCCACCTGCCATCGCATCGAGCGAGGCGACCCGTGGAGAAGGTTCAGCATTTGGCGAATCCGGCAGCAGCGCATAGCGAGCCTGCCGGAGAGTCGCCACGTGATCGACATTGACGCCAAGAAGCATGGCCGAGTGCTAATCGCGGGAAATCGGGTCCGCACTTGAAAAAATGTCAAATTTGAGTGTCTGAAGACGATGGGCACGATCCCCGCTTTCGTGCCCACGAATCGCTTCCCATCGCATTTCGGGCTGTCTGGTCCCTGAATGAGGTGTTGCCAGCAATTTGTCCTGGTCCTCCCCAAACGAACCCACACCACCGTCACCATCCATGCCATTCCCGTCCGTGGGGCGCCTTGCGGCGACCCTTTTGTGCGGATGCACAACTGCATCCCTCGCCCAGCTCTCGAATCCCCTGACCTCGCCGTTCCCTTCGGGCATTCGCGTCGCCGTGGAGAACTGGGTGACCATTCCCGCGAGCAGTAATTCCGCGCCCGTTGCCCGGATCAATCACCTCAAACCAGGACCCGATGGCTCACGGCTCTTCTGCAATGACCTCAATGGTCGGCTCTGGGTGATCGCCTCCAACAGCGCGACTTCAGCGACCCAGTTTCTGAACTTGGCCTCCGCCTTTCCCTCTTTCATCAGCAGCCCGGGCTTGGGGACCGGTTTTACTTCCTTTGCCTTTCACCCGGATTTCCTCGATTCCGCCTCTTCGGGCTACGGGAAGTTCTACACCGCACACAGCGAAGCTGCCAATGGAACCGCAGTCGACTTCTCGGGTCCCATCAGCGCCGCCACCTCCCAAGTCGGAGTCGTGACTGAATGGACCTTGAACGACCCCGCCGCTTCATCGGTCAATCTCACCACGCCGAACTTCACCCGCCGCACGCTTCTGCGCATCGGCTTTCCTTACGACTACCACGACGTTCAGGAAATCGAGTTCAACCCCACGGCCACCCCCGGTGACGAAGACTATGGATGCCTCTTCATCTGCATCGGCGATGGTGGATCCATCGTCAAAGATAGCCCGGCGAACCTGGGGCGCATCGACTCGCCACTTGGCAGCATCCTGCGCATCGCCCCGGTCCTTACACCCGACCAAGATCCCGCCGATTTCACCCTTTCTTCCAACGGCAATTACTATCTCCCCTCGGGATCGGAGAACGCCAATCCCTACATTGCAGCTGAGGACCCCACACCAGGCGACGGCTATCCGGTCGTGCGTGAAGTCTACGCCAATGGCTTCCGCAATCCCCACCGCATCACCTGGGACCATGGCGGCACTCACAAAATGCTCTGCGGCAACATCGGAGAAAGCCTGATCGAAGAGGTCGAACTCGTGGAAAAAGGCCGCAACTACGGTTGGCCATGGCGCGAGGGCTCGTTCGCATTCACCTACACGGACAAAACCCACGTCTATCCCCTCCCCTCACCGGATACGGCAGGCTACACCTATCCGGTCGCTCAATATGACCACGCCTCCGGCTACGCGATTGCTGGTGGCAGCGTCTATCGCGGCAGCGCCATCCCGGAACTCCAAGGCTACTACCTGTTTGGCGACATCGTGAACGGGCGCATCTGGATCGCCAACGAAGCCGACATGAGTCTGCAAACTTCCACCAGCACCGGCGAGGCACCTGCCCAGCCTCTCGAACTGGGTCTCAAGGTCGGCAGCACCACGACCACTTTCCTCTCCATTCTCGGCACCAGCCGCGCCGACCTCCGATTCGGCACCGACCACGACGGCGAAATCTACCTGCTCTCCAAGCAGAATGGTCGCATCTACAAGGTGAAACAGGACACCAGTCCCACCGTGACTCCTCCAAGTGGCGAGCTCACCGACTGGACCTCCATCGGAGAAATTGAGTCGGGATCGACCTCTGGCTTTACCACGACTCCTGCCGCCAGCGGCTCGTTCTCGATTGTCAATGACCCGCTCGAAGGCCCGGTCAATCGGGTCCTGCGGTTGCAAGCCCACGGCAGCGCCAGCGCCCTCACCGCCAGCATCGCGGTTCCTGAAATTCCAGACGACTCCTACGGAACTCTATTCTTCCGGTTTTATATTCCGGGCCAGGACCATAACATCACCTTCGGCCTCAGCGATGTCGCAAACCCAACGGCATACGCAGACTACGAAATGCAAATGCGCTCGTACCTCAACAACGGTCGCCTGCAGGTCCGTAGCGGCGGCAGTTTCATCGACGGAGCGCCGATCGAATCCGGTACCTGGTACTCCGTTTGGTCACAGGTCAACAATGCAACCGGCACCAGCGGCGACACCTGGAACCTCTACGTTCAGGGTGGGTCCCTCACCACTCCCACGCTCGTTCGCTCCGACATCGCATTCCGAAATGGCACCACCGCCAGCCTCAAGCGCTTTCTCTGGATCCTCTCGGCCATCACCGCCAGTGGTGAGGCTCAGAACGGCCAAGAAATCTACTTCGACGATCTTTTCGTCGATGTCGGTCACGCCAATTTGACGAATCCCGTGAGCACCGATTGGCAACAGATCGACCAATTTGAAGGAGCCTCCCTCCTCGCCTCCTGGGATGTTCCGAACGCGGAGCTCCAATCCGCCACCATCGAACAGGAACTCAGCGGAAATCATTACCTCCGCCATGCGGCTTCACCGAACGGGGCCACCAACCAAGCCGCCATCCTCGCCAAGAAGTTGCCCTTCACGACTCAGGTCAGCCAGACCTTGACCCTTTTCCTGAGAATGAAAATCGAAGGGACGGAGACCGATCACAGCGTCGGAGTCAGTGCGCTCAATCCCACCGATCCGGCCTCCTATACCTACGGCGATTTTGAGACCGAGCTGCGGGTCGCCACCGATGGTGAGGTCACCGTTTATGATGGCCCTGCGGGAGCGAATGCCTATGTGCCGACCACCGCACCCCTCACTTCTCTCGCTACGGGCACCTGGCAGAAAGTCTGGCTTGTGGGCAACAATGGTGGTTTTGCATCGGGCGGGCAAACTTGGACCGCTTATGCTCAAGCTCTTCACGGAGGGGATCCGGTCGCGATCACGCCGACTCTCTTCTTCCGCAAAGGCGCGGAAAACCCGATCACCCACTTCGTTGCCACCGCCTCCAACCTCCTGGGAGGAAACGACGCCATTTGCATCGATGACCTGTTCGCTTCCCGGGGCAAGAACCTTACCGATCCTGTCGGCAACGAAGGCCTGCCCATGACCCTTGCCCGTCAAGGCACCGACTTGCAACTCGCCTGGCCATCGGTCACCAACCAACTCTTCCAGACCTTCGAATCGGACGACCTCGCCATCTGGTCACCGCTTTCCGAACCGATCGAAGGAGATGGATCCGTCTGGGAAATGGATGAAAGCATCACGGGCGACCGACGCTTCTTCAAGGCGCTCGCCCTCTCCCGCCGGGCATTTCACACCGCACAATGGTCCACGGACTTCCCATCAGCGACCCTGCCCGATGGCATGACATTGGTCCGGTCGAACACCACCGTAAGTTGGAGCCTCTCGCCTCAGAACTTGCAGCTGACCAACTCCGCATCGTCCACCGTCACCGGCATGGTCGGGCGTCCAGGCGGCTATGCTCTCGCGCCCGGCGATTGGCGCAATGTCACCCTCACGGTGGAAGGCCGGAGCCTTGCCACGGAAGCCACCGTCAATCGCGATCTCAGCCTGATCTTCGGCTACGTCGACGACACTCACTTCTACTACGCCCACCTGAGCCGAAATTCAGACGGGTCCCTTCATACGGTGATCATGAAAGTGAACGGCAATACCCGAAACACCATTCACGTGCCCATCCCCACCGGCACCACCGCCGGACCGTTGGTCTCCAGCAGCACCAACCCGATCTGGCATACTCTGCGCATCACGCATTCGGCCGATGGAGCCATCGCCGCCTACGTGGACGACATGGACAACCCCGTGCTCACGGCACAAGACACCACCTATCCCTCCGGTCGGGTCGGGTGTGGCACCTTCGATGACCCCGCCATCTTCCGCGCGATGACGGTGGAAGGCGAGCGTCCATAAAGAAGTCCGCTGGTTTCACATTTTTCCATACGCACGCATGAAAAAGCACCGGGGCTCACGCCTCGGTGCTTTTTCTCATTTGAAAATTCTGACCTTCCGATCAGTGGCGGAAATGGCGGTGTCCGGTGAAGATCATCGCCATACCTGCAGCATCCGCAGCAGCGATCACCTCTTCATCCCGGATCGAGCCGCCTGGTTGAATGCAGGCGGTAGCACCAGCTTCGATCGCCGTCTGCAGACCGTCCGCAAAGGGGAACATCGCGTCGGAGGCAATCACCGAACCTTGAAGGCTGAGACCTGCTTCGGCGGCCTTCCACACGGCGATGCGTGAGCTATCCACCCGGCTCATCTGGCCAGCACCGATGCCCAGAGTTCGATCCGAGTTCGCGTAAACGATGGCATTCGACTTCACGTGTTTCACCACGCGCCAGGCGAAGCGCATGGCGCGCATTTCCTCCTGAGTGGGTGGGCGCTTGGTCACCACCTTGCTTTCCAGATCATCAAGACCCAGAGCGGTGTGATCGCGGTCCATGACCATGAAACCTCCCGGACAAGAACGAACCAGCGGGTCTTTTTTCGCCGCCAGATAGGCTTCGTTCATTTTCATCAGTCGCAGATTCTTCTTTTTCTGCAACAAGGCCCGAGCCTCAGGCTCATAATCGGGCGCAATGATCACGTCGGTGAAAATCTCGGAAATGATGCGTGCCACGCCTTCCGTGAGCGGGCGATTGCAAACGATCACGCCACCAAAGGGAGCCTGGCGATCGGTCTCAAATGCTTTCTTCCAAGCTTCGCGCAGGTCTTCGTCGTCCTGGCCCACACCGCATGGATTGGTGTGCTTGAGAATACCAATCGTCGGCCGCACGAAGTCGAGGATCAGGTCCGCTGCAGCCTCAATATCGAGAATGTTGGTGTAGCTCAACTCCTTGCCCTGAAGCTGGGAGAAGCAACCGCTGAAGTCCCCATAGAGGGCGGCCTTCTGGTGGGGATTGTCACCATAGCGCAGTTCACGATCGAGCGGAAGATCGAGGGTGTAGCGGCAGCGGGTGCCCTCGTCGCAACTTCCCAGGTAGTTGGAAATCGCACGATCATAAGAAGCCGTCCGATTGAACACCTTCACGGCCAACTGCTCCCGGAATCCCAGGGTCGTATCACCCTTATGGTCCTTCATTTCCTCGATCACCCGTGGGTAATCGGCTGGATCGGTGACCACCGTGACACTGGCGTAGTTCTTAGCCGCACTACGCAGCATCGAAGGCCCGCCAATGTCGATGTTCTCAATGGCGTCGGCGAGAGTGACGTCCTCACGGGCGATGGTCTCCTCGAAAGGATACAGATTCACGACCACCAAGTCGATCGGCTGAACATCGTGGCTCTTCGCCTGTTCGAGGTGTTCCTTGTCGTCACGCTTGTAAAGCAGACCCCCGTGAACTTTGGGGTGAAGCGTTTTGACGCGGCCTTCGAAAAGCTCGGGAGCGCCGGTAAAATCAGACACATCGATCACCGGCAGGCCGGCGTCACGGAGGGCTTTGGAAGTGCCTCCGGTCGAGAGCAATTCGACTCCCATGTCATGGAGTTCCTTGGCGAATTCGGCGAGGCCGGACTTGTCGGAAACGGATAGAAGAGCGCGTGCGATGGGCATCGGGTCGTTCGGGTGGTTGGCCGGAAGTCGGGACTTCCGACGCCCGCGGTACTCCTCCCCCCGCCGCCGGGCAAGCACCAATGGCGGCTGCTCTCGGCGGAATGACACAGCCCCTCACCCTGCCACCACCCGCTGCCGCAGCTCACCAAGACCTTCCACGCCACATTCGACGCAGTCTCCCGGTTGCAGGAATCGCGGAGGCTCCATGCCCATCCCCACGCCCGAAGGCGTGCCGGTTGCAATCACATCCCCCGGCAGCAGGCTCATGAAGCGGCTGATGTAGTGGATGAGGTAGGCCGCACCAAACATCATGTCCCCCGTCCACCCATTCTGACGATGCTCACCGTTCACATGGCACCAGAGGCGCAACGCCTGAGGATCCGAAACCTGGCCGACAGGCGTCAACCAAGGCCCCATGGGAGCAAAGCTGTCACAGCTCTTCCCCTTGACCCATTGGCCCCCCATCTCTTTTTGGAAGGCCCGCTCCGAATAGTCGCAAAAAACAGCGTAGCCCGCCACATGCTCAAGGGCCTCCGACTCGGCGACGATGCCGGAAACCGTCCGACCGATCACCACCGCCAATTCCACCTCGTAGTCGAGCTTGGTGGAGCCCTCCGGCCGGATCACGTCATCGTGTGGACCACTCCAAGCCGAAGTGGCTTTCATGAATAGCACAGGTTCAGTGGGAATGCCTTCTCCGAACTCCTTGGCGTGCTCCAGATAGTTTTTCCCGATGCACACAATCTTCGACGGCCGATCAATCGGCGGGCCGAGCCGGGACCCAGGAGGAATCGCGATTCCATCAGGACACCCATCCTCCACCCAAGCCTCCAAAGCTTCCATGCCTCCGAGAGCGAAAAAAGCCTCGTCGTAGTCATGAAATTGGCCGCTGGCGTCAATCCAGCGGCCGTCTTCCAAAATCACTCCCGGTTCTTCCCTTCCGGGCTCGCCAAATCGGATCAGTTTCACTCTTTCCCCATAACACCGGAGCCCTCTTCGGTCGAAGGCTTTCCAGCTCCGATCTCAGGTTCTTCGGGAAGGAGCTCTCTCGCCAAACTGGCCATCGTCATGGCCGCTGAAGTCGCATCCATGTGGCGCCCATCAGTAAAACCCAGCTGGTTGCGAGCCAGACCATCGTTGAGATCCCACCACTCAGCTCCCGACCGCTCCGCCAAGGCATGAGCCACTCGCCACTCCGGAGTCCCCTCGATTTCCCCTGGTGGTAATAAAACCAACACCACACGTCGCCCACCTTGTTGAAGCCGGCCGATGATGCCCGCGAGCTCAGCGACCAAGTTCTCCTCACCAGAAGACAGCTCCCCAGATGGGGCGGAATGGAACACACCCGGGCGCGAGGAAGTCGGCAGCGCCTCCCCAACAGCCACCGGATCTCCGTCCTTCCATTTCATCAGCCACGAGTAAGCAAAAGCCGTCGGCCGAGCCGTCGCCCCCAACACTGGTATCCGCTCCCCCACGTGAAACCATTCTCCTTCCAGCGCCTGACTCATTTGAGAGCCTCGGCCATCCAAATCGTAGGCCAGCGTATTGGCTTCGATCGCAATCACCGGAGCCGGTGACAGAAGACCCTGATCCAAAGCGCGCAACGTCACCGCAGCACTTCCTCCATCGCATCCGAGGTTCACGATCCCCGGCACCGCGGCAGCACGATCCGCCATGCGCCCCGTCAGGGAGGAACCCAACAACAACACCTGAGGATCCGCCCGGGAAGCCCCCTGCAGTCGAGCCAGCGATGAAAAGTAATTCGATTCGCTCTTCGCCGTCTTCCCACCCACCGCTTGCAGGCCCGCTGTCTGGATGGCCAGGCACAAACCCAAAACAGCGAAAAATCCCATCAAGTAGCGAATCATGAGCGGCCTCAATTAAAACTGGAAATAGATGAACCCGCGTGGGGCCCCGGGATTGGTCACGATCAAAAAAATCATCAGAGCATGCAAGGCGCCCTCTACCAAGATCGGTGGATGCTCCATCCACGGACGACTCCGCCTTTCACGCAGCCAGCCCCACAGGTGATACAAGACCACCACTCCTCCATACACGCCCAACGCAAACAAGGGCTGCCCGGGAAGCTGAAACTCCGAACCCAAAGCTCGGAAGAAGCCCAAAATGTGCTGCAAATCCGGCATCAAGAAGGTCAACCACAGAAAGGTCACCACATGAAACGCATAGAATCCCTTCAGGATGGCCACCCAACCCGGTCCTTCATTCTCCCGACGATTGCGCCGACCCAACAATCGTTCCAACGCGAGAAATCCCCCGTGCAATCCTCCCCAAAATGCAAATTTCCACTCCGCGCCGTGCCACAGCCCCCCCAGAAACATCACCAGAAACAAATTCAGATACGTTCGCGCCGAACCCTTCCGATTGCCTCCCAAAGGAATGTAAAGATAGTCGCGCAGCCAAGAAGACAGCGACAAATGCCAGCGCCGCCAAAACTCCGTCAGACTCGTCGAGATATAGGGAAAGTGGAAGTTCGGCGGCAGGCGGTAGCCAAATAGAGCCCCTAGACCGATCGCGATCAGAGAATAGCCCGCGAAGTCCGCAAAAATTTGCAGACCGTATCCATACAGCATCGCCATCAAGCCCACAGGGCCAAAGGACCGCAGCCCCTCCTCCCCGATCACGAGAAGTCCCGTTTGTTCCGCGAGGTTGTCAGCTACAAAGATTTTCAGGAAATATCCCATCACCAATCCCCGGCGAACTGTGATCCAATCGATCTCCGACCACGCCTTGCCGCCGATTTGATCAAAAAACTCCCGCGCTTTGACAATCGGACCCGCCACCAACTGCGGGAAAAATGCCACATAGAAACTGGCATCGCGCAACACCGCTACCCGGCCCCTCCCCGTCTTCACAAAACGTTCCTCCGTCGCCTCACTGACGTCGCGGCGCCACACATCAATGACCAGGCTGATTCCTTGGAACGTATAGAAGGATATCCCCACCGGCAGAGGAATTCCGCGAGCCCATTCCACCCAAGTCGGCGGCAACCCCGGAACTTGCCCAGCAAAAAAGCCTGCATACTTGAAAAGAGCCAATAGACCCAAGTTGGCGATCACCGTCGCCTTCATCGTCCGCCGGGCCGGAGCATCTTCGCCCTGCCTGCGCAGCCGCAGAATCCTCCCAGCGGCCGCCGCATTCAGCAGGCACGAAAGCGCCAGCAATGGCAGCAACTCCGGTGCTCCCCATCCATAGAATAGGGCACTTGAAACCAATAGAAGCCCCACCTGCCACTGCCGACGTCCAGGCATCGGTAGATAATACAGGACAAAGGTCAGCGCCAGCAGCGCAAGAAACTCGAAGGAGTTGAACAGCATGACCGGGGGATCACCGCCTCCCCGGGGCGGGAGTCGACGCGTCCCGAAAAACTCTGCCCGACGCCCCCCTGTCAAGAATCCGCGATCCCGCGATCACGGGCCTATTCTCCAAAAAACACCCGCCTGCTAGCCCCCCATCGACCGCCACAGCACCAACGAACCCGTGACCAAAACCATTCCGGCAAATCCCTGCTTCAAACGCTTCGCCGGCAAACTTCCCCCCAACCGCTTTCCCACCAAGGTTCCCATCACCGCCAAACCGCCGAATCCCAAGGTCAAGCCCCCGTGGCTTCCCTCCCAAGCACGATGGGAGACCCAGCCCATCGCCGAATTCGCGGCGATCACCGCCAAGGAGGTCCCAACGGCCATCCGCACTGGCAAGCGCGCAAATTTCATCAAAGCCGGCATCAACAAGAAGCCTCCTCCGACTCCCAGAAATCCGGTCAAAACTCCGGTGCCGGCTCCTGCCAGAGCGCACCGCATGGGTCGACATTCCGGGCAGGGCTCGGTGGCCTCTTCACGTCCCAAAAACATCCTCACCGCCACCGTGACCATCAAAGCCGCAAACATCACCATCAGCACCGTTGGCGTCACCCACCCCGTAAAATGGGCCCCCACGGCAGCACCCACCATCCCAGCGACCGAGAAAATCCCAGCTGCTCGCCCATGAATCTCCCCCTTCCCGAGCCGTTGAAGCGCCCCCGCCAAGGCCGCTGCGCCGACCACCGCAAGGCTCACCCCCACTGCCTCATGGGGCGGAACTCCTGCCCAGTAAACCAAAACCGGCAGCGTCAGGATACTGCCGCCCGCCCCAGTCAATCCCAGCGATAGCCCAATCGCCACCGCCCCGGCCCATGCAAGTGGATTCATGATACTTCCACCGTCGATGCCTCCGTGCGAAGCGTTTCAGGAATTTCGTCAAAATCACCATCTACATGCGTCACGCTCCACCCCTGTCGTGCGAGAAAAGCGCTGGCCATGGCTGCCCGCAAACCGCTCGCGCAGTGAACGAGAAGGTGGCGAGATTCGGGCAATGGAACGATCTGTTCCGCCAAACGAGTGTAGGGCATCGAATAGGCCCCCGCCACATGATCCTTTGAAAACTCCGAAGAACCTCGTACGTCGACGACCTGAGTTCCCTCTTCGACGATTTCTCGGGCGAGGTCCCTGGCTGAAATTCGAGGAATCGAGCTCCTGGTGGAATCCTGAGCCAAGGCATCCTCGACTGGCATCCACGCCACCACCCGGTCCAGTCCGATCCGCACCAAATCGCGAGTCACCGCAGCGACCTGCTCTTCGCTCTCCACCAACAAAAGAATCTCGTCGTTTTCATCCAGATAGGAACCTGCGGCCACCGAATGCTTTCCGCCACTCATCGGAGCAAACAATGAACCCGCGACATGGGACTCCATGAAAGCCACCCGGTCGGACCGCAGATCGAGCACAGCACGTCCCGACACACCGACCCATTCCTCCACCTGTCGACCCTCGATCCGGCGAGGAACCGGAAGTTCGCCTCCCTCCAACAATACCGGGCCGCGGCGATTGTCCCGCTTCATCCGAGCGAAATACAAAGGAGGCTCCGGCTGACCCTCCAAAATCTCGTCCACGAACTTTTGCTCCTCCCCCTCCAAAGCCTGCCGCAAAGCACCATTGTAACGACGTTCGTAGTCGAGAACGCTACTCGGAACACTCCCCAAAGCTTTTCCACATGCACTTCCCGCCCCATGGGCCGGCAACACCTGCACGAACCCCGGAAGGTCCACCGTCTCTCGCAAGCTCTCATAAAGCTTCCTCGCTGCAGGCTCTCGAGCACCCACATGCCCTGCCGCACTCTCCAACAAGTCCGGACGACCCACATCTCCCACAAACAGAAAATCGCCACTCAACAATCCCATCGGCTCGTCGGCACCGCCCCCATGATCGATCACCAGAAAGCTCAAATGCTCCGGGGTATGTCCCGGGGTCAACAGCGCCCGGATCTCAATATTGCCCACCCAGAACCCATCGCCGTCCTTCAATAGCGTCACTCCCGAGCGCCCCAGCGCCCATTCGAACTGCCAATCCTCGCCGCCCTCGGCCGAGAAATACCCATGGGCCCCGTGACGGACCACCAGTTCTCGGGCTCCACTCAGGTAGTCGGCATGAATGTGGGTATCCGCCACTGCTGACAGTCGCAGCCCATTTTCCTCCGCGATCTTCAGGTAGCGATCGACGTCCCGCTCCGGGTCCACCACCACCGCCTCTCCTGTTCGCTGACACCCGATCACATACGCATTCTGCGCCAACACCGAGTCTGTGATTTGTCGAAGAAACATGACGATTTCAACAGGTTAGAATTCACACCGAACAAGAATGGCCCTGGCCCACCTGGCCGGAGCGTTGATTCCAGGGAGCTTTCGCCAGAAGCATGGCCATGCCGCACCAATCGGTGATGCCCGCAAAAGTCAGCCCCGCTCCCACAAAAGCCGCGAGGCCATAAAATGCCGGATGCACCCAGGTTCCCAGCACCACTCCCGTCAACACCAACAACCCAGCTGCGATCCGCACCTGTCGCTCCAGCGAAAGCACCGACTTTCCACGTTTCACCGGAAGGCCCGCTTGCTCCCAGGCCATCACCCCGCCTTCCAAAACCCGCAGACCCTCACAGCCCGCCGCTTGCAGTTGCTCCATCGCCTGCATCGCCCGCTTGCCCGACCGACAAACCAGCACACAGCTCCGACCTTTGACCCGATCCGGCTGCAGCCGATCCAACGGCATCAACTCCGACCCTTCGATGTGAATCTCTCCAAACTCCGCCGGGGTGCGCACGTCCACCACCGTCACTCTTCCCCCTGCCAGTTCATCCTTCAGTTGCTTCGCATCCATCTTCATCGCTCTCGCTGTGTTGAGGTTCGCCGTCCTGCGGCACGAGTTCACTATATAGCCATATGGTTATTCTTGCGCAAGCGTTTTTTCCGGACTATGACCACTCCATGAAACTGGAATCCGCCGAACTGGAGCGCGTCGCGACTTTTTTCCGAGCCTTCTCTGAACCGACGCGACTTTCACTTCTCCAGGAAATGAAAGATGGCGGACGCACCGTGGGAGAATTGGTCGACGTCTTGCCCACCACTCAGGCCAACGTCTCCAAACAACTCAAAATCCTCCACGAAGCCGGGCTCATCGACCGTGTCAAAGAAGGCACCAGTGTCCGCTACTCCATCTGCGAGCCCGTCGTTCTGGAGCTCTGCCGGATCGCCTGCGATAAACTCAACCGCGACGCCCTTCCAAGGAAGCTCACCTTCTAAACTCCTACCAAAACGCACCCGGATCCACCCCGGGTGCGTTCATGGAAGGTCGGCAAAGACCCTGAGAATCAGCGGCCCATCCAGCCCCCGTCGACCACCAGCACCTCACCGTGCACATAACGCGCAGCGTCGGAGGCGAGGAACACGGTCGGGCCCTTGAAATCCGCTGGATCTCCCCACCGACCCGCAGGAATCCGGGCAAGGATCTGCTGGGCACGCGTTGGATCATTCCGCAGCGCCTCGGTATTGTCCGTGGCAATGTAGCCGGGGGCGATCGCGTTGACGTTCACACCTTTCGATGCCCACTCATTCGAGAGCGCCTTGGTGAGCTGACCAATCCCGCCCTTGGATGCGGCATAGCCCGGCACTGTGATACCGCCCTGAAAGGTCAGCAAGGACGCCGTGAAAATCACCTTGCCCGAGCCTCGTTCGATCATCTTGGCTCCGACCTCACGGCTCAGCACAAACTGGGCGTTCAGATTCACTTCAATCACCTCGTACCACAAGTCGTCCGGATGTTCCGCGGCAGGAGCCCGCCGGATCGTCCCCGCATTGTTCACCAAAATATCGGGAGTTCCCTGCTCGGCGAGAACCTTCGCAGCGAAAACCTTCACCGCCTCACGATCGGAGAAATCACATTGATACGCGGTGAATTTCCGCCCCAAAGCCGTGACCGCTTTCTCGATGTCACTGCCCGGTTCCAACGACGCACTCACGCCGACGATGTCCGCCCCGGCTTCAGCAAGTCCTTCTGCCATGGCGAATCCAATGCCCCGCTTGCAGCCCGTGACGAGAGCGGTCTTCCCGCTGAGATCGAATGTTGAGAGAATGCTCATGACGATTTAGCGAAGTTCGGAAATTTCCACCCGGTCCATGTCGGTGAAAGCTTGGTTTTCGCCCCCCATGGCCCAGCAAAACCGATAAGCGGCGGTACCTGCTCCGCAGTGAATCGACCAGGCGGGCGAAAGGACGGCCTGCTTGTCCTGCACCCACAAGGGGCGGGTCTCCTGAGGTTCGCCCATCATATGGAGCACTGCGTGACCGGTCGGAACGTCGAAATAGCAATACACCTCACTGCGCCGCAGGTGAGTGTGCGCAGGCATCGTATTCCAGATACTCCCGGCCTTGAACTCAGTGTAACCCATCACCAACTGGCAGCTCTTGATGCCATTTTCGTGGATGTATTGGCAGATCGTCCGCTCATTGCATTCCTCGGGACTGCCCAGTTCCACCCGGTTCGCCTCAGCCGGCGTCGCGCGGGTCGTCGGATACTCCGCATGGGCGGGATAACTGATCAGATAAAACCCAGCCGGGTCACCGGCGTCGTCGCTCGCAAAAGCAATCTCCTTGCTACCCCGGCCGATGTACAGGCAATCGCACTTATCCAGCTCGTACACCGTGCCATCCACTGTGACTGAACCCTTGGCCCCCATGTTGAGAACCCCCAGTTCCCGACGTTCGCAAAAGGTCGCGGCGCGCAACTCCTCTCCGGCCGCCAAAGTCAGCACCCCATCGGTCGGTACCGCAGATCCCACAATCGCTCGATCCAGCTCGGTATACACCAACACAATCTCCCCAGCAGCGAATAGCTCCTCGAGCAAAAAGGCGTCGCGAAGTCCGCTGGTATCAAGAACAGAAGTTTCAGTCGGCGAAGGAGAATGGATAACTTTCATGAGACGTGGTGTGGATGGGAGCCCGGTCGCGCGAGCCCCTGAGCAGGCTGAGACCTAGATTCCAATCGTGCAATGGGGGATCCGCCACCCCAATCGGGGGGCTGCCGAAGTCACTTCTGGCCGTAGTAGGCACCCGGCCCGTGCTTGCGGAAGAAGTGCTTGTTCAACAGGTAGTCAGGAGCCGGGGGCGCGTCCGAGCGAATCGATCTCGTCTTGATCGCCATGTCGGCCACGATTTCCAGTGCCAGAGCATTCTCTACAGCCTTCGCTCCGGTCGGTCCCCAAGCAAAAGGACCATGGTTTCTGACCAAAACCGCGGGCACATCCACCGGATTGAGCTCCGCAAACCGCTCGACGATCACCTTCCCCGTCTCCCATTCATACTCTCCGCCCACCTCCTCCGGCGTCATGTCCCGAGTCACCGGCACCGCGCCGTGAAAATAGTCGCAATGCGTGGTGCCAAGGCACGGCAGATCCACACCCGCCTGTGCAAACGCCACCGCATTGCGCGAGTGGGTATGAACCACCGAGCGGATGCCCTCAAAATGAAGATACAGGCAACGATGAGTCGGCGTGTCGGATGACGGACGCAAATCGCCCTCCACCACTTTGCCATCGAAATCCAGAATCACCATATCCGATGCTTTCAGCACCTTGTAGTCGACGCCGCTGGGTTTGATGGCAAACACCCGAGCCTCCGGGTCCGCCACCGAAACATTGCCGAAAGTCAAATCCACCAGACCGGTCCCCGGCAATTGCAGGTTAGCGGCAAGGCATTCTTCGCGAAGAGCGTCGTAGGACATGGAACAGATGATTACAGGATGAAAACCGAGAAATCCAGAGACGGGAAACGATTCCCTGAGGCGATTTAACGTCTTTCCCCCTGCCGGATCAACGCCGAGATCCAAGAAGTTCCGTCAGCTTTTCGCCGACCCGTTACCTCCGGCAACCCGCTGAAGGAAACGCCCTCCATTAACCCGGACGGATGATTGAGCTGCAGGGCGTCCCTCCCTTGTGATGGCAGGCACGCGACTCTCCTTGGTCCCATGCGCTTGATCCTGATTTCCGCACTCCTATCCCTTACAGCTGCTGGTGAACTGAAAGTCGACATCAACCGGGATAGCAAGGACTTGGATGCTTACACCGAGATCGGCTACCAAAAATGGAGTCAAGGCATCGCAAGCAGCACCACTTCCAACGGCACCACTCCGATCACACGTCACTTCACCACCGATTCCGGTGAAACCGTGACCATCTCCTTCGCCCAAACTCCCGGTTCCGCGAACGCCGGTGGAACGGGGCTCACCTTCATCTACAACGCTAGCCATCTCAGTGGCACCCTCGACCTCCTCGGCGACGGACTCACCGTGGCCCCAAGCCAACTCGCCACAGGAGGGGAAATCCAAATGACCCTCAGCGGACTCTCCGCAGGAACCCACACACTCCTTACCTTCCACAATGGCTGCGACAATGCCTGGAGCGAAGGATCTCTCGCGCCACTGAACCTCTCCATCAACGGCACTCCAGCCCTCGGCCCCATCGCTCAATCCGTCAAGGCCACCTCCAACGCGATGGCCGGCAGCTCTTACCTGACCTTCCATGTCAGCGACCCTTCCGACGTCACCACCATCCTTTTCTCCGCCGACACCGCCACTGGCGATTACCCGATCCGCAACCCCATGATCAATGGTTTCGAGATCGACACTCCCAACCTGTATCAAACCGCCCATAACCCTTCTCCGGCAGATGGCGATGCCCACGTAGATGCCGATCACGGGACCCTCACCCTCCGCTGGGAGCCCGCTCTCTCAGGCGACGTTCTCTCCCACCACCTCTATCTCGGCACCGATCGCGCCGCCGTCAAAACCGCCACCATCGACTCTCCCCTCTTCCTTGGAAACCTATCCGACAGCACCGATTCCTTCTCCCCGACCCTAGCTCCGGTCACCTACTTCTGGCGGGTCGATGAAATCCATGCCAATGGCACCATCACTCCCGGCACCGTATGGTCATTTCGACGCCGCCGCCTGGCTTTTCCCGGTGCCGAAGGCTACGGCCGATTCGCATGGGGCGGACGCGGCGGCAACATCGTCCACGTCACCTCCCTCGATGACTACTCATCAGGCGAAGAACCGATCCCCGGCACCCTGCGCTACGCCATTCAAGAAGAATCCGGCCCACGAATCATCCTTTTCGACGTCGGCGGGCTGATCACCGTGAAAGAACGACTCACCTTGAACGATGACTTCGTCACCCTCGCAGGGCAGACCGCCCCCGGCAAAGGCATCTGCCTGCGCCAATGGCCCCTCGGCCTTAGTGGATCCGACGACACCATCGTGCGCTTCCTCCGCAATCGTCCCGGCGACATCAGCGGAGCCACAGTCGACGGCGGCGGCCTCGCGGGATGCGACCACAGCATCATGGATCACTGCTCCATCAGTTGGTCCATCGACGAAGCCTTCAGCGGTCGAGGTGCCAAAAACATCACCCTCCAAAACTCACTGATCTCCGAAGCCCTCGCCATCGCCGGACATCAAAACTACCCTGCCGGCACCGACCACGGCTATGCGGCCACCATTGGGGGCGATACTGCCAGTTACCACCACAACCTGCTCGCCCACTGCTCAGGGCGTAACTGGTCGATGGGGGGTGGGCTCGATGCCCAGAACCGATTTGCCGGTCGGCTCGATATCCGCAACAACGTCATCTACAACTGGAAATCCCGTACCACAGACGGCGGCGCCATGGAGGTGAACTTCATTGGCAACTACTACAAACCCGGAGCCGCCACGATCTTCACTCCCTTTGCGCTCACCATGAACCACGAGGACCTCTTCGGCGGATCTCAGCAGTGCTTTTTCTCCGGCAACATCATGGAGGGCTACTTCGATGAATCGAACCAGTCCATCGGGCGCCGCAGTGTCGTCGACAGTGGCATTCCCACGCCCTCCTACGACACCTTCGTCACCACACCCTTCTTCGATGGCATCTCCTTGATCTCAGAGCAATCCGCCACCGCCGCCTTCAAGCGAGTCCTCTCGGACAGCGGCGCCAACCGTCCCCTCGACGACCACGACTCCCGGATCATCCAGGAAACCATCGACGGCACCACCTCCGTCACCGGCAAAGGTCCCTATGGTGGAGCCCCAGGACTTCCCAACTCCCAGGAAGACGTCGGCGGCTGGGAAGACTATCCCACCACCGAGCGTCCGCCCGGCTGGGATCACGACCGCGATGGCTTACCCGACTGGTGGGAAACGCTCCATGGCTCCAACCCATCCTCCGCTCATGGCGATTTTTCCGACGCCCATGCCGACCTTGATGGCGATGGCCAAACCGTCCTCGACGACTACCTCCACTTCCTCGCCTCCGTGCATACCCGGTGCCTCACGGGAAACTCCGTCGAAATCGACCTCGCCCTCCACACCCGCGGCTACACCGACACACCTCGCTACACCTTCTCCAACCTCCTCAACTGCACGGCTGTGTGGCTTCCAGACACCTCGATCGCACGCATCACGCCCTCTCTGGATTTCATCGGAATCGCCTCCCTCACCGTCACCGTGACAGATGCCAGCGGGGACTCCCACAGTCTTCCAGTACAAATCAGAGTGGCGCCCGAGTTTCCTCTCTCTCACACGCGTCTTGAAATCCGCCATCAAATCGATCGCCTCGAACTCCTTGCGACCGCTCCCGAAGGTACCCCCGTCAGCCTTCAGGAATCCACCACCCTCGACCACTGGATCACCGCCGAATCTTTCCTCGGCAATGACGCCACGCGCGTCATCGCCCGCCCCACTCCATTTCCTGGGGAGCGATCCTTTTTCCGCCTCCACTCCGAAGATTGACTCTCATGAAAGGACTCCACGCTTTCCTTACCCTTCTCTCTATTTCCTCCACGCTCCTCGCTCGGGAGGTTTTCCCGATCACGGACTTTGGTGCACGCCCTGATGAACCATCGACGATCGAGATTCAGGCCGCCATCGACGCCTGCGCCGATGCAGGAGGAGGCACCGTCAGCATCCCCCCCGGCACCTTCTTCACCGGATCTCTCTTCCTCAAAGAGAACGTCGATCTCCACCTCGAAGCAGGGGCCATCCTCAAGGGCTCCCAACAACTTGAGGACTACCCGAAAAGACCCACTCGCATCGAAGGGCACACCACCCCTTGGCGCATGGCACTCATCAACGCCTCCAACTTAACACAAGTCCGCATATGGGGAGATGGAACCTTGGATGGAGACGGTGAAGTCTTTTGGAAAGCCTTCTGGAAACGACGCCAGGAGAATCCCCGATGCACCAACCTTGAGGTCGAGCGCCCACGCTTGATGTTCTTCGATACCTGCATGGGCGTCACCCTTGAAGGCATTCGCCTCCGCAATTCCGGATTCTGGAATCTTCACCTCTACCGTTGCCAAGACGTCACGGTCGATGGACTCGATATTTTTGCCCCCGGCGAAGGCTCCCCGGTGCGGGCCCCCAGTAGCGACGGCATCGACATCGACAGCTGTCAACGAGTCACCGTGCGCAACACTCGCATTGCGACCGACGATGACTGCATCGCTCTCAAAGGATCCAAAGGCCCGTTAGCAGACCAAGACGCCGCCAGCCCCCCAGTCGAAGACATCCTTGTCGAAGACTGCGAGTTCGCCCGCGGGCATGGCGTCGTCACCCTCGGGAGCGAAGCCACCCTCGTCAGAAATGTCATCGTCCGCCGCTGCAAGGTCGGCCCCGGAAACCAACTGATCCGACTCAAACTGCGACCCGACACGCCCCAGCGATACGAAAACCTCCTCTACGAAGACATCGAACTTCAAGGCGATCGCGGCTCTCTATTCGCCGTCCGGCCCTGGACCCAATTCTTCGATCTTCAGGGGCATCAACCTCCGCCGTCACTCGTCCGCCATCTCACTCTGCGCAATGTTCGAGGAAGCTACGGCTCATTCGGTCAACTCATTGGCAACCCCGGAGACACCCTCGAATCCATCACCCTCGAAAACATCGACATCACCCTCAAGGACCCTCAGCTCCAATGCAAAAACCTGAAAGACGCCACGGCAAAACAGGTTCGCATCAACCACGCCGATTGGACTCTCCCGTGACGCCCCTGCTGTGACTCTCTCCATGAAAACCCTCCTCATCCTTTTGCTCTTCTGTCTCGGAGTCTCCGCAAGCCCCACCATCTACCTGATCGGTGACTCCACGATGGCGGACAAACCCCGTATCGAACATCCCGAACGCGGATGGGGACAACTCTTCCGCACCCTCGTCCGCGAACCCGCTCACCTGGAAAATCACGCCCGCAATGGGCGCAGCTCAAAGTCCTTCCTCGCCGAGAAACGTTGGGCACCCATCGTTTCCCAACTCCAGGCTGGCGATTGGGTGATCATCCAATTTGGTCACAACGATGAGAAATCCGACCAACCGAAACTCCACACCGAGCCACGCGGAAGCTACACCGATCTCCTCCGTCGATTTGTCCACGAAACCCGAGCCAAAGGAGCTCACCCCATCCTCGCCACCCCCGTCGCCCGCCGCCGTTGGCAAAACGGTCAACTCATCCCCACCCACGGCGACTACCCCGATGCCGTTCGCGAACTCGCCCGCGCAGAGCAAGTGCCGCTCCTCGACCTAGAGAAACGCACCTCCGCCATGGAAGCCGCCCTCGGAGAAGAAGGCAGCAAAGCCCTGCACCTCTGGTTCGCTCCAGGGGAGATCGACGCGGCACCCAGGGGCATTCAGGACGATACCCACTACTCAGCCATGGGGGCGCTCTCCACCGCCAAGCTCGCTGTCGACGAAATCCGCCGCCTCCGTCTCGATCTCGCCCACTACCTCACCTATGGCGATGCGACCGTCGCTGCCGACGGCAGTGGAGACTTCACCTCCATCCAACAGGCCATCATGGCCGCCCCTTACCGGGCTGCCACCGAACCGTGGATCATCCGCATCCTGCCCGGCACCTACGCCGAGCGCGTCTATGTCCAGCAAGAGCGCGGCAACCTCCGATTGGTGGGCGATCATGCCACGACCACCCGACTCACCGCCGGCATTCACGCCAACATGACCGGACCCGACGGACAACCCGTCGGAACCTTTCGCACAGCCACCCTGCACATCGATGGCGACGGATTCGAAATCGAAAACCTCACCGTCGAAAACTCTGCTGGCCCAGTAGGACAAGCCCTCGCACTACGAGCCGATGGAGATCGCCTCATCTTTCGCCACTGCCGTTTTCTCGGCTGGCAGGACACCATCCTCTGCAACCGAGGTCGCCACTACTTCGAAGATTGTGAGATTCTCGGCCACTGCGACTTCATCTTTGGTGCCGCCACCGCGTGGTTCGAACAATGCCGGATTCATTCCCTCAAAGACGGCTACATCACCGCTGCATCTACGCCCGCCAACCAAGCCTACGGTCTCCTCTTCCATCGTTGCACCATCACCGGGGAACCGGACGTCCAAACCTACCTCGGAAGACCTTGGCGGGAGTTCGCCATGACCGCCTTCATCGATTGCACCATGGACGCCTCCATCCGACCAGATGGCTGGAAAGAATGGAATGCTGCTGACCCTGCAAAAACCGTTCGCTACGGCGAATCCAGTAACCAAGGACCTGGGGCTGCGACCGAACATCGCGTGCCTTGGGCTCATCATCCTGTGGACGACGCACTCTCTCCGGAAACCGTCTTCAACGGGTGGGAACCTCGCCATCATTCCCCATGAAAGCGCGGCTCATTGCCCTCCTCCTCGCCCTCACCTCATCCACCGCCCTCTCGGCACTGATCTCACCGGGATGGCAGGACATCGACCCCATTCTCAAGAGGATCCAGGCGCCCTCGTTTCCTAATCGTGACTTCACCATCACTGATTTTGGTGCGCAGCCGCATGCTCCTGCGACACAGGCCATCCGAGACGCCGTCGAGGCCTGCCATCAAGCGGGTGGCGGTCGCGTGATCATTCCTCCCGGGCGATGGCTCACCGCGGCTGTCATTTTGCGCTCGAACGTCAACCTTCACCTCGTCCAAGGAGCCACTCTCGAATGGAACTTTGATCTCGATGACTACCCTCTCGTCCTCACCCGCTTCGAGGGAATGGATTGCATGAATTACTCTCCCCTCATTTACGCGATCGATCAGGAAAACATCGCCATCACTGGGCAGGGCACCCTCGACGGTGGCGCGACTCACAAAACTTGGTGGGCGTGGAATCCCAACGACCCCAAGCTGCGGAAAAAGGGGCCCAGCCTTCAATCGAAGGACCGTGAAGCCCTCGGCGCGATGATGGCGGAAGATTGCCCGGTTGAACAACGAACCTTCGGGAAAGGCCATCACCTCCGGCCCAGCTTCATCCAAACCTATCGGTGCAAAAATATCCTCATCGAGGGCGTCACCCTGATCCGCTCACCCATGTGGGAAATCCATCCCGTCTTCTCGGAAAACATCACCGTTCGTGGCGTCACCATCACCAGTCACGGCCCCAACAACGATGGCTGCGATCCCGAATCCTGCCGCGATGTGCTGGTGGAAGACACCGTTTTCGACACCGGGGATGACTGCATCGCCATCAAATCCGGGCGAAATGACGATGGTCGCCGTACCGGCATTCCCTCGGAGAACATCATCATCCGCCGCTGCACCATGAAAGACGGCCATGGAGGGGTAGTTCTCGGTTCCGAATGTTCCGGCCACATTCGCAACGTATGGATCGAAGATTGCGTGATGGATAGCCCGCAACTCGTCCGCTCCCTCCGCTTCAAAAACAACGCCATCCGCGGAGGGATCCTCGAAAATGTCTTCATGAGGAACGTCGAAATCGGTCAAGTCTCTGAGGCCGTGTTAACCATCGATTTTCTCTACGAGGAAGGAGCCAACGGCCCCTACCCACCCATCGCCCGCAACATCCACCTCGAGAACATTACCAGCTCTGCCAGCCCACGAGTTTTGTTCATTCGCGGAATTCCGAATTCGATCATCGGCCCCATCCACATTCGCAATTCCCGATTTCAGGGGGTCACTCAGAGCGATAGGGTCGAACACGCGGGAAGCATCACGTTCGATCACGTCGAAGTCGTTCCCGCACTCTCGCCGTAGCTCGCTCCCATCCACTGAAGATGACGATGCCTTCCACTCTCTACAAAATGGCGCAGCAAGCCATCGCATTCACCTCGAATGCCTCCGACGGAGGCTTGCGACTCCCCGAGATCCTTCAATTCCTGGATACTCAGGGGATCGCCAATGAGCATCTTTCCAACCCAAAAAACAGAGGACCTAAGGCCTATCATTTCCACCCCCGCGAAATCGCCCTGACGGGTTCAGAACTCGTCTTTGGAGACTTTCTTCTCCTCAATCACTGCAGCCACGATCAGTCGCTCATCCTCACCGATTTCCCATCACTCAGCGATTTGGAGTCCCAGATTCTTGATGGCGCGGGGATCCTCAATCCATTCACCACCTTTCTATTGGCATTTCGTCAGGGGATTCTTTCGCCCTACGAGATCACTTACGAATCGCCATCGGGGGAACGAGTTCGTTTTCAAAAGAGCGACCCATGCGATTTTGGAAAAACCTACCCCAATGCCGCCCTTCAATGGCTCGATCCTCGGGAAAAGGCCCATCATCTTCACTAAGATCGCGTCTTGTACCCCCTCTCTCGAAAAAGCCATTTGCCACCCAAGGCGAGGCGGTGGAAGTCCTCTCCCATGAAATCCTGGCTCACCACCATCGCCCTCCTACCGACGATCTCTTGTGCCGTCGAGGTCGCCGACATCCCAGAGGTCGAAAAACACCTCAAGATAGGAACGCAAATCCTCGATGTCCGCACTGCTGAAGAATGGCAGGAAGGGCACCTCGACCATGCCCTCCATGCCGACATCCAGAGGGACGACTTCGTCGCCATCGCCAAAGCCCAGCTGGACCCCGAAAAGCCCGTCGTGATCTACTGCAAATCCGGAAAACGCAGCGCCCGAGCCTCAAATCGGCTCGAAGAAGCGGGCTTCCAGCAGGTCATCGATCTCAAAGGCGGAATGACGGCCTGGCTTCAGGCCGGCAAGCCGGTCGTCGTGGATCCGCCAACGCCCATCGAATCCAAGGCAGCTCCCAAATGAGCGTCCGATTCCACCTTGATTGATTAAGGGAACCGAACTATCTCCTTCCCCACGCATGGCGGCTGGAAGGAAAGAGCTGAAACTGGGAAGTCGGACCGGCAACAAACGCCGCCGGACCCGCGCCTCCTTCTCGGAAGCCCTCAAAGTGGCCGACGCCCGCGCCCGCGCTCGTGCCACTCGCAATCGACCTGCGGGTCGCCGACGGTTCAAACACATCCAGGCGGCCATCGCCGTTCCCTACGAAGACAGCTCCGCTTCGCCCGATTTCCTGCTGCGAGCCTTTCGGTGGGGCCTCGCCCTCACCCTACTGCCACTCTGTGGGGTCACCTCATGGACCTATTTCGACCAGCTTTCGGGAGTCGCCCTGGACCGTGCATTCTGGATTACCAGTGAGTTCTGGTATTTCGCCACGGGAGCTCTCTTGATGACGGGCTGGTTTGTCTCCGGCCTCTTTTGGAATGCCTTTCTCTACCTGTATGTGCTGGGCCATGAGCTCACTCACATCCTCGCCATCTGGTTGTTTCGAGGAAAAATCAGCGACTGGGGAGTGAGCGTGGATGGCGGCTATGTCACCACCGACAAATCCAACATCTTCATCTCCCTCGCCCCCTACTTTGTTCCCCTGTGGGCCACGCTATTGATGGGAACCTACGCCGCCTTTGCCCGCTTTCTGGAGCCGACTCCCACCGTCGAAAAAACCATCGACGCCTTGCTTGGGTTTTTCTGGGCCTTCCACCTGCTCTGGACCTTGTGGATGATCCCCCGAGATCAGCCTGACTTGAAGGAGAACGGCACCTTCCTTTCCCTCGCGATCATCTACCTCGCCAACCTGCTTCTGGTGATTTTCCTCACCAGCCTCGCCTCCGATGATTTTTCCCTGCGGGAATTCGCCCGCGAATGGCTGATCCGAGCAGAAGACCTCGCGCGCACCGCATGGGTCATCACTCAGGCCATTCGCGCCGCACTCTGAACACCGCCTTCAAATCGCCACGCATTCCAGCACCAGCACAACGGCCAAGATCACCAGCAGCCCGGCGAACACGCGGTCGATCCATTTTGCCGCCCTCCGATACCCTTGTTTCACGGGTGGCCACTGCAACAACCAAGCCCACAGGCACCATAGCAGAAATCCTTGGGCAATCACGATCCCGCCAATGGCCCAAGGCCACCACCGGGGATGATCACCGGCAAGAAATGGACTGGTCGTCGCCACCACAAACAACACCACTTTGGGGTTGAGCAAGTTGGTCAGAAAACCTCGCAAATAAGCTTCGCCTCGCGATCGGATCTCTCCCAACTCGGGGATCTCTCCAGCGTGCCTCAACAGGCCCACCACCATCCATAGCAGATACGCCGCCCCCAAACACGCCACGGCCTTCCCCCAAGCTGCTTCCGTCCGAAAAATCCCCGCCAAGCCCCCCACCGCGAGACCGACGTGAAACACCAGCCCTGTGGCAATGCCCGCGGCAGTGCGCACCCCATTGCCCGTCCCTTCCGACAAGGCCGTACGCGTCACCAACAACCAATCCGGGCCAGGACTGAACTGCCCAATCGCCATCAATCCCGCAAAGGCCGCCAACTCCAACGCGGGACTCACGGCAGAATCATAAACAAGCCCTGGTTGTGCACCCACTGGGCGACCCCTTCCGGCACCCATCGCAATTCATAACTCTCCCCCCATGAATCGCTCACCGCAAACTCCCCGGTCGCCTCGTTGTAGCCAATGATCATGCAAATATGGTAAGCATCCGGCTCCTGCTCCTTCTTTGCATACTCGGCCGATTGAGCCGCCACCTTGGTCGCCCAATCGGACCAATCCGTCACCTGTCGCCTTGCCTGAGTATTGCCATTCGCAATCTTATTGTAATCGGACAAAGAAAACATCGTCCACATCACCGGGGTTCCAGCATCCAGATATCGCTTCAGCCGGGAAATCGTCAGCTTGCGGGATTCTTCATCCTTGGTTCTCCGCCCCTTGCGGTAAACCTGCGACCGAACCTCATCGATCAACAGCTTGGGCGAAGTGCCTCCTCCCATCCCCGTTTGGCCCACCATCGCCAAGAGATACATGTCCGCATCCATGCCCATGAACCGCATCGCCCGTTCAAAGGTCGCCGGCACGCAATACCCCTTCGGCCCCTGATTCACCATCGGGATGCCTTGAATCACCACGTCGCCATTCGCTTCACGCTTCACTGCAGAGGCGACCCGTGATTTGATTGCGGAATCATTGACACGCAGAGTCTTACCTCCGTTTTCAGCAAAATTCACTGGGACAATCGATAAGCCCACGAACTCCCCCTCCTCCATCGACAAGAGAATCGACACCCCTTGTGTATCCCACCGCGAAACGGTGCGGCGCTCCTTGCCCTCGCCGAAACGCTGCGTCACCGGTTCCCCCAACACTCCGGTCAGCCCAGCCGTGATCTTGTTGAAATCCGCCTCCATCGCCCCCTCAAGGCTGTGCACATCATCGGACTCTTCTCCGCTGAAATGATCCTCTCCGAAACCTGCGGTCGATCCGTAGTCTCCCTTGTTGGCAAACACCACGGAAAGATGGCTCACCGACCCCCATGGATCGGAATACAATGCCAGCGAATACGGCATCGCTCCGAACAATCGATAGCTGCCCGTCTTCCCATCCGCACCCGCCACGAACGCCGCATACAATCGCCATGACTCCATCCCTGGCGTTCGCGACTCCGGACTCAGGCGCAGTGCCGCCGCCACCTCACGAGCCGACCTCTGCAGCAGCGGGTTCTGGGTGAACAACTCGTGACCCACCACCCGGTTCAAGGCCGATATCTCACTCCCTTGGGCAGCCCGCTCGGCCTTCAGAAACTTTTGATCCTCTTCCGAAAGCGACGACTCCTTGAGATCAAAAATCTTTCCGTCATTCCGCCGCAACGTCACGGCATTCTCCTGAAAACCCACAACCTGCGCGACCAGTTTGCGCCCTTGGTTATCGGTGAATGTTCGCATCTCCCCCGCTCCCGCACTGCCCGTAAGCATGGCCGAAATGAAGACCGAACTCAGCAACCTCATCATAGCCACGAGTTCTAGGCCGCCCCTCCGCCCTGTCAACGGCGCGGGCTCACCACATCGCCGCAAACTTCGCCCGGATCTGAGCCGACCATTTCCCAAAAAAGGCTAACTCCCGTGCGACCGTCCACCCATCCAACTCGCCGCGCTCAACCTCAGGAAACCGGCTCTCGCGCTCTTCCCGTGCAACATCCAACTGCTCCTGAATCCCCTCCAGCTTCTCTCGGCACTCCTGGATCCTCGGCTCCAACAATGCCCGCGCCAGCTGACTTTGCGCTCCCTCCCGCTCTTTCAGCAGCCCGTCAGCTTCCTGCAACACCGGGCCGATGCTGGAAAAAAAATCCATCACTCCCGGTCCCACCGCACCTCTCAGCTCTCCCTCTCGACCCTCCAACTCCAGCCAGTGCCTTAAGCGGGCCCCCGGATCGATCAAGCATGCCAAGGCCTGCTGCAGCCGCTCAAAACCCTCCACCGTCCCGCCCCCATCCGGATGGCGCGTTTTGCCAGCCTCCCGAAAAGCCGCACGCAGCGCCTCACCGCTCCATTCCAGGCGGCGTTCCAGCCCCAACTCGGCAAACGCATCCATTTCCTTAAGCAGCAAAGCTTTCCCCACAGGAACAGGTCACCACAGCATTCGGATTACTCACCTTGAAACCTCCCTGCTGGAGATCATCCGAATAGTCCAACTCGCTGCCACTCACGAACAACGCACTCTTGGGATCGATCACCACCTGCACCCCATTGCTGGGCACCATAATGTCGCGGTCACGAGGGCCATCCACCAGATCCATCTTGTACTGCAGGCCACTGCACCCCCCGCCAATCACCGCAATGCGCAGGGCCCCTTCCGGACGTCCCTGCTTGGCCAATAGTCCACGCAAATGCGCCGAGGCCCCATCGAGAACCTTGATCAGCTTCTCGTTGCCCGTTTTGAAATTCACCGTCGCGTCGGTCATCGCGCGGGAAAATCACCCGCATCCTTGAAACTGAAAACCGAAAACTCACAAACTCCGCCCGCCGATGCCCGACACCCCATTCCGTCCCAACCCTCACCGCACTGCCGTTGTCCTCGGCTCCTCACTCCTCGGCGTCTATGCCCACGCCGGATTTCTCAATGGTTTGATCGATCGTGGCTTCCATCCCGCCCGCCTTTCCGGAGCCTCCGCGGGAGCCCTCGCCGGAGCCCTCTACGCCTGCGGCCTCCGCGGCGACGACCTTCGCCATGCGGCCCTCGACCCGAAAATGCGCTGGTCCTATTTCGACCTTGGCTTCCTCTGGCGCATGCCCGGTGTCGGTTCCGTGCTCTGGGCCAATGGCATCTTCCACGGAAAAGGCAAAGTCCGCCACCTCCGAAAACTCCTCGGCGATGCCCAACTCGACGGCTTGAAGCTCGATATCGCCGTCACCGACATAGAATCTCAAGAAACCGTCATCCGCCATTCCGGCCCCCTCCCCGAACTCGTCATGGCCTCCTGCGCAGTGCCCGGATTGTTCACCATCCAAAACGTTGGTAACCACCGCTACCTCGACGGGGGCATCGCGGCTGAATATCCTTTCGAACATCTGCTCGACCGCGACGATATCGACACCATTCTCATTCACCGCATCCAACATATTGAAAACTCAAGCCCCGTCGTGAATTGGGAAACCGTCGCCAAGTCGGTGGGCTGCACCCACCACACCGCTTGCAAAGCCCTTCACGCCCACCGCCTGCGCATCGCTGCCGACCGGGGCAAACGTGTCGTCGAAGTCACCACTACCACTCCCTTTCCCTCCATCTTCAACAACCGCCATGCCGTTCCCTGCTACGAAGCCGGCCACGCCACCGCCCTCCAATCCATCTCTCCCAGCTGATCTCTCCTCCATGGAAACCGAACTCCTCGAAATCCTTCGCGAACAAATCCTCGATGCCGAGGCCGTCGCCACCGCCCAAACCGACCTCTTCGCTGCAGGCCTCGATTCCATGGGCATCATGCAGCTCGTCCTCGCCATCGAGGAAACCTTCGGAATCGCGCTGGAGCCTACCGACCTCTCCCGCGATCACTTCCGCACGATCGATTCGATCGCCGCATTGCTGAAATCCAAAGCCTGATTCCTTTGGTCCCGACAACTCTCAGCGATGGTTTCCTGCTCGCGCTTGAAACCCACATGCGCCGCCACGATCAGGGCCGACATCTCGCCGCCACGGTCATCGAGCTCGACTCCCCCCCTGCACTCGGCGTTCTCGAACGCGCTGCCGAGTGCCTGGGGCAACGCCATCCCCTTCTCCATGCCCATATCCGTCGTGGTGCGGATTGCATCGCCGCCTGGCACCCTGGCTCCCCAGCATCCCTTCCGGTCCGCCATCATCCCACCGGCGATGGTGACCTCACCGGGCTGGTCACCCGTCTGCTGCGCGAATGCCGCATCGACATCCTCCAACCCGGTCCCAACCTCGAACTCCACCTCGCCACCAAGCAGGACGGCTCTGCGGCTCTCATCCTCATCTGGCCTCACCTCCTCTTCGATGCCGTCGGCATCGATCTTCTGCTGGAGGAATTCGACTCGCCCGACAAATCCCGCCGACAAGCTTGGGGCGAAACCGCTCCGCTCCCCGGCCCTTCACAAGCATGGAAGCTGGCCAAACCCATGGTCGAGGAAATGCGAACCTTTCCCGCCTGGCGCATCCGGTCCGGACACCAATCCCGCACGGCCGGCCCTCCCGCCTTTCGCCTACTTCGCTTCACACGCGCTGAGAGCACCCTCATCCGCCACAAAATGAACAGCACTGCAGGGGAACTCCTTCTCCTCCCGTACTTTGCCGCCGTCGCTGCCCGCGCGGTCAAATCCGTCATCTCGACCCGTCATCCCCGCGAGGAAACTGCACTGCTCCTTTCCCTCCCCGTCCAACGCATTTCCGATCCCACCAAGCGCCCCCTTTTTCAGAACCACATGACCGCTTGGTCCCTGCTCCTCACCCATGAGGAATTGGCCGACCTTCCCGGAGCCACTCGATCCCTCTTCAAAAAATACGGCTCCTTTCTGCGCCGCAAACTGCCCGCCGCCATGGATGCCCTCATGGCGCTCATGCATCGCTGCCCATCTCGTCTCTACCTCAAGCCCGCTTCCTTCTACCTCAAAGGCGAAATCTGCTCCCTCTTCCACTCCCACACCGGAACCTTTCCCTCGCGAGTGCGCAGCGTACTCGGCTGCGCCATCACTCACGCCTATCACCTGCCCACCGTTTCCTCGCCTCCCGGCATCGGAATCTTCTTCTCCGAATACGATGGCCAAATCGCCGCCACCCTCTCTTGGCGAGACCTGAGCCTCCATTCGGGAGAAATCGATGCCCTCGAAGCCCAACTCCGCCACGACCTCGGACTCGACCAGACCCCCTCTCCGGTCCCCACCCAGCCATGAACCTCATTGCTGACATCCTCGCCCGCCGCCCCGCCGATGCCATCGCCATCATCTCCGGAGATCGCCAGGTCACCTACGGCGAACTCCGTTGCTCCGCTGAGCCCATCGCCCGCGACCTCCGTTCCGCCTCCGCCCATCTCGGACGCAACCCCCGCGTCGGCCTTCATTGCCCCAATGGTGTCGACTACATCATCCATTCCATCGGCATCCTCCTCTCCGACGCCTGTTTGGTGCCTTTGGCAGAAGAGCTTACCGCCGAGGAACGCGACCAAATCATCCACACCACCTCCCTGGACCTGATCCTCGAAGCCGATTTCTCCCCCAACCTCCCGCGTAACTTCGAAATTCGAGCTCTGGACGGAGCCCCCCCCACCTTTCCCGAGGACCAATTTCAAAACCTCAATCCCGCCTTCATTCGCTTCTCTTCTGGTACCACCGGCACCTCCAAAGGCGTCGTCCTCTCCCACCAAACCCTCCTCGACCGCATCACCGCCGCGAACCGTGGACTCCAGTTGGGCCCTTCCGACCGAGTGCTCTGGATGCTGCCCATGGCCCATCACTTCGCCGTCAGCATCGTTCTCTACCTCCATGTCGGCGCAGTCACCATTCTTGAATCGTCTCCTGCCCGAGAAGACATCCTCGCCACGGCAGAAAAACATGCTGCCACCGTCATCTACGGCTCCCCCTTCCACTTCGCCCTGCTCGCTGCCGATCCCAGCACCTTTCGCTGGCCTAGCCTACGCCTCCCGGTAGCCACTGCGGCCGCGCTTCCTGAAGCCACCGCCCAAGCCTTCGAAAATCGCTTCGGCCAACCCCTCATCCAAGGCCTCGGCATCATCGAAGTCGGCCTCTCCGTACTCAATCTCGACGCCGCCTCAACGAAACCCCAAGCACTCGGCAAACCCCTACCCGACTACCTCGTCCGCCTCGTCGATGATTCCGGCAACGAAGTTCCGACGGGCACCCCCGGTGAATTCCTCGTGCGCGGCCCCGGACTTCTCGATGCCTACCTCGTCCCCTGGCATCCCCATCCCACCCGCGATGGCTATTTCGCCAGCGGAGATCTCGTCGTCCGCGACACCGAGGGACACCTGACTCTCGTCGGTCGCAAAAAATCCGTCATCAACGTCGCGGGTATGAAGCTCTTTCCCGAAGAAGTGGAAGCTTGCCTCAACGACCATCCCGCCGTTTCGCGAAGCCTCGTTTCAGCTCAGGACCACCCGCACATGGGCCAAATCCCAGTCGCCTCCATCATCCCCGCCGATCCCGATCTCCCCCCGAAACCCATCGAACTACAAAGGCACTGCCGTGCCCACCTCAGCGCCTACAAAGTGCCGCTGCGCTACACCTTTGTCGCCGAGCTTCCCCTCACCGCCTCTGGGAAACTCAAGCGCCACAGCTCTCCGCTTCTCCCGACACCGTCCCCTAGCTCTTGAGGAAGTCCTCCATCTCGCCGAAAAAGTCGTCGAGTTCTTCCTCATCGACCTCCGCACCCATGATATCGTCCCAACAGGTGTGGATCAGATGCTTCTCGTCGATCTCCACGATGAACGTGCTCGGCGTACAACCGACCTGCTGCCCCCATTTGGTACGAGCCTGACAGTACGTCATCGTCAGTTTCTTTTGAGCACGCGTGATGCCCACGTAGAGGAGCCGCCGCTCCTCATCCTTGGTCCCTTCCTCAAGGCTCCGGCGGTGAGGCAGCACCCCTTCCTCCATCCCCACCAAATACACCACCGGGAATTCCAAGCCCTTCGATGCATGGAGCGTGATCAAAGTCGCACCTGATTTCTTGTCCAGATCATCGTCCTCCCGATCGGAAGCCAACGCACTATCATCCAGGAACTTCCGGATACTCTTTCCTCGCTGCACATATTTGGACACCTCCTGAAGCAGCTCATGGATGCTCTCCATTCGCTGCTCCACCTCCTTCGGCGTCTTGCAACCCCTCTCCAGCCAATCGCGATAACCACAGGTGTCCAGAAAATCACTCAACACCTTGTTCGCCGGCTCCACCTTGCCATCAATCATCGCCTTGGCCGTCATCACCAGAGCTAGAAACTCACCGATGGCATTTCGCGCCTTGGTCGCCAGAAGATCGGTGAACTCAGGATCGCACATCGCCTCCCACACACTCACCTGCCGTTCACGACTGAAATCCGTCGCCATCAAGGTCGTTGCCTGACCAATCCCTCGCGGCGGAGCATTTAAAATGCGCAACAACGGAACATCCGCTCGCGGATCATCAAGAATCTCCAAATAGGCCAACACATCCTTGATCTCACGCCGATCATAGAAGCTCTGTGCTCCCACCATCCGATACGGCACCTGCGATTTCCGCAAAGCCTCCTCCAACTTTCGGCTCTGCATATTCGTCCGAAAGAGAATCGCGAAATCTTCCCAGGGACGCTTCTCCGTCGCTTTCAACGCCAAGATCTCCTCGGCGATGAACTCCGCTTCCTCATCATCCCCCGGCATCCCAATCAGTCGCACCGGCTCGCCTCCGGCCATCGTATGCCGAAGCATCTTCTCCCGCCGGCCCGCATTGTGCCGAATCAGGCTGTTCGCCGTATGCAGAATGGCTTCGGTGGACCGATAGTTCTCCTCCAACCGAATCACCGTCGGATCCGGGAAAAAGCGCTCAAACTCAAGAATGTTTGCCGACTCCGCACCCCGCCAACCGTAAATCGACTGATCATCGTCGCCCACCACACAAACGTGATACGGCTTCCCCACCAACTGCTGCAGCAACTGCATCTGCAGCCCGTTCGTGTCTTGAAACTCATCCACCGTCACCCGTCGATACACCTGCCGGAAATGATCCCTGACGTCCGAGTGCTCCCTCAAAAGCTTTTCCGCCAACAACAACAAATCGTCGAAATCCACCGCATTGCGAACCCGCAGCTCATTGTCGTAAGCGACCGCCAACTGCGCAAAAAAGTCGTCCTTCATCCGCTCCAGAGGAATGCCCGAATTCTTCGCCTTCGACACCGCCGCCAAAACCTCCTCCGCCTTCAACTTCTCCTCCTTGCCCCCCTTGCGGACAATCAGCTGCTTCATTACCCCCACCTGGTCACTCTGAGTACAAATCGAGAAATTCTTCTTGTACCCCAAGCGATCGATCCCCCCTCGCAACAATCGCACACACAACGAGTGGAACGTGCACACCGTCATCGCCTCGGCCTTCTTCTTGCCCACCATCCCGCCGATCCGCTCCCGCATCTCTGCCGCCGCCTTGTTCGTGAACGTCACCGCCAGAACATTCTCCGGCGCAATCCCCACCTCGAGCATGTTCGAAATCCGGCAAGTCACCGTGCGGGTTTTGCCCGTCCCAGCCCCTGCCAAAATAAGAACCGGGCCATCCAGAGTCGCCACCGCGTCCCTCTGCGCCCGGTTCAGAGAATCAAATGAAAAGCCTGCTGCCATCTGCGGCGCGCAGGAAAGCGCAGCCAACGAGCCGATTCAAGCCCGCTCGCCACCGCCTTTCCGACCTTACTCGCGTCGCCCCCCCAAAAGCATCATCCCCCAATAGGCCAGCTGGGCCACCGCGCCCACCGCCCCTGCCACATACGTCATCGCCGCCCAAAACAACGCATTCTTCGCCATTCCATGTTCCATGCGGACCACCGTGCCACTCGACTCCAACCACGCCAGGGCACGGCGGCTCGCATCGAACTCCACCGGTAGAGTGATGACGGCAAATCCTGCCGTCAGCGCCATCGCACCGAGGAAAAGGTAAATCAAAATCGGAATCTTCGCGACAAACACAAACGCCCCGAAAACCATCAACATCATCAACACATTCAACAACTTGCTCGCCGTGCTCACGGCCGGGACCATCATCGAACGAAACGACAGCCACGGGTAGCCCACCTTGTGTTGAACCGCGTGACCACACTCGTGGGCCGCCACCGCCGCCGCCGCCACCGTGTTCATCGCGTACACCTCTTGGCTCAAATTCACCGTCTTCTTCAGTGGGTCATAGTGGTCCGTCAACATGCCAGGCACACTCACCACCCGAACATCGAAAATTCCATTTTCTCGAAGCATCCGCTCCGCCACCTGCGCCCCCGTCATTCCGATCGCCACCTGAGAATATTTCCGGAAGCGGGACTGCAACGTGTTGCCAATCAACATGCTCGCGATCCCCGCCACCACCACGAGAATCAATGCCAAACCGGAACCCGGAGCCATGCCCGGCCCCTGAGGAGAGCCACCGTAGTATTGAGCCAATACCGTCAAAAAATCCATATCTGCGACCCTAAGCCGAATCCGCCGTCGTGCAACCTGCCCGCAGGTGGAAAATCGCTCCCGTTTTCCAACAGCTGCGCCATGATCCCCTCATGCAGCACGTCTTCATCACGGGCGCCACCCGAGGCCTGGGCCGAGCCCTCGCCCAAGGACTTGCCAATCAAGGACTCACTGTCTCAGCCTGCGGAACCCGGACCGAAGCCGTCGCTGAATTGCAGAAAACTCTGGGACCCCATCACCTCGTCTCCACCTGTGACGTCAGCGATTCCTCCCAAGTCGGAGCTTTTGCCGCCGAATCCCTGAAGCGCTTTGGCCCCCCCGATCTGCTCATCAACAATGCCGCCCTCATCAACGCCAATGCGCCCCTCTGGGAAGTCTCTCCGGAAGAATTTTCACGGGTCATCGACGTCAACCTCAAAGGCATTCACCATGTGCTTCACGCCCTGCTCCCTCCAATGATCGCCCGCGGTTCCGGCGTAATCGTCAATCTCTCCTCAGGATGGGGCCGTTCCACCTCGCCCGATGTCGCTCCCTACTGCTGCACCAAATGGGGCGTCGAAGGCCTTACCAAAGCCCTCGCTGACGAACTTCCCCCTGGCCTTGCCGCCATCCCTCTTAACCCTGGAATCATTGATACCGAAATGCTTCGCTCTTGCTTTGCAGACGAAGCCGGGGCTTACCGCGGGCCCGCCGATTGGGCACGCACCGCGATTCCTTTCCTGCTTTCCCTCAATTCGGCTCACAACGGCCAATCACTCACGGCTCCCTGACCCCCAACCGTCCCCCCCAGTAACCCCCATCACCCTGAACTCCTACTCGAATCTGTGCTTCCCGTCCGCGACCAGCAAGGCCTCCACCTCCCCGAGCCCGACCTTTGGCTCGATCCCCACCGTCCTCGGCCCTTCGCATTCGTTTCTCACGCCCATGCGGACCATTTCGCCCGCCACGAGTGCTGCCTCTGCTCAGAAACGACAGCAGCGCTCCTCCGGGCCCGCTACCAGATCGCCGAGTCCCGGCTTCGCCCTCTCGCTTTTCACTCCCCCATCGAGCATGCAGGACATCGCATCCTGCTCCTTCCTGCCGGCCATATCAGGGGCTCTGCGATGCTCCACATCACCCGGCTCTCCGATGGCAAATCCCTCCTCTACACCGGCGACTTCAAAGTCCGGCCCGGCCGCACCGCCGAGCCCGTCGTCTTCAAGCACGCCGACACCCTGATTCTCGAAACCACCTTTGCCCTCCCCAAGTTCGTCTTTCCCTCCGCCATGGAAGTCGAAGCCTCCGTGCTGCGCTTCGTCCATGGCTGCCTCGATGGCGGGGAAATCCCCATTCTCCTAGGCTACTCGCTGGGAAAAGCGCAAGAAGCGCTCGCCTTGCTTCACGAACACGGCATCCCCGCCCTCCTTCATCCCAAAGTCGCGGAGATGACCGAAGCCTGCCGCACCACCGGTCTCACCTGCCTTCCTGAGCCCGTCATCCTGGCCGACGAAATCCCCCCGGGACACGCCATCATCGCACCTCCCAATGCCGTTCGCTCCACCCTCCTGCGTCGGCTCAAGAACGCTCGCACCGCCATGCTCAGTGGCTGGGCGATGACCCCGGGCGCCGCCTATCGCTATCGGGTGGACGAAGCCATTCCTCTTTCCGATCACGCCGACCATCCCGGCCTTCTCGAATGTCTCCAACGAGTTCAGCCCAAATACGTACTCACCGTTCACGGCTACGCTCAGGAATTCGCCGCCGAGCTTCGCCAACGAGGAATCGAAGCCTGGTCCGCCTCCGGCCAGGACCAACTCGAACTCAGCCTCCCCACCGCCAAGGCGCAGGCAAAACATTCCTTCATCAAACGCCCCAACTGCGGATTTGCGGACTTTTCTGACCTTCTCCGACTCGTTGCCGAAACCCACAGCAGGCTTGGAAAAATCGAACACCTCTCCCGCTACCTCGCTGCGCTCCCACCAGAAACTCTCCCCTTGGCAACCCATTGGTTGGCAGGAAACCCCCTTCCACGGTCGGAAGGAACCCTCCACACCGGCAGCGCCGCCCTTCGCCGCGCCCTTCTCTCGCTTCCCAAGGCCCGCGAAGAGCGCTATCGCACCCTTTCCCTGAGCCAGAACGACGCCGCTCGCACAGCGCGCCTTTTTCTGCAGGAACTTACCCCGGCTCCAGAACCCGAAGAACTCCACGGAGTCCACCAATTCTTTCAGCAGCTCGCTGCCGCTCCGGGTTCACTCTCAAAGATCGAACTCCTCGCGGATCGAATGATTCGCTTCAACCCCGCCGAATCCGAAACCTTGGTGCGCATTCTCACCGGCGACCTTCGCATCGGCCTCAAAGAGGGACTCCTTGAAGATGCCCTCGCCGCAGCCTTCGGTGCCGACCCCGCCATCCTCCGCCATGCTCACATGCTCACCGGCGATATCGGTGAAACCGCCCTCCTTGCTCAGCAGCGCCGACTCACCGAGGCATCCCTTCGCCCCGGTGTCCCCATCAAAGTCATGCTGGCCTCTCCGGAGTCCGACACCGCCGCTATTTTTCAACGCCATCCGTCCCCACTTTGGTTAGAACCTAAGTTCGATGGAATTCGCGCCCAACTCCACAAACGCGGCAATCAAGTCTCCCTTTTTTCCCGCGACCTCCGATCCATCGACAGCCAGTTTCCCGAACTCCTGGCCGAAGCACGCAAGCTTCCAGGTGACTTCATTCTCGATGGAGAAATCATTGCCCACGCCGAGGGCAGAAAACTTACCTTTCAAGACCTCCAAAAGCGCCTCGGCCGCCTCACCCTATCCCAGATTGACCTCTTCTCAGAAACGGCCAGCGACCTACCTCCGGTGGTCTTCGTCGCCTTCGATCAGCTTTACGGAAACCAAAGCTCGCTCCTTGAAGCCCCTCTCCACATCCGTCGACAACACTTAGAAGCCCTTCTTCAAGCCCCTCCTCACAGCTTTCGGATGATTCCGGTCGCGACGGCCCATTCCATCGAACAAATCGAAACCGCGTTCAAACAAGCCCTTCTCGATGGCCATGAGGGGCTCATCTCAAAGAATCCGTCTTCCCCCTATTCTCCCGGTCGCCGTGGAAAATCCTGGCTCAAACTCAAGGGGATCATGCCCACCCTCGATTGCGTCGTCGTAGCCGCAGAACAAGGCCACGGAAAACGCTCCGAATGGCTTTCCGACTACACCTTCGCCCTTCGAGATACTCTCACTGGAGACCTCCGGGTCATCGGCAAAGCCTACAGCGGCCTCACCGATCTCGAAATCGAAGAACTTACCGAGCACTTCCACCGCCATACCCTTGAGAAGCAGCGTCGCAAACATTGGGTGGAACCCAACATCGTCCTTGAGATCGCCTTCGATTCCATCCGCTCCTCCCGCCGCCATGATTCGGGCCTAGCCCTCCGGTTCCCTCGCATCAAAGCCATCCGACGCGACAAAACCTCCGCGGAAATCGACACGCTCCAATATGCTCAGAGCCTCCTCTGAGCCCACAATGCGTCCGCAGCTTCTCGCAGATGCGACCGTTCGGCCCGAAGGACCACTTTGACGTGGAATCGCTCGTCAGCGATCTCCTCCCCATCGACTAGGTCGGGCGAGCCTTGGTGCGGATTCCCTCTCTCTCCACCAGATGACTTCTGTCGTCGCTGTCTTGCCGGACTTCATCCCTCACCCCGGCCAAACTCACTCCCATGAGCCCGAGGCTCACACTGGCTGGGATCTTCAGCGAATCTCCGGCCTGCAAAGGTTCCTCGATCTTGCCGCGCATCACAGATCTCAAATCCTTATCTTCTTATCCTCTCCTGTCATCCTTCGGTGAGGGAGCAGGATCGCCGAGGGCTCATTTCCTTGATTCCTTGGGGAAGAACTTCATTTCAATGAGTTACGACATCTTTCCAGGTTGACCGGATTTTTGATTCGGGATAAGCGTCTGATAACCAGACAAATCCATGCTTCCCGCGAATCTCCCCCCTACGTTCGCGAGAGGATCCCGCTCTTCTTCCCTTCGGCGTCCGAGCTCCCTCTCGCTTTCTCTTCGGCTTCTTCTCCCTCTTTCCCTACTGCTTGCTCTCCTCGCCTCCGCGGAGTGGGGTGGGGTCGGTGGGTGGACTCCTTTTCCCAGCGATTTTCTTCCATCACCGAGTAGCAACGACACCGATGGCGATGGCATCCCCAATGCCTGGGAACTTGCTCATGATCTCAACCCGGATGTTGCCCGGGATGCCTGGAGTGACTTCGATCGCGATGGCGTCACTGCCCTGCAGGAATACCAGATCCACACTCTCACCGGCGGACTCTACGGAAATCCTACCGGCATCTGGAGTTCGCAGGTGCTGCCTGCAGTTCCCTGGGTCAGCTCGGCAAGTTATCAGATCGTCGAGTGCGCCTCCAATGGGATCCTGCTAGTCCAGGTGACCGGCTATTTCCATGGCGCGACGAGCCGCACCACCGAGCCGTGTTTGTGGCACCCGCAAGCCCAG
>NZ_JACHFD010000032.1 GCF_014201715.1 Haloferula luteola
ATTCGGAAGCTGTCGGGAACGGCCGATCCCGCAGGGTCGTCCATTTCAAACAGTCGTACAAGTCTTTCCTCACCCTTTTCGGAAAAGACTTTTGGAAAAGGGCCTAATTAACTCACAAACAATGGGTTACGATTTAGACTTTCCTCGTGCAGTGTTGCACCAGTCAACGAAAGGGTAAATCCGGTAATACCTCCGGTAGAACCGTCTCATGTAGCCCAAAGAGACTCTCCGGATCCAATTTTAGCACTTTCTTTATCAGATCTTCCGTTTCTGCTAGATCTTGATACTTCACCCTTGACCGAAAATAGAATAAATCACTTGCAATATCTTTCATTTCAATGTTTGCCATGTGCTCAAGCTTCTCAAATTTGCACTCGATCGACCATTGACGATGCGCCATGCCATCACCACCCTCAATTGCTGGAAAAATCCAATGAGAAGCTGCATTCCGAATAGCTTGTGCAAATATCCTGTCCTCAATTTCAGCCTTGCCAGACGGATCCAGAATGGAGATAGCAACTAAATCTCCATCATTGTTTGATGACGCGGAGATTTTATATTGCCGCATTACCCGATCACCCCAGCGTTCTTTACTTGGGGAAATTGGAGCCCGTATAACTATCACCCCTCCTTCTCCATATGTTCGTCCATCGCCATCCTCGCCCGCCCTAACAGAACTCACCAAGATAGTCGTCACGAAAACAAGCAGAGTGTGTTTAGCTGCCATAAATTTTTTTATTGGGTGGTTTTGCTAGCCCAATGAAGTGGTCCCCTGAGTGGAGCCACGGCCGGGCGCGGTATCGTTATGGTGTGGTGGGTCGGATGGCTGGCGTTGTCGGTTTTGGTTGCTTCCGCCCTTGGAGGAAAGTTGTCCATCGGGTTCCGCGCGAGAATGAGCTGGGATGTCGCTCGTCGGAGCGGCGGGTTCCTGTAGGCAACTTTCCGCAGTGGGTTGTCGTCGGATCAGGCCGCCTCGGCAAGCCCAGGTTGCGACCGGTAGACCGACCATGGTGTGACGTAGTCGTGGTGCTGATGGATTCGCTCTCGGTTGTCGTCGGCGATCCAGCGTGACACTCCGCCCTCCAGCTCCAACAGGTTGTAATAGTCCTTCAGGTAGATGTCTTCGCATTTGAGGCTGCGCCACAGCCGCTCGATGAAGACGTTGTCCATCCAACGGGAAGCGTCCCATGAATCGTTAGAATGAGGTGGTGGCTGGTTGGCGCCACGCGTCAGCGTGGCGTTGCTAATCCAAAACCAACCAACCACCGTGAACCACGAAAAACTGAAGGAGGCGTTCCTGCAAGGCGGAGAGCGCGAAGCTGCGGAATGGTTCCGCGAAATGATGAAGGGAGTTGTCCGTCTCGGTCTGCTTGAAGCGATGGCCGAGGAGGTTGAAGCCCTGTGCGGACCGCGTTACCGGCCGGACCCGAAGGATGCATGCCACCGTGCCGGTTCCGAGCGTGGCGTGGCTTTCCTCGACGGAGAGAAGGAGGCAATCCGGCGCCCTCGGGTGCCTCACGAGACCGATGGCGAGGTGCATTTGGCGACCTACGAGGCGGCTTCGAGCCCGCAGGGGATGTTCGATCAGGTCGTTGCGGCGGTGGCCCAAGGCATGCCTGTGCGCGGGGTGGAGCGTGCGATGTATGGAGCGGTGAGCAAAAGCGAGGCGTCGCGCATGTGGGTTGAGAAAAGCCGGGAGCAACTCGCCCTGTTGCGGGGTCGCCGGCTCGACGACGCCGACTGGCTGGCCTTGCTGATCGACGGCGTGTGGCTGACGCGCGAGCTGTGCGTGGTCATTGCCGTGGGCATCGATGCGGAGGGGAATAAGCGGGTGCTGGATTTCGAGGTTGGCACCTCGGAGAGCCCCGCAGTGGTGGCGTCGCTGCTCGACGGCTTGGAAAAGCGGGGCTTCGCTCCGGGATCCGGCCGCCGGCTGTTGGTGCTGCGGGACGGGAGCGCGGCGATCGAGAAGGCGGTGTCGCGGCGCTGGCCGGACTCGGTGCGCCAGGAATGCCTGGTCCATGCGCAATCAAACCTGCGTGAGAAAGTCCGGCAACGCGACCGGGCTGACATCGACCGGCTCTTAAAAACGCTGCGGGAAGCCCAAGGGCGGCAAGCGGGGGAAGAAGCCTTCGACGAGCTGTTGGAGTTCGTGAGCGAGCGCAACGCCGCAGTGGCGGTGGCGCTCAAGGAGAGGAGTGGAGCCCTGCTGGCCTTTCATCATCTTGATGTGCCCGCGACGCTCAACACCACGTTTCTGAGCACGAACCTCATCGAGAACTTGATTCGCAACTGGCGTGCCCAGAACGGCAACGTGAAGCGCTGGAACCAGAAGGCCGACATGATTCCGCGCTGGATGGCCACGGGGCTGCTGTGGGCCGAGGCGGGCTTCCGCAAGGTGCGGCATGCGGGTGACCTCCCCCGTTTGGCATCCGCGCTATCGCTCTGCGCTCCGTCCTAGGACGCGACAGACGCCGCACCCTCGTCCTGCGCTCCGAGCGAAAGCGCGGGGCAGGAGCAAGCTAGTCAGGAAGCCACCAACCGATGAACCTCAACTCGACCGGCTGCCACCGATTCTAACAATCTGAGGGACATCCCCTGTCAGACGCCCCCACCCACCTCGAAGCCGCCCTGCCCCGATTCTGCCGGGCGCGGGCGGTGATGAGGGCGCTTGGCGACTCGGTCGCTCCGCTGCGCTTCATTGGGACCAAGTCCGATTTCCACTCCTTCGCCATCTTCGACCAACCCGAGGACGGCCACCCTCGCCAAACCGGTTTCAGACGCCTTCGAGCGCCTGGCGGCCTCCCTACCGACTCTTTGTGAATCCGCGTGACAGATTTCCATTTGTAGTCCATTTTTATTTCGTATGACCACAGCCCTTTTGTCACCCAAATTTCAAATTGTCATCCCCAAAGAAATCCGAAAATCCATGAATCTCAAACCCGGCCAACGCCTCCAGCTCGTCGAGAAGGACGGCAAGATCGAAGTCCGCCCCATCCTGACTGCCGACCAACTCATCGGTTTTCTCCGCGAATCCGAGCCACTCGTGTTCGAACGGGAAAAGGATCGCGAAATCTGATCCGCAAGCACCATGCCCTCCCACCTTCTCGACAGATCCGCATGGATCGAGTGCCTCGATAACGGCCCCAACACCCGCCACTTCGCCCCAATCCTCCGCAAGCTGCCCGACCTGATCGTCCCCGCAATCGTCATCACCGAAGTCCGCAAGGTCGTCCTCAAGCAAAGAACGGAGGAGAAGGCCCAAGCGGTCACCGACGCCATGCTTTCGGGAATCGTTATCTCCTTGGACCCAGGCATTGCCACCCACGCAGCCGACCTCTTCATCAAGCACAAGCTCCCGCTCGCCGATTCCATCATCTACGCCACCGCCCTCGCCCACAAAGCCACGGTCTGGACCCAGGACGACGACTTCAAAGGTCTGCCCCACGTCAAATACTTCCCTAAAGCCACGAAATAGCCCGATGTCCGACGGTATCCGAGATCTCTTGGATTTTCCCGGCAGCGCTTTGAGGTGGTCGGGACATGAAGTCGGTCTAATTGATTGCTCAAATTCCGGGCCGGTGCTTTTCGGTGTTAATCCCTTGGGGCTCTTGACCGTTTTTGCCGAAGACATGGCGAACCTCCCCGATTGGCAGCAACAAATTTGGGTGGGCAACGGGGTTACGCCCGAGGAAAAACTTAACTTGGAGCAATTTACGATTCAAGTGAGGGGGAGGCCGATCAACAGCAAGTCGCCAGAAGACGAACTCAAGGAAGTGGTAGAGCGAATCCATCTCGCATCTGAGTCTGCTTTCGGAAGTTCCATCCTACGGGTGCATCCGGATTTCGACGCTATCGCGGATACTTGTCATAGGTTTCGCGGCACGGACTACATTGGACTTGGTGCGCTAGCGAAAGACATCGCCAGAATCACGGCCGATTCATTCGATGCCGGGCTCTGCACCACGGTTGCGCCTCTTCCGAAAGGTGTCTCCTCGTTGAAAGGAAATAAGGCCGTGGAGAACCTCGTGGCCTCAAAGATCGGAAAAGACAAGGCGAGGACCCTTATGGGGCCGCTGGTTGGCACCTACGATTTGCGTCTGACCGATGCCCATCTTCCGGGCCAAAACGCGGCTGAAGCCGCATACAGATTGATCGGCATTGATCGATCCAAACCTCCCGTCCATCAAGCTGTTGAGCTAATCGACGCGGCAGCGAAGGCCCTTGGAGGCGTCGCAAGCGTCTTACAAGACTGGAATCTTAAGCGGGAGTGACATGGTCGTGTGAGCTTCCCCCGATTCGCCGCCGGGACAAATCCAGAGATTTCGGGTTGAAGCCTGCTAAAGCGTAAAGGCCATTCGAGATGACCCAAAACCCGAGTCGGAGCCAAGCAACACCTCTTGGCAATTCCGCCGGGCTACTCCTAAAGGCGACCACACTTTTTCTTTCCCGTCGTTCCGCGATTTCCCAGGCCATGCCCGCTTCTCCCCTTTTGGATCCAAACCAACTCAGAGTCATTGAAGCCGTTCACAGGGGCTTCCTCTATCAGTGAAGTGGTCCCTCAAGACGGAGCCAGGGAGCCTGTTATGATGGGGTAGGGTTCGGGGGGCGCAGCCAACCGAACCACCGTGAAACGAAAAAGAAGAACGCACAGCGCCGAGTTCAAGGCGCGGGTGGCCCTTGAGGCACTCAAGGGCATCAAGACCATCAATCAAATCGCGCAGGACGAGGGCATTCATCCAGTGCAGGTTAGCCAGTGGAAGAAGGAGCCCCAGGAGCGCCTGCCGGAAGTCTTCGCCTCGGCCAAGTCCGGTCGCGACGAGAGGGAAAAATCCGAGCGCAACCTGTCGCGCCTCGAGCGTAAGGTTGGCCAGTTGGCCATCGAAAAGGAGTTCCTCAAAAAAAAGTGAGGGGAACTGGGGATCGATCTCAATGAAAAGCCATGATCGAAAAGAACCATCCTCAGCTCAGCATCCGCAAGCAGTCCGCCATGCTCGGCATCAACCGCAACCGCCACGAAACGGCGGAACGTATCAGCAAAGAGGACCGTGCGATCATGCGTGCTCTCGATGAGTTGCACGTCCGCTGGCCCGTTTACGGCGCCCGCAAGCTGGTCGTGGAGCTGCGCAAGCGCGGCTGGAAGGTTGGCCGCAAGCGGGTGCGCCGGCTTATGCGGATCATGGGGCTCGCCGCCGTGGTGCCGAAGCCGCGCACGAGCGTGCCGGACAGGAACCACCGCAATCTAGATGTGCCAGAAATTCAAAAAATACGTCGATTATGGGATTTCGAACTGCTTTAAGACTCCCCTAAATTGGACGAAATAATCTTTCTTGGATAATATGAAGGCTTTGATGATATTGATGTGGGTTTGGTCCGCTGTTGTCGTAGTTGCTGAAGAGGATAATGCCACGAATGATAGTGAGGAACGCATCAAAGTGGAATGTGCAATCACCGATCTTGGTGTTGGTGTTTACTCGTTAAAGTTTGCGATTACTAATGTCACTTTTAATGAGTCAATGCATGTAATAATACCTGATCCCAAGATGGGAGGAATACGATTCGGGATGCGAAGTCCCGATGGAGAAATAGATTTTGGGGTAGAGTATAAGTCCTTTAATTCTACAGCCTTCTCAGGAAACATTCTCTTGCCAAGACAACAATTTCAGGTGGACACGATGGTTGTAATAAGTGGATCGGGTGCGTTTTTGTTTCCTGATGGCGGACAAAAAATACTCGACTTGAAAGAGCGTGATCTTGTAGCGATTGTTGCGATCATGATGGCAAATTTCAATCAAGAAAATTGTAGTTCGACCTTTGTCACCATTCCAATTCGCGTTCCGTGAATTGGGTCGCTGTTGCTCTGAAGTGGTCCCCTGAGCGGAGCCAGGTCCGGGCGGGTTATCGTTATGGTGTGGTGGGTCGGATGGCTGGTGTTGTCGGTTTTGGTTGCTTCCGCCCTTGGACGAAAGTGGTCCATCGGGTTCCGGCGCGAGAATGGGCCGGGACGTCGCTCGTCGGAGCGGCGGGTTCCTGTGGGCAACTTTCCGCAGCTGGCCGTGTCCGAGGACTACCGTCTGCTCTACATCATGGCGATCTACACCGGGCTGCGCCTTGGTGAGCTTCTCGGCATCGTCTGGTCGGAGGTCCATCTCGGCGAGGATGAGCGCCCACGCATCGTCATTCCCGCGATCCGCTCGAAGAACCGTAGGGAAGCCGTCGTGCCTCTCCACTCGAAGTTACGAAATTGCTTGCAGATCACTGCAAATGGAGCACGAAACTCCGATCTCATTTTTCCTCAGTATGCCCATCCGGACCGTCGGTTCAGGCGACACCTCAAGGAAGCGGGGATTCCCGCCATCGATGGCACCGGCCGGAAGCTCGACTTCCACTCCTTTCGCTACACATTCGCGACCCGCCTGGCCCGCAAAGGAGTTTCACAGCGGCGTGCTCAGGAATTGATGCGCCATAGTGATCCTCGATTGACGGCAAACCTCTACACCGACGTCAACCAGCTTCCAACCTTCGAAGCGGTGAATTCGCTGGACTGGTTTGAGGACGGGAAACCGTCTCGACGTGGTCCACAAATAGGTCCACAAAACCGAGTCTCTGCGGGGCAAAATCTGTCTCAGATCGGCACAGAAAACCTCATCAAAAACCCTCTATCAGTCGCTGGCAATGAGACGATTACTTTCAATCTGTCCCCTTGTGACACGAAACGAATGATGGTCGGGGTGGCGGGATTCGAACCCGCGGACTCGGACAGCGTAAAGCGCTCACTTTATTTAACTTGCGAAAATCCGACACCGCCATGTCCACACATAGGTCCACAATCTCTCGGCCCAACCTGTCCTAAATTGGAGAAGATCATCGAGTGCTGGGATCGGTTGCCGTGTGCCTTGAGGGAGGCAGTTCAAGCGATCTGCCAGCCCTATGAATGATCCCTATTTACCCTGGCATAGGTTGGACGCTGAGAACTAGCCCGAAGCCTCAAGTAGCCCTCTCTCGACTAGCTTACGGGCTACCATGGCGCTCATAAATGCGGCGAACGGCTGAAAATCGTCGGCTTTAGACTCGTCTGCATAGTCACAAATGCCCTTCAAAACAAAGCCTCGCGGTTTTGGCTCGCTCTCAGACTCGCAGGTGAGAATTACCCCGTGGGACTCCATATCCAGCGCAAGCAACTTTCTGTCTTGCCTCGCTGCGAGCTCCTTCATGACGTCCGCTGTTGCGATGACTTGGTTGCCGCAGGCGACAGGCCCGACACGAAGCTTAAGTCTCCCGTCTGGAACCGGAGCGGGCCAAGCGTGGACAGCTTCACACATGATCTCGGCAGCTTGCCCGGGCTCGGCTACCCTTGCTGCAGTCCCTAGATCGACGTTGAGGGGGTGGGGTGAAGGCTCGAAGACGACTTCATCGCCCTTAAGCTTCCTCTTTCCAGAGTCGTGCGTGAAGACATAGTTCCCAAATACAACGTCCCCAATTATGACCTCTCCCCGGCTGCCAGCTGCTATACCCAGCAATAATATCACCTTTGGTCTATATTCGCTGATAATGCGCTGAGTCAGAATTGCTGCTGAAGCGCTGCCCATGGAACCCGCGCTCGCCGCAACGATCGTGCGATTGCCGTTGTTGGTCTCGACGGACCCATGATGCCAAGTCGGAGAGTATCTACATGTGGCTAGTGCATCGAGTTCTGGAAACACCTGCATTACCTGCCGAAATTCCGGATCCGAAAGTGCGGTAATTATCGCAAAGTCAACAAGATGCTCTCGTGATTTATCGGCGTCTCTCCGTGCCCGAAGGTGCTCAACTGCAAGACTGACACGGTGCTTCCAGCGGTCGTTGGCAGAACTATACTCCACCAAGTGCCAGTTGAAATCGTTGAATACGTCTGATGTCTTAACGGCTACCGCTTGGTACTCCGTCAAACCAAGTATGAATCGAGGTCTCTTAATCGACTCCCTGGAATGGATCTCCGTGAGCAGAACAGAGCCACCGTCTTGTAAGGGTTCGTTGTCACCGTTGCGCAAGGGCAAAACGATATCCAGTATCAGTAAATCGACCGATCTGGTCATCAGTCCGGCAAGTGCATCCAAAATGCATGACCAGGTGACGTGGGAATCCTCAGCGGAAAGGCATTTTTCCTCCAAAAACTTCCTAAGTGATTCAGCCTTCTCTAGATTGTCCTCAACTATTCCTATTATCATTGATGAAATCTATGTGAATTTTTCTCAGTTCGTCAGCTATTCAAGAAACCAAGCAGTGGAGCTGCCCACGTGTCGTGTGATGCACTATAGAATATTGAACCTTTATAAAATGGAAACGACTCAGCCAACTCACCGTCGAGCTGCTCTAGGGTCATTTCTTCTGGTCCATCGCCAAATTGATCAAACTGTGTTAGTACAATCGTGGGCGTATTTACGTCTCTAAGTTTCATTTCGCGGAGTACCAGTCGACCACCAAAGTGCTCACGCTTGTATCCGGAAGGGTCCTTTGTCGATATGTCAACCATGGGAAGAGTCATGTCGAGTATGAGAGCTTCATAATCTTTTGAAAGCAGACTTCTTATTCCACTATTGAACGAGCCCGCGAGATCGACGTCCAATCCAGCAATAGATTGCTTGAGAAAATCGCAAACGCGATCGACTTTATTTTGATCGTCTTCAATTAGTAGTATGCTCATCCTGATGGGCAGTTAGAGATTTAGTTGGAATTGTGACCTGAAGACAGATTTCGTCCTTGGCGGGCGCTGTGCACGATAGCGATGCTTCATCGCTATCTAGGTCGATACGCAAAATTCTCCAAATCTTGGCAAAGCCCGTTCCGCCCTCTTTTGAAACTAGTTCGCCAGCAGCGTCGGTCGCTTTTGCGCAAATCTCTGATGCTACGTGTTCCGCTAGCTGGTTCGCATCGATTCCTTCCGCGAGGAGGTTTCTCACCTTAATCACTGTGGTCGTATCGTCCTGCGACGTGTCGAGGAAGATCACAAGTTCGTCAGCGGGCAGATGAGAGTGGCGGAGCGCGTTGCTTAGGAGAATGTAGAGGAGGTGAAAAAGGATTGAGAAGTGACGGCCGTCGATCTGAAGAGTGTCGTTAGTCACAATCTCGAACTCCTTAATATGTCTAGGGCTCACCCGCTGAAGTTGCTCGCAACTGAAGTTGAAGAGTTGCTCGAAGGTGAATTGAGGTATTCGGCTTCCCTCCTGTATTGTAAACCAGGATGCGATCAACTTCATTGAATCTTGGACCTCAGTTCGACACCTTGCTAACTCGCGCAGTAAAGTCTTTGAGTCATGTTCGATAAGCGCGATCTTCGACAACGAAACTTCGAAGTCGGAAAGGTAAGAAAGAAGTTGGTTGCTAATGTCGCTCTCGAAAAAATTACGAACTGACAGCAAGCATTCCGAGAGGCGCTGGTTCAGCTTGTCGAGCGCGATGTCTATCAGTTCATGAGGTTTCTCCTTGTTTGGTGATTCTTCCTCCCAAAGCGCCTGGACCTCTTCCTCCTCAAAATTGAAGTCGAAGAGTGCGAGTTCCGGCTTCTGTAGGCTATCCTTCTTAATCTGAATATAGAGCTGCCGGATATCTTCACACTTTAGATCAACATTCTCTGCGAGGTTAGAAAATGCTTCGTTCAGCTCTTTGTAGGAATTAGCATCAAGCGAAAGCTCATTCTTCCAGTGTTCGTTATCTTTGTATTTGTTGCTAGAGTGTTCGAGCTCCGTGACAAGCCTGCAATCCTGAAAGGGCTTTCTGATTTGACCAAGAAGTGTTCCATGACGGAGTGTCATGCTTAGGTTCGGATTGAGGCCATGGTTGCGATTCCAGAGATACTCTTCGCGCAGCTGAGAGAAGAGGTTCGCGAATTCAGATGATGCTGCGTCGACGTGAATAGAAGTGAGGTATTGCACACTTTCTAGCTCCTTTTTCTGGCTGACCTCTGCCTCATCAAGAAGATCCGCTACTTTGTAGAGCCTTACTTTGACTGATCGATATGTTTGAATTCTAGCAAATATGTCCGCACAGTCGTGGAGCATTATTTCCTTTAACGATTCAATATCAATGTATATTTTGCTCGCATCAACTTCTTCCGTTGCTCGCTCGAGAAACAACTCTCCCATCATTTCTTCAAGCTCGGAACCAATTTGTGCTTTTCGTCTTTTGTTTAGTGTCGATGCCTCAAGCGCTTCGCACAACGTGATCCGTTCTTGATTGATTTCTGATGTGTTTGTGAATGCGAGAGAGAAGGCCAGCACTTGACGGGTGCAGTGACTCAAGAGGAGCACGTCGGCGTCACTAGTTTCATCTGATAGGAGATCGCTCGGTTTAGTAACACCCCTGATGTGAAGATAGCTGTTTAGTGAGGAGTGGACGGCTTGGGCTTCATATCCATATTCCGCCATAAGGATGGTTCTTGAAGGGCTTCCTAGAACTGCGGGGCTCTTGCTGAAATCGACCTTAATCAAGATTTCTTCGATTGGAAGGTCGGAAAAGGTGATTCTGTCGTGGAGGCACGAGGTTACACATAAATCAAGAGCTTCATCCAGCCGTGAGGTTTTCTGTAATGCGTCAATCAGAAGATACTTCAAAAGGAGGCGGTCTCTAGGGGTGCAATGGGCGCTTCGAAAATCGTCGCCCTCATGCATCGGTTCAAGTGCATTTGTCGCTTCCTCGAGTCTGCGCTCCCTGTATAGCGCCTGCGCCTTAATTCTGGCTAGACGTTCGGTGGGGATGAGGGAAAGTTGGCGCTCTAGTCCTTCTGCGTTCTCATCGGTCTTTTTGGTGTAGAGTGCAATCGTGGGTGAAGTGCTCGAGTAAACTGACTGAAGATCGGCGGAAGGAAGAGCGACTTGAAAACGCTCAAGAAGCAAAGGGTTTGCATCTCGGCTGAAGAGTGCCCACGCGGGGCGGTTCTCTCCTCCAAGGAGTTGAGGAACGTCTGATACAATGTCTGCGATCCCAAAGCCGAGGCTCGGACAATCAAGATCGAGAACGAGGCGATCTAGCTCGGCTTTCGTAGAGGTTTCAGCTGATGCGCTTGAGTAGAGAGTTTGCAGCTTCTTTAACAGAATGGCAGACACCGAGTCTTGGGGGATTCTTCCCTCGAGCGCGTCCAGAACATCGGTCTTTAGTATCGAGGCAGATTTTGCTGCGAGGAGGTAATAAAGAAGATCGCCAGGATGCTCGACAACCAATTCTAACGCGCCCTCCATGGAGGAATCGTAGTGCCCGAGAGTATACTGATCGAGCAAGGTAACTGATGGGTTCTTCAGGGCTGGTGGAGCACCTCCAAGCACGAAACTGCTTAGATTCTTAAAAAATGGATCGTTGATCGATTCCGCGATTCCTAGGATTGTCGACGTTAGGCCTTCGGGTAATTTCTGTTCACGGTGGAGGATTGAGAAAAGCAACCTTCTGATAAAGAGGTATCTGTCGATTAGTGGAAATCGATTGAGGCTGTGGAAGGTATCGAATACTTTGGTAAAGGAACCGGTGTCATTGTTGAGGAGGATTCCCTTCGTAAAGCTGTAAATGCCCTCAATGCCATCCTTCTTACTGAACAGTTCCTCCAATCGTTTTGGCAGCGCACTTGCGGGTTGAGTGCGGTCGCTGCGCAATCCGAGCCATTGGGTGATAAACGTCTGGAGAGGGCGTCCCTTTACCGATACCACACGGCCAAGCTCATGGACCACTTTCTCAGCTCCACCGGAGAGTGCAGCCCATGTGAAGAGCCGACCAATAGCCCAAAGGCTAGCACCGAACGGTTTGGACAGGCTCTGAATTTGTTCTGGTGTTTCAGCGATTCGGCCCTGAAGGAAGTCCTTGTTGAGTCCGTCTTCGGCTTCGAGAAAGGAATTGAGGTATTCTGAGGCATGTTGAAAGAGCGAGAGCTGCCAGCGGCATTCGTCTTCCCAAGTAGGAGAGAGTAAAGGAATCGACTTTGCTTCAATATCGGTGAAGTTGAGGGGGCGAACGACGCCGAATGCGGCCTTCGAATATGGGCTCATAGCGAGTCGGCGTAGAACCGCTTGTGCTGTTGGTGGCGAGTCCAGCTTTTGGGCCTCTGTGACCAGATTGAACACTGCTTGGCGCTCCACCGCTTTATTACGTGCCCTCCGTTTCATTTCTGGGTTGAGAATTAGCAAGGAGGGAGTTGGGGGGCAAGGATTTGGCTGGGCTTTGAAGTGGTCCCCTGAGCGGAGCCAGATCCGGGCGGGGTATCGTTATGGTGTGGTGGGTCGAATGGCTGGTGTTGTCGGTTTTGGTTGCTTCCGCCCTTGGAGGAAAGTTGTCCATCGGGTTCCGGCACGAGAATGGGCCGGGTCGTCGCTCGTCGGAGCGGCGGGTTCCTGTGGGCAACTTTCCGCAGCGGGTTGTCAGCGGATCAGGCCGCCTCGGCAAGCCCGGGTTGCGGCCGGTAGACCGACCATGGTGTGGCGTAGTCGTGGTGCTGATGGATTCGCTCACGGTTGAAGTCGGCCATCCAGCGTGACACTCCGGCCTCAAGCTCCACGAGGTTGCAATAGTCCTTCAGGTAGATGTCTTCGCATTTGAGGCTGCGCCACAGCCGCTCGATGAAGACGTTGTCCATCCAACGGCCCTTGCCGTCCATGCTAACGCGTGCGCCCGTTTCCTCGACCGCGGCGATCAATGCACGGCTGGTGAACTGACAGCCCTGGTCGGTGTTGAAGATGTCCGGTGCGCGACCGGCTACCTTCACCGCTTCACCGCTTCACCGCTTCACCGCTTCACCGCTTCACCGCTTCACCAAGTGCCTCCAGGCAGAACCGGGTGTCGGCCGTGTTGGAGATCCGCCACGAAAGGACTGCTCGGCTGTGCCAGCCCATGATCGTGCGATCCTCTTCGCTCACACGTTGCACCGTCTCGAGGAAGTTGCGGTTGATGCCGAGCTGGGGTACTTCTTTTTCGTTTCACGGTGGTTCTGTTGGCTGCGCCACCCGAACCCTACCGCATCATAACAAGCTCCCTAGCTCCGTCTTGGGGGACCACTTCAACTCGCGGAGGGGCAGGTGTTACGAGCACCGCCTTGTTCGCTTTGGTTTATGAATCAGAGTCGGTGGCTTCTCTGATTCGAACGCAATTCTCGAAGCAACCAACATATGTAACCACCTTATTATGAAATACCTTTGCAAGCCGAGACACAAAACGAAGCTGCTGGTCAACCTCATTAGCAAAGAGGTATTCCTGTGAACCTGTTTTCAGAATCGAGCTCCCAAATAGTTCGAGCGCCTCGTCTTTATCGATCACGAAGCTATGATCCTTGTAGTGATTTACGAGATGGTCAGCTAGACCTTCCGGCGTGTGACCTCCACCCAACGTCTTCCCTTGGAGGAGCCTCGAGGCGTACTGAGTGGCGGACTCATTGATTCGTTCGAAGTATCCAAGGATGCCAAGATCGAGCTGACCTTTCAAATATTGGGCAAACATCTCAGCGCTTCCCGGATGTTCGCCGACCATCTTAGCAATGGTGGTAAGAGCGTTGGTGAGCGAAAGTGCCGGAATGTGCCCCAGTTGAGGATCAATCGGCCCCAGCTCGCTCATTGAGCCCATGTGAATCTCATCCGCGCCCAAGGTTATTAGCGTTGCAGCCGATTTTGCACGGCGTGGAATGACTACGACAAACTTCTCCTTAGCGACAGCTTTGCAATTCTTACTGATGAGGTAGGCCGGCTCGATTCGACCTCCTCGGCTGCCAACTACAAGGAGGATATTGTGTGGATCATTGAAGGAGCACAGAGAAGAATAGATCTGGTCAGCGTGATCTTCGCTCACCTGATTTGATTGGTCAAGAAACAGAAGAGGATTGTAATCTGGAAGATCGTATTTGTCCCAAAGTGCTACCAGAGCATTTGGTATCTCTTCTTTGAGGACCTTTTCAGCCACCTTCCAATCTTTGTCGATAAGGGCCTGAAAGATCTTTGTCGAGGTGTCAGGTGGCTTCGACTCTGGATTATTCTGCTTAGGTGTAGCAGAGCCCGGGTCTGCAGCAATTTCATCTTCTGATGGCGCAGCCACTACGTTCTTCTTCTTTGCTGCCATATTCTTCTGGGTTAACGACTTTTTCTAGAGATTGAGGTAGGGACGTCGGTCGCACGGCACCCCCCTCGCAGATCCCGGCGTGCGGAATTTCCGTACTGGGCTCCTCGGATGAACGCGCAGCCGGTGCAACGCTTGTCCTAGGTTTTGGTTTCTGGTCTAGATCATGCAGTTGATGCGGTTCACGGCAAGGCGGAAGTCGGCGGCACTTCCACCACTCGCGGTGGCGGCAGCTCCCAGCCGGGGAGACGACCGTCAAACTACTTCCAGGTCATCGAGCACCGCTGGCTGCGGCGGCTCAACCATTTGTAGATCAGTCGGTTGACCCTCCTACCGAAGAGCTTGCTGGAGGCGGTGGCCCAGCAAATCGAGGAGGCGCGTGCTTGGTGGAGCCGAGACCGGGAAGCGGGTTTGGCGGGCGTATGGATGCCCAACGCCCTGTCTCGAAAATATCGGTGTGGGGAGGAGAGCTTTGAATGGTTCTGGCTTTTTCCGGCCTCGAAGACAGCGGTGGACCCGGCCACCGTGGGGAGCGCCGAGGCCCCGGAAGGGATCCGGCGGCGACATCATCTCACGATGGCGTTTACAACCGCGCGATCCAACGCGGGGCACCGGGGAAGTGGCTTGGGAGTGGTCAGTCCGCTCAATGCGCTGGTGACGTGAGATAGGGGAATCCGGATCCATTCCCGAACGGGATTACCTGAAGAACAGATCCATGATTCCGCAAGGAACCCGCGGATCTTGGACTTTCGTAGTAGGTCCAGGCTTGAAGAGTCCTTGAAGTTGGTCCGGTAGGATACACGCCCCAACAGAACAGGCTCTGCGAAAGCTTCATCAAGATTTTCAAGGAGGGGTTCGCATGGGTCCGCAACTACCAATCACTAACCCAATACAACCAAAGCGAAGTATCGTTGAACACTTTCATCGTCCCGGCTCGGGCCCGCTTCGTTGCCTTTGGAACGCCAGCTGCGGTTCTGGATCTGGTTTGGGTTCAAGTGGGCGCTGGTGGTTGGGTGTCGAGGTCTTCCGTTCTTCGAAGCGCCGATGGATCATGGTCGTTTCGTGGGAATGGCGCTGCGCAAGACGGGCAAGGGATTGCAGGTGTTCGCGATTCAGCTTCGCAACGGCTTCCTGCTTCTGTTTGAGGGCTTCACGGGTTTCGACCTTTAAGCGTTCGAGGTTCGCGGTGATCTTGCGATCCAGTCGAAAGATCTTGAACCCCACCCACTGCCACAGCCCGGGATGCTTGAGGGTCTGCTGGTAGGACTCGATCACAGTGCGCTTATCCTTGAGCCGATGAGTTTGCTCAAGATGATCGACGAGGCGCGATCGGCGTTGCTGAAAATCATCTGCCATCCGCTGGCGCTCTTCCTGATGGCGCTCGCGTGCTGAAGCCAGCGATTCCTCACGCCGTTTTTGATGCTGTTGGCTGCGCTCCTTCTTTTCAAAGGACTGGGTTTCACGCCGTGCGAGGAGATCATCAACACTAGGCAAGGCACCTTGTTGGAGCGGAACGAGGCGGGCGTGAATGTCCTTAGAGGAAGCGATACCCTGGAGCACTCTTAGCGGGTTGCCGCTTTTGCCGTAGGGGTCGACCAGAACGAGTCGCTTGCGACCCTGAGCCAGCTCGTAGCCCTGACGCTTGAGCAGCCGCTGGAAGCTCGGGCCGTCATGACTGTGCTCCCATGCGGATTTCAGACCCGGTTCGACATAACGTGTCTTCTTCCCCGCTTCTCGCTTGCGGTGATTTTCTTCGCGTAGCGAGCAATAATCAGTGCCTTCCTTCTTCTGATACTCCCGCGCCCAATCCTGAAGCTTGCGCTTGGTGTGCTTGAGACAAGCTACCAGTCCGGTGCGCGGATGGACTTTGTTGACCACGACGTGGATGTGCGGCTGCGGCTCGTCGCGGTGGCAGGCGATCATGGCTTGATGGTCGCCCAGCCCGAGTTTGCCGAGTGAGGTGCGGGCGGCCTCCATCATCGCATCGCGATCCGGCTTCTGCTCCGGGTGCCAGCTCAACGAGAAGGCGAGCACCGGATTCTTGAGTTTCGCGCCGGAGCGTTTCTGGCGGGTGGCTTCTTTCAGTCGCTCCTGATGCTTGGCGGTGTAGGCCATGACCTTCCATGCTTTCTCGACCTTGTCGGTGAGCATGTTGATCGTCTCCGTCCAAGCGACGCGTTGGCTGGTTTGCGCCCGCTTGTCGTGGAAGTAGTAGAGGAAGGCTCCATGGAAGGAACACCCCTGAGCTGCGAGTCGTGGGACCATCAGCGAGCCTCCTTGTCGATGGCCTCGTCGATCAGGGCTTCGATACGCCGGCATAGTGCTGGGATCGTCGGCGACAAGCGCCCGGTCATGTGCAACCGCTTGGTGATCTGGTTGAGATTGTGGCCGATGTAATTCAGCTCGCTGATGAGGGCGGGATCGAGCGGAGCTTCGTCCTCGGGCCTTTCGAGGGAGGACAACACGAGGGAGCGGGCGAGTTCGTTGGCGCGGTGGCCGAGCTGCTGAGCCTGGCGGGACAGACAAGCGTGCTCCGCCGGAGTGAGGCGGAAGACGATGCGGTGGACGCGGTGGCGGTCGGTCGGCAGGACGGGTCGGGCCATGGCTACACCTCCCGATACGCTGGGGAGGAGGAAGTCAACCGGCGGGTGACCCCCGCGCCCCGGCGTGGCCTTTGCAGGGAGGATGCAACGGAGGGAGGCACGCTCTCCTTGCCAAGATGTGGTTTTTCGGCACGAAAAACCACATCTTGCTATCCTGTGAATCGAGCTGTTGGAGCAGCATGACCCTATAGGGTCGTGAGACAGGCCGATGGGGCCATGAAATGGTCGTGTGATCATGGGGGTGATCCTTTCTGTTGAAGTGGATAAAAATGAAGAAGCCCCTCCGAGGAGGGGCTACGTGCTTGGGTTGTCGTTGAACTGGATAGGTTGCTCTACAGTGCATCCTTCACCTGAACGAAGTCGGCACGAAGCTTATCGAGATCCTTTTCGAGTCGAAGGATTTCGGTGTTCAGTGCCACCGCGGCGCGGGATTCGCGGCGGCGGATTCCATCCGCCAAGCCTCACAAAGATCAGCCTACCTCCATGTTCTCCCCCATCTCCCCAGGCACCCATCTTCCCCCACCGACCATCGCGTTTCCACCTCATCCATTAACCGCCGCCCCTTTCTCCAACTCCTTCTCTCCGCATTGGGATGTCCTGTCGCTTCATCTTCCCCGACCCCCGCTTCATCTCCCCTCCTTTACCATCCCACCGCTCCCTGGCTGGCGGACTGGCTTCGCGTGCCCATCCAATCCATTTGGGAACCCGAAGTCGCAAACCCGGCCAGCCCCACGGAAATACAACTTCTCTACCACCTGTTGCCCGCCATTCGGCAACAAATCCACCTCACCCTTCGCTATCACGGCGGCAGCACACCGGGAGAGCCTCGCACGCTCACCCATTCGATGGTCTTCCGCAAACTCCACGACCAAGCTCACTCCCCCCTCTGTCTCCTCGCCTGGTTTCACACACGCCAGGCCAACCGCACTTTCCGCCTCGACCGCTTTTCTCATCCCTTCGCAACCACCGCGCCCCTCGAACCAACGGCTCGAACGGCATGACAAACATCATCTCGCCTTTCGCCATGTTTGATCTCGCCGCCCCCTGAATCGAATCCCTAACTTGCACCGCCTCATCACCCGCTGCCTTCGAAATCCCGGCGACCCCGAATTCACCTCCGCCTAAGCAGCCTTCCGCACCATCCGCGGCAGCGCCGGAGAAACAGACGAATCTCTGGATACTCCCAATCCCGAAGCCTGAGCGGTGAAATCCCACCAACCGCCCGTAGCCAACCCCTGCGGGCAGCATCCCTCCCATGAATCAGTCCGGCGATTGTTACATTGCTCACGTTCGGAAAACAGACGGAGCGACTCAAACCGTTGAAATACACCTCACCGAAACCGCTGAGCTTTGTAGTCTGTTCGCTTCCGTGATCGGCCTCCAACTATGCGGTCGACTTCTTGGCCTTCTCCACGATCTCGGAAAATACTCATCCGCCTTCCAGCAATACATTCGGGACGTCACCGGCCTGAATGGCGAAGAAGCGAAATCCACCGCCGAGAAACGCAGGGACAAAGTCGATCACGCGACCTCCGGAGCACAATACGTTTGGGGCGCTCACAAAGCGGGTAACGTTCCCTGTTTCATGGCCCAAGTCCTCGCCAACGTCATCATGTCCCATCACAGCCGCTCAGGCATGAAAGACTTTATCGACCTCACGGGCAAATCTCCCTTCCTCATCCGCCTCGGAAGTCACAAGACCCACAAACAAGAAGTTCTCGACAAAGCCAACCCCGCCATTCGCTCGGAGATCGACCGTCTTCTCGCCTCACCCTCACTCGTCGCGGAATTCAAGTCCGCGATCACCGCTATCAACGGCTCCACTTCGGAATGCGTCCCGCGCCAAAACGCATTCTCGCTGCTCACCCGCTACCTCTTCAGTTGCCTGCTCGATGCGGATCGCCTCAGCACCGCGGATTTCGAAAATCCGAGAAGCGCGGAGTTCCGCACCACCGGTCACAGCCCGGATTGGAACACTCTTCTCAACCGCTTCGAAAGCCACATCGCCGCCTTCGAGTCCGCACCCGAAATCAATCAAATCAGAGCCCTGATATCTAACGAGTGCCGAGCTGCTTCCACCCGCCCCGACCGCCTTTTCACGCTTCAGGTTCCTACCGGCGGCGGCAAAACCCTTGCCAGCCTCCGCTTCGCCCTGCACCGGGCGGCGTCCCCGGAGACTCATCGCGTGGACCGCATCATCTACATCCTTCCCTACACCTCCATCCTCGACCAGAACGCCAAAATCGCGAGGAACATCCTAGGAGACGAGGCCGTGCTTGAGCACCACTCCAACCTTTCGGACGAGAAAGACACCTGGCGAAACCGAGTCCTCTCGGAAAACTGGGATACCCCGGTCGTGTTCACCACCAGCGTCCAGTTCCTGAACTCCCTTTTCGCGGCGGGCACAAAGACAGCTCGGCGCATGCATCAGCTCAGCAATGCCATCCTCATCTTTGACGAAATCCAGTCGCTTCCCGTCAAAACCGTCCACCTCTTCAACAACGCGATCCATTTCCTCACCCAACAAGGCCACACCACCGTCGTTCTCTGCACCGCTACCATGCCGCTTCTGCAATCCGTGGACTCGAAACTTGGAGCGCTCCCGCTCACCCAGGAAAACGAAATCATCGGAAACAAGACCTCCCTCTTCGATAAACTCAAGCGCACCACCATCATCGACGACTGCCGACCTGAAGAATGGTCGAACCAAGAGGTCGCGGCCTATGCCCGCGACCTTCAAAATCGTCACCACAGCCTCCTGATCGTCTGCAACACCAAGAACAGCGCCCTCCAGTTGTTCGACCTTCTCAAATCGAACCCGGATGCCCCAGTCATCCACCTGAGCACCAACATGTGCCCCGCCCACCGCAGGCACCGGATTTCACAAATCCACGCGAAACTGGACCCGAAGCATCCGCAGCCAGTCTTCTGCATCAGCACCCAACTGATCGAAGCTGGTGTCGATCTTGATTTCGGCTGCGTCATCCGCTCGCTCGCAGGGCTCGATTCCATCGTGCAGGCCGCCGGGCGCTGCAATCGACACGGAAACAGGGAAATGGGATTCGTTCATGTCCTGAATTTCAAAGAGGAGAAACTCGGATCGTCACTCAAGGACATCGAACTCGCCCAACAGATCACTCTCCGGATCCTTCACGAATACACCGACAACCCGGCTCGCTTCGACCACGACCTGCTCTCCGCCAGAGCAATGGAGCGGTACTACGGCTACTACTTCTACCAGCGTGCCGACGAGATGTCATACCCCTGCGAAGCCGGAAAGGGGAAGCCACCACTCGCCAAAAGCTGCAACCTGCTCGACCTGCTCAGCCTCAATCAGTCCTCTCTCAACGAAGCCAACCGCACATCGAACGCCGCAGCATCCTCACTCCTCTTCAAACACTCCTATTCCACCGCCGCCCAGGCATTCCAGGTGATCGACGCCCCCACTCAGGGAATCATTGTTCCCTACAATGCCGACGGCCATTGCGGTTCGGATCTCATCGGCAAACTCGCCGCGAGCTACACCAACGAACAGGTGACGCTCGCCGACCAGGTCCGCCTCCACAAACAAGCCCAGCAATACACCGTGAATGCCTTTCCAAAAGTCATTGAAAAGCTGGCTGCGGAAGGTGCCCTGCGCGAAGTCCAGCCGGGCGAAGGCATCTACTACCTCGACGAGCGGTACTACCATGCCGACCTCGGCGTCACTCTCGAAGCCTTGTCCGAACAACACCTCCTCAACATCTGACCATGCACGAAACACCGAAAAACAGCATCTCCTTCGAAGTCTGGGGAAAATACGCCCTCTTCACCGATCCCCTGAGCCGAGTGGGAGGAGAAAAGTGCAGCTACCACATCCCCACTTACGAGGCCGTCAAAGGCATCACCGAATCGATTTACTGGAAGCCCTCCTTCATCTGGATCGTGGACAAGGTCCGCATCATGGCCCCCATCCGCACCGAGGCTAAGAACATGAAACCGGTTAACCTCAGCGGGGGTAATACCTTGGCCACCTACACCTACCTTGCGGACGTGCGCTATCAGGTTCTCGCCCACTTCGAATGGAATCCCCACCGGGAAGACCTCCGGGCGGATCGGATTGAGGGCAAACACTGGGACATTGCCAAGCGCATGCTCGAGAAGGGCGGACGCCGCGACATCTTCATCGGAACCCGGGAGTGCCAAGGTTATGTCGAAGCCTGTGAGTTCGGCTCCTGCGACAGTGATCACCATCAAGCCGGAGAACTCACCTACGGCCTCATGTTCCACGGATTCGACTACCCGGACACTATCGGCAAAGACGAACTCCACGCCCGTTTCTGGAGCGCCAAAGTCAATGCCCAAGGCATCATCGAGTTCCCCAGACCCGACGACCCATCTCTGATCCGTCGTTTCGTTCGCGAAATGACGTCCAACCCGCCCAAGAGCGTCGGACTGGACGAACCCCAACATAAACTCGCATGAACTGGATCGATGCACTCTACCGGACCTACGAGAATTGCCTCGGCTCCGTCGGCGTCCGCGAGGAAGGAAGCGACGAACTTCTCCTTCCCCTCTCCCACACCACCCAGAACGCACACATCGAAGTCACGCTCGACCAGAACGCGAACCTGATCGCCGCCCGTGTGTTGCAGAAAGCCGATCAAAAAACCGTGGTTCCTTGCACGGAGAAATCAGGAGGCAGATCGGGGAAAAAACCTGAGACCCATCCCCTCTGCGACAAGCTCCAGTATGTCGCCGGTGACTTCGTAGCTTACGGAGGAGAGGTGACATCCGGCTTCGCCAACCACCCCCTGGAACCCCATGAGGCTTACCTTAAACTCCTGGGTGACTGGCAGACCAAATACCCGCACCCAAAGGTCGGCATTGTTCTCGAATATGTCCAAAAATCGCGCCTGATCCGGGATCTGGTCGCACAAACGATCATTCCTGTTCATGCCGGTTCCGACGGAGATTTCTCGTTTCTTGAGAAGTGGACCGATGAGGAATCTGGCCCACCGGACATCTTCACCGCCCTCCCCAACAACAGCCGCCCTCAGGATGCATTCATCCGCTGGGCCGTCGCCATTCCCGGAGACCCGGAACCCTACCTTTGGCAGGACAAGTCCGTTTGGCAAAGTTGGAACGACTACTACAAGAGCACTCAGGAATTCAACGACTTGTGCTATGTGACCGGAGAGGAAACAACACTCGCCATCCAGCACCCGGCCAAACTCAGACACGCTGCGGACAAGGCTAAGCTCATCTCTGCAAACGACGGCAGCGGATTCACTTTCAGGGGCCGCTTCACCGATCCAGACGGCACCCAAACTTGCGGAGTCAGCTTTGATGTCACCCAGAAGGCACACAACGCCCTTCGCTGGCTCATAGCAAGGCAGGGCAAGCGCTTCGGCGACCAAGCCATCGTCGCATGGGCCGTTACCGGGCAGAATATCCCAGACGCGCTGGTCTCCACTCAGGACTTGTTCGGCGAAGAGGAATTCCTGAATTCCGGCCTGAGCCTGAGCAGCGAAACCATTTCTCCTGCGAATACCGCTCAGGGTGTCGGGTTAGCCTTGAAAAAGAAGCTGGGGGGTTACCACGCGGACCTTGGAGACACCACCGACGTCATCTTCCTTTCGCTCGATTCCGCTACCCCAGGTCGAATGGCGATCAGCTACTACCGGGAACTCTCCTCCAGCGAGTTCCTCGCCCGAGTCGAGAAATGGCACGAGGAAACCGCGTGGCCGCAGAATTTCGGCAAGGACAGGAAGTTCATCGGAGCCCCGTCACCACTCGACATCGCTCAATCCGCCTATGGAACAAGACTCGACGACAAACTCAAATCCGCCACCTACCGCCGTCTTCTACCCTGCATCATCGAAAACCGCCCCATCCCGACGGATCTCGTTTCCAGTTGCATCCAGCGCGCCTCCAACCGGCAAGGCATGGAGCATTGGGAATGGGAAAAGGCACTGGGGATCGCCTGCGCACTTTACCGGAAGCAAAGAATTCAAACCAAACAACACCATCACACCATGTCACTCGAACGAGACCGAACCACACGAAGCTACCTTTATGGCAGGCTCCTCGCCGTCGCAGACGTTTTGGAACAAGCCGCGCTTCGTTCCGCCGGTGAGAACCGCGACACGAATGCAGCGCGATTCATGCAACGTTTCGCAATCCATCCCTACGAGACCTGGATGAACATCTACCTCTCGCTCGATCCATACCGCCGTCGGCTCAAAGCCAACGCGCCGGGTCTCCTCCACCTCTACGATGCCGAATTCGATGAGATCAAGGATCTCTTTAAACCCGGGGAATTCAACGACAACGGCAAATTGGAGGGCGAATTCCTTCTCGCCTACCACTGCCAACGAACCGCTTTTTTCACCAAAAAGGAACCCTCAGAAGAACAACCTGCCTGATCTCAATCAACCACGCACTCTACAGAAATCATGAGCACCCAGCACAAATACGACTTCGCCGTCATCCTCCGCGTCACGAACGCCAATCCTAACGGCGACCCACTCAACGGAAACCGTCCGCGGACGAATTACGACAATTTCGGGGAAATCTCCGACGTTTGCATCAAGCGGAAGATCCGCAATCGCCTCATGCAAACGGGCGAAGCGATCCTTGTCCAGTCGCTGGACAACAGCGCCGATGAGCACCAATCGATCAAGTCCCGAATCGACGGAGCAAAACTGGAAATGAAGGACGCGTCGAAGTTCAAAAAGGAGGCCTGCGCGCATTGGTATGATGTCCGCGCGTTTGGCCAGATCTTCCCCTTCAAAGGCAAATCCAAGGGCGAAGGTGTCTCAATTCCCGTCCGCGGTCCGGTTACCATCCAGACCGCGTTCAGTCTCGAACCGGTCAGCATCACCAGTACCCAGATCACCAAGAGCACGAACTTGGAGGACACCAAGGACGGCAAGCGCGGGTCCGACACCATGGGCATGAAGCACCGAGTCGATTTCGGCACCTACGTGTTCTACGGCAGCATCAACTCCCAACTGGCTTCCGACGAAACCGGCACCGGCTTTAGCGACGCTGACGCCGAAAAGCTCAAAGAGGCGCTTCGGGCACTATTTGAGAACGACGCCTCGTCCGCACGCCCAGAGGGCAGCATGGAAGTCGTCAACCTGATTTGGTGGAAACACAGTTGCGCAAGCGGCGACATCTCCTCAGCGAAGGTTCACCGGACTCTCCACGACAATGTAGACCCTAAGACGGGTGAAATCCGCGACACATCGAAGCTCACGCTCCACTATAAAAAAGACGACAGGGAGCAACAGCTGGAACCCGAGATTATCGCCGGATTCTGACAGTCACATCGATGCCCGACAACCACGCCCACCTCGAAGCCGCCCTACCCGGGTTTTCCCGGGCGCGGGCGGTGATCAAGACGCGGGACGACTCGGTCGCTCCGCTGGGTTTCGTCGGGACGAAGTTCGATTTCTACCGCTTCGCCAACCGCTTCCGGTTGGTGACCTGTTTCCAGGGCCTGCAGCTCGATGGCTTCACCGAGGAAACCACCAGTGGCTATGACGCGCTGACCCGCGCGTTCTTCGCCTGGTCGGCCTTCGAGCGTTACGCGGAGATGGCGAATGACCGGCCGCCCTATCGCCGGCTCTTCGCCCATCACCCGCGGAGACACGTCCGCGAGCTGGCGGCGCACCACCTTCCTCGCGCGATACCGGGACGGCCACGATTTCTCGGTGCTGACGCTGGCTGCGAGCATGCGCCACATTTTCGCCCACGGCATCCTGACCGCGCACCCGAACGGCCTGCCCGCCGAAAACCTGGCGAACCTATCCCGCAGCCTCGGCAATTTCCTGATCCACTTCATCCGCTCGGATTTCGCGCGGCGGGTGGCGCTCGCGGAAGCTGAAGTTTGATCGCCCCCTCACGACCCCATGGACGCAGACGACCGGCTCGTTCCCATTTCCGCACTCCAGCACTGGCTGTATTGCACGCGGCAGTGCGCGCTCATCCATGTGGAGCAGGCCTGGGCGGAGAACCGCTTCACTGCGGAAGGCCGGGTGATGCATCAGAACGCGCACGACGGTGACGATGAAACACGGCGCGGGCTGAGGATCACACGGGGGATGCCGGTGGTTTCGGAGGGGATCGGCCTGACGGGCCAGTGCGATGTGGTGGAATTCCATGCCGATGGCACCGTCCTCCCCGTGGAATACAAGCGCGGAAAACCCAAAGCCCTCCGGGCCGACGAAGCCCAACTTTGTGCGCAGGCCATGTGCCTGGAGGAAATGCTGGGCGCGACGATCACGGCGGGGTGTCTCTACTACGGGGAAAAGCATCGGCGGACGGAGGTAGCGTTCGATGAGGAACTCCGGGAGTTGGTTAGGGCGACCGCCGCGGCGGTTCGTGCTTGTTTGGCCGAGGGGAAGACACCCTTGGCGGAGTATGAGCCGCGGCGCTGCGATGCATGCTCGTTAATCGAAGTCTGCAAGCCCAAGAGCATGCGTTTCAAGAAGGGCGCGCAGGTTTGGTTCGATACCTCTTTGAAATCTCAGCTCCCATGAAACGCCATTTGAACACGCTCTTCGTCACGCTGGAAGGTGCCTATCTGCGGAAAGACGGCGCGGCGGTCGAGATCTGCCACGAAGGCGAATCGAAGCTTCGGGTCCCTTTGCACAACCTCGATGGCATTGCCTGCTTTGGCTGGGATATCTCCTGCTCCGCCATCCTCATGGCCGCCTGCGCAGAGGCCAAAGTGGCGCTTTCCTTTCACACCCCGCACGGAAAATTCCTCGCTGCCTCCAACGGATTCACCAGCGGCAACATCTTGCTACGGCGCGAGCAGTACCGGAGGGCGGATCACGAACCGGCGGCCGTATCGATCGCCTCGAACATGATCGCCGCCAAACTGGCGAACTCCCGCCACGTCCTGATGAGGACGGCTCGCGATCATGGATCGAAATGCCCAGAGCGAGCCTTTCATCTGAACCAGGCTGCCGATTTACTGGCGATCAGGATCGGCCTCGCCACTCGGGCAACCACGCTCGACTCGCTGCGTGGCATCGAGGGCGACGCAGGTGCCGCCTATTTCGCCGCATTCCCCCATCTGATGGTCAACCACGATCCGGAGATCCGCATGTCAGGACGGTCCCGCCGTCCACCGCTCGACCCGATCAACGCCCTTCTTTCGTTTCTCTACGTCCTTCTGATGCACGACTGCCGCAGTGCGCTGGAGAGCTGCGGGCTGGATGCCCAATGCGGATTCCTCCACCGCGATCGGCCCGGGCGTCCCTCGCTGGCTCTCGACCTGATGGAGGAGTTCCGAGCCTGGCTTGCGGACCGCACCGCGCTTTCCCTGATCAACCGTCAACAGGTCACCAGCCGTGATTTCGAGACCAAGGAAAACGGTGCCGTGCTGTTGCGGGACGATTCACGGAAAAAGATCCTCACCGCCTGGCAGGAGCGGAAGCAGGTCGAGATCAACCATCCCTTTTTGGACGAGAAAACGACCGTCGGACTGCTCCCGCATCTCCAAGCCAGACTTCTTGCCCGCCATCTTCGCGGGGATCTCGATGCCTACCCGGCATTCCTTGCCCGCTAGTTTCCCGAACTACGGACTGCCATGTATGTTCTCGTCACCTACGATGTTTCCACCACCACTCCGAAGGGTCGAGCGAGGCTACGGCGGGTGGCCAAGGCCTGTGAGGACTTCGGCCAGCGGGTGCAGAACTCCGTGTTCGAATGCAAGGTCGATCCCGCCCAATTGGTGTCCCTCAAGGCCCGTCTGCTAAATCTGATCGACGAAGAAGTCGATTCGGTCCGTTTTTACCATTTGGGCTCGAACTGGCACCAAAAGGTCGAGCATCATGGTGCCCGGCCGGGTTACGATGTGGATGGCCCGTTGATTCTCTAACTGCTTTGCGCGAACCCTGACCGCCCGCCAAATCCCCGGGAGGTTCGCGTTTCTCGCAAACTGTTGGCTTTCTGATCTTTGACAGACATTTAGAGATTATCTTTTGCCTGATGAATCGAAGCATCATTAGGTTCGCGGAAACCCGCGCTCTTGCCACTCAGGTTCAAAGGGTTCAGGCTTCCGCGGTCGCCCCTCACACGAGGGGCGCGGATTGAAACTTCCCGCCGATCCATCCGGCAACCTTCTGCCGCGTCGCCCCTCACACGAGGGGCGCGGATTGAAACCTGTTCCGATTGACACGCGGGACATTCAATTTCCGTCGCCCCTCACACGAGGGGCGCGGATTGAAACGCCAAGGTGGCGTGGACGATCGCTACGGCGGTGAGTCGCCCCTCACACGAGGGGCGCGGATTGAAACCGCTCCCTCCGACTCCCCATACCCTTGCAGTCCAGTCGCCCCTCACACGAGGGGCGCGGATTGAAACGCAGTGTACGCTGCCCGGTCCGCATCCTCGACCAGTCGCCCCTCACACGAGGGGCGCGGATTGAAACGCCTCCAAAGCCGGCGTAATCACCACCCCCAGAAGTCGCCCCTCACACGAGGGGCGCGGATTGAAACGGTCCAGGTCGAAGTCTTTAATCCGAAGCTCACATGTCGCCCCTCACACGAGGGGCGCGGATTGAAACTGAGTCGTGGGTAGGCAACTGTCCGAAATGCCACGTCGCCCCTCACACGAGGGGCGCGGATTGAAACGATGCAGAGGATTGAGGCAGCACCGCAAACCCCGGTCGCCCCTCACACGAGGGGCGCGGATTGAAACAAGTCGGGGGTTGGCTCCTTGGGCAGTCACTCCGTCGCCCCTCACACGAGGGGCGCGGATTGAAACAGCAACCGCGCATTTGCGCAAGCCGTGGCGGACCGTCGCCCCTCACACGAGGGGCGCGGATTGAAACCCTGGGTAGAAGAAGAGGTTCGCAGCCGCAGTCGGTCGCCCCTCACACGAGGGGCGCGGATTGAAACAGGCCCGTAACAGCTCCGTCAGCGATTTGCACCGGTCGCCCCTCACACGAGGGGCGCGGATTGAAACGGTTCTGCCTCGAAGTCATGGTACCGATACTGACGTCGCCCCTCACACGAGGGGCGCGGATTGAAACGGCGAGATGGAGCCCACCAAGCTGCTCGAACAATAGTCGCCCCTCACACGAGGGGCGCGGATTGAAACAGCTCGAGGAACTGGTGATCGTCGAAGCCGGCCAGTCCCCGTCGGGGATCACGTAGAAAATTACCTCGTTTGAAAACTACGTCACCTTCCTCTCCATGACACTATTCAAATGACTGTTTTTCTTGTAATAGAACCCATTACTCTTAAGCAAAGACGCTGCAGAAGGCAATCCGTCCGAAAACGCCTCCTCAATCACTTGACGAAAGTCCTTTGCCCGCACCCCCGGCAAGTGGCGAAGCGGGTTGACGATCTCCCCGTCAGGATCGACGAGGACGATCCGCCCTCCTCCGTCGGCGACGGTGTATCCATGCCGCATCAATCGATCAACAAACTCAGGACCGTCAGCACTCGCTGCCCACGCCTCGCCAATCTCCGGTCGTCGATCGGACTTTCTTCGATTGGAACTCAGCATCCGCCGATTCTCTTCCCGCCTTGGGCAACGAATGGTTCCCTGCCGCCTCTCATACTTCGACGCGAACCTCGACAACTTCCGTTTGGAGTGACTGAGGGTGGCGGCCATTCCTGTTAGCGGGTGGTGCCGATTCACCACAAGGTGAACATGAGCATGGGGCTCGTCCGTGTGACACACGATCATCGCTTGATGCTCTTCAAGCCCCAGCCTCTTCAACGAATCCTCGGCAGCGCTCACCATCTCCTCTCGACTCGGGCGCTCGTCGGGATGCCACGACAGCGAATAGGAGAAGCATGGATGGGTGACGCGCTTCCCTCCCCTCCTCTTTCCAGCCCGAGCTTTGAGCCTCTCAGCTGACTGGCGGGTGTATTCCATCATCCGCCACGCTCTAGCCGGGTCGTCGGTCATCAGATTTCTGAACTCGATCCACTCCACTCGCTCCGAGGTCGAAGCTCTCTTGTCGTGGCAGAAGTATCTCCAGGCCCGCTCGAAGCTTGCTCCTCCCTTGGTGATAAACGGCACCATCAGCTGATCTCCTTGAGGGCACGCTCGATCAGGCGATCAACTCGGGAGCACAGCTCTTCCACCTTCGGGGACACCCTGCCGAAAATATGGGCGTTCTTGACCAATTGGTTCAGGTTGTTCCCGACGTAATGCAATTCGTGGATCAGAGCGGGATTGACGTGAGAGCTGATCGTGATCTCGGGCTGCCGAATTTCGTCGATCACCCGGTCGCGCACCCATTGATGGACAGGGCAGTCGGCGACCTGGGCATTGAAAGAGAGACGCGCAAATTCCGAAACCGTGGTTCGGAAACTTATGACTCGCCTTCTTTTCAGATGCTCGTAGGAACGAGGCCTAGCCATGATGCACCTCGTTAAGACCGAAACTCAACCACAGCGGTCTTTGCCTGGAGGATGCAATGGAGGGGCGGCGAGCCGCCTCCTTGCCAAGATGGTTTTGGTATGCCTTTAGGTATACCAAAACACATCTTGCCTGCACGAGCTGCCTACGCCGGTGGGTTTGTGTAGACGGATTGAGTGGCACTGAGGTGCCGTTTGCGGGGAATTCATCTTGCATGACGTTCCTTTCTGAGAGGGTTCAGGATTCTCGATCTGACGCAGCACACAGTGGGGTTGCCAGCACGATGATCATGCGCCAGCAAAAAGCCCTCCGAAGAGGGCTTGGCACGGAAGGAAGAGAAATTCAGCTGCACCGATCAAACCTCGCCGGGATGACGGAACGCGATCCGCTCCAGCCAATCGCGCTTCTGGTCCAGCTTTCGTCCGCGGCCGTAGCGAGGGCCGGGCTTCTTGTGGCCCATCAGCTCGTCGATGATCTCCTCGGGTGCCTCGGCATCTCGAAGCCGATCCTTGAAGGTGTGCCTCAAGCTGTAGAGCGTGTGCCGTGGTGTCGGCCGGAGGCCATTCTCCCGGAAATACTTATTGATCGTCGCCGATGCTGCATCGGGGTTCTCCCGGTAGCGGGTAAACCCGCCTGTCGCGACGACGGTCTTTGCTGCGGTCAATGCCACGCCAACCAACGGAATCTTACGCTCGGAGGTGTGGGTCTTCAGCCCCCGATGCTTGTTCTTGCGGATCCATAGGTAGGGAATCTCCCCTTGCAGCAAAATGTCTTCCTCCTCGTCTAGGCCGATCAGCTCGGACTCGCGCGCGCCCGTCTCGATCATCAGATGGACGAGCAGCCTCGCGGTCTCATTGAGGCCATCGAGAGCGCCGGCAGCCAGAATCGTATGCTGCACAAAATCCGCCTCGAAAGGAGGACGACTGTCCTTCTCGGACTGAAAGCGAGTATCCGCAAAGATCATCCGAAAATCGGTGTCCACCTGAGCCTCCAGTCCCACGGTGTGCAGCATGTCCTTGACGTGCCGCAGCTGTCGATTGGCGGTGTGCCCTTGGATCTTGCCGCTTCCGATCCTCTCCATCAGCCACTTTCGGAACGTCAAAACGTGAACCCGATTCACCGCCACCAGATCGACATTCCCGACCGCAGCAATGAAGTTGTTGAGTGCAGCATTTCGCGGGTTCTTGTACTTCGTGATCTGTCGCTCGTTTTTGCCAGTGAACCGATCCTCGCAAAGCGGCCAGAACCGATCAATCACCTGGCTGAGCTTCACCGAAGACTTTGGGACGGTTCCCAGCAAGGCACCTCTTGCCGAGGGAGGAGCCCCGGCGACTGCTTCCACTCGTGCCAACAGTTCTTCCAGCGGCGAATCCACCACCTCCGCCAGATTCTTGTAGGCGAACCCGTAGGCCCGGGCCAACTCCCTCGCCTGCTGAAACAACTGGCTATCGTGATCCTGGCTTCCACGGCGCACCAACTCGCCCCAGTAACGCTCGATGAAGTCATCATACACCGCGGCTTTCCTCATCGCCTCGCGCTCATCCGCGGTGCCGAGAGCAATCCGGACATGAGACCGCCGATCAAATTCTGCCAGCTGCTTGGGCACTCTCCGCAAATAGTAATAGCGCTTCCCCCTCCGGATGTAGTTCTTGGTCAAGCCCGCCTCTCCTCTCTGGCGATGTGTGCCAGTCTGTATGCCACTTTGTGTGCCAATTGAGGATAGCACGAGGCAACTGTCGGGGTCAACAGGTGGCGGAAGAGCCAATAATTTCAGAGGCTTGGTCGAGATCGGAGGGCAAGTTAGGAAAGAAATCCTGGAGCGGGTGAAGGGAATCGAATCCCGTTTCTGATTTGGATAAGCCATTGAATTCGTTTAACTCTTTCTTTTTCCATATTCTGACAGGTCGAAAATGTATGCCAGTTTGTGTGCCAATTTGTATGCCAGTCCTTCCGTCCAAACCGGCGTCGGTTTGATCTTCACCGGAGCCCGTCCTTCGCAGCGATGGAGAGAGCTCTTCGCAAAGCGCCCTCCTGATCACGACGCTCATCGAGCTCCTGCTCCAAACGCCGAAAGATAGGCAGGAAGAGCTCGCCTTCCTCGGCAATCAGACGAGCCATGACGCTGATGGCGTTTTCGATCCGCGCCGTCGTGGTATTGGATTGAGTCCCACTGCGGTAGCCAAGAGCGAGACATGGATGAGGCAAGCGTTCATCGGACTCGCTCACCGTTTCAATCTGGATCGGATCGTTTCGATTCCTGCTCACTTCAGCCGTTCCTAGCTCCGGTTCATCGGACGTCTGGATTTTGTCGCGAAGGAAGTTGTAGGCGCGAACTCCCGGCCGTTCCTCTCTATGGGCCCAATCAGCACACTTCTGCCCCCGGCGGCTCGAATCGAAGAATGTAGTCCGCTGCCCGTTGGGCATGGCCAGCCGCTTCGAAGATCCACTGCCGGTTGTTTCCCGTGCGCAGCACCTTCAGCCACGACTGAAGATAGGCGGCGGAGTTCTCGTGGTCGTCGATGACGATCCCGGCATGAGCACACAGGAAGGCCGTTCCCATCTCCGCGACCAACTCTTCACGGCTGTAGATGGATTTATTGGTGAGACCCATGCCGCGGTTCTCCATGAGGGTCTTGCGCGCCAGGCGCTTGGCGGCACCCGTGGAGTGAACCATCTCGTGAAAAAGGCTTTTGTAGAACCGCTCTTCGCTCGTGAAATAGCTCCGATGCGGGATGTCGATGATGTCCGTCTGCGGGTCGTAGCAGGTGCGGACCGACCGTCCCTCGTGAATGGCTGGTGGATTTGGCATTTGCGACACGATCGCCCGGGCGACGTAGGATTTCGTGGCGGCCGTGAATGGCGGTAATTCCGGATGCGGAAAATCAATCCCGTCGATCTGGCAGGAATTGAAGACGGTGTAGAGACGAAGGAAGCGGCGAGTCTCCTCACTACCGTCGTCCTCCTTCTTACGATGAGTGCCGTATTTTATGACAAGGTAACCCTTCTCTCCTTTCCGCACCTGACCTCCCTTGTCCTTGGCTTGCTGGTAGGTGAGGAAGTAGGGAGAGGTGTAGCCGGCCATCCCGAGGAGGAAGACGTTGATTCCTCGGTAATCGCGGCCGGAATGAAAATTCTTGGGGAATCCCACTCTGGCCATGTGAGGCGACTGCCAGGGGATGACGCCTTCTTCGAGGCGTTCAAGGATGCGTTCTGTCACTCTCTCGAAGACGCTCTTCAAGGGGTGTCGTGGTTGAGGTCGTGATTTTCCAGTCATAGGGGCCTCCTTTCATTGTGGCGTTCTGGAATACGCAAAACGCCCGGTCGGGGACCGGGCGTTTGCTCTCTCGTTGCGGCTCCAGATGGAGTCTAGACCTTGGGTTCTGGAGCTTCCTGAGCCTCTCGGCTGAGGGCAGCCCGACGTTCCCGGATGTCCTGGTAGGCCAGGCGTGCCAACTCCGCGATCACCAGGAGATCAGAGGCGTTGAAGCTGTGGCCGTCGTAGTATTTGCCATCCTTTTCGTAGGTTTTAGCGACGGTGGCCGTGAAGAACGGCCCCTTCTCGCCTTCGTTGCTCCAGATGGTGACTTTGACGAAGCCATCCCGGAGGGTTTCCGCAGGTCCTTGGTGTGAAGTTTTGCTCATCGAGCACTCCTTTCGTTGGGGTTTGAAAATGAAAAACCCCTCCGGCAGAGCCGGAAGGGTTTTCGCAGGGAGGTTGTCCAAGGGAGGATTCTCCCATCCTAGAGTCAGATTACCCTATTTTTGGAGAAAGTGTATCAGGCAATGTGTTTCATGGTGTTAAAACGCTCTCCAGGCACGGCTCCTCCTGGCTTTGAAGTCCTCCCCCTTGGGATCGATGCGGTTGAGATGGTATTTGAGGACCGTCAAACTCAAGTTGAGTTCCCGCCACAACGTCGGCTTACTGCGATCAAACTCCTCCATAATGATCTTCCAGGGTACTCGGTTGGCTCGCATCCAGACAATCTGCTGATGGGGTCGGTCAAGCAAACGCAACCATGCCATCACCGCCTCGGAAAAGTCGACCTCGGCCGGCATCGGCGGGACTGGCTTCGTCCGTCCGTTAATCATGTCGTAAAGCCGCTCCCAGCCATCGGCCAAGGTCGGAGGCCAAAGGGTGTGGTAGCCGAGGACCCGGGGTTCCGGAAGGCGACGATGAATCGCTGCTGCCTGCATGAGGTAGCCCATCACGATCTTCTCGTTCCAGTAAAGAGTGGGCCTTACTTCCATGGATCACCTCCATGGAGTCGCTCGGCGATGTCCCGAAGCAGCCATCGTTCCTCGTCCGACAAGCGCGAATCCGCGACGTTCACGATGAGCACGCCTTGCTGTCGCCAAGCTCGCTGCCTCAAATCGGCGATCTCCTGATCACTGAGGGCTGAACGTCCCAACATTCCGGCAAGCGACGATCTCGGTTGGAAGTCATTCATGGGAGCCTCCCGTCGAACCGTTGTCTTCACGAATCGTTTTCTCGACCTTGAGGCCTCGTAACCAGTGGACGACGGTGTCGGCCCGGTAGGCGGCGCGCTCGGCGGCCTTGATCAGAGCGTCGAGTTCTTGATGGGAGAGGCGGAGGAATTGCTCCGCCGGGATTTTCTCGATATCCTCGTATCGAATGGTTGGGGTCGTCATGGCACACTCCTTTCTTTTAATGGGTCATGAACATCCTCGAAGCATCCGACAGAACCCGGGGTGCGGGCTTGGTGCTGGATTCGTGGCTGGCTCGTGCACAACCGCACCTCATGCGCATCCGGTCTCGTTTTCATTCATGCCCTCGCATGCAAGTCGTTCTCGATTTCGACCCGCTTGCGGTGCCGTCCCTACGGCGAAACACTGCTTTGGCACCTCCGCCGTCACAGTGGAGGTCTCGACCCGGTTGACTCCCTCCGTGACGTGTGGATTCATACCATCCACGGATTGAGGTGATTGCCAGGGTGTGGAGGTGAAACGAGGAGAATGCGATGCCCCACACACTCCCACTGCGTACCGATTGGCCGCTCGCGGAGACGGCCTTCCAACTGGGCGTTGACGAGGCCGAACTTCGTCACGCCCTTGGGCGCGGTAGCTTGAAAGCCCATGTCTGGGTTCCACTCATGAGCGTCTTTCAAATCCGGAGCGCCATAGAGCCACCGCAGCTCTGCCATTGGGAGGGCTACACCCCAATATCTCGCCACTATTGCCAGCGGCTGTTCCGGCAAGGGAAGATCCGGCTACGGGATTTCCCAGGCGAGCTTGCCGGACAACGCCTCGTTCTCCCCTACTCTGCCGAGGACCTGGTGGTGACGGTTACCGATCTCGTCATTCTCGCCGCTGACCGAAGCGAGTGGGAAAAGCGTTGGACAGCCTACAAACAGCGAATGGTCCAGAAATCCACTGCGTCTCCCAAGATCGAGACAATTCCATCCTTTCGCCGAGTTCGGATCGGGAACGAAGAGCATCACTTCGGATCAGTCCAAGCGGCGGCCTTGCGACTCCTGTTCCAGGCCGCCAAGAACGGAGAGCCCTGGCTCAATGGCAAGAAACTGCTACACGACGCCGGCTCCCAAAGCTACACCCTGTCGAATCTCTTCAAGCGAAAGCCGGTTTGGCGGAAACTGATCCACTCGGATGGCCGAGGATATTACCGGATGCAGGAAAGAATTCTGCGAAGCCTCACCCAGACCTCTGCCTAAGAGTGTTTGAGGGGGCAATCCTCAGTCACCATCGACACATTCCTGTAAACTGGCTGCGCACCTGCCAGAGGAACAAGCGCGGAAGGCCGCCTGACACCCGCTGCCGCCAAGGGAACTCGAACGGCGGCACAGACCACGCTTACTCGGCAGCCTCGAAGCCGGGGAGACAACGCGCTGATCTACACTTTGCTGGCCAACCGCCGTGCCCAAGGCCTCGACCCCGAGGACTACCTAGTGCATCGTCAGAGAATTAACAGGCATACGATCTGCTTTAGCGAAGCATGCCCAAAGCGTTACCGCCCTTGAAAGTCAGCAAAAAGCAACGC
>NZ_JACHFD010000033.1 GCF_014201715.1 Haloferula luteola
GTTGCTTTTTGCTGACTTTCAAGGGCGGTAACGCTTTGGGCATGCTTCGCTAAAGCAGATCGTATGCCTGTTAATTCTCTGACGATGCACTAGGTCGCCGGTGAAGCCACCGCGGCCCGCAACCGCAGTTGCTCCAAACAAAGATCGATTCCGGCGGCATCGAGCTGATGAACATCCACTCCCTGCCCCAAATCCTGCAGCAGCAGTACCGTCAACTCGCCCCCCAAATGCTCGCGGAATTCCTCCAAACCTTCGAGCACTCTCCGACGTCCACTGGCATCACGAAGCTCCAATGTCTCGTCCCATAGTGTGAGCTTGAGAGTTTCAAGAACTCGAAGAATGCGTTCTGCAGCCGCCTCTTCAAGCCAACCTCCATGGGTCGAATAGAGGGTATCCAGCGCCAGTCCAATGGCCACGGCATGGGCATGGCTCAACCGAAACTCGCTCAACTGCTCAAGCTTGTGCGCCGCCCAATGTCCGAAGTCGAGAGGCCGACTGCTACCCGTTTCAAAAGGATCGCCCCCTTCGGCAATATGCTGGGCGTGAGCCAGCGCCGACCTTTCCACGCATTCTTCGAAATACGGAGATTCCAGAGCCGCCAACTGGGCCCCGTGCTCCTCGATCCATCGGAAGAAGTCACCATCCCGGACGAGCGCCACCTTGACCGCTTCGATCAATCCCGAACGCTGAGTTTCCTCATCCTGAGAGCAGAGGAAGGCAAAGTCGTTGATCACGGCGAAAGGCACGGAAAACGCGCCCACCCAGTTCTTTTTCCCGAACGCATTGATCGCGCACTTCACCCCCACTCCACTGTCGTCCTGAGACAGGGTCGTTGTCGGAAAACGAACCAGACGCACCCCGCGATGTGCCGTCGCGACCGCAAACCCAGCCGCATCCAAAAAGGCTCCCCCTCCCACCACCAGGACGTAGGAATGCCGGTCAATGTGCTCCGCATCGATTTCCGTCCAGATTTCCCGAACCAACCGGTCGTCGGCCTTCACCGTCTCGCCACCCGGGAGGATCCTCACTCCTCGCCAATCGTATCCGAGATCGGCAAAGTAGGCGCTGATTTGCCGAGTCAAACCCGGCCAGGCATCCACCACCGCTCTTTCGACCAGGACCAAGACTCGACGACCTCCGCCTTCATCAAGAATCTCCCTTAGCAGTGGGTTGGATGCATCAAAAGCATTCCGGGTGAAACAAACGCGGTGCTTGAAGTGAACCGGGATCTGGAAATCGTGACGGGGCATCGGACAACGGAGAGAAGCTGGCTTCCCTACGCCGATTTCGCCAACCATCTTTGCGCAATGATCGAAACGCTTTACGAATCTCGCTGGCTGGGAGTGTATCGAAACGGACACTGGGACTTCGTCCGGCGACCCAACTCCGATGCTGCCGTGGGAGTCTTGGCCGTCACTTCGGACGCCAAAGTGTTGCTGGTCGAGCAGTTCCGCATTCCCATGCAGAAACGGGTCATCGAAATCCCCGCAGGCCTCGTCGGCGATGAAGAAGAATTCCGCGGTGAAGACCTCTCCGAAACGGCCCGGCGAGAATTGATTGAGGAAACCGGCTACCAGGCCGAATCGATGGTTCCCCTCATGAGCTCTCCCACTTCAGCGGGGATGACCTGCGAAACCACCCATCTCTTCCTCGCCAGCGGACTGACCCGCGTTGGCCCTGGTGGCGGGACCGGCTCAGAGGACATCACGGTGCATGAAGTCCCCTTGGTTGAAATGCGGAGCTTCCTGCGGGCGAAGGAAAATCAGGGCTGCCTAGTCGATTTCAAGATCCAGGCTGCCCTCTGGGAAGCAGGTCTTTGAGCAGGATCAAGCTTCAGTCCACTCGCCAAACTTGCGGAACTTATCGTAGCGAGCATCCAGACGCTTCTTCACCGATAGCTTCGAGAGCTCATCAATGGCGGCCCCCACCGCCTCCGAAAAGGCGAGCGCTGCCGCCCGATGATCGTGGTGGGCACCCCCTTCCGGCTCCTTCACCACTCCGTCGATCAACCCCATCTCAAGCAAATCGGGGGCGGCCAATTTCATCGCCTCGGCAGCCTCAGGTGCGTGTTTGCGATGCTTCCACAGGATCGCGGCACAGCCTTCCGGACTGATCACCGAATAATAAGCATTTTCCATCATCAGCACGCGATCCGCGACCCCGATGCCCAATGCCCCTCCGGATCCACCTTCGCCCAGAACGATGGCAATGATCGGCACCTTGAGCAGCATCATTTCCCGCAGATTGTAGGCGATCGCCTCCGCGATATTGCGTTCTTCCGCCCCAATGCCAGGAAAGGCACCGGGCGTATCGATCATCGCCACCACCGGAAGATTGAATTTCTCGGCAAGCTTCATCAGCCGCAGCGCCTTGCGATATCCCTCAGGATGGGCGCTTCCGAAATTTCTCCGCAGGTTCTCTTTCGTGTCGCGGCCTTTCTGGTGGCCGATCACCACCACCTTGCGTCCCCCCAGAGTCGCGAACCCACCTGGCATCGCTTCATCATCACCAATCCGGCGGTCACCATGGAGTTCGCAGAAATCGGTGAAGACCTGGGCGAGATAGTCGAGCATGAAGGGGCGCTGGGTGTGACGGGCAATCTGAACCCGCTGCCACGGGCTCAAATTCAAATAGATGCTGCGACGGGTTTCCGCCAGCTTTGCTTCCATCGTCGTGATTTCCACGGACATATCGATGTCCTGAGAGTCCGCCTTGGCACGGAGTTTTTCGAGCTCGCGCTCAAGTTCGACGATCGGCTTTTCGAATTCCAACAGCTGCATGAGAATCTTCAGAAGAGAATGGAGGACCGTGGCGGCCACGGCGTCGTGGGGAAAGGCTAGCGTCCGCTGTGACGGATTTCCACCTCATTCCCCGGTCGAAGAAGAAGCGCAAGTTCCTCCAGATACTCGGGCTTCAAATAAATCCCCGCAGCAAGCCCCTCGTCGCCCGAAGGAGCGACCTCTGGAGCCACGGTGATCTCGGCGTTCGGCTTGGAGAGCGTCAAGACCTTGGTCGCCCCGCGATAGTTGGCATGGCTCGGTGGAATGCGGCGGCCATCTTTTTCACCGGCCTTCGACTCGATCTTGGTGACCCGCGAACTGCCTAGGCCCACCATCTCTTCCGCAGGGAACTCTGCGATGAAACCATCGCCCTTCCACAAAGACACCACCCGCCGCTCAGGCTCCACCAACAACTTAAAATCCAAAGGCATCAGCAACAGCTCGTCATCCGGCTGCAAGTTCCCCAATCCAAACAAACCATTGAGGTAAACGATCATGTCCAACGAGGTGTCGTGACGGGAGGCGATCGCCAAATAGGAGTCCCCCCGCCGCACCTTGTAGAGAATCTTGTTGTCGGTCTTCGCCGGATCCAGCAGATCGTCGAGGTTCATCTCGCTAAGGATTCTGCGAGTTTCCGGAGCCACTGCCGAGTGCGGGAACTGGGTGGAAATCTGGTTCAAGCGGTCCCTCGCCACGGTCAAGTCACCAACCGCCAGGGACTGCCGTGCTTTCTCGAAAAGTTTGGCTCCCGGATCGATCTCCGGAGAATCCGCCGAGGGCTTCGGCAATGCCACCACTGGCGCTGTCGTCGGAGCCACAGGAATCCAACGAGCCAACACGCCTGGTAGCGGTTCCTCGCGGACGTGATGAATCACCAGTAAGGTGATCACGACCACGGCCGCCACCACCAGACCGGCAAGTATCCGGATCAAGGTCCACAAACTCATCGGCGCGGATGATTCAGAGAAGCCCCCGACGCTGGAAGTCGAATCCGTTGATCGGCATCGAATGCTCAATCATTTCCAACACAAATTTGAAGAGGGAGACTTCCCACACGTCATCGACCCCCTCAATGATCGCCAACGCAGGATTCCCTCGCTTGCGGGCGTCTTCCAGAACCTGTGCGCGCACTTCGTCCAGAGAGGTGTGCACCCGCTCTTCGACGACTTTTCCGCGGGAAAACCGAAATCCATATTGGAGAAATGCCAAAGAATGCCCGGCCTCTCGCATCTTCGAAACAAGCCGGTCAAAGCGCTCCCGAGCGCGCTCGTCAAACCCCTCCATCTCGATCGAGTCGAACCGATCCGGACGCACCAAGCGTGGCCGCACCGCTTCCAACGAACCCGTCCGGACGCAGACCGTGCCGACACTGTCCATCGGCTCGCTCAGCACGAGGAATTCAAAGCTCGTATCTCCAAAGGTATCGATCCGTCGATCCGGCGTGAGCAGGACACGGGTCGTCTCCATCGCGTATTGAACGTCGTCGCGGGAAGGCATGATTCCAAGATCCCCCGGTTTCCGAGGAGTGCAAAGCACGAGAGGCGGACCCGTCTCCGGGCCCGCCCCGCGGGAAAATCTCTCAGTGAGAGAAAACCTCAGCCCTGAGCGCCTTGGACGTAGGTGATCACGTCACCGACGGACTGAAGCTTCTCAGCTTCTTCATCCGGCACTTCGATTTCGAACTCTTCTTCGAAGGCCATGACCAGTTCGACGGTATCGAGTGAGTCTGCACCGAGGTCCTCGATAAACTTGGCTTCAGGGGTCACCTGATCGGCATTCACGCCGAGCTGGTCGACGATGATATCTTTGACGCGTTCTTCGATGCTCTTGTCAGACATGGGGATGTGCTTGTGGTAAATTGCGTTGGGGAGGGATTACGCGATGCCAACCCGGCAATGCAACCTCGAAAAAGGGGCTGTCACGCACCGCTTTCCGGTGATTCCGCCGACTCGGTTTCCGAAGAGTGCTCGTAGTCGATGACCTCACCCGAGAATCCAGCCAAGATCGCCTTCATCAGCCTCTCCGCCGGCTGGCCATGCTCCTCCTTAAATCCCCCGTAGGTCAATCCATCGATACGGATCTTTCGCTCGCCACCCTTCCCATCAGGGGCCCACGCAAAGGCCAAACCCTTGTTCTGCCAACGCCTTAAATCAATTCGCGTCAGATCTTTGACGGCCACCGGAGCTCCTCCAGCTGGCTGAAAAACCCCGTCGTTCAGTCGTAGGGATCGCCCCAACGTCCGAATCAAAATGACCAACGCCGCCACGACCAGCCCCAGACAAATCCAGAACACCACCCATTGCTCGAAGATCTTCTGGGCAATAAAATCATGCTCCGGAACCTTCGTTTTCATGCCGACCGACTCCCGATAAGGGTCAAAAAGTTGCGAGCGAGGATTCTCGGAAGCCGCCGCCATGGCCTCCGCATCCTGCAGAATCTCCGGCCAAGCGACCCTATCCGGAGTGCCCTCCGGCAAGATCGATCGATCCTCAGGAAGCTCGATCTGCTGGCTCGCCGCATAGCTTTTCCATTCTGCTGGAGTCATTTCCCCCTTCCGCGCTGCAAACTCGTTGGAAGCGCGTTCGAAGCCCCGCCACATGTAGTAGGCGTAGTTCTGGTCTCGGTAGCCCCACTTTCCATCCTTGAAGAACATCGCCGCGAACACGCCGAACATCAGCAACATCGCCACGGCGCGAAGGAGGAACCAGGGGGTGGGTTTGCAAACAATCGGCTCGCTCATGAAATCGAAGTCATCAGCACCCAATCCGCCCAGCACCTCCTTGGCAAGCCTGCGCTGGAGGCAAAGCCCTTTGACGACCTGCTCCGCCCGTTCCACACTGGCGCCGCCCCATGGCCTTCTCGACGACACTTCAAGATTCTCTGGATCGCCCAAGCCCGCTGCTTCGGCGCTTCCAATCCCTCATCGAACCCTGTGACGACGCGCGACTGCGCGCCATGACCCAACAGGCTCGGCAGCTGACACGCCGCCATTTCGGGCGCACCATGCGCCTTTTCGCCCCGCTTTATGTCTCCAATGAGTGCGTCAATAATTGCACCTACTGTGGTTTCTCTCGCGACAATCCCATCCTGCGCACCACGCTGACCGTCGACCAGGTCGTTCGGGAAGCGCGTCACCTCCACCAGCTCGGCTTTCGACACATCCTCCTCGTTGCTGGGGAGCACCCAAAATTCGTCTCAGACGGATACCTGCAGGAATGCCTCGATGCCCTTCGGAGCTTCGTTCCCACGCTGGCACTTGAAGTCGGCCCCATGGAAGATCCGCAATATGCTGAGATCGTCTCCCACGGCGCCGAAGGCCTCGTCGTCTATCAGGAGACCTACGTCGAGGACGTCTACAACCAGCTCCATACCTCCGGCCCGAAGCGCCGATATGATTGGCGTCTGGATTGCCCCGAACGCGCCTATCGCGGGGGATTCCGCCGCATTGGATTGGGCGCTCTCTTCGGCTTGGCGGATTGGAAAACCGAGGCTATGAGCCTCGCCGCCCACCTCGAATACCTCCTCAAACATTGCTGGAAGGCCCAACTCACCGTCGCCTTCCCACGGATGCGGCCGTATGCCGGAAACTACCAATACGCTCCAGACCCGAACTTGTATTTGTCCGATCGCGCCTTGATCCAGCTCATCGCGGCCTTCCGGCTGATTTTCCCTCAAGTCGGCACGGTGCTCTCCACTCGCGAACCCGCTCCCTTACGGGATGCTCTTGCTCCCCTGGGAGTCACCCACATGTCGGCAGGCGCACGCACCGAACCCGGCGGCTACACTGGAGCCGGGCACGAAGACCTCCATCTCACCGTGCGCGGACGCCGAGTCGAAATGGAAACCCGCAGTGGCTGCGAACGGGCCACCGAGCAGTTCAAGATCGATGACACCCGCAGCCCGGCGGAGATCGCCGCCATGCTCCGGGCCCAGAACCTCGAACCGGTCTGGAAGGACTGGGACGACGCCATCCTGAACGAAGTCCCCGCCTCGACCGTTTCCTGACCATGACCATCACCCTCAACGGCGAAGCCAAGGAACTGCCGGGATCGGAAATGCCACTCCCCGAGCTACTTGAGCACCTCGGCCTCGGAGGAAAGCCGGTCGTGATCGAGCTCGACCGCGAGGCCCTGCCTCCTGGCGACCACGCGAAGCGCCAAGTCACCGACGGCTCCGTGATCGAGATCGTCATGATCGCCGCAGGTGGCTGAAATTCACGCCCCGGCTTCCCCTGATCATTGATTATTCCTTGTCGATCATTGGATATTTCCCCTCCCCAAGCCGCAGCATCACCTGCGCCACCACATCGTCCATATCCAGATACTTGTAGGTCGCCAGCCTCCCCACGAAAGTCACATCCTGCTCCGCCTTCGCCGCTTCCCAATACCTTCGGAACCGCTCCGGATTTCCCCCGAACGGCTTCGGATACATCCGGACGTTCTTTCCATCCCACTCGCACGGATACTCCCGCCCGATCACGGTCCACTCCACATCCTGATCCAACCAGTGAGAGTGATCCACCGCACGCGTCCACGGATTCACCCGGTTGCATTCGTTGATCTGGAAATGCTCGCGCTTCGCCTCCGTGGCGTATTCGAACTCCAGCGACCGATATTCCAGCGTTCCCAACGCCCTCCGGAAGTAGTCATCGAGCGACCCGGTGAACACGACGTGGTCCGCCTTCGCCCCGCGCCAATCATCCTCGCCACAACCCAGATGCACCGGAATGCCTTCCAGCATCGTCTCAAACATCCGGGTAAAACCCTCCGTCGGAATCCCCTGCCAACGGTCCAGATGATACCGGCAATCCCGCCCTTCGCGGCGTTTCGGCACCCGGCCGGTGATCGATGACGGAATCTCCGCCCACGGGATTCCCCAATGCTTCTCGCTGTAGTCCACAAACAACAAATCCCGGATCTCTTCCGGTGACAGTTCTCCCACCCGCTCCGCGGAAACGTCGTTGAAGGGAATTGGAATCACCCCCAGCTGGGTGTTCGCCACCACGCAGAAGTTCGGATCCCGAAAGGTGGCGAAGCGGTTCACGAATTCCCACACCTCTGCCTTGTCGGTGTGGAAACAATGCGGCCCAAAGCGCTGCACCAGCACCCCGCGATCCCATTCGTCAAAGCAGTTGCCTCCGACATTCTCCCGCGACTCGAACACCTCGACCTGGTGCCCCGCATCCACCAGTAGGCGGGCGGCCACGGCCCCTGCGAGTCCGGCTCCTACGACCGTGATCCTCATGGCCGTCTGGAGTCTCCTTCCACCAGCGCCAAACCTTTTTCGGTATCGATCAGCACAACCTTCATTCCTCGTCTCTCCATCTCAGCCAACGTCGCTTGTTCTGCTGGACGCTTCGCATCGTGCAGCAGGAGCCGTCCACACTGCTCCAGTGCCCACTCGCACGGCCCCAGCCAGGACATCGTTTGTTCCTCCCGAAGTGGCGGACCGTCCACAAAGACCAGATCCGGCTGGAAGCACTCGACTTCCCGACCCGGAACCGCGTTTTCGGAGCAGAAGTCCAGCGTCAAACGACCCTCCCCAAAAAAACGTGCCGCCACCTTATGCAGCCATTCCTGGCTATGCTCGAATGACATCACCTCGCATCCGGCGTCCAAGAATGCCAAGGTCGAGTCTCCCGTACCAAATTCCACGACCCGCTTGATCCCGTTCTCACGACAATAGCTCACGAGGAAGCGGTAGTCGTCAGCAAGAATGGACCATCCATCGAAACCCGCCCTGCCAATCCGAGGGTAAGGATCGGGGCCACGCTCACAGATAGCCCGATGAACCTCCCCATCCTTCACCGGATGAGAGATCCCACGCATCCACCGATCCACTTCAGGACGAAAGCGGAATGCCCCCAGATGCGGAGCCGTCCTCGGATGCTCTTTCCAGTCGAGGCACAACATCCCCGACCTTTTGGCAAGCGAGGCAAACAAGATCTCGTGCAGAAGCATGCGCCCCCGATCTTTCCGAAATTGCAGCACCTCTCTTACCAACTCGGGCCGCAGCCGGCACAGAGGCACGAATGCCCTCCATGGCTCTGAGACATCATCTTCCTTCGTCAGAAGCTCCCACCAGTGCCATCCGGGCTCTTCGCCTCTGGATACCACATCGGTTGCCGCTAAACCTGGATTCAGCCGCCGGGTGGCCGCCAACAAGCTGGTGAAATCCTCCGCGTCACCCGCGACATCCTCTTCCACGAACCAGACCGCTTCTTCGGGATCATAGCTATGCTCCAAATGAGCCAATGCTCGCTCCCACGCAGTCGTATCTGGGATTGCAGATGTCGTCGCTCCGACGAATGCCTCTGCCTCTTCATCGGGAATCCAAACGTGGTCGCCGGGAAGCTCTCCCGCCGGTGGGATCTCATCCACCACCACCTCGACCTTTCCCAGCGGTCCCGTTACACGGAGCAAGTCCGCCGCGGCACCCCCGCACCTGCGGGCAAGAATCAGGAAACGTTCCCGAGCAGGGACCTCAGGTCGCTTCGTTCCGACTTCGCACCGCTCTCTTTTCCGCCCAAGGATCCCTTTGGACCGAGCCAGCTCCCAATAACGGGATAGCCATTCGGTGTTCGCCTCCAGTGCCTCTCGTTGAGGATAGTAGGCGAAATGGGAAACCAGCGCATCTCCAACGATGACGTTACGTCGGCCCAGTTGCCTTGGGATCTCCTCCGTCAAACAGATCTCTTCGCTATCGCTCATTCGATCGCGGATCGTTCCATTGTCCTCTCCGAACCACGCCATGCAATTGATTGAAAAGCGCTCATAGCTAACCAGCTCCCATGGCTGAAACTTGAACCGGTCCAACTGCTGAGTCTCTATTACCTCGAAGAACCGCCGATGCACCTCGTCAGCCGTCTCCCAGCGCCGCCACGAGTGCTCGCCGCAACAAGTGTATTCGAGAAATGGAGATGGCGGCAGCGCTCCGAGCCGCTGATGGAGGTGAGAGCACAGCGAATTGTTCAGCGTATTCGCAAACACTAGGAAGAACTCGGGATGATCGATTCGGAAATCCAGCAAGCACTGAATCGCATCGTCGGCCATCCAGACAATGTCGTCGTCGAAGCGGAGGTAAATCGTCTTTGGGTCGTCCTCCAAGAGCCGCCAGAACGAAGCAAGGCGGAGGCCCCCCATTCCTCTGCCGTATGGCGTGGGGCTCTCCACTTTGACGAAAAAATCACCATGTTCCGCACAGTACCGATCTACAGCCGCAAGATCATCCTCGTCTTCCGTGTTCATCCACAACTGATGCCGATCAATCAAACCACAACGTTGCGTGAACGACGTTAGCAGGTCGAAGTACCTCGCCCGTCCAAAACACGTTACTGCAACAACTTTGCGCCCCCGAAACATTACCGTTGAGATGAAAACGAAGCATCCAATCCGTCACCTTAAGCTCAGGCTTGATCCACAGAATGCCCGGAAGACACCGACCTCGCCCGCCCACCCTCAATAATTTTACACACACCCATTGAAATTAAGGCGCTAAATCCGATGCTGCCTGTTCTCCGAAAAGCTTCTCGGCAGATGCCCGATCTTCGATTGTGATTTCCCGAATTTGAAAACCAGTAACAGGATCAAAATACTGAGCTACCATCTCCAATGGCCTTCCCTTTTCCACTTTACGCCTCTGAATATATATATCCGATTTCCCAAAATAGCCACGCAAACCCTCCACATGAAGCCCATTAAAAATCTCTTCTGCCTTATCATTTCGAATGACTGCCAATTCTCTCTTCAGCCCCTCTATCACCTTCTCTGATTGCTCTGCATTTCCTTGAATATAAAAACAATCCCACTCCTCTCCATAATTTATGTGCGCCCTAGAATCCTCTTTCAATCCATCCTTCATTATTTTGTCGACTTTTGAAGAAGCCAGGATGAACGCACGTTGCGCTTCTCGAATTTGATGATCCGAAATACCCAGCTTCTTCCATGCGCTATCAACAAATGACCCATCCGGATTGACAAGCTGAAGATTTGATCCATTTGAGAACATTCCGGAATTGTCCATTTCCCTATTAAAGTCGTTGGCGAAAAACTCGGCCGCGGAAGGATTACGCTGAAACATTTGCCCTTCCCGGCTATCACCCTGATCAAAATTAGGATTAAACCCCATAGACCCAACATTCAACACACAAAAACCAAGCAATCCAATCCCACAGCCAACAAGCACGGAAAAAATCAACTTAACAGGACGAATGCGACTCATAGACCTTCAAACTTATCAGTGAACATACTGCCAAACTTCGACCAATAACTAATAGGATCAGTCGTTGCCCCCTTGAACAGTTTCCGACTATCACGAGGATCGCTGACGACGAAATCAAAGGCTGCCTTTCTTTCGCCCAGTATATCCTGAATATGCAAAGTCATCTCAAGATCGTAACGCCCTAAACCTGCAAAGTGGACCTCTTTCTCAAGGTATGGCAAAAGCACTCTCGCGGCCCCATGACCAGCAATTGAAGAAATCTGTTTCGAAAGTTCAGCTTTAAATTCTTCGGCGACTGCACTTGAACCAGGAATTTTGTAGGTTCCAAGGTTCAGTTGCCCGTCACCTTCAGCTATCTGTACTGCACGACTCTCAAACTTCCGAGACTCATCCTCCCATACTCGTTCAATGGATCTTTGAACTTCTTCTCTCTTATCCATGGGAATTCCAGCAAGATCCAGTAGCTTCGGATTCATTTTCCCGGTATCGAAATACAACCGAAATGCAGGACCATGAAATACTTCTCTCTCGTCTGATGCTCGAATTGAAGTCTTAGCGAGGTCGGAGTCAGATTTCTCACCGAAGCGAGGGCCAGATTCTGAGAGCGAAATCGAATCACTACCCACTTGGCTGCCTGCCTGTGATTGATGATCGAGAGTGATTAAACCCCTCCCAATAAGCATGACAACAAAAGCAAATACGACAGCCGTGATGAGATACAGCCAATTTTCTTTGATCTTTCTATTGAGATTGAATAACATAATAGATCCTACCAACAACAAATACCACTCACACCTCCCATGCCCACGCATTCATTTTTTCCCTCCCTGATTGCGAAGACACATTACTTAACACCGCGCCCGGCACCCCCCCGATATACTCCTGCCTCTTAACGTTCTTCGACAAATACACCTCACCCTTTGCATATGAATCGTGACTACTAGCACCATAATCAGTTATTACTAAAGCAACCCACACCCTGGTCGTTACAAGCACATCCACCAAAGGATCCTCGAAAACCCCCTCGTCCTCCCACTCAGTCGTCTCAAGAATTAGTTTGGTGTAAGCTCCCTGGTCGGAATCAAACTCAACGTTTCCGGAAAAAACGCACCCCGTCAAAATTTCTCCCGTCACTGTTACCGGGCTAGTGTCAAATGTTCCCGAACTACCATCTACCCATCCGGTCGCTTTCAATTCTAGGGTTTTCGACTTGGTCGGCGCGCCTGCCGGGCTGCACGAAACTGAAATTTTTCCTTTGCAGTTGCCGATTTGGACAAAACTAGGATGTTCCTTGTAGGCGTCGTTAGGACTAGCGGCCACCAATTTAGAACAGGATCCATTGCTGGAGGTCCCTTGAGCACTGGCGGTTGACGCCATAGACCAAGCAACTGTTGTAGCAATGGTTGCCCCGCCTGTTCGTTTGATGAAAAGCCTTCTGGTGACTGATTGGTCTGCTGAGCCTGTTGGGCGCTCAGCGATGGCAGCGGCAGGCGTGAGGAATGACTTATTTTTCACGATAGGCGTTTGTTACTTCAAACCACTTCATTGATGCAAGAACATCTTTTGGGTCCTACTGGAGTTTTAATGGGCGGAATCGTGTTCGCAGCGTCGGTTGGGGCGCGTTAAGAAGCGGGGCATGATAGGAGATTTGGCTTCACATTTCGCTCTGCTTCTGGGCTTGAACGATGGCTGGAAGGTAGAAGTGGTGGCCCTGGACATGGAGAACAAGAAGTTCCGTATCCGAGTGAGCTGCCTTGGCAAAGGGTTAGCTTATCCATGCCGCGGAGAGTCTCCGCCGCGGGCGGACCTTGCGTCGAAGCGCACATGGCGGCTTCTGAACACAATTCAGTTCGAGACCAAGCTCCGGGCGCGGGTTCCGCGCCCGAACTGCGAGAGGTGTGGAGGGATGACTTGCAAGGTGCCGCGGGCGGGCAGGCACAGCCCGCTCACGTGGATGTTCGAGACCTTCGCCGTGCAGGCGTCCACCGTGTTGGCGTCGAAGAACGCGGCCAATGATGGAGGCAGCGGCGAAGGTGTTCGTAATCTGCTGCGACGCGTCACACCGGATTAGGCTGGCGAAGTGGGACTTCTCGAAGATCCGTCGCGGAGGCATCGACGAGAAAAGCTTCCCTCATACCACGACCACGTCTCGACGCTCTGCGGCTTGGACGGCTTACGGGTCATCTAGGTCAGGGCAGACGTACCGACGAGGACGCCGTCAAGCCCTTTGCTATACTTCCCGAGGAGGTGCGTGGGGAGATCAAGACGGTGACAATGTGGCCGGCCTTCATCAGCGCCGCCAGGGGGGATGCTCCCCAAAGCCGACGTCGTCTTCGACCGTTTCCCCGTCTCCAGGCACATGGGCGAGGCGGTCGATGCCATGCGCCGGGGTGTGCACAAGTTTCTGGCTAAGCTTTGTGACAGCCACATGAAGGGCTTTCTCTACTTCTGGGTGCGTTGCGCGGAGGGAATCCGTCTCGAATAGCACAAGGCCTTCGAATTCCTTCGTGATCCCGCGTATGCAAGGAACACCGCGCGAGCCGGGGCAATCAAGGAGTTACTTAGCGAGTTTTGAGACTGCCGCAACGTGCCCTTTGCCGAAGCCCACTTCGAGCACTTGCACGGATGGGCAAGCCGCTCCCGACATGCCCCAGGTCGAAAAGGTCGTCCCCAAGCTCAAACGCCATCTCACCGGCCTGCTCCCCAATTGCAGGCAACTTGAACCACCAACGCGGCAACCGAAGGCTTTAACAGCGGAATCCAAGCGTCCAAGGGTGCCACGAGGGGCTTCAGGAATTTCGAGCATCACCGTATTCGCATCCTATTCTTCTGCGGCCACCAGTCGCTGAGACTCTATCCCGCCCACTACTACCTCGGACGAGCCAGTAAAAGGTGCCTTGGCATTTTTCACATTTCTGCTCTTCTGGCAGAAATGAATCTAGCGATTACCACTATACTGACTTCACAAGGGTATAAGCAATGGAGAAGCTGCGGAAAAACTTGGATTTCATCTTTACTCCGGCATCAATGGGAAGGCAAAATTGCCGTATATCGTAATTTTCCTCAATTACTATTCCCTGTCTCACGAACTGACCTCTTCGAAAAGGATCTCCCTCTCCTTCTCGATTCAGAGCGAGCCGCCCAGCAGCCGGTGGCATGGAAACAAATCGCCAGAAATCATCAATTGACGGGTGCGGCAGAACTCTACCGAGATCTAGATTATAATTGGGTGGTTTTTGCTGACGCGGACTGCGTAGCCCTTCGCAATCTCGATCACCTCTTTGATTCGGATGCCGATGGGCTCGTATCCCTTCGCGACGGACTTCCAGATCCGGGATTCTTCGCAATACGAGCCAAGCGTGTTGGAGAATTCCTCGACATTCTACAACCCTCAATGAATCTCACCGCCAAAGCTCTAGGGGCGACGCTGCGTAAGAGTGGCTGGAGAATTAAGAACTTCGAGCGCGGCGAGGTCCTTCGGCCGGGCGATCCGGGCGTCAACCTTTCCCATCTCGGAGCAGCCGCCGTGGTTCATTTCTCCAGATTGGACTTACTGACCAGACAGCGGCTTGCCTTCGGCTTCCACATGATGGCCGTCTATGGCGATAAAGATGGTCTTTTTCAGGACATCCTTGAAGCATGACGTCATTAATGGAGAGCCTCCCGTAGCCACCCTATGGATATTGAAAACACCTTTCCCCTTCGCTACTGGATCAATCTCGGACGAAGGAGCGACCGCAGAGGGGAGACTGAGTGGCAACTTCGAACCGCCAGAATAACCGCAGAACGCTTTCCGGCAATTGACGCCCTCTATGTTCGCGGAATGTCTCTGGAACGAATCCCCGCCCCGCCAGGCGATAAAGCGCTAACGGCTCCGGCGATAGTGCGCGGATACGACGACGCAGGCCGTTACGCACTTGCTCTGACTCAGCGTCTCGCAATCCGTCGGGCGAAGTTGAGGCGGGCGGAAGCCGTCCTGCTCCTTGAGGACGATGTCATCTTCCATCCCAATTTCCGTGCACTCGCTGAGGGTATCGATCTTCCGGATGACTGGGGGATGTTTTTTCTAGGGTGCAAGCATGTCGAGGAACCCATTCCCTGCGCGCCGGGCGTGGTCCGCGTCACACACGCCATTGACACTCATGCGGTCGCGATTCGACAACCTTACTTCAACCGGGTGATCGGAGCGCTTGACGCTCACGGAAAACCGACACCTGACCATCCTCTCGCCTCAGATCGCTTTCTGGCCGCACTCCAAAAAGAGATCCCCTCCTACGCATGCTTCCCCAACTTGGCGTGGCAAGCGACCGACTCCTCCGATCTATTGCACCAGACCTATAGTTCCTACCATCTCGCGGGCACTCAAAAGGCCGGACTGGACCTGATCGAGCGTACCTACGCCCGCATGGCGGGAATTCCCCTCGCCATGCCGGGAACGTGCTCACCCAAGCTAGGACTCCTGTTTCTGACTCGAGGCGATGTTCATCATCCAGATATCTGGCGGGAGTTCGTCGGGGAACACCCGGACAAGGTCAGGGTTTTCAGTCACCCGAAGACGCCTGACGCCACACAAGGAGGATTCCTGGAGGGAACAATCATTCCTGAGTATCACAAAACCGAATGGGGATCGGTCTCGTTGGTGAAAGCGAGCCTCGCTCTTCTCCGTACGGCTCTGGAGGACGAGAGGCTCACGCATTTCGTCCTCTTGTCGGAAAGCTGCATTCCTATCCGACCTTTGTCGGAGATGCTCCGACACCTCCGAAGAAAACCCCGCTCCCGATTCGGCTGGAAAGACCTAGAAAAATGCTCCGACCTGCAGCGGGGTAGAGCGGCTCATCTTCCCCAGATTCCGGACGGGTGCTGGAAGTTCCAATCCCAGTGGTGGCTTCTTGAGCGGCTTGCCGCGGAATGGGTAGCGAGAGCCGACTACACAGACGTGTTCGGAGGCATGCCCATCCCCGACGAAGCCTACTTCGCGACCGTTCTTTCGCTACTCGGTTACCCAGTCGATGACCGCGTGGTGAATCATGACATCACCTGGGCTGACTGGTCACGAAGCGCCGGGTCACCCGAAAGTTTCAGGTCGGTGGATTGGTTGACGGTCGAAACCATGGCGGAGTCCGGCGCTTGGTTTGCAAGAAAATTCCCACCCGACTCGGACATCGCCAAATGGGGGCTTCACCGAACAGAAATTTGAGCGCGATGGAGGACAACACGATTTCATTCCGGGTCGAAGCAGTGGACCGCGTCGTGATCACTGCGTCGAAGGGCTTCCAATGCCGGCCGCACAACGTCTTGGAGCTGCTATGCGACATCGTTCAAAATTGGCCGGAACTTCTGGTTGGACGAAGCGGGGGGGTCGCCTTTCACGACGGTCCTCCGCCGTTGCACTGGATCGAGGCCCACGACCTTGCCTTCAGCGCTACCTGTTTTTCAGCTCATTCCCCGAGCACACTTCCCTTTCCCTGCCCTTACATCCTACGTTGGCCGGAAGCGGGCATCGACGACGCCGAATCGATGATGCTTGAGCTACTCCAAACACATGCTCCCTACGAAGACGATCGAATGCTCTGGATCGGGGCGAACACCCATCCCTCCCGCATCGCCCTCTGCAATCTCGGACGACAGCACCCAGGCCTTTTCGATGTCGAGTTGATGGAGTGGGACTTCAGTAGGCCGAAAAAACCTCGCTCTAAAACCCGGCTTGTGCCGATCCCCGATCACGCTAGGTACAAGTATCTCATCGACTGTCCCGGCAACGGATACTCGGCGCGCATCAAGTGGCTGCTCGCGACGGGACGACCGCTGTTCATCGTGGACCGTCCCATCATCGAACCGTGGCATGAGGACCTTGAACCCTGGGTTCACTATGTGCCCGTCAAACAGGATCTCTCCGATCTTCTGGAGAACCACGCGCGGCTGGAAACCGACGAGAAGCTGTACGAAAAAATCGGCCGCTCGGGCCGACGCTTTGCGGCGACCCATCTCACGGTCGAAGCGCAACTTAATCGAACTGCCGAAGCCTTGTGGAATGAGCTGCGGACGCGGGAAGAGCCTCCAGAGACGCCCGTTTCATTAAATGGAACGGCAGCCCCTCATCTGGCAGTCGTCACCGTGCATTCGAGCAACCTGAAGCCCTTATACGAGGGATTTGTGTCCAGCCTCGATCCTGCAAGGCAAGGCATCAAGGTTTTCAACCGGGAAGTCGATCTAAGCTCGTTCAGCGAACACGGGTTTCAGACCCGCTCCTGGTACGAAATGCTGATCAAACAGGCCGAACTTGCTCTGGAGGTGATGCGTGAGATCGACGAGAGCGAATATTTCATTGTCAGCGATGTGGATATCCATTTCTTCAAACCCAGCGAAATTCGGATCATGGTGAGAGACGCTCGTCAAGATGAAATCGAATTCTCAGCCTTGCTGGACGGACCAGACTACTACAACTGTGGCTTCATTATTCTCAAGAACTGCCCAAAGGTTGTGACTCTCTACTCGCGTGTTCTAAAGGCTCTCCGACATGGAAGAGTCGCCGACGCCGATCAAGAAGAAATCAACCGTTTGATCCACGAACTAGACGTCAAACACCGCCCACTTTCTCCTCAAATCGGAACCCTCGGAAAGCAGCCTGTCTTCGAAGATACCGTCTTCTACCACGCCACTTTTGCCAACAATCTCGCCATGAAGCTATTGAGAATCAACAAGGCGAAATTCCAGATGAGGAAAAAGCGCTATGGCGAATGGCAGGATTTCTGAGCCGTGTCGCTGTTCCGTTTCCCAGGCCCTATGAACTTGAAAGAATTCGCTTCGCTTCTGCGCGATTTTCTTCAATCGGAGGTGAACCATCTCTGGATCATCGACAACGGCGTCCACTTCGACGGAGAAATTAAGACCTTGGAAGCTGCATTCGCATCGTCCGATTCCGACATGCTCGCCACTGCCTTGCGTCGCTATGCGGAAGAGCCGGGCTGGCATTGGTGGTCGAGCCTACAGGCACCCAAAGGCGAAAAGCCGCTGAGCCATGGTGTGGCGATGCTGCTGCCGCTCATCCGGTTGAGCCGCCAAGCCGCGGAGGCGGTTCTCAAGGGGTTTGAAGAGGGCTGGAATGGGCATCTGGAGGCAGTGATCCCGACGCTCGTGAACCGGGCCGGGCTGAAAATCGAGGACATCGGCGGCTTCGGCTCCTTTACTCCTCCAGACCGGATCGGCCGCTGGTACGATGACCGGACCTGGCATTGGGAGGGGCCGGTAAGTTTCGTGCCCGGGAAGCTGCACTACCCTGTCAATCCCCGGGACCCGGTCTGGAGCACCGATATTCCCGCGCCCAAGCCTACCATTGCGTTTCTCTTTTTAACACGCGGAGAGATGAACCATCCCGGCATCTGGCAGGAATACCTCGATGTCGCTGGGGATCATGCGAGAATCTACGCTCACACCAAATCGCTCGATTCACTCCCTGCCGGGTCCTTCCTCCTGGATGCGCAAATCAATGAGCGCATGCCCACTGCATGGGGAGCGTTTTCCTTGGTGGAAGCAACCCTCGCGATGATCCGCGCCGCGCTGGAGGATCCCGCCGTCACGCACGTGGCGCTGGTTTCCGAAAGCTGCGTACCTGTCCGCCCGTTCTCATCACTCGCACGGAGTCTACGACTCGACAAACGTTCACGGCTCGCGATGCGATCGCTCGATCAGGTCCGGAGCTGGGGCAATCGCGAGAAGGCTTTGCGGTTGGAAGCTCTGTCGGGCATTCCAAAGGACCATGCCTGGTTTCAAGATCAGTGGATGTGCTTGAATCGCCGGGATGCCCTGATCGTCAGCGAGAAGGACTGGTCACCCCATTTCAAAGACGTCTGGGCGGCGGATGAGTGCTTTTTCTCCACAGTCCTGAGCGCCTCAGGGCGCCTGCCCGGCGAGGCCATCATCAACCGACCCATCACCTGGACCTGCTGGCGTGGAGGTGCACATCCCCAGGAATTTCATCAGGTGCTTCCGCGGATCGCAGCCGAGATAATGGAGAGTGGATGCTACTTCGCCCGGAAGTTCACACCCGGATCAAATATCGGCCGATGGGATCTCCACCGCGATTCGTGTGAGGCCGCTGGTGCTTTCCATTTCGAGAAACAGCTATCATGAATCCCGCACCGTTCCAAGACGACCCCGACTTACGCAACACTGGAGATGCCGAGTCAAGCGCAGAAATCATTCTGAGAACAGGCCCCGAACTCGGCGCGACGCTCGAAGCGTTCCTTTCCACCGGTGATCCGTTTTTTTGGCTGATCGACGAGCAGGTCTATTTCGAAGGCGACTGGAATGAGTTTTTCGAAAGTTTCTCCCGGTGCGATGTGGACCTCCTCGCCACCGTGGTGCGACGCCGGTCCGAAGAACCCGATTGGCACTGGTGGCGAAGTCTCAAGGCTCCAGACGATCATTCAGCGGCGGACGGAGTCGCCGCCATGCTACCTCTCGCGCGTTTGAGCCGGGCGGCGGCGGAAGCCGTCATGGAGGGCCTCAAGAATGGCTGGAGCGGCCATCATGAAGCCGTGGTCCCCACCCTAGTGGCCGGGGCCGGATTGCAGATCGAGGATATCGGGGGAGAAGGAAGCTTCACTCCAGAGGGCCGGAGTGGCTGCTGGTACAACGCCGATTCCTGGAACTGGCGGGAGCCCGTGAAACACGTCCCAGGAATGATGCATCATCCAGTGCCATGTCTGGCGATTCAGCCCGCCAGAGAGAGGCTGCGCAGGATTCCGGAGAACTTCCTGCCGCGCATCCTGTTCGCCTCACCGGTGGGTGCGAATGCGCAACCGCTCGTTGAGCAGGCATTGGCATCATTTCAGGCAGCAGGTGCCGATTGCTTTCTGCTGCAGTACGACGAAGCCGACATTTTATTTCCGAACAACCCAACGACCATCAAGGACCGAGGCTACAAATGGCAGCTGGCGCTTCGTCATCTGACGCCGGAGAAGGTTGCGAATTACGACTTCATCTTCTACTGGGACGACGATCTCGACTGCACGGGCTTCGACCCCCTTCGCTTCGTTCGGATCATGACCGCCAATCGGCTGTCGTTGGCACAACCCGCGATCCGATCGCCTCATGGTCTGTCTCACGGGATCACCGCGTGGAGGGCATGTCCGCTACCGCGGCGTTTCAAGGACTCGGACGAACCCCTTCCGGTCGTCGGTCGGCTCACGAATTTCGTCGAAATCATGGCACCCGTATTCACCCGGGACGCTTGGACCGAATTCCACAGCTACCTCGACGAGGAGAACGGCAGCGGATGGGGCTACGACTACGTTCCGCTGGGAAGAAAGGGCATCGTCGATGCTCTCCCAGTCGTGCACACGAGGCCAGTGCAGTCGATCAACTCCGCTTCGGAAGCGGAGCTTCGCCGATTCCTCGATACTCAGGGATTGTTCCGCTACCAGCCGGTCGAAGAAGGTTGGCTCTTCGATCCAATGGATACCTGAAGCGATGGATTCACAACGTTCCCGGTGCTCGCCGACACTGGGATCGGGCAGACGGTTACGATTTTGATATCGCTGCTTGCGCCCATAACGCAGGCAAGCTTCAACCCTGCGCGAGATCCCGGACCGAGCTTGTTTTCGGCATTGGCTGGCTGGAGAGTAAACGTCGTAAATCCATCCCCTGCGCTGACGCCGGACGGGATGATCGGCTTGCGATCAGGCGGCTTCGCTGCTCCCGGCCGCGGCGCGGCGCTCGGCGGCGATCCGTGAGGGGGTCAACGCTGCCGCTTGTTCCGGCGTGGCATCGACCGGCAGGCGCGTGATGCCCCCCACCAGGTAGTCCTCCGAGCGAGGTCGTGGATCCGGCAGTTGGCCAGCAGCGTTTAGATCAGCGCGTGATTCGAACCGGCTTCCAGACTTCCGAAAAACAGGTAGTTCTTCAGACCCAGCTTGGCCGGCCGGATCAGGGTTGGTGTCGAGCTCCAGGGCCACGTCCTCCAGGCAGACGGCGAACTTGTCCCACTGGTTGAGCGCGTAGGCGATCGCCTTGCCAATGTCGCTGGCGGGCAGATGCGCGCCTCGCGCAGCAGCGCGAGGAGTTCATCGGCGATCGGTCGGCTGCGCGCCCGCCGGATCAGCCCGCGGCACGGGGGCGGGGCTCCGCTTTGGCCCATCTGCCGCTCGATCCGGTAGAGCCGCTGGATGGGGATCAGCACCGGCAGGGTTACTCCGGGCGCCGTGTCTCCGAGTTCGACGAACTTGCGGCGGATGTGCGCGAGGCAGCCGGAGTGCCGGAGTGCCGGAGTGCCGGAGTGCCGGAGTGCCGGAGTGCCGGAGTGCCGGAGTGCCGGAGTGCCGGAGTGCCGGAGGCCGTGCGCCCCGGCCATCGCGTCGTAGACGCCATAGCCATCGGTGTGGATGGTGCCCCGCTAGGCGATGGTGTTGGTTTAGGGGTCGTGGCCGAGGAAAGCCAGAAGGCAGCCCGCGCCGCGGCCGAGGTGCCAGTCGAAGTAGCAGGTGCCGCCACCGATGTCGCGGTAGACCCAGAGGCGGCCTTCGCGGGTGGCCCCATGGCCGGGGTCGAGATCGTCCATGGGCGTCTCGTCGATCTGCAGTTCATCGGCGAGCAAGACCTCCGCCCGCATCGCAGGACCCAGCGGGGCGAGGTGGCCGAGGGTGGCGTGGGTCCAGCCGTTGAGCGTCTGCCGGCCGAGGTCGATACCGTGCCGTCTCTTGAAACGCTTCGTCTGGCGGTGGTGCGGCAGGTGGTCCTCGTACTTGTCGGCAATGATCTGCGCGGCCAGCGCGGGGGCAACCTGGGTGCCGGGAATGGAGGGCCGCGGTGCCGGGGCGATGAGCGGAGGCAGGCTGCGGTCGACCCTGTGGCGGTAATTCTCGCGCCCCTTGCTCCGCCAGAAGATCTCGGCGCGTACGACATCGAGTTCGTCGTGGTGCTCCTCGCCGATGTTCTCCCAGTCCTGCGGGCTGGCGAGGACCTCGCCGGGCACGATCACCTCGTCGATGACGACCTTGAGGTTGGCGGGAAACAGCTCCGCCTTGGTGCGGCGGGTTCTTGCGGCGTTTGGCTTTCCCTCCCCCGGTGCGGATGTTTCGCCGCTTTGCTCCGGAGGAGGCGCCCCTCAGATCGACGCCATCGACGAGCAACTGCAGGGCCTCGGCGTGGAGCCGGATGCGCCGTTGGCCTGGCTCGCTGGGTGCCGGCCAGCTGCATCGGCCCTTTTCCAAACGCTTCGCCGCGACCCAGGTGCCCGTTCCGTCGAAGTACAGCAGTTTCACCCGGTTGCGACGCTTGTTGGTGAAAGCGAAGAGCGCGTCGTGAGCCGGAGTTGTTCGGTCGCCAGCGTGTGGAGGCCGTTGAAGGACTTGCGCATGTCGCAGGGCTCGAGCGCGAGGAAGACCTTCAGCGCGCCGTTGGCGAGACTCAGCACGACCGGCCTCCCTTCCGTGCGAGGTGGTGGCGGAAGGCGGCGATGAACTCGGCGGCCAGAGGAATGGCGCCCTCGTCGGCGATCAGCAGCGAAATGCCCTCGCGGAACTCGATCACCAGCCGAGGCTGGGAGACGCGCGGAAACTCGACTTCGCCGAAGTGGAAGCCGGTGCATTCCAGTGGCCGCGCGAGGCGGCGGGTGGATCTGGACATCCCGGCGATGTTGGCAGGTCAAGCGGCCGCACGGTAGGGGGGCGATTTTACGACACTTACGATGGAGATCTCTCCCATTTACGTTCGACGGCCACGGCTGGTGGGTTGTTGTTTGTCCTCGTTCTCCACTCTCGGGCGGCTTGTTCGGGGCGGGCTTGCACCGTTGCCTGTTGGCTCCGGCCTACCGGCTCTCTGCGCAAAACCCTTCGTGATCGCGATCGTCACCCTGGCCGCTAGCGGCTGACCCGGCATCAAAAAAACCGGCACTCCTGAGGCGGAGTGCCGGCTGCGATCATTCGCCGAGGGTGCAGGGCGGTAATCAAAAAGAATCAGGCCAGCTTCGGCTCCCAGCCTTTGTGGTAAGCACGGCGAAGCAGCGCATCCGCTTCCGGCATGCCACGGACCTTCATGCCGGCGGAATCCCAGTCGACCCGCTTGCCAAGACGCACAGCGAGATTGCCCGCCAACACCATTTCGGTGAGCGGACCGGCGTGGTCCTCGAAGTTCGAAACCGGCTTCGGACCCTCGCCACGGATCGCCCGTGCCAATTCTTGGGTTGGGCCGCCTTTGACGCGCTCGTAGACGGGCTTGATGGTGCGAATCTTCTCCTTGAGCTTGTCATCAAACAGCTCAGGAGGACGGCCGCAGTATGCGTCGGAGCAATACATCACCCCTTCCGTACCAACGAACACCTGACCGAACTCGTGGTTCAGTTCCAGGTCATCCGGGATTCCAGGAGGACGAATGAAGTCCGCGTCATTGTTCGGATCACCCACGCCATCCTGCCACAGCACCTTGACAGGTCCGCGACCGGCCTTGGCGGGGAACAAATACTCGATCGTGGCGCGGCTCGGGGCCGTCACATCGTCAAACTCACTGACACGGCTCGATTCCACCACAAAGTCGCCGTGCAAATTCAACGCCCAGAAGGCCGAGTTGAAGCTGTGGCACCCGATGTCGCCGAGGGCGCCGCAACCATAATCCCAGAATCCGCGCCAGGCGAACGGGTGAATGCGCGGGCTGTAGTCGCGGCGAGTGGCCACCGATCCTTGCCAGATATCCCAGTTCAAGGTGTCAGGAATCGGCTCCTTCGGAAACTCCAGTCCCTTACCCTGCGGCCAGATCGGACGGTTCGTCCAGTAGTGAACTTCCTTCACTTCACCAATCAATCCGGCCTCGATCCACTCGCGCAGCAATCGGGTGCCCGTGGTCGTGGCTCCTTGGTTCCCCATCACCGTCATCAGGCCTTTCTCCTTTGCAAAGTTGGCCAGCGCACGGGCTTCCCAAATGCGGTTGGTCAAAGGCTTTTGCACGAACACCGGCTTGCCGTGGCGCATCGCCTCAAGGGCAATCGGAAAGTGCATGTGGTCCGCGGTCGAAACCGTCACCACGTCGATCTGATCCGCCATCTCCGCAAGCATTTCTCGGAAATCGAAGAACTGCTTAGCGTCCGGGAAAGTCTTGAAAGCATCTTCCGCACGCACGTGGTCGATATCGCAGAGAGCGATGATCTTGTTTCCGTTGGCGATTTCAGAAATGTCGCCCCGGCCTTTTCCACCGCACCCCACGGCCGCAACCTGAAGCATTTTGGAAGTCTCCTTCGATTGCCCCAACAACAAGTTCGGGAAAGCCGCCATACCGGCCGCGATCGAGGAGGATTTGAGGAAGTGTCGCCGTGAGAAATGTGGGTTGTTCATCTTGGATTGAACCCTCTACGTCACCCGTTTCCCGGATTGTTTCACCCGTTTTTCAACAAAATCCCTCCACCAACCCCCACCACCCGTCCATTTCCTTAGGAAACCCAAACATTTCGCTGGAAAGCCCAACCCTCTCTTTCTAAAATGGCGACGCTGTCCCGCCTCCATCTCATCGGCATGCCCGCAACCAAAGAGCACACCCACCACATCCGAATTCGCGATACCCAACTGGAAATGGACGGAACGCCCCAACGGGGCGGGGACGACGTCGAAGGCCGCCTGCGCGTGGCCCAATCCCAATTGGAAGAACTTCAAGCTCAGCGCGAAGAGCTGGAACGGCTCAAGCAAGAAACCGAACGGCTGAATTTCCGCCGCCGCGAGCTGATCGGCTCCCAGGTTGAAATGACGGAGCGCCTTTCCTCCGCACTCACCCTGATCGACCGTCAGGTTTTCGAAATGCGCCAGGAAATGGACGATCTGGAACAATGCCGCAGCTGCTTCGCTGGCCACCTCTCCAAGATTGAAAAAATCAATCCAGAGGCCTGGTCTCGCGATCAACTCGCCGCCCAACTCGATCGCGCCTTGGCCATCGTCGAGCACGCGGAGGACGAGTATTCCCAAGCAGCCGAACACTTTGCCCGCACTCGCAGCGCCTCCATCTTCCAAGGCGTGCGGCGCTCGCGCAGTGAAAATAGCGAGTTCAAACAACAGTTCCTCCGCGGCCTCGCCTTCAACCTGCCAGTGATCTCCCTAGGCGCTCTCGCCCTCCTCATCTGGATCGCTCGCTAAACCCGGGAAATCCTCCCGCACCATGGCCCGCAAAAAATCCACCGATGAACTCGACCAGCTCGCGAGCGCAAGCCGCGAGCTGGAGCAGAAGATCGCGGAATTGGAAGCCTTGCCCAGCCAGCTCGAGTTGGAGCTACTCGAGCGGGAATCAACCATCCCTCCCCCCGATGACCTGATCGATCGTGATCGGCATCGACGCTTCGAAGAACAGGCAGCTCGGGGTGAGATCCGCAATGAACGCCGCGCTCAAGGTCGCAGCTTGGTGCTGATGTTTCTCATGCTCGGTGCTCTCGCCGCCGTGATCTCATGGGTCATTGAACTCGCCGGCCGCTGAACTTCCCGTAACCGGCCATTCCCAGCCGGCACACCGGAGGTCCACTCGCCCATCAGCCAAGAATTCCACCTCCTCTTCCACGAGCAATCGGCGCTTCCTTTGCAAGGGCTTGCCCTCCGTCGCCCCTTGATACCCTCCTAAGCTGCCATCAACCCTCACCACCCGATGGCAGGGCACCCTCGGAGCCCATGGATTTCGCTTCAACGCCTGGCCCACAGCTTGCGCCGATCGGCACCCCAAATGTCGGGCAAGCTCCCGGTAGGTGACCACTTTTCCACGCGGAATTTCCACCAAGGCGTCATAAACCGACTGAGCGAACAAACTTAACTTGTCACCGGGCATCTCCGGGACAATCTGGGGCGATTCCCGAATCTCGTCACCTCATGATTCCACTTTTGATTGCCGGAACCGCCTTGGTTGCCCCGCTGGAGGCCACTCCTACGGATGATACCCTGAAAATTGCCGACTATGTGAATGTCGCCTCCCTCAGGGTGACGCACTCCTTCGGCATGGATTTCGACTCCCCAGGCCAGGGAGACCTCGATTTCACCAATCTCGGAGCCTTCGCCATGCTCGGTCAGGTCGACCTTCCCGGCGGCCTGACTTGGCTCCCCGCATTGAGCTACGATCTCTCTCATCTGGAACTCGATGGCGCCCATCCAGCCCTCTCCCGCCTCGTTCCTTCGCTGGAACGGCCGCTGCACCGAATCGACTTCTACAACTTCCTCATCGGACAAGGGAGCGATGGATGGCTCTATGGCATGATGATCACTCCCGGCATCCATTCCTCCATGGATGATATCGGCAGCGATGATTTCTTCCTCTCTGCCGCCGCGGGAGTCGGATATCGATTCTCCGAATCGTTGATTCTCGGACTCGGAATCTACGGGTCAGACCTCGCCAACGACCCCTCATTCTTCGTGGGGCCTGGCTTCCTCTGGGAAATCGACGAAAACTGGTCGTCCTTCTTCTATGGAACCCGCTTTGTCTTACGTCGCCAATTGGGCGACGACCGGTCCATCGGTGTCGAAGGCGCATGGAATGGTGGCGAGTGGGCGACCGAATACGCAGGTCGCGACGCGCAACTCGAATTCGACTCCATCCGCGCAGGCCTCACCTTCCGTCAGCGGCTTTTTGACGATGTATGGCTCGATCTCGCTGCCGGCGTGACCTTCGGCAACGAACTGAGCTTCACCACGGACGATGGTCGTGGCATCCATGCTCCCGGTGTCGGCGAAGCCGAAGCCTCACCCTACGTGCGACTCGGCGTCACCGTCGGCTCCTGGTAGCGAAGCTCAGCCCTGCTTCGCCAGGCGTTTCCGCAACTCATCCCACTGCTCGCGGCTGACGATGTATCCCACACATCCCGGCCGCCCGCAGCGACATGGATGATCTTCGTAGCATTCGATATCGAAGCCGTAATCGAAGGTCAGCTCCTCACCCGCCTCAATATCACGGAGAGAATAGATGAAAATCTGATCGCCCTCGATCCAAGCCTCGCAATTGGGATCGCACGAATGATTGATCAAGCGCGCCGTGTTCCAGGGAGCATTGCCATCGATGTCCCAATCGTCATCCAGGGTGAAAATGTAGACGGCCGCATCACCGGTCTTTTCCGCATGTTCCGCCTGAGCCCACGCCCGACGCTCGCTCTCATCCTTGTCGATGATCTCTCCGAGGTACTCGATGATCTTTTCCTCCGGGCCCAGGTCCTGAGTGGCGTACACTCCCCGCCCATGAATCTCCGAGTCGCGCACCTCGCACAGCTCGCTTTGTCCACGCTCCCAGAGTTTGAGGAACTCCCGGTGCAACTTCGAGTGCTTCGCGAGAAATCTCTCCCGCTCCTTCTTCTTTGAGGACATGGTGGTCTCCCTTATTTTGCCTCCTCGCGCCGCACCTCCGGCAATTCCAAATTGGCAGGTAGAGAGGTGAACATCGAACGCAGATCCGCCACGCTCACCTCGCTGCCATTGATGAACTTCCAGTTCATTTGATCCTTGTCCGCGATCGCCACCTGGAAGCCGTAGCTATCGATCAGGATCGGAGTCTGAGTGCCTTCCCGCAGCACACTCATCCGCGTCACCGTGGGCACCAGCACCAGCCACTTGGTATACACCGTGGCTTGATCCGCCCCCTTGCCAGGCCAAACTTCATGGCAATCGGGATGACCGTAGGTCTTGACCGAAACGATGCGGATCCCGTTGCGAGCCATGAGAGCACCAAGGTTTTTCAAGCTCTCTTCCATCTTCGCCATGCCGCCACTACGCTTGGCCATCCGTTCCTTCCATTGCGGATACATGCTTTCGACGGCGACTTCGTGGTGACCCTGGACAATCTGGTCGCCCAAAGCCCGCACCGCCAAATCCGCAGATTTCACCACCTCAGCGGGCCCGCCCGCTTGAGCGAGAGCTCCACCCAACGAAGCCAACCAGAGCCACGCAATGCACTTCCATAAGTTCATGCCAGACGGATGAACGCGGGCATGAGGAAGGTCAAGCGCGCTGGAATCCTGGCAAATCCCGGCTTCCACCACAAATCCGCTTGGCGTACCACCCCCGGCTTTGCCAGCTTCGTCGCCCCATGTCAAAACAGGCACTCGGCAAAGGACTCGGCGCTCTCATCCGCAAACAGGATTCCGCCACCCCCACCTCTTCCACTGGAGACGGTGCCGGACATGCACGGGAAGTTCCCATCGATTCCGTCGTTCCCAGCCCTTTGCAGCCGCGGACTCATTTCGTCGAAAGCCCTCTCGATGAGCTGGTGGAGTCGATTCGCCAGCACGGCATCATTCAGCCTCTCATCGTTCGCAAGGTTGCCGACAAATATGAACTGATCGCAGGTGAACGCCGTTGGCGTGCCTCCAAAAAACTGGGGCTGGCCACCGTTCCTGTCATCGAACGAGAGGCCTCCGATCGGGATGTTTTGGAGATGGCGCTCATTGAGAACCTCCAGCGCGAGGACCTCAACCCCATCGAAGAGGCCGCCGGCTATGTCCGCCTAGCCAAGGAGTTTTCCATGAAACAGGAGGAGATCGGTGAGCGCGTCGGCAAATCCCGCGCCAGCGTCGCCAATGCCATGCGACTCCTCGAACTTCACCCCGATATTCAAGTGCTCGTGGCGCAAAGCCGCCTCAGCGTCGGCCACGCCAAGGCCATCCTCGCGGTCAAAGACAAGGACACTCAATTGCTGGCCAGCGATCAAATCCTCAGGAAATCGCTCACCGTCCGCGCCGCCGAAAAACTTGCTCAGGAACTCTCCCAGGGCTTGAACGATTCAGGAAAGCCCGGCCGAGCTAGCGGCTCAGGCAATACCGAAGCCGATGCCCAGCTCCGGGCGATCCAAAATCGCTTGCGTGACCATTTTGCAACCCATGTCACCGTCCAGCACGGCGCCAAAAAAGGCAAAATCGAGCTCGAATACTACGGCAACGACGACCTCCAGCGCATCCTCGAGCTTCTCGGCGTTGGAGAAATCTGATTGCCTCCCCCCGTGCGACGCCTCTCCCCCTTCCTGCTTCTCGGATCTCTCCTCATCGGAACCCAATGCCGGAAACAGGAGACCCCACCGGCTGCTCCCGCACCGCCTCATGCGGCCCACGCCACGCCGAAGTTTGCCGAAGCCTTCTCCGGAGACCGCGCCCATCAGGACGTCGCTCGACTCGATGCTTTCGGTCCACGACCTCCAGGATCCGCCGGCTACGGCAAGGCTCTATCCTACCTTGAATCAGAACTCGCCAACGTAGGCTGGAAAACCCACCGCGAACCGTTCCAAGCCAAGACCCCGGACGGCATCGTCACCTTCGTCAACCTCACCGCTCGTCATCGCAGCGCCGCCACCGAACCCGTTTCCCTTCCCTTTCTGATTGGTGGGCACCTCGATTCGAAACGCATGCCCTTCCCCTTCACCGGCGCGAATGACAGCGGTTCCTCCACCGGCCTGATGCTCGAAATCGCTCGCGCCCTCAGCATCGACCCTGCCAGTGCTTCACAAGTTGAGCTCGTCTTTTTCGATGGCGAGGAAGCGTTTGGTGGCAGCATCACACCGACCGACGGGCTCTATGGCTCCAAGGAATTTGCCCGCCAATTGCGATCTCGGGCCAGCCTCCCGCGCATCGGTGTCGTTGTCGATATTGTCGGAGACCCCCACTACCCTCTGTTTTGCAATCCCGATGCTCCGGCCTCCTTCCGCACCACGGCTTTGCGACTCGGCAAGGAACTGGGATTCCCCAAGGGCCTCACCACCGCCCCCGGCCAAATCATCGATGATCACGTGCCACTCCAGTATGTCGGTCTCCCTTGTCTCCACCTGATCGGAGACTTCACTGCCATGGACTACTGGCACAAGGAAGGCGACACGCTCGACAAAGTCCAACCGCAGATGCTCGATAAAGTCGGCAAACTTGTGCTCCGTTTCCTCGCTACTCCTGGTTTGTTAGACGATCGACAGTGATCTTCGAATTTTCTTCAGGCAAATGACTTTTTTCGGTTGTCAAAACCGGACCCTCCACCCTAAATCCGCGCCCACCTCCAGAGGGCACCAAGGCTCGGTAGCTCAGTTGGTAGAGCAGCGGATTGAAAATCCGCGTGTCGGCGGTTCGATCCCGTCCCGAGCCACCACTCATCCTCAAGATTTTGCGAGGATTCGAGGGGTTCCAAATTTGAAACTGGTGCCCGAATGTCGCCCGAATCGGACGAGAAAAACCCAAAATCACCTCCGACGTCGGTTTTGCATGCCTCCCGCATCACAATTGGCCCCTAAGGGCTCCTGACGAAATCGAGCCGGAAAGGATTATTCGCCCTCCGGACCCTGTGCTAGAGGTCGCCCATGTGCGCAGCGCGCATACTTTCAAACCGTACCCTGATCGGCTTTTCGTCTCTTAAAATCGATGATTTGCACCTAATCTAAGCGCCATTCAGGACTGACCCCTTCGACTTCCGCTTTTTGAGCAACACCCACAGCAGCCCTAGCGCCGCCACTACCACCACCAAAGGCCACCGTGTTGACGAGGGGGATTCCTCAACCGTCGTTATTGGCGCGGGTTTTTGTTTGGTTGACCTCGCCGATGCCGGTGTTTGCTGCCCGATGGCCTGCATGTTCGATGTGGGTGCGGGGTCCGGCCGCTCAAGCAGTCTGGGCGGAGATTTCAAATCAGCTTTGACGGCAAACTCTCGATCTCCTAGCCGGACTCGAAGATGTTCGAGGTCCTCCCCGATGCTGGCGATCTCAAGACTCGCGGTGTCGGACAAATTGAGTGCGCTCAAATCAAGACGGGCAAGAGCCTGCTCCTGCATGTGGAAAACATAAATCCGCTCCTCAATGATCTCATCCCCGGCTCCATCCGTGATTTCAGCATGCCCCACCAGCACATCGTTGCCAGCCCATGACCAACGGGTAATGAAGCCCTTCAGCCCGTCGTCGTATGTAACATGCGGAAGTCGGATGGGGACTTCCCGATGCTCGCCGTCCGATGCAACCTCGTAAAGACGTGACGTCATTCCTGTATTTACTAAAATCTTGGTTCCATCTGCATTGAGAGATACGCCATAACCTTCCTCGTTAATGCCTCTCCAGTCTATTTCGTGTGGGACTTGAAACTCAATCTTTCGCTCTGGTATCTGAACCCTGTTACGACTGTTGGTGGCTCCCCCCGAACGCGGGCGAAACAAATAGGGTGCAGGCAAGAGGTGATCTTCAATCGGTTCTACTTTGATCGGTTCCGCAACCGACATCCAGTCAGGCACTGGAGCGTTCAACTCCCAGTTCATTTCTGGAGAACGTCCGTGCGCGAAGACCTCAAGGCACATGCCCAACCAGAAAATGGCAATGATTGGAATCTTCATGGCTGGTTGAGGATATTGTTGAAGATGTCGGCGGCCGCATCTTCCGCAAAGGCTTCTTTGATTGTTTCGCCCGTGCTGCCTGAGAACTTCACGCTGTTCAACGCCGTCTCGTTTGAGAGAAACTCAACTTCAATCAAACATGCCTTTACAGGGTGATAGTTCTTCGTGTTGCCAAAGTTCACATCCATAGTCACACGCTTTCCTCTTTTGAGCATTCTTCTTTGCACCGCGCCTTGATCTTGACCTTGGACGGCTCCGAAAGTAGTCGAACCCATTGCTTCCGCTAAAAGAATGTCTTCATTTTGATTGATGTTATCGCCTGGATAAGGAGGCTGCGGGTCTTCATCTATTTCACCTTTTTCTCTCTCAATGATAACCTCGGTGCCCCTGGCCGAGTTGGAAATCGAGGAATTGAAGTGGATACTCACAAGAACGTCAGCACCTCTAGTTTTCGCAAGCTGGGCTCGTGCATCTAGGCTTAAAGACCCTTCAGTTGTCTCGCGAGTCATGACAATCCGAAGCCCACGCTCTTCATCATTGAACTCGTCGATCAACTCATCGCGCAGTTTGAGGCTGTAGGCTAGGGCCAAATCTTTCTCCAGGACGGTGTTGTCAGTCCTTCCCACTGCACCGGAGTCATTTCCGCCATGTCCGGGATCAATGACAACCACGCCGGGCACTTCCATGTCGATCAGGTCAATCGGTGTGTTCACACCCTCGATCTGGATTTTGATCCGCACTTGATTGAACCCTATGGGCGGCACATTCGCTCGAATGGCCGTGTGTCCGTCATCCCCAATGTTGGTTTCACCCGTGGTCTGGGACACTCTGTTGAATCCGTTGGCACCGTAGGCAGTGGATGCCTCGAAACGATCCTTGTGGGTGGGGCTTTGCTCCCAGTCGCCCCGGATGGCTGCCGGTGTGGCATCGGGCAGCGGCTCCAGCGTCCAAGTGACTTTCCTGTCCTTCAATGCTTCACCGATCTTCACCTTGATCTCACGATGCGCAATCTTGTTGGTGTGTGGGTCAACCTCCTCAAACGGAGTCAGCGGCGTCCCGATATTTGGTTTCTCGCAACCATCAATGGCATTCCCATCCTCGTCCTTCACCTTGGGTGACAGTTCGACTATCTCCACCGGCAGGAGGTCCACATCATACCGCCTCTCATTCTCGAAGGTCCCTTCGTTCGCTTCCAAGGGGTTCAACACCACGCCCGTTTCCGACACGTTCTCCCCTGCACGAACCGTCAGCTTCACCACCTCGGGGTCGCCTAGCGTGACTTTCGTCGCTTCGTTGATCGCCCCTTCAAACCACGTCCCTTCGTTTTGGTAGTCCAATGTCGAGGCCTTCGTCGCCATCTTCAGGAACGGAACCTCAAGGTCTTCGGTGAGTCTCCGGTTGAGCAACACCCAAACCTTCTTCGTCGCATGGGTCCCCCAATATTTGAGGTAGCTCATTTCCTCCCCGTTTCCGCCGTCCGGCACGGTCACCTCCCGTGAATGGAAATGGAAGCTCCCCCTCACCGCCTCCAAAGCTGGGAGATCCCAGGCTCCCCATCCCGCCGGGGGTTGCTCGGGGAAATCCTGGTGGCGGCTCAGTTTCTGTTTCCCCATGGTCACATCGATCACCCCCGGAACCGGTGGGTAGGCGGGCCAATTCAGTTCGCTTAGGCCCAGCCAATCTTCCAGCTCCTCCTGCTCGATAGCACCCCCGTTGATCAAGGCGCTCACGCCGGTGCTCAACAGATGCGTCGATCGATACGCCCATTCTGGATCCGCATAGTCCGACGCCCGATAGGTCCGATCCACCTCCGCGACGAACATCATCACTTTCAGCTCCGGCAATGACTGTGGGTCCGTCGGATCGCTGTTGCCGTCGTGTTCCCAATAGTTCGAACTCCCGTCGTCGTCCTGGTCCTCTTCGCCATCGGGGATTCCGTCGTGATCCGTGTCGGCGTCCGTCGGGGAGGTCCCGATCGACACTTCCAACCCATCCGGCAGGCGGTCGCCATCCGTATCTCCCTGAGTCGGATTCGTGCGGTGCAGATACTCGTCGAAATTGCTGATCCCATCTCCATCCGCATCGCCCCCTGCATCTTCCCCGTCGCTGAAATTCAGCCCATACCGCCATTCCCACACATTCGGAATCCCATCGCCGTCCGAATCAATGCCCGGACGCAGGTCGATTTCCAACGCAGCCGCATCGCCCATGGCCAGGGGGTTCCGGCGAAGATGGAACTCCGAGCGGTTGCTGATGCCATTGCCATTCGCATCCGCCTGCCCATCCAACGGATCGTGTGGATTGAGCCCATAGAGCGCTTCCCAATCATCCGGCATCTCGTCCCCATCGGAATCCTGGCTCAACCGCAGATCAAAGGGGCGTGATCTGACCGAACTCTGCCCATACAACCATCCGGACGCCGCTGCCATCCGCATCGTCGCCGGGGAGCTCGAGGTCGGCACCCGCAGCACATGCCCGACAGGCACCTGCACCGGGCCAAACCACAACTGAAAAGGGGGACCGTGCAGCACCCAGCCCTCGTCATTCATCCCGAAGATCGAAGGCACCGCAGAGGCATCACCCGCCGCGTGGTAGGAACCATCGTAGAAAAAGCTCGATTGCTCCCGGTTCTCAAATCGCCTCCCAAAGAACGCGGTCCCACTCGAGGAATCGTAGTAATACTCCACGTAGTCCATCTGGAAGTAACCCGTGAACTCCCCCCAATCGTTCAAGGCAGCCAGCGAGCCTCCCTGGGCCGGCAGCCCATACCATCCCGAAGGCGGACTGGCACTGCCCAGCGCGGGATTCCC
>NZ_JACHFD010000034.1 GCF_014201715.1 Haloferula luteola
AAGAAGAGCGGGATCCTCTCGCGAACGTAGGGGGGAGATTCGCGGGAAGCATGGATTTGTCTGGTTATCAGACGCTTACCCCGAATCAAAAATCCAGTCAACCAGGAAGACTGTCGTAACCCATTGAAATCGAGAAATTCCCCGAAAAACCAGCCATTCACGTGAGTTGCGACATCCATCCCATGGTCAGCAACGAGCGCTCCCCTTTTGTTTCTACGGCCGTCCCCAATCCCACCCGATTGGAGTAATAAGAACCAAGGCATGAGTTCCCGTAAAATCCTTCGATTCTTTCCATGCGCTCTCCACTTGCTCTCCTGCTCGCACTCCCTCTCCTCAGTGCCCATGCCCGTGAGGTGAAACTCATCAACGACCATTGGCAGTTCCATCTTGGATCCCTGGCGAACATCGAGGCCGTGAAAGCGCCTGACCTCGATTGGAAAACAGTGAACCTTCCGCACGATTGGGCCATCGCCGGCCCCTTCGATCCAAGAGTCTCAGGAGAACAGGGAAAACTCCCATGGAAAGGGGTTGGTTGGTACCGCAAATCACTCGAAATCTCTGCAGAAGACCTCGCCGCGGGACGTCGTGCGATTCTCCTCTTCGACGGAGTCATGGCCAATCCTGAAGTTTATGTGAACGGTGAGTCGGTTGGCGGTTGGGAGTATGGTTACAATTCCTTCCATCTCGACATCACCGACCACGTCAAACCTGGAAACAATGACTTAGTAGTTCGCGCCAGTACCGAAAAACATCATTCCCGCTGGTACCCGGGAGCTGGGATCTACCGCAAGGTTCGCCTCATTCTCGTCGACCCCGTGCACATCCCCATCTGGGGCATTTCTATCACCACTCCGAAGATCACCGAAGATCACGCCACCGTGGATCTCGCGATCGAAGTCACGAACGAGACCGATCGATCTCAGATCGCGAGCCTGCACACCCGTCTTGTCGGACCCAATGGGGACACGGTGGCCGAGCAACAAAGCCCCTTGGAAATCCCCACTGGAACCTTCGTCATCCATCATCTCTCGCTCACCGTCCCCCAGCCTCTGCGTTGGGATGTTGATCATCCTCACCTCTACACCGCCGTCACCGAAATCCATCGCGAGGGTCTAGCGGTGGACACCGTCGAACAGCCCTTTGGCATCCGCACGATCGAGTGGACGGCGGACGACGGATTCCACCTCAATGATCGTCGCGTGCAACTCCAAGGAGTCTGCCTCCATCACGACAACGGCCCTCTTGGTGCAGCCCTGTTTAGGGAATCTCTGGTCCGCAAGCTCACCCTCATGAAAGAGATGGGGGTCAATGCGATCCGCACCAGCCACAATGCCCCCTCTCCCGAAATGCTCGAACTCTGTGACCAAATGGGACTGCTGGTCATCGACGAGCTGTTTGACAAGTATGGTCCGACGGCCAGTGCCCCCATCTCGACAAGAAATTACGTCGAGAACCACGCCGAGCGTGAAATCCGTCACTTCATCCGACGGGACCGCAATCACCCCTCGATCATTCTTTGGTCCATCGGCAACGAGGTCAGCGATCTGCTTGCCGATCGCACCCCCCAGGCCAAGCGACTCACCACCCAACTCGTCGATTGGTTTCACCAATACGATCCCACCCGCCTCACCAATATGGCCTGCCACCGCACTGGCGGAGTGGACAACGGCTCCCTCGATGCGCTCGACACAACGGGCTGGAACTACGGCCAGAAGTATCTCGCTGCCCGCAGAAAATATCCCCACCAACCGCTCATTTACACGGAATCAGCGTCCGCTTTCAGCACCCGAGGCTACTATGCCTTTCCTCATCCGAAAAACCGCAATGACTTTGACAAGGATCATCAGGAATCCTCCTACGATCTCACCTCCGCGACCTGGTCGGACATTCCCGACGTCGAATTCATGAGGATGGAGCGAGACCGCTACGTTGCCGGTGAATTTGTTTGGACCGGCTTCGACTACCTTGGCGAACCTACTCCCCATACCCAGGAAGCTCGGAGCAGCTACTTCGGCATCGTGGATCTCGTGGGAATCCCCAAAGACCGCTACTATCTCTACCGCAGTCACTGGAATCCTTCCGAACCCACCGTTCACCTCTTACCGCATTGGACATGGCCAGATCGGGTGGGCCAGGAGGTCCCCGTCTACGTCTATACCAACGGCGACGAGGCCGAGCTTTTCCTCAATGGCAAAAGCCTCGGTCGGCGGAAGAAAAGTTCATCCACCGCGACCAGCCTCTCTACCCACAAGCCCGCAAGCGCCTCTTCTGAGGAGTTCTTTCAGGATGCCGAGGGCAATGTTCAGAAGGAGAACCGGGCCGACAAAGCCTTCGACGGTGATACCCAAAGCCGTTGGTGCGCAGAAGACGCGACCTTGCCGCAATGGCTTCAAGTCGACCTGAAGCAATCCACTTCCATTCCCTACGTCGCGATCACTTGGGAGAAAGCTGCCGCCGGCTATGAATACGAGCTTCTGGGCTCCGAGAATGGAGAAAGTTGGAAGCCCATCGCCCGTTCGAATCGCGCTCAGAATTCCGGCCATCGTGCGGTTCTCTACCCCGACGCCAAAGCCCGCTTCCTGCGCGTCAACATCACCCACGTTCCCGATCGTTCATGGGCGAGCATCGCCGAGATTCGCGTGGAAACCGAGATCCCGAAAGAAGCGGAATTGTTGCAGGACCCCTACTATCAGGTGATGGACCGCTACCGCCTGCGTTGGGAGAACGTCCGCTACGAACCCGGTGCACTCGGAGTCGTCGCCTACAAGGACGGCATGGAAATCGGCCGCGAAGTGATCCGCACCGCCGGTGCTCCGGCCGCACTCCGACTGACTCCCGAACCTGTCCATGGCGACGAGCTTCGCTACATTCTGGTCGAAGCCATCGACGCCGATGGCAACCTCTGTCCTCAAGACATGCGTAGGGTCACTTTCACCGTCGATGGACCCGCCACTCTCGCCGGGGTCGGCAATGGCGATCCCATGGGGCTCGATCCCTTTCAAGATGCGAGTCATCCCCTTTTCTATGGCAAGGCAGTGCTCATCGTGCGCCGTGACCCGGACGGGCACGGCCCTGTCACCGTCCGTGCCACGGGGCAGGGCCTGCCACCGATCAGTTCGCCGCTGGAGTTCCGCTAAGTTCAGGAAGCGGTGATCCGTGACGGTGCAATGTCCGCGTCACCGACTGCTCCTGGACATAGCGTAGCAGCTCGATCCGACCATTGTTCACCGGGGTGGCAGTCGAGATCCGCAGTCCGCACTTTGCCGCCTCCGCCCGCACTGTGCCCGGAGCATCGACCACTCGCATCGCGCCATAGAGGCGTGGAGCCAGACGTTCGACCAGCTGCTTGTCCGACTCTCGGATGACCTGAAAGCCTCTCATCCAGTCAAATACCGGCTGGGAAGGGTCGAGCGAAAGATCCATGGCATCTGCCCGACGCCCCGTCGCCAATGCAGCCGCCACCATGCGACGCAAGTCCCGCTCCTCGGACGAGCGCAGTAGCACTCGGCCAAGAACCCGGTAGCGAAACACATTGCTCTCGCAAGCAAGAGCTGATGGATCGTGATCGACTGAAAACTCCCGTTGCCACCACCAAGCATCGCTCTCCGCCGCAACACGAAACTCGCCCGTCGAATCCAGCTCCAAAAACTCCGCCACCACCGCGGAAACAGGCGCCCGGAACTGCGGTTCGTCCGCATCTTCCCATTTTCCGAACTGGGCCACATAATTGGGGCCTCCTGCCTTTGCTCCCGGACCAAAGCACGACTTCTTCCATCCCCCAAAGGGCTGCCGATTCACAATAGCTCCTGTGATGGGCCGGTTGATGTAGGCATTTCCCACTTCTACCGCCGCCTCCCATTGAGCGATCTCATCGGCATCCAATGAATGAATCCCTCCCGTCAATCCAAAGTCGGATTGATTCTGAATCTGGATGGCGTGGGCAATGTCTTTCGCTCGAATCAACCCGAGAGTCGGACCGAAACATTCACAGGCTCGGAACCAGCCATCGGGCTTCACGCCGAGACGGATTCCCGGTGACCAAAGTTGCGGATTCCCATCCACCGGCTTGGGTTCCAGCAACCAGGATTCACCCTGATCCAGCTCAGTCAGCCCACGCTTCAATGCTTCTTCCGGGGGCCGGATCAATGGCGTCACCACCGACGCATAATTCCATGATCCTCCCACCGTCAGCGAGGACGCCGCGTCCCGCAGCTTCGCCATAAAGCTCGGATCATCGTAGAGTTCTGCCTCAAGAATCGCCAGCGACGCCGCCGAACACTTCTGCCCACCATGACGAAAGGCACTATATACGAGGTCTTTCACCGCCAGGTCCGGATCGGCAGCAGCACTGATGATCATCGCATTGACACCGGACGTTTCCGCCAGCAGGGGCAACTCAGGCTTCCAATCGAGAAACCGTACGGCAGTGTCATACCCCCCGGTCAGAATCACCGCACCGATGCGGGGGTCGGTGATCAGATCCCGGGCCACCGGTCCATCTGCACAGGGAAGGAACTGCAGCACCTCCCGAGGGACTCCGGCATTCCACAACGCTTCGACCATCGTCCAGGCACACAACACGGCCTGCGGGGCAGGCTTCAGGATCACCGAAGTGCCCGCCGCCAAGGCCGCCAGGACGCCTCCGCAAGGAATGGCGAAAGGGAAGTTCCAGGGGGGAGCGATCACCACCGGTCCACATGGCTCAAACCGAGTGCCATCAAACCAGCCCCCTGCCATCAGACTGCGGGCATAGTAGTTGGCAAAGTCCACCGCTTCACTGACCTCGGAATCCGCCTCCAAGACGGCCTTTCCCGCCTCCCGGACCATCGCGACAATCGCGCTTGCTCGCTGCCGCTCCAATTTCGCGGCGACTTCCAACAAGATCTCTGCTCGCTGCTCAAGCGTGCGTGCATTCCATTGGTCCCGAGCACCCTGGGCCGTCTCGATGGCCTCCATGGCTTCTTCCCAACTCGCCTGTGCGAAATCGCAAACCACCTTCTCCGGGCGGGATGGGTCATTGCTCTCACCCCGACTTGTGCCATCACGGAAGATGCCGCTTACCTGCAACGGAACCTTGACCGCTTCGGCCTCGCGAACCGCATCAACCGGTCCGCGAATCCAATCCACATTGGTATCGACCGAAAAGTCCGTGTCGGCGGCATTCTCAAACGCATCGCTGAGCCGACTCGCCGTCGCGATCTGCCGACTCCTCTCCTGCTTGCGAAACGGCACCCAGGCCGTCGTCGGCACGGCATGGCAGCCATCGAGGAAGGTCTGAACCTGACGGCTCCACGCGGCATCCCCCGGCTTCATGCCGAACAGGTCATGCAAGAAGTTTTCCGGAGAAGTGTTCTCGTCGAGGCGGCGAATCAGATAGGCGATCGCTGCTGGAAAATCCGCATCCGAGACTACCGGCGCATAGAGCCGGACGGAGCCCGTCTGTTGCTTCACGCCGCGAGCCTGATGATCGGCCATGCCTTCGAGCATTTCGAAGCTCACCCGATCTCTCACGCCCCGCTTTTCCCGCAGCAGCAAGCCGTAGGCGATATCGAAAAGATTGTGGCTGGCCACCGCCACCTTCATCCCGGTGTTTTCCGGTGAGCACGCTTGCTGAAGCATCCGGCGGAAATTGGCGTCACTCTCGTGCTTGATCCCATACGGCGCCAAAGGCCAACCGTGCCATTCGGCATCAACCCGCTCCATCGCCAAATTCGCGCCTTTCACCAAACGCACCCGAATCGGTGCCCCTCCTGCCTCCACCCGACGCCGAGCCCAAACCTGCAACGCCTTTTGGACCGGCCATGAGTCTGGAAGATACGCCTGCAGCACAATCCCCGCCTCCAGATGATGGAATTCCTCTTCATCCAGAACCTCCACGAACACCGCACAAGTGAGGCGCAGGTCCCGGTATTCCTCCATGTCGAGGTTCACGAACTTCGCGCCGCCATCACTCTTCGGATTCTGCCGAGCTGCCCGATAAAGCTGGCGCAATCGATCCTTCAAAATATCGGCCGTTTCGCGGTCGGCGACCGGGTGAATCTGGCTGAAAAAGGCAGAAAGCTTCACCGAGATGGCTTCGCACCCAGGATCCGCAAGCCGGGCGAGATTGGCCTGCAAGCGATGGGTCGCCTCGGTCTCCCCCAAAACCGCCTCACCCAACTGATTGAGAATGAGCTCAAATCCTTCCCCTTTCCGACGCTGAATGTGTTCCGTCAGGCTCGTGGCCTCATCGCTGAGAATGACGTGCCGGCTTTCCTCCCGTAGGTGTTGCGTCACCCGTGGCATCACCATGCCGGGTAGCACTGCCGATGCCGCCGCGCCTGCCTGCAACATCGCCTTCTGGTGCAACGGCAAAAACTGAGGAGTCCCGTAGGTGGCGAGCAGATCCCGGAATCGTTTCGCCTGGCGCCGCGCCGTCGGAGGCCGCAGAACCTGATCGGTCATCGCAAAGGTGAACACACGGCCTGGCTCGTCCTCCATCAGGCGCGCCATTTGCGCGGCCCGGCGCTTCTCCACTGGAAGAAGTTGTCGGTTCGAAGCGACCAGCAAATCACCCGCTAGGGCGATCACTTCACGAGTATCCAGCTCCACTTCTGGAAGCTTTTCCAATGAGGTTTCCAACGGCAAAAGACCACGCCACATGACGGTATTTTTCTAGCAGGTTTCGAGCCGGGATAGCGGTCGAGAAATTCGCATCTTCTCCCGCTGCCCATAGGAAACGTTCACTCTGCCGGAACGATCTGGATGGGGATGCGTGCAATCACGCCCCCTCCCTGCTCTGACTGATAGCGGATCTCACCTTCGCCAGCTTCCGCGGGGGCACGCAGCGTCAGCGTCTTGCCATCTTTGGTGTAGGCGTATTCGGCGTATGCTCCATCTTCGAGGTTTTTCGGAACCAGTGTCAGGTAGTCCCCTTCATTGTCAGGACCTGTCCACTCAATCGACACCTCCGTTCCGGCAGTCACCGTCGCGGGAGCGCTTAAGGTAACCTTCGCTGCCTCGACTCGGAGCGGAATGCGCGCCAGCACTTTCCCCCCTTCTTCCGTCTGATAGCGAATCTCGGCCTCGCCTGCCTCCATCGGGGCGGGGACCTTCAATGGATTGCCCAGCTCCGTGTAAGCGTATTTTCCATACGCTCCCTCTTCGGTGCCCTTGGGAACAATGGTCACGTAGTCGCCCGCGTGGTTCGGCCCCGTCCAGTGGATCTCCACCGCCGAACCGGCGACCGCCTGGTCCACCGCCTGCAAAGTGACTTCCGCCTTGGTGACCTTCAGGGGGATGCGCGCCAGCACTTTATGGCCATTCTCGGTTTGATACCGGATCTCTGCATCGCCTTCATTGAGAGGAGCTACCACCTTCGCCGGACTGCCCTGCGAGGTGTATTGATAGTGCCCCTCGCTACCGTCCTCCGCATCAGCCGCCACAATGGTAAGGTAATCACCCGGGTGATCGGGCCCACTCCACGTGATCTCCACCGAGGCTCCTGCCACCACGGACGGCACGGCTTTGAGAGAGATCTCCGACGCGACCACTTCGACTGCGGCCCTCGCAAGCACCTTGCCTGTCCGAGCATGGACGTAGCGCAATTCCGCAGGACCTTCATCCACAATGGAAAGCAATGTCAGAGGGCTCCCCCCGCGGGTATACTCGTAATTTCGGTAGGCCCCATCTTCGAGGTCCTTGGGCACCAACGTCAGGTAATCTCCGGGTTCATCGGGGCCCGTCCAGCGAACTTCCAGCTCCGATCCAGCGATCACTGTTTCCGGCCCTACCACGCTCGCTTCGCCCGGTTCCTCCATCGGGGAGAGTTCCCGTGCAGGTTCCGTCAGCATCTCCAAGGCATCCGCCAAAGTGGTGGCATTGCCCGCTTTGAGGAACATCCCGCCTGTTGACTTCGCGAGACATTCCACCGACTTCGCCGCTCGGTCATCCAAGTCGAAGGCGACCACGTGCGCCGTAAAATCCACTCCCGTTTCCTCCAGAATCTGAGCCGCCTCGCAGGGATCCTGATCACAGGTCTCTTCACCATCTGTCACCAAAATCACCGTCGCCTTTCCCTCCGTCGACCGCAACGCTTCGGCGGCGAAAACCACCGCTGCAGTGAGTGGCGTCATCCCCTTCGGCTGCACAGCACGGACGGTCTCCTTGAAGGCCTCCCGATCCAGCAAAGTCGGCTCCACCAGCAGCTCAATGTCATCGCATTTCCCCTTCTCTCGGTGACCGTAAGCCACGAGGCCCAACTCCGTCTCATCCGGAAGCTGATCGACCAACTTCGCCACCGCTTCACGAGCGATTTCAATCTTTGATCTGCCCTCGATTCGGCCCCACATGCTCCCCGAGGCATCAAGAACTAAAATCATCTTTGTTGCTCCCTCCGCGGCTCGAACCGAGCCCATCCAAGCCCCCAAAATCCCCGCCATCATCCCTGCATATCTCACCGTTGTGCGCATGATGCTCGTGGATATACGATGAAGATTCTTCGCATGGAAGCCAAAGCCGGCGTCTCTGCATGACACAATAGGCATCGAAATCACACGCTCCCGATTTGTGCCCGAGCGGAAGAGACCTCAGTCTCCGCTGCAATGGAGCCCACACCCAAGCTGCCCCCCACCGTCGTTCTGGTCGAAGCGACCCCCGGATACCCGATCCTTGAGATCCGCCATCCGCAATGCTTCGGCCGCTTGGCGCTCCATGGCGCCCACGTCATGGAATGGCAGCCAGTTTCCGCCGATGCTCCCGTGCTCTACCTGAGTCCCGACGCCCTGCTTCAGCCCGGCAAGGCCATCCGCGGCGGTATCCCGATCTGCTGGCCTTGGTTCAACGCCCACCCCAGCGATTCCAGTCTGCCGTCCCACGGCTTCGCTCGTACCCACTTCTGGGAGCTCGAAGCCGCAGAAGAGGATGAATCCGGCGTCACCATCAGCTTACGCTTCCGATCCGGCGACCTTGCCGCCTATCTCGACGTCTACTTCGGAGAATGGCTCGAGATTGCCCTGGAAACCACCAACCTCGGGGACGAGCCGCTACCCCTTTCCGGCGCGCTCCATACCTACCTCGCCATCTCTTCCATCGCACAAGTCCAGGTCGATGGTCTGAGTGGCGACCAGTACCTCGACACCGTCGGAGACCGCACCGAGCGCGTCCAAAGCGGTCTCGTCTACTTCGATCGCGAGGTCGACCGCATCTACGAAAATGACAGCAGTGCCCTGCTCGTCGATTCCGGATACGAGCGCGTCATCGTCGTCGAAAAAGAAGGCAGCCCCTCCACCGTCGTTTGGAATCCTTGGGTGGATAAGGCAAAAAACCTCTCCGACCTTCCCGACGAAGCCTATCGGGATTTTGTCTGCATCGAGGCCGCCATTTCCAACGATCGCGCAATCATTCTGGCTCCAGGAGGCAGCCATGTGCTCAGCACAACCCTTCGAGTCGAGGACCACTGAAATCCGCAGCCTGCACGAGATCGCGCACATTTGGCGTGCGATCCGCGCGGTGGATCGCCGCGGTCGATGCCGAATCAGGCCGACCCATGCGACTCAAACCCCTCATTTTCAATACATATCACCCAAAATTCGAGGGCGGCACGTCGAGTGCGAAAGAGATGAGGGAAGCTTCGGAATCCGTCCGAATCGTTCCTTAACTCAACTCTGAAAAGCCATGAACCAACTCGAAGTCAAAGGTAACTGGAACATCGTCAAAGGTCGCCTCAAACAAAAATGGGGCCAACTCACCGATGACGACCTCGACTACGTGGAAGGACTCGAAGAAGAACTCGTCGGCCGCATCCAAAAGCGCACTGGCGAGACCCGAGAAGCGGTCGAAAAGGCCATCGAGGATTCCCGCCACGTCTAAGGCCACCCTTCCATCTCCTGAGAAAATCGGCACCCGGCTCGTCCGGGTGCCTTTTTGCTTCTTCAATGCGAATGCCTCTCCCCTTTCCTCAGAAAGGCCAGAACCTCGGGATCAACCACACCGCGACTCCCCATAGCAAAAGATTCAGAGGGAGCCCGATCTTTACAAAGTCACCAAATCGATATCCCCCGGCCCCATAAACATAGGTGTTCGTTTGATAACCGATGGGCGTCAGAAAACTCGCGCTTGCGCCAAACATGATCGCCACGATGAACGGTCGCGCATCGACTCCAAGCGAATCCGCAATCGAGATCACTACCGGAGTCAACAAGATCGCCACCGCATTGTTGGTCACCACTTCCGTCAACAATGACGCCAAAATATAGATTCCCGCGAGAATCGCCACCGGGCCGAAATCCTTCATCGCGCCCACGACCCCTTGAGAAATCCACTCCGCCCCCCCCGTGATCTCCATCGCCTTGCCAATCCCCAACATTCCATAGATCAGGAACAGGATATTCCATTCGATCCGTTCGTAAGCTTCTCGCAAATCGACGCACCGCGTGACGATCGACAGCACCGCCCCCACCAACGCGGCGCTGGAAATCGGCAAGAGCCCAAAGGCGGCCGTCAGGATCACTCCCAGCATGATCCCCGACGCAAGAAACACCTTGCTCTTCCGTGGCAGTGAAATGCTCGACTCATTGAGGCTCAGAAAATCCTCCTCCTGCTTCAGGCGGATCAAGTTATGAACTGGCCCTTCCAGCAAAAGCGTATCTCCAAACGCCAGGCGCAGGTCCTGATAACCCGCCCGCACATTCACTCCCCGGCGATGCACCGCGGCCACCACCACCCCATATCTTCTCCGAATCCCGGAATCGCGAATCGATCGCCCCAGCAACGAACTACGTGGCCCGATGATGGCCTCCACCGTCTTCACCTGCGTCCCTTGAGGCTCCTCATCGTTCGCCGAGCCCACCGTTTCATGCAGCATCGTCAGACCCTTGGTCGCCTGGATTTCCGCCAACTGCTTCGCCGTCGCCCGGAACCATAGGGTATCACGTTCCTGCAGAACCAACGCATCGAGGGGGATGTCCTCGACCCGCCGACCGTGCCTCGCCACCTCATACACCAAGGTCCGTTTGCGATCCGAAAACAAGGGGTTCCCCACCAAGCGCTCGCCCGCCAATGGCGAATCATCATCCACCACCACCGCCGAACAGAACTTCCGGGTATCTTCCGCATCGATCAGGCTGCTGACCGTATCCCGCGCCGGCAGCAGGCGAACCCCCACCAGAAACAAATACCCAAAACCCACCAAAGCATAGATCGCGCCCAAACCCGAAATCTCAAAAATCCCGAAAGGCTGCTGCCCTTGAGACTTGGCCACCCCGGCTACGAGCAAATTGGTCGACGTCCCAATCAAAGTTCCAGTGCCCCCGAGGATGCTCAGAAACGACAATGGGATCAGCAACTTACTGGCCTTCATCCCCGCCTGGCGGCAAAACGCCATCAAAACCGGCAAAAACACCACCACCACGGGCGTGTTATTCAGGAACGCCGAAAGCGGCATCACGATCAATGCCAGCACCGTCAGCACCCGTGGCATCGACGTCCCCGCCCAGCTTGAAAACTTCACCGCGATCCAATCAATGGCTCCCGTTCGGGTCAGCGAGCTGCTCAGCACAAACATCGCTCCGATCGTCAACGGAGCGGAATTGGAAAACACCTCCGAGACCTCCTTTTCTCCGAGAACTCCAGCCACCACCAGCACCCCCATGCCACACAAGGCCGTCAGCTCAGTCGGCAGCCATTCCTTCATGAAGCAAAGGAACACGGCGGCAAGCACCCCGAAGGTAAGCCAAAGCTGAAAAGCATCCATGGGCATCGGCGCCATCTTCAAACGGAAACCCGTCCGACGCCACACATTCCGATCTCGCACCTCATCATCCTCGACTCTTTCCTCTGGCCTTCCCTCCAGCTCCCCCAATCATGGATGAAACTTCATGCAAAATGCCGATTTCCCCCTCTCCGAGATCCATCTCAAAATCCTCAAAGGCCACATGCTCGATGCTTGGGACCAGGCTCAAGCCACCGGAATTTTGCTAACAGATTGGCCACACGGCGACGCACGCCGAGTCGCTGCGCGGCTCGCCAGATCCTTAGGGGATTCCCGGCTCGGTTTCGTCCTTGATGGACTCAATTGGCGTGCCGATCGTCAGAATCCTAAGTGGTTCTTCCATTCCCTGAACCTCCGCTCCGCTTGGCTCTCCATTCCTCAAAAGATTGAAGAGATTTCCAATCATCTCGAGGCTCCCAGAGTCATTTCCCCCACCGTTCAAGCCGACCTTCTCGCCATGCGGGGACACCAATACGCTTGCCTTCGAGACTTCTCTCCAGCTCACCGAGATCTCAATCTCGCCCTTGAGCTCGCGCCTCATCAGCCGTGGATTCACGTGATGCACTCTGCGGTGCTAGAGAAAGAGGACCGCTACGAAGATGCCTATTCGGCAGCAAAAGAAGCCATTGCCCTCCAGCCAAATTATGCCGCCGCCGTTTATCAACTCACGGACAATCTCATTCATTTAGGCCGTGATGAAGAGGCCATCCAAATCCTAGAAAGAGCGAGCTCCTCGACTCAGAATGCGGGGTTCCCCATCCGTCTCCAACTTCTCTACAGCGAACGCGAAGATCATCAGCGCGCCCTCGATTGCATCAGGATCGCCGAAGAGCGGTCCCCTTTGGCAAACGACTCTCTTAGAAAATGGTTCGCGGGACGTCGTGCAGACTTCTATCTCCTCGAAGGTGATACCGACCGCTGCATTGAGTGGAGCGAAAGGAACGGAAATTCCTACTATTTGCGAACAGCTCGAAAGCTCCTTGAGCCCGGGTTGAATCGTCGCAAACGAGTCCGTCTCGACGTCCCGTTCATCCGTCAGCATTCCATGACGTGTGCGCCTGCCACCCTCGCGTCTCTCGCAGCCTTTTGGAAGCGTCCCGTCGATCATCTAACCATTGCCGAGGCTATCTGCCATGAAGGGACTCCTTGGCACAAAGAACGCCACTGGGCCGAAGAGCATGGATTTCACACCGTAGAGTTCCGGCTTACCAACGAATCATTGCACGCTCTCATTGACCGAGGGGTGCCGTTCACCCTGTCCACTCAGGCCGCCACCAGTGCTCACCTCCAGGCGTGCATCGGATACGACGACCGAACGGGACTCATTCTCGTCCGAGATCCCACCGATCGCCACTATGGAGAAATGTCTCTTGACCAACTGATCAAGAATCACCCGATCAATGGCCCCAGAGGGATGGTCATGGTTCCTCGAGAAGAAAAGGCTCTACTCGATGGAATCATCCTCCCAGACTGCGCGCTTTACGACGCTTACCATGATCTCCTAGTCGTACTCGATAGCCACGAACGGCTCCCCGTCGAGGCTGCCATGGCAGCGCTCCGGGCGATCGGGGGCGATGCGCCACTGGTTCACGATGGAAGTGAGCGGGTGGCCACATGGAAAGACGATGCCAGTGCCGGATTGAATGCCATCGACCGACAACTTGCTTTCGCTCCCGATCACCCGCCAACCCTTCTTCGAAAGGCATCGACCCTTCAAAAACTCCGTCGCTGGCAGGATCTTCGCGACTTCCTTGAGGATATCGTCCGACAACCTCAAAGCGATCCGATCTTCAACTCAGAACTAGGTGAGTTGCTGATGGAAGACGCACGCCAGCTCCATCGCGCCGAGAGATTTCTACGTAAGGCGGTCCGCCAAAGAAAGTGGGATGCAGGGCCTTACTCCAGCCTCGCTTGGTGCCGGGCAAAACAACAAAGGCATGCTGAAGCCGCCGTCCTTCATCGCATCTCCGCGTGCCTCAACGCGAGCTTTGATCCTTATTCTCGTAATTATTTCAACTCATGCCGAATCGTCAGGCGTGAGGAGGAGGCCATCGAATTCCTCCGCGCCCGCACTCAACGCTTTGGGAATAAGTCGTCCGAAACTTGGATTCAGCTAGCGAACGCGCTCAACGACCTCAACCGACATGACGATGCGGCCGTCGTTCTACAGGAGGGCGCTGCAATATTCCCCGAGATGGGCGGATACGCTCTCAAATCAGGTGCCATGATGGCCACTTGGGGTGAACCTCATCGCTCCCAAGGCCTTGAATGGATGGAAGCGGCACGAGGCAAAACGCCTGAGCATGAGTGGCTAGCAGAAACCGCCCGAATTGCTGGCTACTTGGGAGACCGATCCAAGTCCATTCGGTGTTGGAAAAGCCTAACCGCCATGCAACCCCGCCGAATGGACGCATGGAGAGGGTTGGCAAGCCAGCTCGCCGATCTTGAGGGGCTCGACTCCACCCTCAAGCTTCTCGATCAAGCCACTAAAGATCATCCTGAGGTTCTCGAGCTTTGGACTCTCAAAGCTGAGTATCTAAAAGGAACCAAACGCGGACCCCTTGAAGCTCTCGATCACGCCCTCGATGGGGATCCAGGCAATCTGTGGGCACGGCGTGAACGAGCAATCTACTGGTTCGAGGCAGGAGAACCCCTACGAGCCCAAGCTGATGCTCAAGATGCTGTAGACCGGCACCCTTGGGATCCGAAAAGCTATGGAACTCTCGCTTGGCTCCAGGAAAGAGAAAACTCCAGAGAAGCAGCGGCTGAGAACTACCGCCATGCGATTCAATTGGACGTCGACTACACTTTTGCCGCGTACCGCCTGCTTTCCCTTTTCGAAGACCAGCAGGCGAAGCATCGCGAACTCGCCTTTCTCCGTTTGGAGATGGACCGCCAAGTTTCGAACGGCTCCATTCTTCTTCCCTATCAAGAGCTTGCATGGCCACTCCTCGAGCCTGCCGAGCTCCTCGATCAACTCCACACATTTTGTTCTCAAAGGCCTGATCTTTGGCAAACTTGGGCCGCGACCATCCATCATACACTCCAAATGGGTGACGACGACCTCGCACGCACCGCCGCCCTGGAACTTACCGAGCGTTTTCCTCTGCTTCCCCGCGCTTGGCTTGAGTTTGCAAAGGTCTATCGAGCCGCCCGTCAGCCCACAGAAGAAGTGAAAGCCACCGCTCGCGCGATAGAACTCTCACCCGGTTGGGATGACGCGGCCCGACAACATGCTGAGATTCTCGAAACCCTAGGAAGGACCCAGGATGCCGTTGAGGTCCTCACCAAAGCAGCGGAACTTGAGCCGCTCGAAGGTGCGAACCACGGCTGCCTTGCGGATCTTCTACACCGTCTGAATCGTACCGAACAGGCTCTCGATGTGCTTCTCGCCGGACTCCGTCTGTGCCCATTTTACGGTTGGGGTTGGAGTATGGCGTGTAAATGGGCTGGAAACCTTCAACGTCGCCAAGAAGTCATCGAGCTTCTTCAGTCGACCTCTCTTCAGAAGGACCATCACCCAAAATGGTGGCCGATCGCTGCAGATACTTGGATCGAACTAGGTGATTATGAGGCGGCGCTATCATCAGTTCAACAGGGTCTACTCTTGCAGCCCAAAAATGTCCTCCTCCGGGATAAACTCGCTCAAATCCATTTCCTACGGAAAGACAATGATCTCGCATTTGCCGCCTGCTCACGCATAGACGGAGAATCTGAGACTCCCATCAATCTTCGCGGTCGTCGCGCATGGATCTTCATCCACTCAGGCCAACCCTTGAAAGGCGCTGAAGAAATGAAGCTCCTTCTTCAGGAATCACCCAACAATTCTTGGGCGCTCGATGAGCTGGCGACTTTCTTCGAAGATCGTTCCGATTGGCAAGAACTCCGCGATCACTCCCAACGGTGGCTAAGAATCGATCCCCAAAACACCCGAGCACTCGCCTGTCTAGGGATTTCCGAACTCAACCTGAAGAACCTCAGCGGCGCCCGAACCGCCTATACACGCGCTCATGCCCTCGACCCTAGCTATTCATTTGTCGCCCGCCAACTTCTCCACCTCCAATTGGACGCACATGAGTTCGATGATGCAGCAGCTACCCTCGCGAGCCTCCGCCATTTTTCACCAAGCCCATGGAATACCAAAGACGCCATTGATCTCCAGCTTCGCCAAGGAGACCACCCCGCTGCCTTCCAACTTGCAGACTCACTCATCCAAGATTCGACTGCCAATTTCGAAGTGTTCAACGAAGTCGAAGACCTCTTTTCTAAACATCAACTGACCCATCGCTATCGGGCTTGGATTCGCAATGAGATAGGAACTCCTCCTATTGCCGCTCCTGGAGCCCTTGCCAACTGGATTGGAACCCTCACTCCTGCTCTTCTCCCAACGACGGGCTACAAGCGTCTGCTCAAAGAGCCCCTAGCATCTCCATCCCGGAACGAAGCGTGGCAAGCCCTTCTTCGCTACTGTACTGGAAGCAAACTGAAAAAAAAGACCCTCCTTTGGTCCAAACGTCACCGAGCAGAACTCCACACTCCTGCGGCGCTATGGGCCGCGACAGGCAGGGCATTTCTATCTTCAGGGCTTTGCAAAGCTGGAGTTGCTTGGATGGCCGATTGGAGATCCCGTCCAGACGATCTCGACACCTCCTCTTTCGTGAATCTAGCAGCCCTTTATGATTCCCATCCGGGAGACACTACGGAGCAATTCGATCATTCCTTAGAAGTCCGCCTTGAAGGCTTAAGACGCTTTCCGGAGGACGTCTGGCAAGCACAAGCCTTAAGAGCCGGGCTCGCACTCCAACTGGCCTGCAGTGGAAAAATCGAGGAGGCTCGCGAGCTTGTCAAAAACTTGGAGGAGGACCGCTGCACCGACTACTATTGCGGACTCGGAAACGGTGCTCGAGCAATCCTTGCAGCCTCCGATGGAAACGAATCCGAGGCGAGAAGACAGCTGGAACAGGCGCTTCAAAAATTCGGCAACACCGATCGTCTCGGAGCCTCTCGACACCGCCAAAGGCTCGTCCAAGCCGTCGCTTCTTCTTTGCCTTGGACCAAGGGTAGAGCGAGGGCCCTTCGAAAGCACTGGGACCTCACCCCCGAACCGCAGAAAAAGCCCCTATGGGAACGCGATATCAAACTTCCCGCTTGGGCGGTGGTCACCCTCGTCATTCTCCTCGCCCGGGCTTGCAGTCGCTTTCTCGAAATGAGCTAGGCGCGGAGTTCACACTTCTTCCGAAGCATTCTGCTGGCGCGCGATATCATTCAGCGTCAGCCAGCCGAGAAGCTTTTGCGCATCTGTGGCACTCACCACCGGAACCTGCTGGATATCACGGGCGATCATTCGATTCGCGGCATCGCGAATCGGCGTATCGATCGTCACGCTGATCAGTTTCTGCTCCCCCATCAGGGCTTCCACGCGATCGACCTCAGGATTTTCTTCCAACTCATGGAGCGTGATCACTCCGCGCAGTTGGTCCTCACCATCGAGCACCGGATAGGCATGGAATCGCTTCGCTTCCGCCTGGATCCGCTTCGTCGCTTCCACCGTCGGCTCCTCCGCTCGAATGATGAACGGCTCATGACTCATGATCACCTTCACCGGCAGCTTCCGATAGTCCCGCGCACCCCGATAGGCGGGCATCCGCCGGAGAGTCACCCCATCTTGAAGCAATAGGGCATTGTAGATGCTCACCGGCTGCAGCTTCTTCGCGATCTGCCACGCCAACATATTTCCCGCCATCAACGGAAGGATCAGCGAATAGTTCCCCGTCATCTCAAAAATGATGATCAGTGAGGTGAACGGACACCGCACCACCGCGGCAAACATTGCCCCCATCCCCAGCAACACACAGCCGCCGATCACCTTGGCATCGCTCGGGAACATCGGGATCCACTGCCCGAAATGCTGCAAATCGGACAGCCCCACCCCGATCAATGCCCCCAGCATCCCGCCAAGAAACAAGGTCGGCGAAAACAATCCCCCCGAGCCACCCGTCGCGTAGTTCAAAACCACCGCGAAAAACTTCATCACCAACAGCACCAGCAAAATGCCCACCGTGAGCTGGTTGTCGAAAGCGGCCACCAGACTGTCGTAGCCAATGCTAAAAATCGAGCTCCGGGCATTCCCCATGTTCTGGGTCAGAAAGTACGCTGCAATCCCCAAAATCCCGCACGACAACCCGCCTACCGCCGGCCGCATCCACGGGGGCAAAAACCGTCGCTCCTTGAACCACTCGCGAATTCCCAGAATGCCGCGCACGAAACCGTGCCCAATCAAACCCGACGCCACCCCCAGCGGCAAAGCGACCAACATCCACCAAGACGTGTGGTAGTCCTCCGCCAATTTTGCCGTGATCACCGGATCCTCACCCAACAAGCTCCGGGAGACTGCCGCGGCAACCACCACCGCCACCACCATCCCGCCGAGCGCCTTCATCGAAAAGTTGTCGAGCAACTCTTCGAACACAAAAGTCAATGCCGACAAAGGCGCATTGAATGCCGCCGCAATCCCCGCCGCCATCCCCACCGGTGCCATCGACTGCACCCGCGTGGGATCGCGAAATGCCCATCGTCCAATCCGCGAAGTGATCGCCGTGCTGATGTGCACCGTTGGCCCCTCCCGCCCCAAACTGTTGCCAAGCCCGACATACAGGGATCCGAGAATAAACCGCCAAATCCCCGTCCACCCGGAGATCTTACCACCCTTGTTGTAGTAGGCCTCCTTCGTTTGAGGAATGCCGCTCCCCGCCGAATTCGGGGAAAAGTACTGCACGCCGATGCCCACCAGCAATCCCGCCAAAGTTGGAGCCCCCAGCATGATCGCCACAAACCCCACCGTACTCTGGGATTTCGCGAGAGACCAAAGCCCCTCAAACATGTGGTGGATGGCGAAGTGAAAGGCAACGGCAGCAAGGCCACATAGGAGGCCTCCCAACACACAAAGGAAAAGAAACCGTTGTTCGTCGCTCAACTTCTTCCGCATCCAATCGGGCAAGCTGTAGCGTGGCTTTTCCTCATTCATAGGCGGACGCAGCCGGTAACACGCCCTCCGGTGGTTGACCAGCGGTGATGGGAAACTTTGTTTGTAGTGCCCCTTCAGCGCTCCGAAACCGCCAATCTCAAGAACTCCTGCATCCCCTCCACAGCGCTCTCCGAACGGAGAGTCACCCTCTCAAAGCCGTCGCCGTCACTCACGACGCTCACCTCCTCGCCAGACACCCCATTCCACGTGGACAGATCCTCTGAGCGCTCGATCGCATACTCCAACCGCCCCCGCTCGATCCGGCGGCGGAAAGTGAGCGCCAGGGCAGGCCCCTCGCTCGTCTCCACCCAGCTCCATTCCACTGCACCTGCCGAATCCGATGCCCGTGGATCGCGACCCAGCGCGAACTCCAACAGATTGGCCAAACCGTCGCCATCTGCATCCGCTTCCGGACCACCGAACATGTCATCCGCCAGTTCCTCAGTGGAAAACCACTCGCGGCTCCAACTCGCATAGCTCGGCTCCATGGGTTCACCCGTTCCTGGCGTCCCGTGCATCACCGCTCCCGCCACCCAATGCTCCGCCACCGCTGGATCCGGAGCCCCTTCCGGGTCGAGCAACACCAACGAAAACCCCTCTCCATCGGCAGCCGTTGGCCAGGGTGCCCGATCACCATAAGTCAGCGAAACCACCGGCGTGCTTCCCCCCCATGCCAATGCCAACGTTTCCCCACCATTGTTCAGAGCTCCCGTGAACTCTCCCGCCACCGGCAGACCCACTCCATAACGCGCCTCGAATGCCGCCGCGTTGCTCACCACCACCAAACGCTCACCCGGGCCCAATTCTCGGACCGATGCCGTGGCGAAATCAAAGACAATCCCATCACTGAACGCCAACGGACTGAGGTCGAGCGTCTCTCCCGGCGAGGCATTGAACAGCTCCACAAATTCGAACTCGCCGTCGTCCGTCGCCACCTCCAGCTCCGCACCGCTCGGATTGGCCGGATGATAGTGGATCTCAGAAATCACGAGCTTGCCCGTGTAGCTGGCCACATCCGCACCGCTGGCCACGAACTCGATCGGCTCGGACCAATGACTCGTCCGACCACTTTGGTCCTCATGCTGCACACGAACTCGATAGGTATGCCCGGGAATCACCGACGATACCGGAAACGCAAACTCGTCGACGAACGCCGTACTCTCTTCCTCATACTCCGCTTCCAGCTCATATCGCCGCGGCGTCCCTTCCACATACCCTTCCAGACCCGGCGCAGCGATCTCCGCCAAACGCCAACGCATCCCCCCGAAACTGCCATCCCCATTCGGATCGGAAAAGGCCCCACTCCGAAATCTCAGGTCCGTCACGGGAAACCCTTCCGTTCCGACAAACTCCAGAGTCGGACGCTCGGGGATCAAAGCATCCTGCGCCTCCAGGGACAAATATTCGAACCCATACCCCGCCGGCACACCATTTCCCGGCGACCAAGCCGTGCCCGGAAACGTATCGGTCGTGTAATCGAGCAGATGTCGCACGAAACCTTCATGGTCTCGGGAGACCAAGGTGCGCACGTAGTCGCCTCCCATACGACTATCCGTGAAAGGAGAATAATAGAAATTTCCTTTATGATTCGTCTGACCGGAATGCGAATTCGGGTCGCCCTGCGTTCGCGGGTGCTCGTTCCACATCGCCGCATCGAGATCCGCCCAGGTTAGTGCCTCTCCCGATGGATTCACCATCTGCGCATACTCATCGAGCAACTGGCCGATTTGCCCCCCACTCACCGAACGGTCCGACGCCATCAAATCGAGGATCTCCCGGCAGCGATTGCGAAACTCCAATGCCAATGCCGGGTGATTCAAAATCGAATTCTGCTGCCGGATCACCCCCGACTGATGGGTCTCAGCAATGAACATCATGTCCAAGTCCCACGGCATCACCACCCAGCGATCCATGGTCGGCTCGTGATAGAAATAGTGATTGAACCCAAATCGGAGGTCCACATTGCCCGTGAACCGATTCATCGCCCGCATCGAGTCGTAAACCTCCATATCCATCTGATCGCGCCACCAACTTTCCGTCTGCGCGCTCGCCGATGCCGCGTAGAAACGATCCCAATCCGCTCCGTTCACCTCCTGGGTGTCCCCCTGCTCCTTTTGGTCCCCGGCACCGTCTTCGATCTTGTAAACATTCCCGTCCTCCAGCCCACGGTCCTTCAGGAACGAACCATTCGGCTGCTCCACGGCCAAATAGAGTCCCCAAAGATCCCCTTCATACTGCGAGGTCGGACTGACCTCGACCGCATCGTCAATGATCCGCAGGGACAGGTAATGCGTTCGCGCACTTGGAACCCCTGCCATGCCATACAACCGAAACGACACGGCTTCATCCAACCCTGCCATGCCACGGTTGACCGCCGCCCACGGCGACGCACAGGCATTCAAATTCAGCTTACTCCAGGGAGAATCGTACTTTTGCCCCCAATCATCCCGCGCCGCCAATCTCCGTGCACGATTGAAGTGAAACCGCCATTTGTTTTTCCCTGAACGATAGGTCGAAACTTCCCCCCGATTCTCGAACCGGATGTGGTCATACACCACCCCATCGTAAACCAGCGTCCCGCGCATATGGACCCCATCGTAGGCACTCTCATATTGAGAGCGGGTCACATCCACTGATTTCGCCAGAAGTTGATAGACCGGAAGACGGTCCATCATTCCTGCCGGAAACGTTTCCGCCACTCTCGATGCCGAGAATGCCCCGCTCCAGCTCGGATAATCCCCGTAGACAAACCAGGCGAAATTCGGCTGTCCATCATCGGCATAAGGAACGGTAAGCCCATGACCCGCTCCATCGACCGCGGCAATCCGATACCGCATCAATCTCCGATGCGTCTGCATTTCACCGGGCACCGTCGCCGTGAAGACCCCATCTCCCGCGACTTCGTCCCCTTCCACCCCCTCGTCATTCATCTCCACCGAAGTCCATGATGACTCATACTCCGGATCTCCCAGACGAATGTAGCCTCCGGGATCGACCACCTGATACACCAAGTGCACCTCCGCCACCCCCTCGGAATCCGTCACCTTCGCAGTCACCACCACCGGATCACCCGGAGCCGGTTGAACCGGATCATGCGCCACCTGTCGAATCTGCGGAGGCACTTCCGTCGTGAAACTTGCATTCCGCGCCCCAGGTGTCGGCCTCCACGCTTCGTCACTCGCCGGACGGATCAATGCCAGATCGAAGCCAAGGTCGGAGCTGCTCAACGTGCCATTGAAAACCTGCACCGCCACCACATTGCGGCCCTCGATCAGGAACGACTTCGCATCCGCAATGGTGTCCTCATACCACTCACCCTCTGGATCGGAATCCGAGGCCGCCAAATCGTCGAAAGCGGGCTCGCTCGATCCCATATTCCGCTGAGCGACCCGATGGCCGTTGATCCAAATCAACACCCCATCATCCTTCGCATACCGCAGCTTCAGCTGCTCCGGCAACTCCCCCGGCTCGATCGTGAAATCCCGCCGCAGAAAGATACAAGAATACTGATTCCGCATCCCCGAGATCACCGTGTTGAACGATAAGCTGCCCGCCGACCCCGAGACCGAACCATACCCAATCGGCGCCTGAAACACCTGCCAACTAGCATCCTCCGCGAAACTTCTTTCACGCCATGCCGAGGCGGGCACCGAAGCCTCCGAACTTCCCGCCCGCCACTTCCATCCGTTCGCGGCTTCCCCGATGTAGGTCTGCTCGGTCATCGCCCCTGCGGCACCCGAGGTTCTCCACGACCCGCCCAAATCATTGTCCAGCTGGGGATGCATCAGCTCCATCGACCCGCCGCCTCCCCGTGCTCCCGTCGGCCATGGAAACCCCACGCCATAGTCAACTTCATCCACGACCTGACCCGCCGCATCTTCCAGAATCAATCGCTCCCCATCATTGCTCAATCCCTTTTCCCAAGGTCCCGCCGCCGCCACACCGAACACCGCCATCAGCGTTGCCGGATCTTCTCCCACCACCTCATACCCCCCCGCCGGAATCGTCGTGCCCGCTGGAAACACCCACTCGATCGCCTCCGTCAGCCGCCAGCCCGAAACATCCACCTCGGCCTCACCTCCATTGTAGAGCTCCACAAACTCCTCCCGGCTCGTCTCATCCGCGGGATCGTAGTGGATCTCATGAATCACCACCTGCCCCACCAGCGGCCCCACCAGCAACACGGGAAAAAGCAGACAAAATCGAAAATCGGGCATGACGATCAAACCAAGCAGCCTGCCTCCACGACCGGCCTATCCACCATCCCCTAATCCGGTAACTCACCCGACCACAAGTCACATTCTCATACCCCTCCATTCGGACGCCATCCACTCCGCTCCAATCGCTCAATTGCCACATCCTGAATCGGACTCTCCGGACCGATCGCCATCCGCAACGCTTTGAGAAATGCCCGCGTCACCGGTTGCAGCACCGCCTTTGGCCACGTTCGCAACCCAATCCGATCCTGCAACCCCTCCGGCAACGTCGCATATGCGGCGTGGAACAACAGCCGATATACCCTGCCAGCCACCCACGGCAGAGGAGGATTCTCCAACCACCTCAGCACTTCCCGCGTGCTCTCATTCACCACCAAATCCGCCTCGAATCCCTCGAGCGAACTCACCAAACCCGCTTCACTCAAGGGCGCATCCTCCAAACCCAACGGCACCACCGATCGAGCCCACAACCGCACATACGCATCCGCACCTCCAGGAATCGGTCGCGCCGAATAGGCTTGGTGGCATCGCAAAAACGAATCCGTAAAGGCGATATGCACCCACTTCAGCAACTCCGGATCCGACGCCCGATAGGACTTCTGAAGCCCATCGGCCCCCTCATAGCTCCCCTTAACCCGGCCGTGCATGCCCCTCACCCGGGCCGCCTCCTTCATCACCCCCTCACGCGAGGCAAAGGTCGTGATGGTCAACCATTGGATGGTCCCCGCCAGACGCCCCAAAGGATCCGCCTCATACCGTGAATGATCCCGCACCCCAGCCAAACTTCCCGGATGCAAGGCCTGCATCAACAAAGCCCGAACCCCTCCCACCAAGGTCGCCAGATCCTCATGCACCACCCAGGGAGCCTCATTCGGCTCATAAAAGCCCGGCCCCTCACCCTCTGCCACCACCCCCAACCACGGCGGAGTGCCGCTCGGATCGCCACACAACAGGGCCCGAAACCGCCGACCCATCGATTTCTGAAATACTCCGATCATCTCGCCCCCCCGAATCGAGCGCATTTCCGCGCCGACGCAAAGCGATTCATTTCCCACCAAAAAACCTGCCAACCCCGCCTTGCTCCCTCGCTCGTCAAGACCGACCCTAACGCCATGCCCACCACCATTCCTGGCCTGCGCAGCCCCTCGGAAACCGTTGGAGAACTCGTCTACTTCGGCCGCATGCTCGATAAGATCCGCCTCCACGCCGCCGGCCAGCTGCCTCCAGATTGGGTCGTGGCCCTCGGCAATGCCTACCCCACCACCTTCGACTCTCGCACCTGCCGCTTCCTCGGCATCGACTACGACGCCCTCACCGCCCAAACCCTCAAAGGAGGCACCGACGAAGACATCCTCGCCTGGGCCTTTGAAGTCGGTCGCCGTCCCAGCAACGAAGAACTCGAAATGTGGAATGCCTTCCTCCTCAAACGCGGCTGGCGCGATTCCGGCACCCCGACCCTTCATCAGCGCCTCGCCGACGCCGGCCTCCCTCCTGGCACCGTCGAAACCATGTTTGAGTTCCTCGATCTCGACGAAGGGCGCCTCGAACTCTGACATCCCCTTCGCCGCCCCACCCAAATGGAATAAACCGCGGCGTCACGCGTCCCAGACTCATGCGCTGGAACCTTCTCTTGCTGGTCGCCGCCAACCTCGGCCTGGCCGCCTGCTCATCCACGGCCGAAGATCCAGGCGCCGCCGTCGAAGCCGGTAAAGTCGATTGGCAACGCGACTTCGACGCCGCCCTCGCCGATGCCGACCGCACCGGCAAACCAGTGTTTCTTCTCTTCCAGGAAGTCCCCGGCTGCTCCGGCTGCAAACAATTCGGTCGAGATGTCCTCGGTGATGATCGCCTCGTCCGGCTCATCGAATCCGAATTCATCCCCGTCCTCATCCGCAACAATGTCGAAGGGAAGGAAGGGAAAATTCGCGACCGCTACCAAGAGCCTGCCTGGAACTACCAAGTCGTCCGCTTTCTTGACGCCCGAGGCGGCGACCTCATCCCACGCAAAGACCGTGTCTGGACCACCGAAGAACTGGCTCCGCGCATGATCGCCGCACTCGAAAAATCCAACCGTCCGGTTCCGGAATCCCTCTCCCTTCTCGCCGCCGGGAATCCACCTGCCGAGGCCACCTTCGCCACCGGTTGCTTCTGGAGCGGCGAAGAAAAACTCGGCCGCATCCCCGGCGTCCTCACCACTGAAGTCGGCTACATCGGTGATCACGAAGTCGTCCACCTCCAGTACGACGCCTCCCGGCTCTCCGTGGTCGATCTCATCCAAGCCGCCCGCGCCGCCGACTGTGCCGACCTCATCTGGCTCCCCTCCAGCGATCGCCGCGCCGGCACCCAGCGGCTTGACCCCTCCGACTTTCACCGCGCACCTGCCAGCGACCAAAAGCGCATGCTTCACGGCTCTCCACTGGAGAAAATCAACCTCACCCCAGAACAATCCACCCAAGTCAACGCCTGGCTCCGCAAGGACTCCCAGAAAGCCCTCGACTTCCTCACCTTTGCCCAGCGCCGCTATCTTGAGCGCATCCAGCCCTCACCCCACCCTTGAGCACCCTCTCCTCGGTCTCCGCCGAGCAGTAGAAGGCCGCGAGAAGGGAGGGCAGGGTCCTGAGAGTTGCGAAGCCTGTCCAGGTAGAATCGGAACGGGAGGAACTTGAAGTCGCCCGGCTCTGGTGCCAGATTCGCGCGGGTTGGGAAATCTCAGCTGGCAGTGGGCGACGGGGAAGTCTTCGTCGCCCTCTGTTTTTGGGGACCTGCCGAGCTGCTGACGCTACCCCCAGAAGCACCCGTGCTCGTCCTCGTCCACGACAGCCAAGAACTCCTCGAAGAACACTGCCTCCGAGTGGGGTTCGTAGCCGTGCCATTTGAGGTCCGCCCTCTGCCAGAAGATCCGCCACCGGTTCACCGTGCGGACGTAGGTCGTCTTGGCGAAGGGATGCTCCATCTTGCGGCTCTTGTCGTTCCACACCGGCCGGATCTCGAACAGCTCCACGCTCTGCCCCTCGACGCGGTAGCCGAGATCGAGCTTGTCGCGGATTTCCTCGGGTGGCCGACGGCGCGCAAGGAAATCGGCCATCGCGGCCTCGATGTCGGATCGTTCCTGAGTGGTGAATGCCATCGCTCGTGCCGACCTAGGAACGACCTCTCCTAGAGATCAAGTCCAATGTCGCTGGCCACCTGCCACGCGAAGGCTGGCAGGTGGCCAGCCCCTAGATGATGCTCGGCACCGGGCGGCCGAGGTTCGCTCTGATCTCGAGCAACCGTTGCCCGACCAACCCACCGTTGAGGGAATACAGGTTGGCGAGAAACTTCGACGGATGCAGTGCCTGCACTCCCCACGGTTCCAATGCGCTTTCCGGAAAGTCTTTCAGGTTGAAGGTCACCACGACCTCACAACGGGCACGGATCGCCGCAGCGAGAACGTGCCGGTCCTTGGGATCGTTGGTCACGCAGGATTCGATGGGCTCGTATCCTTCCACCAGAGCCTCAGGAAAGTGCGCGACCAACTGTTCGCGCCGGTAGGTCACAAGCTCCTCGGGCCAACCCAACTTCTCCAAGAGCGTGCGCCCGGTCTCCTCCAGGATCCGCTCGCTCCAATGCGGCAGGTAGAGCCGCGGAGTCTCCGCCAGCCGCAGCAGCAAGTCCGACACCCGCTGATTGGCGAGCACGCACGCATCGAGAACGACCGGGAAATCCGCATTCATGGAGGCCGTCGCTCAGTAGAGACCGGCCTCTTGGGCCTTGCGCGCCATCTCGTCGAGCGCTTCCCGGCGTCCACGGTCGCGGAGGCGCTGATACTCCATGAGATCCTTCAGCCGAATCCGCCGGTGTGCCCCTACCTTGTGGAAGGGAAGCTCACCCGACTCCACCAGCTTGATCAAATGAGGCCTCGACACCCCGAGGATATTGGCCGCCGCCTGCGTGGTCAGTTCCTGCGTTTCGGGCACCAGGGAGATGACCTTGCCTTCCTGCAGCGCCGTCGCGACCCGCACCAGCAGGTCGTAGATCGGCCACTTGCCGGGACCTCCGACCGCGTAGATCAGCTTCGCATTCATCGCGTCCGCTGCTTCGATGGAGACGATCGCCAACTTCCCATTGGACAGCTGGGCCAGTGCTGCCGGTTTCCCGACATGGTTTGCTTGTGTATGATCTCCGTTTGCCAAGTGTCGCCAGGCATCTGCGTCAGGCGAAGGACCGCGACAGCCGAGCGGGAGGAAAAGGAAATGTGCGGGTGGCTCTCGCCGTCGAATTCGAGGGAGGTCGATCCGGGGACACCCGTGCGGTCCATCACCTTGATCACCCAACCATCTTTGGACCGGCGAGCGACCTTCAGGCAACGGTTGCTGTCGTCGTAGCTGATCACAGGGATCCCCTCAGAAGTAGGGGCCGCGCAACGGCTTTTCCGTATAAGCTGTTAGGCTGGTTTGAGAAGGTGAGGTGTTCGGTGGTTCAGAGGGTGAGATAGGCTCGGCCGGTTTCCCAGTCCTCGGAGATCTCCATGTGGAGAGCGGTGACGAGGCGTCGGACCGAGGCCTCGTTTGGGAACAGGCTGGCGACGCGGGGGATGTGTGCCTGGGCGTTCTGCTGGGAGGAGGCGATTCCGGAGTATCTACATACGGAAGCACTGGAGCGCTGGGCTGTTGGAAGCCTCTCAAGATCTGACGAAATCCTGGAGCTTCAGGAACGGTTGGCTCGCCGTATCCAAGAACTTGGCATTGAGGTAATTTCACCGGTTGAGGAGGTCCTTCGAACTTCGTCGCAGATCACGTACACGTGCCCGCACTGCGGAGAAGAGAAGACCGCTGAGGCATCACTACTTCTTCAATGGTCGGGTCATTGCCACTCCTGCTCAAAGATCGTCGGCAACCAGCAGAAGCGCCGAGAGTGGTGGGAGAAAGTCAAGGAATGGTGCGAGCATCGCCAGTGCACTCTCCTGTCTGAGTTTCAGGATGATGACCGAGGCCCCCTTTCCTCTGAGAGGTTCTTCTTTTTGGATGAAGCCAGCCTCCTACGTTCATCGCTTGTCTTCACCGTTGCACGGCCGATAAGGCAACCGCTCAAGGATCGAACCATGCTCGCCATCGAGGACTCACCGCAAATAATTCGCGCTCGACTTGATCTTCATTTTCCACCGAACCAGCGCGACTCGGAGTAGCGCTTAGACGCAGACCTAGTACCCGGCGCGAAGCCGTCCATTGCTGAAAGCTTGTCAGTGAATGTTATAGACGACTCGGCGAGGCCGAAGGTCTGAAGCCTTCATTCTGGAGCATCCGCACTGAACCGGTGGAACCGTGTTGGTTCCGCGTAGATGTCAGGATAGGGAATGCGCCAGGTCAGCGTTTCCCACAAGGGATAGGCTGGGTCGACAGTGATCGTCGGTGGCTCAGCGACCGTGACCCAAGCAGCCAGATCACTGCTTCGCTCAAGGTCAACCGGATGGACCAAACCGCCGGGTTGCCGGGGCCGTGAAATAGAGGCGGATGCGGCGAAGGGTGAGCGTGAGTAGTAATCGAAGCGGGACATTGGGGGTGCCATCATCTCCATGTCGGGGCTGTCCGGTCGGGTGCCATCCAAATACTCGAAGGCATTCAGCTTCCCATCCCGATCCGGATCGTCGTCTGCGCCGACCTCCGTTAGACCGAATGTGGCGATCCATTCTTCAAAAGGCGGCAGAGGCTTCAGGTTCTCGTGCATGAACACCTCAACCGTTTGAGTAAACTCCGACGCCGAGATGACGTCGGGGAATGTGTCTCCGTCCAAATCGGCAGCATCTAGGAACGTCGTGATTCCCCGCGGGTCCGCCAGAGCTACCGGGAGCGCAAAAGTTCCGTCCCCATTCGACTGGAGCCACTCCACCTTCGTAGATCCCATGGGATTTCCAAGCAGGTCGGTCGCCAGCCCTCCGGCGGTGATGATGTCCACGTAGCCATCTTGGTCAAAATCCACCGCCGTGGCTTTGCTGACCGGCGAGTAGAGTGCGACGGCCACAGCAGCCTCGGACGGCGCGCTGCCGTCGCCGATCAACCGAATCGTCGGGGCGGGATTGCCGAGCATATCGGTCTCCCCCGGGATCACGAGGGCGAACCCTGGCCCCGACGCGGTGAAGCAGGCATAGAGTAGGTCCGCCTGCAGATACTGGGAGCCCGGCACCAGATCGGAACCGATGTAGGGAAGTTCCTTGGTTAGCGGTTCAAGCGAGAAGCCCACAGAGGTGTTGCGATGGAGCGTGACCCTGTTTCCCAAGGCGGAAGGAATCGACACGACATCGAAATCCCCGTCTCCATCTACATCGACGATCTTCGTGTTGTCGAGGTCCGGCCAGCGGGTGCCTCCGGGAATCCATCCCCCGAGCAGTCCCCCGTTCGAATCCAATCCTTGGACGAATCCCGCCAAGCTGATCATGCGGCGTCGCCAAGTGGACTGCAGGCCCCGGTTCTCATACCAGGAAATGGTGGCACTGACGCCTTCGAGAACGAGCAGGTCGATGTCTCCGTCGGAATCAAAGTCCGCGTGACCAAGTACCCGCGTTGGCGCGGTCGGGGTGCCGGATTGGGTGAAGATGGTTCCACCGGAAACTGACTGGATCTCCCCCGCTGCTCCCGTAGTCGTTCTCCGCCAGAAGATCCCCTCGTCGCGGGAAATGATGGCGTCATCCAACCCGTCAACCGTCAGATCGACCAGATAGATCTCCGCCGGCACCTCCGGCTGAAACGGAAAACCTGCACTCAGGTTTGTCGTCTCGTCTACAGACCCGGGAACAACCGTCGCTGCGAAAACCGACTTCAGGACAGCAAGGTCGGGAAGCGAGTCAGCGTTCATCTGCCCCAGTGCCAGCGCCGAGACCGGGTGCTGGAGTACTATCGGGAAATCCCCGGGCAACTCGGCATCAAGCGGATCCTGCCGTAGTGTCGTCCTCGAGCCGACGCCCGCCAGTGTGGTGGGATTTCCCAGCAAGTCGTAGATCGGCACGGACGGTACGCTCGACAGCAAGACCGAGCCGGACCCGTCCGGCAGGACCTTCGCCCGGGGGGCTGAGATCGAATCGTCGATTGGTTTGAGCTGAAGCGACGTCGCAGGTCCGGAGTCATCCAAGAGAAGCAGACGTCCTGACTCGGGCACGTTGCTCCAATTCGCAGCCTCTAGGATCACTTCCTGCGTTCCATCGCCGTCAAAGTCAGCTGCCGCGACGGTGCTGAACGAGTAGCTGTAGCCCGGCCCGATGGGAAATCGTTCCAGCTCTGTCCACTCGTCGCCGAGACGCTGGTCCACCCGGAGCACCGTCTGGACTGTGACTGGCGACGTCGACTGATCCACTTCGAGATCGATCGCGAGCCGCTCAGGCGGAGCAACCCCGTCCAGCTCGACCAAATTCCGTGGCAACTCAGGCCCATCCTCGAACCGTGCGAGCTCCGAGGGAGTCCGGCCACTGCCAAATCCAATGATCGCTTTGTAGCTCTGGCTGCCAATCGAACCGCTGATGGACAACGTCGGAGACCCACCATGAAGCCAGGCCGGCTCGATTTCCACCCGGGTTGAGCTGAGACCCGTGTCGGGTAGTTCAACACAGGTGGACGCCTCCGTGCCGAAAGAAAACACGATCCGACCCGGGGTATAGGCGGATGCAGATTGAAGCTCGCCGTATGTCGGTCCAGCCAGCAGGAGATCATCTGATCCGTTACCATCGAAGTCAGCCACGCCGATTTTTCCAGCCAGCGCACTGCTCCCGGGTGGCAAAGCGAAAACGAGATCGGGTCCCAAGCTCGGGTCGCTGGCCCGCCCCGAGGACGTCCAGACCAAGGCCAAATCGCCCTCCAAAAGGAGCAAGTCAGCACCTGGCGACCCATCCAGCTCAGCGAGCAGAAGCCGCGCGGAAACCGATGCTGTCATCTCACGGACGAGTATAGGAAGGCCCGACGTCGGGGACGCACCCAAGCTCAGCGATGCGCGGACCAGCCGGTGGGAAGTGGTATCGAAGCCCACGAGGTCAATCCCGCCGTCCCCCTCCCAGTCAATCAGGAGGGACTCCCCCAGATTCACGGCATTGTTGATGTCGTGCCCCGGGCCGAGCGCATGAATCTGAGCCCCTGCCGGAACGGCAGCTAGGGCGATCACGGAAACAGAGAGACGGAGCAAGCTCATCGGCGCCAAAGGCTGAAACCTCAGGGTAGCATGGGCGAGGTCAAAGACTCGGTGTTGTCGCGCTCCATTCAGCTACTTTGCGATCGGGTTTGAAATTCAACACCGATCCGCCAGCGACATCCTCAGGAGATCTACTCCATTGTCCCCCACTCACCTCTTGATCCCCTGCCTCAGTCTGGCAGAGCGGGGACGATGGACACCCCCGCCATGGCCGCGACGGAAACGGGCTCAAACACCCCCGATCCGCGACAGAGATCGGTCGGATTTCCAACAGATTTCAAACAACCGGACCGTCAACGATCCGCCACGATGCGTCATGTCCAGAACCCCGAAACGCAAAGATGCCCATGAAAGCCCAGAAAAAGAAAATTCCGGTCCCAAGGGACCGGATGGTCGGGCTGGGAGGAGCCCCCTTTTCCTTCGTCTGTATTCGATTTCATCATCGTTGGTTTGCCTTTGGTTCCGGCCGACCACTCAGGGCAATCCCTAGCGACACGGGCCGTTTCATGGAATCCTCATGGATGCGACAGAACCTGTCGCGGTCGCACCTATTCACCCCATCCGGGATGTCTCCAAAGGTCTCCATCGTTCCTTTGTCTGCCATACCGACACCGCCCATCAAGGGTGGATTTCCCGGACCAGACCCTGAATCGAATGGTGCATTTGTGGCACCATAAAAACATTGCGACATTCCTGCTTCCGATGCATGCTTGCCTCATGAAACCGAAGGGGGCAGTTGCAAAGTCAACCAAGAGGGGTCGACCATCCGGGCCGGCCAAGAAGCGGATCAATACCCGCTTTCCCGAAGATCTGGCGGACAAGATCGAGTATGCCGCAGCGCTTCGTGGAGTTGCCGTCGCCTCGTTCATCCAAGAGGCGGTGGCGGAGCAGGCTGACCGTGTCATCGAGGCTGAGTCGCGCTGGAAACTCACACGCGACCAAGCCGCGGCTGTTGCCGGAATGATCGCCCAACCACCCAAGCCCACGAAGAAGATGCTGGAGGCCGCCAAGCTCGCGTCGCGCCATGTCGTCCTACGCGATTGAGCTCCTGTCTTCCGCTCACGACCGGGCCGGCTTCAGCAGCGGACTCGATTCGGTGGACCGCTATTTCAGGGAAACCTCCCGTGGCCATCTCGAGAAGGGTGTGAGCATCACCCGGGTCCTGGTGGATGCGGATGCAGTCCCGCCGAAACCCGTTCTCGGGTTCTTCACGCTCTCGGGCATCCTCGTTGAGGCAAAACCCTGGCCCGGAGCGCCGAAAGGATTGCCGAAACAGGCGGTCCCCGCCGTCTTGCTCGGGCGTCTTGCCGTTGCAACCGGGCACCAGGGAAAAGGGCTCGGCTCCATGCTTGTAGCCACCGCCCGCCAACTGGCGCAGGAGACGATCACCCGGACCGGCGGGATCGGCTTAGTTGTCGATGCTGCCCACGAACAGGCTGCGGAGTTCTACTCGCAATTTGGCTTCAAGCCGGTTTCGCCCGGGAGTCTCCGACTGTTCCTCCCGACCAAGTCTCTGGAGGGAGGACCGGCGATTCCGACAGAATAGCGACAGCTTCAAAAGGACCTTCTTCCTACGAGAATCTACCTGATCCTAATAGGAAGTGGTCGGGCGGGCGTGACTGAAATGCGAACCCACTTCGGGATCAAGTGCGTTTTAGGGGTGCCGTTGCCCCAGTACAATCTGGCTCCCTTCGTGGCAACCCCGTTCCGTTTTACCTTGAACTCGCAAGGGGATGCGGCGGGGCCAGTCGTCGATGCCGACGAGGATTCGGGGCCTCGCCACCCGATTTGCAAGGTGCTGAAATGGGAGCAACGCTTGCAGTCCGAAAACAGCCTCACGCGCGCCCAACTTGCTCGTGAAGAAGGCACTACGAAAGCCTATGTCACGCAAATGCTGCGGCTGACCCATCTGCCGGAAGAAGCGCGGCAATATCTGTCCGCCTTGCGTTCTGCCGAGACGATTCGGTCTTTCAGCCTGCGGCGCTTGGCGATGGTGGCGAAACTGCCCGCCGACCGCCGGGGAGCAGCGTTTGACTCCATGAAGATGATTTCCAGCCGGAGCGGGTGCTGATTCGTGCGGTTTGGAAGCCTTGGCACATCGGCAGATCCGCCGGTGTGCCTGCATGGCATGAATCATTCGATGCACACCGGACTAAGTGGCGCGGAAAATGGGTTTATTCGCTCCCCCCAAAAAAATCGGTTGCATCCGCGACGTGGGCGGGAGCCCGCCATGACCGCCTTATGCGGCGGGGTAAGAAGCCCAATCAGGAAGCCCAATGGCTCGTCTGGAGCGTCCCCCTGAAGAGTTGGACAGACAATAAGGAGCTCGAGGAGCGACGGACAAAGGTCCCCTATCAGACGAAGTCGGGGACTTTGTTCGG
>NZ_JACHFD010000035.1 GCF_014201715.1 Haloferula luteola
CGTTGCTTTTTGCTGACTTTCAAGGGCGGTAACGCTTTGGGCATGCTTCGCTAAAGCAGATCGTATGCCTGTTAATTCTCTGACGATGCACTAGTTTCCTTCGAAGGGATGGGGGATCGGGTTCTTTACAATGGAGATGGGCTTTCCAATGCGAATGCAGACGTGCCGGGCAGGATCACTTGGGCTGAGTGGGAGCAGGGCGCGGATTTGCACACGGATGCGGCGATCGCCTTCATCCAAGCGGCGCATGCAGCGGGGAAGCCTTTCTATGTGCATGTTCCGTACAATGATACTCATTCGCCTTACGATGTGGATCCGGGGCATGAGAACGATTTCGATCACATCACCACGAATACCAACGGCAAGTTGTTTTTGGGAGAGCTGCACGCACTGGATGAGCAGATCGGTCGATTGGTGGCTGCGGTGGACGATCTCGGCATTGCCGAGGAGACGCTCATTTTGGTGATTGGTGACAACGGGGCTCCGAACGACACGATCAATGCGATTTTGACCCGCAATGGCGGTCTGCGTGGAGGCAAAGGGACTTTGTGGGAGGGTGGGATTCGTGAGCCGTTCATGGTGCGGATGCCGGGAACGGTGCCATCGGGTGTGGTGAATGAGACCACGGCCGTTTCGACCTTGGATTTGTTTCCTACCTACTGCGCCTTGGCGGGGTTGCCATTGCCGGCTGCGCCTTTTGCTGGGGAGAATCAACTCGACGTCTTCAAGGGTTCGGATCGAGCTCGGGAACGTCCGCTGTTTTGGGAGTATGGCACCTCGTTGCCGACGCACCCTGGGAGCCCGTTGCTAGCGGTTCGGGAAGGCGATTGGAAATTTTTGTGCGATCCAGACGGCAGTGAGCGGGCGCTTTATGATCTTTCCCGTGATCGAGAGGAGACGCGGAACTTGGTGGACGACGCTGCCTATGCGGAAAAGGTGGCTCGGCTCGAGGCGATGTTGATCCAGTGGTATCAGGAGATCGTGCGAGGGGAAATCGGTGAGAGCTATGTGGCGGCGCCCGGAGAACCGGCGGGGCTGGTGGTGGCGGACGATTATGATCTTTCTGATCATGCGTCCGAAGCGACGGGTTTCGGGACGGGCAGCGGCGTGAATGAGGATTTGGGGAGTCGCTTGAGCGGAATGCTCGCCTCATCTCTGAGCTACGTGCAGACGAATGTTGGCAAGGCTGCGTCGGCTCACTCGATCACCGATGACCGGTTGACGATTGCCGAGGCGGCGAATCCAACGGCCTTTCAGTTCTCCGCGGACGGGACGACGGCGTATGACTTCGGGCCGCATCTGGCGGGTCGCCGTTACGAATGGCGTGTGGTGATGGACTATGATGATGGGGTCGTTTCGGAGCCCCGGATGACCTTGGGAATCGCGGATTCGGCGAGTCCTGCCGCTGGGGTGGGTGATCACGATCTAGGGATTCAGTTGGATTTGGTTTCCGGCAATACGGTGTCGGTTTTCAAGCGCATGGATGCCAATTCTCAGGCGACGGGGGCGGATATCAATGCGGCGATCGCCACAGGGCTGCCGATGGGAGAGCCGGTGACGGTGCGGGTCTTGATCGATGAAGCGGAGGGGGATTTGAGCTATCCTGCCACTTACGAGATTTGGGTGAATGGGCAGTTGGTGGATTCCGGAGAGATGGTTTTCGGCAATGCTTCGCGGTATTTGATTTTCGACACGGCTCCTAATGTGGGACCGGCGAGTTATGATGACTTTGCCTTGGAGACTCTCGATCAAGGACGGGATCGGCTGGCGCGGGTTCCGGTGGTGGGGGTATCGGAAACGGAGGTGACGCCCCTCGACGGGGTGGAGCATGCTCGGGTTTACTGGACGACCCAGCCGGGTCAAACGGTGGGTTTGTGGATTTCTCGGGATTTGGTGAGCTGGGAGCCGGTGACGGAGAACGGTGAGCCGGTCGAGGTGAGCACGGAGTATGGGACCATCCGCTGGCAGGATGTGACGATTCCAGAAGGCTTCCGCGAGCGTTCGTTCGTGCGTTTGGAGACGGTCGATTGATTCGGTTTCCCCTGGTGCTTGATCGCGCGTCGGGCTGCGGCATGCTGCGGCGATGGCGCGCGACTACACCCTGCATCGGAAACCCACCGGACCGGCGTCCGGAATTGACTACCGGGCTGAGCTCAACGACGAGCAGTTCGGAGCGGTGACCTCATCTCCGGGGCGTGCCTTGGTGATTGCCGGTGCCGGATCGGGAAAAACCCGGACGTTGACTTATCGGGTGGCGTACTTGCTGGATCAAGGAATCGATGCACGGCACATTCTCTTGCTGACGTTCACCAACAAAGCGGCGCGGGAGATGACGGAGCGGGTTCGGTCGTTGGTTCCTCACGATGTTTCTGCCTTGTGGAGTGGAACGTTCCACTCGATTGGGAACCGGATTCTGCGCCGACATGCGGAGGAGTTGGGGTTCACGAAATCGTTTTCCATTCTCGATACCGACGATCAGAAGTCTTTGTTGGCGAGTGTGGTCGGATCGATGGCGATCGATACGAAGGTTCGACGTTTTCCGAAGGCCGATGTGTTGGTTTCGATGTTCAGCCTCGAAAGGAATACTGGGGAGGCGCTCAAGGATATTCTGGCGGTCCGCTATCCGTATTTCGACTCCTGGCAGCGGGAAATCCATGAGGTGCGGGATGCCTACGCGCGGAGAAAGCAAGAGACGAACTCGATGGATTTCGATGATCTCCTGTTGAAGACCCTAGAGCTGTTTCGGGATCATCCGGACATTCTGGCGCTTTATCAGCAGCGGTTCCGGCATTTGTTGGTGGATGAATATCAAGACACGAATTCGGTGCAGAGTGAGTTGATTGATCTGCTTGCCGCAGGGGGCTCGTCGGTGATGGCGGTGGGCGATGATGCGCAGTCGATTTACTCGTGGCGGGGTGCTGACATGGGAAACATCCTGTCGTTTCCGAAACGGCACGACGGATGTCGGGTGTTCAAGATTGAGACGAACTACCGCAGTGTTCCGGAGATTTTGGAGCTATCGAATGCGGCGATTCGCGCGAACCGGTCGAGATTTGAGAAGGATCTGCGGTCTTCCCGAGAGGTGCTGGGAGTGAAGCCGGCGCTGGTTCCCTTGGAAGATCCCTCGGCACAGGCACAATTTGTGGCGCAGCGGATTCTGGAGTTGAGGGATGAAGGCGTCCCGCTGGAGGAGATGGCGGTTTTGTATCGAGCGCACTTCCAATCATTGGAGATTCAAATGGAGCTGACGTCTCGAGGGATTCCCTTTGCGATCACGAGTGGTCTGCGTTTTTTCGAGCAAGCACACATCAAGGATGTGGCGGCGTTTTTGCGATTGGTGACCAACCGGCGGGATGAGATGAGTTTCAAGCGCATCCTGCAATTGATGCCGGGGATCGGGAACAAGGGGGCAGAAAAGCTGTGGAGCGAGTGGCGGAAGTCGGGTGCGGCAACGGCGGAGGAGGCTCCCGATTGGCCGGCGGCTCTGGCCTTGAAGGGGGTTCCCAAGAAGGCGGCAAAAATGTGGGAACAGCTTGGATACATCCTGGCGGAGATGACGCCGGGGGGCTCATTCGCCCGGCCTGGGGACATGATCTACAGTGTGCTGGAGGGGATGTACGATGATCACCTGAAGGCAAGCTATGACAATTACGAGAACCGTCGGAGTGATATTGAGCAACTGATGGCCTACGCCAGTCAGTTCGAGGACATCCTTGAGTTTCTCTCGCAGCTCTCGCTGTTGGGGGGAGCGGACGGAGAACCGGGAGGCAAGCGCGAGGAGCAGGACACGGAGAAGATCACGCTGTCGTCGATTCACCAGGCCAAGGGGCTGGAGTGGAAGGCGGTGTTTTTGGTGTGGCTCGCGGATGGTGCCTTTCCGAATGGAAGGATCATTGAGGCGGACGATGAAGCGATGATGGAGGAAGAACGGCGGCTGTTTTATGTGGCGCTGACTCGTGCAAAGGATGAGCTGTATTTGAGCTATCCGCTGATCAATCCGAAGAGCTACAGCGGTGAAGTGATCCAGCGGCCGTCTCGGTTCCTTGATGATTTTCCGAAGGAGATGGTGGAGGAATGGAATGTGTCCCCGCGTTGGGGTGATTCTTGGGAAGTGGACGAGCCTTTTTGAAGATGGAAGAGGACAAGCTGGATCATTGACGCCCGGCCACAGGATTTGGAGAGTCAGGGTCAATCTATTGGAGACTCATGACGATCGAGGAAGTGGTGATTCTGGGCGGTGGCAGTGCGGGCTTGATGGCAGCGGTGACGCTGAAGCGCAAGATGCCGGAATTGAAGGTGACGGTGCTGCGGAGTCAGGAGTTGGGAACGATTGGGGTGGGAGAGGGCACGACCCCGAATTTCACGGAGCATGTGCTCGGCTATCTGGGGGTGCATCCCAAGATGTTTTATGAAGTGGCCCAGCCGACGTGGAAGCTCGGATTGCGTTTGGAATGGGGTCAACGGCCCCACTACGATTTTAGTTTTGCGCTGAATCTCGATGCCCACTGGAGCGACCTGCCGATGTCGAATGGCTACTATCTCGATGAATCGTTTGAGGCGGGAAACCCGGCGGGCGCGATGATGGCGGCGGGAAAGGTGTTTGCCCGCCGTGCGGATGGGAGCCCGGAGGTGGCGCCATGGCATGCGTTTCATGTCGAGAATGTGAAATTGATCCGGCTCTTTGAGCAGTTGTCACGAGGTTTAGGGGTTGAATTGGTCGAGGGAAGGGTGGCGGCCGTGGAGCGTGGAGGGGAGGGAGTGCGTGCGCTCGTGACGGAGGATGGGCGGCGGTTCAGGGCGGATCTGTTTGTGGATGCCAGCGGATTTCGGAGTGAGTTGCTGGGGACGGCGCTGGAGGAACCGTTCGTCGATTTTGGGAAGCGGCACCTTTTTTGTGACCGGGCGGTGGTGGGGGGATGGGAGCGTTCCGGAGAGCCGATTTTGCCGTACACGACGGCGGAGACGATGGATTCAGGATGGTGCTGGCGCATCGAACACGAGCGTTGGATTCATCGCGGCTATGTCTATGGCTCAGGGTGGATTTCCGATGAGGAAGCGGAGGCGGAATTCGTGCGCAAGAACCCCAAGGCGGCGGGTCGCACGCGGGTCGTGAAGTTTCGGTCAGGATTCCACCGGAGGAGCTGGGTGGGAAACGTCGTGGCGATCGGCAATTCGGCGGGTTTCGTCGAACCACTTGAGGCGACGGCCTTGATGCTGGTGAGCAATGCGTCGCGGGATCTCACCAATCTTTTGCTCAAGATGGGCCGGCGAGTGAGCGATTCGATGCGCGATCTCTACAATCGGCGGATGGAAGCTTCGTGGACGGACATTCGGGATTTTCTGGCGATTCACTACCGCTTCAATGACCGCCTGGATACGCCATTTTGGCGCCATTGCCGGGAAGAAACAGACCTTTCCGGAGTGGAGGAGTTGTTACGATTTTACCGGGAAAATGGACCGAGCGGTTATGCGCGGTATGCCTTGCCGAATTCCCTAAATGACTTTGGGGTCGAGGGGTATTTGGTGATGTTGGTGGGAAATCGAGTTCCCCATGCGCATCCCTACCGTGCGAGTGACGCCGAGCGTCAGCGCTGGAATCAGCACCGAGCGGAATTGTTGGATCAGGCGCGAAACGGGTTTGATGTGGCGGAGGCTCTGGCTTGGTTCCGACGTCACGGGTGGAATCACCTCGTGGGGGTGATCGGTGCCAGTCCGAGCTGAAGTTCATGGCACCTGAGGATTGAGGCGGTTGTCGAGCCATGCCAGGGCGGAGTCGCGAGAAGGGAAGCGGCCTTCGAGTTGTTCGGTGAGCGCATCGTCGAGGATTTCACGGAAAGTCGGGCTTGGTGAAAGCCCGCGGGCGATGAGATCCCGGCCGTTGAGGAGAGGAGTGGGCAGAGTCGGAGAATTGTCGAATTCACCACGCTTGGAGACAAGGAAATCGTAGTTGTCGGTGAAGCCATTCGACGAGGCACAATCGACGCGGTGAAGTTCGAGCTCCTGAATGAAGGTGGGAGTCGCCATGAAGCGCTTCAGCTTGGCGGTGCGCATGTCTTGGACGTGCATGAACTGCATGTGGCGAGAGACCATGAAAGCGACGTCGTCGATGAGGCTGTTCGGGTACTTCAAGCGGCGTAGGATGTTTTCGGCCATGGTGGCACCAAGGGCATCGTGTCCATTGAATCGGATGCGGCCATCGGGATCGACGGTGCGGGTGGGGGGTTTGGCAATGTCGTGGAGGAGGACGGCGAGGACGAGCGCCAGCGGAGCTTCGTCATCGAGCATGTCCAGCATGATCCGAGTGTGGGTGTAGACGTCTCCTTCGGGATGCCATTGGGGTGGCTGGTCGCAGCCGATGAGGTCGCGGAGTTCGGGGAGGAAGATGTCGATCAAACCGGATCGCGTGAGGAGTTCGATGCCGAGGGCGCGATGCGGGCCGGTGAGGATGCGAGAGAACTCGTCGCGGATCCGCTCCACCGAGATGCGCTGGAGCGAAGGTGCGAATTGCTGGATGGCGGCCCAGGTGGCGGGTTCGAGGGTGAATCCGAGGCGGGTGGCGAACCGAACGGCCCTGAGCAAGCGAAGGGCATCCTCCTGAAAGCGGTCTTCCGGATTTCCGACGGTGCGCAGGGTCCGGGTCTGAAGATCGGCGAGTCCTCCGACATGGTCGATGATTTCGCCGGTTTCAGGATTTTCGAAGAGGGCGTTGATGGTGAAATCGCGGCGGGCGGCATCCTCTTCAGGAGTGGAAAATTCGACGGATTCCGGCCGGCGACCGTCTTTGTATGATCCATCGGTCCGAAAGGTTGCGATTTCTGTCGCGTGGCCGTGGTGGCGGACGATGACGACGCCGAAGTGGGCGCCCACTTCATTGGAGCCGGGAAAGAGCCGCAGCACTTCCTGAGGAGTGGCGGAGGTGGCAATGTCATAATCTTTGGGCTCCACGCCGAGGAGTCGATCGCGCACGCAGCCCCCGGCAAATAAAGCCAAATGGCCAGCTTGGGAGAGCTTCCGAGCCAGCTTGAGGGCGGAATCATGCGGGTTCATGCCACAAACAATTCAATTTCATGTTGGCAGATTCAAGCAGCGAGGAATCTTAGGGTGCATGATTCGCGAGGTGAGGGAGGCAGGACCGGAAGACGGGGAAACGTCCCCGCGTCGTTGGGCGCCAAACAGCAAGGAGTTGCATAAGATGCGATTCTTGATGGAGAATGAGCGTTGGATTCGACGTCAAATCTCGTGGATTCCGGAGGACAAGATTCAAGGGATCGTCGAATGGGGTGCAGGCGACGGACGGTTGCTGGGGCATTTGTCGAAGTTTGGGGCGACGATCGGGGTGGATTCGCACAGCCGTCCTGCGGGTTTGCCGGATGAGGTGGATTGGTTGCAGGGCTCGCCATGGGAAGTGCGGGCAGCTGGCAGCGTGCTGGTGGTGAACGGGGTGTTCCATCACTTTGAAAGTGGTGAATTGCTCCAATTGGGGAGGAAGGTCGAAGCCTTCGATTTCTTAGTGGTCGCGGAGCCATGGCGTTCGGCCGAAGTTCTCCGTGGTCGAGATGGAGGAGGTGCGGATGAAGCTGCCAGATTGGAGAGCTTTGTGAAATCGGGGTTTCAGCCCGGCGAGCTGCAAGAGGCTTTGGGCCTGAAGGGCTGGCGGTTTTATGAGAAATCTTCCCGTCACGGTGCGCTTCGCAGCGTCGCTTGGAAAGAAGCCTAAGTGGCTGGAGCGATTCGTTGGAGCCAGCGACCGAGGCCGAAGGCGAGGAGGGGAAGGGTCACCCCGGCGATGACGAGGGGGTGCCCGGAAAGTTTTTCTCCGGGCATCAAAGTCGATGTGGCTGCCGGGACACAGGCGATCCAATCGATGAGAGGGATTCCCGCTAAGAGGGCGGATACGAAGCGGGGAAGTGGCTTGCGGAAGAGGGAAAAGGTCAGTGCCAGCCAGCCAAGGAATGGGATCAGTCCCAGCAAGGTCCAAAGGGGATAGCTGGGCATCCACCAAGCAGAGAGTGCCGCGACGGGGATCCCCAATAAGGCGCGCGCCAGGACCGTCATCCCTGGAGGAGGCGTGCCGAGGCTTTCATAACGGGCACTGAGAGAGAGTCCGCACAGATAGCTGAAGAGCCCGAGGGCGTGGGTCAGCAGGAAACTGCTGGCGATGGCCTGTTCGGAGATTTGCTGGGTGAGGGGGAGTGCGGTGCCTTGTTCCTGACCCCATGGACCCACGGGGGAGAGCGCTAGGAAGCCGAGTCCATAGAGGCCGGCCCGACACGCCGCCATAGGGAGAACGGCCCACAGATGGCGTTTGTGAGCCCAGGTGTAGAGGACGATGCAGCTGGAAATCAGCAGCACGTTGAGGAAGACGGCTGGACCGAGAAAGGCCGCGAGGAGGAGGGCAAGTGTGAGGAGAGATACGCCCCCAATGAGGTAGCTTGCGGGACGGAATTTCCCGCTGGGGAGAGCCCGTTCCGGGCGGTGGGTGGCATCCCACTCCCGATCATACCAGTCGTTGAGAAGATTTCCTGCGAACAGCAACAGCACGCCGAGGGTGGCGAGGAGGCTCAAGGGCGCTAGGCTACCCCAAGTCTGGTGTTGATGACGAAATCCCCAATACCAAACCCCCAATAGGAAGCCGAGGGTGACATTGCTGACGACGCTGGGGGCGTTGGCAAGGCGGAGGCTGGCAAGGAGTGAACGCATGAATCAGGCGAGAACCCAGCGATACTCAGCAGCGATTTGGTCTTCGACTTCGCGACGGAATTCCGCGGGCAAGACGCCCCAGGTGTAGGTCTCGATTTCGAAATGGTGGCAGTGGCCGGGAAACTCGCGGCACCAGGCCAGTGTGTCGGCGGCATGTTGGCGCGTCGAGCGCAGTGGTGGCGCCGGTTGTGCGTCGAGCGGAATGTGAAAGTGCACTCTCCATTGCTCGGCGGTGGTGCCCGAATCGTATGCGGCAAGGCCGTCGGGCAAGTCGACATAGCGCTCCAACTGGCCATCGGGATGGCGGGCGATGACTTGATGGAAATAGGTGGGTTCGTCGAATGGACGGATGGCCTCGACTGCCCCCGGGACGCGGGGATCCAGCGCCACGGCGGCAGAGAGATGGATTTTGGAGATCCTCAAGCCTTCCGCTGCGAAAGCCCCCAGAGAGGAGCGGGGGTCTTCATATTGAAGGGCGAAGTGGCAAGAATCGTAGTTGATACCGATGCGACGTTTCACCAGTTCGTGGTCCGGCGCCGCATCCAGAAGCCGATCGAAGAAGCGGAGAGTTTCCTGGGTGTTTTCGAAGTGTCCTAGGGGCTCGGGTTCGAGGCCGAGGTGGAGATCGCGGCCGGAAACCTCGGAAAGGGCATCGATGAAACCGGCGAGTTCGATCAGGGGATCGAGAATCAGTGCTTCATCGGCGTGAAAAGTTTTGTGGGAGCCGGGTAGGGTGGAAACGGATCCTCCTCCTTCGAGGGGCGCGAGTTCGGAAAGAATCGTGAACAGCTCCTTGGTGTATTCGAGTCGAGCTGGATCGGTCCAATCGGGTTGGAATACTTTCTCTTTGACGCGGGTTCCGTGGAAGTTTCCGTAAGGAAATCCGTTGATGGTGAAGACGTAGGCGTTTTCGCTTTCCAGCCAATCGCGGAAGCGGGCCAGCTGATCTCCTGCCAGCAATTCGCGGGCAGCTCGGGCAGAAAGCCGGAGACCGATTGCGAAGGGCCCGGACGGTGCGACGAGATCGCGCACTTTGAGCGCATGACGGACCAGCGCGGCGTGGGTTTCATCCCAGGATTCCGCAGGATGGATGTTCGTGCAGTAGGCGAGGTGTCCGCTGTCGAAGTGCATGTCGAAATAGGAGGCCAGATTCGGCGAATGGGAAATTTGATAATCCTGCGATCCGGGTCAAAGTCGCGAGGTGGAAGACGAATGGACCGAAGTCGGAACCTGGCCGTCGCTGGCGCAAGCGGATGAGCATGCGTTGGTGGCGCTGGCCATGCGGACCGATTGCCGGGTGATGCCGCGGCTGGGGGGATTTGCGCTGGAAGTGGCTCCCGAGCATGCGGAACCGATCCGGCACGAGTTGGGCGTCTATGCAGGAGAGCGGGAGGTTCCGTTTGTCGTCGAAGCCGGGCCGCCGCTGAGTTGGGGGTTGGCGTTGGTTTGGGGCCTTTTGCTGTTGGGCGTTCAGGCGCTTCACGAGAGGGATCCGGAGTTGCCGGGCCGGTGGCTGAATGATGCCCGCCGTGTTTGGGAGGATGGAGAGTGGTGGCGGGCGTTCACCGCGCTATTTTTGCATGCGGATGCAGGCCATTTGTTGGGAAATCTCCTGATTGGAGGGAGCTTTTGCGTGATGGTCGGAACCGTTTTTGGCGCGGGAAGGGGTTGGGCTTTGATCCTGGCGAGTGGCTTTCTTGGGAATCTGGCGACGGGCTGGATTCATTGGCATTTCGATGAGCCCTTTCGATCGTTGGGAGCCTCGACGGCGACCTTTGGTGCGCTCGGATTGATCGTGGGTGCTGGGTTGGTAAGATCCTGGAGGGAAAGGCGCTATGGGGCGCTCAAACCCTTGATGGTACCGCTGGCAGCAGGGGGTTGCCTGTTGAGCCTGTATGGGGCCGGCGGGGAAAATACCGATGTGCTCGGTCACCTTTGTGGGACCGGGATGGGGGTGGTTTTGGGAATCTTGATGACGCTGTGGCTCAGTCGCCCGAAGGTGGATTGGCAATGACCGAGCGACCTTCAGCGGGATCCACCGTGGGTCGCATATCGCGTTCGTCGGGCATCGTCGTAAGATTCCTGGGGACAAGCAGTCCGAGGTCCTCGTCGGGTGCGGGAAGGGGATCTGGATGAGCCTCGGCGGCCTCTTCCGAGGGTGGCTTCGGAGCGGGTTTCGGTGCGTCTTCAACCACGGCGGTCTTCGTCGCGCAGGCGGCGAGAGCGAAAGGGAGGAGAAATCCGAGAGCTTTCATGGAACCGCCGCGGACGGTGGGACATCTCGTGGCGCATGGAAAGGCGGAAAGTGAGCCAAGAGCAGGAGCAAGGGTTCACGGGGTGGGGGCATGACGGGCTCTTGAAGAGCGGGCTTCCTCTTTCCAGGAGTACAGAACGGGGACGACGAACATTGTCATGAGTTCGATAAGCATGCCGCCGAAAATCGGGACCGCCATGGGCGCCATGAGGTCGGAACCGCGACCCGTGGAAGTGAGCACCGGAAGCAGTGCGAGGAGCGTTGTGGCAGTGGTCATGAGGCAGGGCCGGACGCGTCGACATCCGGATTCAACCACCGCAGTGCGGATCGCCGCCACGGTGTTGGGGCGGAGTTCGTCAAAACGTTGGCGGAGGTAGGTGGACATGACGACGCCGTCATCGGTGGCAATCCCAAATAGGGCCAGAAAGCCCACCCAGACGGCGGTGGAGAGGTGAATGGGAGCGATTTGAAAGAGCTGGCGGAAATGGTGCCCAAACAGCTCGAAGTCGAGAAACCCGGGCTGACCGTAGAGCCCCAGTAAGATGAATCCACCCGACCATGCGACAGCCACGCCGCTGAAAACAATCAGCGTGGTGGTGACGGAGCGGTTGTCGAGGTAGAGGAGAAGGAAGATGGCCCCGAGAGCAAGAGGGATCATGGTCCAGAGGGTGCGGTTGAATTCGAGGGCCGCTTCATAGTTGCCAGCAAAGTCGTAGCGCACGCCGGAGGGAAGTTTGAGGTCCCCTTGGTGGCGCATGGACTCGAGGTAGGCACGGGCGGCATCGACCACATCAACCTCGGCATATCCGGGAAGCGCTCCAAAGGTCACATAGCCGGTTTTGTAGGTGTCTTCGGATTTGATCATCTGGGGTCCGGGGACGGAGCGGATGGTCGCAAGCTGAGAGAGGGGGACCTGGGCACCCTCTCGGGTGGTGACGAGAACCCGGCCGAGGGCTTCCGGAGAATCGCGCTCCTCGCGGGCATAGCGGACCTGGACCGCAAAACGTTCACGGCCTTCGACGGTGCGGGTGACCACCCGTCCGCCGATGGCCGTTTGAATGGTCTCGTGAAGGTCGGAAATGTTCAGGCCGTAGCGCGAGGCGGCATCCCGGTTGGGGAGGATTTCCAAGTAGGGTTTGCCAACGATCCGGTCGGCGGTGACGGTTTCGGTGGCAAGGCCGGCGACTTCTCCCTTGCGGAGGAGTTTCTCTATTTGGAGTCCGACTTGTTCGATCTCTTCGAGGTGCTCGCCTTTGATTTTGATACCCATGGGGGCGCGCATGCCGGTGCGTAGCATGACGAGGCGGGTCTCGATCGGTTGGAGCTTGGGGGCGCCGGTGACACCAGGGAGTTGGGTGACGTGTTCGATTTCTCTCCAGATGTCATCGGGGGAGTGGATGTCGGGGCGCCATTGGCGGAAGGGTCGGCCGCGCGGGTCTTCGGTGAGTTGGCCCTCGGTGTCATACAGGAAATTGCCTTGGCGGTCGGTGCGGTATCGAAGCACACGGCCTTGATCGTCGGACCGGTATTCCGGGACGTAGTGAACGACGGCCTCGATCATCGAGATCGGGGCGGGGTCGAGAGGGGAATCGGCGCGTCCGATTTTTCCGACAATCCGGTCAACCTCGGGAATGCCTGCAATGGCCTGATCGAGCTGTCGCAAGGTGCCCAGTGCCTCATCCATGGAGGCGTGAGGGCTGATGGTGGGCATGAAAAGGAAGGATCCTTCGTCGAGGGCGGGTCGGAACTCGCGACCCAGTCCGGGGAATTTCTCAGCAGCACTTTTCCAAAGGCGGCTCTCAGTGAGGTGGCTGGAGGTGATTTTTGGCAGGAAGGCAAAGGTCTTTGGGAACCCGAGCCAGAAACAGAGGGCGAGCAGGAAGCAAGTGACGGGAAGTGTGAGAAAGAGGCCCTTGTGATCGAGGCAGGCGCGGAGGACTCGAGGATAGGTCAGCTCAAAGAGTTTGAATCCAAGGAGGAGGCCGCCGACGATCAAGACCACAAAGATGCCATTTTGGAACGTGGACCGATCCAGTCCCAAAGGCATCCAATCAAGGGTGAGGAATCCAACCACGACCAGCCCGCCAATGAGGTTGAAGGAGAGCAGGAGGCGGCGCCGCAGCTTGCCACGGACGTAAGGTTCGAGGGCGACTCCAGCAGCGACTCCCAGCAGGATGAGGGTGAGCCAAGGGGTGAGGACCCAGGAGAGGGCGGCAGCGGCGACGAGGAGCACGATGGAGAGAAGCCGCCGGGCGCGGAATGCCTGAGGAAGCGTGCCAAAGAGAAGATGAGCCAGCGGGGGAATCAGCGTTAGAGCCACCACGATCGAAGCCATGAGGGCAAACGATTTGGTGAAGGCCAATGGACGAAATAGGCGCCCAGCTTCTCCAGTCATGGCAAACACAGGAAGGAAGCTGATCACGGTGGTGAGAACGGAAGTGGTCACGGCGCCCGCCACTTCGGTGACGGCCCGATGGATGACCTGAGCGCGAGATTCCGAGGGGTCCGCTTCGTCGAGGTGTTTGAGGATGTTTTCGGTGAGGACGATGCCAACGTCGACGACGGTGCCGATGGCAATGGCGATGCCGGAAAGGGCGACGACATTGGCATCCACGCCGGCGACTTTCATGGCGATGAAAGTGATGAGAACCGCGAGCGGAAGCATCGCAGAAATCAGCAAGCTGCTCCGAAGGTGCAGCACCATGACGATGACGACGATGATCGTGACGAGGACCTGTTGATAGAGAGCTTCGTCGAGGGTGTGGAGAGTTTCACCGATGAGATGGGAACGGTCGTAGAAAGGAACCACCGTGATCTGGGAAGTGGTGAGCCAGGTGGGCCAAGCTGAGCGGGTGGTCTCGCGGGTGAAATCGAGCCAGGCTTGCGGTTCGTCGGCGAAAGACGGCAGTTGGTGTTGCCTTGCGAATTGAGCCACTTCCGCGGGCGTGGTTTTCGACCAGTCGATGAAAGCCCGGATGGGCAAGGAACTGCGCAGGGCATCGATTCGCGCGCGGGTGGCCTTGATGGCTTCCAGAGGATTGGCACCAAAGCGGGCAACCACGACCCCGCCAACGGCATCGGCACCATTGACATCAAGCGCACCGCGGCGCTGGGCGGGCCCGAGGGTGACGTGGGCGACGTCATCGACGGTAATCGGAGTATTTCCACGGACCGTGACGACGGCCTTGCTCAGGTCATCGACACTGTGGATGTAGCCTGTGCCACGAAGGAAATACTCGACGCCGTTGACGGCGAGGTTGCGGGCACCGATTTCCTGGTTGGATTTGCGAACGGCGTCGACGACCTGGGCGAGGGTGACGTCGTGGGCGCGCAGGGCATCGGGATCGACATCCACTTGGTATTGGCGTTCGAAACCTCCGATGGAAGAGACTTCGGCGACTCCTTTGGCGGAGAGGAGCGAGTAGCGAACCTGCCAGTCCTGGATGGCGCGTAGTTCATCGAGATCCCAACCGCCTGCAGGTTGTCCGTCTGGATCCCTTCCCTCAAGGGTGTACCAAAAGACTTGGCCGAGTCCGGTGGCATCGGGCCCGAGGGTCGGGGTGACATCCTCCGGAAGAAGATTCGAAGGGAGGGAATTGAGCTTTTCCAGGACACGACTGCGACTCCAGTAGAATTCGACGTTTTCCTCGAAGATGAGGTAGATCGAGGAGCTTCCAAACATCGAGTAGGAGCGGACTTCGCGAACTCCGGGAACACCGAGCAGAGCGACGGTCAGGGGGTAGGTGACTTGATCCTCAATGTCCTGAGGCGAGCGCCCGGGCCATTCGGTGAAGACAATCTGTTGGTTGTCGCCAAGGTCGGGAATCGCGTCGACCGCCACCGGGTCCCGTGGGTAATTGCCGGTGTCCCAATCAAAGGGCGCAACCCGAATTCCCCAACCGATAAAGAACGCAAGGAGCAGGAGCAGCACCAGCTTCTGGTGCAGGCAGAAATGAATGAGCGATTTCATCGCGATGTGGGCAAAAGAGGATCAACGACCCTCCGGGCGAGGAGCGACGGAGAGGGTTTCGGTGACGGAGCCGCAGGAAAGCATGGCGTCACCAAAGTAAGGATTGTGCACTGTGGGCTGATCGGAGAGCCAATCGGCTCCGGAGTTGCCGAAGGCCATGGGACAATGGACGACATAGGCATTGCCGACGGCATCGAGCCCGGTTTCCCGGATGCGGGTGATGAGGGCAGCGCTGATTTCCTTAAAGGCAGAACGGCGGGTGGACAGATCGGTGGCCGCTGTGAGCGAGGAAGAAGACAAGGACGGGGCTGCTTGGGCGAAGTTCTGGGCGGCATCGCGGGAAGAGGTGTCGTCGTCTTCGGCCAGAGCTTTTGCGAGGGGGAAATAGGCATCGAGAGCGACCCGGAGCTCAGCGAGCGCGGTGGGATCGGCGGTGGGTGCTGGCTCGGGCGCGTAGGGGAGGCCAAGGTGCCGCCCGGCATCTTCGATGGCCGAGGCGATGCGTTGGGTGGCGGCCGTGGGGCGCTGGGAGATTTCGCGGGAAGCAAGGGTGAGCTGATTGAGGAGGCGACGGGAAAACTCCTGCCAGAGCGCCTGTTCTGAGGTGGGGAGGGTTGCGGGGTCGAGATCCTGGACCAGGTGGCGGAGGGCGGCGAGACCCGCAGGGTCCGGGTGGCGGAGAAGGCGGTCCAGATGACGGGGGATGGGCGTCCAGGCACCGGAAAGTTCGGCAGAGGCGGTGCCTGCGGGGTGCTCCTCAAGCCCTGCGTTCGGATTCATCATAGAGGGTCGCGCTTTGATCTGGAGCTCCGAGTCCAGCTTGAAGGCACCCCGGGTGACGACCAAGTCGCCCGCTTCGAGTCCATCTTCGACCAGGTAGTGATCGCCGACGCGGGGGCCGAGCACGATTTCCCGCCCTTCGAAGGTCGGGCCCTCTTCGGGCGAAGAGTTGCGGCGCAGGTAGACGATGGCGCGCTCACCCGTGAGAAGGACGGCGGAGGTGGGAATCAACAAGGGTTCCTGGGCCTGGGCGGTATTGGGAACGAAGCCGAGCTGTTCGGCGGGAACGAGGTCCATGCCGCAGATATCACATTGGCCCGGGCCATCTTTGACGATTTCAGGGTGCATGGGGCTGATCCATTTTCCGGCAAGGGAAGGATCAAGCACTCTGCCATCGGCGGCGGTATCGGACTTGGCGATGGCTTCGGCGAACATGCCGGGTTTGAGGGTGAGGTCGGGGTTGTCGACGTTGACACGAACGCGCGCGACGCGGCGCATGGGGTCGATCTCGGGGTCGATGAAAGCGATGCGGCCGTGGAAGGTGCGACCGGGAAGGGCTTCTACGGTGAAGACGATGTCTTGAGCGTAGCGCAACCATTGAAGATCGCGTTCATAGGCTTCGAGGCGCAGCCAGACCTGGGACAAATCGGCGACTTTGAAAAGAGGATCGCCGGTTTTGATGTACTGGCCCTCCGTGGCGAATTTGTCGGTCACGATCCCGGATTGGGGCGCATAGAGGGTCAGATGATCGCTAGGCTGAGTGGCGGATTCGATGGCGGCGATCTGGGTGTCGGAGAATTGGAGTAGGCGCAGTTTTTCCCGGGAGGCGTCGAGCCATCGGCGGCGAGTTTCACGGGCGGCCGGGGCATCGGCGCCGGAGGTCTCGTACGCGCGCCGGGCTTCAATGAGCTCACGTTGGGCGACGAGGAGATCGGGGGAGTAGATTTCGGCGAGGTGATCACCCTTGCGGACTTGGGCTCCGGTGAAATCGACAAAAAGACGGTCGAGCCGACCGCCGGCCCGGGCGGTGATGGTTGAAATACGACGTTCGTCGTAGTCGATGCGGCCAAACAGTCGGACTTCCGCCTCGGCGGGGGCTCGGACAACGGGGCTGACCCGAAGGTCGAGAAGGGCGGCGGCTTCGGGGCTGACGGTGAGTTCACGCAATCCGCCGCGGACCTCGTCGCGAAGCGGGATGAGGTCCATGTTGCAGATGGGGCACAGTCCGGGCTCGGGCTGGCGGATCTGCGGATGCATGGAGCAGGTCCAAACGGTGGAGGATTCCTGGTCAGCATGGGACAGCTCGGAAGGGGAAGAGGGCAGGCCGAACCACCAGCCGGCGAGGAAAATCAGGATGGGAAGCCCGATGAGGAGCGAGCGACGGAGCAGCGATTTCATGGCGGAAAGAGGCTTGGATGGATAGAAGGACTAGAAGAGCCCGGCCGCAGCGCGCAGGGTGGCGGTGGCCTTGCCGAGTTGGGCCTGGTTGCGGACCCGTTGGAGTTGGAAAGCGAGGTGTTGTCGCCAGGTTTCGATGAGGTCATTGAAACTGCGAAGTCCGGCGCTGTAGCCGGTGAGGGTGACGTCGTAGGCCTGGCGGGCATCGGGGACGAGACGCCGGGAGAAGAGGTCGGAAACTTCCCGCGCGGTTTGGGCCTGGAACCAGGCTTCTTCGACGCGGTAGCGCAGGTCGGAGCGGGTGGCGGCGAGCAGGGCTTCGGTTTCCTGCATGCCTTCGCGAGCTTCACGCAGCATGGCGCGGCGGGGTTCTTGCCAGAGCGGGAGGTTGACGCCGAGGGTGGCGTAGAGCTGATCGCGGCCATTGGCCATTTTCGACAATCCGGATGAGGCGATCGAGGCGGAGGTGACGCCCGCGGTAAAATCCGGGTATTTTTCGAGTTCGGCGCGTTTCAGGCGGTGGCGAAAGGCATTCGCCCGCTGTTCGGCGGCGGCGACGTCTGGATGGCGTGCTTGCGCTTGGGCCAGCAGGTTTTGGAGCGAGCCAGGCGAGGGGATGGGGGAGGCGGATCGGATGCTCAGAGGCGAGCCCGCGGGGCGATTGAGGAGTGAGTTGAGTCGCGCGGAGGCGGTGCCGCGCAATTGGCGAGCTTCGGCGAGATCGCGATCGATCAAGCTGAGTTCGTTGGCGAGGCGCAACTGATCGGCCTGGCTGGCCTGATCGGCCGCGACCCGGGCATCGACGGCATCGCGCACGGCCTCAAGGACGGAACGGCTTTCGCGAGTGAGGGAAAGGGTTTGGTCGGCGAGGTAGAGATCCCACCAGGCGGAATGGACTTGCTCGGTGAGTTGGAGTTGGAGGGCATCGATTTCGGCGCGGGCGGCGGCGGCTTCGCTGGCGGACGCCGCTGCTGCCTCGCGGCGTTTGCCAGGAAAGGGGATCTTCTGTTTGACGCCGGCCATGGCTTCCATGCGGCCCGCCGCGGTTTCGGCCATGGACCCCGCGCCGACTTCGAGCATGGGATCGGGCAGAGCTTGATCCTGCGGCACCCTGGAGGCGAGCCGTTCGGCCCGGTGGCGGGCGGCAGCGATGGCCGGGTGGTGGAGAAGAGCGAGGCGTGCCAACTCTTCGGGACCGGCATTTCCAGGCACCGAGTAGTTTTCCGCTGCTGAGGCAGGAGGCGGGGCAAGGGTGGCGGAAGACGACGTCCGCTCATCGGGGACGTGACTGCACGCCACCACCAGGCACCCGCCGAGTAGCAACAAGGATCGTTGCATGATGGGAAAAGGGAAAAGGGTTGGGGCCCGGGGAGGCACGAAGGGGCGCACGGAGACCTGCTCCGCCGCATTTTCCGCCATACCACCCCTGCCCGAGCGGGACTTAGGGCTTGTCGAGTTCTTCGAGCTTCGCCAGGAACTTGGCGGGGTCTTCCTTGAACTCAGGCACGCAGTGCGAGCAGCAGAATTGGATTTGCTGGCCTTCGTGGACGATGACGACGGGTTCGCCCATGGTTCCAAGTTCCTCGCCGGAGACGAGGCAGACCTTCAGGGGATAAGGCTTGGCCGCGGAGGCGTCGACCGGGGCTTGGGTTTCCACGGGGGCTTCGGTGGTCGCCGATTCTTGCTTCGAGCAGGAGGCGAACAGGAAGGCGACGGAAGAAATGAGTGCAAAAAATTTCATGATTGGTTGATTTGAATAGATGAAGTCCAGAGGGCTCCGCAAGGCGCGGAGGAGACGAGGTACCGGCGCTGAGTGGCGGTACGATGAGGTGCCCTGAATCGCACGAGTGGCGGGATTCAGGCCTGATGGGCTTCAAATCAACCAACGGGAAAGCCAGGCGAGCCGTCTTCGAGGCGCGCTGTTTTCCGGAGGTGGAGGAGAGAGGAGCGATCCGAGGATCCGGGGTGTGGGTTCAAGGCTCTCTGGGGACGGTGCCGGAAGGAGAGCGAGGGCCTGATAGGAGGGAAGGTCGACGGCCTTTTCGAGATCACGAGGGTCTTTGCTTTTGCAGGCGCAGACGTGTTCGGTGGGCGTCGAGGGATGGCCTTTTCCCTGAGAAGGGGAGGGGTGCTGGCAGCACGAGGGGGTGGAGTCTTGGGCCGCCGTTGGATGGCTTTCGCTCGCGCAGCAGCACAGCGGACTTCCCATGAGGAAGGCCAGAAACAGGGCAACAATGGAGCGGCAAAGATTCACCAGCGATGAGAGGGCGAGACTCTTCACCCACGAAGGGAAATAGCATTCGGAGGGGCGGAGGGCAAGCAGTTGGTTGCGGATGACGCGCTGAGGAGGGTTGCACGGAGCACGAGTTGGCGCGTGAATGGCCCATGGAAATCCCCAAAACGATGAAGGCGGTCCGATTTCGGGCCGGGGTATCGATTCTCGACGCCACAGTAGCAGAGGAGGTCGAGCTGCCGGTGCCGGTGGCGAAGGGCTCGGACCTCTTGATCAAGGTTGAGGCGGTGGCATTGAATCCGGTCGACACCAAGGTTCGGCCGAAAGCCGGCGCCGAGGACATGGTGTTAGGCTATGATGCCGCGGGGCAGGTGGCAGCGGTAGGGGCAGAAGCGCTCGGGTTTTCGGTTGGGGACCGGGTGTATTATTCGGGGGATGTGCGGCGGCCGGGGTCAAATGCTGAGTATCAGTTGGTGGACTCGCGGCTGGTGGGGCGGGCTCCGGAGTCGATGGACTGGGCGGAGGCCGCGGCGCTGCCGTTGACGAGCCTGACGGCTTGGGAGTCGTTGTTTGATCGATTGGGTATCGATCCCGACGGTGCGGATGCGGGGAAGTCGATCTTGGTGATCGGAGGTGCTGGAGGCGTCGGATCGATCGGAATTCAGCTGGCCAAACACGCGGGATTGCGGGTGGTGGCTACGGCCTCGCGCCCAGAGAGTGCCTCATGGTGTCGGTCGCTGGGGGCGGAGGAAGTGGTCGATCACTCGGGCGATCTGGAGGCGGAAATGGCATCGCGAGGATTCGCTGAAGTCGATTTCATTGCGAATTTCAACAACACGGATGCCTATTGGGACACGATGGGGCGATTGGTGGCTCCGCAAGGGAAGGTGGTTTTGATTGTCGAACCCACTGGGGAGTTGCCCATGGGAGGCGAGTTCAAACGGAAGAGTGTGACGATCGTGTGGGAATTCATGTTCACGCGCTCGATGTTTGAGACCGAGGATCTCGCGCAGCAGGGAGTGATCCTCAACCGAATCGCCGAAGCGATGGATGCCGGTCAGCTTCGCAGCACGATGCAAGAAGTGGCGGGCGAAATCACGGCGGCGAATGTGATCCGCGCTCATCGTCAGATTCAGGAAGGCCGAACGATCGGCAAGCGGGTGCTGGCGGGTTGGAGCAAAGGCTGAGCGGAGTGGATCAGAAAAAGTGTTTCAGAAAGGATGTCGGAAATGGGGCGGGGAAAGCGTTGATGACGGTGGAACGCTTGGAGCCGTCCGAGCGAGATCACTCCGTCCACCTCGTCCCATGGTTGATATCCCAAGACGCATCCTGATCCATGATCAGCTGGTTGAGCAGCTCCGAGAGGGGATCCGTCTCGGTCGCTGGCAAGGGGAACTTCCAGCGGAGGCCAAGCTGGGCCGCGAGTTTCAAGTGAGCCGCATGACCTTGCGCAAAGCCTTGGCCCAACTGGCCAATGAGCATTGCATCGAATTGGGCGGAAGAGGTCGCTTTCATCGGATTCTCAGCTCTCCCATGGAGCCGCATGAGGCTCCCCCAAGGACGGTTCGGTGTCTGACTCCATACTCATTTCGGGCGTGGAGCACGGGCCTGCGCGAAGTCTTCGACTTGGTAGTGGAGCGCCTTTCCGCCCATGGCTATCGGATGGAGGTTGAGCATCGTCCTGCATTGTTTGAGCGCTTCCAGCCCCATCGTTTCGAGGACTTGGTGCGGATACCGGACACGGCGGCGTGGCTGCTTTGTTTTTCGAATGAGGAAATTCTTCGCTGGTTCAGCTCTCGGCGCATTTCGGCCGTCGTTCTGGGGCGGGTGCCGGACGGCGCGATTTTGAATGCGATTCACCCTGATTCGGAAGCGGAAGGTCGGCATGCTGCCGGGATCTTCTATGCCCGGGGACATCGAGAAGTCGTCTATTTGCGGGCGAACCTGACCAGCATTGGAGATCGGATCTGCTCGGAGGTGTTTTTGTCAGAATTCCGTCGGCTCGGTGGGACAGGTCGATTGGTGACGCATGATACGGATCCACCTTCGGTCTCGCGGTGCATGATGAATTTGCTGGCTTCGAAGCCTCGGCCAACCGGAGTGTTTGTGGGATGTTCAGAAGTGGCGATCTCTGTGGTGTGCTATCTGCAGGCGGCCGGTCTTCGGGTTCCGGATGATGTGAGCGTGATCTCGGCTTGGGATGATTATCATCTGGATTTCACCTTTCCGGCGATTTCCCGTTATCGGACGGATGGCACGATGATTGGCCGCCGGGTCAGTGATATGCTGCTGGATGTGGTGCAGCATGGTCGGGGAAAAGTGCGGACGACGGTGGTGATACCGGACTTCGTGCCAGCAGGGAGCGTCGCTCAGGCCCCAAGTTGAGCCCTTGGTTTGCAAGGGCTACGGCCCCATTGAGGGGCTCCGGGAAGAAGCCTGTTGTGCTGATTTCTCCCACCGACGGTGCTTTGGGGGGGACGTGGGAAGTGGCTCGCGCCGCGGGTGAAATGAACCCCCGGAATCCCCACTCAGGGATGGGAAGAGCCGCGGCGCGAGCCGAAAGGAATCCCCACGGAAAACCTCGCTTAAAAGGCGATGATCTCGTGGCTCGATGGTCTCCGATTCCTTTGGGTTATGTCCTGATAGGGAGATGAATGCGACGGAAATTCGACTCCCGACCTTGTCTAATGGGAGGACAACCTGGGTGAAGTAGAGGTCAATTTCCGATGGATTTCCGATGCAGAGCGGTGGCGATGAGTCCGCAAAATTACCACGTGGTTTCCCTTAAAGAAATGAGGGGGTTTCTCTCGAAATCAAGCGGGCATCAGGCCTCCAAGGAGATCCCTTCCTGCATGTCCAATGAGTAGATAACCTAGGGGGCTGATTCGAGGGTTTACCCTGATATGGAACGTTTCTTATGGAGGCATCACCAAGGCGCAGGTGGCCGGAGGTGACTCCGGATGGCGGCGTGAATTTTGGAGAAACCAACGAATCAATCGATGTACCGAAACGATCATGGATCTTGGCCTATAACCAAAGGCCTAATGTTATGGGTGACTGCCCTATCTCCGTTGAGTGCCGACACGGTGGCTTACTGGAATTTTGAGGGCACGGAAACGAGCCCAGTGACGGACGGAGACTATGTGCAGTCGACCGCCGGACGGACCGAAGTTCAGGCGACGGGAATTCCCGTGCCGGACCTTTCAGGGAATGGCAACCAGCTGTATAGCTGGGACGACGGGGGATCGGGTCATGTCTTCCGAGCTTCGGCAGCTGACGCTCCCTTTTTGGCACTCCCTTTGACGGGTGAGGCCAATGATTGGTTCATCGAGAGTGCGGGCGATTACCCCGCCAGCTTCACTTGGTCGTCTGAATCGACGCCAACCGGAACGAATCTCGATACCTGGACGTCCTTGACCTGGACGATCGAGGCTTCTGTGAAGATCCAAGCGATTGGGGCCTACAGCACGTTCGTCGGTCGCGAAGGCAATGATGTGTCGACCAGCGATGCGGCGCAGGCTCCATTGTATTTTCAAGCGATGCCGAACGGCGCGGTGCGGATTCTCTATGTCGATGCGGTGGGCAATTCCCATGCAGCGGAAGACACCGCACCGCTTTCTCCGGGCTTTTGGTATCATTTCGCTGCGACCTGTGATGGCTCGACTCTCCGACTTTGGAAACGCGCCACTGGCGGAACTTTCGAGGAAGTGGCGACGACGGATGTGACGTCGAGCAGCAATCCTGCATTGGTCGATCCGGGAGTGGATGCGAACGGAGATCCTTGGGGGTGGACGATCGGTCGTGGCCGCTACGGGACCAGTGATGCGCCCGGCGACGATCACGGGGATCGTTGGCTTGGCGGCATCGATGAGGTTCGCATCAGCGATACCGCCTTGGAGCCGGGCGAATTCCTCGCTGGGCATCCCATCACACCGGAAGACACCGATGGCGATGGTTTGCCGGATGCTTGGGAAATGGCAAATTTGGGTGGAACGCTCGAATTTGGACCGGCTGATGACTACGACTATGACGACGCGACGAACTTGATGGAGTATCGGGCGTCGACCGATCCGGATGACAGCGACGATTGGCCGGACATCGACGGAGACGGGATGAATGACGGATGGGAAATGGCCTTTTTCCCCAACCCGCCGCCGAACGAATTGGCTGCTTCGCCGGACGACGATCCAGACAACGACTACAATAGCAATTTGGTCGAATTCCTGGCAGGGACCGACCCCTTGAGCGAATTCTCCTATCCCGACGAAGACCAGGATTGGCTGAACGACGGCTGGGAGCGCCACTTCTTCCCGGAACTGACGGATCTTGAAGACGTCGATCCCGATGCCGATCCGGATGGGGATACTTACTCGAACCTGGATGAGCACGATTGGGGCACCAGTCCGGTGGACATGATTTCGTCGCCCGATATGGATGGGGATGGATTGCCGGATGGCTGGGAGCTGAAATATTTCCAGGTTGCCGATGAGGACATAGCGACGGTGATGGCCTATCAGGATGGTCGGAGCGATCCAGACGGTGACTCCGTGAATAACTTGCTGGAGTATGTGGCGGGGTCGGATCCAACGGATGCAGAGTCCAAGGATACCTTGCTCGCATACTGGCGCTTCGAGGAAGCAACGGAGGGTGACGTTCCTTCCGGTGGGAATGGGGAACTGGCTTATCCGGGTTGGGTGAAGGATGCCTCCGTCTATGGACATCATCTGATGACATGGGCGACCTACACCGCTCCGAACTACGACTCGGTGGTGCCGGCAGCAACGATTCCCGCGACTGGTGCGGCGAACGACGGCTCGATGTATTTCCTTCGGAATACCAATGGGGTCTACTTCATTGAGAGCCTCTTCACCACCCCTGCCGCCTATTTGGACAAAGGAGTGGCCTGTCTGCAGCTGGCGGAGTTTGACGAATTTACGGTGGAAGCGAGCTTCAACACCTCGGTCACCGGAGTGTGGCAGGTTCCGATCTGCAAGTCAGGGAATCCGATTGGGGGTCAGCCGCCTTTCACGATCAAGATCGACACCTCAGATCTGATTCGCGCTGCCATCGTCGATGGATCTGGCGAAGCCAAGGAAATCATCGGGACGACACCGGTAGTGGCTGGGAGCTGGTATTCGGTTGCTGTGACAGCCACCGAGAGTGAGTTGCAACTTTGGATCAAATACCCCGGGGACGCCTCCTACACTTTGGATGGAACTCTTGCGATCTCGGGTGCTTGGTACCGTCCTGAAGAAGGGGCCATGGATGGAGTGTGGTCGATTGGCACGGGTGAATGGGCAGGGACGACGACGGATGCCTTCCAAGGCAATGTGGATGAAGTGCGCATTCATGCGCGGGCTCTCTCCGAAAGTGAGTTCCTCTTCCATGAAGATGGAGCTTCCGGATTTGCCGCCTGGGCGGACGCGGAGATTTCCGATCCGGCCCAACGGGGTGAGAGCGACGATGCAGACGGCGATGGTACGACGAACTACGTCGAATACCTTCTCGGCCTTGCTCCCATGGACGGTGCTTCCTTCTTCTTTGTCGGATGGCAGGGGGGATCCCTTGAATGGCCGGCAGCCAGCGGGCTGGAGTTCACGATTGAGCGTAGCGAAACCCTGGAAACTTGGGAAGTGGTCGGCACGGTGACTGCGACTGGCGACACGGGAAGCTGGACCGATCCTGCTCCTCCTGAGGGTCGTGCCTTCTATCGGGTGGTCCTCGCTACGGATTGATTTCCTCCAATGTTGATGATCGACGGGCCATCCGGGGAACTCCTGGGTGGCCCGTTTGTTGGAAGGCTTCCGTAGTCCGCCCATCGCCTTCGGATCATGTTCCGGGTAGGGTCAGGCGAAAGAGGGAGCCCTGTCCTGGTGCGCTGGAGACAGTGAGATCTCCGCCATGGCGTTGGGCGATTTTGAGGCAAATCGACAATCCCAAACCGGAGCCCGATTCTCCGTCGAGCGCCTTTCGGGAACTGTCCACCCGGTAGAAGCGTTCGAAGAGTTGATCCTGGTGTTCTGGGGCAATGCCCACACCATGGTCTTCAATTTCCAACCAGGAGAGACCCTGGTCATTTCCACTGCGCATTTCCAATGGGGTGCCAGGAGGATTGTGACGGAGGGCATTGGAGAGGAGATTGGCAATCAATCGTGTCAGCAGCTCAGCATCTCCGCACACAGGAGAGGGCTGGATGTGCATTTTTACAAGAGCGTCACGACGGGCGCATGATTCGCGAAGGAGGGCGAGGGTTTCCGTGGCGAGGTCTCCGAGGTCGATGGGCTGTGGATGATCGAGAACCTCGGCATCCAGATGAGCCAAGGTCATCATTTGCTCCACAATCGCTTTGAGTCGGAGCGATGACTGATGAACCACTTGGAGCCCCTTGCGGTAGTCCTCCTCGCTGCGGGGTTTGGCGAGCAGGCGCTCAGAGTGGCCGAGAATCACGGTCAGCGGGGTGCGGAATTCATGGGAGGCGTCAGCAGTGAAACGTTCTCGTTGCGTGATCTCTCCATCAAGCTTGTCAAATGCCTCATTGAGCACCACGGCCAGCTCGTGAAGTTCGCGGGTGCTGCGTCTGAGGTCGATGCGGCGCGATCGATCGGATCCAGCAATGTCTCGAGCGGCCTCGGCAATATCCCGAGCAGGCCGCAAGCTCCAATGAGTGATGGCTCCCCCGACGACGATACCCGCCAAAAATAGGGTGATCCCCACGCCTCCCAGTTCCCATCCGTATCGGTGGAGGGCTTCCTGGTGGCCGTCCAGCGGGAGGCCAGTGACCAGCAATGAGTGTCGCGGACCGCGAAAGTACATCACTCGATGTCCGTCAATCGTCACGAAGGGTGCCGGGATGCGTCCCTGATTCCAGGTGATGGAGTCGGGGCGCCCCGTTCCACGATGATGAAGGGGATGGCCTTCCGGATCCCAGGCGACCGTCCAGGATCGTGCCTTGAGGTCGGGGTCAATGGCATCGTCGGCCTGCCATTTTTCCTCCTTCCTTCGTCGCATTCCAGGTGGAGGGCCGCCGAAATCGTCGTCTTCGAACCGTCCTGGGCCGCCTGGAGGTCCAGGGGGACGATGGTCCTCAGGCCGGTCGAGTTCGGGCAGGACTTCTCGAGTGAGGTTGGAAAGCTGGACATCGATTGCATCGAGTCTGCGCTCCGATTCGATATGATAGAAAGCGACCATCATGCCACTGATGGCGAGGGCAAGAATCAGGGCGTGCCAGCTCTGCAGTCGGAAGGAGAGAGACCTCCAGAGGGGCGGGCGGGAGCTCATTCGATGAAGTAGCCCGCGCCCCTCCGAGTTTTGATGAAATCCTTTCCAAGCTTTTGTCGGAGTTTGTAGATGTAGACGTCGAGGAGATTGGAAATGTCGACATCTTCAGATTCCTCATCAAAGAGTTGGCCGAAAATCCGGTCCCTTGAGACGACCTCGGAGCGGTGACGGGCGAGCAGTTCGACCAACGCAAATTCCCGAGCCGTAACTTCCACCGGCTCTCCCCCCGCGCGGATTTGGAGGGATCCCGTATCGATTTCCACCGCTCCGATCCGCAGCAATTTCTCGGACTGGAGTCCGTGGCGTCGGGCCACAGCGCGGATGCGGGCAAGCAACTCATCATTGGCAAAGGGCTTCACCAAGTAGTCGTCAGCACCTTGATCGAGTCCACGAACCCGATCGCGTGTTTGGTCGCGGGCGGTGAGCATGAGAACCGGAGTGGTGTGGGTCTTGCGCAGGCGTTCCAAGAGCGAAAAGCCGTCGAGACCCGGCAGCATCGCATCGAGGAGGATCACGTCGAACTCCCAGTTTTGTGCAAGATAGAGCCCTTGAACGCCCTCTTCCGCAGCCGATACCTCATGCCCCTCCTCCTCCAGGAGCTCTATCAGGAAATCCAGGAGTTCAGGCGAGTCTTCGATAATGAGGAGTTTCACAACAAGAAGGGGCCGAGGGTGACGGACGAAGCCTACTCTGAAGGAACCGGATAGATGAAGCGGAAGTAGCGCGCTTCGATTCCCAGTTCGTCGGGGATGTCGAGGCTCAGCCAACCCTCGGCATCGGCAGTCACCGAGACGGTTGCCCAATGGGTGAGATCGGTGGAAGCTTGGAGTCCATAGGTCACATTCGGTACGGCTTGGGCCGTAAGTGTGGTGAACCGAACGCCTTGGCGGATTTCCCGACCGCACTCGATGGATTCGGTGGGCAGGACGATCGTCTGGAGCGTGCCTTCTTTGTCGAATGGGTCAGACCACTGCTGGTCGGTGTACACTCGGCGACCGGTGAGAGTCTTGAGGAATGCTTCCAAGGAGGCTACTTCCGTGGCATCGAGACCGAGTTCTTGAGGCAGATTGCCGGGTCGAATCAAACGGGCGTCGAGATTGGTGACCACAGCGGGCACGGCATTGTAGTGCTCGATCACCTCCTCCAGAGTCGCGAAGCTGGCATCGTGCATGAACCCCCCGTGGGGTTGGCCGTTGGCATCAACGAGATCGCGCAGACTGGGAGCGCGCGTGTTGGTGGTGTCCGTCCCTCCCGAAAGGCTGCTCACCACCCCGTTGTTGCGACTCGCCGGATCGATGGAAAATTCCGGAGGCACGTGGCATCCTGCGCAACCGGCACCACCCTGAGCAGGAGGGCGGAGAAATAGGATCTTTCCATCATTCTCCTCCATCGTGAAATTGGGAAAGGGCGGACCATCGGCACCCGTTAGATCGCGTCCTTCGTCGTAGCGGCTGTCGAATGATTGGATGCTGCGAACGAACTGAGCCAAGGACTTGCCAATGCGTTCCTCGGTGACCTCCGGGTCGCCAAACACTCCTGCAAAGAGAACCTGATAGACTTCGATCGAAGAGAGGCGATCGACCAGATCGGAAAATCCGGGATCACCGTCAGTGCCGCTGAATCCCATTTCGATGTGGTCTTGAATGGGTTGCGTTGCTTGATCCTCGACGCTGTCGGCGCGTTCGTCCCAGAAGAAGCGCGTTTCATCGGAGAATCGGGCGTTGATCAGACGCATCGAATGGCGCCCAGAGAAACCGGCGACTCCCATACTTGCGGTGTCAGGATCAGAGAAGCCATGCTCTTGTTGGTGGCAACTCGCACAAGAAACCGTCTGATTGCGGGAAAGCCGGGAATCGTAAAACAGCACCCGGCCGAGGGTCGCGCCGAGATCGGTGATGGGGTTGTCGGGGGGAGTGTTGTCGCGAGTGATGTAGTCCGGAACCTCCTGAGAGGAGTAGGGGAAAGGATGCGTGAGATCGATGACCGGAGCATCCTGGGCGTGGGTGGCGGCGATCAAAAATAGGGTGCTGAGGGCTTTCATGCCCCGACCTTGAAAGGTTCCACCTGAACCCAACCTGAATTGCCCTCGAAGAATCCAAGCTGGGGATTTTGGCGTTTGGAGAGGGTTACTCGATCTGAAGTGTCCTCCAGCCCAGTTGGGCGGCCGGAAGGAGGTCATGGCCCGGTGAGTCCCCAACCATGAGAATCTCGTCAGGTTGGAATCCTCGGCGGAGGAGCGGGAGCTGCGCTGTTTGAAATAGCCGCAGGTCGGGCTTGGCGATCCGATGTTCATAGGAAAACACCAAAAGCTCGGAATCGAAACTCTTCCAATGGTGGGGGAAATGTTGGGCCAGCAGGCTTCGGGTGTAGGCCTGAGCATTCGAGATGACTCCCAGTGCGGCACCCTGCTGCACGGCCTGTTCCAGCAACACCGCACCCTGAGGTACGATGGATACCGGATGAATGGCCTCCTCGACCTCAAAAGCAAATCGATCCCGATCGCCGAGGTCGGGGAAAATCGCCTGCCAAAGTTCGCGAATATCGATTTCTGGAAAGGGCTCCGAGGACTGAGCATGCGAATCCTGAATCGCTTGGTCGAGACGCTGATCGAGCTGAGGAATCGGATGAAGTCCGAATTGGCGGGCGACCTCGGACATTTTTTGGCCTCGGTCGTCGCGTCGAGGCCCATCAAGGAGGGTGCCATAGACATCGAAAAAAACCGCACGGATTCCAGCGGGGAGGAGGGAGGGCATCAGGAGAAGACTGCGGTGAGCATCTGGCGGTCCAGACGGGTGACCGGCCCGGCCGGTGAAGACAAAAGGAGGGAAGCAAGGGCCACCCAGCGCTCAATGAGGGCGACGGGGGAGAAGCTCGCCTCAATCAAGGGAGCGGCGCTCGGAATGCGTTGATTCAATTGTTCTCCGAGCCAGACAGAGAGGGGCATTTTTCCTGAACCCGCAACGACTTGTGGATCGAATGCCCCGGCGTTCACCTTCGCGATCACCGAAAGCTGTCGGGTCAAGGGTAGTTCGGGGAAGTCAACACCATCCACCTCCAACGCATCATAGAGCCCCCCTTGCGGGAAGTCGCGGAGATCTTCTGCGAGAGCAGGAATCCTGCGCCCGAGAACCCGGCGTTGACCCAAGGCTTCCAGATGAATCAGGCCAAAGCCTTCCTGCGTGGATGTCGTGACCAGATGGGTCGAGCGGGCATAGGCGGCGTCCCGGCCTCGAGAGAACACATCGAAGTCGATAGGGAGTTTCAGGGACTCAGCCGTGTTCCTCCAAGTCTCATAGAGTGCCTGCCACTCGGCTTGCTGGGGACGACTGCCCTGCATGAATTGCGTTCCGGGCGGAGCTGCGGCAGCCAACAGCAAAAGTTCGCCAAGATTTTTTCGGGGAATCCCCCTCATGGGGTGAAGCACCCTTGCTGGACCATCTTTCGGCGCGGAGGGAAGATCGTGGCGGAACGTCGCAGGAGGGAGGAGATGGGCTTGGTCTACAGGGAGCCCGGCATCAACGAATGCCTGCCGATCGCGAGAATTGATGAATCCATGGGCAATGCGATTCGACACCGGATACAGCACATCGACCCCTTCGAGTGCTGCCAATAATTCAGGGCGGCCGTCTTCCGCCAAGTCATGGTGTTGGAGGAGCAGTGCCTGACCCCGCCGGGCCAATCGGGTCACGGCGGCGGTGAGCCCCGGGTTTTTCCCGAGGCAGGGGTTGTGGAATTGCAGCAATGCCGGCTCGTTTGGCAAATGAGCCATGAGGATCCTCTCGATGTGGGCGGCCGCATCTTCCAGGTTTTGAGGCGCGGGAGCATAGTCGAGACAGGGTTCGACTTCGGCGGGGAGCTCGCTCGGATTGTCGCCACACAGGATCCGGTGGGTGATGCCCGCCGCCGTCAGCAGTTCGTGCTGGTGACGGATCACCTCCGTCACCCCGCCGGGCCGGAGATGATAGTGGATGCTGAGAACGATCACGATGCCGCGATGGATTGCCTGATACGCCGCCAGCGCGAGCTGCCTGAGGCCGTTGGGTTACCAAAGATCAACGATCCAAGGATCCCAAGGTTTTCACGAAGTGGAATCCCCAAATTTCGAAACCCTGACGATGATAAAGGCGATGGGAGGCGTAGTTGTTAGTATAGGAGTCGAGAGTCTGGAGGTTGCAGCCCTTCTCCCGTGCCAGTTCCTCGAGAAATGCCATCAAGGCGGTGCCGATGCCTTCCGAGCGGTGGCTGGGATGCACGACGAAATTGTCGATTTCCAGGTAACGCCCACACCAGATCTTCGTCGCAATCCAGACTCCGGCAAAGCCCACCAGTTTGTCTCCTAGGAAGGCTCCAATCGGCAGGTAGTGGGGATGTTCATCAAGGATCGTGCGAAACCGCTGCAGCAGTAGCTGAGTGGGGCAATCGGGATTCAAATGAACCAGCAGGCCGGTGGCGGCGAGATGGTCATCGGGTTCAAGAAGCCGAATATCGGGTGGGCTCACGCCGATTTCCTAAACCGAGCGGCGGCAGCGGGAAAGCGTTCCCGATACTCCGCCACCGAAATCATCGGCGGTCGCTCGCTCCGCTGGGACGATGGATCAAGAAAGCGAGGGAGAAAGGCATCCAGGATTTGGTCCGACATCCGGCCCAAATCGGCAAGCGAGCGGTTGCGATGGATGCGTTCGTCCAGATCGGTTTGGGCAATTGCCCGGATTCCGTGCCTTCGCCAAACGTCGATCAGATGCGCTGTTTCGACCCCGTATCCCGTCGGGAATGGAATGGCCTCCAGAATTTCCCGGCGCGCGGCATACTCCCCAGCAAGCGGCTGATGCAAGGCCGCCAGCTCCGGGCAAAATCGGTCGAAGAGCGGTCGCACCAGAATCTCAGTCACCCGGCCTCCGCCACGAGGATCCACGCCTTCACGTGCCAACAGAGGGCGCTCGTAAAATCCTTTCACGTAAGCGATTTCAGGATCGAGCAGCAGCGGTCCCAGAGTCCCGGTCACGAATCGCGGATGGATGTTGCGAATGTCGCCGTCGACGAATGCGATGAGATCGCTTTGGCAGTGGTGCACGGCCTTCCATAGATTTTCACCTTTGCCGGGTCGGCTTCCCTGAAACGGCAGAATGGCAGAGGACAGCACCACCTCGGCACCGGCATCTGCGGCCAATTCACGGGTGCGATCCGTGGAACCAGAGTCGATCACGACCAATTCATCGAGGAGGGCATGATCATCCACCAAGGCTTTGCGGAGGGTCTCGACGATTCTCGCGATCGTGCCTTCTTCATTGAGGGTGGGGATGCACAGGGCGGCCTTCAGCCCAAGCAAATGCTTTTGCTGGATCAGCTCTGCCAGGTCCCCGAATTGGAGGTGGTGGAACGCTTTCAACGCCCCTGAAATAACCGAATGAACCATTTTTTGCAAAGGGCTTGCCAAGCCGAGGCAGATTCCCTAGACACTGCGCCCCGCCCGCAAGGGTTCTGGGATAAAAAGCGCGGTTAGCTCAGTGGTAGAGCACATCGTTCACACCGATGGGGTCGCAGGTTCGAACCCTGCACCGCGCACCATCCCTTTTTGTGGCAAGGAATCCTTGATAAATCAAGGATTCGAGGACTCTAAAAACCTTGAGGTCAGGAAAACTAGGGGACAATGGCCTCGCTGAAAAAAATGAGGAGGAACCTACTACGGTAACTGTGGTCTGTGCCGCCGTTTGATTTTCCTTGGCGGCAGCGGTGATCAGGCTGCCTTCCGTGCTCGCTTTCCCTGTTGTGCTTGCAGCCATTTCCCCGGGACGAGCAGATCGACCTCGCTGGTTTTCATTGCCGGCAGTCGGGTCAGCACGTCCTCATGATACTCTAGGGTGTCGATGCTCAGCCGCCGACAGTTCTCAACGATGGTGTAGAGGATGGCCGCCTTTTGACCGGCTTGGCGGCAACCGATGAAGAGCCAGTTCTTGTCTCCGAGCCTGGTCGGCCAGATGGCGTTCTCGACGAGGTTGTTGTCGATCTCCACACGGCCGTCGCCCAGATAGACTTCCATCCGCTGCCATTGGTTGGCGGCGTAACGGATGGCTTTGCCAAGCTTGCTCTTGGGCATCGAATGATGGGCCCTCGGGCCTCATCTCCAACCGCAGTTTCCGCTGGTCGCCCTCCCGCGCGACCAAGGGTGGCAGCGTGCCTTGATGATCGGAGGCCGGGACCATCAGGAAAGGGAAGCCGCCGGCGCCTTGCCGACCTCGTGCGGTATCCTGCCGGACCTTCTTCAAGGCTTCTTCAACGCCT
>NZ_JACHFD010000036.1 GCF_014201715.1 Haloferula luteola
CGTTGCTTTTTGCTGACTTTCAAGGGCGGTAACGCTTTGGGCATGCTTCGCTAAAGCAGATCGTATGCCTGTTAATTCTCTGACGATGCACTAGCTCGATTGTTTGGGCAGTGGCAAGGGACGATTGGATCTGCTAGAGTCGCTCATGATGCTTCGAAGTGTGAGGAGGATGACAGGAACGGTGGCAATTTTGCTGACCTTAGGAGGTGGAGCGATGGGGGCGCAGCGGGAGGTGAACGGGGTGAAGTATGAGATCATTGAGACCTCGTCGGAGAAGGTTCGGGTCGTTTGGGAAGGGCGGGACGAACGACCGTTGCGAACGTTTTCGGCAGCTGCGAATGAGGCTGAAGCAGACGGGGGAAAAGTCCGCTGGATCATGAACGGCGGGATTTTTGAGCCGGGAGGCATCCCGAGTGGATTGTTGATTCAAGGGGGGCGAGAGCGGATACCCGTGAACCGTCGTCAAGGAGTGGGGAATTTTTATCTGCAGCCCAATGGGGTGTTCTATTTCGGGAGGCAAAAAGCGGGTGTGGTCAAAACCGAAGAGTGGCCCGTCGCCGGGGACTGGGTGGGAGCGGTGCAATCGGGGCCGTTGCTTTTGAGGAATGGGGTGGTGCATCCGCTTTTCCGGAAGGAATCGACCAGCCGGCTGCATCGGAATGGAGTTGGGGTGAAAAAGGATGGGACCATCCTTCTTGCGATCTCCATCTCCCGTTCTCCGAAGTATCCGAACCTCTATGAATTTGCGATGATGTTTCGCTCTCTGGGCTGTGATGATGCCTTGTTTCTTGATGGCGATATCAGTCGTTTGGAGATGGGCGGAGCGGTGCCTCAGGACGGACAAAGTTATGGATCGTTTCTTGTGGTGATGGAGTGACCTCCCTTCATTCAGTGGACTGCCTGATTCGTTCCTCATCGTCGGATAGCCGGGCCAGTTGCCGATGGAAGTCCGCTTCCGTATGGGCGGTGAGGCGGATCGAGGGGGAAATCTGGAGCGAAGGGATCGTCGCTCTCTTGACCTCTCCTCGGCAGAAATTCGGCGCTTGGTGGCGATGGGTGGGCTTCGCTAGCGTGTTCCCCGATGGCTCCGAAGTCGAAGTTCGATTACACCGTGCTCACTCTTCGTGTCTCTCTGGGGGTGTGGTTTGCCTTTTTGGGAGGGCTGAAGCTTTTCCAGGTGGGTCCGCAGGCCTTTGCCCGGCAAGCAGCGGAATTTGAGATTCTGCAGGATCCTTACAACTTGGGAGTCGCCTACGCCGTCGCCTGGCTGGAGGTGCTGTGTGGTTTAGGATTGATGACGGGTTTCATGATTCGGGGTGCGGTGCGATGGGCGGTGGGGCTTACGCTGTTGTTCCTCTTCGTGAATGCCCAGGCGATGGTGCGTGGGCTGGACCCGGACTGCGGTTGTTTTGGCAAAGCTTTCACTCTGGGGATGGGCCCCAAGATCGTGTTGCTGTGTTTGCAGCTGGCGGTTTTGGTGTTCTTGATCGTCTCTGAGCATCTTGGCCGGCGTCGGGTTTTCGGGGGTTCCCGGATGCAGCTCCCCAGTTGAAGTTTCGGATGGGAAACGCATTGGACGGCGGCGAGATGACCGCCCAAGATGCGCGCCATGCGCTACACGGAACGATTGCAGCAGCGGATTGAGCGGACGGGATCGCGGCTTTGCGTGGGAATGGACCCTCGGCCCGGCGGGGATGGGGTGGAGGCGGTGCCTGATTTCCTGAAGCGTCTGGTGGATGAAACCTGGGAGTATGCGGCGGCCTTCAAGCCGAACATCGCCTATTTCGAGGCAATGGGACTTCGCGGAATCGAGATTCTTGGTGAGTTGATGGGAGCCATGCCCAAGGAGGTGCCGGTGATTTTGGATGCGAAGCGCAGTGATATTGGGGAAACCCAGAAATACTACGCCCAGGGCTACTTCGAGCATTGGAAGGTGGATGCTGTGACTCTCAATCCCTTTCTGGGATATGATTCGATCGAGCCCTTTCTCTCCTGGGAGGGCAAGGGGGTGTATCTGCTTGCCGTGACCTCCAATCCCGGCTCCGCGGATTTTCAGCAGCAGATTTTGGCGGATGGTCGCTCGGTTTTTGAGTTGGTGACGGCATTGGGTGCGCGATCGGTCGCCGAGTCCAATGCCACGGATGTGGGTTACGTGGTCGGTTTGACTCATGCGGCCGAAGTATTGGCGAAGATGCCGGATGCTCCGTTGCTGGTGCCAGGTCTGGGAGCCCAAGGTGGCGATCTGGCGGCGCTCGCTGCCGCCAAGCGGACGGCTCCGGATGTGATCAATGTTTCGCGCGGAATCGCCTACGCTGGGGATGAGCGAAGTTTCGCGCAACGAGCCGCCGAATGGGCGGAAAAGATCGCTGCAGCCTACGCGTAACGCGCCAAGAGTAAGGTCATGGCTCAAGAACCACCCCAGCGTCCCGCGGCCCATTATTCCGGTTTGCTGCCCCAAAAGGGCTGGCCGCAGCGCAACTACAAGTTCTTCCGCCATCGCATCGTTCCGGGGATGTTTCGACGTCCCGACGGGGCGACCCAGCCGCCGATTTTATTGCCGCCGACTCAAGGCTCCGTGCGGGTGACGTGGATTGGGCATGCAGCTTTCTTCATTCAGTTCGAGGGTCATTCGCTGATGGTCGACCCGAATTGGGCCAATTGGCATGGGATCGTGCGGCGGCGGCGGCGTCCGGGGCTGCCGTTGCAGGAAATTCCGGAACTCGATCTGGTGCTGGTGACCCACGCGCACTTCGATCACCTTCACAAACCTAGCCTGAAGGTCTTGCAATCCCGGGAGGGCATCGTGGTGCCACGCGGCAGCGGCAGCTTGGTGCGGCGGCTCGGATTCCCGGCGGTTCATGAGGTGAAAGTCTGGGAGCAGGTCGATTTCGGTGAGATGTCGATCGTTCACACTCCCAGCCACCATTGGGGAGCCCGTTATCTTCACGACACCCATCGCGACTACGGGGGCTATCTGATTCAGACCAAGGGAAAGTCCGTGTTTCACTGTGGCGATAGCGCTTGGTTCGACGGCTTCGGGGAGATCGGGCGACGCTTTCCAGACATTGATGTGGCCCTGATGCCGATCGGTGCCTACGAGGCTCCCAGCGGTCGGGATGTACACATGAACCCGGAGGAAGCGGTGCGGGCTTTCGCTGAAATGGGGGCTAAGGTGCTGATCCCCATGCACCACGACACCTTTCCGCTGGGCAATGAAGCGCCTGGAGAGGCGGTCGATCGGTTGCTTCAGGAAGCGGATCGTCTCGGGATCAGCGAAAAAATCCTGATTCCGGAAGAGGGAGTCGGCATTGAGTGGTGATTTCTCCGCCTCGGGGCGGTCTTGGTGACAATTTCCACTGGAACCTCGACGGTGGGTCAGCACACTGCGCACGACTGCCATGCCGAACACGCCGCTTCCATTTAATGCTGCCGACTTCCCTGTCGCCCTATGGGGGCTCTTGGGGTTGATTCTTGTCTTCCAGCTGGTTGGCTTGGTCCAACGGGTGCTTCTCGGGGCTCAATTGCGGCGCTTGGAGAAGTCCTTGGAAAGGCGGCGCAAGGAACCGTCTGCCAGTGTTGAGGAGCGGGCGCCTTCGGGGAGCGAGGATGATAGCGGTGGATTGTTCGAGGCTTACCTCGATGAGAACCCGGAGCGACGGATGCTCAGTAAGAAAGAACAATTCGATGGGTTCCGAAAGTGGCGGAATGAGAAGGGTCTGAACTGGTCCAAATGAGAACCGTTCTCAGCAAACGGGTTTTGCAAGCCGTCGAACCTGATTTTTGGGTGAAGAGGCGTTTTTCCGGTTGCCAGTCGGAGGTCGGTTTGCAAACTCGCCGCCCACCGGCGGCGCATTCTGTCGGTTAAACAACGCATCGCTTGTGAAAAATTTCACAAGCCCACCGATTTTCCCCGACGAGAACCGATTTTCACCACCGTCATGGCCAATATCTTCCCGCGCTGGACCAACGTTCTCCCGTTCAAGATTGCGATTTGTGTTCTCTCTTTGGGTGCCGGCGTGGTCGCAGCGTTTAGCTACTATGCGACGCCGAAGACCCTGGTGGTCGGATATCAACCGTCGCAGCCGATTCCCTTTTCGCACCGCATCCACGTGGAGCAAGTCGGGCTGGATTGCCGTTACTGCCACTCCTTTGTCGATGTCTCGGGGCATTCGAACGTGCCGACCTCGAACACTTGCTGGAACTGCCACCGCCATGTGCAGACTCAGAGCCCGAAACTCCAGCCGTTGCGCAACCGGATGGATCCGTTGCTGAAGCATCCTGATTTCGGCAAGCCGGTCGAGTGGGTGCGGATCCACAAGACTCCAGACTACGTTTACTTCAACCACTCGGCTCACGTGAACCGCGGCATTTCCTGCCAAAGCTGCCACGGCCGGGTCGATCAGATGGAGGTCGTTTATCAGGATCAGAACCTTTCCATGGGCTGGTGCTTGGAGTGCCACCGCCATCCGGAGAAGAACCTCCGCCCGCTGGAGGAAGTCTACAACCTTTCCTACGACGCCGAGAAATACCTCGCGGCCAACCCGATTGAAGGCGTCAAGACCACCGAGGACCTCGGCCTGAAGCTGAAGGAACAATGGCAGATTCATCCGCCGACCTCCTGCGCCACCTGCCACCACTGAGCCCCCTTTTTCCGTTCGAAAACTTTTCCGTCGACCCATGAGCAAACGCATCTGGCAACATCCCGACGTTCCCGCGAACGAATCGACCGTCTCCTGGCGCGGCGTCGGGCAGCTTGAGAACACTCCCGAGTTTCGCGAATGGCTTGAGCGCGAGTTTCCCGCCGGTGCCGCCGAAATGAGCGGCGAAGGTGAGATGGAAACCACTCGCCGTTCTTTCCTGAAGTTGATGGGCGCCTCGACCGCGCTCGCGGGATTTGGGATGGCTGCGTGCCGTCGCCCTGAGAGCTTCATCCTGCCCTATGCGAATGCTCCTGAGTGGATCATTCCGGGCAAGGCGACCTATTACGCTTCCAGTTTCCCCGCCGCTTCCGGCGCGACTCCTCTGGTGGTGACCACCTTTGAAGGTCGTCCCACCAAGGTGGCTCCCAACACGCTTCACCCGGATCAATCGGGGACCGACGCCTTCGTTCAGGCATCGGTGTTGGATCTCTATTCTCCATCCCGTTCGCGCAAGGTTCTGCATCACGGCAAACCGGCTTCTCGCGGGGATTTCGACACACTGTTGGCCGGGCTCGCGAAAGATTCCGGTTCGAAGTTGGGCTTGGTGTTCGGTCACGACGACTCCCCAACTCGCGCCCGTCTTTTGAAGGATCTTCAAGCCAAGTTCTCGGGTCTCAAGGGCTACGCTTATGAGGCCCTCGAGGGACCGGGTCAGGGTGCCTTTGGCGACGGCGTGCGTTTCGTGGCTGATTTCTCAAAAGCCGATCGCATCGTTTCTCTCGATTGTGACTTCACCGGCCTCGATCCGGTGGGTCCGATCGGAGCGTTCTTCGATCGCCGCAAGCCTGAAGGGAAAGCCTACGACAAGAAGGCCAGCGCCGCTTCGATGAACCGCCTTTACGCGGTGGAAAGTGTGTTTTCCGTAACGGGCGGTATCGCCGATCACCGTCTGCGGGTGAAGCCGAGTGAGTTGGTTGCGGTGGCTGCTGAGTTGTTGCGCGCCTTGGGTGACAGTGGATCGGTGGGCAATGCTCCTGCCGGATCAGCGAAAGTCACTGAGTGGGTGGCTGAGATGGCCAAAGATTTGCAAGCTTCCCGGGGCCGTGCCGTGGTGCTCGCCGGGAGCCGCGCTCCGGAGGCGGTGCACCGCATGGCTGCCGCCATCAATGCCCGCATCGGAGCCCTCGGAGAGGGTGGACCGCTTCGCGCCGTGGCTACGGAAGCGACTGGTTTGGGTTCGCTCGCCGATCTCATCGCGGATCTCAACTCGGGCGCAGTGGAACATGTCCTGTTCTTCACTCCGTCGAATCCTTCATACGACGCGCCGGTCGATCTCCAATTTGGTGAGGCTCTGGTCAAGGCCAAGACCAGCATTCATTTTGGCCTTCGCACCGATGCCACGGCACATGCTGCAACTTGGCACGTTCCGGCTTCTCACTACTTGGAGAACTGGGGGGATGCCCGCACGGCGAACGGCGTCTACACGATCGTCCAGCCGATGATCTTCCCGCTCTACGAAGACTCCGCAAGTGAGTTGGAAGTGCTTTGTGCGCTGCTGGATAGCGAGGGCACCCTGATCACAGGAGAGGCGCCGGAAGACGCCCCGAACCCCGCGATGGTGGCGGTTCGCAAAACTTTCGAAGGCCTCGCTGGCACCACCGAAGAAGCTTGGAAAAAGCTGCTTCGCGATGGGTTCCTCGCCGGTTCCAGCTACTCAGCAGCCACGGTGGCAGCGGACGCCGGTACGTTGTCCGCGGCGATTGCTGCCGCACCTCAAGGGGGCGACTACGAAGTGATTTTTGCTGCCGACCACTCGGTCTACGACGGTCGCTGGATCGACAATGGATGGCTACAAGAAGCTCCTGACCCGCTCTGCAAGCTGTCTTGGGATAACGCCGCTCTGGTTTCGCCGCAGACGGCCAAGGAGCTCGGCATCTACGACGAGTTGGTGCCAGTGCAGTCGCCGACCGCAGCCATTCCTCCGGACGGGGAAGGGGAGCACAAGAAGGGCAAGTTGATTCGCCTCAAGGTGGGGGACACCACGATTGAAATCGTCGCTCAAATTGGCTTCGGCCAGGCCGATGGCACCATTTACGTGCCGGTCGGATACGGTCAGGGCTTCAACTCGGATGATGAGCTGGGTCGTGATACTTCGAAAGAAGCTCACGTGGGCTTGGTCGGGGTGAATACCGGCTTCGATGTCTATCCGCTGCGCACCAGTGCCACTCCTTACTTCGCCGTTCTCGCCGAAGCTCCTTCGGTGACGGGGGTTTCCTACAAACTTTCGGCCACTCAGGAACACCACGGCATGTATGGCCGCGCGATTGCTCGGGAAATCTCCACCGCCGACGACGAGAAGAAGGGCGATTTCGCTGCCCAACTCGCCGACGTGCGCAAGCAGGGCATGGATTCCCACGCCCCGCCGAACGTTTCGCTCTACAAGCCGCTCGACCGCGATGGTAACCAGCTGCTGAGTGACCCGATCCACCAGTGGGCGATGGCCATCGACCTCAGCGCTTGCACCGGTTGCAACGCATGCTTGATCGCCTGTCAGGCGGAAAACAATATCCCGATTGTGGGCAAAGAGCAGCTCGCGAAGGGCCGTGAAATGCACTGGATCCGGATGGACCGCTATTTCGCCCAGCAGAAGGAAGATGAAGCTGGGGACTTCCTTGAAATGGTTCCTCAGCCGGTCGCCTGCGTGCAGTGCGAGGCGGCTCCGTGCGAAACCGTTTGCCCGGTGAATGCCACTGTCCACACCGAGGACGGCCTCAATGCCATGGCCTACAACCGCTGCATTGGCACGCGCTATTGCGCGAACAACTGCCCCTACAAGGCCCGTCGATTCAACTTCTTCGACTACAACAAGCGCAACCCGCTCGTCGCTCATAACCTTTACCACGGTCCCTTCGGCGAAAAGCAAGTCGGCACCTCGGCGCACCTTCAGCGCAACCCGAACGTATCTGTGCGGATGCGGGGGGTGATGGAAAAGTGCACCTACTGCGTGCAGCGCCTCAAGGATGCCAAGATCCGCCAGAAGCGCGATCAGAAGCAGGAAACCCTTGCTGCTGGCAACTCACTCGACGTTTCGATGAACAGCGAGAAGCTGCGCGTGCCGATCGATTCCGTGAAGGTGGCCTGTCAGGAAGCTTGCTCAGCAGAAGCCATCTCCTTCGGCAATTTGCTCGATGGCGACAAGGGCCGCGTCGGCCGCGTCAAGGCGCTCGAGCGGAATTACGACTTGCTCAACTACATCGGAACCCGCCCGCGGACGAGCTACATCGCCCGGGTCAAGAATCCGAATCCGTCGATGCCCGGTGCTCAGTTCATCGGGAAAGCCACCATTCACATGCACTGATCGCTTCCGGCGATCTGATCCCCGTCACTCGCGAGAAACATGGCCACCGCCACTGAAACCTCCCAACGCCAAGGTCCGAAGCTCCCCGTGCTCAAGCGCGAGAAGCTGATTCTCAACGGACGTTCCTATCACTGGATCACTGAGCGGATCTGCGGCGTTCTCGAAAACCGTCAGCCATTCTTGTGGTGGCTGCTGTTCGTTCCGAGCGCGATCATCGCTGCCATCGGGGTCGGAGGGGGGCTCTTCCACCTCGTCTCCACAGGTGTCGGCGTCTGGGGCAATACCAACCGCGTGATGTGGGGATGGCCGATCGTGAACTTCGTGTTCTGGATTGGTATCGGCCACGCTGGAACGCTGATTTCGGCGATTCTTTTCCTGACCCGCCAGAATTGGCGAACCTCGATCAACCGAGCGGCGGAAGCCATGACGATCTTCGCGGTGATGTGCGCGGGGATCTTCCCCGCCTTCCACGTGGGTCGTGTGTGGATGGTGTGGTTCCTGGCTCCAATTCCGAATGCCAATGGCATCTGGCAGAACTTCAAATCGCCGCTGCTGTGGGACGTGTTCGCCGTCTCAACCTACTTCACCGTCTCCTTGATTTTCTGGTATCTCGGCATGGTTCCCGACCTCGCGACCATCCGCGACCGGTGCAAACCAGGGCTTCGCAAGATCCTCTATGGTTTGTTCTCGCTCGGCTGGCGTGGAGGTAATCGCCAGTGGAGCCATTACGAGATGGCCTACCTCCTCTTGGCCGCTCTTTCCACACCGCTGGTGCTCTCCGTGCACTCGGTGGTGTCCTTCGACTTCGCTACCTCCGTGGTGCCGGGTTGGCACACGACGATTTTCCCTCCCTACTTCGTGGCGGGTGCCATCTTCGGTGGCTTCGCGATGGTGCTGACGATCATGATTCCCGCCCGTTTCATCTACGGGTTGCAGGACATGATCACCATGAAGCACATCGACAACATGGCGAAGATCATCCTGCTGACCGGCACCATCGTCGGTTACGCCTACCTGATGGAGCTGTTCGTCGCATTCTACTCCGGCGCTAAGTTCGAGATGGAAGCCTTCAAATACCGGATCGCCGGTCCCTTCAACTGGGCTTACTTCTGGATGATGGGCCTGAACGTCCTTTCGCCGCAGATCTTCTGGTTCAAGAAGTGCCGCGAGAATCTTTGGGTCGTGATGGCCGTTGCCATGTGCGTCAACTGCGGGATGTGGTTCGAGCGATTTGTGATCATCGTGACCACACTCTCCCGGATGTGGCTGCCTGGTGACTGGAAATACTTCTCCCCGAGCGGTCAGGACCAATTCCTCTTCGTTGGCACCATCGGCATGTTCCTCACGTTGTTCCTGCTGTTCCTCCGTTTCCTTCCCTGCATCAACATTGCCGAGGTCAAATGGACCCTGCTGGAGTCCGATCCGCATTTCGATGACCACCACGATCATCCCGATCACGGGGTGACGGAGGAGGCCGCCTATCAGCACGAAATCCACGCTTCGTCCGCCAAGGGCTGAATCCAGAACACCGAACCTTTTTCGATCCAATCCCTGTGAGCACGACTCGTAAACGCGTCTACGGCTATCTGGCCGAATTCAAGAGCGCTTCCGCCCTCTACAAGGCCGCGGAAAAGGTCCGCGATGCCGGTTTCAGCAAGTGGGACTGCCACTCGCCCTATCCGATTCACGGCCTCGATAGCGCGATGGGCCTGAAGCGCTCCATTCTTCCCTGGCTGGTGTTCTTCGGCGGGTCGACCGGAACCCTCACAGCTTTCAGCCTCGCCTATGGCACGCAGGTCTTGCTCTACCCGACCGTGGTGCAGGCCAAGCCGGTCAATATCTTCACGGTGCCAGCATTCTTCCCGGTCATGTTCGAGCTGACGATTCTGTTCTCCGGCTTCACCGTGCTCTTCGGACTTCTGGCGCTGATGAAGCTGCCGCGCTTCAACCACCCGCTATTTGCCAGCAAGCAATTTCACCGCGCGACCGATGATGCGTTCTTCATCGCCATCGAAGCTCGCGATCCCAAGTTCAGCCCTGAGGCGACCAAGGCCCTCCTTGAAAACATCGGCGGCACCAACATCGAACTCGTCGAAGAGGAGGATTGATTCCCCATTTTCAGCTCCAAGCTCTCTCTGCTCCCTACCGTGAAATACTTCTTCCTCGCCTACGCGATCATCGCCGCCTTGGTCATCGGCCTCCTGCCGATGCGCGGTGAGAAGTCGGCCTCAACCCCGATCCGCTTGTTCCCGGACATGGACGAGCAGGACAAGCTCAAGGCCCAGAAGCCCGACGATTTCTTCGCTGATGGCGTGGGCGGTCGGCCGCTGGTGGACGGCACACAGCCTTTGGGATTCCTTCCCGATGGGGCCACCGAACTGGGTGGTATTCCTGAATATGAATTCGGCGGTCAACCCAGCTACTACGCGACCGGGGTGATCGACGACCATTACTCCAGTGGCATGCCGGAGGAACTCGGGCTCACCGACGAAAACGTCGGCGCGTTCCTCCGCCGTGGCAAAGAGATGTTTCACGTCAACTGCATGCCCTGCCACGGGGAATCAGGTGACGGTCAAGGCATGGCCGCCCAGTTCGGCGTTCCGGGTGTCGCCAATCTCACCCTCGAAAACTTTGGATCCGGATCCTACCCGGACGGGCGTTTGTTCGACGTGATCACTCACGGCAAGGGCAACATGGGCTCTTACCGACACAACGTTTCCCTGCGCGACCGTTGGGCGATCATCGCCTATGTCCGCGCGCTGCAAGCGGCGCAGAAAGCCCCGCTGTCTGACCCCGCCGTCAAGGCCGCATACGATGCGGCCCAAGCCTCTGCCCAACCGGCCCAGTAAGCAATTTTCCTCCACCGATCATGGCATCTCACATCGTCACCTCTGCGGACATCCCCGCCCAGGGCGAGCGCCTGAACAGCCCGCTCGCTTCCAAGGTCAAGCTGATCTCTGGAGCGACTTCGCTGCTGCTTTGGCTCGTCAGCATGTTCCTGCTCTTGGGTCCCAATGATACTTGGGCAGCCAATTACGCCTATTCCTGGGTGTTCGCGGTGTTCTTCTTTTTCACGCTGGCTGTCGGCGGGTGCTTCTGGACCTTGCTTCACAACGTGTCGAACTCGGGGTGGGGGACTTCGGTGCGCCGGGTGATGGAGAACCTCGGTTCGGTGTATCCGTTCCTGTTTTTGTTCGCCTTCCCCTTGGCGCTTCCTCCGGTGCAAAAGTGGCTCTACGAGTGGATGAATATTCACCGAGAAGGGCTTCACGACGGTGCCGGCTTGTTTGATGGTTTTCTGGGCGGATTCTACGGCTCGACCTCTCTCAAGGAATGGCTTGAAGCCCATCATCACGGTCTTCTCGCCAACAAGCTTTGGTACATGAACCTGGTGGCTTGGTATGTCCGCTTCGCCTTCTATTTTGTGGGGCTCACCTTGGTGATTCGCGGTCTGCGGAAGCTTTCTGTGGGTCAGGACAGCGACCCCAATCCCGGCACGAGCCGCCTATTCCGTGCCCGCTTCCATTCGACCTACACGCTGATCATTTTCGCGATCACGATTACCTTTGCGGGCTTCGACTGGCTGATGGCGCTCGACTTCTCCTGGTTCTCCACCATGTGGGGTGTCTACCTCTTTGCTGGAGCGGCCCTGAACTCGATGGCGGTGATCATCATCACCTGCGCCCTGCTTCAGCGCGGGGGCAACCTCAAGCGTGTGGTCACTCCTGAGCACTACCACATCATGGGTAAGTTGCTGTTCGCCTTCACGGTGTTCTGGGCCTACATCGCCTTCTCCCAGTTCTTCCTGATTTGGTATGCAAACGTGACCGAGGAAACCAAGTACTTCCTCATTCGGAACACCGGCGGTTGGAACACCGCAATGATGCTCCTTGTGCTGTTCCACTTTGTGGTACCTTTCGTGGTCCTCTTGCAGGCCTGGCTGAAGAAGAAGCCGATGGCTCTGACGGTGCTCGCGGTCTACACGCTCGTCATGCACGTCTTCGACCACTACCTGATCTCGATTCCTGAGCGGTCGATCTCCCTGATGAATCTGATGCCGGAGAAATACGCTCACGTGCAGACGACGATCCCGAATGCTTTCTGGGGTGACATCTTGGCCTTCCTCACGGTCGGCACCGGCTTCCTCTTCTTCTATCTGCGAGCGCTGGGGCAAAACAACCTCTACCCGAACCGGGATCCTCGCCTCCTCGAATCCGCCAACGTCTCCAACTGAACGCCGCCGGCGATTCCCAAACCGCTTCCGTCCATCCTTTCCCATGGAACCTTCCCGTGACAATCCCTTGGCCCGCTTCGCCGCCTTCTGGTGGGGGATCGGTGTCGTCTCCCTGTTCTTTGTGGTGCTGTTGATCACCCGCCTTGCCAAGGGCGGTGCGGATGCACCTGATCCACTTGAAGAGGCCGCTCGCCTCAAGCGCCTCGAGGTTCGCGCCAAGGTCGATGAATCGCAGAAGTCGCACCTCAACAGCTGGACCGTTTCTCAGGATGGATCCACGGTGAAAGCCAATCCGGATGCGGTTTTCGATCTGATCGGGAAGCAACTGGTGGCCTCCAAGCCCACGGCTTCGACCGATGCTGCGCAGGTTGTCCCTGGTTCGGCGACAGCGGAGAAGCTCGCTGCTGCGCCCGCAGGGGACACTTCTGCGGTCGACGATCTGACCGCCCCTGCCGGAACCGCTCCGGATGCAGCGGTGATGGAGAAAGGCAAGCAGGCGTTCATGCTTTGTGCCGCCTGCCACGGCCTGAATGGCGAAGGGGGGCCTGTGGGGCCTCCGCTGGCGGGTTCCGATTGGGTCGCCGGTCCGGTATCCAATCTCATCCGAATCCAAATGCGCGGACTTGAAGGTCCGATCACCGTCGCCGGTAAGGAATACAATTTCCCTGCTCCGATGGCGCCGATGGGTGCCGCCAGCAGCGACGAGGATGTCGCCGCCGTGCTCACCTACGTTCGCAACTCCTTCGGCAATACCGCTCCGCCGGTTTCCGCTGAACAAGTGAAGATGCTTCGTTCCGAGGTCGGTAAGCCGGCCCTCAAGCAAGCCGACCTGATTCCCGTCGCTCCCTGAATTTCCTGCCATGGCCTCTCTCGAAAACGACCAAGACACGATCCTGCGTTCGTCGATCGACCGATCGCTTCGCCACCCGGTGATGTTCTTTTTCACCAGCGGAGCGGCGTGGCTCGCGGTGGCGATCCTGCTCGGCATCGTGTCCTCCGCCAAGGTTCACAGCCCTGATTTCCTCTCCCATTGCCCGTGGTTGACCTATGGCCGCGTGTTTGCCGCCCACGAGTCGGCATTGGTCTATGGCTGGGGCTGCCAAGCCGCTTTTGGCATGATCATTTGGCTGATGGCCCGGCTCTCCCGTCAGGCCTGCCGCAATGCTGGGATCATTCTTACCGCCGGCCACCTTTGGAATCTGGTCATCTCTCTCGGAGTGATCGGCATCCTCGCAGGGGGTGGTTCGGGCATGCCATGGATGGAAATGCCAACCTTCACCTGGTTCCCGATGCTGCTGATCTACATCGCGATCGTCATCGGCTCCATGGTTCAGTTCAAGCTGCGCCCCTCGGGTCACACCTACGTTTCACAGTGGTATCTGATGGCCGCGCTGATCTGGTTCCCCTGGTTCTTCGCCTCCTCGAATCTGCTGGTCCGTGGCTTTGACGGCAGCCCGTTGGGCGCCACCGGTGTGAATGCCTGGTTCCATTCAGCGATGTTGCTCATGCTGTTCGCTCCAGTGGGCATCGGGATGGCCTACTATCTGGTTCCGAAGGTGCTGGGTCGTCCGGTTTACAACTACTCGCTTTCGCTGATTGGATTCTGGGCTTTGGCGATCATTGCTCCCTGGGCGGGTCTGCAGAAATTGGCTGGTGTCCCCGTGCCGAACTTCCTCCCGTATCTCGGGGCCTTTGCGACGATCTTGTTTGCGATCCCAGCTGCAGTGGCGGGCATCAATTTGCTCAAAACCGCTGTGGGAGACCTCGATACCGTCAACAAGAGCCCGACGCTGCGCTTCACGGTCTGGGGTCTGGTATTCCTCATGGTCTTCGCCTTCGCCAGTGTGATGCTGAACCTGCCGTCGGTTCTGAAACTCACCCAGTTCACCATTTCCGGATACGGTTACGATGTTCTCGGAATCTACGGTTTCTTCAGCTTCATCGCCTTTGGTGCGATCTACTTCATCGTCCCACGCGTGACTCGTCGTGAGTGGCTTTCGCGTCGTCTGATCACCTCGCACTTTTTCCTCTCGCTCTACGCGGTGGGGGGCATTGCCGTCATCACCCTGTTCGGGGGACTGATGCAGGGTGTCGGAGCCGAGAACCTGACCGCAGCCTGGGAAGATGCTGCTAGCCGGGTCCAGCCGTATGCGGTGTTCACCACGGTGGCCTGGTGCTTCCTGCTCGTTTCGAATCTCTTCTTTTTCCTGCACCTCACGCTGATGTGGCTGCGTCTCGGTCGTCGGAGTTCCCACCCGACGCTGCTCACCCACGAACACGCCACCAGCCCTCACGGTCCCGAGGGGGACATCGACAACGCCGGTCCCGCCGTCCACTGACCCGATTCATCTTTCACGCGACATGAACTTCCGCACTTTTGCCATCGGACTCACTGCCAGTTTCGGCCTCGCCTGGTTGGCGGTGGTGGTCGTCCCGTTTTTCAAAATGCGCGACATCGCTCCCGTTGCCTTTCAGGAAGGGATCGATCCGCAGTCGGGAATCTACCATCCGAAGACTTCGGGCCGCGTCGTCAATGGCTACCAAGTCTACGCCGAAAATGGCTGCTATCAGTGCCATACCCAAGTGGTCCGCCCCACCTATGCTGGAAATGACCTCGGCCGCGCTGATTTCGCGGGGATCAAGGATGATCCGGATCGCGGTGATACCCGTCGCGAATCGAATCCCTTCGACTACAAGGGTCTCGACTATGCTCCCGTGGGAGTTTCCCGCAATGGCCCGGATCTGATGAACTACGGTCGCCGCCTGTTGCGTGCTCACCCGACGGATGCTGAGCAGTACCTCTATCGACGGCTTTACAATCCGCGCTTCGATCCCGCCGTTTCATGGTCGAACTGTCCTTCACTGCCCTTCCTCTTCGAGAAGAAGGAGATCATGGGCCAAAAGTCCGACCACGCCGTGGAAGGTAAGGTCAAGGAAGGCTTCGAAATCATCCCCGGCCCGAAAGCCCGGGCGCTCGCCAGCTACCTGATGTCTCTCCAGCACGACGATGCCGTGCCGGCCTCGATGAACTACGCCCCTGCGCCGACCAACCCCGAAGGCTGAACCCGGTTTTTCCGCTCCCGATGCAAGATCCTCACAAGCCCGATCTCGACGATTCTCTCAACGTCACCCAATCCCACGAGCGACTGCTCCGTGATGCCGCGGCCGTGGCCCGGGAAAAGCGTGTGAACGATGGGGGTCGCGAACCCGTTTCCAACTGGATTTTCGTCACCGGCGGAGTCGTGGCCATTGCTGCCGGACTCGCTTTGGGACAAGCCGGTGGTCTATTTGACTACGACGCTACCGTCGCTCCGGGATACGTCCGTCGCTCGCTCGATAGCGGTGAAGATTCAGGACCGCCTCCGGTCGATGCCCTCAAGGCCTATATGGCCAAGGGTGAGAAGATTTACTCGAAGTGCGTCGGTTGCCACGGTCCCGATGGTAAGGGCGGCGGTGCTTACCCGTCTCTGGCCGGATCGGAGTGGGCCATGGGGCCAACGGAGCGCTTTTCGATGGTCATCCTGAATGGCCTGACGGGGCCGACGAGCACGGGTAAGGAATTTGGCGTCATGCCCGCTCAAGGCGTCGGCATGAGCCCGACCGATCTCGCAGCGGTGATGACCTACGTGCGGAACTCCTTCGGCAATGAAAAGGGGGAAGTCGTTACCCAGGAAATGGCCGCGCACGCGATCGAGATCTCCGAGAAACGCGCCCAAGTAGGAACTCCCGTCAATAAGGGCGAACTCGACTCTGATCACCTCCAAGATCTGGAAGGTGCCGCCCTGGATCCCACGACCAAGGTGGATCCGGTTTCCCTCGCTCCGGTCGAAGAATGACCGCTCTCCGGTTGGCGATCGCCGACCGGTTTTCCCTCGATTTCACCTCCACGCAGAAACCTCTCTAACGCTCCGCATTTTTTGCTGTCTATTGACCTCATTTTGCGTTCAATCCCAATCCTGACTTCGCCATGAGCGCGCACGCCGATTCCCACGATCATCACCACGAACCCGGATTCCTCCGGAAATACGTCTTCTCGACCGACCACAAATGGATCGGCATCCAGTACGGCGTGACGGCCGGGATTTTCCTGCTGTTCGGATTTTACCTGATGATGGTGATGCGCTGGAGCATCGCTTTTCCTCACGAACCGCTTCCCGAGTGGATGAGCTGGATGTTCACCGACACGTGGAAATCGCGTTGGCTGCAGGACGGGAAGGTGACGGGCGAGACCTACAACATGTTCGGCGCCATGCACGGCACCATCATGGTGTTCCTGGGAGTTGTGCCGCTCGGTTTCGGTGCCTTTGGCAACTACGTTACCCCTCTTCAGATTGGTGCGCCAGACATGGCCTTCCCCAAGCTCAACATGATGAGCTACTGGATCTACCTCGCAGGCGGTCTGGTGATGTGCTGCTCATTCTTCCTTGAGTCCGGTGCGGCCAAGTCTGGCTGGACGAACTATTCGCCGCTTGCAGGCATCGCCGATGGCCAAGTCGTCAACCAGTGGCTGGCGGGTCAAACCCAGTGGCTTCTTGGGTTGGTGCTTCTCATCACTTCTTCGTTGCTGGGTTCGGTGAACTTCATCACCACCATCATCAACTTGCGCGCCCGCGGGCTCACTTGGATGCGCATGCCCTTCTTTGTGTGGGCAATGTTGGTCACGGGTTTCCTCCTGCTCCTGGCGTTCCCTCCTCTTGAAGCCGCGGGCATCATGCAGCTGATGGACCGCGTCAGTGGTTCCTCCTTCTTCATGCCATCCGGTCTGGTCACCAAGGCAGAAGGCTTGCTGGAGATCTCGGGTGGTGGTTCGCCCTTGCTCTACCAGCACTTGTTCTGGTTCCTCGGCCACCCCGAAGTGTATGTGCTTCTGCTTCCTGCGATCGCCTGTGTGGCGGAAATCATTCCGGCCAACACCCGCAAGCCGCTCTGGGGCTATAAGAGCATGGTCTATGGTGTGCTCGTCCTCGGTTTCCTTTCCTTCATTGTGTGGGCTCACCACATGTATATGACGGGCATGGGACCGGCCGTTTCGACCTGGTTCCAAACCACTACGGTGCTGATCTCGGTGCCTTCGGTGATTCTGCTCACTTCGCTGATCATCTCCCTTTGGCAAGGCTCCATCCGGTTCACTCCCGCGATGATCTGGGCATGTGCCTTCCTTCCGATGTTTGGCATCGGCGGTCTCACCGGTCTGCCGCTGGCTTTCAACCTGGTCGGCCTGCACCTTCACGACACCTATTATGTGATCGGCCACTTCCACTACGTGGTGGCTCCCGGCATTCTCTTCGGCCTCTTCGCGGGGGTGTATCACTGGTATCCGAAGATCACCGGACGGCATCTCAGCAACTTCCTGGCCCACCTCCATTTCTGGCCCAGCTTGGTGTGCATGAACCTCATCTTCTTCCCGATGCTCACTCAGGGGATGTCGGGTTTCCACCGCCGCTGGTACAACGGAGGCGATGCCTACCTCGCCAAGGTTCCCGACAGTCCCAATATCTTTGGGTCAACGGTGGCCGAGCACATCGATCTCAACATCCTGATGTCCTATGCCGCATGGTGCATGGCTCTTGCGCAGCTTCCGTTCTTGATCAACCTCGTGATCAGCAAGTTCGTCGGCAAGAAGGTCACCAGTGACAACCCATGGAATGCCACCACGCTGGAATGGGCGACTCCCACGCCTCCAGGCCATGGCAACTTCCTCACCGAGCCCGTCGTCTATCGCGGACCCTACGAATACAGCCGTCCCGATCACGACGAAGACTATCTGCCCCAGTGGATCGAGCCGAAGCGCACGAGTCCGAAGCCCGACGAAAAACCCGCTGAGTCGCCTGCTCACTGAGCTTCTGTTCCAGGTTTCATCGCCTTGAAACGGATCACTTGAACCTTACGTCATGGAAATTCCCTACGTCGTCACCCCTCGCAAGGACACCGGCCTCTTCAACTCGAAGATCGCCATCTGGCTGTTCCTTGCGTCGGAAGTCATGCTCTTCGGCGGCCTCTTCTCGGGCTACGTCTTCCTTCGGATCGGTGCCGATTACCCCTGGCCCGAACGGACACTTCCTGTGCTTCCAGGCCTTCTGAATACCTTCATCCTCATCGCTTCCTCGGTGACGGTGGTGTTTGCCTGGGCGTCGCTGAAACTACGGAAGTGGGTACAGTTCCAGATCTTCATGGCCATCACGGTCATTTGCGCCTTGGTCTTCATGGGCTTCAAGAGCCTCGAGTATTACGTCAAGTTCCACCACCAAGCGGCACGCCTCGTCGACTACACCATGGTCGAGGGGCACATTGACCACGAAAAAGAAGCGGGTCATGGCGAGGGCCACGATGAGCACGACGCTTCCTTGGTCACTGATGCCAAGGGCGAGGAAATCGAGATGAACGTCCAGCGCTTCCAGCCCGAGACCATCTCCTTCGATTTGCTGCGCGTGTATGAACCCTGGGTCGAGGACATGCTTGCGGAGGCATCCGCTGCGGGTGCTTCGATCACTTTGGCCGACGAGATCAATCTCAACCGCGAAGGCGAATCGGATAGCGCCAAGCAATTCGCTGCTGGGGAAGCTCTGAGTCTTGAGCTGCTCAAGAAGATCGCCAAGGCCCAAACGTCGAACCACGCATTCAACCAGAGCCAGCGCACCGAATACCTTCGCGAAGCTTGGGATCTCAAGTGGGACGACGTGAAGTCCAACCATCTGTTGGGTGAAGCGGCATTTGTGGCTGCATTTCCAGCCGGATCTGAATTGGAGCCTGCTGAGCGGGCGAAGGCATTCAAACGCTGGAAGGCCGGGATGCGCGCGAACTTTGCCACCGACGTCACGATCGAGTCCGTGAAGGTGTCCGGCGGGGAGGCCGTTCCTGTTCTCCTTGATGGCAAAAAGTTCGCCGAAATCGAGCGCCCCGAGGCCACGGCTGCGGTCTTCAAGGTAGCCCCTGGAGCCGAGCCTTTGAACCTGCGCTTCAAAAATCATGATGTGCTGACGGACTACCGCGACGGTCTGACTTCGATCTCTTTGCGCGACGGTACGACCCTTGCAGGCAAGCAAGGCAACTCGGAGATGGTGTATCACTATGTGGACGGCATCGACTTCCAGTACCTCGTGATGCAGGCCGAGAAGAAGGGCATCGAACCTTTGGTCGCCATCGAAAACAGCTGGATTATCAAGAACAACCCAGAGATTGCTGAGATCTGGGAAATGCACCAACAAGGCGTGCGTCTTCTGGCCGACGAGTTGTCGAAGGATGGGCGCGAACCCACCCACAAGGACCGGTATCGCATGGGCTGGCAGGAAATTGCCTACTACACCCGTTTGATTGACGAAGGCAAAGGCGTGGAAGATGTCGAGATCGATCCGTCAGCCAAGACGCCTCCACGGGAGAAGATGGTGATGACCGAGCAATTCATGGGCCCAGACTACAGTCGCCACCATTTTCCGCACCTGGCAATTCCTCGCGCTGAGGTGGCGATGGATTCCAAGTTCACTCCGAAGTGGAATACTTACTACGCCATCTACTTCACTGTTACCGGTCTCCACGGTCTCCACGTGATCGGCGGTGCGATTGTTCTGGGCTACTACCTGCTCTTTGGGCGGAAGATGTATCTTTCGAATCCGGAGTGGTTGGCCAACCGGGTGGAAGTGGGCGGCCTTTTCTGGCACTTCGTCGACCTCGTCTGGATCTTCGCTTTCCCGATCTTCTACCTCATGTAAGTCGGGCTGAACTTCACTTTTGACCTCTTTCCTCCACTACTTCCATGGCTGATAGCGCAGAAGACATCAAGAAGGCGTTCCGCCTCTACATTCTCGTGGGCATTGTGTTGTTCGCAGGGACCTTGGCGACCGTGGCTGTGGCCACCGTGCCGTGGCTCGATGTGGGCAAACACGGATTCGACACGGCCGACCTTGTGCTGGGTCTATTGATTGCCGCGACCAAGGCTTCGCTGGTGGCTGCGATCTTCATGCACCTCAATCACGAGAAACCTTGGGTCTATTGGCTCATCGGCATGGGCGCATTTTTTGGCATCGCCATGGCCGCGCTCATCTTCCTCGCGAAGTTCAGTCCCATCCACTACGATCAATTCAACGACGGCGGCCAGGGTGCCACCACGGCCGTCATCTCCGATTGATCGCTCTGAATCCTCCATTGCCATGTCCCTACGCGCTTTCCATATCGTTTTCGTGACCGTGAGCACCCTGATGTTCGTCTTTTTGGCCATCTGGAGTTTCGTCATCGCCGTGGAGAAATCGGGGCTGGTGACCGGATTAGGGATCCTTGGGGTGGTGGGTAGCCTTGGGATGCCCGTTTACGGGGTCTACTTCTACCGCAAGGCTCGCAAACTCCTCCTCTGAATTCGACTTCTTCCTACGACGATGATGGATTCCTTTCTTTCCTGCGCCACCTGTTCCGCCAATTTCCAAGACAATGCCAATGCGGCGAGCTGGTCGATTTTGTTCCTGCTGGCCGTCATCGTGTTGGTTCTCGGTGGCGTGATCGGTTGCATGATCCGATTGATTCGCCGGGATGGACGGAATCTTGATCCTGAACTTTGCGATGATTTCGAGGCCTTCCAAGAAGCATCTCCTTCCGCATCTCGCTGACCTTTTCCTTTTTCCATGAACTCCCTGAGTCCTTCCAAGTTCCTCGGTATTCCCGACAGTTTCTCTGCCCACGGCGGACGTGTGGATCACATGATCGATGTGGTGCACTGGCTGATGATTGCGCTATTTGTGGGTTGGACCTTGTTCTTCCTGTTTTCCTTGGTGCGTTTTCGCCGCTCGGCTCAGCCGAAAGCGTCGTATCATGGGGTAAGGAATCACATCTCGTCGCACATTGAGATTGGCATCATCATTCTTGAGGCGGTCTTGCTTCTCGGCTTCGCCTTCCCGATGTGGAAAGATCGGACGGATTCTTGGGAGACTGTTCAGGAGCGGAATCCGATTCGGGTTCGTGTGGTGGGTTGGCAATTTGGTTGGACCTATCATTACGCAGGTGCCGATGGCCGTTTTGGTCGGATCGATCACCGGTTGAAGACTAGCCCGAGCGATCCAGGCATCGACCTTACGGATCCGAATGGACAGGACGACTTCACCACTTCGGTGTTGCGCTTGCCCAAGGATCGCCCTGCCATCCTCAATATCACGTCCAACGACGTGATTCATAACTACTCGATCGTTCCGATGCGCGTTCAGCAGGACGCCATCCCGGGACGGGAGATTCCGATGTGGTTCACTCCCACCCGCACTCTGGAAACTTCCGTGGTTTGCGGCCAGCTGTGTGGAGAAGGCCATGGCAATATGGCGGGTCAGATGGAAGTCATCGCCAGCGATGCCTTTGACGAGTGGTTCAAGGCGCAATCGGATTCGGCGATCGAGCGCAATAGTTCCCAGCCTTCCACCGCGGCACGCTGATTCTTCTTGGCGGGGAACCGGTCTTCGTTTCGGATCTCCCCGCGCCCCTTGATGCCGGCTTAGCTCAGTTGGTAGAGCAGTTGATTTGTAATCATCAGGTCGCCGGTTCGAGTCCGGCAGCCGGCTCCATAAGCATCGAGATCGCCTCTATTTGGGGCTCCTAGGTCCACCGAAACGTGGATTTTCCGATGCTGGTTGCTCAAAATGCAGCGCGATACCCGTCGGATTGGTCTGGCAATGAAGGTCAAACAAGAGGGAATCCTCCCTTTGATGGAGGAAGATATGGGGTGCCTCCGCCCGTCAGTTTTCGTCCACCTCTTCGATGTAGGATGGAGTTCCTTGCGGGGAAAAATGCCTGATCTTGGTCCTCGTGCCTCGGCTGCCTGACGTGATTTCGACGAGATGGGCGCGGTCTCGCTTGAACTCAAAATCGAGCGCGCTCCATATCATTCCATTTCCAGATCGGGTGATGCCGACTTCGAGGTGAAGGGGGATGTGCGGCGATTCCGTGAAAATGAGTTCGAAATACCGAATGAAGGGATCGGTCACGATGAGGAATGGCATCAGGGAAGATGAAACCGTGCTACCCGTGCAGCAGGCGAGAATCGTGGCCTGCTTTGAAGGTTCGTGAGACGAGGGTGAGTCGGCGACCGTTGAGAAATTCAGCTCCACGATCGGGTGTCCTTGGAAGGACCCGACTTCTTTGATCTCAGGAAGGATGGCAGGGGACTCGGTCCAAATGAGGGAAAGGCGAGATTTTTCCTGGGCTCCTTCCACGATCTCGGGGAGCCATCCACCAAGGAGCGCCTTCTCCGGGATCTCATCCTTGAGAGGAAAGGTTTCGAGGGTGTCCCCATCGACGCAGATCCAGCTCGGAGCATTCTCTGCATGGGCAAAGAAGGCAGTCGCTGGTAAAGCAATTAAGAGAGTTGAGATGGAGGTCATCTGCAGGGGCGGAATTGAAATGGATTGATGGTAGGGGACCTCCGATGGCTTGACAGCCAAGAATGCCCTTCACGGGACATTTCAGGGGTCGTTGAGTGGGGTTCAGGATGGATCCGAGCGGGTCCGAGGCGCACTCCTCCCTTGAATTCAGGTTCAAGGACCTCTAGCACCCCGGAGGGCGCAAGGCTGCCGATGGGCTTTGGTGCGTGTGCGCCGCGATTTTCCATTCGATTCGACCCACCATGGAGCACACCCGAACGATCGGTATTCTGGCAGGCAACGGGGCTTACCCGATGATTTTCATCGAAGCGGCTCGACGGAAGTGCCCGGGGATCCGTCTGGTGATGGCCGCTTTCGAAAATGAAACGCGCCCAGAAGCGGCGGAGGCAGTGGATGCAGTCGACTGGATGCGGGTTGGACAGCTGGGTCGGCTGATCAAGTTCTTCAAAAAGCAGGGGGCGGATGAGGCGATCATGGTGGGGCAAATCGCTCCGAAGAACTTGTTCGATTTGCGACCGGATTTGCGAACCTTGATGATGTTGGCCAAAGTCCCCGAGCGAAATGCGGAATCCTTGTTTGGAGCGATCGGGGACGAACTGGCGAAGGATCGGATCACCTTGCTTCCGGCGACCACGTTTTTGGAGGAACTGTTGCCTGGGCCTGGGCCTGTATTTGGTCCGCGGTTCAAAGATCGCCAGCTTGCCGATGCTGCGTTTGGGTTTCGCATGGCAAAGGAAACCAGCAGCTTGGACATCGGGCAAACGGTGGTGGTTCGCCATGGCACGGTCTTGGCCGTCGAGGCCTTTGAAGGAACCAATGCCTGCATTCGTAGGGGTGGGGAGCTTGGACGTGGGAAAAATGTGATGCTGGTGAAAGTGTCAAAGCCCAACCAAGATTTTCGCTTCGACGTGCCGGTGGTGGGGCCGCAAACGATTGAGACCTGCGCGGAAGCCGGAGTGGGTGCGATCGCGATTGAAGCGGGCCGGACCCTATTGCTGGAGGCCGATCAAGTGAAGGCGCTCTGCGAGGAGAAAGGGATCGGGCTTCATGCGGTGACTCTGGCAGCAGAAGGCGATGAAGTGCAGATGGGGGAGTCCTAGAGCGGGCATGATTCGGTGACTTGCGGCGCCGACGGTTCGTGGTTATGGAACGGGCCGGATGGCATTTGAGTTGGTCAGCGAATATTTGGCGAAGGGCGACCAAGCCCAGGCGATTGAGAAGCTGGTAAAATCGATCGATGCGGGGAATCGGCATCAGACTCTCTTGGGGGTGACGGGTTCCGGGAAGACCTTCACCATGGCCAATGTCATCCAACGCATGGGCAAGCCAGCGTTGATCATGAGCCACAACAAAACCTTGGCGGCTCAGCTGTATTCCGAGTTCAAGAATTTCTTCCCGAACAATGCGGTCGAATATTTCGTCAGCTATTTCGACTACTTCCAGCCCGAGGCGTACATCCCTCGAACTGACACCTACATCGAGAAGGATTCGAGCATCAACGACGAGATTGAGCGACTGCGGTTGTCGGCGATGGGCTCGTTGCTGACTCGTGAAGATGTGATCGTGGTGGCCTCGGTGAGTTGCATTTACGGCTTGGGCTCACCGGAGGACTACGAGGGAATGATGGTGCCGGTGTGGGTTGGCCAGGAATGGGGCCGCGATGAGCTCCTGGAGAGCTTGGTAGCGCTGTTGTTTGAGCGCAACGACATCGCCTTCGGTCGCGGGAAGTTTCGGGTCCGGGGGGATGTGGTGGAGGTCCACCCGGCGTTTCTCGATGAAACGGCGATCCGGGTGGAGTTTTTTGGAGATGAGATCGACAGGATTTCATCAATCGACACGCTGACAGGCACGGTCATCGATCGGCTCGACAAGTATACGTTTTTTCCTGCGAAGCAGTTCGTCACTCCGGGAGACAAGATGAAGAAGGCGATGGTGCAGATCCGCAAAGAGGCGGATGAGCGGGTCGCTTGGTTCGAGAGCCAAGGGAAGCTCATCGAGGCTCAACGTTTACGGATGCGGACGGACTACGATCTCGAAATGATGCGTGAGATGGGATTCTGCCAGGGGATCGAAAATTACTCGCGGCATCTGACGGGGCGTCCACCTGGGGCGCGGCCCTATACCTTGCTGGATTTCTTTCCGGATGGATTTTTGACACTGATTGATGAGAGCCACGTCTCCATACCCCAGATTGGTGGGATGTATGAAGGGGATCGGAGCCGGAAAACGGTGCTGGTGGAACATGGATTCCGGCTGCCGAGTGCTCTCGACAACCGGCCGCTGCGTTTCGATGAGTTCATGCAGATGACGCATCAGCGTCTGTATGTTTCTGCGACCCCGGGGGCGTTTGAGGTCGTCAATTCTCGGCCAGACAATCCGCGCTACATCCCCGTGAAGGGGCGCGGAGAAGAGCGGGGATTCACCCCCTTTGATCTCAAGAAGTTGCGCATCGAGCCGAGTCCCAGTTCGGAACCGATCGATGCGTTTGACGTCAAGAAGGCGGGACGACCGTTGATTGTGGAGCAGATCATCCGGCCGACGGGTTTGCTCGATCCTGTCGTCAAGATGCGCCCACTAAAGGGTCAGATTGACGAGACCATCGAGCTCTGTCGCCTGCGGGTGGAGCAGGGGGAGCGGGTGCTCGTCACGACACTCACCAAGAAGACCGCGGAGGATTTGACGGAATACCTGCAGGGGACGGGATTGAAGGTGCGGTACATCCATGCCGATGTGGACGCCGTTGAACGCGTCGAGATCCTTCGGCAGTTGCGGGCGGCGGAGTTTGATATTCTGGTGGGGATCAACCTGCTGCGGGAGGGACTCGATCTGCCCGAAGTATCGCTGGTCTGCATTCTCGATGCGGACAAGGAAGGTTTTCTGCGGAATGAGACGAGCCTGATTCAGACGGCGGGCCGTGCCGCTCGTCACGTGAATGGCGAGTGTGTGTTGTTCTGCGATGTGGTGACTGACTCGATCCAGAGGTTGTTGGACGTCACCGACTATCGTCGCGAGCGGCAAATGGCGCACAACGAGAAGCATGGAATCACCCCCCAGAGTGTTCGCCGCGCGGTCCAGCAGAGCCTGCAGCTCTACGCAAATCAGCGGGCCAAAGCGGGCGAGATGGAGCGTTCCTTGGTGGCGGAAGATGAGGAGGCTTACAACAAGGTAAAGGTCATCGCGGAACTGGAAACCGAGATGCGCGACGCCGCTGGGAAGTTGGAATTCGAGCGGGCGGCCCATTTGCGGGACCAAATCGCAAAGCTGAAAGGAGGGGAGGAAAAGGCCCCCGTTGCTAAAAAGAAAATCAACTACCGCAAGGGTCGTTGATCGTGGGTGCGTCATAATGACGCGTCTCCTCCGTTTTGCCGATTGCCAAGGGCAGGGCACTGAGGTACATCGTCGGCCGTTGGGGGGCGTGGCAACACGCCCCTCGGGCGTCTCCGGACGTCGCAGAACCTGAAGTGCCTATCCGTGGGATTGTTCGATGCTTTCAAGCGCTGGCGCCTTGCCCAGAAGGGCATGTCGTCTGGCAAAAAACGGCGCACCCAGAATGATGCGGCGGTGAGTGCCTCATTGGATCGCTCACCGTGGGTCCGCATGGGGGTCTATTTGGCATTTTGCATGGGCGCTGCTTTGCTGGTGATGCGGGTGATGGCACCTGGCGATGCTTCGACGCCGATGGAGAGCGGTCTCTATGCCTTTTTCTTGGCGGTGAGCGGGATGACGGTGGTCGAGCTCAATCACCGCCGGGTGAACGAGCGCAATAGCCGGGTCGTGCTGCTGGCACTCAGCATTCTCGGGCAAGTGGCGTTGATGCGGTTTGTCAGCTGGATCGGGACGACGAACCTTCTGCCTTACCCGATCGCGTTTTTGATGATGCCCTTCGTGATCGCACCGATGATCAACTCGGTGCTTTTGGGAAGTCCTGCGGGAGTGTTTTCAGCTGTGTATGTTTCGCTCTTTGGATCCCTGCTGTTCGGGGATGAGAATAAGACCCTGTTCTTGTGTGTGAGCTTGATGAGCGGACTGGTCGCGGCATTGACTCTGAGGAAAGTCCGTCGCCGGGTCCAATTGCTCAGAGCTGGCTTATACTCGGGAATTACCGCATTTGGCCTCGCGTTGGTCTTTGGCGTGGTTGATTTGAGTTTCGTGGGCATCAATGCCACCGCGGAGGATTGGCAAGGACTTGGCTTGGCCATGGGTTGCGCCTTGGGGATCTCGGTGGGCACCTCATTGTTGGTTTCTGGATTCCTCCCCGTATTGGAGGGAATGTTCCACCTGACCACTGACATCAGCTGGTTGGAACAGGGGGATTTGAACCACAAGTTGCTGCGGCGCATGCAACTGGAGGCCCCAGGGACTTTTCATCACAGCTTGGTGGTCGCGTCGTTGGCGGAAGCGGCAGCAGAAGCCGTGGGTGCGAATGCCGCCATGTGTCGGGTCTGCGCCTACTTCCACGACATTGGAAAGCTCAACAAACCCGAGTATTTCATCGAAAATCAGGGGGATGGTCAGGAGAACCCGCATGACTCCCTGACTCCAACGATGAGCTCATTGATCATCATCGCCCACGTCAAAGATGGTGTGGATATCGCCCTCAAACACCGGCTCAATCCGCGGGTGATTGATGTCATTCGGGAGCATCATGGCGATTCTCTGGTGGGTTATTTCTACCGCCGGGCTCAGGAACTCAAGCGGGAGGAGATGCAGAAGATCGAAAAGAAATTGGAGAATCCTGAGGATCTTCCGAAGGTCGATCAAAAGAATTTCCGTTATCCGGGTCCGCGACCGCGCTCTCGGGAAAGTGGCATTATCAGTTTGGCGGACGCGGTGGAAAGCGCTTCACGGTCGTTGAAGAAACCCACGCCTGCCAAAATCCGAGCCTTGGTAGAGGATTTGGTGGAAGCTCGAGTGTGTGATGGCCAGCTCGACAATTGCGATCTGACGATTCGCGATCTTGCGGTGGTGAAGGAAGTTTTCTCAAAGACACTCCGCAGCATGATGCATAGCCGGATCGACTATCCCAAGGATGACCGGAAGTCCGATTTGGAAGCCAAGGGAGCGAAATCGGACAATGGCCCGAAAACGGAGAAACTTGGAAAAATCGATAAGCCCGACCAACCCGATGCTGCTCGCAAACGGGCGCAACGCGACGCGGAAGCCGGTGCTAAAAGCAGCGATGTCCCTCCTGCGATTCCCCAATCATGAAGCGAGAAGTTTTGGTTTGTGACCACCAGAGTACGATCCCCGTTCCTCATGGATGGTTGGTCGTTCTGGAAACAGCTGGAGTGAAGGCTGCTTCGGAGATCGAAACACGTTTCGTGACCGGCGACGCCTCGCCGCTGGTCGAACTGAAGGAGGTGGATGTGGCCTTGGTCGATGATGCCGAAAGCTCCCGTGTCCATCGTGATTTCATGGGCATCGATGGCGCGACGGATGTGATCACTTTTGAACACGGTGAGATCGTCATCGGCGTCGAAGTGGCCAAACGCCAAGCTGCGGAGTACGGCGAGCCGGAGCTAAGGGAGTTGCTTCGCTATCTCGTGCATGGACTCCTGCATTTAGCGGGCCACGAAGACGAGTCCGATGAAGATCGAGTCGTGATGGAAGAAGCGCAGGAGACCCTGGTGAGGGAACTCTGGCCTGAAGTCGAAGAGCGGATTTGAAGGCGATTGGCGGCACAGTGTGGAAGACGTGTGGTGCCCTCTTCTAAGTTGGACAGCGTCGTTTGCTATTCAGGCTGCGGTCTTGTGATGTTTGGTGGGGGTTGGGTCAATGTAGCTGAGGGCCTGGTGGCGCCAGCGATGTCGTGATGAATCCATGCGTGGAGGGCGAGCCGCGCGTGCTCACTAGATGTGCTTGCCCGATGCGAGCAGGGTGCTACGAACCTAGTTCATGATTCTGCGTCGGGTAGAGGCTCTCCCTGGATTTCTCTGGTGAACTTCCAGACCTTCTTCTCCATGGTCAACTCGGTGATCATGGCGGGTCGATTCATCTTCCGTGCGTTGTGGCGATCTTCTGCGTCGCGTGGGTGCGAACGGAGAGCTTTCGTTCTCAATCGATAAGAAATCATCCATCGGCCGGACGATCTCGCCAACCGTCATGGTTGGGGGGGACCTCAGTGGTGTTGGTCTTGCGCTTAGTTCTACTTAGTTAGACCGATTGCCAAAAGTTCTTTCCGCTATGGGGAGTGGGTGCGGCAGACCGAACGCATGAGATCTGGGCGCCTGAGCAGATCCCGGATGGACTCGGTGAGCTTCTCGCAAAGAGCCTCGCGGCTCTTGGTCAGGAAGCCTGCGAGGTAGTGCTCCTTAAGATGCTGCCAGAGTCGTTCGATCGGATTGAAGTCAGGACTGTAGGAGGGTAAATAGATCGGTTCGATGTGATGCCAGCGCAACCGCTTGGTCTTGTGCCATCCGGCGTTGTCGAGCACTAGCAGGACGCGCTTGCCTCGACGTTGCGGTACCTCCTCGGCCATGGTGTTGAGGAATGCTTGGAAGACCTCCGTGTCGCAGTGGGAAACGATCAGGCTGACCAGTTCCCCGGTGGATGGATTGACCGCGCCGACCACGTTCTGCCGGATGTGTCCGCCATAGTATCTCTGGGTGGGGGCGCTGCCACGCTTGACCCATTTCTGTCTTGGGCGGGGATCTCCCTCAAAGCCCGCCTCGTCACCGAAGAACACCTCGCAAGAGTTGTCTTCAAGGTATCCGAGCAACTCCACGGCGAAGGCCTCCCGCCGATCTTCCCACGCGTCGCGGTCGGGCGGTTCGGGGACGGGTCTGGGAATCCGGCGCGCGTAGCGTTGCTCGTGGAGGTAGCGCACGAGCGTGCGGT
>NZ_JACHFD010000037.1 GCF_014201715.1 Haloferula luteola
CGGAGTTCCGGTTCGCTGTCCAAGGCCGAAGCCCCTCAAGCCGAAGGCATCATGCACGTCCCGCATCATTCCTCAAGCAATTTAACGAAGTAGAACTAAAACGGACATCGAAATTTGATGCCAAAATTGAGGCCCAATCACGCATTTTCTCACAAACGAGAACACCATTGCGTGGAGCCTAGAAAGCGCTCTGGAACTCACCACCGTTCTCGCGGTCGATTCATTCCGAAACGATAGGCAGGGTCGCTTCGATGCTCTCCAAGCCATCGCCACCAGGGGGTTGGATGGCTGGTGATTTCGGTTCGTTTATTTCCACCCTTGGAGGAAAGTTGTCCACAGGGTTCGGGCCTAAGAATGGACCGAGACGCGACTCGTCGAAGCAGCGAGTTTTTACGGCGTTAATCGACTTTAGCTCTTCTTGAACTCTGATCACTGTACCAACTGCATCAGTTTCTCGTAACTGTTGACCATATCATACTTCACCTGCTCGTCGGAGATCTTGGCGAAGAACTTCCTGGCACAGTTGATCTTCGATTCCTCGATCGGCCGGAGGTCCAGCTTCGACATGGAGCCCTTGGTCTCGGCGATGAAGTAGACGTGCTTGATCTTCCCGGAGTCGAAGGCGATGGCCCAGTCCGGGTTGTAATCGCCCACAGGGGTCGGGATGGCGAAACCCCTGGGCAGCTTGGCATACACGGTGACCTCGGCGCTGGTGTCCAGTTCCTGGACGAACTCTCTCTCCCCCTTCGAGTCGGTGAAGACGTAGTCGTAGATGTGGTTCTCGGCCTTGAACGCCTTGGAGAAGTCCTCCTTGGTCTTCTCAACGGCGAAAATGGTGGAATCGTAGCGCTCGTCGATGGGGTCATAGGCGAGGTGCTCGATGATCATGGTCGCCTTCTGCTCCTTAATCAGAATCGAGGCCCTGCTGATGAAGGCCTCCGGGTTCGACTTGAACTGTGCGAACACGGGCACCTCCAGCCCCTTCAGAATCTCTGCGACGGTACGCCGGGTCAGTTGGGCGGCATCGGCAATCTCGCCGATCAGGTCTTAGCTCACCGTAGCACGGATGGACCCGGTCACGTAGGCCGCTTCCTGTTCCGTCACTTTGAAGGTGTTCTTCGCCATCAGGTCCTCGTGCTCGATCGACTCGGCCTGCTCGCCTCGCTTCACCTGGAAGCGCAGTTTCTCCACCCGAAGATCCGCGTTCAGCGCCTTGATCGATTTCTGGATCAGTTCCGCACTGTCGAAATCCACAGTGTAGGCTGCCTTCCGGTTGATTTTCTCCCACAGGGACTGGAACTCCTTCTTGTTGAAGTTGTCATTGAGGGCGTTCTCCTTCGCCTTCCGGCCGTCCTCGAAGTCGGGCAAGGCCGAGGCGGAGTACACCGAGTCAACCAGCTGGAAGATCTGCTCGGCGTGGGGCTTCAACTCCTCGGGCAGCTCGGCGAGCGTGCCTTCCTTCTTCGCCTCGTGGTACTTCTCGGTGATCTCCTCGGAGACGTTCCGGTAGCCGTTCTGGATCAGGTAGAAGTCGATCTGCTTGGCCATCATCGGAGTGATCTTGATCTCCCCATCGTCGGTCTTGAGGATCTTGTCGGTGAAATACTTTTCGTTCGCCTTGCGCGGGCGGGCGGAGAGGCCGTCCTTGATGTCGTCCTGCAGCCCTTTGACGAAGTCCTCGTAGGACTCGTTGGCGACCACCGTCAGCACGTTCACCTGATGGGCAGTGGCCGGGTTGTCCATCCGCTCGCCGAACTGGTTCACGCACAGGCGCATGCCGCGGCCGACTTCCTGCCGGCGGGAGATCGAGCTGTCGCTGTGCTTGAGCGTGCAGATCGTGAAGACGTTCGGGTTGTCCCAGCCTTCCCGGAGTGCCGAGTGGGAGAAGATGAAGCGCACCTGCTTCTTCCGTCGTTCGAGGTCACTATCGTGATCCTCGGGGAAGGAAAGCAGCGTCTCCTTGTCGCGCAGGATGAGATCGTAGGCATCCACGTCGTCGGCTAGGCCAGCCTCCTCCCCCTTCTTCTTCACGCTCGGATCGACTAGGTGCTTGCTCTTCTTGTCGATCGAGAAGTAGCCGTTGTGAGTGTCGCTCGCGGTGATGTCCTTGAGGAACCGCTGGTAGGCGCTGTCCTCGAGTTCGAGTTCCTCGTTGAGAGCGAGCTGGTACTCCTCCTCGAAGGCCTCGGCGTACTCGCCGGCCAGTTCGTTCCCCTCCTCGTCGTAGCGCTTGTACTTCGCCACCTCGTCGATGAAGAACAGGCTGAGCACCTTGATCCCCTGGTTGAAGAGCTTCTTCTCGGCATCGAAGTGCGCCCGGATGGTCTCCCGGATCTGGATCCGGCGCAGCGCGGACTCGTTCACGTCGCCGCTGACGGTGCCGACGCTCAGCTTCAGGCCATTGGTGAACGAGACCGTGTCGTGAACCGCATCGATCTCGGAAACCGTGAAGCCATCATATTGCGCGAGTCCGCCCGACTGGGCCTTGAGGTCGTAGCCGACCGATACCTTCCGGGGGATCCGCTTGATGGCACCTGACTTGAGTTTCACCTCGTGCTCCAGCCGGGCGAAGGGACCACCCTTCCCGGTCACGATCCCTTCGAGGAACAGGTAGCTGTTGGTGCCGCTCAGACCTCTCTGGGCGATGCCGTGGACCCGGATCTTCTTCACCAGCCTACGATTGTAGGCATCAAGGGCGTCGAGCCGGTGGATCTTGTTGTGCTCCGTCTTGTGGGTGGCCGAGTAGCGGAGGACGAAGAGAGGGCTGAACTCGTTGAGCGACTCCGTCGTCTTCTTGCCCTCCATCTTCTGGGGTTCGTCGAGGATCAGGATCGGGTGGTTCGCCTTGATCACGTCAATGGGGCGACGGGACTGGAAATCGTCCAGCTCCTCATAGATCCGCCGGGCGTCCTTGCCGGTGGCGTTGAAGGACTGGACGTTGATCACCATCACGTTGATCCCGCCGTCGGAGGAGAAGCTTTCCAGCTTGTGTGGGTGCTTCGAGTCGTAGGTGAAGAAGCGTGCCTTCTTGCCGTAGTCCTGGAGGAAATGGTCGGCGGTAATCTCCAGTGACTTCTGGACGCCCTCGCGGATCGCGATGCTCGGCACCACGACGATGAACTTGCTCCACCCGTAGCGGCGGTTTAGCTCGAACATCGTGCGGATGTAGCAGTAGGTCTTGCCTGTCCCCGTCTCCATCTCGACGTCCAGGTTGACCTTGCAGTTCTTAGTCGCAACGAGCTTGGACGACTGGGGGAGGTTCTGGCTCCGCTGGACCTTCTGGATGTTCTCCAGCAACTGCCCGCCATCGAGCATGATCGGGGCGTTGCGGAAGGCCTCCGTGCCGTAGTCCATCTCGGACTGCTTCTGGCCCTTCGTCAGCTTGCCGGGGTCTAGGCGATAGTCGATGCCCTCGACCTTCGGCTGGCCGGCAAAGCAATCGACCACCGCATCCACCGCGGCAGCCTGGTAGTCCTTGTGCTTGAACTGGAGTTTCATGCGGGTGTTCTAGTTTTTTGCTGCCAGCTCTTGCCAGTACAGGCCTTTGTTCATTGCCGTAAGGAACTTCGAGGGGGCGCCGGCATAGAACAGCCGCACCTCATCCCGGGCGCGAGTCATTGCAACGTAGAGTCTCAGCGCCTCCCTCCACGATTCCCGTTCGCAGCTCCCCTTGCTGGGCAAGGTTCCCTCCCCGCAGCCCACGATCAGCACGAGAGAGAACTCGAAGCCTTTGACGTCGGCCATGGACGCGACGCTCAGCGTGTCCTTCTTCTCAACGTAGTCGCCGGTAATCTGCCCTGCCTTCACCGGAAAATCTGCCGGGCACGCTGCGATGATATCGGCAGGAGAAATCTCCTCGGGCGAGGCGGTAACGATGCAGATGGACCACGGGACCGCCGTATCGGGTTGCAGACACTCCCGTGCATACTCCCAGGCCCTGGCGACTTCGTCGCCGGGCCGACACTGCTCGGCGACCGGGTAGCTCGTCTCCCGGACCGCAAGTTCCGGATCCAGCACCTCGATGTCCTCGCCCAGCTCCTTCGCCTCGCGACCGTAGATGTTGGCGAGGTACGAGGCCGCCTCCAGGATCTGCCGGCTGTTTCGGTAGTTCTTGAGGATCCTCTCCCGGGTCGAGCTGATGATGTCCAATCCGACCGCACCAAGGCGCAAGTCCTTCACCATGACGCGCTGAACGGTGTCGCCGGTGAGGAAAAATCCGTTTTCGCCGGCCGTCGGGATCAATCGCAGCAGCGCTAGGTCGCGAGTGGACAGGTCCTGGTACTCGTCGATCAAAAGGCACCGGAAGCGCATCTCTGGAGGGAGAGTCTTCAGCTCGGTCAGGTGGGGGACGAGTGCCAGCGTCAGGCCCAGTTCATCAAGCATCCCGCCATGGAGCATGGTTTCTTCCCATAGGAGCAGAAGGTCGAGTACCCGCTTCTTCACGGCGTCGGTGAACCGGATGGCCCGGCCGTGGCGCTCAAGCTCCATGTAACCGTTCACCCGGTTGGAGGTGGGAACGGCACTCCGCACCAGGCTGAACTCGTCCCGCAGGTATTTGCGGCTATCGACCCAGTCGTCGTACTTGTAGAGATGATCGCGGAAATAGGTCAGCAGCGTCCGCACGGAGTCCTGATCGCAGTACAGCTCCCAGGTATCCGCCAGAGTCTCACCGCTTCTCACCGCGAACTCCCGGGCGTAGGTCTTCGGGTCCACCCGGTCGATCACACGGACGATCTCATCCCGTTCGTCATGCTGTTCGGCCAGCTCCCTCAGCTGGGCCAGCTCGGCCTCAGGGCCGAAATGATCCACGAGGGTCGTGAAGTAGTCGTAGAACGCCATCACGTGGATGTTGGCGCGTTCCTCCGGCGTGCAGAGCTGGGTGATCAGGTTGTCGATGAGGCGTGTGAGACTTCGGCTCAGAGTGATTACGCCGATTCTCTCCCCGGGGTACTTCCGTGCGAGATTTCGCGCCCGGTGAACCAGCACGCAGGTCTTCCCGCTGCCGGACACGCCGGTGAGCACGGTCGGTCGGTCGTAGTCGGCCTCCGCGACTCGTTTCTGCTCCGGGTTGAGGAAGAGCATCCATTTGTGGAACTTCCCGGGCGAGAACAGATCTTTCAGTTGCTCCTCGTCCAGACCGGTCAGGTTCATCAGGCTCTCCGAGTTGGTCACGTCGGAAACGGCGGCCTGTTCCAGCTCCTCGGCATCCTGAATCGCGACCGCTTCCGCATGGTGCTGCTCAAGGCGTGTCTTCGCGGAATCCAAGTTGCCCTCACGGACCTCGAAAATCAGGTCGAGCATCAGGTTGGCGATCGTCTTGTCGACGTCGCTCAAGTCCTCGATCAGGATGGCGAGTTCTTCGTCACTGGTCTCGTCATCCACCCCCGAGAGGGCTCGAACAAGCAAGCGTTGGGACACATACTCGGTGGGATCGACGCCAATGCGCTCCAGGTAGGGTTTGTTGGCTTCCGTCAGCTTCCCCATGTCGACCTTGGGGATCGCCCGCGGCTCCTCACGGGTCACGTGAGTGATTGCGATTCTCCGGGTTTTCGGATTGCAGGTCACGGTGAAACCCCGGTTGCGGTCGAGCCACTTCTCGGTTTCGTCGTGAGACCCGACGAAAAGCAGGTAGATGAAGTGGTTAGAGTGAACCGTGACCAGTCGGTGGTGGTCGTTGCTGATGTCGTACTTGATGCAGTGGTCGATGCGGCTCTCCCCGTGCTTTGTCAGCTTGTTGGTCACATCGGCCTCAAGCTCGAGGCACTTGATGATCCGGCAGGCCTCGTCGAAGGCCCGCTGGGAGGCGCCTCCACGGTGGCGGAGGCGAATCATGGCTTATCGGAAGCCGGCTTGGTCGATGTAGATGACTTCAGGCATAGCGTGGAGGTAGAGATGGGAAGAGGGCGAGGGCTGGTACCCGTTAAGCGGGCTGGATTGCCGGGGTCTGGGATTCCGAAGTGCCCGGAGAGACGGAAGCAAGCCCTCCGGAGTCCGGGGCCCCACAAAGGTATGCCCCCAGCCTGTCCGTGAGGGCCCTGCGTCGTATGCTGGCCAGTTCCCGGCCCCAAACCTCATTGGCACCGGCGAAGTTCTGAACCGTGCGGAACTTACTGTCGGCCAGATACCTCGGCCGTTTCACCGTCGCGTAGTCGTCGTTGCTGATAGAACGGTTCAGGTCATACTCGAGCACGATGAGGTTTCCGAGCTGGTTGAGTTCGTCGCCCCATTCGGCCTGCATCTGGGCCCGTTCGGTGAGGTCCTGGTGGTTGAAGCTTTCGATGTGTTCGATGTCGATCCGCTCGTCGAAGAGCAGCTCGACCAGTCGCCCCGACTCCGTTCCCGCGGTGAGTTCCGCCAGCATTGCGTCGAGCCGGCAGACGATGTTCTTCGCCTTGGCGATCCAGGCAAATGGCTCCCCGAGCAGGCACTCGCGAGTTTCGTCGGCCAGCACCGCGCGCTCCCGGGCGAGGTGGTTGATGACACTCTCCGGCTCCACCGAGCCGTTCGTCCGGGACATCAGCTCCATCACCTCCCGCATTTTCTGACGGCCGTCCTTGGTGATCCTCTGGAATCGGAGACTGTTGATCAGCAGCAGCTTGCTGAGCCCGATGATGAACTGCTCCAGCTCCTCCAGTCGAGCCTCCGGCACCACTGCCCGCGAGCGGAAGCGGTGAAGGAAGTAGCGGATCAGGTAGTGGTAGCGACCGTAGCGGCTCCACCAGATGAAATAGGCCATCGCGTGCGCCTCAGGACCCAACTTCGGCAGGGTGTCCTCCCACTCGAAGCACACGTCGATCAGCTCCTCAATGAACGCCAGCGGCAGCTCCACGAACTCGCACTTGTCCTTCTGGAAATCCTCCCAGCCCTGGATGCCGAGCACCACATCGAACAGGCGCTCGAAGAAGGTCGTTCCCGCCAAGTTCCGGGTCTCCACGCTCAGCCCGTAGTCGGTGATAACGATCTGCTGGGCCAGCGAGAGCACGTTCTCCATGTCCACCGCCACCCGCTTGCGATCCCGGTTCCCCTGATCGATCCGCTCGTAGAGGGCACAGACCTTGTCGAAGACCTCCTCGGGCTCGCCCTTCCGTTCCCGGAGGAACTCGAAATAGCGGATCTTGAAGACGTCGCCGCCATTCAGGTCCATGCCGGACGTGTTGATGGCGTCGAAGATCTGGAGGGTCTTCGAAAGCTGGGCCCGGGTCTCGATGATCACGAAGTAGACCCGGGACACGAGGTAATCCGCAAATCCCAGCGCGTCGCCGGGAGCATCACCGAACTGCTCGTCCTCACGGAGCAGTTCGGTGATCAGCTGGAGGTTCCGCCGATAGGCATTGAGTTCGGATGACTCCGGCACCGCGGCATCCGCCTCCTCCAACGCCTCCTCAAGGTAGGCCTGCTGGATCGTCCCGCTGACGGTCGTCATCAGGCGCCGACGGTAGTCCAGCGCAGTCCAAACTCCGGATCCAGGTGCCATGCTCTCAAGCACCCGGAGGACCAGGATCATCGTGGTGATCCGCTGTTGGCCATCGATGATGTCGTGGCGGGTGGAAAAGCCGGGAACTTTCGGGTCCACCGCCGTCATCAGCTGTATCGTCCCGATGAACATCGGCTCCCTTCTCACCCGGCCATTCCGGCCGAAATAGGCGGCGAGCAAATCGTTCACCAGGCGGCGAACCTCCGGCTCTCCCCAGGAGTAGGGGCGCTGGAAAATCGGGATCCGGTAGCAGGTTCCGGGACGAAACAGGACGTCGCTCGGACTCGCCGTGTTGGTGAGAAGTGTACAACTCCGCGCTTGGATCTCGAACTCCTCTTTTCCCACCTGTCGGCCGCTGCTTGCGGTGGACTCGGTATCGGGCGGTTCGGCACAGGTAGCCGAGCCCTGGACGCAGGTGCCGTGCATGGACTCAGAGCGTCTTGAGTTCGGTGTGGGGGCTGAGGGTCTTGAAGATCTGCTCGATGTTGATCTTGGTGGCGTCGCTGGCGTAGCCGGCATCGCGGAAGACGGCGCGCAGGGGCTCGCGCTTGGCCAGCGCCTTGCAGAAGCCCTCCGTCAGTCCGGTGTCGAAGCAGGCGGCCAGCGCGTTGTCGTCCACGAAGAAGACCTTCTTGCCCTCGATCGTCTCCTCGGTGATCGGCAGGCCAAGATCGACGCCCCAATTGAGGAGCACTTGGAAGAGCAAGTCCTCAGGCTTGCGCCCCTTCTTCACGTTGTCCACCTGGAGGGCGAGGGCGTCCTGCGTTAGCTGGTCAGGTTGGTAGTAGACCTCCGCCATGTTCGAGCTGTCGATCTTCAGGACGCGGAAGCCGGTATCGAGAGAGTCGAGACGACGCTCGATTGCGCCGTGGTCGTCCGAACCGGGCTTCGCCTTGGCAAGCTTCGCTTCAAGATCTTTGCGAATAGCTACACCCGCCCGCCGCACGCGCTCTTTCCCAATATCAGTAATACTCTGATACCCTGATTTGAATGCCTGACTCTTCGGATCACAGGGTTCGGGGAGCTGCACCAAGATGTGCCGCCTGTTTCCACCGTCCTCGGCGTTCATCTGCATCACGGCGTGAGCGGTGGTGGCGGTTCCAGAGAAGAAGTCCAGAATCAGGTCCGACTCATCTGTGGCAATCTCGCAGATCCGGAGCAACTGACCGACCGGTTTTGGTGTAAACTGCTTTCCATCCACCTTCGGAATCAGGCTATTGAGGGTTTTGGTTCCAGAATCGGTAGAGAACTCTTTCCCGACCCAAGCGGACTTCGTTTTCTCACGGCGTTCACCGAGGAAGTCATCCCCAAGAAAGACTTTATAGCTAACCCCCCACGAGGAGTCTCGCTTCTGTCGAGCCAACAGAAGGTCGATGCGATCTTCTGCCGTTTCCTTCTTCCACCTCCAGCGACCATCTTCACCGTCACTCTTGACGGGATAAGTCGCGACCGAGTGCTCAATGGTTGATCGCAGAGAGACACTTCCGTTCTCAGGGTTTACATAGATCGGATAGTAGAGGTTGGGGCGCTCCCGCCGAGTGTCTGCCCCTCCGCGTTTTCTTAGATCTCTCCACTGGAACTTATTTCCATCTTCGTCGACACAATCGTATTCCGACTTCTTTTCGTCGCTCATGGCCACCCCTCGTGAGGTGAAGTCGCTCTTTTGGTAGACTACCATATACTCATGGGTTTGTGCCTGAAACCCCTTATCATTTCTTCCCTTGGCATTGTTTACGACCGGAACCAACCCCAAAAACCCCCCTCCTCCAAACACTTCGTCACAAAGGCGCTTCAAGTTAGCCACTTCGTTGTCATCCACGGAGATGAAGATCACGCCATCCCCCTTAAGGAGGTTTTTGGAGAGCTTCAGCCTAGGGTACAACATCGAAAGCCACTCTGAGTGGAATCGACCGCTCGCGCTGGAGTTTTGCTGCCACTTCTCCTCATCGAACATTGCGTTTCCTGTTTCGTCCACCTCTCCTGCCCGCTCCTCATACTCCTCTCGGCTCATCGAGAAGTTGTCGTCGTAAATGAAATCTTTCCCCGTGTTGTACGGGGGGTCAATGTAGATCATCTTGACCTGATTCAGGTAGGTCTCCTGCAACAGCTTGAGCGCGTCGAGGTTGTCACCCTCGATATAGAGGTTGCGGGTGGTCTCGAAATCCACCGACTCCTCCTTGCACGGCCGCAGGGTCTTGGCGACGGGCGCGTTCGCCAGCGCCAGCGCCTCGCGCTTCCCCGGCCAGTCGAGCCGGTAGCGCTCCTGCGGCCCTTCGACGAGATCAGACGAGAGCTCCTGTCGCAGCAGGTCGAAGTCGATCGCCCGCTTGATCGAGCCATCGGCGGCCTGGGTTTCGGTGACGCAGCTCGGGAAAAGATCGGCCAGTTTCGCCGCATTCGCCTCCGCGAAGTCCGGGGTGTGGAGTTTGAGTTTGTCCATGGTAATGGGAGAGATGGTCACTTGACGATGTAGGTGAGCTTCTTGCTCTCGAAAATGACGCCCGTGATCTCGATGCGGAAGCCCAGCGGCTGGACATCGAAAATGCGATCGTCAGAAGGCGGGAGTTGCGCCATGCCCGAGCACTCCAACTGACCTCCCAAGGGGTAACTGCCGGTCACGTAGATTCTTTGACAGGCGAACTGCGTGCCGGTCTTGGCGGATTTCAGGGAAAGCGCGGGAGGCATGGAGAGTGGAGGTAGAGTGAGGGTTCTCAGGTGGGAGGATTTCGCAACGGACTACGGCTGATTGAAAGCATCTTCCCACTCGCGAAGCGTGGTGACCACGGCATCAAACGCAGGTGGCTCGTCGAAGAACATTTCCCTCATGGAATCGAGGTCGGCCTTCAAATCGTCCATGTTCTTCTCCGCGGGCAGGAGCCTGAGGGTGCCGCGCTTCGCGTCCTCGTAGCGGGCCCAAGCCGCGCGGTAAAAAGCGATCTTGTGGGTGACAACGGCCTTAAGCAGATCCTCGCGCTCGGCGGCCTGAACGCCGGTGCCTGCCGCGACCATGGCCGCGAGATCGGTGTAGTGCCGGGAGTAACGGCCGGGGAAGGGCTTCCCATCGGGGAGGTGGGCCATCTGGTGCAGGATCGTGGCCTTCTCCCAGAAGGTGCGGACAGCCTCCATGGTCTTCACCTCGACGGTCGGGTCGCCGAGGGCACCCGGGAAGGCGTCGGCGAGGTACGGCTGGAGCGGCCGGATCTCGGCCGGCCAGTGGTCCGAGCGGGCACCGAACTCGATCTTGACGGCAGGCCGCAGGTAGGCGGTCGCCGTTTGGGTGAGCCGGGTCGTGGGATAGAAAAAGGCGAGTGATTGGCCATCGGGATCGGTCGTGTCGGGCTCGAGGGACCAGGTGCGGCCATCGCCCCCGGACAGGGCCCCTTCGATCGCGGTCCGGAGAGCGGGCGCGATGACCTCCGCGACGTGCGCGGCGGCGGCCGCGGCGAGCTGCTCCTTTAGCGCCTCCCGCTTCTTGTTCGAGAGGCCGGGACTCACCGGATCGTCGGCACCGGAGAAGCCGAGGTGTTCCCGGTGAATGGAGACATCGATGTCTTCGGAAAACCGGCGAATGAGTCCATGAACCTTGGACAGCGAGGTCCCGCCCTTGAAGAGGAGAGTGTCACTGACCCCGTCGAGCGTGAAGAGGCGCTTCAGCGTCCAGCAGACCCAGAAATCCTTCTCCACAACGTGGGGAGGAAGACTCAGCCGGCTGGCCGCCTCATTGAAATAGGCTTCCTGCTCGTCTGCTGGGACTGTGGCGAAGGCGTCCATGGGTTGGTCTGGGTGATGATGGTGATGACGATGATCGTCGTGCTCGGGCTGGTGGTCGTGGAGATCGCAGGTTTTGGCATTGCTCCGCGCCCTCAACCGCCGGACGATGAAATCGTCCGGCGGTTGACTACGTCGGGGTCGGAGGACGCAGTTTTTCGAACAGTGGATGCATCCATGCCGGAGCGTGTACTCGGTCTTTCCAGAGCCTCTCCCGATCGGAATCGAGCAAGACCTGCTTCAGGGTGTCGAGGTGGGCATCGGTGACCCCTTCCTTGCCAAGGTAGCGAAACGCCTGGATGACGAGGCCGGAGGGGCGCCCCGCCGTGGCCATGTTTTTCGGCGTGGTGCGGCGGAGCTGGATCCGCTGGTTGCCGACCTCGACCGACTTCTCCGCGCCGTCGGTGAGGTAGACGATCTTGGCCGGAACTTGCTGGGAGAGCCCGAGGAGATTCACCGAGTAGGCACCGGAGGGCTGGAGGCGGCTGTCATCCTTCTCGCTGATCGCCCGGGCGATGTCGTCAGGTTTGGGGCTCAGCAGGCCCAGTTTGGGGTGACTCTTCGGGTAGTCGTAGAGCCCGAAGGCAAGGCGGCGGATGGTCTCTCCGGCCGTCAGCCGGTGCAGGGCCTGGTCCACGGCCCCACGAGAACCCAGGTCAAGAAACCGGCTTGGAGTAAACACCCAACCCCTTCTCTTCCCGTAGATCCTCGAAACTATTTTCTTTTGAACGTCTTGCGACAAAGTTTTGCGGCGTTTCTCGTCAGAAATAATATTTAGTTTTTCTTACAAAGGAAAATGAATATTTCGGGTTTTTCACCTACAGTTTCCGATGAGCAAGGCGTTGCTGCCGCGCGGAACCGGCACCCGGGGGCGAGGCTCAGGTGGCAATATCCACACCGGCCTCGATCCGCTGGATCGCCGCCTCCACCTCGGTGTAAATCGGAAGGTCCGCCTCCGTTTCGAGACTGATGATCAGCGAGTAGTTCACGGATTTCAGGTGGCAATCATGCTCCTGCCGGTCTTGGCCGAACTTCCGAGTCGCCCACCACCCCTTGGCACGCGGAAAGACGGCAACGGCTTCCATTGTGGCGAGATCGGCTGCGGATCCTCTCCAGACATCCTGGATTAATGAGCCGCCTTTGCGACGGAGTTTGTCGCCGAGCGCCCAGCCCGGGTCGTTCATGGTGTCGCCCAAAGCGTCCTCATCCGAATGAAGGATCGAGCGAAACTGCGCCAGCGTCTGGTCCTTATGCTTGGGGGTGAAGCCGAGCAGGTGACTCGCGTATTTGTATTTCTTGCCGTTGTCCCAAGAGCGGCTGCCCGGATTGGGCTGGATGTAGTAGGAGAGAGTTACCCGGAGCGTGCACGTGGTGTCATGGTTGGCCTGAAGCAAGGCCACGGGCCACGGAAGCACGATGAGGTGGCACTCGTTGAACTTCGCATTTCCAGCCACTCCTTCGTAGGGTCGGATGGCTCCCTCGGTGAAAAACGTCGTCTGGTTCCCGAGGCTGTCCAATGCCCGCTGCTCATTCACAACACCGAAGCCATACCCACGCATGAGGTCCTGTACAGCCTCACTGCGCCGGGCCTCGTGCGGATCGAGCTGGAGTGCGTTGAGTAGATCCTGCGGCCAGCGTGCCGAGTGGACGAGCAGTCCCCGAATCGTTTCCGGTCGGGCATCCGGGTATCTCTGCGCAATGCGGGCCGCCACCCGGGCAGCCAATGCCGTGGCTGCGCTTGTCGCATTGAAGGATTGAATGGGCCTGAGGTTGAACGTGGAAGCCGTGGTATGTGGGGCCAAGGAGTCGAATGCCGGATACTGGTCCGGGTGGTCCCGGTGCCTCCCGAGATTGGCCCCTTCCATGACGACGTCAGGTGCGATCGGCCAATCCTTGCGACCTTCGCACCAGGCGTGGCTGGTTCGGGTGTAAGGGCTTAGATGATGGTCGGGTGCGAGTGGGTCGCACCGCCGCGCCTCGTCATCCTGTTCGCCGATGGTGGTGCGATTGGTGATCGCCCCCACAGTGACCGCATTCCACGCTTGGGCGGGATCCTCGATGGGATTGGCGCGAACGGTTGCCGGATAGAAGAATGTGTCGTCGTGGCGCTCAGTGTTTCCCGCAGACACCAGAATCACCTTGGGTTCATCCGTTTCATCCTGGGCTCCAGCCGCCGCGATATCGACGGCTGTCGACCACGAACTCGGATTGCCGAAGGTGTTCGGACCGGAAGCGGTGACAGCCATGCAGAAGATCCGACGGCGGAAAGGGGCGATGCTGTCCGGCTCGTTGATGGCAGAGAGGGTGATCGCCCCGTAGTTGTCCGGATCGTGCCGCGTGGTGCTGCGGATTAACTTCACCGATTCCAGCCGGTGAAGCTGCTGCCATGACCCTGTGGAAAGCATCAGGTTCCGTAGATCGCCGAATGCCGCGAGGCCGGCCATCGGCGTGCCGTGCTTCAGCCGTGTGTCGTCCGACGTGTCGCCATCGCCGAAGACAGTGGACATGTCGTTAACGGAGAGCATCGGCTCGATCAGGGGGTGGCGTCGGTTGACCCCGGTATCTAGCAAGCAAACCGCCGGGGCATCGTCTCCGGGCCATTCGATTCGGGTCAACGCTTCGTCGATCCACTCCTCTTGTTCCAGTCCGCTCAGGTCGGTGAGTCCGACACTGCAAGGTCGGGCTTTGCGAACCTCCGAAAGGCAGTTCAGGAGGTCAATCGACTCTTCCAATCGGGCCCGGCTGCCATGGGCGACCATCACAATGTGATCAGGAAAGGTGAGCGTCTGGTCCTTGATCTCGATCTCCAGCCGAGTGCATTCCCCCAGTAGCTGCCGGTGCCAGTCCGACCTCTCATCTCTCCGGATCCACAGCTCGAACCAGACCATTTCCCCAGAAGCGGGAAGCGGGTCGGAATCGGTCCAGAGGGCCTCAATCGCAGCGGTGGAAATGGATCGGATGTTGTTGAGGAGCTTCGCGTTGCGCGGCCCGGTGACTTGGCCCTGCCGATCTTTGTTGTCTTTGGTGGGATCGGCATACTCAGTGATCTTTTTTTCGAGGACCTTGAGCTGCCCGTGGGGGACGAAGATCGCGGCCTTGGTTACTTCGCCTCGGGGCGTCTGTTCATGCCTGACATTCAGTAGCGTTATCGCCAGCGTCGTCCTGGTTGCCGCCTTTTCGAGGCTCCCGTATTCAAGCGGGTAGCCCGGTTCAGAGGTGACGTTGAGAATAAGACCGAAGTCCGATGTCAGTCCCTGCTGACTGCGTTCCTGCTCCACCTGCGAGAACTCCTGATGGATCGGAGCAATCTGACGCTGGAGATACTGAACGTGGCCCGCCCGGTTGTCCCTTGGGAATCTCTCGAAGGTTTGCCGGCCGCTTCCCTCGTAAGGCAGCGGCTCGGGATTCGACCAGAATCTGAGGTGTTTGAGACGACTGGGGAGGTGATCCGGCATTGGGGGAGGGATACTCTAACGCTCAGTGATTGAGGTGCAGCCTTCGCTCTGTGAGGGCTCCTACCAAGGCCTTGTTGGTGACCTTGGGTAGATCGAGAATGAGCATTTCCTTAATCGCCTCTTCGGAGGCCCGGGTGATCTCCGCGTAGCTGAGACCTTTTGCTGCGGGATCGATCTGCGCCCAAGAAAGCCGCTCCTTGTCGACATCCCTGAGCAGACGTCTGACCGTTTCTCGTGCCTGGTCGGGCTCGGGCAATCCGAACTCGATGAGGTCGTCGAAGCGTCGGAATAGCGCTCTATCGAGCCGCTGTCCGTAGTTGGTCGCGGCGATGATCAGGCTGTTGCTCGTAAGCTTCTCGATGAAAACAAGAAATGCATTCAGCACGCGGCGCATTTCCCCCACATCGCCCGCAGCATCCCGGGTGAAGCCAATGCTGTCGAACTCGTCAAACAGGTAGACCGCACGATGTCGCTCTGCCGCATCGAAAATGAGTCTGAGTTTCGAAAGTGACTCCCCGAGGTACCGGCTGATCAGTGAGTCGAGACGAACCACGAAAAGCGGCATGCGAAGTTCATTGGCGAGAGCTGCAGCCGTTATCGTTTTGCCGCAGCCTGGCGGCCCGGTAAACAGCAGTCTCTGTCGTGGCCGGAGGTTGTTCTCCTTGAGTCGGCCGAGATTCTTCTGCTCCGCGAGAATCCGATCAACCCGGTCCCTGAGGGAGCATTCAAGAACGAGGTCTTCGAGCTTCAGGTGAGTCTGAGCATGCTCCAGCAGCTCGCTCGCCTCGCCTTGGGGCGCCGAAAGGCTGTGGACCTTCTCCACGGCGGATTCCGATGCCGCCCTCCGTCGGGACTCATTCACCAGATCCCGAAGTTCGTCGGCGAGCTTCTGGTGCCCCTTGCGCGCTTCAGCGGCGGCGACCTGCAGCGCAACCGCGCGGAAGCGCTCGTTGTCACCAGACGAGTGACTCGCTAGAAGCGCCTTGATTTGGGTTGCGGTTGCCATGACAGAGCGGGAGGAAGTTTAGGAAGTTAGGAAAAACTAAATATTTTTTCGGTCATTTCGAGCCGATTCTTACGGACAGGGTCGGTCAACGGTAGGGTCAGACTTCCACCCTCGCCCGGCTCCGGCGCATTTCTAGAGGGCATCACGGGCCAGACAAAGCACGGAGTTCAACTTGGAGCGGCTTGAGTTCCTGGTTGAGCGCGACCTTTCGGTTGAACTGCTTCTCGCGGCGGATCCGGGCGGTCAACTGGTCGACCTTTCGGCTGAGTACGAGAAACCGCTCGCAGCGGTCAACGTGGCTGGCCAGGGCCTCACCTTTCCGCCCGGGGAGCGGAAGGAGCGGCGCGAACAGGGACGCATAAAGGTGACCGAGATCCAAGGCCGCCGGCAGGGGCGGCAGCTCCGCAGCGGCCGGGGCGAACCCCGACGAAAACCGGGCTCCGACGACCCACTGGCTGGAGTCCGCCTCGCTCGGGCGTTTGAAGGCGGCGGTGTAGGCCACCCCATTCTCCGAAAGCAGCCGGTGCAGCACCGGGTAAGGGATCGCCCGGTCGATCACCTGAAGGACCGCCTCGTCCAGCTCGGCGGACTTGAGCGTGATGTCGAATACCTCGATCTCGGGGACGTCCGGACGGGTCGGGAGGTGGAGTGTCTCCGGAGACAGCTTGTGGGCCCACCGAATCTCGGCCACCTGGTCCGTGAAGAGAGCCCGAATCCGCCGTGTGGGCTCGGTGTGGGCGTAGATCCGGGACTTGGGCACCGGCTTGCCGAACGCGGTCTTGGGCGGGAAGGCGAACATATCATGGGATGACAAAATAGGAACCTTGCCCCGAGCCCGATGGTAGAGGGTTGATGCGCGCATCCATCGTTGCCAGCTTGCCATTCTTTCGAATCGCAAGAGCCAGCAAGTAGTGGTCCGTCAACTTCTTCGAGCCCGGAAGATCGTCAAACTCCTGCAACGAGACCTCATCGGGCCAAAACTGATGGTCCGGATGCTTGCACAAGTCTGCCAGAAGACCCTTGGCCAGGTTTGTGGAACCAGGTTCGCCCGGATAGTTAGGATTGCCGATGATACGTAGAAATCCATTCTCGGAAATCGGACAAGTGGCCCACCCAGCCTCACGGTTCTCCTCAAAAAAGGTGGTCGCGCGAGCATGATGTTCGTGATCTGCGTCCGCAACCGCGATCAGAATATTGACATCAAGTAAGAACATTGTTTTAGCGATCCTCCCTATCTTCGTTCTTTTCCATGAGCTTATAGATTAGCTCGCTCGTCACTTTTACCCCTCGATGCTTGAGTCGGAGAATCTGCTTGTCGCTGAGCTCCACAAGGTCGCTTCGAGGTGACGAAGAGGTCGCAGCAACAGGCATGACCACCAGAAACGAAATCAGCTCGAAGTCGTCGAGACCGGAGATGGAGTCGACCAGTGCGGTGGTCTTGCCAGGGGTGAAGAGGCTCTCGATATCGCCCTCCTCCTTCACTGCGATCATCGACCGGATGGCTTGGTCGAGCAGGCCGGAGTAGTGCTTCATATTGCGGCCGTCTTTGGTCGCCTCGTTGAAGCGCCGGCACAGTTCGATGTAGGGTTCGTCCCGGCCCTTGCAGGCCGTCCGCGCCAGGTCGAGCAGGCGCTTCACCTCGGTGTGCCGGGTGATGACCTGGCCGTCGTCACCGATGAAGACGAGGTAGTACGGGTGGAGGCGGTTCTGAAGGTCAATGTTCACTCCGTTCTCGCGGTTGCGAAGGGTGAAGAGGACGCCCGGGACCAGGCCGAGTTCCGGGATCGCGGGCACGATGGCGTGCAGGCCATTCGGGGTTCGGCAGGGATCGCCGTGCTCCTTGACGTAGCTAACAAGGTCCATCCGGAAATCATTGAGGCCGAGGTCGGCGATGGAAATCCCGATCTTGAGGTCCTCCATTTCGATGACCTCCTCCTGCAGCCGGCGGAGTTGCTCCTTGCGGTAGGAGATTTCGTTGGCTTTCGGATTAAGCACGTTGTCGCTGCCGGTGGCGACCGCGTCCGCGATGACCATGCGGTTCTCCACCCGCTCCTTGAGGTTAATATACTCATCGAGGGAGATGTCGGGCCAGTAGTTCACCAGCTGGATGAAGGCGTTGGGTGAGCCGATGCGGTCCACGCGTCCGTATCGCTGGATGATGCGGACCGGGTTCCAGTGAATGTCGTAGTTGATCAGGTAATCGCAGTCCTGGAGGTTCTGACCTTCGGAGATGCAATCGGTTCCGATGACCAGGTCGATCTCCCCCTTCTCTTCCGGCATGACGAGGGCCTTCTCTTTCGAGATGGGCGAAAACAGCGTCATGACGTCCTGGAAGTCGTAGCCCCGCCCGAGCGTCGTCTTGGGGGCGTCGGTGCCGGTGATCTTGCCTGTGTGGAGGCCGAACTCCTTGAGGTGGTTCTTGGCGATGCACTCGTAGAGATAGTCGGCGGTGTCAGCGAAGGCGGTGAAGAGTAGAATCTTCCTGTTCCCCGGATTGATCGGATCCTTCACCTTCTGGCTGATGTGCCCGATGAGGTGCTGGAGCTTGGCGTCGTGCTCCGGGGTAACCTTCTCCATCTCGGCGATGAGGGTAACGATGAGCGCGCTATCGTTCTCCATCGCCCGCTTCCACGACGGAAGGTCGAGATCCTCGAAGCCGATTTCGTTCCGCCCACCAAGCGTCATTTCGTCGGCATCCGGAAGATCATCGTCTTCGGGGTCGAAGTCGTCGGCCTCCATGCTGGCGACGGACCCCGAGGACCGCTTCCCGGACTCGAACTCGGCGATGCGATGAAGCATTCGACGGTGGTTGGCCTCCAGCTTCCCAAGCGTGATCCGGAAGGCGTGGACCGAGCTTTCCAGGCGCTTGAGGAGGTTGACCGTCATCAACGCCCGGATGCCCTTCTGCTGGCCCTCAAGGCTCACGTTTCGCGAGATGCCTTCTAGGTCGTCCTTGTAAGTCTCCTGGTATCTGGAGCGGCGGCTGGGGAGGATATACTCGGCAGGAGTGTACACTGCGAGGTCCAGCTGGGTGAGCTGGTTGTAGATCTCGTCGAAGCCGTCGACATCTTCCCGGTCCGTTAGCGGCGGGTGGAAGGAAATCGGCAGCCGGCGCTCTGGGAATGTGCCGATGTCGGCGGTGTCGTAGTAAGCCTCGATGTGCTTCCGGGAGCGGGCGATGGTTACGCTGTCGAGCAACTCGAAGAACTCGAAATCGAGGGTCTTCAGGATCGCCTCCGGCGTCCGCTCCTCGGCCGGCAGGTTACTCCACCGGGTGAAGGCCGCCTGAGCCTGCCGGAAGATCTCCTCGATGGTGTTACGGGACTTGAGCTTGGCACTGAGGTTCTCGGACTCCCCCTCATAGGCCAGGGCGAGCTGGTTGCGCAGGTCGGAGAAGCGGTTGTTGACCGGAGTTGCTGACAGCATCAGCACCTTGGTCTTCACGCCGGCGCGGATGACCTGATTCATCAGCAGCTCGTATCGGGACTGCCGTTCCTCTTCTCCGGGGTTGTTGTTCCGAAAGTTGTGGCTCTCGTCGATCACCACGAGGTCGTAGTTCCCCCAGTTCACCAGATTAAGGGGCGTGCCATGGGAGTATCCGCTGCGCCGCTGGAGGTCGGTGTGGTTGAGCACGTCGTAGTTCAGCCGGTCGGCCGCAAGCAGGTTCGTCTTGAGGTTCCGGTTGTAGGTGAGCCAGTTGTCCGCGAGCTTTTTGGGGCAAAGGACCAAGACGGATTTATTCCTCAGTTCGTAGTATTTGACAACGGCCAGCGCCGTGAAGGTCTTCCCGAGACCGACGCTGTCGGCGAGGATGCAGCCATTGAAGGTCTCCAGCTTGTTGATGATACCGATGGCGGCGTCGCGCTGGAAGTTGAAGAGCTTGTTCCACACGACCGACTCCTGATAGCCGGTGCGGTCGTTGGGCATCACGTCTTCAGTGATGTCCTCAAGGAATTCCGTGAAGATGTTGTAGAGCATCACGAAGTAGATCCGCTCCGGTGAGTTTTCCGCATAGACTCCTGCAATGTGGTCGCAGACCTGATCGGTGACCTCTTCGAGCTTCTCTCGGTCTTCCCAAATCTGATCAAAGAGCCGAATGTAACCGTCAGTCATCGGTGCCCCTGAAAACTTATTGACAATATTTGAGAGGGAGTTTCCTTGTTGGTAGCCCAAATCCACAGCGGTGACACCTTGGAGCGGGAAGTAGACTACTGGCTCACTACCGGCAGACTCGATACAGGCCATTTGTTGCATCGAGGACTTAGTGGAGTTGGACCTGAAGGTCACCTTACTACAAATCCACTCGGCACACTCTCGGGCAATGGCCCGCTGGGTGAGCTGGTGGCGAAGTTGGATCTCAAATTCAGTCCCATAAAGGCTGCGCTCCCGTTCCAACTTGGGGATGAAGAACTCCCGCCTCTCCTTCGGCAACTTGTCAGTCGTCTTGCCATAAACAAAGGTCGGCGACGTGAAAATAAATGCCACCGACTCGACTTGGTCGAGTTCCTCCTTAAGCGCCTCATAAGCGAAGATCGAGAAACACGAAGCTGCAATACGCAGCTTCGATCCAGGCTGAACTGTGAGCTTCAAGTCATCACCAAGGAGGTCATTGACGTTGTCAATCGTCTGCATTGAGTAGTCTAGTAATTCCACCAGATTTCACTACTGAAGCAACGAATAAGCGAGAACAAATTCTCAACGCAATTACACGAAGGTCAGCAGGAAAAACCCGCAATCGCGAGGGTTCTTGTGTCACAATAAATTGATCGAGGTATTTCACCTTACCCCCCTTCCAGTCCGCCATAGCTCTCGGCCGTAGCGGATTTCTTCATTCTCACAATGCAACAACAAATCAGCATGTTCCCTCCCAATCAATCGATCTTCCAAGTTTGCGAAACTTGGCTAACCCAACAAGGAACCATCATTCTGACACCCCTCATTGGGCTGATGCTCACAGCCACATCATGCGCCCCTACCACAAATCAACCAAAACCTGAATCGCTACCGACAACGCAAATTGAAACCCAGCCAGTCGGTGATGGTCTAAAAATCATCGGCTTTGCCATGCTTGGAAGCTCCTTGGTTCTCGTTCTTGGATCGATCAACCGACGGTAGTCAATACTCACTTCTTCATGAATCCTGCGTTCTACATCAGGGTATTTGCATGGATCTCGATCACTGGATTGGGATGCATGATCTTCGCCAGTTCGTGGCTACCAATACTCTCTGGAACTGTCATCTTCACCGCTTTGATCTACTCGTTCAAACCCCCTTCTAACTAAAATTCCATGGCTCGAAACCTGTATTCTCCTCGCCTGTCCGATGACGTGGTCCGCTCACTTTACCGGGAAGGAAAACGCCGTCACCTTCCGATGACACGACTCGCCGACGAACTGCTTCGTCAGGCTCTCGGAACGTTCACCTGTATTCCCTCTGTCGGCTCCACCAGTGATTCGGTCCTTCAGGCAGATCCACCCCAAACCACGCGGCCTAGGCACGACCATCACCCGTCCTGCTCCAATGCCACGCGAATGCACCTAGAATAAAGTCCACTCTTTAGATCTTCAATTCCACCCCAAAAAGCAATCATCATGGTCGCAAACTCATACCATCTACCACTCCTAGAAGCAGTATGTCGACGGGGAGTGCTTTGTAACACCAGCATCCGCTACTGGCGGGGCTGCAAGCGACTCAAACCGGAAGACCTCGGTCTGGATCCGGATCACGTCTCCGACCGGCTGATCCAGCTCGGTCACAAGCGTCTCGTTCCCCGCGAGGCTCTGCAACCCTTCGCCTTGATCGAAAGCCGGGCCCACTCGATGGTCGAGACGGCGAGCTTCCCGTTCCTCGGCGGCATTGCTCGTTTTGTCCCCAACCCGCGGCTGCTGGCCCTCAGCGACGGCCTCGACCGTTTGCGCGAGGAGTTCCGTCAAGCAACACTCGACTTCGTTGCCGGCTACGGTGACCTGCGTGCGCGGGCGCTGGTCGAGTGGCGCGAGGTGGCGGACCACCTCAATGGCAGTGCCGAGCACCTGTTGGCGACCATCGAACAGTCGTTTCCCCCGGCCGGGGAAATCACCCGCCGGTTCGGGTTCGACACGCGGCTGTTTCAGGTCGCGGCTCCCGAAAATCTGAGGATCGATGTCGCCGAGTCGATCGAACAACTGGAGATTGCCGACGAGCGCCGACGCATTGCGGAGGACGCAGGACGGCGGCTCCAATCCGACCTCGACGGCTTCATCCGCGAGAGTGTGACCACGCTGCGCCAAGAAACGGCCAAGCTCGCAAGCGAAGTGCTTGCCACCATCAACGGTGGCGAGGGCGGCGTGCACCAGCGAACACTCAATCGGCTGACGGGGTTCATCGACCAGTTCCGGTCGCTGAACTTCGCGGGCGACTCACAGCTCGAATCGACGCTCGATCGATTCCGTCGCGACCTGCTCGGCCGCAATGCCGAGGATTACCGAAACACCCCGGGGGCGATGGACTCGCTAACCAATGGCCTCAGCCGCCTGCGCGAGAGCGCGGTGCAGTTGGCGCAGAACGACGCTCGGGATGTCATTTCCCGTTTTGGCCAGTTCGGCGGACGCAAGCTGGCGATCGTCAGTTGAGCCGCCCAAAAACGTAATGGGGGCGTTACTGGCCCTCTACAGCTTACCAGGGGCACACTCTCCCCAGTATGCCGGATTGATCTCCCCCACTCCCACCACCAAGACCGAACTCGACCTAGAAGCACTTTCTCCGCTCCCGACATCCTCCCGAAACCAGCACAAAGGGCTACTCCACAACCGGAGCAGCCCTTTGTGCTCTCCAACCACCAAACCAACCAAACGACATCATGTCCCACTTCACTTCCATTCAGACTGAAATCCGTGACCTCGAGGCGCTGCGCGATGCCTGCGTCGAACTCGACCTCGAGCTTGCGGACAACACGCCCTGCCGCGGCTATGCCGGCATCACCCGGGAAGCCCGTTGCACGATCGTGCTGAAGGGCCCCTACGACATCGCTGTCGATCCGGTGCCCGAGGAACCGGGGCGCTTCGGCCTGACCACCGACTGGTGGGACGGGCATGTCGCGCGCGAGGTCGGTCCGGGATACGGACGACTGCTCCAGAGCTACGGTGTTCACAAAACGCTACGCACTGCCCGCCGCCGTGGCCTGCGCACCTCCTGCCGGGTCGAGGAGGATGGATCCGTTCTCCTCACGCTGGAAGGAGGTACGTTGTGAGCCGTAGCATCCAAGTCCGGGTGTCTCCGACCGGCGACATCGTTGTCGAAGCCATCGGATTTCAGGGCAATGGGTGCGAGGCGGCGACCATGGCGATTGAAGCCGCTCTCGGCAAGACGAGCGGCCGCAAGTTCAAGCCCGAGCACCGGCAGCAATCGTTGGTCGTCCGGCAGATCGTGGAAGGAGGTGGCGCATGATCGCCCCGACCCTCCGGATTGATCCGAGCGGCTGCATCGACTGCCTCTACACCGACGCCATCGATCTTCGTGAGCTCGGACGGCTGACAGTCGTTCGCGCCACCGAGATCACCTTCGATGACGAGTGGCAGGTCTGGGAGGTGCGATCCGTTCCATTCGGAGGTCGGCTCTACTGCGATGCTTCGCGGGACGCCTGCCTCGACTGGGAACGCCAGCATCTGCAACCGGGAGTTACTCCCCCTGCCGCAGCACACGGCTGATCTCCTTGGAGGTCAGCCCTTCCAGCAATCGCTCCACCGAGCACCTGAGCACCTTCGCCATGATCACCAGTTCGGCGTCGGTCACCCGTCGCAGGCCTGCCTCGATCTTGGCGAAGGTCCCACGGCTCACATCCCAGCCCTGTGTCTGACAACGGGCAGCAAAGGTCTCCTGGGACAGCTCCGCTCCCAGGCGCAGTTTCCTGACCCGGGTCCCGACAAGGTTTTGCTGTCCACTCTCCATTGCTCCACTAGCGGAGCTTGACCATAACCACCAAAATTCGATGTATTGCTCCGCTATCGGAACAATCGCACCATTCTCCTCCGACCCTCATCAGCCTATGAAATCAAATTTCTCTGTCCTGCTTCTGGCTGGACTACTCGCCGCCTGCGGCCCCAGCAAGAGCGAGCTTCGCTCAGAACTCCGAGAGATCGAAAGCGAGATGCTCTCAATCGAACTCCAGACTCAGGAGCACCTCGCCCGCATGGACCAGGCCGCCTTCAAGGTCACCACCGGAAGCTTCTCCGCCGGATACGGCCTGACTTCCGGGGAATACGAAACCCTCGATGAGGGCATCGACACGGTGGTCAGTGCCTCCCGGCGATACGATGTTGCCGCCCACTCGATCGAACAGCTCAGCAACCGCTACCGGAAGCTGGAGGCCCGCAGAAACGAGATCCTCGATGAACTCAACTGATCCAACCCCAAGAAGACATGAAACCCCGTGACATCATCGTGCTGCTTTCCTCGTTACTCGTCACCGCCGCAGTTGTGATTACGATTCTGTTGAAGGCACCTCGGAAGGTGTCGACGGAGACGACCGTGAAAGAACCGGCCGCCAATGAATCGGTCGCTGAAGAACCAGTGGCTCAGGAAATGGTCCTCTCTCCGGAACCCGTCGCCCCGAAAGTCTCAGACGATCCACCGACTAGCGCCAATCTCGTGTATACCCTCGACCAGATGGCCTTGGAAGTTCAGGACGAAGAGCCGGATTCCGGGCGGATCCGTAGCATCCATCAGAACGGCCCGAAGAAGGCCGATCGCGTGATCCGAGAAGGGTCATACTACCGAGATGTCTGGATCGTGATCGACAGGGACATGGATCTGCTGGCTACCGACCTGCTGAGCGATCCCGAGTTTCACGCCTACGCCGAAGTCTCGATGTCAGATCAAGAGGCACAGTGGATCCCGATATCGGTCGACGCCTACAACGCGAAGACCGGCTTACTTTACATCCGCACCATCCCGGGTGGCGAGGTCACCGTCCCCCACCGGGGCATGTTCCTGCTCACCCGGGTCGAGAAGTGACAATTCAACATCCCGACCGATGAATCGCACTGATTTGAAACGAAAGGCCTCTGTATTCGGCGACTTTCTCGTCCGCCTCATTCAGGCCTACCCGAGATGGTTCGCTTCCATTCTCTCCGTCGTGGTTTGTTCTGGCGCCGTTTGGAACTATCTTCAGGCTCATCCCCGAGGACCACGGCCGAACCCGCTCATGCAGGCCCACTACGAACGTGAGGCGGTATCAAAGCATGCTCGCGCCCAACGACAGTTCGCAGGCAACCAGCGAGCTATTCAGGAATTCGATGAAGCCTATGAGGTCGCGAAGCTGGTGGTCCACGGTCAGAGTGCGGATGACACGGTGATTCGATTTATCGCCGCCGTGGACAAGACAAACTGGCGAGAATGCAGCTCCGACCTGCGATCCGCTGCCGAGGCGGTCGGCAACATCAAGAACGGCGACACCAACGCCTACGTCGGTCAGACGCTGGAGGCCCTCCTCAAACTCTGTGATCGCTATCGATGACCAACCTCCCTTCTTCATGAAATCACGAGATGTCATCACCCTGCTCTCCTGCCTCCTGACCGGGGCCGTCGCGCTCATCTGGATCCTGATCACCGATCGCCGGAACAATGATCGCGAATCGCCCGTCGAATCTGACACGCTTGAAACAAATCGGTCCGAGCTCCGGGAACCCCATGAGGTCCCGGGACTGGCCGAAAATCCCTTCGTTTCGAAACTGCCGAAGCGGGTTCAGGAAAAAGTAATCGCCGTGGCAGAGGGTCGATCCACTTACCACGGCAAGACCGAGAAGAAGGTCTTCACGATTCTGGAGCCCGGACTCCCTCACCAACTAGCCGATGTTTCCCAACGACCTGACGTGAGGGTCTATGGTCTGATGTACGACCCGAACTTCCTCACGCTGGTCTTCTGGCTGCCTTTCGATTGCGCTCGCTACGATGTGGCTGCCGGGCACTTCGTGGTTCGCGATCCGACTACTGGAGACTTCGGCCAGCTCAAGGATGGGATTCTCTTCGTGACCAACCGGCTGATACCGGGAAGCTACATGGGAGAAGAGCTTCCCGAGCCATCCGGAACGCCCGAATCACCTCCGCGTGAACTCTACACCGGCAAGGGTGAGTATTCCGAAGTTGAGATCATCATCGACACCTCGCTTCCCCGCAAGGACACAAACCTCCAGAACCGGTCGGGGCCAGCACCGGTGGGACACTTTCTCAATCAGGTGGACCACACGGTGATCTCAGCCCCTATCGAGGAGTATGACACCTTCACCGGGAGGATCCTTCTCGTCGACCGAGGACTGGGATTGCGTGAGGTCCCCAAGTCCGGGACCTTCGTCATCAGCATGAGACTTTTGCCCGATCTGATGTTCGGGGAGCATGACTCCTACTTCACCCGCAGACGATGAAGAGTCTCACATGGTTTGCTGCGATGGTCGCCCTACTGATGGTCTCCCGCTCCCGGTGTTCGCCAGCGACGGAGGATACCGGGCAAACATCGCGGTGGCCGACGGGCTTCCGAGTTCCATAAGTGCCAACCATGTGCTCATCAAACGGGTCGAGTTGCTCCTGAAGGATCCGCTCGGACATTGGCTGAAGGCTGATCTCGTTTGCTACGACGCCCACCTCGGCTCGGTGACGATCAGGGAGCCCCGACTGAAAAGGAGATCGAGTTCCGTCACGGGGAGTGGCGCGTCGAATGGACGCGTGCGATCCGCCACGAGAACGTGATCGCATATTTTCCTGCCGAAGCATCTGCCCCCGCTCCGATCTCCGATCCCTGCGACGAATACAATTCGCTCGAAGCCAGTGAATAACGCTGATAGTCTGTGTCTTTCCCGCCCCCCCGCCGCACGCAGACCCCGGTTTCCTCGTGGAGCCGGGGTCTTCTGTTTTTCACCCCGCACCTTCCACACCCCCCAATCCCACTCATTCACCAACTACCCCCATGAATTTCATTTCCCTAATCACCTACCTGCGGGCCGGCTATCCCGGCCTGATCCTGGTGTCTCCAGAAGAAGTACGAGCCGAGGCTGAAGTCGCCGAGGCCTGCGCCGAACTCGACCGTTACCTCCATGCCTGGTCGTCGACCGACGGCCTCGTTGACATCAAGGAATCGCGTGCCTCCCCCTGCTCCGATCCGCTCGAAGCCCTGCAGCTTGTCGAAGGCATCTTCTCAAGCGACTCGCCTCAGGTTGTTCTGTTTCGCGATTTCCAACCGTATTTCGACCAGAACGATCCGCTTCTTGTCCGGCGGATAAAGGACCTGCTGCGGGCCGCCAAGTCCGTTGGTCACGTCCTGATCCTCACCGGCTGTCGCTCGAAGCTGCCCCCGGAACTTGAACATGAGCTGACTCGGATCGAGTTGGCGTTGCCAGACACCCAACAACTCAGTGCGGTTCTCAACGGCATCCTGGGCTCCGGGGGTGACACGTATCCGGCGGACGCCACCCGCGAGGCCGTCCTGCAAGCGGCGCTTGGACTCACCACGATCGAGGCGGAGAATGTCTTTGCCCTGTCGCTGGTCGAGGCCGGGACCATCGATCCCAAGATCGTTGCCCGGGAAAAGGCCAGCCGACTCAAGAGTGGCGGGCTGCTTGAGGTGATCGAAGCCGGCACCGGACTCGATGACATCGGCGGACTCGACGAGCTCAAGCGCTGGCTTTCCGGGCGGCGGCGTGCCTTCGGCACGGCCGCCCGAAGCTACGGGCTCCCCGCGCCCAAAGGCTTGCTGATCGTAGGCATCCCGGGGACCGGCAAGAGCCTGACGGCGAAGGCAGCGGCCGGCGCTCTTCAGCTCCCTCTACTGCGCCTCGACATGGGGCGGGTGTTCGGCGGCATCGTCGGCCAGAGCGAGGCGAACCTGCGCACGGTCATCCAGACGACCGAGGCGATCGCTCCCTGCGTACTGTGGATCGACGAGATCGAGAAAGGCTTTGCCGGGAGTAGCTCCGGCGGCAGCACGGATGGTGGCACCTCGTCCCGGGTGTTCGGATCCTTCCTCAGCTGGATGCAAGAGAAGCAGAAGCCGGTGTTTGTCGTGGCGACGGCCAATGACGTCTCGCAGCTCCCGCCGGAATTCCTGCGCAAGGGACGGTTCGATGAACTGTTCTTTGTCGATCTGCCGGATGCCAGGGAGCGTGCCCACATCTGGGACATCGTGATCGAGCGCCATGGCCGCAATCCCACCGACTTCGATCCAGTGGTGCTTGCTCGTGCCAGTGAGTCATTCACCGGGGCAGAGATCGAGGCGGCGTTCATCGATGCGCTCCACACGGCCTTTGACAACGACCGGGAACCGACGATGGCCGACGTCGGTGAGGCCATGGGCAGGATCGTGCCGCTCGCCCAGCTGATGGACGGGAAGATCGCAGCCTTGCGGCACTGGGCGCAGGGCCGAGCCCGTGGGGCCACTAACCGTCATCTTCCCCGCAAGGGATGCTGCATAAAGACACTGAACTAATTCTACTTCGTTAAATTGCTTGAGGAATGATGCGGGACGTGCATGATGCCTTCGGCTTGAGGGGCTTCGGCCTTGGACAGCGAACCGGAA
>NZ_JACHFD010000038.1 GCF_014201715.1 Haloferula luteola
GTTGAGAACTGTCGGCGGCTGGGCATCGACACCCGGGAGTATCTTGAGGACGTGCTCACCCGACTGCCGGCAATGAAAACCAGCGAGGTCGATCAGCTCGTCCCGGGGAACTGGCTGCAAGCACAACAGGGAAAACGAGCACGGAAGGCTGCCTAATAACCGCTGCCGCCAAGAAAAATCAAACGGCGGCACAGACCACGGTTACGCTTCCGCGATCAAGGTGACTGAAGGAAAAGGTGTTCGGCTTTTCGCTGCAGAAGACCGCCGCCACATCCTCATTGAGGTAGAAACCGAGGAAGGTCTTCAGGGTGCCTTCCACCCCTTCCTTTTGCTCGTGGGCGCGGATTTGGGTGAAGGTGGTTTCCAGGAACTCCGCCAGTTCGTGATGGCCATGGTTGTCGGGGAAGCGGCGGAGACGCTTGACCGCATGTTTGGCGGTTTCAGTCGAGGTGAGGAGGGCATAGGCCCGAGGGATGGTCACCGGTTCACCCAATGCCTCAAGGGTTTGAAATGCGTGGGTGAGAGCGAGCTGGGCCATTGGCGCGAAGAACGGGTGCTGTCTGGCCGAATTCATGCTCCCGGCAATGTCGGTAATGAACTTGGCGTGGGTGCTCCAAGGCAGGGAGCGATCGGAGAGGAGGTTGTAGCGATGCTCCGGTTCCCAGCGTGTCGAACAGTCCGGAGGACGGACTTGGAGGTGGATCAGGTCCTGAGAGCGCCCGTTGTTTTCAAGGAGATCTGTCATGAACCGATGCTCGTCACCCTTGACGCCGAGAACCAAACCGCCCCAGTCGGGAACACGGCGGGAGAGATCCACGAGCAAAGGCTGGAAGCCGCTCGTCGTCTTGCCGCTTCCGGTGTCGCCGGTGATCAGGATGTGACGGCAGAGTTCTTCACGGGTCCAGGTCAGCCGACCGGATCGAAGGATGATTTTGCGCGGCTTCGGCCAAAGGACGACGCCGTAACCGGCAGCCGCACCAAGGGCGAGAACCAGCCAGCAGGTAGGGGAGGGGTAATGAAGGGCCGCAAGCGCGCTCGCCATCAGCATTCCGAGTCCCCAAGCAAGGCGTCTCATGCTCCGAATCGGGTGAGAAGTTCAGGGATACCGAGAGCCAGTGCCGCCCCAAGGCCGGTGTAAAGGGCGCATCGCCCCATGTCGAAATGCGCCCTTTGCTGCGGCTGCGTGCCACGGGTGGCTCGCATGAGGAGCTGTTCATGAGCCTCAAGCCGTTGAACGATTTGCTTCAAATCGTCATAGGATGGGACCGATTCGCGGACGGCGTCTTTGAGAAGTTCTGCGAGTCCTTCCTGAGAGCCCTCCGCCGGCGTCGCCCCGGCAAGGATGCGGCGAATCTCCCGCGGCACCTCTTTCCAAAGCAGAGTCATCAGACCCACTGCTTCGAGCATCTGAAGATATTCGTCATCCTCCGGGACGCTGCGGAACCGCGCCGCCATCGCCAGGAAGCGAAGTTTGCGCTCCGGTGGGAGAAGCTCCGCCACCGCTTCGAGCGTGTCGGTCGCGGACATCAGTGGGGAGGCAGAAGAATATTCGATGCACGCTCAAATCCTTCGAACATGCCCCGCTGGTAGCGCTTCGCGCGGAACAGGTTCTTCGACAGCTTGAAATAGGGAGTGTCCACCGTTCCGTCGATGACCTGTTGCAAGGTGGCCGACCGGTTGCGAAGCTCGGCCTGAAACTCCTGAATGCGCGAGCCCATGATCATGATCTGAGGAGAGAAGGCTTCGATGAAGCGCTTGGTTGCGGGCTCCGCCGTCCAGTAGATGAAGTCACATCCGGGTTCCCTGAACTCATTGAGGACGATCAAATACTCGACGCGGTCCTGAAGGTGATCGGCCCACTTGAGGATCGATTGCACGGCACCGGCCTCGTTGGTGGTGACGCCGATGGACGTGAAGGAAATACCGAAATCGGCCGCGTCATTGAAGGCCTCGTCAAACCAGCGATAGGTGGCTTCGCCCGCGCCGGCACCGAGATCCGCCACCACCAGGCCATTGGCATTCTGGTCGCAGACGTCGAAGAATTCGTCGAGCGCGCCTTCCCGGTGGACGTCGATCTTTCGCGCCTGCGGGTAGAAGTTTTTCAGGCCGCTCTTGTTCGTGTTCTCGATGTCGAAGTCGAGCAGAGCAGGCTGGAGACCTTGCTGCTCATACCAGGCGATGAGCGAGAGGGTGACTTCGGTTTTGGCGACGCCACCTTTGCCGCCTTGGGTGAATACAACTCGTGTGGACATGGTCGGATCGGGGTTGGTTCCCGTCCTTTCATACGCGGAAGCATTGCGATCGGCCCGATGAAGTGGTCTAGCCCGGTGAGGTTTTCGTCGAGGCTTCTCTCAATCGATTCCAAGTCAGGCATCCTTGCCTGCCGACCGTCGCGATTTCGCACGGCTTGGGTCGAGGTCAATGGTCTTCCGCCGCTGGCGCGGTCTCCCGAGAAGACCGTGACCTCAGGCGACCCCTTCCGTGCCCTCGCCAGGTCAACGGCCGGCAATGAAGCTGGCCCGAAACTCAAAGGAGAAATCTCATGACGAAAACCTCAAACCCAGGACCGGTCGACACCGGTCGATTTGGCAGCATCCGCGTCGCCGTGTGGGAAAACCAAAGCCAGGATGGGCGAACCTACCACTCCCTCGACCTCGAGCGATCCTACCGAGACAAGGACGGCGCGTGGCAAAGCCAGAACCTCAGCCTCCGCGCCAACGAGATCGCCAAGATCCGCGGGGCACTGGATCAGGTCTATGCCGACCTTCACCTGCTTCCGGCACTTCAGCGCTCGAGCGCGACCGAGGAACCCATGGACGCTTCGGACTAGCCGTCTCTGGCGATCCCTCCGATTCACCCCGGAGGGATTTTTCCAATCTGCTGGCCGGTTGATCCCGGTTTTCGAATCCGCTACAATGCCAACGGAGATCAATCGCAGCAGCGACTGCGGGCAAGGGAGAGGGGCATTGGGGATACCAGAATGGATCGCGATAGTTTCAGTGGTCGTCGCTCTCGCGTCGGTGGCCGTTCAGCAGCACTGGACACGCCAGCAGGCAAAGGCCGATGCAAGAGCGAGGCAGTATGACCGCACGACGAACCTGCTATTCAAGGCTATCGACAACCCCGACCTTTTGGACTCCATCAGTGGCGGTTCGTGTGAGGATCAGCGTAAAAGGCGCTTCCGGCAAATTTGGATCAATCACACGATGGTGATATTCGATCAAAGGCACCTTTTCACTCGCTCGGAGTGGGCATGCACCGTCGAGGATATCAGGGACTTCATGAGTGCATCTGAGATCCGCAGGCAGTGGGAGCAATTTGCCGAATACTACTCCGCAGATTTCCGTGATTTCATCAATCGGGAGATCTACAAAGAATGTGAGGGATGCTCCACGAAGGAGCCTCCCTCAAAGCCAGACGACGAGCTTCAAGCTTCGCCGACCTGAGCCGCAATTTTTCTAAGAGTGAGCAAGGGGATCGCGACGAAATCCTCGCCCTCCGGAGCCGACAGGTTCGCCCGCTCCTCTTGCTTAAGCTTCTTACCTTGGACGTAGGCGTTGCCGTTGTCCGCGATAATGAAGGCGGGGCATTGCCCGCCGCTACACAGCGCGTCCATCGGGCCGTTTTCTCCCAGAATTCTTCGGATAGTCATGATTTTCAGTGGGTAGTAAGGCACGGCAGAACCTGTTAAAATGTGAACAGTATACGCAATTTCGTTGATGCATGATTGGTGAGACCTCCTTGTTTGACCCCGCCGGAAACCGAAAATACCTGAACCCCCGAGAGAGGATGGACTTCTATCGTGCCACCCATCTTCTGACCGAGCCGGCTCAGCGAGCCTTCTGTCTCACCCTGTTCTACACAGGATGCCGAATTTCCGAGGCACTCAACCTCACTTGGAAGAGTGTGGATCTTGGCGAGGAGACTTTGGTTCTTCGAACGCTCAAACAGCGCCGCGACGATCGGTATCGTGCGGTTCCCGTTCCTCCGGAACTGCTCACGCTACTTGAAGCCCGCCCGTCTGAGGATTCAGCAGATTCGCCCATCTGGAAATTCTGTCGTGCCACCGGGTGGAAGCTCATTCGATCGCGAATGGCGGTCGCTGGGCTGTCGGGAATCAGAGCGACCCCCAAGGGTCTGCGGCATAGCTTCGCGATCACCTGCATCCAAAATCAGGTGCCGCTTCCCACCGTGCAAAAGTGGATGGGTCACGCTAGAGTAGAGACGACCGCCATTTACTTGGACTTCGTTGGTGAGGATGAGCGGCAATGGGCCCGGCGAATTTGGAACACGATGGTATGAACGCGCAAAAGCGGCTTGATTCTACCACTCAATCAGGGCTACTTTTGGGGCGCGACAGAATTGCGTATTCTGTTTACCGTCAAAGGAAAAGGAAGGGCTCCGCTGGGAGCAGGGGAGAGGTGCAATGGATCAATTGTCAGGGGACCGTTGTCCGGAGGATTTACGGACGATCAATGCGGTGGTCGGAATGATGTTCCGGCATTTGCGGGAAGGGGCAGGCTACTCACGCGACGAGGTGGCCGCATGCCTTTCGATGCACGAGGACGAAATCGACCTCCTCGAAACCGGTGAAATGCCGGTTTCCGTCGCACGGCTCTATCTGGCTGGGAAACTCTTCGGGGTAAAGATCAGCGCCTTTTTCGCGCCCTACTACCATCCGGATCAATTTACATGAGGCCCTGAGGAATCCAGAGGGCATTGGATGGTCAATATCCTGAGCGATTGCCTGATCCGAAAAGGTTTGGATGCGTCGGTTGGCCGTTATGCTGTTGCTTCAATCACAGCGAACCTGCATCAGGGAGGGAGGTGGGTGATCCGCATGCGCCAAAAAGCGGGAGGTGTTCCGATCGGCTGTTCGAGGCGTAATGTGGTTGCGTCGCCTTCGTCGGCAACCGGAGTAATGTTCGGATTCATCGGAAGCCAATGGGTCAGATCCATGCTCATCTCCCATGAGGTCGCGATACTCGACAATACGAGGTCGTTCACCTGTCGATAGGTGATCGTGAATAGATCCTGCGATGCCGAAACTTGGAATGTAGGGGCGTTGATGGGGTTGAGAGGATCGGTCCGAAGGACAAATTCGATGAGGTTCTCAAAGCCGTCTTCGTCCGGGTCGGAAGTAAGGCCTGAAACGTGATCTACATCGAGCTGATCGATGGCGAAGAACATGACCTGCCATTTAGCCCAGGTAAGAACATCCGACTCGAGAAATGCTGCGTCAGCCAATTGAGGGTAATCAACGAAGGGATTCCGGTTGTGCTGCCCGTAGAATCCGGTAGCGGTCAAGACCCCTTGAAAGATGGATTGGTTGCGAGCCTGCTCTCCAGCGAGAGGAGGGTAGTGGCGGTTCCAATTCAGCAACACGGACAGCACCCCCATTCGGTTCGAGGCGGAAGAGGGGATCTCATCTAGAGTCAGATCCGTCGTATTGGCATCGCTACCGTCATACCGCACTGCCATGTAGAAGCAGGCTCTCGCGACAATGCCCTTGTCTTGCCCGGCAGGCTCCCACGAGTCGGAATCGGAACTGTTCTCAGGGGAAATGCTGTTGTGGGTGGCGTTCCCCGAGGACATGTCGAAGAAGAGGTTCCCCCGCGCCCCGTTTACGGCCGCGTTGGCAGGCCAAAGATTGTGAAGATCGGAGTTGTCCACTCAGCTCGTGCCGAGCGCGGCCACAAATGTTCCCGATTCCAAGCATTGGATCCCGATGAGCCGATCAACTGCTTATCCATCGAAAAGTCGGAGTAGATCAGCTCGAGGTTATTTGGGTTCTGCTGATCTTCATCGATCACTCGCATCACCTCATCGGTGCTTCCGTAGGGGATGGACGTATGATCGTCGATGATCTGATGGAGCGCAGCCATCAGGTCGGATCCGGTCAGTCCATGGGCTGTCTCGTAATAGCCGGCAGGCGGCTGGGCACGGATCGATTCGAAAAGGAAGACACTAACGATCCCCAGCCACCGCAGGGTTCCAAGAATCTTTCGAAACGCTTGCACGACCTTACTCGTCACGAAGAGATGACTCTGGGACCGTGGCCTCATTGCCGCTGAGAATGCCAAGGCCTGGTCGAACACGCGCTTGAAAAAATCCGCCAAAATTCGTGGGTGGTAAGGTTTGCCAACAAGAGCAGGGGCTGCCGGATCGAAGAATCCGCCGATCTAAGAATGGCCCGGTGGTATTTGCCCGGCTGATCCGATTCTAGGTAGATCCTGATTTCTTAGTCTAGCTCTCACCGGAAATGCGGAGGCAGGGGAAGCCATTCGGGTTCCGTGCGGATCAAGTCCTACGGCGGAACAAATCTTGGGTCCTACCGGAGGACGACCACTCCGCCAGCGCAGCAAGAGTTGAGACACGATGAAAGGCATCCGGTGGCGGGGCTTAGGAGACTCGTTGCCAAACCCAGGAAGAGTCGTGAGGTCTCGGAGAGTGGCAGCGACGGAACTGCCAAATGGGCCTGCTCGGATCAAAACCCCTCACATTGAAGGGACTGGAGCCACGACTCCCTGAAGTCTGAGGCTGATAGGGCTGGGGATCCCGATGGTATTTCCATTCCGGCACCAAAGCCGCTTCCTCGAAGTCACCCACCCGGCATTCGGCGAGTGGCATGCAACGCGGTTGGAAGACCGTATCAGGACGGGCTGTCATGCGTTCACATGAACAGTTTGTGGTTCTCCGGTCAATCCGAACCTTTGCCTCTGCGAGTTTTCCGAACTTGGCTGGTGGGTTGAAGTCAGCGATGAGAGCCGCTTGATCGGGCTTTTGCGCCCACCCCTGTCCGCCGACCGCCTCAATCCGACACAGAACCGGTCGCGGTCAATGGTCTTCCGCCGCTTCGCGGTCTCCCGAGAAGACCATGACCTCGTTCGACCGAACCCGTGTCCGATGGCGGTCAACGGCCGACAGGGAGTCGGCCCCCAACCACGAAAGGAGTCTATCATGGCTAAAAAACTCAACCCCCAACCCATCCACAAGGTCCGCTTCGGACACATCCAGGTTTCGATCTGGTCCAACACCGACGCCGAAGGCACCACCTTCCACACCTTGTCCTTGGAACGGTCCTACCGCCTCGGCGAGGAATGGAAATCCCAAACCCTCACCTTGCGACCCAACGAAGTGGCGAGGGTCACCGGTGCCCTGCAACAGGTCTATGCCGACCTTCACTTGCATCCCGACTGCGCTTCGAACCCGGCTCGAGAGCCCCTACAACGGAGCGCTTGATTCTCCCGGCAGCAGGCCTCGATCTTCGGATCGAGGCCTGTTCTGTGCTTTCTCCACTCGGGGGAACCTTTGAGGGATCGATCGTCTCTTCGGAGGCTCAGGAATGAAAAGGGTTTTGGAGGGGAATGCCTTCCCCTGACGGCTACTGCGTGCGCCGCCACCCCTTCTAGCGGGGACACCCCGCAACGCCCCGCCGCCGCCCTGCCACGACACCGGAGGCTCCTCGGTGCGCTCGTGCCTCGCTGCCCTCCGGGCTTCCCGTGTCACCGCCACCCCGCCGCTGAGTCAGCCTCCGAACCCGGAAGCCGGGATCGGGGGAAGGGGGGAGGAAGCTAAGGGGCGTTGCCCCTCGCGCGCGCAACAAAAACAGACGGGACCGTGGCTCGCTGCGCTGCGCCCGCACCACTCCCATCGGTTTTTATGGCGCTTGCTACCCCCATCCTCGCCGGAGGGCAGGTTTGCATATCGCAAACCCTTCCCACTGGGGAAGACAACGAAAGGAACGTAAAATGAAACTTTTCACTCAACCCATCCTCCGCCAACTGGCTACCAACGGACGAGCTCAAGAGGCCGTGCGGGGCACCCCAAAGGAGATCGACTTCGAACCGGTGGTGAAGCTCTTCACGCCGGACGCGGGAGCAATCTGGCTTTTGACCGAAACCTGTCCGCATGACCCGGACATCGCCTTCGGCTTGTGCGATCTCGGGCTGGGTTTGGCGGAACTCGGTTCGGTGCGGCTTTCGGAGTTGGCGGCCGTCAGCGGGAATTTCGGCCTGCCCGTCGAACGGGATCGATGGTTTCAAGCGAAAGGAACTCTCAGCGAGTATGCGCAAGAAGCTCATCGGACGGGTCGGATCGTCGCTTAAATTCCAGCCGAAAGGCCGCCCCCGGGCGGCCTTTCTTTAGGCGTCGTGGATGGGGGCCAGCGAAGCTCTCCGGAGTTCCGCCAAACTTGACATCAATGATTGCATCCGATACAATGATGGCAGAGAAGGAGTCGATTATGGCCAACATCACCATCCGGGATTTGCCCGACCAGACCAAGGAGACCTTGCGCGTGCGCGCCGCGCAGCAGGGCGTTTCCCTGGAGGCATTTGTCCGCCAGGTTCTGCAGGAAGCCTCGCAGGCGCGCCGCCCGAAGGCCGCCGGCCTGTTCGAGCTTTCCCGCGAGTTCTTCGGCAGCGGCCGGGGAGTCGAACTTGAGCTGCCGCCCCGTCATTCCCGCCGTCCCGCCGTGGATTTCGATTCATGATCATCCTCGACACCAACGTCGTTTCGGAACTCATGAAGGCCGCGCCGGATGAGCGGGTTGCCGCCTGGCTGCAGCGCCAGCAAACGCTCCACCTTGCCATCACCACCGTCACCATCGGTGAGATCCAGTATGGCATCCGGCTCCTTCCGCGGGGCAAGAGGCGCGACGGTCTGGAGAAGGATTTCGCCGCCTTCGTCGCACGCGGCTTCGAAGGTCGATTGCTCGCCTACGACGAGCCTGCCGCGGTTGCCTACGGGGATATCGCCGCACAACGCAGGAAGAAGGGCTACGAAATCGACGCGGTGGACCTCATGATCGCTGCCATGGCCAAGATCGCCAACGCCTCGGTCGCCACCCGCAACACCAAGGATTTCGTAGGCTGCGGGCTCAAGTTGATCGATCCTTGGCAGAGCAATTCCTGAACCTGGCATCGGCTCGCTGCCGTTGCCTGAAGAGGGATGTGATTTCGCTGCCGACGCTATTTCTTCCTGCGATACCCTCTGGCCGCCTGCCGAAACCCTTCTGGATGGCTCCGCCACGTCCCTCCGCTTTTTGTGATACCTTCGAGACCCAGTCTGTCACTTTCCCAGTCAGCAGCCGAATGGCCTCACCGGTCGCGGTGATCCTCACGCGGAACCATGAGTCCGCGCCAACGCCCTTCCGCCGCTTCGCGGTCTCCCGAGAAGAGCGTGGTCACGGCCCCAGAACCCGCATGACCCCGCGCCTGTCGGCAGGCAATTCCGCCCGCTGACCGAAACGAAAGGAGACAGTCATGGGACTGGACATGTATCTCACCGGACAGGTCGGTGTGTGGAGCTTCAAGCACAAGGAAAGGATCGAGTATCGTGACGGATACCGCGTCAAATGCCGCGAACTCGATCTCGGCTACTGGCGCAAGCACCCGAACCTTCACGGCTTCATCATCGAGGAGTTCGCCAAGGGTGAAGATCTCTGCCAGCAGGTTTACCTTGAGGCGGGCGATATGAGGCGGATCATCGCCGCGATCCAAGAGGATCAACTTCCCTACACCGAAGGGTTCTTCTTCGGCCAAAGTCAGAACGACGAGGACGAAAAACGGGAAGCCATTGAAACCTTCACCAAGGCCATCGCCTGGCTAGAAGATTCCCCCGATGAGGTGGAATGGAAGTGCGTTTACTACCAGGCGAGCTGGTAGCTCTTGGATGCCGCTCGTGCGAACGGGCGGCATTCTCTGAGTTCATTGCCTGACACGAGATCCCTTCCAGGCGCTCGGGGACTCATCGCCACAGCTTCAGGTCGGTGTGCAGGAAGTCGTTGCCCTTGAACAGCAGGGGTAAGTCGCTCTCCTTCGCAAGGGCATAAGCGAAGCAGTCGCCGTAGTTCAGGCGCGCCTTGTGGCCGGAGCCTCGTCCAAAGAGCCGGTTGGCAATCCGGGCCGTCTTAGCCTGAGACACAGTGACAGGGACGATCTCAAGCTCCAGGGTGGCAAGCAGTTCGTCGAAGGCTTGGCGGCCTGCCTCGTTGAACGCTCCGTCCACCCTCAGGCAGATCTCCAAATAGTTGGCCGCGGAGAGGCGAGGATGGTCTGCCCGAAGGATGGCGTCGATGAAGGTGTCCTGCTCAGGCTCCTCCAGAAAAATGGCCAGGATGGCTGAACTGTCGACGATCATGCGTCCTCCCGCGGCAAGCCGCTTTCGTCGTAGAGATCCTCATCGGTGAGAATCTGTCCGATCATGTTCTCCCGGATCCTCTGGGTGAGGGCATGAACCTGAGCCTTGCGCCGCTCGTATTCGCTCTCCTTCCGGAGGCGGGTAAGTCGTTCCTGGACCGCCTTGCCGATCGCTTCGGTGATCCCTTCTCCTGTCAGTCCGGCCAGCTCCCGCACGAGGGAGTCGGTCGTTTCGTCGCGTATGCTGATGGCCATTTCTATTCTTCTATACAATTTGTCTATACGTATAGAATACCCGAACTTAAGCCGCTCTGTCAAGGGGGCTCCCGGCGTTCTCTGCTTCTTTGCTGGCCTTCCTCCATCAGCGATCGTACCTCTGATTTCGCTCCACGGGGCTCCTCCTTACGGAAACCAGACCGGTTTCAGGCCGAGAAACCAGACCGGTTTCAGGCCGAGAAACCAGACCGGTTTCAGGCCGAGACACAATACCCTAACGCTGCGCGTTAGGATTTCCAAGGTGGCGGCAAGGTTCGTTCCAAGCTCGATCCAAGGTTCATGCAAGGGTGATCCAAGGTGGCGGCAAGGAGTCCTCCAAGGCTTGGGCAAGGTTCTTCTGGGCCGGCAGAGGACCGCTTCCGTATGGTGAAGTGATGTCCTTCGAACCCCATCGTTCACCAAAGGTCAGTCGGCTTGAACCTTGGCGCCGCGAAGTCGCGGAGATGCGTTCCGTCAATTGGCCATTTCAAAAGATCGCGACTTGGTTCGCCGAACGGAACGTCACGATCAGCACCGAAGGGGTTCGCCAGTTCTGCAAGGTCCGCGGCATCCGCAAGGCGTCTCCAAGCATGGTCGAAGCCCCAGTTGCGACCGCAAGGTCGAAGGCGGCCGAGCCGCTTCCTCCTGCCGCCAAGCGCCACAAGAAGTTCCACTACGAGGGGAACGGACCCATTGAGGCTTCACGCTCATGATCACCGTTACCCAAATTCGGGGCGGTGCTGATTACATGGGCCGCCACTTGTCCATGAACGATTACTACTCCGAGCATGAGCGTGTGGTCGGCTACTGGCAGGGCGACGGTGCGGAACTGTTGGGGTTGAAGGGGCAGGAGGTCACAAGTGAGAGTTTCGAGGCGCTGCGAGCGAACCGCCATCCTCAGACGGGTGAGAAGTTGCGTCCTCGTTCTGCTCAGGTGGCTTTTCATGATTTTGTCATCTCAGCTCCGAAGTCGGTCAGCATCGTGGCGGTGACGGGAGGGGACGAGCGGCTGGCCGCTGCCTATGAGGATTGCGTACAAAAAGCTTTTGAACGGCTGGAGGCAATGGCTGCGGTGCGCCGTCGCCAGGGAGCCTTAGTGCGATCCGAGGATTTGGCGGTGACCGGTAATGGCGTGGCGGCGGTTTTCCACCACAATACCAGTCGGATGCTGGATCCCCAACTTCACTCCCATCTTGTGTTCGCGAACTTGAGCTATGATCCGGAGCGCGGAGGCTGGTTCGCCTTGCAGCCCAGGCTCATGGCTGAGGCAAGTGCTCGCAGCATCCGTGGTCAATTTCACCGGGATCTTGAACGAGCCTGCAGGGACCTTGGGTATCGTACGGAGAGCGTGGGGGAGTCGTTTCGACTGGCGGATCTGAACCCCTCCCACGAACGACACATGAGCCAAAGGGCGATTCAACGAGAGTTCTTTGAGCAGCGCTACAGGGAACTCTTTGGAACATCCCCTGACAAGAAGCGGGTGGAGCAGTTCATCAAGGATCGGAAGCAGGCCGCTACCCAACGTTTTGAGCGCGAGTATCACGCTTTCTTCGGACGTGCCCCTTCCTCTAAAACGACTGCGGACTTCGTTCGTGACTGGCGGTCGGACAAGATGGCCACGAGTTCGGTCAACAAGGTGCAGGCCTTGCAGCAGCAACGGCTCGGAGCTGAAGGTTGGGAAGATCTGAAGCGGCTGGTGAGAAGAGCGAAAGCCACTGCGCACAGCTCAGCCGAGAACACGGGCGAGAAGGTGATCGAGCAAAGCGTCAAGAAGACAACCCAAGCCCACGCACTCACGAACGAAGTCACGGTTTCGGGGGAGAAGCAGCATGCGGCAATCACCGCTGGGCAGTCTCCATCAGCAAGCCCGGCCCAAGGTCCAAATTCGCGAACGAGCGGGAAGCTCCACAACGGGAAGACGGTCTCACTGGAGGCGCGAGAGGCCTTGCGCCGCTACCGGCGGGGGATGGCGCTGGCGGCAGCCATGAGGGGACATCCCCAGGCACTGCTCCGAATCCAACTTCGCGCCCAACGTCGTCGCCATGAAAGTTAGGCAATCAACCTGCTTTGACATCGAAGTGGGGACACCCACCCTCACGGTCGAGCTGCCGGGCAAACAGCAGATGCTCCCGTGGTCCTCCTTTCTTGGCGGCGATTGGGAAGGGAACTGCATCCGGCTTCGCTTCACGGGATGGGAACTGATCCTGCACGGTCGCGAGCTGCGAGAACTCTGGCGGGAACTCCAGCTTCAGGATGTAAGGGCGGTGAGGACCCTGCAGGAGGTGGAAGAGGGAGATTGTGAGGTGGAAAGGATGAATATTCGTTCGTGTGAATAGAAAGAATTCGTCATCGCTGCAGCGGGTTATTGGCGGGGCAATCTACGTGTGGAGCCATTGATTGAGCGAGTGTCTCTGCGGTCAAGGGCGGGATGTCTCGGGTGGGTTATCCTTCGGAAGGTCGATGAGACAAGTGATCTTGAGGATCCAGGCGGCGAGGTTGTCGGCGACTTTTCGATGCTGAGGATCAGGTCGGAAACACCGACTGCGGCGGAGTCCATCCACCATTATAGGGTAATCCGGGGTTTTAGTGGGTCGAATGAGAGAATCCCGAATTCCGAGGGGTTGCGGGATCGCTTGGCGACGGGCCTCAAGTCCCCTGAACCCTCGCCTCGCAACCTTCGTTAGAACGTCGAGGCGAGACCTTGAAAACAAGGCTATCAGGGGGCTTCCCCTCGCCAAAGGTTGTCCTCACCCCCTGAAATCCGGGAAAGAGCCGCGCGTCTCAAGCGGCCTGGAACCAGAACCCGACCCACTAAAGCCCCGGAAGACCCCCTTTATCCACTGGACCAAATCGAGTAGTGAAGCGAGCATGGGGCATTCGAATTGGAACCAATTGCTATGGCGTTTCAGCGCGGCATCGGCCCGGCCGGACTGTTTCCAGGCGGAGAAGTCGACCAAATGTGCCAGGGTTGAGCATACAGATTGAAGAGGGTCACCGAGCCCGTCTTCTTCAGGGGGAATATTGGTGATCATGGTAAACCAAGCGTCTCGCAGCAGAGGCAGATTTCGATAGCGAATCTTTCGAAAACGTCAGAACAAATCACTCCATCGCGACCCGAGAAGCATTGACGTCTCGCGGTGAGGAGCCCTATCTCAAGCACATCATGCGGTATGGGCTGCTCGTTCTAATTGATCGCGAAGAGGCATCCGTAAGAAGCAAATTTCACCAGCTTGATATGAAACACCAACGCAACGCGCTTATCGTAAGACTGTTCCATTGTAATCTGTGCCAGGCGAGCCTTGGCCTAGTGGCCTTGGGGCTCGTATCTTTCGCGGGGGTGGCGCAGGCGAATCCCGTGGTGATCCAGGATACAGGCATTCCGGGTAAGTGGGCTGAGATTGCCTACCAGGCAGGTTCGAGCGGCAATCCTGACGTGTTCGAAGCGTGGCAAACGACCCAAGGTGCTTGGGTCTGGTGGTCCGGGGGGGAGAATTCAGTGCCCGTCCGCTACGCCATGTCGGTCAACGAAAATAACACACTGAGCTTGTTTGAAGACTCAAGTAACAATGAGGTGGCCATTGATTTTGTTCCGGGTGACGGATCCTCAGTCGAGCCGAGTATTTTGATAGGCGGTTCACCAGTCGTCACAGAGTCGGAACTCGATGGACGCGACTATCTTCCGAGGGTCGCGGGGACTGGTGCAACAGCGGGAGGAAGTGCCTATTTTGCTCTCGGAGATGCCGCCTCCGCCTCCGGGACCCGATCGCTTGCAATTGGCGATGGAGCGGTGGCAGATGGTACGGATTCGTTGGCTCTAGGGGCGGGGTCAGACGTGGGCGAATATGGAGAAGGTAGTGTGGCTTTTGGGGGAGGGATCGTCAACGCGGCCTACTCAATGGCTTTTGGAGCAGGCCAGTCGTATGGAGCCTATGGGCTTGCGACAACAGGAGGTGTGGTTTTGAACAATTCCGGGACGGCCATCGGTGGACTTGATACTGATTTCGGCAATTGGCCCGGAAGCGTGGCCAGCGGACTCGGCTCGGCTTCGATCGGTGGTATCGGCAGCAGGGCGGATGGTTTTTCGAGCTTTGCCTCGGGCTTCTGGACCAAAGCAGTGGCCTCCCATTCAGTGGCATTGGGGTCTTTGAATATAGCAGACGCCTCTAGTTCGACAACGACATGGGTTGAGACGGATCCTTTGTTCGAGCTGGGCAACGGAAATGCCCCTCGTGCCTCCACCGAGCCTTCATCAGCTAGCCGCTCGAATGCCATCGCCACCTTGAAGAATGGGCAGACGACCCTCGAAAACAAGTTCTGGGATTCTACCGCACCGAAGGAGATTCCAGCGAACGCCACCGAGGCAAGTGGAGGGACGGCACTTGTGGTCAAGGGGCATACCCGACTTATGGGGAACGTGGTCATCGATCAGCCCCAAGGTGACATCCTGCTGGGAATCTTTGGCGAATGAGGGACGGTCCGTCCCCGGAATCGAATTTTTTGCTCAAGGGTCCCCTTTCCATTATTAAATAGATGAAGGTTTCTCGCCACGTCGTATTAGTGGCATTATTTGGCTATTTGCCTAGCAGTTCAGGGTCGGAAACCATCGGAAATGAGCCGTACTGGTGGCGGGATGGGGACCCGCCGGTAATTAGTGCGTCCGCTGAGCCAAACAATAATGGACTGGCCTGCATTGGGCAGGCCAAGTGGATGGCCAAGAGAGGCCTCGCCGCATTGGCCGACGTCAGGCCGAGTACCGCTCAGGCGATTGAGGGGGATTTAGTCGGCGCAGGAAAGCCGATCCCGACTTTGACCGCACCCAGCCCAGTTACTCAGGAGTGGCTGGAAGTTCAGAAGGCACCGCTGACCGTGGGAGCACTCAAGGCAATTGCTGCGCCCTTTTATGATCATCTTCATGAGGACATCCCACAATGGCTACGTCAACAGCGACTCCAGAACGGCACGTTACCATCTGGAATTCGGCTCGGAGCGGGGAACGTCTATCCTGCGCCCTATGGCAAGTATCCTTGGACGTCAGTTACGACGGACGATGCAAACTCCGCGCCGGCGACCATTTCTCAGCTGAAGGCCGTCTTCGCGCTGCGTTTCGAAACATGTGCCGAGGACTCTGACGGCGATGGTCTCGTAGATGAATGGGAGTACGAGCAATTCGATACCTTGAGTCAGAACAGTGCGGGTGATTTTGATGGCGACGGTTTCAGCAACCTTGAGGAATACCTGCGTGCCTCGTCTCCCGTGGATCCGAATGACGGCGACTCTGACGCTGATGGCCTGCCGGACGCCTGGGAGATCGCGCAGTTCGGAAATCTCGATGAGAGCGGCACCAATGATCCTGATAACGACGGCCTCACGAACTTTGAGGAAAGAGCCCTGAACACAGATCCTGAAGTGGCAAATGCGGCCCTGGCGGACACGGACGACGATGGCCTGCCGGACGTCTATGAGGCAGCCCATGGTCTCCAGGTCACCATGGATGACAGCCTCGAGGATGCGGATGGCGACCGCTTCCCGAACATCTTCGAATACAAGAATGGTGCGAGCGCCTCCGATTTCGAGAGCAGGCCGCAGGTGGATCTCGTGGTGGACAAAGCCCGAGGAGCGGAGAGTGCTACGGACAATATTTTTCCGACGATTTCGGCCGCCGCGGACTCCGCTATGTATGGAGACTTGGAGGATCCCGAGTCTGTTCTCAGGTCCTACCAGACGATCTTCATCAGGGCCGGGACATACCCGGAACATCTTTTCCTCACGAATATCCCGCTTCTGCTGCTTGGTGAATTGAGTGCGACGGCGGGCCCTGTGGTCATTGCAGGGGATGACTTCTCCACGGTGTACCTCGAGCATGTCGCGGTTCTGGATGGCCTGGTAATCACCCACATGGTGGGGAAGCCGGGGCGCGGTGTTGATGCTACGTTCTACGATTGGGATCCGGAGAATCCTTTTCCAGCTACCTTCAAGAAACGACGTCTCGTCAATTGCGTGATTCGCGGGAACACGGGCGAGTACGGCGGCGGGATCGAAATCCAGGGCGCGGATGTCTCGATGGTGCATTGCACCGTGACGGGCAACGCAGCCGATGGCACCACTCCGGGCATCAACGTCTGGAACAACGGCAGCCTTACATTGTTGAATTCGATCGTTAGTGGTAATAACAGCAACCTTGCCAATCCGGATGCCCGTCAAGTATTCGTGGAGAATGGTTCGATGCTGAACATGTCAGCAACGTGGCCGAACCTCATCACGGACGAAAATACTGACTCTGTGCCGGGATGGCTGGATTCTCTCGATCCCGCCCTCGTCCCCGGCGGATGGCTCGCCTTCACCTCGGGTGCCATTGATGCAGCAGGTGCCATTGGCTCATCTCCCGTAATGAGGGATCTCAATGGTGAATTGCGCCATGTAGCGGTGCCCGACATCGGTGCTGATGAGTATCTGGATGAGAACCTAGTGACGGATGCCGATGGCGTGCCGGATTGGAAGGAAGGTCCCGACGATTTCGATGCACTGTCTGCATTTGCGGAGTATAATATCCACGGATCGGATCCCTTGATCACCGACACCGATGGTGATGGAATGAACGACGGCGGAGAAGTGGTGAAAGGCCTCGATCCGACGGTGGCGGAGGACAACGATGGTGACGGCATGCTGGATGCGTGGGAACTGGCCCAAGGGCTGGACCCGACGTTCGATGACAGTCTTCATGATTCTGACGGGGACCGAATTCCGAACGTCTTTGAGTTCAAGAATGGCCTGACGGATGCGAGTGATGTGGAGAGCGTGCCGGAGATCACCTTCCATGTGAACCCAGCGTCCGGAAATGCGGTGCCGGATGACAACATCTTCGCGACCATCTGGGAGGCGCTTGATGCTGTTTCATTCCGGGATGAGGATGAAGATGGCGAGCCGGACCCCTATCCTATTATCCTGGTTCATGCAGGAGTCTATGAGGAGACTATAGAGTTGAGCGATGTACCAATCCTGATGCTAGGTGAATTGGGCGCGGACGCGGGACCGGTGCAAATCCTGGGGCATCAGACGGGAACTACCGTGACGATCAACACCTCGTCGGTCATGAACGGCTTCATCATTTCGCACAAGCCGGGATTCACCGGGAGCGGCGTCGCGTTCGTCCTTGATTCCTGGCGTGACCCGATCCCGGCCAGGATGGTGAACTGCATCGTTCGCCAGAACACCTCGCTCCTCGCGGCGGGGATCTCGGTGTCGAATTTCGATCTGGGCATGGAGCACTGCACTGTGACCGGGAACACATCGACGTGGTTCTGGCCCGGCATCAATGTATATAGCGGCAATCTCTCCCTAGCGAACTGCGTGGTCAGCGGAAACATCGGAGCGCCGACGACCACGAACAACAAGCAGGTCGATCATGGTGGGACAGCCACGGTCACCCTGTCCGAAGGCGCCCCAAGTTTCATTAGCGATACTCCCGCTAACCCGACTTCCGGTTGGATCAGCGAGGCTCCGGGCATTGCTCCCACCGGCTTCGCCACGGGAAAATACTCGCGCTGCGTGGATAGCGGCCGAGCGCTCTCCACGAGCCAGGTGCTCCAAGATATTCAGGGTGAGGTGCGGCCTTCGGGAGACGCTCCGGACCCAGGGGCCGACGAATTCCTCGTTCCTTCCGACGCGGATGGCGACGGACTGCCGGATGATTGGGAGGACTACTACGGATTGAATATCGAGGATGACGTTAACGGGATTCTCGATAGTGATGGCGATCGCGTACCGGATCGTTGGGAATACGAGCACGGTACTGATCCTCTAGACCCTGAATCGCGCGTTCTGGCGCATTGGGTCGTAAACCCTGCCTTGGCGGGCACTGGCAACAACGTCGCCACCATCCAGCAGGCGATCGACAATGCACCGGAACTGGGCGACACGATATCCCCCCATGTGGTGATCGAGGTGCGGCGCGGAGTCTATGCGGAGCATGTGGTGATTCCCGCGAACAAGCGGGTGGTCTTGTTGGGAGAACTCGGCTATCCAGAGACGGAGATCAGCGGACCGAGCCCGCATGATCCCGTTCTGAAGATCGAGGGCAGAACCTTTGTGGATGGTTTCCGGATCAGCCGCAGCGGGAGGCCCATGGTGGATGAGCGGAACGCGAGAGGCATTCAAATCACCATGGGTTCGGATCAGGGGCTGGTCGCGCTGTCGAACCTGTTGGTGCACGGGCATTGTGCGGACCGGGGCGGTGCAATCTCGGTGAACTCCGGTCGGATCAAGATCAAGCATGTCACCGTCTTTGGCTGCCTCTCGAATCATTACGGAAGCGGGCTGTCAGTAGGTAGCGGCGCGAACGTGGAAATCCACAACTCGATCTTCCAGGGACTTCCCGGTGACAGCGTCGTGATTGACAAGGATCCTGATGCCGTCATCAGCGTTTACGATTCCTTCATCCAAGGAGGCTGGTTCGGAGCAGACGGCTCGGATCCGGAACTGACACCGCGCGGATGGATCCGCAAGGGATCCCCTGTGATCGACGCCGGCGGTGTCGCCGGATGCCCGGCCGATATTCACAATGATGTCCGGACGGGTCCAGCCGATGTGGGTGCCGATGAGTATGTGGATGCGGACGACGACGGGCTGCCAGATTGGCTGGAGGACATCGGAGTGACCAATCCGAGTGCGGACAATGATTCGGACGGTCTCTCCAACCTTGTCGAATACGAGAGCCACGGTACCAATCCCCTCGCTGCGGATTCCGACGGAGATGGCCTGTCCGACGGCGACGAAGCGAGCGCGCTTACCGATTCCTTCCTGAGCGACACCGATGGCGATGGTATGTCCGACGGCTGGGAAAACCTCCATGGCCTAGACCCGAACGACGCAGGAGATGCCATGGCGGATAGTGATGGCGATCGGATCCCGAACCTATGGGAGTTCAATCGAGGCACTTCTCCAGTCGATGTCATGGATCGGCCTGCCCCGAATTGGATAGTTACCCAAGAGACCTTATTCAGTGGAAACAAAGTCGATAGCATCCAACAAGCGATCGAGAACACCCCAGCTAACAGCTCGGATCCGAACTACTACAGTATCATCGAGGTCCAGCCCGGCATCTATCCGGAGAACGTAGTCATTCCTGCCGACAAGCGGATCACGTTGCTGGGCCAGCCGGGATACCGAGTGGCGGAGATCGTGGGGCTCTCGGACAGCCGCAGGGTGCTTACGATCCATTCTCTGTCCCATGTCGATGGCTTCCGGATTGCCCGGCCCGAGAAGCTGAGAGGAAACGGTTTCAAGAAGTCCGGCGGAATTCATGTTGCAATGACCGATCCGTCACATCAGGTGGTTCTTTCGAATCTGCTGATCCATGGCCACCGAGCCGACAGCGGCGCTGGGCTTTTTCTCCAGTCAGGCCGTGCCCGCTTGCAACACAGCACGATTCACGGGACCGCTGCCTACCTTTCCGGCAATGCGATCCAGCTGACGGAGGGGACGGCAATTGAGGTCTACAACTCCATCATCCACGGGGAGAACGGTCCTGCTCCAGAGCAGATCGCCAAGGCAAACGGCGCGGAGTTCGCGCTTTACAGCTGTTTTGTAAAGGGCGGTGAGTTCTCCGGAAATTCCGCGAATCCAGGCATCACACCCCAAGGGTGGTTGCGTAAGGGCGCGCTTGCGATTGATAGCGGAATGACGTCGAAACCCGACCGTGATATCCACGGTGAAGCGCGAAACTCTGCGGCGGATGCTGGCACGGACGAATTCATCGACAGCGATGATGACGGGCTGCCTGACTGGCTGGAGGCTCTGGGGGTCCATAGCGCGGGCGGCGACGATGACATGGACGGCCTCTCCAACCTATTGGAATTCGAGACCTACGGTACGGATCCGCTTCAGTCCGATACTGATGGAGACGGTGTCGAAGATGGTGAGGAGATCGCTGGGGGAACAGATCCTTTGGATCGCGATTCGGATGGTGACGGACTCAGTGATGGCTTCGAGAACTTGCATGTCACCAATCCCCTAGATCCCGACGAGAATAATAACAACATACCCGATGGCGGCGACGATAGCGATAGCGACGGCGCGACCAATGAGGAGGAAGAAGATGCCGGATCGAACCCGGAGGAAGCCAGCCCGGTGGACGACGCGACTAGGGCTTTCTCAAATTTGACGTTCACGGTCATTCCTCTCGCCACCCTACCCGAAACAGGATGGAGTGACTTCTCTATTGATACGATCTCGGATGCCGGGGACGTATCTTTTACAGAATATCATCATCCGAACGGAGATCCTCATGATTTCTCAAACCTCATAGTCACCCCGCACGGTGTAGCCGCCAACCGGGGCGGCTACTATGCGGTGCCGACCCAACTCCCCGACCTGGACCCTCTCGACCAGTTGGACGGATCCTACACGACGGAGGTGAAGAGTAGATACTCACCTGGGATGGGCTATACGCCTGATCTCTCATTGATCGTTCCCACGCTCGATCACGACGTGATCGCGCCGGTCCGGCCGGGTGACTTTGCAGGATTCACAATCAGTCACCTCGTGCCAGAGTCCGCATATCTCTATGACACCGTTGAAGGAGGCGAGCCGATCTCCGATCTCGTTTTCACCAGTGTGAATATGGCGATTGCGGAGGATGGTAGCCTATTCCTGAAAGCGACGGCCAATCGAACCTATAGCTGGGATTATACTTATGTTTCCGCGACTGGACTCTATCCGAACCCCTCTCCTAAGACCATAACGGAGCTTGGAAAGGCAACCGAGAATTACTACAGCTGGGGACCGGAGGGAGTGAGCCCGATGGTGATCTCCGGGACCTTCACGTTGCCTACCCCCCATCCTACATACACCGGTACACTCTTGCACGGTGCGGGCGGAATGGGTGCTGATGCTTTCGCCATCGTTGACGAGTTCGAAGATAATGAGACTGTGAATTTAACGCTCCGGGCTCGCAGCGGGACCATCGTCGATCTCACTTCAAAAGGAATCGACGGGAATTGGCCCCTTCATACTAGTCGGAACGGTCACATCGTCGAACGCAATCCTGGCGGAGGAGTGCTTTACAATTACAAGGACGATACTGTCGAGAGTCTGCCCGCGCACTTTGCCACCTCGGGTGCGAGTTACTACGTGAATGTCAACGACATCGGGGATATATTGGTAAGTGACGAGGGCCCGGCGCTGGATGTGCTTAGCCGGAAGGTCATTGATCCGGTAACCGAGCAAGGTGTTTGGGTGAAGTGCGAGATCACCTCCGACCGCGTCTCTGGCGGATGGCACCACGTAGATGTTCATGCTCTGGCCAACACTATGAGCCAAGCGCAACAGCTGGAGTTGGAAGGGATGGACCCACCAGCTTATCCGCCAGCTTTCGAGGACGCTCCGATCCCCCTCCTGGCGGGAACTGCCTACCGGGACGGAAAGAAATATCCGGTGTTGCTGATTCCGATTACCACCGATCTCGACATTGACTCGGACAACAACGGCAGCGTCGATTCCTCCAAGGAGGAAGATGCCATCGAGTCCGATCCTGCCTATCCGGGCAAGGTTATCGCCACCTCCTCTGTCACCGGTCAGGATCCTATGGGGATTCCAGACAGCGAGAGCGATGTCAACGAAGTAAGGATCGAGGTGACTCAGCTCCATCCAGAGGATACAATAACCTTTACTTACTCCGGAAGTGATCCTATGGAAACTATTTCTGGAATCGGTTCAAATGGGGACACGATTTATAGCAACGCCCCCGGAGCCCTGAGGCTCTGGAAGAAGCACGAAGGCGGACTGCCGGCTTCCCATAGCGACTACATTGTGCCCGGGCATCCCTATCAGCTGTCCGAACTTGGAATTGTGAGCGGTGAGCCGCAGATCTTCTACATTCAGGCGATCGCAAATGGTCCACTGCGGGAAGAAGTGGTAATCACCACCCAGGTGGGGGCGTATGAGGTTAAGGATACTGTGGTCGTCTCCATTCTTCCGGTGGAGATTCGGCACGTTGATCGCGACGACTACGATGCAAAATGGAATGCCCCCGCTGAGATTAATGCTATCTCTACGAAGGTCTATGCCGGAAGGCTGGATGGCGATATGATCGAGTGGACGATGCCTTACTACGAAGGGTCCGAGTGGGAAGACTTCGAGTGGTATGCGCTCGATCCATCAGGCAACAGGATCGACGGTCCTTCTGGTCCAGGCATCAATACTTGGGCGATCCGGGATTTTGGCAGAACGGCTGATGGATCGGATAGCTACGGTAACGACCCCCAGAATGATAAATGGCTGAAGTGGAGACCGGGGAGGCACAAGGTTATGTGTAAGGTCGGAGAAGTTCCGTTCTTAGTAAGTGATATTGACATAGGGTGGCGGACCGAGGAGGTAGTCGTCATCGGTCAGATTGTGCCGACCATAAGTCATAACGCGGACAAGCCGTCGGGCACCGCTTTGACCGAATGGTCGAAGGCCATTGCAGATGACCTGACTTACGGTCTTGAACCAGGTCGTAGGATTTTCAATCTAGGATACCATCCAACTCATCCGCTTCATCATACAAACAACGAACTTTATGGAAAACTGGAAACGGTGGCTAACTTCTTCCCTGAAAAGATGACGGAGGGCTGGATGGGTCTTTGGTCAAATGGTATTCCGGGCCTTCTCCCACCTGAAATTAAGCTTTTGGCTCCGGGTATTATGGTGCCGCCGGCTTTGCCTCCAGCGTCGAGAGGGCCTTTAACACATTCTTTTGGCACGTCGCCACGTGGTTCTGTAGGAACCATAACCGCTTCGCAGCGTTATTGGATGATTCAGCATACTCTGAATGTTAATTCCGATTTCCCGCTGTTGCCTGATAAGATGGTTCTCGGGAGGCCTGGCGACCCCTCGGATATAAATGAGATAAGACATCAAGAGCAATACCGTATATTTCACCGTTACCAGGCCAAGTTTTTCCTATCCAACGATGGAAAGATCAATGGATCCCGGTATGAGGTCGTAGAAAGCGAAGCAATCGTGGGTAAGACCAAGCTAAATCTCAATTTTGACTGGGCAGAGAATGGGGGGATACCTCGGGGGATCTGGGAGGCTGTAGGTGCACCGGAGGGCGGCCATCCGTTCTTGAAGGAGGCCGCCGAGACAAACGAGAATAATGAGAACATCACTCACGCTCCAGACGGAAGGTCTGTCTCCAGCTTTGCTACAGGGCGCATTGGGGAAAAGGGGCGCTTCTCCAGCTATCGTCTTTTCGGCAAGGACGCGCCTTGGATCTTCTCCGAAATTATTCACGAGGTGCAATCGGATCGTCAGATCAAGTTGAAGGTCCGAACTAGCATCACCAGCGAGTGGGATGAGGCGACCGGGGTCGTATACCGAGCACCGACGGCTCCTCCTACGACTACTGGTAACCATCCGTTCAACAACTTGAACATCTATACCCGTAATCTTCCTGACGGATACGGTAGAGAAATCGAGATAATGATGGATGGACATCTCGCACCTTTCGTCGAAAGCACAAGCGGGGCTTGGCCCGAACCTCCGATCCCGCCTTCACTCCGATAGAATGACTACAAAGAGAGGAATTAGGACTTTTGGAGGTATCCTTGTTTGCGCGTGCGTGTGCGTGTGCGTTGGCGTGGGAGTATTTCTGTGGCAGAGAACGGATTCTGAGCTGTCGAAGCTAGAGGGGCCCGCCGCCCCGACGTCAAATTACCCGAAAGTCAGCCGTGGCATGATGGAACGCGCAGAACGTGTTGAGATGCGCAATAGCATCCACAATAGGAGGCGACTCCAGGCAGGACTGAATGAGGCGTTGGGCCAGAGGTCGTTCCGTGCGTTCTCAGTGCTCGGTAACGAGCTAATATATAAATATGAGGGAGATCCAAACGAAATTCTTCGGGAGCTAGAGCCCTATCTGAGATCCGCATTTGACGACACCCGTTTTTTGGTTGCCCGACTATTCCTCCAGTGTGGTTTCGAGAGTGATCATGCAGCCAATGTCCTGATAGAGCTAACGAGGCGTCCTAAGACGATTGTTGGTCACGTAGACGGTGACGTGATTCGGGATTTTCGGCTCGTCGCTGCGGAGCTGCTGGCGGATTACAGGGTGGCGGAATCCGCAGATGCTATATGGAGTCTCTATCAGAATACGCGGGAACTCCAGCTGCTAGTAAAATTGGCAGAACTACAGGACCAGCGTGCAATTGAGCCGATTTTAGTAAATCGAGATAAGCTTTCTCAGGTAACGCAGGTGACACGTCTATTTGCCGTGTTGGAAATAGATGAGACCAGCGATTCGATGAAGGAGCAATTTGCGCGACTAGCGAACCGAACCGCATCTGAGAGTCCTGAGAAGGTTGACCTTGCTTGGTCTTTATATCATATCACAGCGGAAGCGGAGTACTTGGATTTCCTCATCGAGAATCGCTACCGCGCCAAGGCGAGCAACTACTTGGCTGGAATTGAAGGGGCGGAGGTCGTCCCGGTCTTGGAAGAAATGCTTTACTCTCAAAATGGAAGTCATGAGGCTGCGTTTCTCGGGCTCTACCTGAACCATCGTGATTCACCGGTGCTTAGAAAATACATCCTTGCATGGCTCGATCTTCAAACACTGCCGCGGGTGCACGAGAACGTTCTTCTTCGCATCGCCAGCAAGTTCGACGACCCGGAAATCGATGCTGGGGTAATCAAGTTTTCGAGCGGTTCCTATCGTGATCAGTGGAGATTTTACAAGGAGCATCGGAGAAACTTTCCTCTCTACGACCTGTATTCTGATCGGATCGAGTATTGGGGTGAGATCCGGTGATTATATTGCAATATCTCTCAGTAAAGATCATGAAGGAATTGAGCATGGAGTGAGATCTAGATGAGGCCCTATTGGTCCTTGTTTTAAGCAATAACTGTCCTAAATCCGCCCTCTGCCACTCGGTGGGAGAGATGTCGGTCAGGCGGCTTGGCCGGCTGCGGGCCGACGCTCGGCGGCGATGCGGGCCGGGGTCAGTGCGGCGGCTTGGCCGGCGCATCGTGGGGCAGCCGCTCGAGGACTAGTGCATCGTCCGAAAAGTAGCAGGCATATCAGGTGATGCCAGCGTCTTGGGCGAGCTTGGTTAGTTGGATGATCCGACTGAGCTTCTTCGGG
>NZ_JACHFD010000039.1 GCF_014201715.1 Haloferula luteola
CCAGCTTCGTCACGGGAGTCTCATCGTCTCTGCGCACCGCCACATATCCACCTTCCGTTGGGTCACTCTGCTTCCCTTCGTCCAGCTCCCCCGTGACAGGGTGAATAATGTCTAAATCCACGGGGAGTAGGTATTGTCTTTGTATGTCATCGGGATCATAGGTTCCGTCTACATCAACATAGCCTTCCACCTTGGTTTCGATCGAGTTGCTATATTTTCCCTGTGCACCGATCATGAACTCTGCGGCCTCAATTCCCGTCACTTCATCTCCAATTTCGGTGACTTTCAACAAGTTCAATCGATAGTCCTTCGAGCCCGGGTAGTCAGCACGCAAGCGGGAATGAACTTCTCGCCCATTCAATGCCTCACTTGTATTGTCTGCGAGGCTTTCAATCTTCAAAGTTGGGGCAAACCAATCCATGTCTGGCGGAAAAATTTCAGAAGGCGTCACCGTCAGCCACGGATAGTATCCCGCAGAAGTATATGGCCAAAGCCCTCCTTCCGAAGGGTTAGGGATCGTGGTTTCGAGAACCACATACGGAGGTTGCGCAGGCACATCGTCGCCATCGAGGGGGTCGGAGCCGCCGATTTCATAAAGGTCCGGGATACCATCGGAGTCTGAATCCACATTTAGAAGATCGGTTCCGTATTCCCATTCTTGTTTGTCGGAGAGACCATCACCATCAGAATCAGATGAAGCGGGGTTGCTCTGGATAACCCACTCCTCTCGATTGGTCAGGCCGTCTCCATCATGATCACCCTCTCCATTCTCAAGAAGACCACCTAAATATTTCCTCTCCCACGCGTCTGGCAGGCCGTCCCCGTCGATATCGATCGCCAAGCGATTGCCCACACTAGTTGGGGCCGAGCCAAGAATGAATTCGGCGAGATTCGAGATTCCATCCTCATCAGGATCGTCTTGAGCATCGGAGCTGTTGTTCGGTAGCAGACCGTAGAATTGCTCCCAATCATCCGGCATTCCGTCTCCATCCTGATCTTGGTCGAGTTTTAGAAGGTAGAGACCGTTACCAGAATCCGTGAAGCCGACGATGAGAGATCGGTTGTTAATCGCCTCGGGAAGGGAAGCTCCATAGGCGATGTTGAGAACGTCAGGATGATCGGTAAGAGAAGAAAATGGGACATTAAGTCCACCCACATGCAGAAAAGCCTGGATTGACTCTCCATCTTGATCAGCTGAAGTCACCAGAAGCTGTGGCCAGTTGTTTAAACCTCGGATGGTCTGTCGTTCATGCGGGAGTGGAAGGAGTTCCCGATAATGATCAACGTAGTATCCATTAATTATCTCGCTTGAATATGTTCCATCAAAGAACCAAGAACCTTCCGCCATAGGCTCGCCTTCCTCCAATTCAATGTAAAAGTTCCCTGCAAATTCACCCCAATCGTTGATCAAGGATGGGTTGTATTCAGCAATCAGAGTATCGAGATCCATGTCTGGATACTCGGGATCGAAGTCGAACATCTCCTTGTCATAGGCGGGAAACTCAGAGTGCCATGTCCATCCTTGCATCATAAGGAAGTGGCATGGGACGGGAAGCCCCCAGTAGTCCGACCATTCCACCCCCACCACCTCACCGTGGTTGTTGAGAGCATTGAACACCGGCTCACTCCAGGTTGAGGGATACTCCACAAAACCGGTGATGCTGTCGTACAAAAATGGGTTCCCATCGCCGGTACGTCCGATGAGGTCGCCCCAGTCATTGATGTCTGTGATCCCAGCAACCGGGGCGACGAGCGCTCCATCGCCATCCCACGGGGCGACATCCGTGCTAGAGGTGTTCTCGGGAGCAACAAAACCGAAACTGAGTCCGCCATTCACTCCCGAGAGCCGAGCTGCTCCAACCACGGTTCCGTCATCGTTGATGGCGGTAGCTGACAGGTAGGACGCAGCGACTCCATCCACGGTCGTTAGCTTTCTCCAGGTTCCATTGGTACCAGAACGGATCCAAGCGGCATATTGATACACTCGAGGGACCGTGAGGTTATAGCTCACGACGTTGACAAGGATATCTCCACGGTCATTGACGTCGACGATTTTCTTGGTGTTGACCGCCATTCCTGGCTGATTCAAGGAAGTGAGCGATTCAACAGTGGCGGTCCATTTGCCACAGGGGCCCTGGCCTTCTCCACTCAGCTCGAGCTCATACTCTTGAACGGCTGTCAGGCCATCACGATCAAAGTCAACCATTGCATCCGAGTCATCATTCGGATTCATGAAGTGAGCTACCTCCCATGCGTCAGGAAGCAGATCGCCGTCCGAATCGGTTTCGGCTAAAACACTCGACGAAAGAAAGAGCGCCATGCCGAACGCCAATCTTTGCACGGAATGAATCGGAGGGAACACAGCGCAGTCATTACGAATTTGAGATACCTCGAAGCGATTGCTTTAGTGTTACGGATGGATCACATCAGCCTCAATCGATAGCTCCATTGCAAGCTTCCCGACGGCACCTCGCAAGCGACCAATGGAGATGCCCAAATGCCGCGACGCCAAACGATTCTGCAAAGCTCAGGGGAGAACAGCGGCGACCTACCTTCGCTGGTATCAGGTAGATCGAAATCCAAGGTGGCCATGCAGCCCGAAAAGTTGGTGTCGCCGTGAAGGATCGAGTGCGGCTCATCCACCAGCCGACGCCAGCCACTCCAGAGCCCTGAACGGGCTTCGCATCGAAGTGAGGTGGAATGAGGAGGGGGGGAGCTGATGGCCCTCATCCTCCCCTTTGGTGCTTGGGCCCGTCCTCGACCGCCTTGGCTCCTTTTCCCAGCTCTCGACACTCCCACAAGGCGCCCGCTACCGTCTCCCTCGGATGAAGCGCTTTGCCACCCTCAGCCAAGTCATGCTCCTCCTGTGGGGGGACGCGGCTCTCGCCCATGACGAGAATTTGCCCACGGAACTCCACTTCCAGCGCCAGGCAAGTCAGCGCCTCATCTTTGACCGCGAACAAGCCTTGCCGCTCGCCTCCCTCGACCCGACCAAGATCGTCGACCTGGAATTGATGCATCCCGTCAGAACTTCCGGTGGAGGCAAGGCCGAGGTGAAACAGGGAAACCTCATTTTGAGAGGCCCAACCAGCTTCAAAAGCTCCATTTGGCTCTCAGGATTCAATCCCTTTGCCACCTATCGCATCGAACTCTCCACGGTCGGAGACGGCCAACTCGGGCTTGAGTTCCGCCAGCACCAAGGAAGTTCACTGCGCATCGAAATGGTCACCACACCCGGCCGCATCGACGGCGTCCACTGGTCCTTGAGAAACGATCAAGACCAGGTCCAGAGCGAAGGAACTGCCCGTGATTTCCAAGCTCGGCCTGTCGAGGGACCGGTGACTTTTCTCGTCCAGATGACCGCCATTGGCTTCAACCTCTATTGCGAACAGCAGGGAACTCTCGAATGGCTCGGGCGGGCTGACATCGTGGCCCACCTTGACGTCCGCAAGAAGGAGGTCTTTCGAAACATGTCCACCTGGATCCATGCGGAAGGCAGCCGCGAATCCTCCTACACCATTCTCGGAGCTTCCGCCGAACTCAGCCCCGGCATAGGGCAAGCCGACATCCGAACCATCACCGATGAAGAGGGCACTCCCCTCATGGATGAAGGCCGGCTTTGGTTCACGGCAACCACCCGCGGAGGCGGATTGCCTCATCCGGCCCAAGGCGTTTTCAGTCTGAGCCCCGGGCTCTTCGACTTCCGGTTTGAGGGGCTCATCGCTTTTGATCGCGGTGACGGGCTGCTGCGCAATGATCTCGCCTCCCACCTGTTCTTCGATCGCAAGAACCAGGAGTGGAGGGGCTGGACCACCGCATTCTCCGCCTTTGGCGATCCCCAAAAAAAGGAGCCCAAGGAAATCCTCGCCGTGCGCTCCCTCCACGATCCTCGCCACGGCTTCTCCACCATGCAGGCGGCACCCATCGGCCTCGTGGGCGACTATGAAGATCCCCAGGGAGTTTTCGACTCATCCAGTGGCACCTGGCGCATGCTCCTATGCCAGAACGCAGGGGGCTACAAAGCCGCCGTCTTCGAGTCGGACCACTGGGATGGTGGCTTCCACCGCATCGCCGGTCCCGTCGCCTCGGACAGCACGGGAACCACCCTCCAGACCCTCGACGGGACTCGCTATGCCTTCTTCGGCAGCGCCGATCAAAGCTTCCACGTGTGCACCTTCCCCGAACTCCAGCCTCTCGGAAAGCTCGACCTCGACCTTCCTCCCTGGCGTGCGAAGGGCCCCAGCCGTGTCTGGCCCTGCATCGTTCCTCTACCCGAGGGTTACCCAGCTCCCTACCTGCTCCTCACTTTCGACCGCGCCAATTTCCCTGGCATGCCCCTGCCCAATTGGACCTACGGGGCGCTCCACCTCTACCACGGCCATTTTCCAGGAAAATGATGCCCTCCGCCGATGGCGCACGGCGACCGCATTCCCACCCAAGGCCCTCCAACAGAACTCCGTGCTTATGAGTCCGCGAGCCTAGGAAACTTCTCCATCTCCCGTTCCTCCTGCCCTCCATGGCAGGGAATTTGGCCTCAAGCGCCTTCCTCCTGAGCGCGTCTCCCACTCAAGACGCCTCCCTTCCCCGAGCGAGCACCCCGACAGCGACAGCATCGGCCGTAGGTCAATTTCTCGCCGATGGTTTCAACGAGATCCCGTCCACGGTCGCTTTCCCACAGGACCTGGCTCAGGTCATCCGGATTTCGCCACCCATGGAGGATCGCTGAAAAAAGTCTTCAGTGATTTGGAACCCTTTCGATCGCCGCCGGTATCATCAGAGAAGACGGAATGACAGAAGCCGACGAACTTGAAGTGATCCGCCGTGTCGTAGACGGCGATATCGAAGCCTTCGAACGGCTGGTCGTCCTCTATCAGGACTCCCTCCAGCGCATGATCGCCACCCTGCTCCACGATGAACGACGCCTTGCCGAGGACATCGCTCAGACCGTCCTCGTCGAAGCCTTCCATCGCCTCGCGGATTTCGACCCGGACCGCAGCCGTTTTTCCACCTGGCTGTTCATGATCGGGCGGAGCCGAGCCCTCAATGCCCTGCGCAAAAAACGCCCGGTTCTCCTTGCTGAAATCCCAGAAACCTCCGCCCCGCCCAACGACACCAGCAACGCCGAAACCTACGCCCTGCTCGACCGAGCTTTGCAGCAACTTCCTCCCAAACAAAAGCGGGCGTTCACCCTCGTGGTCCTTGAAGGGCTCTCCTACGAGGACGCTTCCTGCATCGAAGCCACGACCCCCGGAACCATGAAGTCCCGAGTGAGCCGAGCCCGCGAATTCCTGAGAGCCAGTATCCAGACCGACTGAAACATGAACCACGACCCCATCCTCGATCCATGGATCCAACAGCGGCGGGAAATCCCCACTGCGGATCTGACCTCAAAAGTCCTGAAAGCCCTTCACGAAGAATCCACGCCCAAGCTTCCCCTCCGACCAGTTACCCCCATTCCACGTCCGCTAGCCGCCGCCGGTTGCCTCGCCGCAGGCATCGGCAAGGTCATCCTCATCTACCAAGCCGCCTTTTAACGGAAATCCTTAACTTCTTCCATCATGAATCCAACAACTCTCAACGACTCAAGGACCGGCCGATTGAGCCCCCGCAACCCCTCAACCGCAGCCAACCTTTCCCTCTTCCTTCCCGGCCTCGGGCAAATCTATTGCGGAGCCTTCCTACGAGGCATGACTCACCTCTGCCTATTTGCTGCCATCGTGACCGCGATCACCCTCTTGGTGGGTCTCAGGATGACATCTTTGGTCCCACTTCTATTGGGACTGACCATCCCCATCGCACTTCTCTCCCTCGGATCGGGATGGGATGCTCGTCGCCTCGCCCTGTCCTGCCGCACCGACTATCGCCTGAAAGACTACAACCGGGTCTGGACCTACGCGTCGTTGACCTGCCTAACGGGCGTCCTCGCCATCGGTCTCGCCTTCTCACTCCGGGAAAACTATCTCCACCTCTTCGTCATGTCCGGAGACTCAATGAGCCCGACCTTCAAAGAGGGGGAAATGATCCTGGTTCGAAAGGACGCCTTTCGTGATCGCGATCCCATTCGCAATGAACTCGTTGCCTTCCTCAACCCTGCGGACCGCAAGAACACCTTGGTCAAACGAGTGGTCGGATTGCCCGGGGAAACCTTTGAAATGCGAGACGGCCAAGTCTGGATCGACGGAGCGCCCTTGGAGAACGCCGCAACGGTCGCCACGGATCATGCCACCATCGGTCCCGTGGTGATTCCTCCGAACCATTGCTATGTCCTCGGTGACCATCGCCAAGGATCCGAAGATAGCCGACAAATCGGGCCACTGCCCATGATCGCACTTGTCGGAAAGGTGGTCTTCAGTCGCTGAAAACCCTCGCCCACCTCGACCTCTCGGAAGATAGGGCAATTTCGCCACCAAGCGGGATCGAAGGAGTTAACAAAAAAACGGAGCCGACAAAGTTCAAGCTTTGCCTCCATGAACCCGACCGCTAGAGGAGGAGATGATGAAAAACTGGAGATGGGTGGGAAGCTTAGCAATTGCACTCATCTCGGGTTGGGCCGTGGGACGAGTTTCTCATCCAAATTCAGAGGCCCAGACCTCCGAAAAAGGTCCGGCAAAAGTCACCGAACGCAGGGAAAACCGCACTCGCTTTGAGGGCGGGGGAGATGCCGGGGTCCGAACCTTCCAGGAATTGCTTAGCTCGGGCGGATCCGACCGCCGAATTCTCCACGCCCTGACCCAACAGCTCGATGACTGCGGTGAGGAAGAGCTCAAGGACATGCTGAAGGTCCTCGACACCGCAGAAGTCCGCGGCTCTTGGGGCAAACGAATGATCGCCGTACAAATGATCTTCGAGCGCTGGGCAGAGATCGACCCCAATGCAGCGCTCGGCGAAGCGCTGACCCTGGATCGCTGGGATTCCTCGCAAGCGATGCAATCAGTTTTCTCCACCGTCGTGGAAACCCATCCCCAGGAAGCGTGGGACTTGGCGCGATCCGTGACCGAAGGCCCGCTGCAACGCGAAGCATCGGAAATCGTGCTGGGCGAAATGGCGGAAGTGGATCCGCAAGGAGCTTTCGCCTTGCTGAAATCCACGCCGGGCCTGCAACCCGGAGCCTTGTTCGCCTCGTGGGCGCGGGTGGACCCAGTGGCGGCGATGGAAGCGAGCCGAACCCTGCCGGGATCCGGTCGCACGGGCATCTTGGGTTCGGTGTTTTCTCAATGGTTTCGCGACGACCAAAAAGCAGCCATGACCGCCTTTGATCAGCTGGAAGGGCTGGAACGACGGGCAGCTGCCGACTCGATCCTCGGTTCCTGGCAGGGCTTGGACATTGAAGCCGCCGCCGCATGGGCCATCGAACACACCGCCGATTGCTCAGACCGCGCTTTGCAAGGGATTTGCCAGGAAATGAGCCGCGATGACCCGCAAGCGGCCGCAACCTGGGCCACAGAACATTTGCGGGACAACGTGCGGATCGACGCGCTCGAGAGCGTGTTCGGCGAATGGGCGAGCCGCTCACCGACCGAGGCGGCGGAATGGTTGAAGACCCTCTCCAATCCCGCCGAACAAGTCCGCATCGCCCGCAATGGCTTCTGGTGGCTGGCATGGTCATCGCCGGAAGACGCCGTGGCCCTCGCAAAAGACATCGGAGAAAGCAATTTCGACGGGTGGTTCGTAGGCCAGATCGGCTCCCAATTGGCAGGGCTGGACATGAAACGTGCGATGGAGATTGCGAACAGCTTCGATACCGATGGCTTCCGCTCGGGCATGCAGCAGGGGATCGTACAGTCCTGGATGGATGTGGATCCAGACGGCGCCCTGGCCTATGCCATGGGAGAGGAGAATGAGAGCAAGCGCAGTGGGATGCTTCGCGTCATCGCCAGCGAATTGGCCGGGCGCGATCCCGAGAAAGCTCTCGCCTTGGCGAGGAGCTTGCCACCGGGTCAGTCGCAAACTCAGGTCGTCCGTGCCGCAGTCGAGCAGTGGGTGGAAAAATCACCTCAGGAAGCCTCCGTTTACGTCGCAGGGCTGGACGACCCCGTTGTCAAAGAGGCCGCCGTCGAATCGCTCATGCGGCGTTGGGCCTGGCAGGATGGGGAGGCGGCCTTCAAATTCGCCGAGTCTCTCGGCGGCGGGGGAGCCAGCCACAGCGGCATGCTACAAGCCGCTGGGCAATGGGCAGCCCGCGACCCGCAGGGAGCCTTCGACTACATCAGCGCCTTGCCCGCCGGAGGCTCTGCCGACAAAGCCCTCGCTTCCGTTCTGAACCGATGGGCAGGGGAATCACCGGACAAAGCCGCCGCCGCCCTGGATGGGATGGGGGACAGCACCCCGCAAATGTACGAATCGCTGGCCGGGACCTGGGCCGAGAAAAATCGCGGCGAAGCCTTGGCCTGGGCCGAAGGCCTCGCGGACTCCGCCGCACAAGCCGGTGCCTACGAGGCGATTTCTCGCACCTGGGCCGGACGGGATCCCACAGCCGCTGGCGAATGGCTCAGCAGTCTTGCTGATGGCGAGCCGCGAGACAAAGCCGCCATGGCCTACGCCCAGTCGGTGATTGGCGTGGATGCGCCCTCATCCTTGGGTTGGGCGAACTCGATCGGCGATGATGCCCGCCGCTGGGATACCGTGAAATCCCTCGCCAACCAGTGGTACCAACGCAATGCCAACGACGCGATCTCCTGGATGCAGGAAAATGGCTTCGACGACCAACAGATCCACGAAGCCACCCGCGATTGAGTTTCCTCCCCCCCCGGACGACAGGCCGAGTGAAGGTCGCCGGAGCCGATCGCCCCAACGACCTCCGACTGGATCTCAGGGATCCAGCCGAACCGCTCCGACGCTGGCATTGCCAACCAGCGCGGCGTAGGCTTTCAGAGCACGGGAAACTTTCCGCGGCCGGGGCTCCACCGGCTTCCACGCCGTCTCGCCCCGGGCATCCATCGCCGCCCGGCGGCTCGTGAGGACATCGTCAGAAAGCGCCACCTGAATCGTCCGCTGGGGAATATCGATTTCGATGAGATCGCCCTCCTCCAGCAAGCCGATGGCACCGCCTTCGGCCGCCTCGGGGGAAACGTGGCCGATCGAAAGCCCCGAAGTACCCCCAGAGAAACGACCATCGGTGATCAAGGCGCAGGCTTTGCCCAGCTTCATGGCCTTCAAGTAGCTCGTGGGATAGAGCATCTCCTGCATCCCCGGCCCTCCGCGCGGCCCTTCGTAGCGGATGATGACCACATCCCCTTCCACGATTTCCTTGCTGAGGATGCGGTTGACCGCCTCATCCTGGCTTTCGCAAATCTTTGCCGGACCGGAGAACTTCAAAATGCTCTCATCCACCCCGGCGGTTTTCACCACACATCCCTGCTCGGCGATGTTGCCGAACAGAACGGCCAAGCCTCCATCCTGCGAAAAGGCGTGCTCGCGGGCACGAATCACGCCTTTTTCCCGGTCGAGATCCAGCTCCCGATAGCGTCGCGCCTGGCTGAACGCCTGCGTTGTCCGAACACCCCCTGGAGCGGCCTTGAAAAGCTCGTGAACGGCGGGATCGCTGGTGCGCACCACGTCCCATTGATCGATCGCTTCCCCCATGCTCGGCGCATGAATGGTCGGCACATCCCGGTGCATCAGCCCAGCCGCTTCCAAGCGCCCGAGGATGCCAAAAATCCCACCCGCACGATGGACGTCTTCCATGTGAACCGTACTCACCGCCGGAGCCACCTTGCACAGACAGGGCGTACAACGGCTCAGCCGATCCATGTCCGCCAGGGTGAAATCCACTTCCGCTTCCCGAGCAATCGCCAACAGGTGCAGCACCGTATTGGTCGAACCACCCATCGCAATGTCGAGCGTCATGGCATTTTCAAAAGCCGCCTTAGAGGCAATCCCACGGGGAGTGACCGAATCGTCCTCCTCCTTGTAGTGGCGCTGAGCGAGCTCCACGATCAGCCGTCCAGCCTTGAGGAAGAGCTCCTTGCGATCCGCGTGAGTGGCTAAGGTCGAACCATTTCCCGGAAGCGCCAAGCCGAGCGCCTCGGCGAGGCAGTTCATCGAATTCGCCGTGAACATCCCCGAACAGGACCCGCATGTCGGGCAGGCATTGTGCTCAAACTCGTTCACCTGCTCGTCACTCAAGTCCGGGTTAGCCGCCTGAACCATCGCATCGACCAAATCGACGGCGATCTCATTGCCCTCAAACAACACCTTACCGGCCTCCATCGGCCCCCCCGAAACAAAGACAGCCGGAATGTTCAAGCGCATGGCTGCCATCAGCATGCCAGGGGTGATCTTGTCGCAGTTGGAAATGCAGACCATCGCATCGGCGCAGTGGGCATTGACCATGTACTCGACGCTGTCGGCAATGATCTCCCGCGATGGCAACGAGTAGAGCATGCCATCGTGGCCCATCGCGATGCCATCATCGACGGCGATCGTATTGAACTCCTTGGCGACACCACCGGCGGCCTCAACCTCACGGGCGACCATCTGGCCGAGGTCCTTGAGGTGCACGTGGCCGGGCACGAACTGGGTGAAGGAATTGACGATGGCGATGATGGGTTTGCCGAAATCCCCATCTTTCATGCCGGTGGCACGCCACAGGGCGCGGGCGCCGGCCATGTTGCGGCCGGAAGTCGAGGTGCTTGAGCGGTAAGGCTTCATGTCAGATCAATCGTGTGCCGGGCAGGGGATTCCTGCCCGCTTGGAGCGCGCCCTTGGTCTGGCTCAAGATCCCAGCCGCGGCAAGCCCTCAGGGTACCCGCACCAAGGGACGCCCGCAGCCACACGGTTTCGCCCCCGCAGCCGCACGGTTTCACCCCCGCAACCACACGCTTTCGCCCCCGCAGCCACACGCTTTCGCCCCCGCAGCCACACGCTTTCGCCCCCGCAGCCGCACGGTTTCACCCCCGCAGCCACGCGGTTTCACCCCCGCAGCCGCACGGTTTCACCCCCGCAGCCGCACGCTTTCGCCCCCGCAGCCGCACGCTTCCGTCACCGCAGCCATCCACGCAAGGCGGATGCTCGACCGAAAGGCGAGGGGACCTGGCAACGTTTCCAGTGGCCACGCATCTCGCCTTGGCACCCCAATGAAACCCACCATTCCGCTCCGCCGCCTCCGCCTGTCTCTGCTTGCCTGCCTGGCAGGCCTCACCCATCCGGGCCTCGCCGCCGATCTCGGAACCCAAGGGAATGGAGACCATCTGATTGGACCGGATTACACGATCGATCCCGACCTGACCGACCGGGGAAACCCCAAAGGCAAAACTTTCGAATTCCGCATGCCCCTGGCCGATAGCCAGATTTTTCGTGGCGATGACAGGACGCTGGACCCGACCAAGAAGATCCGCACCGAACGTCGCATCTTCGTTTACATCCCCGCTGCCTACAAGGATGGCTCCGAGGCCCCCCTTCTCGTCATGCACGACGGTCCCTCTCACCTCGACCTCGTGAGCCGCGCTCTCGATAACCTGACGATCGCTGAGGACCCGCAACGCCGCCTTCCGGCCTTCATCGCCATCGCCGTGGAAAATGGCGGCGACGACAGCAAGGGCAGTGAGCGCGGCCTGGAATACGACACCCTCTCCGACCGGCTCGCCCGCTTCATCGCGGAAGAGGTCTTTCCCGCAGTCCTCGCGAACCAAGAGATCCGTGCTGCCTACCCGAACCTCGCCTTCACAGCCGATCCCTGGGGCCATGCCGTGATGGGCTGCAGCTCGGGCGGTGCCGCGGCCCTCACCATGGGCTGGTTTCGCCCGGACCTGTTCCGCCGAATCATCACCTACTCCGGCACCTTCGTCGATCAGCAGGACGACGATGCCCCCGAAGAGAAGGACTACCCACTCGGTGCCTGGGAATACCACTCCGGTATGCAGCTTATCGAGAGATCCGAGAAGAAACCCCTGCGGATCTTCACCCACGTCTCTGAGCACGACAACGGCGCCCAGCGCCCGGAGTCGAGCTATCACAATTGGGTCATGGCCAACGAGCGCACGGCCGCGGCCCTGAAGAAAAAAGGCTACGACTACCGCTTCGTTTTCAGCAGAGCCACCGGCCACTGCGACCGCAAGGTCTTCGAAGCCACCCTCGCCGACACCCTCCTCTGGATGTGGCGTGGGGATGCAAGCGAGTAGCAGAACCGGCCCGACAAGCGCCGGCGTGGCCGATCTTCAAACCGATACCGGATTCCATGCTGCTCACCTGAAATCACTGCGAACGTGCGGCAAAGGTCGAATGAGAAAGCAAGAATCGGAGTTTTTGACGCGCAAGATCGTGTCACTTTCCACGCATGAAATCGGTCGCAGGAGACAGCACCCCAGGCAATCCCCCCGCGGATCCTCCACCGCACTTTAGGACGGACGACGAACGTTGGCTCGGCCTCGCCAACAACGACGCCCGAGCCGACGGCCAATACTTCTATGCCGTGAAATCAACAGGAGTCTATTGCCGTCCATCGTGCCCTTCACGCCTGCCGCTGCGCCGGAATGTCGTTTTCTTCGACCAGAGCGAGACAGCGGAGCAAGCGGGGTTCCGTCCCTGCAAACGTTGCCAGCCACAGGAAGTGAATCTCGGAGATCCCCACACTCCAATGGTCGAAAACGCCTGCCGCCTGATTCAGCAATCGGAAATCGAACCGTCCCTTGACGACTTGGCCACCTCCGTGGGGATGAGCAAGCACCACTTCCATCGCTTGTTTGTGCAGAAGATGGGAATGACCCCGAAAGCCTACATGAAGGCATTGCGCGCCGAAAGAATGCGAGGGGAGTTAACACGGGGCGGCTCCGTCACACGAGCCATCTATGACGCAGGATATCAATCCAATCGGCAGTTCTACGAAGAAGCCACCCAGATCCTCGGAATGAGTCCGAAACAATATCAAGCCGGAGGGAAAGGGGAGCGAATCGGTTTTGCCCTGGGGCAATGCTCGCTGGGCTCCGTACTGGTCGCATCCTCCATGAAGGGGATCTGCGCCCTATCACTAGGCGATGATCCGGAAAGGATGGTAGAAGCTCTGAAACGACGCTTTGCCCAGGCTGAGCTGATCCGTAACGATCCACCCTACGAGCGATTGGTCGCTCGGGTGGTCGAGTGGATCGACTCCACCTCGATGGCTTGGGACCTTCCGTTGGATATCCGCGGGACCGCCTTCCAACAGCGCGTCTGGCAAGCCCTGCGGAAGGTACCTTCGGGCAGTCGACGGACCTACAGTGAATTGGCAGAGGAACTGGGCAACCCCCATGCCGTTCGCGCTGTAGCGAGCGCCTGCGCCGCCAACGAACTCGCCATGGTGATTCCCTGCCACCGCGTGGTGCGGCGGGACGGTTCCCTGTCCGGCTATCGATGGGGCGTGGAGCGCAAGAAGCTGCTGCTCGAACGAGAACAATCAACCGAGATTTGACCCAGTGGAGATGGAACTCGCATTCCCAGAAGAGGACGTCCCGCGGAACCTTTTGCCATACGATGGCGAGAGCCTATACTATGGCCGCATTTTTCCCCCCCAGCAGGCGGAACACTATTTGCGATGGTTCCTGAACAGCATCCCATGGCAGCACGACGAAGCCGTCATCTTTGGCAAGCACATCGTCACCGCTCGGAAAGTGGCGTGGTACGGTGACTCCCACTACGACTACACCTATTCGGGGAAAACCCGCACCGCCCGCCCCTGGACACCCGAACTCTTGGCCATCAAACAAGAAGTCGAGCGCCTCGGAGGTTCCCAGTACAACTCTTGCCTCCTGAACCTCTACGCGGACGGCTCCCAAGGCATGGCGTGGCATCATGATGATGAAAAGGGTTTGGGCGCCCACTCCGACATCGCTTCCGTGAGTTTCGGAGCGGAGCGACGCTTTGATTTCAGACACAAGCTCAGCAAAACAAAAGTCTCTCAATATCTCCCATCCGGCAGCTTGCTGATCATGCGCGGCCGCACCCAGGCCTGCTGGCAGCATCAGGTGCCCAAGTCCACCAAAGTCACGGAGCCTCGAGTGAATCTAACATTCCGGCGAATGCTCCTCGCGGAGACTCGAATTGCGCGGGAAGACGAGTCTGGATCGATCCGATAAGAAATTCCCCGTCCTCACTCGATCCAACCATCCGATCATCGGCTCCATCGTTCTTGGGCTCGCCAGATTATGAGTTCAAGGATCGGGCCCGCACGCCCCCATGGCAAGGCCATGCGGGAAAAGGTCGACACCCCCGAAGGAAGGCATCGCCACAGCTACCGCATAGGGACCATCGAACCGATCTTCGCCAACCTGCGACACGCCATAGGCCTCAACCGCATCCACTACCGAGGACGGGAAAAAGTGGGAGTCATCTGGAACCTCTGGAGCATCATGCACAACATCGGCAAGATCGCCCTCTACCGGCCGGAATACGGCACCGGCGAGCCCGCCACGGGGTGAGGCCGGCATGCTCCGCGGCATCCGTGGCCCCGGCAGGGCGTCACAGGAGCTCATCACTCGGCACCACCGGAAAGCAACGGAACGACCGGCTCAATCGGGGTTTTCCGATGGTCTCGTTGTGCTTCTTCTTATTCCGTCCGAATCTTGAACATCGTCTCACGGAGCTTGGCAAAATCCTTCTCGCACGCCTCTCGCCATGCCTTTTTATCGGACTCAGGCCACGGCCGGAATCCCCATCGATCCGGATCATCGAAGCAGCGGGCAACTACACTCTCCCAGCGCGCCAGTTGCTCATCAGAAACATCCTCTCAGTGCCCTCCAAAGTTTATGAGCAGTAGCGCCAGGATGACGACATTCGCCCGAACGCCTGGAACATCGATGGAATTGAAGCCAGAGTGTGCCACCAATTCGTCGTTCCGCTTCACAATTCCTTCGATGATTGAGTCCAATTCATCTTTGGCGGAATCTAAGGAAAGATCACCTTCAAACGCCCCGAACTCTGAAAAGTAGCCTGCCTCCATAGATACTTCGGTCGCCTTCTGCTCTAACAGCGGATCTCGCCGATCGTATCCGCATAGGAGAAGGCACGCGATCCCCGTAGCGATCTTCGGGATTCATTCGGCACAACGTCTCAGTGGAGACGCGCGAACACAAGGCCGCACCTCGGGAAATGGGATAAGGTGCGAACCGAGGAAACGGCACGCAACAAGGCGGCGGTTAAGCGTCGATCTCCTGCGGCTTTTTGGTCTTCAATTCGTTCCGGAGTCGCCCTCGAACTTCGCCACCAAGCCTTCCAGTTGTCGACGCTCCTCGTCGGTCGCATCGCCTGTGAACGATGCCAGGATCCCGGTGACTAGGTAGTAGTCCTCTTCGTCTCGGATTCGGCCCCGCTTAAGGATTGCTCGATACTGTCGGGAATAGCGCCTTCGCAGCTCCGAAAGAGGAAGAATGCCCCTTGCGACAAAGTCGGTATCGACGGCCTCGATCTCTTCACGAGGCATGTCCCACGACATCTCCAACGTGTCGCTAATCGCCATCCCGAGTCCTGATCGAGCCTTGGACATACTTTCCTTCTCGAAGCGTTCGAGCACTGCTACAGGGCGATGTTCGGCAGGCATTTCGATCTCTACCGGGAACCGCTCCCACCAAGCGACGAAGAAGGCCTTAAGCGCCGGAAACTCTTCTGCGGTGATCTTCGGCATATTCTCGGCCAAACCTCAGAGCGCTGATGCCCGACCCTCATGGCGGCGCTCCGATTCTCGTTGCCGGATTGAACCACCGGAACAGAAACGTAGCAAGGACGCTGTAAGGGGTTGCCATCTTCGGCTTGTTGAAACTGTCGAAAAACCCCTCCCTGTTCCAGCCCGATTTCCGCCCGCTGGCCCGCCCGCTGCTTCCCCGGGACGCGAGCCATCGCACGC
>NZ_JACHFD010000040.1 GCF_014201715.1 Haloferula luteola
TCACGGTGGTTGGTTGGTTTTCGTTTAGCAACGCCACGCTGACGCGTGGCACCAACCAGCCACCACCTCATTCTAACGATTCATGGGACGCTTCCGGGTGACCTCCCCCGTCTGGCATCTGCGCTTTCGCTCAGCGCTCCGTCCTCGGTCGCGGCTGACGCCGCGCCCTCGTCCTGCGCTCCGAGCGAAAGCGCGGGGCAGGGGCAAGCTTGTCAGGAAGCCACCAACCGATGAATCTCAACCCGACCGGCTGCCACCGATTCTAACGATCTGAGGGACATCCCCCGGCCTTGTTACGCTCTCCGAAAGTCCTGCGCGATTTCATGGCGATCACCGCCTCGCATCACCTCGGGGGGAATCGCTGCATTCAACAACCAGATCGCCTGGTTCATCCACCGGGGCTGAGGAACGATCAACCGCAAGCATCGCTTCTTCAAAATGTGCGCTCAATCACTCAAGCAATTCTGACGGAGTGCCGTTTACATATCACTTCGATCCCCCTTTCGGGTAAGGGTGCGGCATGGTGAGCTTGCCTCAGGCCACTGCGATCGTCGGAATCTGCACTCCTTTCGGGCCGATCTTAAAGAAGTCAATAGCGTCTTTCCTGCTGGCTCTGCCAACGTAGTGCTCGCGAAGGACGGAGGGGTTCGAGGTGTGCCCGAATTCGAATAGCAGGCTTTCTAGAGGAATTCCAGCTGCCACAGCGTACGAGGCATGGGAGTGCCGAAGGGCATTTTGTGGCCACCCACCCAGGTTGGGATCGGGTAGTGTCTGCATCGTGCGATCCTTCGCGGTTTCTGTCTTAGCTGACTTTTTTTCAAGTAGTCTGGAGCCTAGGTTCCAGCCGGCAATGCGTCTGCAGGCCTTGTCTACCTCACGCCAGTTGGGGCAGGGTGAATAAGGATAGACGGCGAGCCATGCGCTAAGGGTGGGATTGGGGTTGATATGGCGTCGGCGACCTTTCTTGGTAATCTCAGCAGACATTTCGATTCCTCCGTCGGTCACATGTCGAGACTCAAGGCGTCTTAACTCCTCAGCCCGTATCCCGGCGAAAAGCTGGAGTGCATAGGAGGCAACCGCTTCCGGGTAGTGAACCTCAGCAACTTGCAAGAGCCGGTTGGCCTGGGCAGGGGAAAGGATGGCGATCTCACGTTGGTGGCGCCCGGACTTCGGAATCTCGATTGCCTTGAATACATCAGCATCACACCACCCCTTCCTTGCTGCCCAACGCCAGAACACGCGAGCGTTCCGGATCCGCCCAAGTACCGCTGCACCAGTGGCTCCGGGAGGCGCTATGATACCTTGGATGTCGTCTGCGCAAACAGATGTGAGTAGGGTGTCTTGAAGGTCGGTACGGAGCTTATTGGCTACTTGTCGGTAGCCATCGAGCGTCCTATCGCGCAGACCTTCACATGCAAGGAGCCAGGAATCAATGGCCTCGCTCACCGACTTGCTTGCGTTTTCCCGTTCTTTGATTTCCGCCACGATTCGTGCTGCTTCAACTAGCGAAATACCCCATGGCTTGAGGAGCCTCTCTGCCTGAGTGGCTGCTTCGGCAAGACTTGGCCGAATGACCGATGCCGCTTCGCCATGTTGCTTATACTTCTCTCGTAGCTCCGTCGCATGTTGCTTGGCCTTGTCCCGAGTATCGTGGAAATGACGCTCCCTCTTCCCGGATTCGGTGAGGCTCGCTGGCACGTTGATGCGCCAACCTTCGGTCGTCTTCGTCACCGTAAACTTTGGTCGCTTTGGCATGGAGAAACGATGGTGTTGCAATGCGAATTTCAGCAACTCTAACCGGCGGGATTTCCTGCCCTTATTGCCTCAAAAATCCGAGAGATAGCGGAAATGAGAGAAATGGCGAATTGTAAGTGACTAAGATCGAGTGTGGTTTGTATTTCGCTACAGACTTAAAATCCGTTGCCGGGCAACCGGCGTGGGGGTTCGAGTCCCCCCGGTGGCACTTTCTTGATGGGGTGAGAGAACGGCTCTTGGGGGGGGAGGAAACGATTTCGAACGGATGATCGAGGTCGTATCCGATCCGAATTCAAACATGGGGTGCGCGCAATCTCCAAGTCCCTGAAGAAACGCGTCTGCGTCGCAAGGTCCGATCGACGCAGCCAAGACGAAATCGATGGGGGGTGCCCATCGCAGGATCGCGGTCGCGGGAACGGATCCCATGAAGGCCGTTGCCGATCCGGCCCTCCCCGAGGATCGCAGGTGGGGGCTGGGAGCGGGAGCGGAAGGTGGTTTTAGGGCGCCCCTTCAGGATGGGGCAAAGTGGGGTAAAAAGGGGCCTTAACGTTCGCGAACTCGTTCGACGTTGGCACCGAGGGCGAGGAGTTTCTCGTCGATGTGCTCGTAGCCGCGGTCGATGTGGTAGAGGCGATTGATCTCCGTGGTGCCCTTGGCGACGAGACCTGCAAGAACCAGAGCGGCGGAGGCGCGGAGGTCGCTGGCCATGACGGGTGCTCCGCTGAGTGATTTGACGCCCTTGATGACGGCCTTTCCGTCGGCCACGTGGATGTCGGCTCCCATGCGCTTGAGTTCTGCGCAGTGCATGAAGCGCTGGGGGAAGATGGTATCGACGACGACGCTGGACCCAGGGGTCATGGCAAATAGAGCCGTCATTTGAGCCTGCATGTCGGTGGGGTAGCCGGGGTAGGGCTCGGTGACAATTTCGACGGGCATGGGGGTATCACCACGGTGCACGGTGCAGGCATCTCCAGTGTTGTTGAAATGAACCTGGTGGCCGGCTTTGCGGAGGGCGGCGGTGATCGCGACAAGGTGGCCCTCGTGGACGCGGCGCAGGGTCACCCCATCCCCGGCGAGCGCTGCGGCGACCATGAACGTCCCGGCTTCGATGCGATCGGGAATGACGTTGTGAACGGTGCCATGAAGTTTGGAAACGCCTTCGATGGTGATGATGGGTGTGCCGGCACCGGTGATTTTGGCGCCCATGGAATTGAGGAATTCGGCGAGGTCGACGACTTCCGGTTCGCAGGCGGCGGAGGTGATGGTGGTGGTCCCTTCGGCGAGAGTGGCCGCCATCATGACATTGTCGGTGCCGAGGACGGTGGGACCATTTTCACCGCAAAGGTCGACGGTGGCACCTTTGAGGCCGTGAGGCGCGGTGAGGATGACGTTGCCCCCCTCAAATTCCGAAGTTGCGCCGAGGGCTTCGAGTCCACGGATGTGCAGATCGATGGGGCGGTCTCCAATGACGCACCCACCGGGAAGAGCGACGACGCAGCGTTGTTTGCGGGCGAGCAAGGGGCCCATCATGCAGACGGAGGCCCGCATGCGGCGGACGATGTCGTAAGGGGCGGTATCCGAAATCTCGCTGGCGGTGATGCGGACGGTGCCGGAGAAGCGTTCGACGTCGGCGCCCAGCCCGGTGAGGATCTGCACCATGTAGTTGGTGTCGGAAACATCGGGCACGCGGCGGATGACAACGTCCTCTTCCGTCAGGAGAGCGGCAGCGAGGATGGGGAGCGAGGCGTTTTTGGAGCCGGAAATGGTGATGGCGCCGTGAATCGGTGAGCCGCCGTGAACGAGAAGTTTGTCCATCCAGGAAGGTGCAGGTTGTCGGTTATCAGAGTCCGGGACGTCTCGCGACCGGAAAACGGGGGATGCCAGAGAGGTCTTTGAGGGTCAAGACGTCCGTGAAGGAAGCGGCACGCAGGAGATTTTCAACCTCGGAGAATTGGTGGATGCCAATTTCCAGGGCGATCCAGCCACCGGGGTTGAGGTGTTGGAAGGCATCGGGAATGAAGCGGCGAATGAGATCGAGGCCATCGACCCCACTGAACAAGGCGAGAGCGGGATCGTGACGGACCTCGATGGCGACTTGTTCACCATCAGGAATGTAGGGAAGGTTGGCGGCGATCAGATCGAAGCGAGTTTCTTCGAGGTTTTGGAAGAGGTCGGACTGAACGAAGTGGAGGTGATCGGGGAGCGGAGGTTCTCCGATGAACTCGGCATTTTCTCGAGCGAGCGTGAGAGCATCAGCGGAGAGGTCGGCCAGGGTGACCTGAGCTGTGGGGAAATCATGAGCCAGAGAGAGGCCAAGGCAGCCGGAGCCGGTGCCCATGTCGAGGATGTGGGCGTTCTCCGGGAGTTTCAGGTTTTTGGCCAGCCACTCGGCCAGTTCTTCGGTTTCGGGTCGGGGGATCAGGGCACGGGCGTCGGTTTTGAATTCGTGCTGTCGAAAGTAGACGGACCCGAGGAGGTGCTGGACGGGGATGCCCTCGCCGCGTTTCCGAAGGGCTTCGCGGAGGGGGGCGAGATGGGCTTCTTCGAGGGGCTGATCGAAGCGCAGATAGAGATCCATGCGGGTGCAGTCGAGCTGGTGGGCGACGAGCATTTGCATGTTTCTGCGGGCGTCTTCGATACCGCGCTTTTCGAGGTAGGCGGTGCCTTTATCGAGGATGTCGAGAACGGTGGTCATCAAGGGCCGGACGCTCAGGATGCGGGGATCAAGGAGCCAATCAAGTCGGAGAAGAAATTAGCTCCGTCTTCGAGGTCGGCGACTTGGATGAATTCATCGCAGGTGTGGGCTTGATCGATCGACCCCGGGCCCAAACAGATTGAAGGAATGCCCGCGTCCGAGAGGTGGGCGGCGTCCGAGAACCAGGGAGCGCCGACGCAACGGGAGGCGGGCCGGATGTGGAGGAGTTTCTGAATCCACGGGTGGTCGGCAGGCGTTTCCATGGGAGGCTTCTCGTCGGCGTGATCGATTTCGATCGGGTGGCCGGCAAGCATTTGTTGGACGAGGGCGAGAGCCCCGCCGGCCTGGTGGAGGGCGGGGGTGATGCGGATGTCGATCTCGGCTTCGGCGAGGTCGGGGACGATATTGGGTCGAGAACCTCCGCGGAAGGTGCCGACGTTGAAAGTGGACGGCCCGAGAATGGGATGGGTGAAGGTGGCGAGTTTTTCGATGAGGGGCTCTTGGAGGGCGTCGAGGACGCGAGCCAGTTTCATGACGGCATTGTCGCCGCGCTCGGGCTGGGAGGAGTGAGCGGCCTTTCCGGTGGCACGGAGGGTGGCCCAAAGCGAGCCTTTGGTGGTGTGAACGAAGTCGAGAGAGGTGGGCTCGCCGACGATCGCAAATTGGTAGTCGGCGGCGTATTTTTCGCCGAAATCGCGAGATCCCCACTGGCAGGATTCTTCGCCCATGAAGCCGACGAAGTCGACGGCGACGGGCAGTTGTTGGAGGTGGGGGGCGTGCTGCTGGAGCGCCCACAACATGGCGGCCATGGGGCCTTTGGTGTCGGAAGTGCCTCGCCCCCAGATCCGTCCGTCGCGAAGTTCCCCGGAGAAGGGATCGATGATCATGCCGCCGACGCCGACAGTATCGAGGTGGGGCCCGAGCAGCAGCCGTGGCCGTCCGTCGAGGGGGGCGAAGCGGGCGATGAGGTTGGGGCGTCCTGGTCGAATTTCTTCGAGCATGACCTCGGCACCGATTTGGCGCAGCCAGGTGGCGAGGAAGTCAGCCAGTGCGGCCTCCCCGGTGTGAGGGGTGCCCGGATCGTTGTCGGGATTGACCGACGGAATGCGGACGAGGTGTTGGAGGAGCTCGGTGACGGTCACGGGCTGGAAGGTGACCGCAGATGCGGGTTCGTCCAATCTCGAACGTGGAAATGTCCGGCAGATCAGAATTTCACGGCGATGCCACTGGTGAGAGTGGTGTCGTGGTGGGCTCGTCCGGTGGCCGGGGTGGGGTCGAAGAGGTAGGTGAGTCCGATGCGTAGGGCGAGGGATTCGGTGAGGTCGGTGTCGAGGTTGGCCGCGGCCGTGAGGGTGTGGTTGTCGAGTTCGGCGGCTTCTGCCTCCCATACGAGGGACTGTTTGAAGGTGAGGCGGGGAGCGATGACGAAGGCGAATCTCTCGGCGGCGACCAGGGATAGGTAATCGGAGCGCTGGCCTCCGGCTTTTTCGAAGGTGTAACCGGGGCCTGCCTCCAAACTGAGGCTCACGGCGTCATTCTTGACGAGGTAGGTGCCGGCCGTGGCGGACGGGGTGAAACGGTAGCTGAGGTCGGCAAGGTCGTCGTGAAACAGTTCGACGCCAGCTCCTAGAAAACGGCGGGAACCGAACAGTCGGCGAAGCCGTGCATCCGCATGGAATTGGTGCTGGGAGGTGTCTCCATCGTCTTCGCCGTAGAGATACTCGGCTCCCGCGAAGAATTCGTGGGTGGCAGCATGGTAGGCGGTCTCGAAGGTGGAAGTGAGGGATCGGCTGTCGGAATTTCCAGAAGCCAGAGCGGTGCCTAGTGACGCGCTTCGCGTCCAGCCGGTAGGGGTGGCGGTGGGTGTTTTGCGCGCGGGCTTGAGGGTCTTGCGTGCCGATTTCTCAGGATCGGGAAACCCGCCGAGCGAGTAGCCCACGCCGAGCATGAGGGATAGGTCGTTTTCTTCTCTTCCGGGCGCCGGGCTATGGTCGCGTTGATAGCGCACAAAAGTACGAAGGTTCCAGTGGTCGGTGATGCGGCTTTCAATGCCGAGCTCGGCGGTGAGAAGGTGGTTGTCGAAGTCGGCGGCTTCCGGGACAAAGGCAAGGGATTGCCAGAGCTTGGAGGCGTCTCCGAGGCGACGTTCGTAGCGTTCGGCAAGTCGCAGGTTCAGGAAGTCCGAGTTGCTTCCGGCTTGGGTTTCCCAAGTGTATCCTGGGCCCATTTCGAAGGCGAGTGACTGGCGATCTTCTTTGAGCGCGTACCAGCCCAGCAAGGTGCTGATGTCGATGCGATGATCGAGATCAGCGATGGGATCGGTGAGGAACTGGGCGGAGAATCCAAAGTAACGGCGCTCTTGGACCAGGTGGTTGAATTGAGCGCCGAGCCGTAAGTTGTCCGTGGTCGCGATGCGATCATCTTCGGCGTAGAAGTAGTCGGCGTTGAGGAACAGTTCGTTTTCGGGCGTCACCCGGGTGGCCAGAAGTTGAAGATGGGTGGCCAATCGGTCGGAGTTGCCATCCGAGTAGCTGAGCCCGGCGGCTCCGGTGATTTCCCATGGGGAAGTTTCTGATTCGGGTTCTGCAAAGACGGGCAAGGCGAGGAGGGCAAGGAAGGCTTTCGGGGAAATCACGGTGCGAGGAGTCAGGTCGAGGGGCCGTGCTAGTGCATCGTCCGAAAAGTAGCAGGCATATCAGGTGATGCCAGCGTCTTGGGCGAGCTTGGTTAGTTGGATGATCCGGCTGAGCTTCTTCGGG
>NZ_JACHFD010000041.1 GCF_014201715.1 Haloferula luteola
ATGGTTCCTACCACGCGGCGGGCGATGCCTCTGCGGTGCCTTCGATCTTCGGGATGAATGACGAGGGCTGGGTGCTGCACGGTCCCCCTTTTCAGTTGTGGTTTGGACCGGTGCAGGTGCCTGTCGGGCATGTGCTGCGGGTGCCGACCTCGAGCTCCCCGGCGACGATGCGGATGGCAGCGGCATCCGGGTGGTTGTATGGGCAGAGTTCGGCCAGATCACGCCCCTTTGATCTGCGGTTGAGCCAGGATTCCGATGGGGACGAGATGCCGGATGATTGGGAAGCGCTCTATGGACTCAATCCACACGATCCGCTGGATGGGCAGGCGGATGCGAATGGCAATGGGATCAGCAACCGCTCGGAGTTTCATCTTCGCCGGAACCCCCTGGCCATCGGCGATGCCGCTGCGTTGGAAATCGACCTGCGTCCGGGCATTGATTCAGACGGCGATGGGATTCCGAATGTGTGGGAATGGCGGTATGGGCTGAATTTCAGCGACGGGGAAGATGCAGGGGGCGATGCGGATGGAGATGGGATCAGCAATTTCGACGAGTATCTGCACCGTACGAATCCGACTCAGGGAGATACGGATGGCGACCGCCTGCCGGATGGGTTGGAAGTGTCGATCGGGACCTCCCCGACGGATGCCGACACGGATCACGACGGAATCCCCGATGGCGAAGAGGACCAGGACGACGACGGGAGTTCGAACTATTGGGAACACGACGGCAACAGCGATCCGACGGACCCGCAGTCATTGCCGGAGCTGAAAGTGATGATGTTCGTCGCGGAGGTGGATCGGACCTACCGGGCGTCGGACTATTCCGACCCGGATTGGGCGTATCGCTCGACGCATCTGTTGAGCACCGGCGTGAGCGCCTTGATCAACGGGGGTGCTATCGAGCAGGAAGAACTGGAAGATTGGCTGGGCCTAAGCGAACTGAATTGGCCCGCCTACCCGCCGGTTCCGGGGGTGATCGATGTGACCATGGGGAAACAGAAATTGAGCCGCCAACAGGATTTTCCCGAGCAACCCCCGGCGGGATGGGGAGCCTGGGATCTCCCACCTTTGGAGGCGGTGATGGGGAGCTTCCATTTCCATTCACGGGAGGTGACCGTGCCGGATGGCGGAAACGGGGAGGAAATGAGCTACCTCAAATACTGGGGGACCCATGCGACGAAGAAAGTTTGGGTGTTGCTCAACCGGAGACTCACCGAAGACCTTGAGGTTCCGTTCCTGAAGATCTCGACGAAGGCCTCGACCTTGGACTACCAAAACGAAGGGACGTGGTATGAAGGGGCGATCAACGAAGCGACGAAAGTCACGCTAGGCGACCCAGAGGTGGTGAAGCTGACGGTTCGTGCAGGGGAGAATGTGTCGGAAACGGGCGTGGTGTTGAACCCTTTGGAAGCGAACGAAGGGACCTTTGAGAACGAGAGGCGGTATGATGTGGACCTCTTGCCGGTGGACTTAGCGGTAGACACAGACCGGAGCGGCACAATTGAACTTGGTGCTGATAGTGCGGACGAGGACCAGTGGACCAAAGAACGTGGTGCCATTTATGCGGTGAACTTTGACCGTGATGGCGACAATGCATCAGGCGGGGAAAAGCGTCCAGACGCCATCTATTTTGAAGACAATGGTTCCAGTAGCAATGAGGACTGGGAAATAGAAAACGCGGCTGATGAAGAGGACATTGCACCGATGGTCATTGCCGCTATGGAAAGCTTGCCCGACGATTTCAAGGTGTTCCTCAAGGTGGAGGAAGCAGAAGACATGCGGGCGATCCACCTCTACAAGAAGATTGAAGCGGGAGAAAATGCGATTTGGGGTTCGCATGGAGATCCGTCGGCAGCCCCTTGGGCTGGAAATGACGACAATCCCACAGACAACCTCATTGAGATCACCAAGTGGGTCAATCCCAATGCCACGGACTATGAGGAGACACGAGATGGAGGGACAGGTGATTACACCTTTGGCATTGAGGGGCTTGTGTTGCGGGGCATGGAAGTTGATGGAGGCTCGCTGGACGGCCAAACCCGGAACCCCATGCATTCGGGCAAGTTCAGCGGAGAAATCCAATTCAGCTTGGAAATCCGCGACGAGAACGACAATGTTGAAGGATCGGATCTAAGCCCGGTTCGCCTCCGGGTTGCCCCGTGGCTCATGATCAGCCGTGATGAGCCGTCCGAGGAAATTTGGACAGCGGACTTGGGGGCAGAAAATGCCCCATTCCGAAATGAGGCTTTGAATGGACGCTATGCCGGACTCAGTCACTCCGGCCAATTGCGCACAGTGGCATCCTTTGAACGTTGGTTCCAGGATCACCTTGAGATCGGGTTTACCCAAAGACCGGGAGGCCCCAAGACTCATATGGTGTTCCGGGTTCCCTATAACAGGGGACCTGGATCAGCACAACCTGATTGGCCGGTTGAGAATCTGCTCAAAGAGGATGTCGGAATTTTCCAGATTGGAATTGATGGCAATGGCTCTGGAGTGCACGCAGCCTCGGGCAACTATGGAGGCAACATTGAGGTGCTGACACCCAATACAACCAACCCCCTTGGCCTAGTGATGATGGGCAACAATGCCTCCGGCAAGATGAAAGCATTTATCGAGGCCCAGGAGTTTCAACAGGATAATGCCGGAAGTTTCAGTGCCAGATCTGATTGGCTGATCGTCGGACACATTGACGAATACACATCATTTTTATCAGGGGGACGTATTTTCATTTCGGATGCCCGCCAAGCAATTGAACTGCTTCAGTCAGAGATCCCCGTGGCGGATCGAGCCAAGCGCGTGTTTTTTGCCACAAACGGAAATACCCTGACAGGCACCGTCACGGCAGATACCGCAGAAACAGACGGCCCCGCAACGCCACTGGATGAGACGAGGCTCATTTACACGGGGCGCAATCATGTTGCTCAAGGAGATAACTATCAGTGGATAAGATTCTACGATGGCAACGCAAAGGGGCATGTGGCCAAGGTCAAGCTACATGATGGATTTCTTGAGGTGGAGAATATTCCGGGAACCACGGCAAAAGCCATTTTTTATACCGGAATATCAATGAATGAATATGAAGAACAGTCTAAAATTGCCGGAGTTCTCATGTCGAACCCGTTTGAATGGGGTGCCCTTCCCCAAAGTGGGGATGATTTTGTTTTGGTCGAGAATACCAAGTTTTGGCAGCCAGCTCATATTGGGAGCACATTTTTTGCTTATGATTTTAATGGCGACGGCGTAAGTGAGGGAATGCCCGCGTTCATTACGGTTAAAGAAGTATTAGGAGATGTTGGGCTAGATAATTTTGTGCAGTTTAATTATTCAGATGTCGCGGGGGTAATCAATGATGATGGGGAAAGTCCAATTAGGTCTGCGGCTGGTTCCGCTTCACCACATTTCATTCCTGTTCCTAGCCTTTTTTTCGGGCGCGATCTTCCAAGCGGAACTGATGTTGAAAGTCCAAATCCGACAACGGGCTTGGGCGGTTCGGTTGCCTTCAATCCTGGTCCTACCAATCTACAGCCAGTGAATGGATGTCTCTATGTGCCAAGACAATTCGGACCGGTGAATGCGGCGGGCGAAGACATCTTTGAAAAAGTTATAAAAAACGCAGTCCAAGAATCTGTCTACTTTGTTGATTGCTGGGATTCTTATCACACTGCCCTTGGGGAGATCCATTGCGGATCCAATGTTAAAAGAATGCTGCCCAGCTGGAAATGGTGGGAGAAAACCAATCAATAACATCAACATGATCACTTGCAAAAATATAATCTTATTTTCCGCTATTGTGATATCACTTGCATCTTCTTCGCATGCGGGGAATTCAGGAGTTCTTTCAGATAAAATTAATGAATTTCTCGAAGAGCGAGAGACGGTCACCGTTGAAAAATCTGATGATTCACAAAAAGAAGAAGGTGAATGGGAATGGAAATTGCGGACGGGTAGCATGACTCAGCAGGCGTATCGCGATTATCTTGAGAAGATAGGAATGGCAGCGCAACAATCAAACAATAACGAATTAGCAATGTTGTCTCCTGCTGAACGGGAAATCGCTGATTTGGCCGCGTGGTTTATGAAAAGAGAAAACCAAATTAAATGTGATGAGTTAGTTGCTTGGTATGGAGGTTATGCTCACGAGCTTCCTGACAAGTATCTTGAGGAATACATGTCCCCCAGCATAAATGCGGCAAGGAAATTAGGCGCAACTGGTGAAACTCTTGGCGGGATAAGAAAAGGTTTGAGAAAAGGGCCAAAAAACTATGCTCTAATCATCCCGTATCGTCCCCCAGTCGTCGAACTACGCGACGAGCATGTGACGGATGCCTACCTGCCTGCTTGGGAGTTTTGGTTGATGGCGCCACCTTCCAGAAAACGAGACTTCATTGGAGGAAGAATTAATAAAGCCTTACTGGAAATTGGTGATGAGAATGTAATCCCCCTTTTGGTGGAAGCTGCAAAGAACGATGCCAAGAGTTGGAAGGGTAGAACGATTGACTCTAGTCCTCAAAGGCAACTTCAACTCCAGCAGGACACCCTATTTGCCTACACCAATCTAATCTGCAGCATGCCTAGGGAAAAGACTTTGGACGCCCTGCTGGAAATCAATCGCTATGCGATTGCGAATGATTTGAATGGTGAGGATTACTATAAAAGTATCACGCGCCACATCATTCGCCGCTTGGCTTCCCGCCGAGCCTATGCCGATCAACTGATTGATCCGAAGATGCAGGAAATCATCGCTCGCCAAGATCGCAACGAAGAACCGGAAGACATCCCTCTCACAGATGAACTCTGGAAGGACTATAAGCCCCTTCTTGAAGCCTCTCTTGCGGCAAAGACAGATGAAACGCCACAGGCCGACATTGAATTGATCACCTCTGCTCTCGAAATCATGCCCGAGGAGTAAATGCACCCGTACGCTGGCGCAGAAACGAACCCCACCCCAAGCCGTCCAAGCAACCGACCGCTCCGGCACGCCCCGTGCCTTTGAGGTGCCTACCAGCGGCTTCGCCGGTCGAAGAACAAGGCACCTCGCACGGGGCCCCTTCCGCTCGCTCGCAGGTGGTTCGGGGGCGGTCGTCGGGCCTCGATGGTCGGCTCTGGCGGCTCATTCTTCGCACGCCAATTGCCTCCCCTCGGCCACTCCCTTCGTTGTGTTGGAGACCGGGCGTCGGCTGCTCCCGCCGTCACCGCTCCCGCTGGTCGCTTTCGCTGCGCTCATGCCGGACGCAGCCGCAGACCTGCCAGCCCCGGCACTGCGGTCGCTTGAAGCTCCCTTGGTCCGTGTCTGTCAGGCGCCCTCGTTCCGCCGCATCAGCCAGGACGTCGCCAGCGACGCCGACGTGAAGAAGCTCAAGAGCATCCTCCAGGAACTCGAATTCGAATGTCCACTCTTCGCAGCACCCTGAACATCATGAGAAAAATCAAACTGGTCGCCTTCCTCGTCGCGGTCGTCGCGAGCTTCGTCTTGCCCGCTTCCGCGCAAAGCCCGTCGCGGTGCGTCTCGAAGATCACCGACGCTCTGAACGCCTCGGCCAGCAGAACGAGTTCGATTTCCTCAAGGCGCGGGAAATCATGAACGAGTTCGACTTCGGCACGGTTCAGGCCGCCGTGTCCGATCCCGCGAAAGCGGCCGCGTTCAAGCGGGTCTTCACGTCACTGAGCGAGTTCTGCGATCTCGCCGGGAACAACTTTCGGCGAAAGGGATGAAGGGTTACACGAAGCAGTCAGGCCAGCTCATCGACTCATCCGACCTAGCAAAGGCGGACGGGAACATAGACAAGCTCAAAGGAGCGTTCATCCAGGGAGGTATCTTCAAGGGAGCAGACTTTGATGGGGTGATGGCGACGCTAGGCAACTCGACGAAGTTCGACATCGATGGAGCGACTGGAACGTTCACCTCCAAAGCCAGCGGAGCTAAGTATGCCAAGCATCCCCAGGGGTCATTTGCAACGCAAACCGGAGGTGCCGGTGGAGAACCGGACTCGATCACTCACATCATTCGAGGACACACGAGCAATCAACTAACCGATAGCCTCACAGCGCAAAAGTCCATTTTTGCTGATGCAACAAAGGTGCTCGACTTGATTGATGACGCCATGAAGCTTCCAGCATCAAGCCGAACCTCTCTCGGTGGAGGAGCGTTTTGGGTCGATTTGGGCAAAGCTGTTGGAACTGACATCAATGGCGCTGCTACCACAAAAATCCGCATCGTCCTCCGTGGTGGGACCACTGATGTGATCCACACCGCATTTCCTCATTAAAGATGATCGCTTCTGTCAAAGATTGGATCGAGAGCACCCTGCTTGAACAAGATCGAATTGCATTCGAGAAGATTGGCCCTCAGCGTCTAATATTTAAGATCGCGCATCGAGCGCCATTGGTATCACTTTTTCTTGATCCTCCTCCCGTTGCTTCTGTTGACTGGGTGCGATGCGGTGGAGGGCCACTTACTGACAGTCTTTTTGAGCGGTTGTCGCCAGTGGTTAGCCCCCGCCAATGCACATGGTTCTTCGTTTCGATGCCCCAAGATGAATACACGGTCTTGAAGTGGGTGGCTCCGCTGAACATGGCTACATGGAACTCCAGCAGACTTTACGCTTTCGAGAATGCCGGCTCAGAGGGTGGAGCGCAGTCGTTATGTTTGGCGATTGGAACTGAGTCGCTTCTTGTGTTCACGCTGAAGGATGGTTTTGAAATAGCTTATTACGGCCCCGATGGCCTTTGGGAAGAAATCGTCTCTGCCCTTTACACTCATGGGAGCAGATAGCGAGGCCAAGCTTCGTTTGATCGTTAGACCCTTTGCCAAAAGTCTTTTCCGAAAAGGGTGAGGAAAGACTTGTACGACTGTTTGAAATGGACGACCCTGCGGGATCGGCCGTTCCCGAC
>NZ_JACHFD010000042.1 GCF_014201715.1 Haloferula luteola
CGCCCGCCCGGAAATCGAAAACGACGTCCATCACTCGGCACCATCCGAAGGCAATGGTACGACGGGCTCAACAGGGGTTTTCCGACGGTCTCGTTAGCCTTTTGCTGGATTTTTGTTGATTATTCCTGCAGCAACACAAGTCTCAGCAGCGATCACGAACTGCTCTTGTAGTAGATCAAAGTTCTTCTTGGGATACCAACGAATGAGCTTTGAAATGAACCACGAAGAAAACTGAATAGCTAAAAATAGGCGCGAGTTCATGGCATAGACGCTATTCATGGTGTAGACGGGCAATGCCGTTACTCTTGCGTGGTCAGTATTCGGCACAACATTCAGCAATGACGAGCCAACCTCAGGATCAGAAAAATGAGCCACCTGTGATTGTGCGCCGTAGATACGCCCTAAAGTTCCATCGCCTGCTTTACTGACATTCGGCGTCTTCTTCGTTCCTAATTCAGTGATCGTCTTCTCTTCCAGCTCTTGTAGCCTAGCAAGCTGCTCAAGCTGCTTACGAAGAAGGCAATGGCTATCGATGATCTGCCCGTTGAGAATCAGGTTATGCAATAACAGGTGAGTGCGAATAAACGATGCGCCAACAAGCAATTGATACTCGCTTTCGGGAGATACATTGCTGATCGGTTCATTGGTCTTGAGGTAGATTGAAGAAATCAGACCATCGACCAAGCAACGGCTTGAGTTGTATTCTTCAGTTTCTTCAGCTAGGAACTTTTTGCGATGAACTTTCTCTGCAGCCTCGATTTCACAGCCCAGGTCGGCAAGTGATTTGAATGCATCTTCGACAGAGTTCATTTAGGCTAACGTCAGAGAACAGGCGACCCGGCCCTCATGGCGGAGGCGCTGTCCTCGTTGCTGCATGGAACCACCAATTCGGATTTTCGACAAGGCCGCGGTGAGGGGGCGCCCTGATTCGACTTGTTGTGCTTTGCGGTTAGTCGCCTTGCCGGTTTGCTCCGCAACGCTCCCGAAACCGCCGAGCCGTGCGGCCAGAGTTGTGGAGAGACTGGCCCCCCGCAGCCAGCCCGACGCCCCGGGCTGCGCTGCCAAATAGCAATGAGGGGCCGCCGCAAGGCAACGTGCTTCAGAAACCTATCCGCCCGGTCAGCGGTCCGCCAGTGAAGCTCCGCGCCATCTCGGCCAGCACCGGTCGAGTGCCCGAACGCGATGCCGCTTCCGACCTGCCCCGATCCATCCGCCATCGGGATCACCAACCCCGGAACACCGTGCTCCAAAGTCCAGCACAACGTCATAGCACACCAACCGCCTGACGGCAGCCGCGCGTTGACTGTGGGTTACGGGTTCTAATCACGGGGAAAATCCGACTCGGAGCGGGTCAGGCGGTTGGGTGCTGCGACTTGTTAGCGCTCTTGGATTCATAAAGTAAGTGCAACACCCGCTCTGAGTCTTGGGAAGGGCATTGGGGCGGGTGCTGCACCTATGAAGAATTACCAGCAACTCAGCAACGACGAACGCTACCAGATCGGGGCGATGAGACGAGTGAAATTCAGCCTTCGTGCGATTGCCCGCGAGCTTGGACGGAGTCCCAGCACGATCTCCCGGGAGATTCGGCGCAACGCCTATCCGACCGATGGCCGATACAAGCCCCTGCACGCATGCCAGATGGCCCGGGGCCGCCGGCGCCGGGCCCGCCAGGGCACGTGCTTCAGCGGATACGTGTGGGAAATCGTCAGGAGCCTCCTCCGGAGGAAGCTCAGTCCGATGCAGGTCTCGGGGGTGCTGAAACGATTCCGGATCGTCTCCATCAGCCATGAGACGATCTACCAGCACGTCTGGGACGACCGCCGTTACGGTGGCGATCTGCACACGAATCTGCGTCAGGCTTCGAAGAAGCGGCGCAAACGGTACGGCCAATATGACAGTCGCGGAAGGCTTGCAGGTAAGCGGCCGATCGCGACTCGGCCGATCGGCGCGGAGAACCGCTCCCGCCTCGGGCACTGGGAAATTGATACAGTGCTGGGCAGCGGCAAGGCCTGCATCCTGACGCTTGTGGAACGCAAGACCGGGTATCTTCAAATTGCCAAGCTGACGGCGCGCACCAAAGAAGAAGTCTTCAAGGCAATGATGCTGCTGACGCACCGCCATCGCCGACGTTACTTGACGATCACTGCAGACAATGGATGCGAATTTCATGGCTATCGAGAAATCGAAGAGGAGCTCTCGATGCGCTTCTACTTCGCCCCGCCGCACCACTCGTGGGAGCGCGGAACCAACGAGAACACCAACGGTCTGATCCGGCAGTATCTTCCCAAGGCCACGAGCATGGAGAAGCTCACCCAGGAACAATGCGACTGGATCGCCAACGAACTGAACGAACGTCCGCGCGAACGCTATAACTTCCGCACACCAAACGAACTGTTCCTATAGGCCGCTAGTGTTGCACTTCACTCTTGAAGCCGCGCGCTTTTCATTAGCCTCTTGGGCCGAAGCGCGATTCCGCAACATAAATTCAGTAAGCCAGTTCCGGCTAGCCACCACATCGTTTCGGAAACGTAGTCGATAATGGCCTTCGCCCTCCGGCGTGCAGCCCGATGCTCTTCACCAGTTGGTGCAACTTGGCATCGTCTCCTCTGAGTTCGTCTTCAAGATTCGCAGTCCCGTAAAGAAATTCGCCAGGTGGATGGCTATGCGCGGAAACCGTGATCCAATCCGGTGCGCTAACCAGCAGGAACAGTCCGGAGGTGATCAGCAAAATAGATATCAGCTTTTCTCGCTTCATCTGAGGACATTGCTCTTCATATTCTTGCCGAACGTCATAGCACACCAACCGCCTGACGGAAGCCGCGAGTTGACGGTGGGTTGAGGGTTCTAATCACGGTGAAAATCCGACTCGGAGCGGGTCAGGCGGTTGGGTGCTGCGACTTGTTCGCTTTTGGATTGTTGCGATCGTGTTTCTTGGAGGGTGTATCCAACTAGCCATAGTCCGCAAAGCAATAGACCCACAACGACCATGATCGTGTCCATAACGAAGGTCACAGGTCGTTCGGAGAGGCGGTAAAAGGAACGACCTCGTTGCATGTAGCCAGTCTGGATGAGGTAGGTCGCTACCGACAAAACCACGCCACCGGCCAAACCCGAGATCATGCAACCCGGCATGATCGCCCAGAATCCCAATCCTCGACCGAGGGCCCAGATTCCTACTGCAAACGTATAAGTGCAGAACCCAGCCGCGAACCACGCGTATCGAGACCAAGTTGGACGCGGCGGATTCATTTTGGAGCGAACGTCAGAGAACAGGCGACCCGACCCTCATGGCGGAGGCGCTGTCCTCGTTGGTGCATGGAACCACCAATTCGGATTTTCGACAAGGCCGCGGTGAGGGGTCGCCCTGATTCGACTTGTTGTGCTTTGCGGTTAGTCGCCTTGCCGGTTTGCTCCGCAACGCTCCCGAAACCGCCGAGCCGTGCGGCCAGAGTCGTGGAGAGACTGGCCCCCGCAGCCAGCCCGACGCACCAGGCTACGCTGCCGAATAGCAATGAGAGGCCGCCGCAAAGCGACGTGCCTCAGAAACCTATCCGCCCGGTCAGCGGTCCGCCGGTGACGCTCCGCGGCATCTCGGCCAGCACCGGTCGAGTGCCCGAACGCGATGCCGCTTCCGACCTGCCCCGATCCATCCGCCTTCACGATCATCCACCCCGGAACACCGTGCTCCAAAGTCCAGCACAACGTTTGAGCGCTGGCACCCGCTACCGGGAGCGCCAGTCCGATTCAGGGTAAGAGGTTCTCAGGGCGATTCAACTTCCGACTCGGGGCGTGGTAGCGGGTTGTCCAGCCGCGACTTGTTGGGCTTGGTTTTTGGTTTGGATCGAGGGAATCGGGCGGCATGAAGAATGAAGCCGAATGCCGCTGCGATCCCCGCAAACATTCGGATCGCGCTTAGAATCGCGTCGGTTGTGATGTGCAGCGTCCAGTTGGCATCGTTCTCACTGATGAACAGCCACCCCTTGGTGAGCCAGATATACACCACGTCGCCAAAGAAGACTGCCAATAGTGCTTAGTGCTACAACCAGCCCAATCGACAGAAGCCACGAGGCGAACGATCGGTCTCTCCTCAATAGGATCCATGCTCCGATGATTGCGCACGGAAGGATCGTGCAGGTTCCCAAGAACTCGGCCCACCACACGAGCGCATCCCAATCGCCAAACCATGGTGCGGAAGGCATCTCAGTATTTGGCCCAACGTCAGAGAACAGGCGACCCGGCCCTCATGGCGGAGGCGCTGTCCTCGTTGCTGCATGGAACCACCAATTCGGATTTTCGACAAGGCCGCGGTGAGGGGTCGCCCTGATTCGACTTGTTGTGCTTTGCGGTTAGTCGCCTTGCCGGTTTGCTCCGCAACGCTCCCGAAACCGCCAACCCGTGCGGCCAGAGTTGTGGAGAGACTGGCCCCCCGCAGCCAGCTCGACGCCCCGGTTTCCCCTGCCGAATAGCGATGTGAGGCTATCGCAAAGCGAAGTGCTTCAGAAACCTATCCGCCCGGTCAGCGGCCCGCTGGTGACGCTCCGCGCCATCTCGGCCAGCACCGGTCGAGTGCCCGAACGCGATGCCGCTTCCGACCTGCCCCGATCCCTCCGCCATCACGATCATCAACCCCGGAACACCGTGCTCCAAAGTTCAGCACAACGTCGAAATCCACCCACCCCATACCGGGAGCGCCAGCCCGATTCAAGCAGGAGTTTCTGACCACCCCGGAAAATCGACTCGGGGCGGGTATGGGGTTGGGTGCGATGGCTTGTTCGCCTTGTCCGATTCTCCGGCTGCTCTTGAAGACCGAACCATGATTCCGCCAACCGGACCGAATCACCGGAAAGCCCGCCTGCTCTCCCGCCGGTCGAGCCGACATGCCGGAAAGTCCGACTGTTCTTCCACCGGATCGGCCACCGGACCGGAAAGCCCGACCCGCCAACATCCGCAACCGGTGCCCACAGTGACGAACCACCAGAAGAACTTCGCGCGACTCTCCATCCAACGCGCACGGCAAAACCACGCAAAATCAAAGGGTATGTCTTCCTTCTGGCGAACGTCAAAGGACACAGGACCCCTGACCGGGGGCGCCGCTTCGACTGCGGGTTGAAGGTTGAATGGTCATGACGGATAGAACTCGCAGCGGGTCAGGGGTTCTGTGCTCCGACTTGTTCTGCTTCTTCTTTTTGGATGTTTGCCGCGATAGTCTCAATCACGTGCCTCCGAGCATCGCGGGAGTGCTGATCCAATCGGTTCCACGCGTCACGTAAAGCGTCATGCTGTGCAATCGATCCGATGATTGCGTCCGTCGAACTGGCATCCCACTTATCCAGTTCGTGCGCCCATGTCCGCAGGAATTCATCGACAGTCGATTCAGGGAGCTCATCCCAAATAGGATTGATGTGCTTCGTTCCTTGAAGCATTCCCGCAATCAGTCCCGCTCCGGTTCGTGAGTCCATTTTTTGCAGAACGTCATAGCACACCAACCGCCTGACGGCAGCCGCGCATTGACTGTGGGTTGAGGGTCCTAATCACGGTGAAAATCCGACTCGGAGCGGGTCAGGCGGTTGGGTGCTGCAACTTGTTGGCCGTTGTTTTGGTTCCGCCTTTAGGGCTCAGGATGAAAACGAGAGGGCAAGGAAGCGGTCCCCGCCGGACTCGCTGGATCGGTAATTGATGAAAGCCGAGCACTCGCAAATCGCTTCGTAAACATCGGGGCACGCATCCTTCAGTTTCTGCATGCCATCGATCTGGAGCACGAGTGAATCCTCACCCAAGGCGTAGTCCTCCATGCAGTCGATCCAAGCGTCCATGTTCCTTCCGTAGTAATCGGGGAAGCCGAACCTCTGGGCGAAGCATTCGTGGAAATCTTCCCAGGTGCTCACTCCGGATATGTCGATCTGCGCGCGCTCCATTTTTTGGGCCAACGTCTGAGAACAGGCGGCACCGACGAACCATGACGGCGCTCTCTGATCTCGTTGCCGGATGTAACCACCTAGACCGAAATTCGACAAGGCCGCTGATTGGTGTCGTCCTGCTTCGCCTTGTTCGCTTCTTTGGTTAGTCCTTGGGGCGGTGGTCTTGTACGTTGAAGGGCCTGCGTATCACTCTCCTGAGCTCGATCTTCGTTCTGAGGTCGTCAACGAAGCCAACAGCTGCAAAGCGGAGATTCCGAATAGGCCCTTTGAGATCGTCGAAACCAAATGCGCTTAGGGTCGCCCGCGCCGAATAGTCTGACCAACCATGGACTGTGCCGTCCGGCTCTACAGTGATATGAGCCTGGCCCGGGGGAAACTCGGATGCGTCGATCGCCAATGTCCATCCGTTCGGGAGTTCCTGAAGCTGCTTGTGAAGAACCTTGATTACGTCGGGGTGCCAAGCCTGTCGGTCGACCACAATTGTGTGCTGTCGGCAGATGTCTACGTGCCGGCTCATGGAAATTGGCGCTCCCTGGACTCCGCATCCACTCTCGGTGTCCACTAAATATAGATCGCTTAGTGATGCGGCAATGCGGTCGAATGCATCGTCGAATTCCTTCACACGTGCTTCGTCCTTGTGTTCCTCTCCAGTGAACTCTGGCTTAGGGAGATCCTTAAAGCGTGGATGGCGGATAAAGCGCATTCAATTTCTAGCGAGACCCTATGGCTGCGACTTGAAGCAGTCGGGCACCGTTGGAGTAGGTTGAGGGTTGGGAAAGTGGTGTCGTGTCTGGTTCAAATCGTGGGC
>NZ_JACHFD010000043.1 GCF_014201715.1 Haloferula luteola
AGTTCCGGTTCGCTGTCCAAGGCCGAAGCCCCTCAAGCCGAAGGCATCATGCACGTCCCGCATCATTCCTCAAGCAATTTAACGAAGTAGAACTACGTCCTTGTCGAAAATGTAGTAGAATTGCCCGAAGCCTTGCTTCTCGGCAGTCGCGTTCGCCCATGCCGTTGTAAATGGGAGCTTTATTTCTTCGGATAACGTTAAATCAGATTCAGACCTGACCGAAGGACGAGCATCGTTTTCAGGGGGTGGTTGGAATTATCGTGGAATCTTCAACTACGAGCGGGTCAGACCTTGGTGTCTTTCATCTCGTTATGTGCCTTTCGTGAAAGGGCCTGTGCCGTTCCAATAATGATGATTTAGTATCAAAAGCGCCAAAGCGACTTCATCTTCAATTTCAGGTATTTCGCTATCATTCTCCAGCTTTAAAAGCTCACCATCCCGCCTACTGTAGATGGCCGTATCTGATAATTCGTAGGATCGCAGAATCCTTCCTCTCCGGGTTTTCGCTGGGCATGATCCATCCCTCACAAAATGAAGTTCACCCGATTCATCCGCACAGAAGACTCGGATGTTATAGCCAATCCCGAAAGGACCGAATACTTCGTACTCGTAATTTTTGGAAAGCTCGATCGTTCCATGGAACTTGCTTTCCTCAGAAACAGAGATTGGAATCGACGCGACCTTCATTCTCTACACATAACGTCATAGAACAGGCGACCTCGACCATCATGGCAGAGGCGCTGTCCTCGTTGCCCCATGGAACCACCAACTCGGAATTTCGACAAGGCCGCGGTGAGGGATCGCCCTCCACCACTTCACTTGCGCTTTTTGAGCGACATCCAAAACAAGCCAAGCGCAGCCACGATCAACACCACGATGATGCTCCACGGCGTTGATGAAGCTGGTGCTTCGCTGGTTGGCGAAGCGGGCTTTGGTTCGGGTGCCTTTGGCGCCTGTTTTTTGAATGCAACAAGAGGAGCTGTTGCTGTTGGCGCATCGGCCTCCTTCTTTTCGATCCTGGGTGACGACTTCAAATCTGCTTTCACCGTGAACTCGCTGTTGCCGACTGATATTCTCAAACGGTCCAACTCTAGGCCGACTTTTGACACTGTAAGACCTTCCGTGGTCGGCAGGTTGAGGGAGCTCACATCGAGACGACTCAACGCACTTTCGTTTATGTGGAAAACATAGATTCGCCTTTCGATGAACTCTCCCTTTTCAGTGTCGATCTCTGCCTCGCCGACCAGTGTTTTATCATCCACCCAAGACCAACAAGTGATGTAGCCTTTTGGCCCGTCATCATAAGTCACATAAGGAAGACGCAGCACGACTGGGCGATGACCACCATCAGACAGCATCTCATACACCTTACTCCGCATCCCCGAGTTGATAATTAGCCTCGTTCCATCTGGGCTTAACGAGCTACCACGATACCACCTAATAGGATAATCCACCCTAATCTCGATGCCTCTGCTCGGGATTGTAACGCGGTCACGCGTACTCTGAGAGTCACCACTAACAGGTCGAAAGGCGGTCGGCTCGTCGCTGATTTTGTCGACTGGATCAACCCTGATGGGAGCGCCTATCGAGAGCCACTCAGGAGGCTGCGCGTTTAGTTCCTGCTTCATTTGCTCTGACCACGCGTGCCCAAGAGCCACATGCACTTCCATGAAAGCCACTAGCAGCAGAGTGAGAAAGAATCGGGTTTTCACGGCTGGTTCAGGATGTTGTTGTAGATGTCGGTTGAGACATCGGCTGCAAATTTTGCCTGGATTACCGCGCCAGTGGCATTTGATAGCTTCACCGTTTCGAGTGCCGTTTCATGCGACAAGAACTCGACTTCAACAATCACACCACGGATGGGGTGATATTCTGCTGTGTTGCCGTAGCTGGTGTCCTTCAATGCAAAATACGATCCATATTTGGGATCACGATGACGGGCTCCGGCATCCGATGCTGTGACGGCTGCGAGCGTTGTGCCTTGCACTGTGGCACCCAGTTGATCGTCCTCTGCCGCGTTCACTTGGAGTCCTGCAGAGAGCGAGACATACTCTGTTCCACGAGCAGTTATTGAGGCTGCCGAGTTAAAATGAATGCTGAGGAAAATGTCAGCCCCTTTGTCGCGGGCAAGTTCAGCACGCAGAGTGTTATCCAAGTATTCTGTCGTGCTTTTTCGAGTCATCACGATCATTAGGCCATGCTTCTCAGCCGCAAACTTGTCGATTGCTTTTTGCCGCAAGCTCAAGGAGTATGCCAAAGCCAAGTCTTTCTCCAAAACCGTGTTGTCGGTTCTGCCGACAGCTCCCGAGTCATGATCCCCATGTCCCGGATCAATGACGACAACTCCCGGCACTTCCATGTCGATAAGATCAACCGGATTGCTCATGCCTTCGATCTGGATTTTTATTCTGACTTGATTAAATCCGATCGGCGGGATATTCACACGGATAGCAGTATGTCCATCGGCTCCGATGGTGGTTTCTCCAGATGCCTGCGACACTTTGCGGAACCCATTTGCACCGTAGGCCGTGGATGCTTCGAAACGGTCTTTGTGGATTGGGCTGTCGTCCCACTCGCCCCGTATGGTCGCCGGTGTTGCTCCTGGTAGTGCCTCAAGAGTCCAGGTGACTTTTTTGCCTTTCAGTGCTTCGCCGATTTTCACCTTGAGTTCACGGTGCGCGATCCTGTTGGCGAAAGGATCGACCTCTACAAACGGAGTCAGCGGCTTCCCGGTGTTCGGTTTCTCGGAACCGTCAATATCATTCCCATCCTCGTCCTTCACCTTGGGCGACAATTCGACTACCTCCACCGGCAGGAGGTCCACATCATACCGCCTCTCATTCTCGAAGGTCCCTTCGTTCGCTTCCAAAGGGTCCAACACCACGCCCGTTTCCGACACATTCTCCCCTGCACGAACCGTCAGCTTCACCACTTCGGGGTCGCCTAGCGTGACTTTCGTCGCTTCGTCGATTTTCACTTCCAGCCACGTCCCTTCGTTTTGGTAGTCCAAGGTCGAGGCTTTCGTCCCGATTTTCAGGAACGGAACCTCAAGGTCTTCGGTGAGTCTCCGGTTGAGTAACACCCAGACCTTCCTCGTCGCGTTCGCTCCCCAGTAGCGGAGGTAGTTTACTTCCTCACCGTTCCCGCCGTTTGGAACGGTCACCTCCCGTGAATGGAAATGGAAGCTCCCCCTCACCGCCCCCAAGGGTGGGAAATCACAGGCTCCCCATCCCGCCGGCGGTTGCTCGGGAAAATCCTGTTGGCGGCTCAGTTTCTGTTTCCCCAAGGTCAGATCGATTTCGCCTAGAACCGGTGGGTAAGCGGGCCAACTCGGCTCGCTCAATCCTAGCCAATGGACGAGCTCTTCGTGAGCCATGCTTCCGCCATAGGTCAAAACTCCCACTGTGGTCCCCAACAGGTGATACGAGCGATACGCCCAATCCGGGTCGGAATAGTCCGAGGCTTCATATCGCCGATCCACCTCCGCAATGAACATCATCACTTTCAGCTCCGGCAATGACTGTGGGTCCGTCGGATCGCTGTTGCCGTCGTGTTCCCAATAGTTCGAACTCCCGTCGTCGTCCTGATTTTCCTCACCATCGATAGGACTTTGCTGACCTCATTGTATTTCCCGGCTTCAGCGCTGCCTAGAACTGGGTCGTGGAATTTGTCGTTCTCGAAAGGCTCGAAGAGCGAGTGAACCAACATGATGTCTGGCATCATTTGGAATATCTTCTAAGATCATTTCTTGATACCAAAAAGACGTTGACTAAGGTTCTCAGGACTTTGAATGGCCTCGACGAGGCCCGCTATTTGATCTCCATTTACTATTCCTGACATCACCGGATTCATTGAAAAATGATAAATTTCATTTTTCATAACACCTTCAAATTTCGTCGCATTTGTTGGCTCCTCAAGAAGTGTTTTTAATGATCCTCCGTTTTTAAGATACACCGCCAGAGCGGGAAGCATGGACTCATGCATCACTTGCTCCCATCCATAATCAAAGACTAATGCACCAATGTTCTCCTTGAAGATATTGGAACCGAGAAAGCTCGACGGCAGAGCAACGGCTTCATTGAAACGGTTGCCGACTGTAGATTCCACAAGTTTAATATTCCTGATTGCTACAATCATTTCTAACCACGTTTCTCCATTTACTGGTGCATCAGCAAGCAAATCATCCAATCCAGATTCTGAGATGCCTTTATTTTCTGGAATCATTTTAACAAACAATTTCAACATCTCTCCTGAATTGCGGACTGTAAAAACATCGGGGCGTTGTGGTCCCATTTTTTTACCACGAGAGAGGATGATAATTTTTCCGCAACGATGGGATGCAAGATCACAGCAAAGTAAAGAAACGAGACGGTTTCTGTAACCATCCGCTCTCCAAAGCTTTTCACCTAATGCGAAAAATAGCATCGCTTCGGATTCTAAGGTATTGATTTCTGATGAAGGTTCCTCTTCAGCTCGTTCTCGAAGCAAGCCTACGAGACGATTCGATAAAGCTACCAGTTCAATTTGATTGATGATTTTGTTTTTTGTGGCAAATGAATCTGTTGTGATTCGGGGCCACTTTCCGCCCTCATCCAAATAGGAATTAAGCCCAGCCAGTCCGCCTTTTTCTATAGCTTCACCCAAGAGTTTCAATGGAAACGCTTCGGCACTGGCAGATTGCGCCTCTGAATTGGCAAAATAAGTGAGACTCAAATAGAAGAGCAGTTTTATGATGGATTTCATTTTAATATGGGAAAAATGTGTAGGGCGTGAGATTGGGGTCGTCATATGGATTTCCACCGCCCATATCGATTTGCGTTTTGAAGACCTTTCCGCCAACGCCCAATGAAGGAAAGCCCGCTTGGACTTCTGATGCCTTACGAGCTGGATACCCTAAGATCTCTTCTCCCTCGCGATCGAAGTCATATAGGTCGTTAGCTAGACCCCACACTTTCACCTCGCTAACAAACCCATACATATCGACTTTAAAATCAATCGTTGGATTTTCGAATGTAACCTTACCAAGGCAGAATAGCAAATCTGGATCGACAACCCCAAAGGCTAGGCTTTTTTCTTTGGCCGTAATTGAGTAGCTTAAGAGCGCAGCAGGATCTCCATTTCTTCGCTCTTGTATGATATCATTTTTAATTCCATCCGCGACTGAATTAAACTCCCCAGCCAGCCAGATTCTTAGCGCATTTGACCTTATGAGTTTTTTGCTAAGATCGTGATCTTTCGATATGGTCGCTTTGAAACTGATACCAGGAACATTTGTCGGCCTAAACGCCACTCCGATCGGATGACTCAGCCCGGATTCGTTTCGTTTGATTGTTGTTGATTCGCTACCTGAATAAATCGGAACTGTGCCTTTGCAAAATGCTATGAGATGACGCGCACTGTTCCTTAGTGGAATTTGTATTAACTGTGCGGAAGCCCAATCTAGGAGTATTTTTTTACTGTCCTCGTAGTCAGATTGCGTGATCGGGATGAATTTACATGGTATACTGGTAGTCGCGCCGCGGCGAACATGTTGCATTTTGATGAGGACTTCTGACTCGAATCCGTCAATCTGGCCGTTTTTATTTTCGTCAAAAGCCCATACGAGGAATCGTTCACGACCAACATTAATATTAAAATCAGAACTGAGTTGAACGATGGTTCCATCGGAAAATGTTGAGATTCCGGATTCGGGAAGAAACTCTTCAAGAACACCCTCAGATGCCCATCTAAACAAAATTTGACTGCGCACCGCGGCGGGAATCTCTGCAGCCAATTTAATTTTTACTTTGAAAGTGGTAGCTGTGTTGGCTCCCATAAAAATGTAGGGGTATTCATTCGGACCAGTTTTGTCAGGAAATCCGTTAGCCTCAACTCCTGTGATTTGATCTGACCAAACCTCTTTTACCTCCACCGGCAGGAGATCCACATCATACCGCCTCTCGTTCTCGAAGGTCCCTTCGTTCGCTTCCAAGGGGTCCAACACCACGCCCGTTTCCGACACGTTCTCCCCTGCACGAACCGTCAGCTTCACCACCTCCGGATCGCCTAGCGTGACTTTCGTCGCTTCGTTGATCGCCCCTTCATACCACGTCCCTTCGTTTTGGTAGTCCAAGGTCGAGGCCTTCGTCGCGATCTTCAGGAACGGAACCTCCAGGTCTTCGGTGAGTCTCCGGTTGAGCAACACCCAAACCTTCTTCGTCGCATGCGTCCCCCAGTATTTGAGGTAGCTCATTTCCTCCCCGTTTCCGCCGTCCGGCACGGTCACCTCCCGTGAATGGAAATGGAAGCTCCCCCTCACCGCCTCCAAAGGTGGGAGATCCCAGGCTCCCCATCCCGCCGGCGGTTGCTCGGGAAAATCCTGTTGGCGGCTCAGTTTCTGTTTCCCCAAGGTCAGATCGATCACCCCCGGAACTGGTGGGTAGGCGGGCCAATTCAGTTCGCTTAGGCCCAGCCAATCTTCCAGCTCTTCCTGCTCGATAGCACCCCCGTTGATCAAGGCGCTCACGCCGGTGCTCAACAGATGCGTCGAGCGATACGCCCATTCTGGATCCGCATAGTCCGACGCCCGGTAGGTCCGATCCACCTCCGCGACGAACATCATCACTTTCAGCTCCGGCAATGACTG
>NZ_JACHFD010000044.1 GCF_014201715.1 Haloferula luteola
CCGAAGAAGCTCAGTCGGATCATCCAACTAACCAAGCTCGCCCAAGACGCTGGCATCACCTGATATGCCTGCTACTTTTCGGACGATGCACTAGCGTAGGCCGACTCCCAATCTTGCCATCAACTTTTTGACGCGTTAGAAGAAAAGCCAGTCAAAGAATTTCACCAAAGCCCCGACCGAGTCCTCCTCAATCCGCCGGTTTCCATCACCCCTTTAGGGGGGCGAATTGTGACCAGTTCCGTCTTCCAAATGCACCAAACTCTTCCCAACATCGACTTTGGTTCCATTCGCCCGCTTCGCGGAAAGCAGACGGCCGGCTTCGAGGAGTTGTCAGTCCAGCTGTTCCACGGCGAAACCGAAAGGCGTCACTCCCATCGACTGACACCTCCCGCCCCCGACGTCCGCTATCGGTTCCTCGGTTCCAAATTCATGAAATTCTTCCTCCGCATTCTCGCCTGCTTCACTGCAGCAGCCTCGGCGGCACCCCTTACCCTTCGTTTCGACGAACCGGCCACCGACTGGGAAAAACACGGCCTGCCTCTCGGTAATGGTACAATCGGCGCCGTAGCGATGGGCGATCCGGCGCACGACCGGATCCAGATCACCGTCGACTCGCTGTGGACCGGCGATGAGAACCCGAGCGGCGGCTACGACGAGGCGGGAAAGCAGCGGGGCCAGGGCTGCTTTGGCGCGTTCCAATCGATGGGCGACCTCACCTTCACGGCCACCTCGTCCGGCAAGGTCTCCGATTTCCACCGTGCGCTCGACCTCCAGCAAGCGCTCCACACCACGAGCTGGAAGTCCGGCATCACCACCCACACCCGCGAAATCTTCGTTTCCTTCCCTGACAAGGTCCTCGCCTGGCACCTCACAGCGAAGGACGGGACCCTTGACGGCCTGCTCGAACTCAAAGGCCATCACAGCGACCAACTGAAGTGGGAGGGCAATGACCTCCGCCTCACAGGCGAGCCGGCCAACGGCCTGAAATACGAAGCCCGCGTCCGGGTCTTCATCCACAAGGGTAAGCAGCAAAAGGAAGGCGACGGCATCCGTCTCAGCGGCGGCGAGCAAGCGCTCGTGCTGATGGCCGCGGATACCAACTACGTCATGGGTTCCGACGCGGGATGAATGAAAGGCGACCCGGCCAGGGAAATGAAAGCCCGCCTCGACCAAGCGGCCAAGCATGGCTGGACCGAGCTGCTCGCCCGTCACGAGAAGGATCACCGCAGCTTGTTCGACCGCGTTTCCCTCGACCTCGGAAAGACGGATCCCGAGGTTGCCGCCCTGCCCGTCAACCAGCGCATCCAGCGCTACCGCGACCAAGCGAAGGAATTGCCCCGCCCCTGCCTCGACCCTGAGCTGGAATTACTACTTTTCCAGTACGGTCGCTACCTTCTGATCGCCTCCTCCCGCCCCGGCACCCTGCCCGCCAACCTGCAAGGCGTCTGGAACAACCCGAACACTCTCGCGTGGAAAAGCGATTACCACACCAACATCAACCTCCAGATGAACTATTGGTTGGCGGAAGTCGCCAACCTTCCCGAACTCACCTTGCCCCTGTTTGAGTTCCTCAGCACTAGCGCTTCGATCTCCCGGAAATACACCACCAAGGAATACGGCAAGGACACCGAGAGATTCGTCACCCGCATGTCGATCAACCCCTTCGGCGGCACCGGCTGGAACTGGAACATCGAAGGCACCGCCTGGCTCGCCCAGCATTTCTCGGAACACTACGCCTTCTCCGGCGACCGCGAGTTCCTCGAAAACACCGCCTGGCCGTGGCTGCGCGACGTTTCGAAATTCTGGCTCGGCCGCCTCAAGGAACTTTCCGACGGCCAGCTCGTCGTGCCCAACGCCTGGTCGCACGAGCACGGTCCGCACGAAGACGGCACCGCCCACGCCCAGCAACTCATGTGGGACCTCTTCACCAACACCCTCGCCGCCGCGCGCGAACTCAAAACCGACAGCGACTTGCAGAAGCGCCTGGAGGAAACCATCACCAAGCTCTACGGCCCGAAGATCGGCTCGTGGGGCCAGCTCATGGAGTGGATGGAGGAAAAGCCCGAGTTCGAGAAAAGCAACCACCGCCACACCAGCCACCTCTACGCCGTCTATCCCGGCGTGCAGATCAGCCAAACGGAAACGCCCGAGGCCGCCCGCGTTTCCCTGACGACCCAGCGCGGCGAGCTCGGCGACAGCCGCCGCTCGTGGACCTGGGCTTGGCGCACCGCCCTCTGGGCCCGCCTTGGCAAGCCCGACCGCGCCCACGGCTGCGTCGCCGGGCTGCTCGCCTACAACACGCTCGACAACCTCTGGACAACTCACCTGCCCTTCCAGATCGACGGCAACTTCGGCATCACCGCCGGCATTTCCGAAATGCTCGTGCAAAGCCACGCCGGCGAAATCGAGCTGCTCCCCGCGCTCCCTGAAGTCTGGCCCGCCGGCCACGTGAAAGGCCTCCGCGCCCGTGGCGGCTTCGAGGTCGATGTCGCTTGGGAAAAAGGAACCCTCTCCTCCGCCAAAATCCGATCGCTGACCGGTGAGCCGCTCAAGGTTCGCTTGGGCGAGCGCGTGGTCGAACTGCCGATCTGCCGGGGCGAATCCTACCGATTCGGCCCGGACCTTACCCGTATCCAATAACCTCCCATCCCATGAAACCCACCCGACGAAATCTCACCACCCTTCTCCTTGCCTGCTGCGCCGCCATGCCTGCGAAAGCTAAAGCGGCAGAAGATGCGCCCGCCGTCGTGGCTAGCTCGAATGTCGCGGAGACCCACGCGCTGCAGTTATGGTATCCGCGACCGGCCGAAGTCTGGACCGAAGCGCTCCCGGTCGGAAACGGCCGCCTCGGCGCGATGGTCTTCGGAGGCACCGCGGAAGAGCGCTTGCAGTTCAATGAAGACACGGTCTGGACCGGAACTCCGCACGAGTACCAGCACGAGGGCGCGGTGGAAGTCCTGCCCGAAATCCGACGGCTGCTTTTCGAGGGGAAACAGAAAGAAGCGGAGGCCCTCGCCAACAAAAGGTTCATGAGCGTGCCGTTGAGGCAGCGCAGCTATCAGCCGCTCGGTGACCTTCGACTTCGCTTGGGCGGACATGACAAGGCGATCGACTATCGCCGCGACCTGGACCTCGATACAGCGGTGGCGGCCGTGCGCTACCGGGTGGACAATGCGACCTATACCCGCGAAACTTTTTCCAGCCATCCGGACCAGGTCCTCGTCGAGCATCTCTCGGCGGATCGCCCCGGCAGCGTGAGTTTCCGCGCGAGCCTCACCAGCCCGCACGAGGATTTTTCGGTGACCGGCCAAGGTGACAGCGAAGTGCTGTTGTCAGGCCGGGTGCAGGGAAGAAAAGATGGGCTGCCATTCGCAGCGCGGCTGCGGGTGGTCACGCAGGGCGGACGTTGCTCCGTCGATGACGAGGGCAATATCCAGGTCAAAGGCGCGGATGCCGCGACCTTGCTGGTGACGGCGGCGTCGGCTTTCGAGAACTTTCAGAAAATCGGAGGCAATCCTGAAAAGCGATCGCTCGACTCGATGAAGGCCGCGGCCGGCAAGGATTTTGCCGACCTGCGCAAAGCCCATGTCGCCGACCATCAGCGGCTTTTCCAACGCGTCGCGATCGATCTGGGCGCGACCCCGGAAAAGACGGCGGCGCTCCCAACGGACGAGCGGATCGCCGCAGCCGACAAGAGCGGGGATCCCGACCTGGCGGAACTCCTTTTCCAGTACGGGCGCTACCTGCTCATCTCGAGCAGCCGTCCCGGCACCCAGGCGGCCAATCTCCAGGGCATATGGAACGACAAGCTCAGCCCGCCCTGGGGCTCGAAATACACAGTCAACATCAATTTGCCGATGAACTATTGGCCGGCGGAGGTCGCGAACCTTCCTGAATGCGCCGAGCCGCTCTTTTCCCTGATCGACGACGTCGTGATCAGCGGACGCAAGACCGCGAAGACGCACTACGGCACGCGCGGCTGGGTGCTGCACCACAACACCGACATCTGGCGCGGCACCGCCCCGATCAACAACGCCAACCACGGGATCTGGCCGACCGGCGGAGCGTGGTTGTGCCAGCACCTGTGGGAACATTGGAGGTATTCCGGAGACCGGAAGTTTCTCGCAGAACGCGCCTATCCCGTCTTGAAGGAAGCCTCGTTGTTCTTCGTCGATTTCCTGATCGAAGACCCGGCGAGCGGTGCCTTGATCAGCGGGCCATCGAATTCTCCAGAAAGCGGCGGCCTGGTGATGGGGCCGACCATGGACCACCAGATCATTCGCAGCCTCTTTTCCTGGACCGCGCAAGCCGCGCGCATCCTCGGCAAGGACAAAGCGTTCGCAGCTCAACTCGACAAGCTGCGCACTCGCATCGCGCCCAACAAGATCGGCAAGCATGGCCAATTGCAGGAATGGCTCGAGGACAAGGATAACCCCAACTACCACCACCGGCACGTCTCGCACCTTTGGGGAGTTTTCCCGGGCGAAGACATCACGTGGGAGACCCCGGACTTCATGAAAGCCGCACGACAATCGCTGATCTTCCGGGGCGATGGCGGCACCGGCTGGTCCCTCGGTTGGAAAATCAGCCTGTGGTCGCGGTTTCTCGACGGCGATCATGCCTTCCAGCTTTTGATGAATCAGCTCAAACTCGTCCGGGAGAACTCCGACGAGAAAGATACCACCTGGGAAGGAGGGGGCACGTATCCGAATCTTTTCGACGCGCATCCCCCTTTCCAAATCGACGGAAACTTCGCCGCGACGGCCGGAATCTGCGAGATGCTCGTGCAGAGCCATACTGGAGAAATCGTGCTTCTACCAGCATTGCCCCCCGCTTGGCCCGAAGGGTCGGTGAAGGGCCTGAGAGTCCGCGGCGGCTTCGAGGCTGATCTGGCATGGAAGGACGGGAAGCTCACCGAAGCCACCTTCCGCTCGCTCGCCGGAGCTTCCCTCAAAGTCCGCCTCGGTGACCACGTCATCGACCTCCCGACCCGCCGGGGCGAGTCCTATCCATTCGGACCCAACCTTACGCGCCTCCGCTGATGTCCGACGCGGGGCGCTACTCCCGAACGTGATCCGGCCACCCGTGAGAGCACCGGCAATCAACGTGCACATCGTGCATGATGAAGACCTTGAAACCATCATCGCAATTGTGCTGGCTGCATTCTCCGCCTCGATCGTGCCTACAGCCGACGCATAAGAGCTGTATGTTGGAGCAAATTACCACCCGCACGACTCGGCGCCGGAAATCTGGGAACGGGATATCTTCATCTCGAACGAGGTGAACGGCTTCCTCTTGAAACCACTCGATCAAGTCGAGGCCAAAGCGCCCGGAACTTAATCCTGCGGCTTCGAAGAACGACCATTTCATGATATACCACACCCTTGGCACTATCCGTGTCCTCGGCACTCTCATGGTGTCGGCAATCGCGTCAGCCACCGCTCTCCTCGGAGCCACGCCCGCCGCCGCCTCGCCGTCCTTGCCCTTTGTCTTCGACATGGTGCACCACAACCCGGGCGAGGCGAAGTTCCAGACCCGATTCCTCGATCCCACACGACTCAGAGCCTGGGGCTTCAACGGCAATGTCCCGCGCGAGTTCGTGCATAGCGCCATCACCTACAACTCCTTTGACAAGGACATCTTTCCGGCTGGAAGCAAGGAGCGTGCGTGGGTCGAGGACTACGCCCGGGAGATCGATGCTTTCATCAGCTCCATGAAGGCTGAGGGTCAAACCTGCTATCCGTTCACCGACTTCATCGTGCTACCGAAGCGCCTGGTCGAAAAATACCGGGCCGAGATTTGCGATGCGAAGGGCCGCGTCGATGTCTCCCGCCCGCGGACCAAGGGGGATGTCCCTCAGATCGTTAGAATCGGTGGCAGCCGGTCGGGTTGAGATTCATCGCTTAGTGGCTTCCTGACAAGGCTGCTCCTGCCCCGCGC
>NZ_JACHFD010000045.1 GCF_014201715.1 Haloferula luteola
GTCCTCGGTCGCGGCTGACACCGCGCCCTCGTCCTGCGCTCCGAGCGAAAGCGCGGGGCAGGAGCAGCCTTGTCAGGAAGCCACTAAGCGATGAACCTCAAGCCGACCGGCTGCCACCGATTCTAACGATCTGAGGGACATCCCCCAGGGAACCGAAGCGGACGTCCAGCGATACAAAGTTGAAAGCGAAAGGATGCGCTTGCGTAAGCGGGGACATTTGGCAAGAATAACCGGGATTGCAATATCTGCCACCAATGACGAGCTCCACCGAAGAATCATCTAAACCTATGGTGCTATACGTCCATCCGACACTGCGCAGACACAGCGAAGCATCGGTGGCCTTCCGGGTGCTTAAAAGATTAGATAGGAGCGTAATCAAGCTATGGGAATTTCCAACAGATGATTTATGTTCAAGATCGTTGGTCGATGGAATTGAGCGGTATGACGCAGTAATCGTAAGGCCAACGCGAGGAGGAAATGAAATTGCGCGGCAAGCAGCAACCGTAGCCACTACATTTCATAGGGAGAGAAAGAAGCTCTTCGTAATCGGATCGATTGCATCTGATCCACAGGAGAAACTTGCAGCCCTCGCGTTACCGTCGAAACATCAAGCATTTCATAGCAAACTAAGGCCCAACGCGGAATCAGTTGCGGACTTGGTTATCTGGTACGCACTCAACTCCTTCCGGCCATTTTCTGTTGCCGCCCAGGGATTATCGCTTTCAAATTCCCCTCAACACTACGACGGGGATTGGGAATTACGGAAGCATGTCCGAGTTCCGGGAATTGAAGAATCAACAACCCTAGCAGGAAAATCTTGGCTGACGATAGGAATCGGCCGCCAAGTTGAGCTGCTCCTTCCCCGTCTGATTTCCATGGGTATAGATGACGTTAAAATATATTACAGGCCCAAATCAATTGAGGGCTACGACTGGCAAGGAAGGCTCGACAGATTTGTTCGGAATAGCTTATGGCCAATTGCTGAGCCGTCACAGGTCCTCTCCGGTGCATTAGAGCAGGAATGCCGGGCTATTGTGCAAGTTAGGGGACCGTGGGGAAGAATGATTACGATAAGCATATCGGATGACTTGGATAAGATATTGAGTAAATGTGATATTGCGAGTATACATTTACCTCATGTTAGCTCAGGCCCAAGAAGCACTCACCATCTGATTGGCGCTTCCGAAGTTCATTCGATGCGTCCAGGCAGCCTTCTGATCAATGTGGGAAGGCAAGAAGTGTGGGACGAGATCGCAGTGGTTGAAGCTGCGGAGATTCGCGGCATAATGCTTGCTTCAGATCTTCTACATCCGCATTGCGAAGGGAGTCGACAGATACATGTGAAAAGGTCGCCCCTTATCGGGAAGCTCTTGTATCCGAGCAATGCTGGATTCAATCTTTCCGAAGAAGGATTCCTTTTCGAAGAAAATTTCATTAATGCTCCGTCATTCCCGACCCAAAGAAGGTTTATACTTACCCCTCACATAGGCGGCGCGACGAGAGATATGTTTTCGATTGAAGCTGAGGTTGTGGCAAGTGTATTGACAGAGTTGGCAAAAAGTCATAAAATCCCGAAAGATAAGATACAAGATGCTATCAATGAGTTAAGAGTAATTATTCCAAAGAAGTTCTTGGATCGAGAGGAAATGGAAGTGTCTGCTAGGAACTAGAGAACAGAATTCATGGCGAAATATAGTTATTTATTTGGGAGCGAATTGCAGCATGTGCACCATCGGACGCCATCTGGAGACGGCTGCACGACTGTTAGTATAGAACTACCCGCGGAAACTGCGGCTATTTTTTTGGAGATCAAGGAAAGATTGCTGACGATTGCGGACTTACCGACAATATTTGGAGCAGCGCTCCTTAGATTGGAATTTCTTCAACACCATACGAAGGGGCAATTTAATGACCACTATCTTGATTTTCACAGCGCGACAGACGGTTCATTCCGGTCAATTTTGCCAAATTTCTACGAGATAGAATCTTCGCTTTCCACCAAGCCAATTGTCATCAGCCTGTTTGATGAGCACAAGCTCAGGCTTCGGAAGCTTACTGAAGCTGTGAGGTCACGAAGCGGAAAGTCTATTACCGAGGATGTCATCGCGAAAGATGCGATCAGGCAATTTACGCTCGCATACGAGAATCAGTTAGCTGGATTCTCAGCAGAACTCCGAGAGTGCGCGAGCGAAAGATTGATTAGCCGAGTACCTGACCCAACGCAAATGATTGATAAATGGTCTGATCTGATGGTGGTGCATTCTGATAAGGTTCGGGAGCTGGCGCTCGGCAGGCTTCGAGATAGGCTGAGAGAGTTGGATGCCCATCCACTCACCGCTGCGGATCCTGCTTTGAGTGTGGCTCTCAGGAAGGAATTCAAGCTGGCCTATCCCGATGTTGAAACTGGTAATGAAACGTCGCCGTATGAAATACTTTCTTTAGCAATTGACCTGATGGAACCTGAGGAGTCCGGCCAATCTGAATGTGTGCCGGTTTAGCATAATTTACAATGTGACTATGAATACCACCGACCCAACTGGAAGCCTGACGTCTGAGGTATCAGGAGTTCTTTCCGTCATTTCCCTTCAGTTAAGAGGCGCGGTAGCGAAGGATCTTGAATTGATAGCTGCTAGCGTTGAAGAAACGTTGGAATTCGCAAAAGCGGCTGCTGAAGAGGGACATGACGTTGATCTTGTCAGGGCAGTAGAGAGAAGGAAGCGTCCCAATTGGCTCGATCGACATCGTTTTGAAATGATCTGTAGGTTTCACTCTTATTGTATATGGTCAGGTGATGAAGATATTGGAAGCCTATTTTCTCTTCAAATAGACAATGCCGTGCGACGGAAGGTGTTCTGCGAAGCCTTGAGTAGTCGCATTCGATCTTGTGAGTTTTTGGAGATAAAAGAAAGGTATTGTAAACAATGCATAGAGAATGGTGTTGAGGATTCCCCGGCGAGTAATGATGAAATTGTGGCGTGTGCCAAGGTGGAATCCCGTGTTCAGACAGATGTTTACGATAGTAGATCGAATCTTCGTGATTTATTGGAATCTATTTGTTCTCATGGATTGTCGGAACAGCATGCGCGGTACCTCATGTTTCGAGTGATACGGGCGGCACTGAATATGCGGCTTTCGTTTAGCTATATTGCTCGGTTTCAGCGACAGGTAAGCATCGTAAATGAGATTAGTAGTTACAGGCGACTTTTTGTTGATCAGGATAAGAGTTATCCTTATGATAAGGATGCCATTAGGCCTAAGGTGTCTCTAGCCACAATCGCATCCCGCTCCTTTGAGGTGACGAAGTTTGAAGGAAAAGAGAGTAAGGGGAATTTAGACGATTGGGACGAATTAGTTGCCGTTCTTGCTGTTGGTTCATTAATTGGACATATTAGGCTTCGAGGAGATTTCGTCAGAGTAACGCCTCCGGTTCTTGATGCCGAGTATCTGATTTCATTAGCCTTTGGGCATTCTACTGGCATTAGGCGCTTTGACGACCTTTTTGGAGGCGGGGGGCTAATGTTGGCAGATCAAATCTCTTCCGGGCCGAAATATCCCGACGCTCTCCCTGGTAGGGTAATTTTGGTGCGCGGCGAGAACGGGTGCGGTAAGACGATGCTTGCGCTGTCGTTGGCCGCAGAAATTGCCTCCAAAGGCGGATTTTGCGTATTCAATGCCCTTGAGTATAGTAGCCAGGTTGCTCAGTATGTTTTAGCACGATGTGGATTTGGACCATCAGATTCGCCGTTCGATGTTGTTTGTCGTTCTAGTGATTTTTTAAGAGTCTGCAAAAGGCCTTCTGGAGGTAGGGGCTTGCTCTTTATCAGAGACCTTGAACCCTCGAATGAAATGCCTCTTAATTATTCTACCTTGTTCAAGGAAATAGAAACTGATATCCTTCCGCGTTCTGACCGTGGCGCACCTGTAATTGTATTTGTAGATTCTTTGAACGCGCTGACAAGAATGTCCGACCCTTTGGAGAAGTGCATTCCCTTGGAAGTTGAAAGAAGGGCGGTGCTAGCTGCTCTCCAGCGGATCACCGCAATGGGAGGAAATGTTCTTGTTACGGCTGAGGAGGACGCGACTTGGTCGGGTTTCGGCGAGGACATTGCCGATACAGTCATTCGGCTGTCGTCTGGCGGTAATGAAGGATGTCAGGGGCGGGATTTCGTGAAGCGATCTCATCGTGGTAAGTACATTTCGGTTTGGAAATCGAGGTTACAAAGGGAGTTAGCGGGAAATCATCCGTTTAGGATACGCTCTGGCAAGGGGTTTGAAGTGTATTTGGCCACCTCTTCCTTTGCTGAAATCGACAAGGGAAGGGGACCAGCTTTCGCATACTTGGGTCTATTTGGGGTGGTGGATCTGGATATGGTCCTGTCCGGGTTGGAGGAAACAGATGACCACGGGCGTGCTCGGGGGGTGGAGGAAGTGATATACAATGCCGATCCGAAGTTTGACTGCGGCAGCGTCATCTTGTTGAAGGGGGGGCTGGGTACTTATAAGACTCAATTGGGTTTGGGCTTCGTAAGTTGGTTCTCTTATGATGGTTATTTGTTGCGAAAAGGGGACGGATCTCAGGGGTGGGAGCTGCTGCCTCCAAAGGCAATTCGGGAACTTGCAAAACGAGTTGGGTTGGTGATTAGTATTCGCTATTCCTCGGGGGATATTGATGTTAAACTTAGACAGGCGATTTGCAAGGAGACGATTGGACATATGCGGAGATCTTCGGTCTTACGTGGTGCAGCGCCGAGGAAGATCATTTGGACGTGCAAGTTGGAGGCTGGATATGTGTATCCTGGGGAGGTGTTCGATCAGATTGAATCTTTTTTTGCGAGGGCACGCCGCGAGGGGTTGATGATCGATCGTGTGTTTTTAGATAACCCCGGTGAGTGGGAGGATTTTTGTCCTCTTCTAGGAGATGATGAAATATTTGGGAACACGTTGATTACGTTTTTGCGGAGGCGGAGAGTAAAGATTGTGGTCTCAAATCGCATGATCAGGGAGAGGGAGTCGGGTGTTATAAGGGCGGTATCGGAGGCGGTGGATACATGGGTGGACCTGTCACACGATACAACAGAGGTGATGGGGGGGGATAACATGACGTTGCAGGTAAGACGGTCTCCGGGGATGGATCATTATCGACATAAGGTGAGGTTATTGCACGCTTCGGGTGAGGGCGTGCGGTTGCATTCTGAAAATTGCGAGTAGAGTGTGCTAGGATCGACTCTAATTGTAGAGCGGGTGAATGGTTCGTGAGACTGTGGCTTTTGAAGGATGCACGATCACCGCTTTGTGATTGGGCAGGGTCATCAGTTTCGACGATTCGATCCGGTATTCGAGCGCTTGGTGTCGTGTAACGGTGCGGGATCCCAGGTCTTTTGTAGAGATGCTCCGCTTCCAAACCTTATGCTTGCCGATGAAATCGGCAGACGTCGTTGCTCCTTCCTGGTCCGCGGCCCTGAAAATGAACCGCGTCCGCATGTTCAAGGTGAGAACCTTGCGTTTCTTCTCCCCGATCGCCGGATCGGCCGAGAGCTCGGACTGCATGCCGCCGATGATGCAAGCACCCGCGCCGCGGATGCGGTCGATGACCTTGTGGTCGCTGACCCCGTCCTCACTGGTCGTGATGATGTCCTGGAACTCATCGGCGACGAGCAGGAGTAGGTTGCGGCGGTCACGCTCGGATGGGTCCAGATCGTAGCGGCGAAGCGCATGCGTGTAGAACAGGATCTTGAGGTAGGTCTGAATGTAACGCCGTTCGGTGGCGAGAGACTGGGGCATCGTAACCGATAGGACGCTTCCGCGTAAGCGTAGTCTGAAGCCCCGTCGGGCTTTTATGGCTGTTGTGTAGCGTAGCGTTCATAGCTCTTCAGAGTATGAATGCTACGCAAGAATCCCTTGTCAGATT
>NZ_JACHFD010000046.1 GCF_014201715.1 Haloferula luteola
CAGGTTGTCAGAACGGAGTTCCGGTTCGCTGTCCAAGGCCGAAGCCCCTCAAGCCGAAGGCATCATGCACGTCCCGCATCATTCCTCAAGCAATTGAACGAAGTAGAACTAAGGCCAACCGGGGACGGCCCGAATTCGCCCAGATCGCCTTCAAGGAAGGGCCTGAGCTGACCCGACGACAGAACCGCCGGCATCCGATCATGAACCGGCGCAATTTGCTCATTTGGCTCTGTCGTGATCATTGAGAAGCACTGCCCGTGCTCGTCGCTTTTTTCCCAAATGCCGGCGATCCAGAGCAGCGCGTCTTCCTGCGGGTCTAACCGCAGCGGGATCTTCCTGCCTCCTGGGCCTTCGGTCCACTCATAGAAGCAGGAGGCCGGAATGATGCAGCGACGCTCGGCGAATGCCTTTTTCCATGTCCGGCCGTCGAGCATGTCTTCTCGACTGTTGACGATCGTTCGCTTGGTCGGAGCTTTGCCCTTTGTGTTCGACGGGAGTGTTCGACGGAAGCCCCATGACATTATTGCCAGGCTTCCATCCGGCAGGAGCACAGGTGCAGGAAGAGTCGGCCTGATGAGCGATGGCTTGCCCAAGCGGAGCAATTCCGCAGTGGCCTTGGATTTGAGGAAGCTGGGGAATGATCCACCACGCCTGCCAACCTCGTAGGCGGTACACATGGGGGACCTTTCTCGGAGGGCGAATCATCCTTTCCGGCTCGATGCCGACAGGAGCCCTTGCAGGGCAGGGATTTCACCCGGGATTGCCGAGTTCTGTGGCACTGCTGACGAAGGGGTAGCAGCAAAACTGGGACATTTCTCAGAAAATAAGGTCAGAGAACGGGCAGGAGATTGCCAAAAGACAATGCCAAATCTTCATAAGATATTGGGAGTAATGGTACACGGGGACGGGATCGAACCGCCGACCGACCGGGTGTAAACCGGTTGCTCTACCGCTGAGCTACCCGTGCAGGGAAATCGTGGAAGACGGCCGGGAGGAAAGCGGGTTGAGCGCGGGCTGGCAAGTCTGGGATCGGATTTTGATCTGAGAGCGGGGCGACGCTGGTGGAAGCGTGGTGGGGGGGATCGCCAGGGGGGGAAAGGGCGTAGTTTCGGGGTCTAACGGAAGGAATTCCCTCCGTTCTTGCCGACTGGCATGCAAGTTGCCAGCCTGCGCGGCAAGATGTCCGCCCGTTTGTTTTCCCGTCCGTTTCGTTGGTTCGCTGTTTGGGCGGCCTTTTTTCTGAGTTTGGCTCCGGCGTTTGCGCAGGAGGCGGAGAAGTCGATGGATCAAAAAATCGACGAGGCGTTCGGGAAGGCGACGGGGCCGTTTGTGAGTTGGATTTTCAAGACGATCCCGATTCAGGGTTATGATGTTTTGTGGGTGGTGCTGTGGCTGGCGGCTGCGGGAGTGGTGATGACGTTGGCGTTCAATTTCATCAATATTCGGGCGTTTCCGCTGGCGGTGCGGACGGTTCGGGGAAGGTACAGCCGGAGTGATGATCCGGGTGAAGTGACGCACTTTCAGGCGTTGACGGCGGCAGTTTCGGGCACGGTGGGTCTGGGAAACATTGCGGGGGTGGCCATTGGGATCAGCATTGCCGGCCCGGGGGTGGCATTTTGGTTGTTCCTGAGTGGTTTCCTTGGCATGGCGACGAAGTTCGCGGAGTGCACGCTGGGGGTGAAGTACCGGGAGATCGATTCGGAAGGGCGGATTCACGGTGGCGGGATGCAGTATCTGCGAAAGGGATTTGCGGAGTTGGGCATGAAGCCGGTTGGACAGATTTTGGCGGTGATGTTCGCGATTTTCTGCGTGTTTGCGTCGTTTGGTGGCGGGAATGTGTTCCAGATCAATCAGGCGACGGCGCAATTGATCAATGTGACGGGTGGGGCTGAGGGGAGCTTTTTTGCGGAGCGGCAGTGGGTGTTCGGGCTGATCGTGGCGGTTTTGACGGCTTTGGTGATCATTGGGGGGATTCAGAGCATTGCGAAGGTGACGTCGAAATTGGTGCCATTGATGTGTTTGGTGTATGTGGTCAGTGCTTTGATTGTGTTGGGGGTGAATGCTTCGCACATTCCGGCGGCGATTGGTGAGATTGTTTCGGAGGCGTTCAAGCCGCGGGCGGCGGTGACGGGGGGGATTCTGGCAGCGTTTGTGTGGGGGATGCGGCGGGCCACGTTTTCGAATGAGGCAGGGATCGGTTCGGCGCCGATTGCTCACTCGGCGGCGAAGACGCGGATGCCGGCGAGTGAAGGGGTGGTGGCGTTGTTGGAGCCTTTCATTGATACGGTGATCGTGTGCACGATGACTTCGCTGGTGTTGGTGACGACGATGTATTTCGATGGGGATGCGGGCACGTTTTCGGTGAATGGTCAGAGCTATGAGTTGGGTGCTGCGACGAATTCGGCGACTTCGTTCGGGATTGGGATCACTTCGGCGGCATTTGAGACGGTGCACGATGCTTTCCGTTATGTGCTGTTCGCGTGCGTGACGTTGTTTGCGTTTTCGACTTTGATCACCTGGAGTTACTACGGGCTGCAGGCTTGGCAGTTCCTGTTCGGAACGAAGAAGGTGGCAGACCTGATTTATAAGTTGATTTTTTGTGCGATCATCATTGCAGGGGCTTCGGCGTCGATGGGCAGTGCGGTGGATTTTTCGGACGCATCGTTGTTTGCGATGAGTATCCCGAACTTGATTGGGGTGTATTTCTTGTTGCCGGTGGTGCGTAGGGAGTTGTCGAAGTTCACCCGGTTTACGCGCTTGATTGACCAAGGGAAATCGCTCGACGAGGCCGAGCGGGAGGTGGAAGCGGGCGGACGCTGAGGCGGAAGGGCGAGTGCTCAGGTAAAATTTTCGAATTTTTCGGGAACGTTCCGGTCGCGCTGGGAAATGCCATGGGAGGAGGGCCGCAGGGTCTCTCCGCTACCCAGGCCCATGCAAAGGATTCCCGTTGTCGATGAAGTTGAAAGTTCCGGTGAGAAGCGCGCCGCAGATTTCGTCTGTGAGTTGTTGCAGGTTCAGCCGGAGCTGAGGTCGTTCATCGGGCACCTGTTGCCGGCGGTGGATGCCCGTGCGGACGTGCTGCAGGAGGTGAATTTGGTGTTGTGGAAGAAGCGGGACGATTTCGAGCCGGGGACGAGTTTCCGCAACTGGGCGTATACCTGTGCGCGGTATGTGGTGATGAATAGCCAGAAGCGGGCGCGGCGGGACAAGCGACTGGTGTTTGGGGATGAGTTGCTGGAGCGATTGGCGGAGGAGTTTGAGGAAGCGGATCCCCGGATCGAGGAGCGATTGCCGGCCTTGCGGCGGTGCCTTGAGCGGGTGCCGGAGGAGGATCGGACGCTGCTATTGGAGCGCTATGCGCAGCATGGTGCTGTGAAGGAGCGAGCGGATCGCAGTGGGCGCAGTGCGGCCTCGTTGAGGGCGATGTTGTTTCGGCTACGGATCGCATTGCGGAGGTGCATCGAATCGGAACTTCGGACCAGTCCCTTTTCGCAATGACGCGGCGACGGTTTGAGATGTTGGTGCAGGCGGAGCTGGACGGGACGTGCAGTGAGGCGGAATTGCGCGAGTTGGAGGCCGAGTTGTTGACTTCGGCGGAGCGTCGGCGGTTGTTTCGAGAGTCGCATCTGCTCCAGGAAATGCTGGAGCTTGAGTCGACGGGTGGACCCATGGCGAAGCGACCGCAGGTGATCCCGATTGATCGGATTCTGCGGGAGCAGTCGCGCAAGGAACTGCGAGTGGCCGTGGTGGCGGCGGTGGCCGTTTTGGCTTTGGTGGCGGTGTTGCTCCAGGTGATTCATTTGCGCTCGCAGCCTGCGATGTTGACGGTGACGGCGGCGCCGGGAAGCCGGTATGCGATCACTGGAGCGGACGGGGCTCCGCGCCAGGGATCAACGTTTTTGCCGGGATCGACGATCGATCTGGCGGAGGGCACGTTGTTGTTGGAGCTGGGAAATGGGGTGCGGGGGATTTTGCAGGCACCATCGGTGGTGGATTTTGAGAGTCTTTCCCGGCTGCGGATGGTGGAAGGACGGGGGCGCTTTCAGGTGCCGTATGATGCCCGCGGATTCACGGTGCGGGGTGGGAGCTGGGAGGCGGTTGATTTGGGCACGGATTTTGGGGTGCTGGATCAGCCGGAGAAGGAACCTCAGGTGCATGTGTTCCAGGGGCGGGTGCAGGTGCGGGCATTGACGGGTGTGCGGGAGTCCACGGTGGTGGAGGGAGGGGGAGCGCGGAGGATCACGCCGGCGGGTCGGCTGGCAGAGACGGATGCGGAGCCGGGATGGTTCTATGAATCGCTGCCGAAGGACTTGCCTTATGTGCATTTGGATTTTGAGCCGGATGGGGACGGACGCTTGCATGCCCAAGGGACGGCATCGGTGGCAGCGAGTATGGCAGTGAAGGCGGTGCGCAAGGGGCCGGCGTGGGTGCCAGGACCGTGGGGAACTGCGGCGCGATTCGAGGGGAGAGCGACGCCGGTGCGGACGGACTGGGCCGGGATCGAAGGGGTGGCACCACGGACGCTCGCGGCGTGGATTCGGTTGAATGAAAAAGCGCCATGGCAGCAATTCCAGTCCATCGTCGGGTGGGGGGATCCTACGGTGGGCTTGGCCGGAAAGTGCGAGTTGTTGGTGTTGCAGCCGAACGAGGCTCATGCCGCCGTCGTGCGGTTGTCGTTGGACCAGTATTTGTTCACCGGCAGTACTGATTTGGCGGACGGCCGGTGGCACCATGTCGCGGCGAGTTTTCGTCCGCATGGGGATGATCCGGACCGAGTGATCGTGCACTTGTATGTCGATGGTCGCGAGGAGCCGCTGGATCGATCTTTGTCGGCGTTGAATCCGCGGCGGGTGCGTGGACCCCGGACTCGGGTGCGTGGGGAGAAATCGATGCCTCTTGTGGTGGGCTATACGGATCGGCCATCGCGGACGCGGGGATTTCGCGGAGAGATTGACGAGGTCTTTGTGTTTGAGGCGGCGTTGCCGTTGGAGCGGATTCAGCAGTTGCGGGGTGTGCCACCCGAGGAGACAAAGTAAGGTTTCAGCCGAACCTTTTGGATTGGGGTGACATGCAGAGAAGGACGCGGCGACCCGGCCGCGGACTTTTTCAAACCCGATTCATCCATGAGAAAACTTCTCGCCAGCTTCGCGCTGGCCATCAGTGCCAGCATTGCGGCGGCAGCTCCCCCGAACATTCTTTTCATCTTTATCGACGACATCGGTTGGGGCGATATGTCGTGCTACGGCAGCCCGGTGCTTGATAAGCAGGGCGGACCGATCACGCCGCACCTTGACCAGTTGGCAGGAGAGGGAATCCGGTTCACGCAGGGGTACGTGGCATCACCGATTTGTTCTCCATCGCGGGTGGGCGTGTTGACGGGAATGCACCCGTGTCGTCACGGGATCATGAGTTATCTCGACAATCATGCGGCGAATCAGAACCGGAAGATGAATGATTGGCTGCAGCCGGACGTGAGCACGGCTGCTCGACTTTTCCGCGATGCGGGCTATGCGACGGGGCAGTTCGGGAAATGGCACATGGGTGGCGGTCGCGACGTGAACGATGCCCCGTTTCCGCAGGAGTATGGGTTTGAATCGTCGCTAGTGCATCGTCCGAAAAGTAGCAGGCATATCAGGTGATGCCAGCGTCTTGGGCGAGCTTGGTTAGTTGGATGATCCGGCTGAGCTTCTTCGG
>NZ_JACHFD010000047.1 GCF_014201715.1 Haloferula luteola
CATTTCCAACTCAGAAACCTCTTCGCTTCCACTCTTACGAAAGCTGTGTCCTCACTTCTCGGTCCTTGAAAATCTGATCTTCAGAAAGAAATAAGGAATCAAGCCATACGGATGATTAGTAGTGCTCGGCTACATCTGTTACCAGACTTCGACCTACACCCTATCAACGTGGTCGTCTTCCACGATCCTTCAGGGAAAACTCATCTTGGGAACTGCTTGGCGCTTAGATGCTTTCAGCGCTTATCAGGCCCGCACTTAGCTACCCGGCCATGCCGTTGACACGACAACCGGTGCACCAGAGGTGCGTCAATCCCGGTCCTCTCGTACTAGGAATTGAACCCCTCAGTTTTCCTGCGCCCACAGAGGATAGAGGACCGAACTGTCTCGCGACGTTCTGAACCCAGCTCGCGTGCCGCTTTAACCGGCGAACAGCCGGACCCTTGGGACCTTCTCCAGCCCCAGGATGCGACGAGCCGACATCGAGGTGCCAAACTTCGCCGTCGATATGAACTCTTGGGCGAAATCAGCCTGTTATCCCTAAGGTACCTTTTATCCGTTGAGCGACGGCAATTCCACATTCTACCGCCGGATCACTTGGGCCGACTTTCGTCTCTGCTCGGCTTGTAGGCCTCGCAGTTAGGCGGGTTTATGCCCATGCACTCGACACACGGTTGCAAACCGTGCTGAACCCACCTTCGCGCTCCTCCGTTACTCTTTGGGAGGATACCGCCCCAGTAAAACTGACCGGCTGACACTGTTCCACGTCCGGTTTCACGGACCGTGGTTAGATTCCCCAACACCCAAGGGTGGTATCTCACTGGCGACTCCGAAACCCCCTAAAGGGCCTCTTCAACGTCTCCCACTTATGCTGAGCATGAGAATCGAAGAACCAATGACAGCTTACAGTTAAGGTCTATAGGGTCTTTCCGTCCTTCTGCGGGTAGGCGGCATCTTCACCGCCATTACAATTTCACTGAGCACCTGGTTGAGACAGCGCCCAACTCGTTACACGATTCGTGCAGGTCGGAACTTACCCGACAAGGAATTTCGCTACCTTAGGACCGTTATAGTTACGGCCGACATTCACGGGGACTTGGACTCGAAGCTTCGCCCGAAAGCTAACATCTCATCTTAATCTTTCCGCATTGGTCACGTGTCACATCCTATACTTGGACTTAGCGTCTTGGCAGAATGCTGTGTTTTTGCTAAACAGTCGGTTGGGCCTGGTCACTGCGGCCCCCCTAAGGGGGCACCCCTTCTTCCGAAGTTACGGGGCTAATTTGCCGAGTTCCTTAACCAGGGTTCACTCTTGCGCCTTGGAATACTCATCCCACCCACCTGTGTCGGTTTACGGTACGGGTCGCTTAGCATACGCAGGGGCTTTTCTTGGCACAATCTCTTGCAATGCGGATCAGCCGTAGCCTCACCTCGGAATTCATTCACCTAATTGCAATCCATCATGCGTCCCCCCTGTTTAAGGGTCGCAAGTGCAGGAATATTAACCTGCTGTCCATCGCCTACGCGTATCCGCCTCGGCTTAGGTCCCGACTAACCCAGGGACGAAAAACGTAGCCCTGGAAACCTTGGGTTTACGGCGGACCGGGATTTCACCGGTCTTATCGTTACTCATGTCTGCATCCTCTCTTCTCAACACTCCACTTTCAGTCGCCATCCAGCTTCTATGCGTTGAGAATGCTCCTCTACCGCTCCGCTTACGCAAAGCCCAGAGCTTCGGTACCATGCTTAATCGCCAATCATTTTCGGCGCAGAGTCTCTCGATGAGTAAGCTATTACGCATTTTTTAAATGGTGGCTGCTTCTAAGCCAACATCCTCACTGTCTGTGAAACTCCACATCCTTTCCACTTAGCATGGTTTAGGCACCTTAGCTGCTGATCAGGGTTGTTTCCCTTTTGACGATGAAGCTTATCCCCCACCGTCTCACTGCCGCGCTCCACCCACTGGTATTCGGAGTTTGATAAGGTTTGGTACCCGGGTATGGGCCCTAGCCTTTTCAGTGCTCTACCCCCAATGGTCAGCACGCGACGCTGCACCTCAATGCATTTCGAGGAGAACCAGCTATCACGGGGTTTGAATAGCCTTTCACTCCTACCCTCAGCTCATCCGAGAATTTTTCAACATTCACCGGTTCGGTCCTTCACGTCGTATTACCGACGCTTCAACCTGGCCAAGGGTAGATCACCTCCGCTTCGGGTCCGGCACCTGCAACTCATTCGCCCTATTCGGACTCGCTTTCGCTTCGCCTCCGTCCCAAAAAGACTTAGGCTCGCCACAGATACCAACTCGCAGACTCATTAAGCAAAAGGCACGCAGTCACAGCCAAAGCTGCTCCTACACCTTGTAGGCACAGGGTTTCAGGTTCTATTTCACTCCGCTCACAGCGGTTCTTTTCACCTTTCCCTCACGGTACTGGTTCACTATCGGTCGCCAACGAGTATTTAGCCTTGGAGGGTGGTCCCCCCATCTTCACACACCGTTCCACGTGTGGTGTGTTACTTGCACCTAGCCAGCTCAGATTTCGCGCACGGGAGTCTCACCCTCTTTGCCGTGTCGTTCCAAACACTTACACTATCCTTACTGGTCACTATTGGTTGGGCTGCTCCGCGTTCGCTCGCCACTACTTACGGAATCTCGGTTGATTTCTTTTCCTCCGGTTACTGAGATGTTTCACTTCACCGGGTATCGCGAACTCTTCCCTATTTCATTCAGGAAGAGACGACGAGGCTCTAACCCCGTCAGGTTACCCCATTCGGAAATCTCCGGATCATCGCCAATTTGCGGCTCCCCGAAGCTTATCGCAGCTTATCACGTCCTTCATCGCCTGTTGGCACCAAGGCATCCACTCTGTGCCCTTTAAAGCTTGATTCCGTTCTTTCGAAATCAGCTCCTTGGTTCTTTCTACTCCCACCCAAAAACCCCAGAATCTCTCCCAGTAGCTCTCAGGCAGGATTGCCGTATTAAAATCGAGTATTTCCAAAGACCACGCAAGAACACCATTTGCTTTCAGTGAAGCAGTTTCGTTTCTGTCGCAGTTGGAAAAACTTTAAATTATCTTCTCCATATGGATGTCAAAGAGCGAGACCTTCAGCAGGTCGCTGCTTCGCTACACTTCTTCTCCCCTTTTCACGTCACCAGGTCAGTAAATGGTGGGCCAGACAGGACTTGAACCTGTGACCCCACGCTTATCAAGCGTGTGCTCTAACCAACTGAGCTACAGGCCCTTTTTATTCAGGAGCTCGCGCTCCCGCGGCGGTCGCCCGTCGGGTTGGTGGAGGTAACCGGATTCGAACCGATGACATCCTGCTTGCAAAGCAGGCGCTCTACCAACTGAGCTATACCCCCCGGTAACCTTGGTCATGTCATCAAGAATCCCCAGCACTTCCGCACCAGAAATCCCCAATCCCACAACCGGGAAGGGAATAGAAAAGATCAAATCGTACGCCGCTCGGCGTTTCACGCAGCCCCTTTCGGGCCAACTTTAAGTGTCAAGGGTTGGTTCGAATGGGCTTTCCCCACTCTCACTGCCATTCGCACAGCAGTGCCGACCTTCAGTCATCCATCCTCTCAGATGCATGCTGATTTCTCCTTAGAAAGGAGGTGATCCAGCCGCAGGTTCCCCTACGGCTACCTTGTTACGACTTCATCCCAGTTACCAGCTTCACCTTAGGACCATACGATACTTCGGGTGCTACCGGCTTCCATGATGTGACGGGCGGTGTGTACAAGACCCGGGAACGTATTCACGGCGCCGTAGCTGATGCGCCATTACTAGCGATTCCAACTTCATGGAGGCGAGTTGCAGCCTCCAATCCGAACTGGGCCCAGTTTTACAGATTTCCTCCACCTCGCGGTCTCGGCTCTAATTGTACTGGGCATTGTAGTACGTGTGCAGCCCTGGGCGTAAGGGCCATACTGACCTGACGTCATCCCCACCTTCCTCCCAGTTGATCTGGGCAGTCTGAACAGAGTCCCCACCCGAAGTGCTGGCAACTGTTCACAGGGGTTGCGCTCGTTGCGGGACTTAACCCAACATCTCACGACACGAGCTGACGACGGCCATGCAGCACCTGTGCAAGGTGTCCGAAGACTCGCTGCCTTTCAACAGCTTAGCAATGCATGTCAAGCCCAGGTAAGGTTCTTCGCGTTGCATCGAATTAAGCCACATACTCCACCGCTTGTGCGGGTCCCCGTCAATTTCTTTGAGTTTTAGTCTTGCGACCGTACTCCCCAGGCGGTGCGCTTAACGCGTTAGCTCCGGCACAAGGGGGGTCGAAACCCCTCACACCAAGCGCACACCGTTTACTGCCAGGACTACAGGGGTATCTAATCCCTTTCGCTACCCTGGCCTTCGAGCCTCAGCGTCAGTCAATGTCCAGTAGCTCGCCTTCGCCACAAGTGTTCCTCTCGATATCCACGCATTTCACTGCTACACCGAGAATTCCAGCTACCCCTCCATTACTCTAGCAAAGCAGTATCGGGTGCAGTTCCGGGGTTGAGCCCCGGGATTTCACACCTGACTTACCTTGCCGCCTACGCTCCCTTTACGCCCAGTGATTCCGAACAACGCTCGGGACCTTCGTATTACCGCGGCTGCTGGCACGAAGTTAGCCGTCCCTTCCTCTTTCGATACTATCAACCCTGTCGGCTATTCACCGCCAGGTCTTGCTCTCAAATGACAGGAGTTTACAATCCGAAGACCTTCATCCTCCACGCGGCGTTGCACCATCAGACTTTCGTCCATTGTGAATTATTCTCGACTGCTGCCACCCGTAGGTGTCTGGACCGTGTCTCAGTTCCAGTGTGCCTGATCATCCTCTCAAACCAGGTACCCGTCGTCGCCTTGGTGAGCCGTTACCTCACCAACTAGCTGATAGGACGCGAGCCAATCCTGCAGCGGCAGCCGAAGCCACCTTTATCCTTGCGGAACTATGGGGTATTAATCCGCCTTTCGGCGGGCTATCCCCCTCTGCAGGGCATGTAACTCACGTGTTACTCACCCGTGCGCCACTAAGAACTTCTCTAGCAAGCTATCAAAGTCCTCCGTGCGACTTGCATGTCTTAAACACGCCGCCAGCGTTCGTTCTGAGCCAGAATCAAACTCTCCGTAAAAAAACGTCCGTTGAATTGCTTCAACGATTAAAAATTGTCGGACCTAGGAACCAGAGGTGCCACCCGTTAAGAGTCGCCCTTTCCAGTCCCAACCGCGCAAAACACACTCCCTCTCGGAAGCTTTTCGCGCGGCGCACGATTCAACCTTTTCTATTCCACCCGGACTCTTGCCTCACTCGAAAAACCCGTCTCCATTCCACTGCAAGCAGCTTCTTTTCAACGCTTTCCGAACCTTTGGCGTCCGGGCCAGTGCTTTGAAAGATCTTCATCGAGGGGACTAAAAAGTCGATCGCGCTGTCCGAAGCGACCCTCAGGTCCGACTCCAGGAGCTCCGATCGACTTTCGTCTCTCGCGCCGCGACCGTTGGTGCGGCGGGGCGGAAAATACATGGGCAGACCCCCGCGTCAACACCTTTCGAAGAGGTTTTTTCAATTTTTCGAATTTCGACCGGATTTCCCCGGTCTCCAGCGGGAGTTCCCCCGCCGCTCCGCTCATCACGGACCCTGTTTCATCCACTCCATCCCAATCCCTTAGCCATTCCCATGCCGGGTGGTGGGGGTTTT
>NZ_JACHFD010000048.1 GCF_014201715.1 Haloferula luteola
TCGGCACGCTGTAGATCGCATGCTGGAAAATTCCCGTGTGGTCGGTCATCCGGAACAGATGATCGAGCTTGACCGCGGGGATCGGATAGCTGCGCTGGCCCATCCCCGCAACAGCCGGAACGCTCAGTCCGGCGCGGGCGCGGTCAAAGCTCTCCATGTAGCGTCTCGCCACCTCCGACCAGACCATGTTCCGGCCTTCCTTCCACGCCCGCTTGCGCATGGCGGTCATCCGCGTGGGATGCTCTAGCAATTCGTTCACCGCTGCCGCGATGGCCGGCGCGTCGGCAAAGGGCACCAGCACCCCGCGGTCTCCCGCGAGCAGTTCCCTGGCGTGCCAGTAGGGAGTGGAGACGATAGCCTTCCCGGCCCCGAAGGTGTAGGCCAAAGTCCCAGACGTGATCTGCTCCTCGTTGCGGTACGGCGTGAGATAGATGTCCGCGCCGCCGATGAATTCTTTTAATTCGTCCACTGAAACGAAGCGGTCATGAAAGACCACCTGCTCCGAGACTCCGAGTCTGACGGCTAGTGTCTTGAGGCTTTCCCGATACGCCTCGCCTTGTGTCGCGATCAGGTGCGGATGGGTTGCTCCGACGACGAGATAGACGAGCTTAGGATTCTCGGCGAGAATTGTCGGCAGTGCTTCGATGACTGTTTCGATTCCCTTGTTAGGCGACAGTAGACCGAACGTCAGTAACACCGTCTTGCCCTCTGCGTCGAAGACGTCCTTGTAGAAATTCGAGTCCACGAAGGGCATATCGATAACCCCGTGCGGGATCAGGTCGATCTTCATAGGGTCCACCCCGTATTCCTCCACCAGCAGCCTCTGGCCGCGCTCCGCCATCACGACGAACCGCTCCGACAACTGGTCGAGTCGGCGCATCACCTCGCGCTGTGCCGCATCAGGGGTCTTCAGGACCGTGTGAAGCGTGGTGACAACGGGCTTCTTCAAATGCTCCAAGAAACCCAGCAAATTTGAACCCGCTGATCCTCCGTAGATGCCGAATTCATGCTGCACCGAGACCACCTCGACGTTGTTGATGTGCAGGAACTCGGCCGCACGCGTGTAGGAGCCCGGGTCATCCTGAGCGATTTCAAAGCGGACACGCGGTGGATAGTCGTAACCCTCGGCCCGGTCGTTGATCGCCCCGGCAAAGCAGCTCGATTCGGGGAACTCCCCGGCAATCGCCTCGCAAATGTCCGCGGTGAATGTCGCAATCCCGCAACGCCGCGGGGTATGATTGCCGATGAACGCGATGTGGCGGGTGGGCTGAGAAAGCATCATGTGGGCGGAAATCAAAACGATCTCGCGCACTCCATGGCAGCGGTATCCGAAAACACCGACAAGCAGCCCGATGGCCACCTACGAAACAACCTACCCTAGACCTGTGGCGAAGCGAGTCAATGACTATAAAATTGGTCGTTCATCCGCGCAGCGACGGTCAGCTCGAAACCGGGAGTGCCTCCACCCAGACCCCCACGTCCATCGTGGCTCCCGAGCAGCCGTGATAGGACCCGGCGATCGGTGGCACCGATTCGGGGTCACGCGCCACGGCAACCGGAATATTGTCGATCCCGGCGAGCTGGCCGGTAGTCGGATCAAAGCCCTTCCAACCGGCACCCGGGAGATAGACCTCCAACCACGCATGGGTCGAACCGAAGTCGAACGGAGACGGCGGGGCGTTGAGATACCCACTCACAAAGCGAGCTGCCAGGCCCAGTTGCCGAGCGGCTGCAATGAAGAGAGCTGAAAAGTCGCGACAGGATCCGCTGCCTAAGGCCAGAGTCTGCGCGGCCGATTGCACACCCGGTTCCTCCCTAGTCCGGTATTGCACGTCTTGGTGAATGCGTGAGTTGATTCGCCCCAGCAACTCATAGGTTTCAATCCGCTCCGCCGGATGCCAGATCATCGCGATCCAATCGCGCACGGCAGCTTCCACCGGCCCTATGCCGAAGTAGGGTACGAGTAGCTCCCGATCGGCTGCCGGATACTCGAAAGGGTAGTTCGCAGCGGTTTCGTTGACGACGAAGTCGAGCGGTGCCTCATTGAATTGCCTAATGATCATCTCGCTCTCTATCGCCAGTCGACTGGTGGGCTGGGAGAAGCTGGCCGTGGCGACAGAGTTGTTTTCGACGTCACGGTGCCATCGGACGACGGCCGTCGGCGAGATGACCAGCTTCGCCGACTCGATCTTCAGATCATGGCCTTCACGCGGACGAAGCAGGAGCTGGTGGGTGCCGAGGATCACCTGGCTCGTGAAGCCGTAGTAGGTCCGATGAATGATGCGAAAACGGTGCATGGGGGTCAGGGTTGGTGGCTGAGGGTGCAATCGCGGATGGCTCCCTTAATCGCCGGTATCAGCGGAGGGGCGACACTCAAGGTCCGGATGCCGCACTTGAGAATGCGGGATATCTGGTCCGGCCGCCCGGCCAGCTCGCCACAGAGTGAAACGGCGAGATCGCTCGCCTCCTCGCAACCCATCCTCAGCAAACGGAAGATGACGTCCGAGGCATCGTCGAAATAGCGCTCCACGGCGGCATTCTCCCGGTCCGCCGCAAAGGCGTATTGCGTTAGGTCGTTGGTTCCGAAGCTTACGAAATCCGAATGTCTCGCGATTTCTTGCATATCAAGGACTGCGGCGGGGGTCTCAAGCATCGCCCCGACGGGCGGGAGCTTCTTGATCTGCTGTCGCGTCGCGATCGCATGGAGTCTCTCCCGGACCGCGAGCATGTCCCCGGCTACGCTGACCATCGGCACCAGCACGCTAAGATCGAAATGCCCTGCCAGTTTCAGGATCGTTCGCAGCTGGGTATCGAGCAATTCGGGATACTCCAGCAACAGGCGGATCCCCCGGCGACCGAGGGAAGGATTGGACTCTGCCAGAAAACCCAGGAATGGCAGTGGCTTATCCGCTCCGATGTCCAATAACCGGACGCAGACGGGCATCCCTTGTGCTGGAGCGAGCGATTGCTGCATCTCCTCGAAGAGTTCTTCCGCGCTCGGCGGCTGGCTCCGACCGATGTAGGCCTGCTCAATCCGGTAAAGGCCCACCCCCTCCGCTCCGCTCTCTATGGCCATCCGGGTGTCATCTGCGTTTCCGACGTTCGCCATCACTGCGATTCTCACGCGGTCGCGAGTTAATGCCGGCCCCTTGGCGTGTTCTAATGCCAATCGGCTGGCTGCCTTCTTCCGCCTCACCTCGGCATGGAACTCCTCGACCTGGTTCCGCGCCGGATGGATTGTCACCTTACCGTGATCGGCCTCAACCAAGGAATGAGCGCCGATCGGCTTCGTGGCTACCAGACCGGCGAGACCGGAGATGCAGGGCAATCCCATCTCTCTGGCGAAAAGAGCGGAGTGGGATCCATGGCTGCCATACTCGAGAAGCACGGCAGCCGTCGATCTCGAGCGGAGGATCATCGTATCCGATGGTAGCAGTCGCATCGCCACCAGAACACAGCCCTCCGGGATGTCCTCCAAAGGGTGGGCGCTGATTCCCGCGAGTGCTCCCCGCAGACGGCGGGAGAGATCCCGCATGTCATCTCCCTTGTCGCGGGCTATCTGTGACTCCATCAAGAGAAAGCGGTTCTCCCATCGCAGGAAAACCGTTTTCACTGCGCTGCCCGCACTAACGAGATTCTCGGTGATCTCCCTTCGTAGCTCTGCCTTGAGAGACGCGTCCTCCAGCAGAATGTGGTGCACGCTGAAAACCTGCGCGAGTTTCGCATCAATCTCCCTTTCCACTTTCTCCGCCAGCGCAAGGAGTTCCTCGGAGATGCTGAGTGTCGCTCTGTCGAGCCGCGAGATCTCCTCGTCCGAGTCATGCGGGCCCAGATCGTTCGCGAACCAACCATCGAAATAACCGCCGAGTGGATCGCCGACATGCAGGGGACCTTCGGCAAGGCCGGGAGAAATCGAAGTGCCGACGTAGATCTGAGGAGTGACAGCGTTCATAAATCCGTACATTGCTGCCGGTAAATGCGTCGCGCCTTGATGACGGTACCAACGGCACGAATCGGCCGAGTTGAATTAAATTCACGCTGAACGCGATTCTTCCTCCTCGGTCAGGACACTGGCACCGATTCGCCACTGCGGCAAAGATAATCCGAAGCGGACCTGGGTGGCTGGCAGCGAAATTCGTCTCCCATCTCTGTGGGCGGGCTGCGTCACGAGGATCGCTCGGATCGGGGCTGGGGCTTCGCCTGACTCGGCAACTGGCGTTGTCTGGTCTTCAGACACAAAGTGCGTTCTCACAGTCTATTCGAGACTTTTAATTTCGCCTGCTCGACGATCCTCGTTAAAAATCCTGAAACCACCAGCATCAGAAAAGTGCATTGGATCCCTAGATTTGAATCAAAAAGTTCGCAATAGAGAGATGCCGAGATGGCGGAGGGGGTGGGATTGCCTTCGCTCCGCTCCGGCCATTCCAGAATGTGCTCGCGCCACTTGCAGGGTAGGATCCGGTCGCGAAGCTCCCGCTGAATTCAAACCCGAATCGCTGGCGCTCGTCAGGGTTCTCCGCCCCCCTAAAAGCGCCATGACCCCATCCCTGCGAACAGGGATGGGGTCATGGCGGGCCGCGGGGGATGAAATTACGAACTTTTGCGCCGATTTCCTGCCTCGTGGGCGTCATTCGCGATACTTGGAAGGACGGAATGGAGCTTGCGCACCCCATCCGGCGCAAATGGCGGGACGAAATCCCCCCCATGAAGCTGCTTTTGGAGCGGGAGCCGGGAATGAATTTGATCCATTTGAGTCAGAACTGGCGGCAAGCACTGGACTGCGGCCTTGTGGCTTCTTCAGCGGAAATTGCAGAGAAGGTCGGCCTCTCGGCGGGTCGAGTGCGGCAGATTGTGAGATTCTCAAGTCCTCCTCCCCTTAGGACATGAAGCGTCTGCAAGACTGCACCCCCGGGGGCCATCTCCGCCGTCAGGATTTCACGGCGGCACCTGTCGCGGGGTGCCGCTCCCTTGTTCCCTCGCGGCTACTTTTTTTTCGGCGG
>NZ_JACHFD010000049.1 GCF_014201715.1 Haloferula luteola
AGCCCACGAATAGCAGCATACAAAGCCGTAGGCGAACTGCTGATTCACACTGGATCAAAACGCCCTGTCTCATCCCGGTCCCCGACGCGTCGAGCCGGACGCCAGCACCTCATCACCTACGATGAAAACAGTAGAACTTTGCCCGTTGACAAAGAGGCAGCCATAGCAACGTCGAAGTGGTGGCACCCGCTACCGGGAGTGCCAGTCCGACTCAAGGTAAGGGGTTCTCATTAGGGTTCAATCTCCGACTCGCGGCGTGGTAGCGGGTTGCCACCCACGCCTTGTTCGGCGTTTTTGTCTTTAGTTCTTCCGAGCGATCGATCCTGCAGACTCAGTCGCCCGTAAGACGCTGCACGATAGCAACCAACCATAGACTGAAGGAAGCCACGACCACCGGATTTGGACTCAATGACCAGATCAGGAGGAGCCACTTGTGAAGTCCAATCGGCCGCTTCTCGACTTTGAAGCCGCGAATGACAGAAGGTGTCAAGGCGACCCAAAATGCCATTCCACAGGTAGCACTTCCTAACCAGAGTAGCGGCCAGATCCCGCCCTTCTGTAGCCATTCGCCAGACCGGATATCGCTCGAGATCCCGATCACGATTATTGCCCAGTAGACCACTGCAGCAATAGCCGCCACCTTGCGTGCGTTGGACGGCGTGATCTTCATTCTCTGCCGAACGTCAAAGCTGAGGCTGCCCCGGCAACTCACCGAAGTAGCCACGGACAATCAATCAGCTCCCGATGCTGGCGGCAAGAACGCAACAAAGCCGCTGATAGGGGTCGACCTCCAGTGCCTTGTTCGCCCTTGGGTCGCCAAGTGTCTGATTAGCTCTGGTCATTTTGTTTGGGACTGTAAGTCGCCAAGTCGGCAGTGGAGCCGCTGTGCGAAAAAGAGCCATACAACAATCAAGCAGGAGTTGATGAGAATTGGCCAAGGAAAAATCATGACTCCATGATCTCTGAGGAGCGACACACCGATGTTCCCGAGGCAAAAAAGCAGCCAAGGCAACCAAGATACTAAGAATGATGCCGGAGAACGAAAGTAGCCCTCTCTCCGTAACTCTGCCTCAGAAGAATGTAGAGTGGAGCTGCGATGCGCGCGTCGAATGACGAAGTGGTGAATCAGTCCCGCACCTACAGAGATGAGTAAGATCCAAGCGCAGTCCACAGCGGTGGTCATTGGGGACGGTGTCATAGCTGGTGCATCGGGTTAGGCGAACGTCAGAGAACACCAACCGCCTGACGGCAGCCGCGCGTTGACTGTGCGTTGAGGGTTGTAATCACGGTGAAAATTCGACTCGGAGCGGGTCAGGCGGTTGGGTGCTGCGACTTGTTCGCTTAGTTGTTTCTCTTATGCGGGATCGAGACACCCCTTAACGATGAAGTCACTAAAATCCTCCAACTCCGACGCCTGTGGTCGGTAGTCGTCTTCGTGGTCGGCCCACACAATCCGGTCCTCGCAGATCCCATCGATGATTGGAAAGCAGAGGTAGTCACCACCTCCGTTGTCCGAGAATGGCAGGAGCTTCCCTCTCATCTTGGGCATGTAATGATACTCCTTCCAGAGGCTCCAGCCACTCTGAGGATCGGGTGAAAACACCCACCCGAACGCGAAATCACCTGCTCCTTCGGTCGTCAAATGCCTCACGAATGAAGTCGGGAACCGGACACCCTGGTCGTGCTCAATCTGCGCGATCGCGTCAGGGGTCAATGGCTCATCACGCTCCGCCTCGAAGTGAAACGGATTCTTGGCCTTCCTGTCGGCCACGATCTGCGCAAGTTCAGCTTCGGAGGGCATCTTTTAGAGCGAACGTCATAGAACAGGCGGCCCCGGCGATCAATGGCGGCGCTCTCTGTTCTCGTTGCCGGATGGAACCACCAAAATGGAAACGCAACAAGGCCGCTGATAGGGGTCGCCCTGCTTCGACTTGTTGGGCTTGATTCGATTGATTCTCACGGCTGGTCAATCGATCTCGGCAATCGAACCCGTGCGGGAACCTGCTGTCAGCACTCCGACCAGTCCGCCGCAGAGCTTCCAAAGCCCGAAGGCGGCCGGGGCGGCCGGAAGTATCACCGCGCGGCTGCTCCATACAGTATAGCCTTCGGTGAGCGTCCAAATCAGCCAGATCAAGCCGACGCCAACCGCGATGAAAAGCAGACCCCACCAAATACGAGGCCAGTAGACTGCCCGAATCGTCCTGATCCGTTCCCGCTGAGCCTCACCGAGAATCCGCGCCGCCTCATCATCCGTTAGTCCCTTCGCGGCGAGGCTCTGAAGAATGTCCTCGTGGCGATCACCCCACATCACACGCCGACATACGGAATCGAGCATGCGCTCCCTACGGGAATCATCGTCGGCTGAGGTCACGCGTCGTTCAGTTTCTTGCCCAACGTCAAAGCTGTGGCGACCCGGTGACCTCACCGGTGCAGCCACGGACAATCAATCAGCTCTCGAAGCTGGCGGCAAGAACGCAACAAAGCCGCTGATAGGGGTCGTCCACCAGCGGCTTGTTCTACGATTCTTGTTTCAGACGGAACCGAACTTCCATGAGCGCGAAGCCAAGCAGGTTGAGCCCCTTCCAGAGGCGGGGGTTCTCGGCATGGCTCTCGTCCTTGCTGAGTCCGATCCCCCAGATGCGGTCCCGGGGACTCGCCTCGACGAGGACACGCTCACCAGTCTGAGTCAGATACGCGCCGAGTTCCCGGTGCTGTGAGAACTTGGCAAGGTTGCCAGATACTACGATCCGAAATCGGTTCGCAATCCAGGTCGATTCGTCGAAACCCGCCACCTCTCGACCCAATCGCTTGGCGGCACCTGGGCTGCCCGCCTGGAGGATCCGGTCCCGCACGCGGGCGTCGCCGAACAAACGCGCCTTCTCAGCCATCATATAGTGCTCAGTGGTAGGGTAGGAAACGCCATCCACTGAGAATCGACTTGGGAACCAATTGCTAAAGCAGCTCTGATCGATGCTCCCCTTACGCCGAGGCGTGTGGCCCCAGAAGAAGACGAACTTGGGACGGCCGCCACTCTCCACCAGACTCACGAGCTCATCGACCGAGCGTGCCTCAGTTGGCTGCATTTTCCGTAGAACGTCGAAGTCCACACACCCGCTGCCGGGAGCGCAGCTCCGACTCAGGTTGAGGGTGGTAGTGATCCCGCAAGATCCGACTCGGAGCGGGCAGCGGGTTGTGGTGCGACGCCTTGTTCGCTTTGTCTTTTGTATGCGGTGAGGATGGCTCCAAATGGAATGGAAAGCAGCAAAGCTCCGACGCCGCCTACTCGAAGCACACGGCCGAGAATCTTGTCGGGCTGCGACAGCCCCTCGGCGTAGCCCATGCCCGAAGCTCCGGGATAGAAATAATTGTATCCGGTGTCGCCGCCACCTCGGACGCGCAAGTAGTGGTCGATCAGGAGCTGCTCAGACACGAACCAAAGTGAGATCCAAGTCCCGAAGAATAGAAACACCACTGCGGCGGAAGATGCGGTAGATCGGAATAGTCCGAAGTCTCGGCTCTCGACCCATCGCAGGATGATCGCAGCAAGACTCAGCGCAATCAGCATCGATCCAACCCCAAGGCGGAACATGCTCGTGATCGTCGCGCTCAGCATGTCGTGAACCGCGAAGAACGCGGCAGCGACTGCGAGGAGGATCCCAATGCAAATCAGCGTTCTCATGCGCAATTCTTAGAGCGAACGTCAGAGAACAGGCGACCCGACCCTCATGGCGGAGGCGCTGTTCTCGTTGCCGCATGGAACCATCAACACGGATTTTCGACAAGGCCGCGGTGAGGGGTCGCCCTGATTCGACTTGTTGTGCTTTGCAGTGGGTCGCCTTGCCGGTTCGCTCCGCAACGCTCCCGAAACCGCCGTGGCGTGTGGCCAGAATCGTGGAGAGACCGGCCCCCGCAGCCAGCCCGACGCCCCGGGTTGCACTGCCGAATAGGGAGGAAAGGCTGCCGCAAAACGACGTGCCTCAGAAACCTATGCTCCCGGCCAGCGGTCCGCCGGTGAAGCTCCGCGCCATCTCGGCCAGCACCGGTCGAGTGCCCGAACGCGATGCCGCTTCCGACCTGCCCCGATCCCTCCGCCATCACGATCATCAACCCCGGAACACCGTGCTCCAAAGTTCAGCACAACGTCAAAGGACACAGGACCCCTGACCGGGGGCGCGACTTCGACTGTGGGTTGAGGTTGTAGCGTTCATAGCGGCTGGAACTCGCGGCGGGTCAGGGGTTCTGTGCTCCGGCTTCTTCTGCTTCTTCATTTTGGACGTTTGCCGCGATAGTCTCAATCACGTGCCTCCGAGCATCACGGGAGTGCTGATCCAATCGGCCCCACGCATCACGTAGTCCGTCATGCCGTGTAATCGATTCGATGATTGCGTCCGTCGAACTGCCATCCCACTTATCCAGTTCGTGCGCCCATGTCCGCAGCAATTCATCGACAGCGGGTTCCGGGAGCTCATCCCAAACAGGATTGATGTGCTTCGTTCCTTGAAGCATTCCCGCAATCAATCCCGCTCCGGTTCGTGAGTCCATTTTTTGCAGAACGTCAGAGAACAGGCGGCCCCGACCCTCATGGCGGCTCTCCGATTCTCGTTAACGGATTGAATCATCAAAACGGAAACTCAACAAGGCCGCTTTAAGGGGTCGTCCTGCTTCGCCTTGTTGAAACTGTCGAAAAACCCCTCCCTGTTCCAGCCCGATTTCCGCCCGCTGGCCCGCCCGCTGCTTCCTCGGGACGCGAGCCATGGCA
>NZ_JACHFD010000050.1 GCF_014201715.1 Haloferula luteola
GAGGTGGATGTATGTGGGCTGGAATCCGGTGATTGAGTTCAGTTCGAATGCTGGAGGGACGAGTTTGACCCGAAAGCTTGAATTCACGTGGGGAAGTGACCTGTCGGGCTCCATGGAGGGAGCGGGAGGCGTGGGGGGCCTGTTGATGCAGCGGACGGTCTCGGACGGGAAGCTGAGACGCCCGGCATACGACGGAAACGGAAATATCACGGCCTGGGCGCTCAAGGGTTCCGAAGGCACGGCAAATCCCAATATGGAGCAACTGCGGACGGAATACGATGCGTTTGGAAATATTGTGGTTTCAGAAGGGATCTTGAATTCGGAGTTTGGGTTCTCCACCAAGATTCGCGATCCTTACACGGGACTCTCCTACTACGGTTACCGGTATTATGATCCGGTGACGGGAAGGTGGCCATCGAGGGATCCGATCGGGGAACGGGGCTGGGCGAACCTGTATGGGTTCGTGGGGAATAACGGGGTGAGCGGTATTGACCCAATTGGGCTTACGGAGATAGACCTTAACCAGCCAAATGAGGAGAAAAATCAAATCAAGAATTTTGGGATTCCTCTTCAAATCAAGATCGATTGAGCCATGGAACGGATATGGCTAAATGAGAGGGGTGGAGAAACTGATTTTAGGGGCACAGCTGGGTTGGTATCGGTTGATTTGAAGCTGGATGAAAAAGGCTGCCAAATATCTGGGAAAATTGATGTCGAGTATGCGATTCGCATGAATGTGAATCCTTCACGAGACCCTCAGTTTCATGGAAAGAAGAATTATTGGAAAGGCGCGGCACATGAGGTTGAGCTTTACAGGGCGTTCATTCAACGGTTGGGAAAAATTATCGAAGATGCTGAAGAATGGCCGGACAACTTTGATTCGCCTGAGGAGGCCACCAGGAAAGCGGAGGAGCAGACAGAAACCCTTCAAAACTTGATTAGAGAAGCAATCATCAAGGAAGCGAGTCACGGAGACTTTGATGAAAAACTGGACGGCATAGATGCGAACAAAGAGTTTGGAACTCCTCCCAATGGAGAAGCATACGACTGGGAAACAGGCCAACCGACAAATTGGAAAAACTGATGGGACAACCAAATCAGCGCCGAATGTTGTGGGGGTTGGCTGCAACTGTTTTGTTTTTAATGATTGGCGCAGGCTTTTTCTCGTGGAAAAAAAAAGAGGTCTTGCTGACGCCTGAGTCAAGCGATTTGGTGGGGATATGGGAAAGTCTTGAGCGAGACAAGAAGGCAAATGAATATTTAGAGGTATATTACGATTTGACATTTAAATACAATCGAAATCCTTCTGATGTCATAACTGGGGAGATTGATGATTGGCCCAAGGCTGGCAAGGCGGATCTTAATGGCGATCTCCTGTCTCTTCCTCTTCGCTTTCGGTTTCCCGACGGAAAGACAGTTGAGGTTAAACGTGTTTTTCAAATATTGAGATTCCGGAATCAGTGGGTCCTTGCGCGCCCCGGTTCAGGGTCTGAAGTAGATAAGGGTCAAATTTCTGCAGGTGGCTTAAAAAAAAGACGGACTATATTCGAGCAAGTCTTGGATTTATTTCGAACGGGCGAGTAAAAGGGGTCAGGTAAAAGGGGTCAGTCCTCGCACTTTAACATCCGTGTCAAAGGAGTCATTCCTGAATGGTAATGCATTAAGTCACGGTTCGTTGACAATCAATGATGGAAGGCCGACCGGATTACGGTAGGCATCGTGAGAATATCCAACCTTTTCTGTCTTCTGAGCGGCTCCTAGGCGACCACGTTTGCCACTTCAAAACGCGTCCGGCAATCCGCCATCCGCCGCAAAAGGCGGGAGATGATCGTCGGGTCTCCCAGTGGCTATGGGGTGATCTTCGGGGATGTGCTGCCGCCACGGACACTCGCGGAGATCCACCCGAGCTGCCGCCAGCGGCAACCGGAGGGACAGGCGCCTTCTGTGAAAGCGTGGTCTGAAGCCCCGTCGTGTCGCTTTGCAGTTGGGTCGCGTTGCATTCATCGCTCTTCGGAGGAAGAGAGCTACGCAGGATTCCCTTGTCAGATGCGACCGCAGAGCCTCGCGATGCTCCCTGCCGATCCTCATCCGCCCGAGGATGTGGGTCTTCAGTATCGTCGTCGTATCCGTCATCGCCAGACAGGATACGACCCTTACGCTCGAGCGAACAGGTAGCGGATTGCTTAGCGCTTACGAAGAAAATGGGTGCAACCTCCGTCAATACCGGTTATCTGTGGTTTGACCAAGCGGCGCTGGTTCCGAGCTACGACGCGGACGGCAACCTGCTGAGCGATGGTCGTTGGACATACACTTGGGATGCTGAGAATCGCATGACGAAAATGGTGACCACCACTGCGGCCACGGATGCCGGGCATCCGTATACCAAGTTGGAATTCAAATATGATTTCCTGGGCCGTCGAACGGAGCGAGCGATTTGGTACAAGGGCACCGCATCGAGTCCCACCTTCAAGTCGCGGGCGAGGTGGATGTATGTGGGCTGGAATCCGGTGATTGAGTTCAGTTCGAATGCTGGAGGGACGAGTTTGACCCGAAAGCTTGAATTCACGTGGGGAAGTGACCTGTCGGGCTCCATGGAGGGAGCGGGAGGCGTGGGGGGCCTGTTGATGCAGCGGACGGTCTCGGACGGGAAGCTGAGACGCCCGGCGTACGATGGAAACGGAAATATCACGGCTTGGGCGCTCAAGGGTTCTGGAGGCACGGCAAATCCCAATATGGAGCAACTGCGGACGGAATACGATGCGTTTGGAAATATCGTGGTGTCAGAGGGAACGTTGAATTCGGAGTTTGGGTTCTCCACCAAGATTCGCGATCCTTACACGGGACTCTCCTACTACGGCTACCGGTATTATGATCCGGTGACGGGGAGGTGGCCATCGAGGGATCCGATCGGGGAGAGAGGGGGGATGAATTTGTATGGGTTTGTGGGGAATGACGGTGCGAATGTGACGGACTATCTCGGTATGAAGGAGTGTCACGAGATTGCCGATCCAGCAAATCGGTCAAAGTGTTGCTGTGAGAAATTCCCTAATCAAGGCCGAAATGCGAGGGGGTCTTCTGAGTTGCGCAGCTGTTGCCAGAAGGGCGGAAAACTGATGCCGTTTTATGAGGCGGTAGGACTATCAGAAGAAGAATGTTCCGAGCGGAGACAAGAAGAGATGAGTTGGTTGTATGAAACCGCGACAGTGTTGGAGACACTTACAGCGGCTAGGGCAGTGCCCGCGTTTGTAGGAGGTTATCGCCTAATTGCGGGGGCGGAGAGCCTAATTTGGGCAGACAATGCGCTGGGTGTAGCCGGGGAAGCGGCGGTAGGTGCAGTCGCTGGGCGCTGGTTCAGCAATCCATTTCATGACTGGGCCTCCAAAGGCGTTTGTAATCAAAAAGTTTGTTCGGCGGACAAGGATAAAATCAAGAAAATGAGGAAGGAAATTTTGGGTGAATAAGTTGCGGAATTCAATCATGGCAAAGTGGATGAAAAATCCATGGCTATCAATGCTTTTTGTTGGTTTTTTCTATCTGGCGCTTATGGTGATTTTAGAACAGTTTGCCGATTTGGGTAAATTCTCCAAGGGTCTGATATTACTTGTGTTAGTTGTTGTGTCTGAGGTGATGCGACGAAGACTAGGGTTAGACGAAAAATCTTTACGTTGAATGAGGAAGGGGATCGGTCCTGAATGGAGCCGCTTTAAGGTGCCCTTCGTTGACAATCAATGATGGAAGGTCGACCGGATTACGGTAGGTATCGTGAGAATATCCAACCTCTTCTGTCTTCTGAGCGGCTTCTAGGCGACCACGTTTGCCACTTCAAAACGCGTCCGGCAATCCGCCATCCGCCGCAAAAGGAAAGGCGGGAGATGATTGTCGGGTCTCCCAGTGGCTATGGGGTGATCTTCGGGGATGTGCTGCCGCCACGGAGACTCGCGGAGATTCACCCCAGCTGCCGCCAGCGCCAACCGGAGGGACAGGCGCCCTCTGTGTAAGCGTGGTCTGAAGCCCCGTCGTGCCGCTTTGCCGTTGGGTCGCGTTGCATTCATCGCTCCTCGGAGGATGAAAGCTACGCAGGATTCCCTTGTCAGATGCGACCGCAGAGCCTCGCGATGCTCCCTGCCGATCCTCATCCGCCCGAGGATGTGGGTCTTCAATATCGTCGTCGTATCCGTCATCGCCAGACAGGATACGACCCTTACGCTCGAGCGAACAGGTGGCGGATTGCGTAGCGCTTACGAAGAAAATGGGTGCAACCGCCGTCAATACCGGTCATTTGTGGTTTGACCAAGCGGCGCTGGTTCCGAGCTACGACGCGGACGGCAACCTGCTGAGCGATGGTCGTTGGACATACACTTGGGATGCTGAGAAT
>NZ_JACHFD010000051.1 GCF_014201715.1 Haloferula luteola
CGTGTCTGAGTTCGTATTCATTCGTTACAATCGATTGATGTTGGATAGGTCCCGTTCATACGGGATAGCCCACGATTTGAACCAGACACGACACCGCTTTCCCAACCCTCAACCTACTCCAACGGTGCCCGACTGCTTCAAGTCGCAGCCATAGGGTCTGGCAAGAATGAGAGCCTACTTTACAGCCTTTCTCCTCGCGTGGCTCTCATCGACTGCGGTTCGAGCACAGGAAACAATACCACCCGTCGTTCAGCGAGTCTTGGAACAGATCCCGAAGATCGATCGGGGTGACACGATGGGCGATTTCCTCAAGCGGACGAAGATCACAATGGACAAAGAGGCCAAGATCATCGGCGGCATGAGCAGCTTGGGCGAGGATGGCTACGTCTGGCAGATTGGCGACTCCGGAAGGTGGATCATGTGCACGACTTCCTACCGAGGAATTGACGAGAAGGAGGGCGGGCTCAAAGGGGAGTTCGAGGATGGGGAGATGGTAGGGGTGCGAGTCTATTACCGAGAGAATGTGACCGAGGAGATCGACTACGACCAGATGACGAGGCTGATTCCCTACCTTGAGGGCCACAAGCTCTACACGAAACAAGCCGAACAAGGCGGCGCTGGACAATCCGCTACCCAGTCCGAATCGGATTCGGAGGGTAGCGACAAACCCCAACCTGAATCGGAGGGGAGCTCCCGGTAGCGGGTGCCAGGCCTTCGACGTTGTGCCAAAGAATGGATGCCGTCACTCGACACGCTATTGAGACAGTGTTCCAGATCACAGACGGACCTCAGGTCATCCTGAATATGATCTCGGCTCGCGAGTCATCACACTGCACCGCCGGTACCCATCTCGTGCTCCACGCACCCAACGGAAGGACGGAGCGCGCGACGATTGAGAGGATCGAGTACGCCCTGAAGCCCGGCGGGAATGAGTTCTACGGTCTTGCGCTCGGAGGTGATTCGATTTCTGAGTTTGGAGATTTCTCGAGAGGCTCTTTTGAGGTCGACTCACAGTGAGCGCGATACACAAGGCTCTGATTGAGGCGATCGTGTACCTGGTCGTCGCCGAGGGTTCGGATGACCGAAAGGACGACGATGTCCGGGCACTTGAGTCGGTATTCGCCGAACTCGGCCGCGCGACCTCCAACGAATTGGACTGTCTATTTGCCGCAGTGAGAGCCGAGCTAAAAGAGACGCAGAATCCTGCGAGGGTCGATGCGTTGGAGTCGATAATCGATTCCCTTTCTGACTGAGTAACTAACAACAAAAGCACAACAAGTCGGCGACGGCGACGCCTAACCACGGCCTTGTTGTGTGCCTGTCCTAGTGATTCAATCCTCGCAAGCGAGTGCTGAGCGCCGCCATGGTTTGGCGTCGCACTATGCCTCTGACGTTCGTCTTAAAAATTATGTTTTTGCGTATAGCCATAGTTCTTTTCGTGGGCGTTGCATTCGGTGGAAGCAGGGTTGCGGCACTGGATGCCCCTGCACCACCTGCGCCCAAGACACTGGCGTGGACCGTTAAGCAAGCGAATCGCAGGCTGCCAACAGTTGATTTCACGGGAACTCGGGTAGATTGTGCGATTGAACTCCTTGGCTCGTCGATGACTTTGCCGGGATACTATCTGAAGATCGATGCTTCGAAGATTCAAGAGCGCTTCGACCGAAAGTTGGATTTGCACCTCAAGGATGTTCGTTGGATCGAGGTGATGGGGGCTATTGCGGATGCTGTTGATGCCAAGCTTGTGATCGAGCCAGGCCTTCTGCGGTTCGTGCCGCGAGGCGAGAGAATGCAACCCGCAAGAACAGAATGACGAACAAGTCGGAGATGGCGACCCCTCACACCGGCCTTGTCACAGGGCTGTCATGGTGGTTCCATCCGGCAATGGAAATCGGAGCGCCGCCATGAGGGTCGGTGAGCCATTCCTCTGACGTTCGACGAGATAATGAAACTCCCGCTAGTAGCGCTCATTCTCGCTTCAGCCGTTATGGCAGCAGAACCATCGAAAGATGATTTCAAGAAGGCGCTAGAAGAAGATCCAAACGACCGCAGTGCGCTCTACAACTTCGGCATGGCGAGCTATATGGATGAAGACTATGCACAGGCAATCGATTCGTGGCAGCGTCTTGAGAAGCTCGAACCGGCCGACTGGCAACTTAAAGCGAAGTTGATTCAGGCATACTGGGCCGCGGGCCAGCACGATAAGGCCGAGGCCACCATCGGCGAACTTCGAGCGGCTCGATCTGCCGGGAAGTCTGATGAACTGAAGAAGCAGACGTTCTTTATTCGAGATCAATTCGTCGTTGGTGAATTCCGAGTTTTCACGCTCGAATATTTTGATCTGGCGGGTGAGCGCCCGCTACTTTGGAAGTTCATATTGCGCTCCGGGGATAAGGCCGCTAGTCGGTACTTTTCGCTCGGAAGCTACGATTCGACCAACGAGTTCATGCGTACCAACGGCGATTTGAAGCCCGATGAACGGGCCTTTCACTTAGACGGATACTCGAGCAACGGAGATCATCAGACCTTCAGCTTTTTCAGGGAGCGCCCCAAGTATGAAGCGGTGAGAAGTCAAGTTATCGAGATTCTTCACGGTAAGCGCTCCGAAATATCTTCCACCAGAGCAACAAACGAAGGCGAACGAGACCGTCGGAAAACCCCTGTTGAGCCCGTCGTACCATTGCCTTCGGATGGTGCCGAGTGATGGACGTCGTTTTCGATTTCCGGGCGGGCGTTTCCCTTGCGGGGTCGTGGCGCCTCGTGATGGGCTCCTGTGACGCCCTGCCGGGGTCACGGATGCCGCGGGGCATGCCGGCCTCACCCCGTGGCGGGCTCGCCGGTGCCGTATTCCGGCCGGTAGAGGGCGATCTTGCCGATGTTGTGCATGATGCTCCAGAGGTTCCAGATGACTCCCACCTTTTCCCGTCCGCGGTAGTTGATGCGGTTGAGGCCTTTGGCGTGCCGCAGGTTGGCGAAGATCGGTTCGATGGTGCCCATGCGGTAGCTGTAGCGATGCCTTCCTTCCGGGGTGTCGACCTTGTCCCGCATGGACTTGCAATGGGGGCGTGCGGGCTCGATGCAGACGCTCAAAGTACGACGTTTGCCGTTTTTACTCAGGCAACGTGAGCGGAACTCGCAGATGCTGCAGAAGTCACTTTCGATCTCGTACTTGTGGAAGGCTCCTTTGCCGCCGGTGGAGGTGCTGGTACCGGGCTTGCGACGGAGGATCTGGCCCTTGGGGCAGCGGTAGGTGTCGGCTTCCTCGTCCCGGGTGAAGTCGGCGGCGGCGAAGCGGCCGCTGTCCTTGGGGCGGACTTTGCGGAGGTGCCGGTCGCGGCCTTCGTAGCGCTCGTCGCGGTCGCGGTGGTTGGGGTCGGGTATGACGGCGTCGAGCTGACGTGCGGCGCAGGCTTCGAGGTTGGGCTCGCTGTGGTAGTTGGCGTCGGCGAGGAGTTCCTTGCCGCGGTAGAAGTCGCCGCCGAGTCCGGCGGCCTCGGCGCGGGCGGCGGCTTGTTCGAAGAGTTCACCGAGGACGCGGCCGTCCTGGCCGCCATCGGGGATGTGGGCGCAAGTCACGATCTGGTGGGATCCGTCGGCGAGGGCCTGGCAGTTGTAGCCTTGGACGGTGCCTTTGGAGGTGTGCATCTTGCTGGACCCGGGATCGGTCAGATTGCTCTGCACTTCCTTTCCGGAGACGCCGGCGCGAGGTTCGTTTTCCGAAAGGAAGGCGTCGATCTTCGCGGCTTTGGCGATGAGCTTTTCGGCGGGGGTGAGGGTTTCGCCGGCGACTTCGGTCTTGCCCTTGGCGAGGCGGCGGTCGCGGCGCTTGTGCTCTTTCATGAGGGCGGCGGCCTTCTTGCGGAACTTGTCGCGCTTGCGCTTGAGGGTGTCGAAGGTGCCGCTCCATTC
>NZ_JACHFD010000052.1 GCF_014201715.1 Haloferula luteola
TTCGAACTATTGGGAACACGACGGCAACAGCGATCCGACGGACCCACAGTCATTGCCGGAGCTGAAAGTGATGATGTTCGTCGCGGAGGTGGATCAGACCTACCGGGCGTCGGACGATGCGGATCCAGAATGGGCGTATTGCTCGACGCATCTGTTGAGCACCGGCGTGAGCACCTTGAACAACAGGGATGCCATCAAGCAGGAGGAGCTGGAAGAATGGCTGGGCCTAAGCGAACTGAATTGGCCCGCCGATTCGAGTGGGCTCGATGACATTCAGTCGTGGTCAGCGACCCGTGGTATACCCGCTCCAACCGAAAGGAACGGCGCCTTCTGCAGGGTCCGCTTGTGGATGTCGAAGGAGTTCATCAAGGAATGCTCGCGTAGGGTGGATGCCGCGATGGCGGGAGCGGTCCGGGACGAGGGCCGGTGGCACAGTTTCACGCGGAAGGCCATTGACGGCAGTTCGGTGAAGGCAGCGGCGGCGGGTGAGGGAGAACTTCTTTGCGCGGATCAAACGATACCGCGGCTTCAACACACGCTACGACCCGTTTGCCGAGACCTTTATAGATTTCATAAATCTATTAGCCTTAGCTGATTGGATCAAATTCTGAATTCGTCCATTCTGCCTAGAAGTATCTAAAAGGCTGCCAGGGAACCGCGGCAAATCCGGACAAACTACCGTTGCTCCGATCAAGGCCTGGCGGGGTTTGTCTGCCGAACCTCCACGGCCCCTGACAGCAGGCGGAGTCAACACGTCCTTCCCGCAGGGTGCAACGGGTTTTTGACGCGAACGCGCAAGCGCGAGCAGCTCGCGGAGTCAGGGAAGGCTGTCAGAAAAACTCCCGGATTTTTTGGAACGCCCGAACGAATGGCGAAATACGCGGGATAGGCCAGGGCAATTCCGAAGGTGGATGCGTCCAGGCTTTCAACCTAATGGCACCAACTCAACCCCACTCAAAGCCCATGAATCCCCATCCCAACCCTCGCGCCCTTGGCTGGGTCGCGCTCTTCGCGGCCGGAGGACTTGCTTCGGCCGGCACCATCGTTCCGGACCTCAGCGACGGAACGGCTCTGTATAGCCAAACGTCGGCGAACACCGGTACGATCGGCGCCACCGATTTGGCCAGCGGCCTGACGCTCGCAGCCCAGTTCACTCCGTCCACCACGGATCTCTCCAACAGCACCACGGGTGCCGTGGGAATCATTGAAATTGGTGGCACGACCAGTGGCTCGGGCCTCTGGCTGATCGATGGCAGTGTCTGGTTTCTCAGCAGCTCAGGTGATGCGAATGCTTTCCCTTCCGGGCCCGCCGACTTGGCTGGGGGAGATGCCGCCTTTGGTATCCAGCTCGGAATGGTCGCTGCGAATGTTGAAACGACCATTTTCGTTTCGCTGGATACGACGAATGCCACGATCCTCGTGGGTCAGGATGGCGCCTATAGCGAATTCAGTTTGACTGGGGTGACGGGAACCTGGAACTGGCGCGGCAATAGTACCGTTAGCTTCGGTACCGTAGACGAGACGGTACCGAACGCTGCGGCAGGCCTTAAAGGTTACCGCGGCGGTCTGACCGACAACGCTACTGCAGGAGACTTCTTCACCAACAATGCGGTGGCTCTCGATGGCACGGTCACTCTAGGCCAAGTGTTCAATGCCGTTTCCACCGTTCCGGAGCCCACGACTGGACTTTTGGCGCTCGGCGGATTGGCGGGCATGGCCTTCTTCCGTCGCCGCTGATTCCGTGGCCCAATCGGCTCGGGTCGGCATTTCTCGTATGGAGTGCCGACCTCATGAGCAGTTCGATCAATGCTTCGCCTGCTTCTCAAGATACTTCTGCACCTCCACCGGGATATCGGTGCAGATGGCATCCACTCCCAGCCCCAGTCCTAGAAAGTAGTCGTTCATCGTATGGCCGGGCCATCCCGTGACGATGAATCCGGCTTCCCGGGCTTGGGTGACGGCCAAGCGGGTGGTCCCTTCCATCTTGCAGGCAATCCGATGGGAGCCGATCTCTTTCGCGGAGTCCATGAGCGCATGGTCCAAAGGACCTCCTTTGATCAGCATGATCTCTGCGTCGGGATCGATGGCTTTGATGGCCTTGAGTGGGCGTGGATCGAACGAGGTGAAAACCCATGTCGAGTCCTCTGGGCGATGGGTGGTCACTTGTTGGTAAATGGCTTTGGCATAGGCCTCAATCCGATCGTCTGGATAAAGCTCCTTATTGCTGGTCTTCATCTCGAACTCGACGTACATGCCGGGTTTGTCAGCGAGGTAGTCGAGTAAGGTCTGCAAAAAGAGGAGTGGCTCTCCTTGCTTGCGTGAGAGGACTTGGCGAACTGCTGTCGAATCCATGTCCTCGATCGGTCCTTGACCGTGGTGAGTGCGATCAAGGGAATCGTCGTGGAGGATCACCAACTGCCCATCTCGAGTCATGCGGACGTCGGTTTCGAAGCCTCGAACACCCGCATCGTAGCTGCTGCGGAAAGCCCCGAGTGTGTTCTCCTCGAACTCATAGGAGCCCCCGCGATGCGCAAAATGAAAAGGCTTGGCTGGCTCAGCCGCCGTGAGCGGCAAAATCAGGGACAACAAGACCGTGGAGAGGCGAATGGACATCAGGCCGAGACGTTGGCGTGATCTGTTCGCCAACCCGCCCACGAATCCGCAACGGTTTCGCCACATCGGGGCAATGCATGCCCTGGAAGCCCGGACGATCGACTATGGGCTTGTATTGATCTCTCGCCCTCATCATAGGAAGGCATGCATACGGTTAGATGGCTGATTGGGGTGATCGGATTGTCGTCATGGGTTCTTGCTCAGGGAGAAGTGAGCGTTGAGCCGACACCCGAGGAACTTCAGACGATGTATGAATCTCATGTGTCAGCCCTTCTTGAGGGTGAGGAGTATCAAACCGGAGATGTGCTGTTGCCCGGGAAGATCGCCCAGTTGCATTTGCCCGAAGGTTACCGATTTCTTGGGGAGAACGCCGCGAAGAAGGTGATTGTCGACTTGTGGGGAAATCCGCCTGACACGGCGGAAAGTACGATGGGACTTGTGCTACCGGAGGGTCAGGCCATCGAGCATCCCGGAGATTGGGCCATCGTGGTGGAATTCACCGAGGATGGATATGTCTCGGACGAAGATGCGAATGACATGGATGGGGACCAATTGCTGGCTGCGATTCAGGACGGCACCCGTCAGGCAAATGAGGAGCGCGCAGCGGCGGGTTACGAAACGGTGGAGGTGGTTGGTTGGGCCGTACCGCCTCATTACGACAAGGAGCACAAGGTTCTCCACTGGGCCAAAGAGTTGCAATTTGGCGACGAGGGGGAGGGAACGATCAACTACGACGTGCGGGTGCTTGGCCGCCGTGGAGTGCTGAATCTGCAGGCGGTAGCATCGATGGAATCGTTACCGGAAATCCAAGCGGCAGAGGATAAGGTCGCTGGCATGGTCGAGTATCTTCCGGGACACCGGTATGCCGACTTCGATCCATCGAAGGACGAAAAGTCGGAGCTGTCTTTGGCGGGCATGGTTTTGGGGGGAGCGGTGGCTGCGAAAATTGCTGCGAAGGCGGGGATCCTTGCAAAACTGGGACTGTTGTTTGCCAAGCTCTGGAAAGCCATTGCGATTGGCGGTGTGGCGTTGGTCTCGATCTTCAAGAAGAAGTTCTCCCGCGGTCGCGCTTGATTTCTGGCAGCCCTTTAGACCGATTGCCAAAAGTTCTTTCCGCTATGGGGAGTGGGTGCGGCAGACCGAACGCATGAGATCCGGGCGCTTGAGCAGATCCCGGATGGAC
>NZ_JACHFD010000053.1 GCF_014201715.1 Haloferula luteola
GGCCTTGTTGCGTTCTTGCCGCCGGCATCGGAGCCTGATTGATTGTTCCTGGCTGCTTCGGCGGGTTACCGGGGTCGCCTCAGCTTTGACGTTCGCCAGAAAACAACCCGTGATTGTCGCCACCGTAGTCCGCGATCCTCAGCCTCCGATCATCTATTCGTTCCTCGGAGTCTTGATGCTGACCGCGATGATCAAGGGGACCCGTATCAATCGACCCTCCAAAGGCCGAATTGGATGGCTCGAAGACGCGTGGTCGGGCCTAGCAGGGTGGTGGATCGTCCTGTTTGCGATCGGGCTCTTCGCTCTAGTCGACTACTTCATGTGGGACGGCACGATTCCATTCTATCCGCGCTACCATCTTGAGTATCCATGGCTCGGCGCGTTCTACCTCGGATTGTTCATCGTGTATCTTGTGTTCGGCGCATTCTCGCGAGCACTTGGCGTCTGGCTGGGCCTGAGGCTGAGGCGAGCCTGAGGGTCCGAACGATAACGGCGAACAAGTCGAAGATGGCGACCCCTTACAGCGGCCTTGTTGCGTTTACGTTCTGGTGATTCAATCCGGCAACGAGAATCGGGAGCCCCGCCATGAGGGTCGGGATCGCCATTTCTCAGACGTTCGCTCGAAAAATGATCTTCGGCAGCCTTCCACAATGAGACCGTGGTACCGCTCACGTCTATTTTGGCTGGCACTATTTCCCCTCTTGTTCGTGCTGTGGGCTTGGTGGGATTCCACAAGCCACAGGACGACGTTAGAGATTTTGGATTCGGGACCCGGCAAGCGATTCTGGGAGGTGACCAGTCACCTCAGCGAACTCTCCATTGAGATTGGGGGAGCTTCTCCCGCGATCTTTCTGCCGGATGACCACTCGTTCGAACGGGAGGAGGCTTCGGGTGCGTCGTGGACCACGCTATTCCCTTCGTCATTCGAGATTTACCGCTTTGGTCAGGACGACGGAGGCAGGCGCAGGATTGGCATCGACATCGGTTACTTCACCGTGGCTACAGCCTATCCGCTCTTCCTCTTGAGCGTGATGCTTTGGCGTTACCGGAAGCGCGCAAATCCAAAAAGCGAACAAGCCGAAGATGGCGACCCCTGACAGCGGCCTTGTTGCGTTAGCGCTTCGGTGGTTCAATCCGGCAACGAGAATCGGAGCCCCGCCATGAGGGTCGGGTCGCCATTTCTCAGACGTTAGCCCAAAAGAATGGCACGCCGCCGAGAGCTTAAAAGTATCGCAAGTGGTCTTGCCTGGCACTGCTTGAGCCGGAATAACGACGTCAACGGCTATTGGGGCGTTGGAGTAATCTGTCTTCTCGCCCAGAAGCAAGGTTGCGGCGAGATTACTGTCCCGATATTCCCACGCACTTTTCTATCTGAGTCCGAGGCTGAGTTCCGAGATCAGTTGACCCGTCGTTTGGCGGATTGGGATTACCCACTAAAGGAGTTCGTTGTGGCTTGCTCGATCCGCTTCAGTTTTGAACCTCACTCTGTGTTCGCTCCACGAGGACAGCGTTACCGCGTGACCTGTTCCGCGATCCTCACCGATGACTTGGGCAAGCAACGTGAAGCATCCGCACACACGCTCTGCTTCCCACACAATCCAGCATTTGAACTTCAATCGACAAGGGCTAACAAGTCGCAGCACCCAACCGCCTGACCCGCTCCGAGTCGAATTTTCGTCGTGATTAGAACCATCAACCAACAGTCAACGCGCGGCTGCCGTCAGGCGGTTGGTGTGCTATGACGTTCGGCAAGAAATGGAGAGCCCGTATGAGCCACCAAACTCGGAGGCGTCTTCAGAAGACCAGAATGAGAAGCGACCGCAGTGCTCTGCAGGATGCAGCATCGCTCTGATCCTCGGCCTCCTGGGGTTCGTAGCCCTATACTTTTCGATGTTCTGGGGTTGGGCGTCTGGAGCTGGAAGCCCCCCTAACGGGGATCAACTCTTTGTTGCTAGCCGCGTTGCGTTCGGGATCGCCATCGTTGCGGCCATAGCATCGCTTTTAGCAGGCATCCATTGGCTGAGTCGCCGCTGAGCGGAACCGAAGTGATCGGACGATCTTCGACTACAGCCGATCCACAATATGCGGAAACCCACCAGGCCGAACAAGTCGCTGGTGGACGACCCCTATCAGCGGCCTTGTTGCGTTCTTGCCGCCAGCTTCGGAACCGTATTGATTGTCCGTGGCCGCTCCGGTAAGGTTGCCGGGTCGCCACAGCTTTGACGTTGTGCTGAACTTTGGAGCACCGCGTTCCGGGGTTGATGATCCTGATGGCGGATGGGATCGGGGCAAGTCGGAAGCGGCATCGCGTTCGGGCACTCGACCGGTGCTGGCCGAGATGGCGCGGAGCGTCACCGGCGGACCGCTGACCGGGCGGATAGGTTTCTGAAGCGGCGGCCCCTCATTGCTATTTGGCAGCGCAGCCCGGGGCGTCGGGCTGGCTGCGGGGGGCCAGTCTCTCCACAACTCTGGCCGCACGGCTCGGCGGTTTCGGGAGCGTTGCGGAGCAAACCGGCAAGGCGACTAACCGCAAAGCACAACAAGTCGAATCAGGGCGACCCCTCACCGCGGCCTTGTCGAAAATCCGAATTGGTGGTTCCATGCAGCAACGAGGACAGCGCCTCCGCCATGAGGGCCGGGTCGCCTGTTCTCTGACGTTGGGCAGAAAAATAGAATGAATCCTCTCCGGCACATTGCCTGCGGACTCACATTGGCAATCGCATGCTGTGGTGAACCGCCAAAGAAGAACGAGGAGGCCAAGACGGCCGAGTCGACTGGAATTTCAACCGTTGATGAGGTTTACGGACTTTCCCAAGGGCTTGTCACCGATGGGCTACATTTGACCGTTCGGGGATGGCTCGTTGCAGACGAGGATAGAGCCGGTTATGTGATCTATAACGCGGTTTGGGATCCGTTTGAACCCGAATCAAAGAAGGGCATAGCGTGGATAACGTTGAAGTTCCAAGAGCAGCCCTCGGATTACTGGATTGGCCAATACACCAACGTCGCCGGAATCATCGCCACGGAATCTCTACCCGATGGAAGTCGTGCTGTAACACTGGATCAAGCGAAGGTGGTTTCCGAGCGAATCGAAACTGGGGAGGCAATTCCCTACCGAATAAACCAAGCCCAAAACAAGTCGGCGCTGGACAACCCGCTACCCGCTCCGAGTCGGATTCAAAGGGTGATGACAAACCTCAACCTGAGTCGGAGGGGCGCTCCCGGTAGCGGGTGCCAGGCCTTCGACGTTGTGCTGGACTTTGGAGCAGGGTGTTCCGGGGTAGATGATCCCGATTGCGGATGGATCGGGGCAGGTCGGAAGCGGCATCGCGTTCGGGCACTCGACCGGTGCTGTCCGAGATGGAGCGGAGCGTCACCAGCGGGCCGCTGACCGGGCGGATAGGTTTCTGAAGCACTTCGCTTTGCGATAGCCTCTCATCGCTATTCGTCAGCGCAGCCTGGTGCGTCGGGCTGGCTGCGGGGGGCCAGTCTCTCCACGACGCTGGCCACACGACACGGCGGTTTCGGGAGCGTTGCGGAGCGAACCGGCAAGGCGACCCACCACAAAGCACAACAAGGCGAATCAGGGCGACCCCTCACCGCGGCCTTGTCGAAAATCCGTGTTGATGGTTCCATGCGGCAACGAGGACAGCGCCTCCGCCATGAGGGCCGGGTCGCCTGTTCTCTGACGTTCGCCCCAAAATGCCATCGCCAAACCGATATGCTCCAGACGAGTGGAGCCTTGAGGGCTCGCGAATCACCGATACCGA
>NZ_JACHFD010000054.1 GCF_014201715.1 Haloferula luteola
ATAGCCCACGATTTGAACCAGACACGACACCACTTTCCCAACCCTCAACCTACTCCAACGGTGCCCGACTGCTTCAAGTCGCAGCCATAGGGTCTGCTTCAGAACACATGAAAGGCAGCGACCTAAAATCTTTTGAACCTTACAAGCGGTTCCTTGCCAGCCTTCAGTCCATCGATGAGTTTGAAGGGCTAACTGAAATCGCATTTGGCCTTACGGAGCAACTCCTCTTCCGCTTCCCGAAAGACGATGTGAAGAGTTTTAGTTCCCCCGTGCCAAAGAATGACGAATTGTCCTTCTGCGTCGCCGACCAAGAAGTCGAGTCGGTTGACCTTTCATGTGAATGGATTTCCCTCGCAGAGTGTGCGAAGCGTACAGGCAGCGACTTAAAGGAGATCGAAGAATTGGCGTCTACTGGTGCTCTTGCCCCCGTGCAGATCCACCCTAAGACATCTGAACAGATTGTGATTTGGCCTGAGGCGAAGAGGTCCCTGCCCGCCGAAAAGCTGCCAGAGCCTGGGAAAAAGAGTTTCTCGGTAAAACTTTCCGTGAAGGCAAGTGCTCCATTGAGTATGGATGTCGAGGATCAGTCCCAATTCGAAGAAACGCAAAAGACATTTTTGAAGCTCGCGCACTCGATTGGCAAACCAGGAGAAGTGGCAGCGAAAGCCTCAGAGATAGCTAACCGAAGTTGCTTTCTCCTAAGATGGACAGCGTTTGAGGTCTTTCTGCGAAGCTCTGTTCATGCTCTGTTCAGAAAGCACCCCAGAATCTTAGCAGCGGGAAACCGAGCAAAAAAGGCCACTTTGAGCTTTGCCGATGTAGTGAGCATGTCCGGTGACTTCGCTTCCGTAGATGATCTCCAACATGCCCTAGTTGAGAGAGAAATCGAGCATGGCGAGTCTGAAGGACAATCCGTTCATGGGCTCATCAATCTTCTTAAGAGCGCGTTTGATTTCAAGGTTGATCCGTATAGTTCTTGGTATGTAATTCGTGGAGAGAAACACCAAACTGATTACAATACATTATTGGAGGTAAAGGAAATCAGGAATTGTTTGGTGCATGATGGGGGGCGGGTTACAAGCGATTTTGTGGATGCGTTTCCGAATGTTCCGCTGTGTGAGGGAGAGATTGTCATAGACGACACTTACCACCTGAAGACGAGCCTTGTGCTCCGTGCGATCGCTTTCAGAATTGCTGAGACGATTGTACGAGGCAATTACAAGGCCGCGCTGGAAGACAAAAAGAAAGCCAACAAGACGGTGGACTCAACGCCTACCCGCGTCTTGCCTCCTGTGGAACAGGAGCCCAGCCCCGGGCAGTCGTGAGTCACCTCTAACGTTGGGCAAGAATTCATGAGATCGATAGTCGGCGCTTTGTCACTAACGCTGCTGGCTTGCCAGAATCGCCCGGATGGTTCTACCTATCAGAAGGCGACGTCAGGGCTATTCGGGAAGAGTGCGAAGGAGGTGGAGATTACGATCGGACAACCAGCAGATGCATGGACAGCAGAGCCTGGCGGTCCGTTTCCTGAGCTCACCCGAGTCCTGAGCTACTACACCGAAGACTCCGATGGAGCTATCCGGCGACAAGATTACTGGATCGGGAGCAAAGGTGTGTATTCCGCGCCGAACTGGAGCAAAGATGAGCGGATTCTATCGCCAAAAATTCCAGAAGACCGAAGGAAGATCGAGGCCTTTCGGTCTGACCAACAAGAAGCCCAACAAGCCGGCGATGGCGACGCCTGACCGCGGCCTTGTTGCATTCGTGTTTTGATGATTCAATCCCGTAATTCTGGCACGGAGTGCCGCCATTGGGGGCGTCGCGCCATGCCTCATACGTTCGCCCAAAAATGCTTCGGCCTCTACTCAGTCTTGTCTTTGCGACGGCCTTTCTAGGTTGTGCCCAAGTTTCTGACGACCAGGCACACTTGCTGACTAGGGCTAAGTCGATTCGCGGGCTTCGATTCAGCGCTCCGAGCTAGTTTCCACGCTCGGGCTGAATCATGTTGTTAGCGAGGGAGGGACTAGCGGAGATATTGTGGGGGGCTGCCTGCGATTCTCCGAGGTCTGGCATCATCCCTCTGGGCTCACGATCACGGCTTACGACCGAGAGTATGTCGGGCGAGACGGGACCGTAGCGCGGGACTATATCGATGCGATCCTGAACGGACGTGAGCCCAAACAGAGTGATTACCTGCGAGCCTTGAAGGACGACTCGCCGAGAGAAACCTTCGAGATTGTTTTGATCTCGAAGGGCACCAAAGTTCTCTACCGATCGAACAAAAACCAAGGCGAACAAGGCGTGGGTGGCAACCCGCTACCCCGCCGCGAGTCGGAGATTGCACCGTGATTAGAACCTTTTATCCTGAGTCGGACTGGCGCTCCCGGTAGCGGGTGCCACCACTTCGACGTTCGACAGAGAATCCATGCAAGCCACTCAGCACATCAGCCGGGAGCAGCTCGCTAAGATTGTGGAGGCCATCTTCGGACAAGGTGAGGTAATCGTGAAGGAGGCGAGTTCGCGCTACGACTCACCGGCACGGGCATTTTCTGGCACTGAGGCGCTGAACCACGATTTGGATGATGATGCCACTCCGGGATTCCGATTTTACTCGATCTACTATCCGGAGGCGGGCGGACATGTTTACGAGAGGCGGATCGAATTGATCCCGGAGAAGTGCGACGGCCATACCCATCGCTTCAAGCAAGAGGGATGGGGCTTGATTCGATTGCAGTGCCGCTCCCGAGCTCAAGGCACGATCGAGTGCAACATCGCCGTTAATTCGGAGGTTCGAGCAGCCAATTGGAGCGATGCCTACCCCGACATGAAGGATCCCGCCGAGTGGGACTGGAACGTCGTGAAATCAAAGGCTGGGCGATTGGTTAGGCTCCTGCGTAAGCTCGGACAACAATCGTCGAACAAGCCGCAGCACCCAACTGCCTGACCCGCTCCGAGTCGGATTTCCACACTGATTAGAACCCTCAACCCACAGTCAAAGCGCGGCTGCCGTCAGGCAGTTGGTGTGCTATGACGTTCGACAGAAAGATCGCGTGCAGACAGCAATAATTAGCGGATCGGTTGCCCTGATCATCTTCGCGGCGACGCAGGTCTTTCTTCATCTCCGTAGTCGCCAAACCTTGCTGCGGGAAAAGCTTGAAGAACTGTTCGCTGCCATGAACGAAGTTTCGGCCTGCTACATGAATGTAGTCTACGCGACGCAAGCGAAGGATGAGGAGCAGCTCAAAGAGGTGTTCCGGAAGCTTGATGAGGCATTCTATCGGCCCCGAGCGTTGATCCTCCTCTATTTTCCCCACATCACAGAGATTTGGGAGGATTCGGTTCTTGCTCAAGCACATGCTATTGTGAAGGCCGTCAACACTGCGGAGAACCCCGAGGCGGTCGATGCCGCGGCCTGCAAGCGAAGCGTGGACAAAGCCGCCATGTATATTCGCTACCTCCAGAATTTCCTGGCGAGGAACCAGGATCTCACCACCGAGACGCTTGCATTTCAATTCGACCGATTCTTCCGGCGGCGTGTGAAGATCCGAATGCCGCGGAACATTTACGATGAACTCAAGCGGGATGGACTCATCAAAGACGGCAGGCTTGGGACAACGAAAGTAGAAGTCGAACGAGACCGTCGGAAAACCCCTGTTGAGCCCGTCGTACCATTGCCTTCGGATGGTGCCGAGTGATGGACGTCGTTTTCGATTTCCGGGCGGGCG
>NZ_JACHFD010000055.1 GCF_014201715.1 Haloferula luteola
AACCGCTCAGATGCTTCTAAACGGAGCGGACAGGCCATAACCACGGAGAGCGCGAAGAAAAACACGCACAGCCGCAATGTGAAAGCGCGAGGACTTACCCCTTTGACGATACCGGAAAGTGGCTTAATCCAGTGCCATTCAGGGCTGCCCCCTTTGATTCGCTGCCCCCTTTGATTCGACCAGCGACAGCCGCACTCAGCACCTCATCCGCACGTGGCGTGCCGCAGCGGTCGATTGCTCTTTGACCGGGTGGCCTCCGATTCTGCGCCAGCGTTGGGCTACCGGTCCGGCTCCTCGCTTTCCACCACGTTGACGATCATGTTCTCTGTCGCAAGATTCCGGGAACCGGGTTTCATGCTCAGCCATGATTCCATATACAGAGGACTTCGGTCGGAGCCACCGTCGATGCTGAACTGGATGCGTCCGTAGGTATCATCCGCGAATTTCACGAAGTAGCGCCCCTGTCGAAACGGTTCCCATTCTGTACGCGGCATCGTCGCAGAATACTCGTATCGAACGCTTTCCTCATAGCCAGTCGCCGGAGCCTCGAATTCCAGGTCGCTTTGGTCCCACGCCACCCCCCCTCCCGGAACACGGATTTCAAAGCTCCAGTCGAACAGCTTCGAGTTTATCTCATTATCCATTGGAAGTTGGTTCCAAGTGCTCAAGAAGCGAACCTCAATCCCGTGCGTTCCCCGCCCCTCTTCGGAGTCTAGTGCGATCTTTTTCTGGGTTCCGTCGACAGGCAGCGTCCAACGCTTCTTATCGACATGAATCATGGGCTCGATCAGACCGATCTTCAGTAACTCAAGGACAATCGGATTCGAGGGGTCGGCGTGCCGGTCGCCCGTTCCGCCACCACCCCGTTCGTAGCCGAGCATCGCGGATGAGGAAAGAGAACTCATGCGAGGTATCCGCAGATAGCCTTTTTTCTCCGCGGAGATTCCCAACGAGTTCCCATGAAGTCCCTCGGCCGAAAATCTCCCGTCATCATCGGTAATGACGGTCTTCTTGCCATAAGAGTCCTCCAGCCGATTGATTGGGTTGAGCTGCACTTTGGCACCAGCCACCGGTTTCCCAAACTGATCCACGACCTTGCCGTAAATCTTGATTGATGTGTTCAGTCGGGAGATCAGAGTTTCAAGATCAACAGGCAGTTCACTCTGCTCCGCTGAAGGCCGGCTCTCGTCACTCGCTCCTTGATGCACACGGGATGTCGAAACACCCGGCTCTGCCTCCGACACGTCCGAGGCGTTACGATTGAGTAACCAGCCCAGCACAGGCAACAGCGCCAGAACAACGAGAAATCCGTAAGTGACGATATTCTGTTTTCGTGCCTTCATTGTTGCCTAATTAGTTCAAGCTCTTCACAAAGCCGATCCCAGAAATGACTGGTGGACTGGTTGCTCCATCGCCATTCGGCACTGTGTGTCACGCCAAATCCCCAGTGCTTCGCTCCTACACCCCAATCATTCATATTCACCGAGGACTTAATTGACCCGGAGGTTCTTGAATCAGATCCTGCGGTTCTGGTCAGAGATTTGGTTACAAATCCGAACGCTTCATCAGGGCTGTGAACCCCTCTATAAACATTCGTATCAGAAATATAATGGTATAGCGGGTCTGGATAATCAGGATCAACCGAATTTTCTTGGTAGTAATACCCTCGTCCAAACTCCGGCTTTAAGAAGCGATTGTTGTTCACCCACGAGTCAAGCGCCTCGTCATCTTCGAGGTAAAAATTAATCATTCGAAGGTTGGTTCCAATATCGAACTTGCCTTCAAGTCCGAAGGAATTCCTGATATCTGCAGACGGATTCGTGTCTGGCGTTTCATGAAGGAATTGGGAGCCCCAGATTCTGTTCCATGGCTCCCCGGTGTCCGGGTCGATCCTCATATGGGCACCTGAGTCATACGCCATTGAGGCCATCGCCGCGTTGCAAAGGGCGTAGCGTTGCACTGACATGCCGTTTCTCAAAGCGGACCCGCTAATAACGTTCCCCATACTGTGGGCAAAAAGGCTCCGGCGCCCCGCGTTTGGCAGGCTGTTCACCCACGAAGCCAAGGCCGGGCCACAGAGCCAAGCCCGGTATTCGCTCGGGTTGTAAGTCGTACCGCCAGGAGGAAAATCGGTTCCTTCAAGTTCAATATCCCAGTCGTCGGGCAGGCCGTTGTTGTCTCCACTGAATGTCGCCCAACGGAAAGTGTAGAATTTCCCCCGGAAACCCTGGTGCCACAGCCGTTTGTAGCTGGTTTGAGCCCAGGTAAGGTAAGTGGCATAAGTGAGTCGCCAACCATGCACGAAAATCGCGGTGGTCTCCTCGGCTTCGGGATCCTCATCATACTCCCAGTTCCACGGATCCCAGACCCAGCTCTGGGCGGGCGGGCGGGCGTCAATCCACGGATTGGGGATCTCGTCCGCTTCGTTAACGATCCGCGCCCGTTTGAACATCTCGCGGACATCAAGGAGCTTCAGGTGGACCACCGGGCCCACAATCTCTGGACCTTCCGAACCGTTCTGCAAGATGAGAGCCAGCTCTCCAGTTCCCTTGCTAATTCCCTCGAAGATCAGGTGTGCTTCGGTATCATCTCGATCCTGCCAGTAGGAACTCGGGATAAATACGGTACCAACGTTGGTTGATCCGAAGCACTGTTTCGCAATCTGTCTCCCGGCGGCGGGATGTTCGTCTAGGTAGGAGTCCTCCCCGGTTTCCGATTCGTTAGGCCAGACCCGGATGGAGGGTGATTGGCCCCCGGCTACTTTGAACCTCAAACCCACCTTCCAGTCCCCCCCCTTCAGTTGGTCGAGCGGGAAGCCCACTGAGAGTCGAATGCGGGTGAAGTCCTCAAGGTCGCGTTTTGTGGCGATCTGGGCGTCGCTGTGATCGGGCGTGGTGATCACCGACGGCTCGTCCACCTCCACGTCGTCCTGATCGTTGTTCACCCAGAAACGGAATGGAGTGGCCTCGGAGGTGGTGTCGCTCCCGGGTTCGATCTCACCGTTTCGGTCGGCATCAACGCTTATGTTCACGGGCAGGAGGTCCACATCATACCGCCTCTCGTTCTCAAAGGTCCCTTCGTTCGCTTCCAACGGGTCCAACACCACGCCCGTTTCCGACACATTCTCCCCTGCACGAACCGTCAGCTTCACCACCTCCGGGTCGCCTAGCGTGACTTTCGTCGCTTC
>NZ_JACHFD010000056.1 GCF_014201715.1 Haloferula luteola
ACCGGCGTGAGCGCCTTGATCAACGGGGGTGCTATCGAGCAGGAGGAGCTGGAAGATTGGCTGGGCCTAAGCGAACTGAATTGGCCCGCCTACCCGCCGGTTCCGGGGGTGATCGATCTGACCATGGGGAAACAGAAACTGAGCCGCCACCAGGATTTCCCCGAGCAACCCCCGGCGGGATGGGGAGCCTGGGATCTCCCACCTTTGGAGGCGGTGAGGGGGAGCTTCCATTTCCATTCACGGGAGGTGACCGTGCCGGATGGCGGAAACGGGGAGGAAATGAGCTACCTCCAATACTGGGGGACCCATGCGACGAAGAAGGTTTGGGTGTTGCTCAACCGGAGACTCACCGAAGACCTGGAAGTTCCGTTCCTGAAGGTGGCGACGAAAGCCTCGACCTTGGACTACCAAAACGAAGGAACGTGGTATGAAGGGGCGATCAACGAAGCGACGAAAGTCACGCTAGGCGACCCGGAGGTGGTGAAGCTGACGGTTCGTGCAGGGGAGAATGTGTCGGAAACGGGCGTGGTGTTGGACCCCTTGGAAGCGAACGAAGGGACCTTCGAGAACGAGAGGCGGTATGATGTGGACCTCCTGCCGGTGGAGGTAGTGGAATTATCGCCGAAGCTGAAAGATGAAGCTGGTAATGAAATTACAGGGTCAGAAAAGCCGCTTCTTCTTCCTAAACGAAACGGCATGATTGAAGAAGATCCCTACAACAATCGAATTGCTCATCGTGAATTGAAACTGAAAATAGGGGAGCCCTTAGAAGGTAAAAAGGTCGCCTGGACTATGACTCCTTTTGGTGTCGTAGATGGTGATGATGTGCGTGGTGACTGGTCGGAAAGCCAAAATCATAAAGATCGCTTCGAGGCTTCTGCAAATTTTGGAGCAAATGGTTTTAATAGATTGAGCCAAGAGAGCGGTGAAACGACTATAGCAGATGATGGCTTCACTGCAGTTCGAGTAAACCTTCCGCCAATTGGTCTGAATCAAGCTGTTGTTAAGGTCGAGATTGAAGGTATTGAGGGTGAAATTGAAGTGGTGAAATTTGAAGTTCCCGCTGTAATTGTTATTGATCCAGGTCATGGGAGTGGGACGGGAATAATTGATGGATCAAATGCGATTGGTGGCGAAGCAGACGATAGCAAAGTCGTTGAATATTCATTTGCTCTTGATGTTGCTCAAAAAATGGAAGCAGAAGTTCGTAAAAATGAACTCTATAAAAATCGTAATGTAAGAGTTTTCCTTACGAGGAATGCCGATCCGAACATAGGGATGGGAGATAGGACGGAAGTTGCTAGGGAAAATGGTTGTGATACCTATGTTAGTATCCATTTCAATGATTCAGTGAACCGGCAACACCGTGATCCATTTTATTTGGTCGATAGTACTGGCAACTTAAATTCGGAAGATGATAAAGCACTGGGGCTAAGGCTTAGGCAGCAAGTGGAAACCGCAATTGCAGCCCACGAAACTGCCGAAGGAAAAAATTCGGCGCGCAGTCAATATGGTCCTGCTCATTGGGAAACCAATCTCGCTAAGGGTTTGGATACCTTATCAGACTATGCGAGTGCAATTCGTTTAGGAAACGGCAATGTGGTGGGGCATACACCCTGTCGTGCTGCCTTGATAGAGATAGAATGGATGTCTCATGCCGCTGCGGATGCTCTTTTTAACACGGAAGCTCCAGCGAATGAGATGGGCAAAAAAGAGGCTGTAAGGTCTGCAGTGGCAAAAGCTCTTTCTGATGCTTGTATTGAGGATATTAAAGAATATACTGATGAATAATAATTTAAATTGCATTGTTGCGGCACTGATTTTTGGGGTGATATGTTGCTATGGTCATGAAGGTGCCGAATATCTCCCGGCAGTGCGAGAAGCCCTTAAAAAGGGAAATCTTCCTGATGGTGTTTCAAAAGGAAAAGATCTTGAATTTGAAGTCCTGACACTATCTTCAAAAGTGACGAGAAATACGAGAATTGAAGCTCATCGAGGTCATCAAGGATGGAATGAGGGGAAAGAATTATTTCCTCATAAAGTAGCAGCTATAACAGGTCATCTGGGATTGAAAGATGTTCCAGATACTCAAAAGGAAATTAAATGCTTTACTGATGGTCATATATACAAAGTATCGACGAAAATTGTTGAAATTATGATCCCTTCTTCGGCGAGAAAATTTCAGATTCGAGTTGATTCTAGAATTTCAGATAAGCTCGTTTATGAAAGTAATTTGGATAAATCTTGGGTGATGCTTCGTAATGTTTTTGCTGATTCAGCGTTTATTATTGTTAACGAAGAAAAAGTCTTTGTCCCATGTGCAGTTTGCTTGAACTCTCAAGAAGGTTTGCAGATAACTACACCCTTTCGAAGTTATGAAAGCGAAGGTCTTAATGACTTTTTTGACGGTGAAGTTTCGTGGCGTTGGTATGGAGAAAACTACCTGATCGCACAGCTTCTCGTGACGGAAGACAAATTTGGAATGAACTCCATAAAAGAAAGGCGGGTCTATCTATTTAATGTTTCCAAGGGTAAATTGCATAATGTTGATATAGGCGTGCTGACTGGTGATGATTTTGGTTTGGATAAAAATACAGAAATTGATTTTGATGCTGAACCTATTAGAATAACAGTAATACCTGCTAGGTTATCGCTTACTGACTCTACTGAGAAAAATTTATTAATGAGACTAAAGCCCAAAGAGTGATAGGTAGTGTGAATGAGGCATCAGCACATCTTAAGGCTGGCGCGGAAACGAACTCCACCCGACCGTCCTGCAAACTCGTTCCGTCACGTCACGTCTCGTGCTGATAACGTGCTGCTTGCGGCTTCGCCAATCCGATGAAGGAGCACCTCGCACGAGCCGCGCCGTCACTACGCGCGCTGGTAGTTCGGGGGGCAGTCGTTGGGCCTCGATGGTCGCCTCTCAAAGGGGTCAGTCCTCGCGCTTTCACATTGCGGCTGTGCGTGTTTTTCTTCGCGCTCTCCGTGGTTATGGCCTGTCCGCTCCGTTTAGAAGCATCTGACGCGGTTTGCTCCGTGATGGCGTGCTGTGACGGCGGGCAGGAGGTGTTCGAGGGCGATCCAG
>NZ_JACHFD010000057.1 GCF_014201715.1 Haloferula luteola
CGGTGAGGGGGAGCTTCCATTTCCATTCACGGGAGGTGACCGTGCCGGACGGCGGAAACGGGGAGGAAATGAGCTACCTCAAATATTGGGGGACCGATGCGACGAAGAAGGTTTGGGTGTTGCTCAACCGGAGACTCACCGAAGACCTTGAGGTTCCGTTCCTGAAGATCGCGACGAAGGCCTCGACCTTGGACTACCAAAACGAAGGGACGTGGTTTGAAGGGGCGATCAACGAAGCGACGAAAGTCACGCTAGGCGACCCCGAGGTGGTGAAGCTGACGGTACGTGCAGGGGAGAATGTGTCGGAAACGGGCATGGTGTTGGACCCTTTGGAAGCGAACGAAGGAACCTTCGAGCACGAGATGCGGTATGATGTGGATCTCCTGCCGGTGGAGGTAGAGTCCATGGACAAGTTCCTCGCCGGGTCGTTCGACGAGAGCATCATCGAAACCTTCGGCGGGGAAACGAGCTTCGGACTGGAATTCAGAAACCCCAGTTCGGGAGAAAACTACCGCTTCAACTCGATCGCCGACGCCTACGTTTACGATAATCCCTATGCGGACACCGAGGAGGGCGAGGACGCCTTCCTCAGTGATGAAGAGGTGGCCATGGGCGCTTCAGGCTCCGACAGCGAGGGGCGTTTGAGTCAAGACGTGATCTTCTACAAGCAGAACGGGAACCTTCATTTCCGGACCATCTTCGATCAGGCGGGAGAGATCGAAATCGCGATCCTCAAGGACGGAGAGGAGATCGGAGCCGTCACCCATGAACTCGTCGAAGACGAGGACATCGGCGACCTCATCGATACCATCGACGAGGTGCTCAGCGACGAATGGGGCGATGGCGGTCCGGTCATCCTCGCCGCGCAGTCCGCATCGTTCTCGACGGCGGGTGACGAACCGCAGTTCGCTCAGGCCCGCCAGGGTGGTCGGCGCGGACACTACAGGTACCGCAACGCCACCACCAAGGTAACGATGTCCATCTGGGACAGGATCAAGCACAACTTCAACGAGGGAGTCCGGCGGACGACCGAAGCGGCGACCCGCGCGATCCGCACCGCCGCGCTGACCGGAAAAGGATTCGTCGAGGGCGCTTGGATGGGCATTAAGGACGATGCGCACGGACTGGTCGAACTGGTCAAGATGGTCGCCAACCCAACCGAGACCGCGAAGAGCTTCTACGAGGCATTCAAGGCCCTGATGTCGCTGGACCTCGAAGGTTGGAAAAACGTGGGGCTAACCATGGTCGAATCCTTCCTGAACAAAGGGAAGGAGGGGGCAGGAGAATGGGTCCAGCCCGACAACTTCGACGTAGCGGCCTATCTGGCAGGCTACACCAGCGGCTACATCGTCGAGCAGGCGGTCATCACCTACGTCACCGCCGGGGGAGCGCAGGCGCTCAAGGCCGGGAAGATCGGAGGCAAGATCGGAGCGTTGGTGCGGGCGGCGGCCAAGCGGGTCCAACCCGCCCTCGCGAAAACCGCCGACAACGCGATGCGCGTCGCCTCTCTGAAGGCCAAGAACTCAATCTTCCGCCGCGTCAGCCAGGATGTCTTGAGTGATGCCGACGTGAAGAAGCTCAAGAGCATCCTCCAGGAACTCGAATTCGAATGTCCCCTCCTCGCAGCACCATGAACATCATGAGAAAAATCAAACTGATCGCCTTCCTCCTCGCGGTCTTTGCCAGCCTCGCGGCACCCGCCGCCGCGCAGCAGAACTCGTCTCGGTGTGTCTCGAAGATCACCGATGCCCTGGAGCGCCTCGGCCAGCAGAACGAGTTCGATTTCCTCAAGGCGCGGGAAATCATGAACGATTTCCATTACGGGACGGTTCAGGCCGCTGTATCGGATCCGGCGAAAGCGACTGCCTTCAAGCGGGTCTTTACGTCCTTGAGTCAGTTTTGCGACCTCGGCGGGGCAAACTTGTCGGCAAAAGGAATGAGAGGCTACACCAAGCTGACTTCAGGCATCATCAACGTCGGCAAGGACAATACAGACATCCTCATCGAGGTGTTCAGGGGGAAGAATGCGTTCGATGCGGCTGGATTCGACAAGGTGATGACCCACATGGACGGGAACGGGCAGTGGCTGAAGAAGAATGGGAAATACACTGGAAGGTGGGAGAGTCCCGCCGGTCTGATCTACGTGGAGAACCTTTCGGTGGCCAACCAAGGGCACTCCCTAATGCATCTCTACAAGCACACGGTTCGAAACTTTGGGGGGCGACCCGACGCGGACCACTCGGTGTTCTCGGTTCCACGGGAAGACCTTCTCGACCTGATTGATGAGGCGTGGCAGAACCCCAATAAGGTTCACCCACCGAAGCCCGACGGTTCGGGTCCCGATCTTCAAGCATACGTTGTGGATATGGGCCGGGTTGTTGGAACGAACTCGGAAACCACTATTCGGATCGTCCTAAATAACATTGGGACGGATGAACTTAGAACTGCATATCCACAATGATCAAGCTGCCAGTTACTTGCAAACGGTGTGGTCAGGGCCCCGCGTTGCACTATCTCGAGTCGAAATACAGCGGAGAACGGTTTTTTATTTGTGGAGAGTGCGGAGGAATGTGGCAAACGATTGAATCCGCACTTAGTGAGCCAGGTTGGAGTAATCCAGACGCTAAAGAATTTTATAGCGTAAGGGAGTATCCTGCAGAAAATGGCGGTCGACCGTGGTCTGCCTTAGGAAGGGGAAAGAGCGTTTGTCATCTTACGAGTGCCGAATACGAAAGGTCAGTTGGACGACCGGATCACTACCTCGATGCTCCAGACTATGAAAGCTGGACGACGGAAAGCTGGGATAAATACAACGAACCGTGGATCAACTGTGATGCCGAGTTTAACGCCCAGAAAGAATCCTGATCCGATTACATTGGTAGTTGAAATGGGGAGGCCAATTGGGGCTGCTGGAGAAACCAAGATCCGATACATCATCAAGAATGGGACGGCGTGGAGCGTCCCCCTGAAGAGTTGGACAGACAATAAGGAGCTCGAGGAGCGACGGACAAAGGTCCCCTATCAGACGAAGTCGGGGACTTTGTTCGG
>NZ_JACHFD010000058.1 GCF_014201715.1 Haloferula luteola
AGCATCGCACACCGCTACCAGAATCGAGGCCGGAATGGACGCTACGAACAGGCTCCACCCGGTGATATCTCGGCGACTCATTTTAGAGCGAACGTTAGAGGCCACCTACCGCTGACCGGCGGCGGCAGCACGAAACAGGGAAAGGATACGAATCATGAGTGAAAAACTGCCTCGCGGCGGGTCAGCGGTTAGGTGCGCTGCCTTGTTCGCTTCATTGTTTTCTGTGCGCCATCGCCAACGCCCTTCCGGCAGAGGTGATCGTGTAAACCGAGGGGGATGGTCTGGAACCGTAAGTGACGATTCTGATCGGGGTAGTAACAAGCCTACGCTCACTAAGAACATCAAAATGCGCCTTCGCAACGCTGGGATGAAGGTCAAAATGACGGGCAATCTGATCTATCGTGAATCCCTGATCTGTCTCGAAGAAATAAAAGAGGATGCTGCGGCACTCATCATCGAGCCCATCGTCAATGCCTGCCGAATCATTCAGCTTGCCACGAAGTTCTTTGTTCTCCGCTATAAGCTCCGAAATCTTCAGTCGGGATTGCTCAAGGCTCAAATTCGCCTCGATGAGCTTCTCATCGAGCAGCGTGACCTTCTGAGTCAGCAGGTCGATAACGTCCTTCCCGAGTCCCGCCGTGGTGGCAAGTCGGATCGCATCTTTGGCGGTGTCGCTGAGTCCCATGTTTTTGTAGCGAACGTCATAGCACATCAACCGCCTGACGGCAGCCGCGCGTTGACTGTGGGTTGAGGTTTGTGGTCACGGGAAAAATCCGACTCGGAACGGGTCAGGCGGTTGGGTGCTGCGGCTTGTTCGCCTTGTTCTTTGTTAGGGCTCGTGTCTGACCGACGGCGTAAGGAATTGTGGCGAGCGAAAAAGCCGAACCGAAAATTGGCCGACCAGTCAGAAACGACATCGTCGCAAGACTTCCGAAGACGAGAATACCGAACGGCCATACCCAGCGTGGAGTCGGCTTGGACTGAGTGAACAACTTCTCACCTCTCCGCCAACGCATGACCAAAATTGGAATAGCAATGCTTCCGCCGATTAAGACGCCAGCTCCCACAGAAGAGAGAAAACTTGTCAGCTCTGGATTCATCGCGAGTTGAGCAGTTTCTTGGCGAACGTCATAGCACACCAACCGCCTGACGGCAGCCGCGCTTTGACTGTGGGTTAAAGGTTCTAATCACGGGAAAAATTCGACTCGGAGCGGGTCAGGCGGTTGGGTGCTGCGGCTTGATAGCCGATTTGATTTTTGGGAGTTCAGCCGGCCAGTCAGGTGGGTAATGAACCTCGAAGCCGTCCCAGATGCCGACGACTCTTCCGAAAATGCAGTCTCGTCTCCCTGCCGCCCAATCTGGCGACATTCTCTCCCATTCTGGCTGCGTAGGAACGAAAAGCTCTGGCCGTCCCACTTCCGTCCACCGAGATGGCAACTCAACTGATCGGGAGCCACCCGATACGGCTTCCTCGTACCTCGATCTACCCTCGCCGGCCCAAATCACTCGATATCCTCGGTGCCGAAACGAGCGCTTCTCAAGCACCCGCAAGACCGGGACGGCAATAACCGCCAACCCAATAGGCACGGACCAAAAGATGGGATGACGAATAGCGACCGCCACGAAGACGAACAGAAGACCCAGGAGCGCTAGTCCGAGTCGAAGTTCCCAAAGCACGCTCTTCATTCTCCGGGCTATCGTCAAAGTCCTCTCACACCTGCCCGAGGGCGAGGCTTCGACTGGTGGTTGAAGTTGGAATGGTCATGGCGGATTGAATTCGCGGCGGGGCAGGTGTTGAGAGCGACGCCTTGTTAGCGTTGGGTTTCGTGGATCGACCTGGACACCTTGGTTCCGGTATCCAGGTCGATTGTCTCGATGATCGTCTTTGCGCCAATGCTCGTTACCTGAATCTTCTTGTCCTCGATTCTTGTCCAAACCCTGTGATTATACTTCGAGTGGGATACCCCCAAAGGAGCGACTTGATAACGCCAAATCACTTTGCCCGCTCCGTCGACCCGCTCCAATTCGACCCCGCTATCGGAGATTGGCCCGTATCGGATGTAGAGGCGTCCCCCCTGCGTTGTGCTTAGATCGATGAACTCCCCTTTGGTGAAGATACCATCGACGCTTGGGAACCACGATTTGGGGATGCTCTTGATTTGGGTCTCTGTGACGTCAACTGACTTTTCTTCACCAAAGACCATCGACAGAGAGAAAAGGAGAATGAGAGCTATCGGGAGAAATTTCATCTTTCGCTAACGTCATAGCACACCTACCGCCTGACGGCAGCCGCGCGTTGACTGTGGGTTGAGGGTTGTAGTCACGGTGAAAATCCGACTCGGAGCGGGTCAGGCGGTTGGGTGCTGCGCCTTGTTCGCTTATTCGTTCTTCTTGGTTGTCGCTGCGGCCTGGGCACGGGTCAACATCACTTCTCCAGAGATCGCCCATCCAGATTCGAACTCCCGAGCGACGCCGATAACGCTCTGATCGAAGAATGCACTGATCTCCCAATCTCTCTTCGTGCTCATCGGGACTGCGCCACGCCTCACGTAAAGCTCGACAAACGAACCTCCCGAGGCTTCGCCCGAAACGCCTCGGGGAACCCCGGGTGGCTCTTCTATAATTCTCGCCGTATCGGTCTTCATTCCGGTTGCCTTAATCGCATCTGCAACGGTCATTCCGACCAGTGGCGCATCATCGATCTTGGGCGTTGAACGGTATGCGCAACCAGTCAACAACAGAATCAGAGCGACTGATGCGGAGACGGCATTCATTCTTTAGCGAACGTCAGAGAACAGGCGGCCCCGACTCCCATGGCGGCGCTCCGATTCTCATTGCCGGATTGAACCACCGGAAACGCGACGCAACAAGGCCGCTG
>NZ_JACHFD010000059.1 GCF_014201715.1 Haloferula luteola
GCACGCCAGTTGCGGATCACGTTCTCGATGAGGTTCGTGCTCAGAAACGTGGTGTTGAGCGTCGCGGGCACCTCGAGATGATGAAAGGCCAGCAGGGCACCACGCCGTTGCTTGAGCGCCACCGATGCGGCCGCGTTGCGCTCGCTCACGAACTCCAACAGCTCGTCGAACGCTTCTTCCCCCGCTTGCCGCCCTTGGGTTTCCCGTAGCGTTTTGAAGAGCCGGTCGATGTCGGCCCGGTCGCGTTGCCCGACTTTCTCGCGCAGGTTCGATTGCGCGTGGACTAGGCATTCCTGGCGCACCGATTCCGGCCAGCGCCGCGAAACCGCCTTCACGATCGCCGCGCTCCCGTCCCGCAGCACCAACAGCCGACGGCCCGATCCGGAAGAGAAACCGCGCTTTTCCAAACCGTCGAGCAGCGACGAGACCACCGCCGCGCTCTTCGAGGAGCCGACCTCGAAATCCAGCACCCGCTTATTCCCCTCCGCATCGATGCCCACGCACAGCTCGCGCGTCAGCCACACTCCGTCGATCATCAAGGCCAGCCAATCGGCGTCCTCAAGCCGGCGTTCCCGCATCCCGCAGCAGGGCGAGCTGCTCGCGGCTTTTCCCGATCCACATCCGCGACGCCTCGTTCTTGCTCACCGCTCCATCCATCGCACGCTCCACCCCGCGCACCGGCATGCCCTGGGCCACCGCCGCGACGACCTGATCGAACATCCCCCGCGGGCTCGACGCCGCCTCATAGGTCGCCAGATGCACCTCGCCATCGGTCTCGTGACGCACCCGAGGGCGCCGGATCGACTCCTTCTCTCCGTCGAGAAAAGCCACGCCACGCTCAGACCCGGCACGGTGGCATGCACCCTCCGGATCGGGCCGGTAGCGCGGTCCGCACAAGGCGTCGACCTCCTCGGCCATCGCTTCGAGCAAGCCGAGACGGACCACTCCTTTCATCATCTTGCGGAACAATTCCGCAGCTTCGCGCTCTCCGCCTTGCAGGAACGCCTCCTTCAGTCTTTCGTGATTCACGGTGGTTGGTTGGTTTTCGTTTAGCAACGCCACGCTGACGCGTGGCACCAACCAGCCACCACCTCATTCTAACGATTCATGGGACGCTTCCTTGCAGGCCGCCGGTGGGACTCAAGAGTTCGCGAATGCTGCCCAGATGATCGAAGGTGTAGAGGTAGGTTTGTGCAGAGCCTCCCGAGAGGTCTTGCATACCTTGTGCAAGGAATCGGCGCTGAATAGAGCTTCCGCTACTATCCCGCTCTTCACAGATTTCCAGTCCGCACCACAGATAGGTTTGATTTGAGACTTCGCTGCCGTTCGACAATTCACGGATGCGAACCCGCCGCCCGAGGCCATCATATTCAAATTCAGAACGCCCCGTTCCTTGGTTGATGGCGACGAGCCGGTCTTCCGCGTCCCATTCGTAGCTGGTTTCTGGGAGGTTGAGGCTGGTTGAGTCCAGCTGGTTGAGTGCGTTGTATCGAAAGTCCTGGGTCGCCCCATTTTCGGTTTCGGTGAGGCGGTTGGCTGCCGGATCGTAGGTCCAGTTGTAGCCCTTGGTGGGCGTGCCGCCTGTCGTGATGGAAGCGGAGGTCAACTGGTCGGCTCCGTCATAGCCAAGGGCCCACACATCGGCGGTCGCGCTGCTGGCTCCCGCTTGCTGCGTCCACTGGGTGATGCGCCCGATGGCATCGTAATTGTATGAAAATTTGGAAACGATGCTGTTGGACGGGGTCCGGTTGGTGATGGATTGCAGGCGATTGTCCTGATTATTCCCGTAGTAACTGAACTGAGCTTTTACCCCACCGCCATGCGAAACCTGGGACAACCGTGAAGTCGCACCATCATAGGTATAGGTGAAGGTGCCCAAGGAGTTGGTCAGCGAAGTGAGTCTGCTGGCGGCATCGTAGGACGGGGACTGCGAAATTCCATTGATGGTGCGACTGGTCACTCTGCCCAGGGCATCGTAAGCGTAAGCGATCTCATCGTTGCTCCAAGGACCGTCGATGGTGGCAACCTCATTGGCTCCAAGGCTCCCAATCGGGTGGTAGCTGGTCCTCGTGTCACCAAGACCATCGGTCATTGAGGTTACCCTCTTGAAGAAGGGATCGTAACCGAAGGTGACGGTGGGTGTGGCGATCTCAGCGTTGGGGAAGAGCTTCGCATGCAGGGTGCCGTCAATATTGTAGCGAAACCGGGTGATTTGCCCCTTTTCATCAATCCGCTGAGACAACCGACCGCTCCCGGGTTCGTAGGCAAAGCGAATTCGGGAGCCATCAACATATTCCTTATAATCAACTCGCCCTTGGACGTCCCGGTGCCAACGTGTGGTCCATCCGCCATGGAGCAAGGGAGACTCCGATCTTGATCCCCGGGCTCAATCTGGCAGAGCGGGAACGATGGACACCCCCGCCATGGCCGCGACGGAAACGGGCTCAAATGCCCTCGATCCGCGACAGAAATCGGTCGGATTCCCAACAGATTTCAAACAAACGGACCGTCAATGACGCGCCACTATGCGTGATGTCCAGAACCCCGAAACGCAAGGATGCCCATGAAAGCACAGAAAAAGAAAAATCCGGTCCCGAAGGACCGGATGGTCGGGGTGGCGGGATTCGAACCCACGGCCTCTTCGTCCCGAAAGAGCGGTTCTGCCCCGATTTCCTGATACCTCGTTTCAGAAACCCAAAATTTCCTGCAAATTCTGGCGATTTCCCGCCGGATAGTGGCGATGGATTTCGGCGATGAAATGGCGATCTAGTGCATCGTCAGAGAATTAACAGGCATACGATCTGCTTTAGCGAAGCATGCCCAAAGCGTTACCGCCCTTGAAAGTCAGCAAAAAGCAACGC
>NZ_JACHFD010000060.1 GCF_014201715.1 Haloferula luteola
CGACGCGTTGAGCCGGACGCCAGCACCTCATCACCTACGATGTAAATAGGAGAACTTTGCCCGTTGACAAAGAGGCAGCCATAGCAACGTCAGAGCACACACACCGCCTGACGGCAGTCGCACTCTGACTTTGGGTTAAGGTTTGTAGTCACGGGAAAATCCGACTCGGAGCGGGTCAGGCGGTTGGGTGCTGCGGCTTGTTGTGCTTGGGTTTTTTGGTCTAGGGTTCGGGCATTCACTCACCCTCGTCGATTACGAAAATAGCCTCTCCACGATGGCTGACAGAAACTCGTTCGTGTCCGTTCGCCCGATAGAACACCTCGATCCTCCGTGCTGCTTCGTCGAGCAAATCCGAAGTGAGTTCGCCGCGAGGGGTCAGGCCAGTCACCTTTGCCAGCTTGCGATCCGAATAGGCAGTGTTACCGACAAATCCGGGAGATGCGAAACCAGGACGCAATGCCAGCTCTGCTACTACTCGGGTAGCCTGCCCGTCCGGTTCGCCGAAAATACGCACGTCGCTCGCCAACCCGCTCTCGTAGAGTGCCTTCAAGTCTCCGTCGATCCTGTCCTGCCTATACCGAGTGCCCGGCCTCGAAGCTATAAGCCTCCGAATGTGGGCCTCTTCGATCGCGTCAGTAGCCTCGGAGCGAATCTCAAGGCTTGTAATCTGACGACCCTCTAAGCGGATCTGAGTTGCCTTCTCCTCACAGGCGAGTGAGCCAATCGCGAACACAGTTGCTGCGAGCATCTGGTGAAACTTGGGAGCCATTTCTTTAGCACAACGTCGAAGTCCACACATCCGCTACCAAGAGCGCGCCTCCGAGTCAGGTTGAGGGTTGTGGTCGCCCACCGAATCCGACTCGGAACGGGTAGCGGATTGTGGTGCGACGCCTTGTTCGACTTCTTGTTCCTTCGCGACGGCTTCTCGAAGATCTCGCACGTAGCCCGTTGCCAATGAAAGCGATTCGGCGGGTCGAAGCTTTAGGTGGATTGTCTGGGGTGTCGCCACGTGGACCCTAAATGCGTCGAAGATGCTGCCCTCTAAAAGCATGAACTCGAGCATTTTCCGAGTGAAAGGGGTATCCTTCGCATGAACCTCCCCTCCATCTTCAGCACGAAGGAGAAAACCCGCAAGCAACGACAACATTGTCGATCTGGTAGGCGTCTCCTCGCCGGTAATCAGCGACTCCCCGGGAGTGAAATCGAAGTAGTTACCCACTCGCTCGACAAAAATCTCACTCTTGAGAACGCCCTGCCCGGTCGAGAATGGCTTGAAATACTGGTTGAGGATCTGAACGCCCTCAGGGGAGTAGATCGACTTTCCTTTGTTGCTCTCTAGTTCCCACCTCAATTCACTCTTGAAGCCTTTGTCCTCAAGGATTGGTCGTAGCAACTTGAGCGCGACTTGAAATTGTGTTTCTTGCGCCTCATAAAAATGAGCGAACTGCCCATCATCGACCTCTGAGGCGTTGCGCGCAGGGGGCTCGTTGAGAAGGCCAATCAATACGAGCGCAAGATAGATCTCGTCGGGCTTCGAAGGTGAGTCCTCAGCCTCACCAAACTCGGGCAATTGGCCGAGCGCTGCGGTAACGAGTCCAACGGCGATGAGCAGGCTGCGGAGGAGCGCTCTTTGATTCATATTCTCGGTCGAACGTCAGAGGCATGGCGCGACGCCCTCAATGGCGGCGCGTCCTCCTCGATTGGGGGGTATTGAAGCACCGGAGCGTGAGAAGAACAAGGCCGCGGATAGGCGTCGCCATCGCCGCCTTGTTCGCCTTCTTGATTCTAGTTGGCGAGTTGGAGATCGCGTGCATCGGGAATCTCCATTCGAGACTTCAGCATCTCGAACTGTGATGGGGTAAGCTCAGAAATAGGGCACCACCAGATTACTGTCTTGGGAGAGTTCCATGGGAACAAGGGCACGAGCGTTACCACTTCGAAAGCTCGATCGTCGGCAAATCCTATGAAATCTTGTTTGCTAGCACCCTTGTGTCGCTGGATGAGTCGACGAGCATCAACCTGAACGGATGACTCCGTTGCGCAACCCGCCAAGAGAGCGACAAACGCAATCGCAAGCCTGCTCGATACAAGTGCCCTCGATGGATGCTTCATTTTCTGGCGAACGTCAGAGGAATGGCGCACCGACCCTCATAGCGGCGAACCGATTCCCGTTGCCGGATAGAACCACCAAAACAACTCTTCGACAAGGCCGCTGTAAGGTGTCGCCATCTCCGACTTGTTCTGCTTGTCGATTTGCTACCAGAAGCGCTCGACCAACGACTCGTTGATGGTCTCTCCATCCGAAGTCACGAGATAGATCGCCCAATAGGGAAGCCCCTCCCGCTGAAACACGATGATGGTATCGCCCTCGGAGAAATCGATTGAGAGTCGATCAGCCAAGGTCCGATTCGAGTCTACCCCCACCTCTCGATGCGGGTCCCCGAACTCCGATAAGCACTCATCGACCAGCGAGCTTCGAGCCAAGTGTTTCTTAGCCGCTCGGACTTGTAACTCGGTCTCGATCGGCACCGCTGCAAGCCCGATCACGATTAAGGCGAGCAAGATACCAACGACTTTCCCGCCTCTAGTCATATCCCGCAAGACCCTATGGCTGCGACTTGAAGCAGTCGGGCACCGTTGGAGTAGGTTGAGGGTTGGGAAAGCGGTGTCGTGTTTGGTTCAAATCGTGGGCTATCCCGTATGAACGGGACCTATCCAACATCAATCGATTGTAACGAATGAAAACGAACTCAGACACGACCCGCGCACT
>NZ_JACHFD010000061.1 GCF_014201715.1 Haloferula luteola
GGCGGGCCATACATCGGTTCGTCGCAGATCGTGCCGGAGCCGGGCGGCCATTCGCAGTCCTCGTGGAAGAAGAGCTTCCAGAGGCGTTGCTGCATTCGGCCTTGCTCGCCGTCAGGGCGCGTGAACGGTTCCGGCCAGCACTTGAGGTAGAGGTAGTGCGGGGTGTCGCGCTTCTCGATAAAGAAGTCAGCCGCCAACGCCTCCTCCTTCGTGCATTTGGCATACTGCCAGAAGTGCGGCCCGAGCCACATCTCGGCCGTGGGATAGAAGTTAATCGTTGGGATTAGCTCTTTTGGCCGTCCAGGATTAAGAGAAGTATCAACCAGTATTCTCCCGTTGCCGATGCCATCGATACTCGGTTCGTGCCAGCGCCTAAATCCGGGGGGTATTTCTCCAAAACTTCTTTCGTATCCTAAATCTACGCGAAAGTTCCACTGCCAGCTCTGATAGGGCATTTGCCACTGCCATGCTCCAATTATCGGAGTCAAGACAGCTATCGCCTGAACCAGTTGTGACCAGTCATTCGGTGCCTTAACGTCCTTGTCGATTTGGCAGCGCAGCTCGCTCTGCCGGCCAAGCCCCTTCGCATTTAGCAAAGAAAACCAGATCATCTTGGGATGGCGCCCAGCATTGACACTAAAGCCCACCAGCTTCTTGCTTGCGAGGAACGAGCTTATCGCGTCAGGAGTAAGCCTAAGGCGTTCTTCGCCAAGAATATCCTCTCCATGTCTTGCGAGCGGCGACAACTCAAACATCTTTGGCAGAGAACGCTCTCTTTCCAAAAACCCGGTTAGCACCTGCCAGATATCCAAAACAGGCTCTGGGATATCCGGAAAACCGACGGAAAAGAAGACCCAATTTAGATCGACATTACTCATGGGGCTAATTCAAATGTTTCAATCGCAAGCTCGAAGCGACTAGCAGCGCTAGTCGTTTGGATATGGCTGATGAGTGCTGATTCCAACTGTGCGCTGCTCGTTCCTGGTTTTGTCAAAATGTGTAACTTTAGCGGCTTGTCTGCGGGAGAGTGTGTAATCAGATCATTAACGGCTTTCCGCATTGCTCCGGCTGCTCCGTCAGGATTCTTTAGAGTTTTGATCTGCACCCACTTCGGCCCAGTGAAGTCATAGCCCGTTGCAGTGGGCGCATGCGAGTATCCCGCCGCTTTGTATTGCTTCTTAAAGATGCTGAGTTCACCCAGGATGCCCCGCACCCAATAATTGTGTGGGATCGCCGGTTCGTTATCGACGATGGCCGGGACGTCGATCTCCCACAGCTTCCCGGCGTTCGGGTCGCTGAGGAATTTCTTCAAGGTGGCCTTGGCGTTGGGCGACATCGGCTCAAGGTCACCGCCAACCTTCACGGTGATGTCGTCGGCGTGCTTCATCAGGCTCGGGTTGCCCTCGAAAGCCTTGAAGAACGCTTCAAAGAAGTCGTCCACCGTCCCGTCCGCCTTCGGAACGAGGATCACCTCGTCGGCCACCCCAATCATGTGCTCTTGTTCTGTTTGTAACCGGGCATGAGTTCCGGCGGGCCATACATCGGTTCGTCGCAGATCGTGCCGGAGCCGGGCGGCCATTCGCAGTCCTCGTGGAAGAAGAGCTTCCAGAGGCGTTGCTGCATTCGGCCTTGCTCGCCGTCAGGGCGCGTGAACGGTTCCGGCCAGCACTTGAGGTAGAGGTAGTGCGGGGTGTCGCGCTTCTCGATAAAGAAGTCCGCCGCCAACGCCTCCTCCTTCGTGCACTTCGCATACTGCCAGAAGTGCGGACCGAGCCACATCTCGGCCGTTGGATAAAATGTCGCTCCCCCATCCAGCTCCTTTGACCGGCCAGGATTCTTCGAAATATCAATTCTCACCTTATCCTCGCCCATCAGGTGGGACTTCGGCTCAGTCCACGTTACGGAATCAGGCGGGACATCTCCCCACAGACGATGGTAGCGGTCGTCAAGAAGGGAATCTGCCTGCCAATACGCGTAGCGTCTGCGCCATTGCCAAGCACCGATAGTTTCAAACTCGACCATGACCCGTTCAATTAACGGAGACCAGTCATCCGGAGCTTTCGCTTTTGCTCCGACAGTGCAGCTAAGTTTTATAGGACTGTTTGAAGGGGAACGAGGAATCCAAAAGTCCAATTCACTGCTGCGGCTGCCGCTCCCGGAACACACCATGAACCCTTTCAGATTTCTTGCTTCGATGAGTGATTCAACCTCATCACAATTCAGCCGCAAGTAAGTTTCAGATTGAACATCAGAATTGTGCCCCCACATTTGGCTCACTTCGAAAGTCTTCGGAAGCAGTTTTTGTTCACGAAGAACGGACGCCATAAGCCGCCAAATCGTGGCCACCGAATCAGAAAGGCGGAGGAATCCGATAGAGAAATGTAGGCGATCTGAAAAAAGAATCATGGCGTTAAATCAAACGGGTCAATCTTTAACTGGACCGCCCCTTTGATCGGTCCGTTCGGGTCGGCGATGTATGCTTCCAATGCCGCTTTGAGTTGATCACTGGAACTGCCTGGCTTCTTCAAAATATGCAGAGTTCGCCCATTTGGTGGAGGCGGCAAATCCGCTAATGCCCGCAGCGCCTTCGTCATGGCGCCATAGGCTCCGTCGGGATTCTTGAGCGTCTTGATCTGGACGTATTCCGCCGCGGACTTGAAGTCGACTGCTGGCGCGT
>NZ_JACHFD010000062.1 GCF_014201715.1 Haloferula luteola
GAGGAGGTGCTTGCGCGCATCCATCATCGGCACCGGAAACGCAAGGCAGATATCGAGCGCCGATGGAACGGACGGACCGGAATTCCCACCAATTTTCCTAAGTAGAACTATTGCACTTCACTCCTGAAGTCACCATTTTCATTTACCGCACGCTTGAACTGAACGGAGAGTATGCGAATGCGGAGTGAAAATAGGTGCTCAGTAAGAATGCGGGCACAATTAGCGCGATCCGCAAGAATCGGATTCTAGGGGCGTTTGTGACTCGGAAGTATCGAAATCGCGACATGACCAAGAGAAGGAGTGCATGCAGAATGCCAGCGGAGAATAGAGCTTCATAGAGACCCGCTGCTTCTTCTCGATTGGTGCCTGGTCGCTCAGCATACATCCAAATCACACCGATTCTCCAGGCAAGGAAGTAGGGAATCTCCAAGAATACCGCAATCCCGAGAACCCTCACGATATCCATTCTCTTCCAGCAGATTAGCCCGACGATCGCGAGCCGCAATGCCGCAAAGAAGTACCACGACGGCTGGAAACGGTTAAACGTGCATTGTGGGCAAGCAAGGAATGTTGTCAGCTCTGAGAGCATCTTGAGCTTTCTGCCGAACTTCAGAGGCCACCCACTCCGCTACCGGAGCGCCAGCCTGATTCAAGGTTGCGGAAACTCCACCACCCTACAAGCCCAACTCTCGGCGGGTAGCGGGTTCTCCGGCGCCAACTTGTTCGCTTCATTGTTTCTTGAGGAGCGGGCCGTCTGATCCGTCTGGCCCCGAGTAGTAGGGTAGAATCGCAGGCATGCCACGTCTGGTGATCCAGCGTGGCTGCTCCAGTGTCGATCCACTAAATGTGAGGTTCCAATCAAAGTTGCTCCATGTGCCGCCGGTCAGTCCCTTGAGATTGGTGGCTGTGTAAGTCCCATCCGCCCGAAGTGTCAGTGACGAGTCGCCGTTGGCATAATGCCCAGCAATCCGTCCGGGCGTGGCGTCGGCCGGGTTGTATTCCGTTTCAGCACCCAAGATCGCCGAGCCAGCCACGAGCGCAATCGGTAGAAGCGCCAGACAAGCTGTGACCCATCCACCCACAGAGAGCTTCTTCCGCATGACGAGAAGAATCATCTGCACGATGAGAATCACGCCGCTCACCGCGACCACAAGGAGCATGAACAATATGGAAAGCGACTCCATCTAGCCGGGTATTTTGTAGCAAACTTCAGAGACCACCCACTCCACTACCGGGAGTGCCAGCCTGATCAAAGGTTGTAGATCCTCTACCCTCCCCACAAGTCCAACTCCCAGCAACGGGGTTAAGTATTGCACTTCACTCGTGAAGCCAACGCTTATCTTGTTACGCGGATCGGAAGCGGATTGACCTGCTCGAATTGCGTAGGCAGCCTCACAACCAAATATCCGTCGCCCAGATCGGTCTCTGATGCCTCCCAGGTGAATCTAAAGCGTTGAGACTCTCCTGCGCCGATTCTATCAAAGATCGGCGGGCAAATTGATACCGAATTCCTCACGATGGCAATGGATTCGAGGTCCTTCACGAAAATCACCCCGGCGTGGTCCATGATCAGTTCATCGCCGTCGTAATAAGAAGGAGGAATCGATACTTCCGCGCGGGTCCGATTCAAAGCAACGACCTCAAGAGTAATTTTAGAGCCCTGACGAACCTCCCTCGGCAAGGGAGACACAGTCGTCATAAGCTTCGCTGATGATTGCCTAGCCGAAACTGAACAACCCACCAACACGCAGGGCAGAAGTATACTCAGTCTCCAGATTCTCATTCTTGGTCAAAGTCTGAGGCTACCCCTACCGAATCCGCAGCCCGTCTGCAAGCTCCTGCGTCGTCAAAAGGTCGGAAGCCTTCTGCTCTGATCCGGGGGACTCGGGGCGTCGTCGCTCGCGACCTCCGGGGGTACGTCCCGTGCCGGAGCGCGTGAGGCGGGTGAGCATTTCGGCGTCGCGGGGGTCGCACTTGCGGTCGTTCTAACAGATGGCGCGGACCTTCTCAAGCGAGGGGCGGCTGTTGGGGATGCTTCTTTCTTTGATGATCTCCACGTCAGTTCCGAGCACGCAGACGACATACTTCCGGTCTCCAAGGTCAAGCCCGAGGATTGGGGGCGATGAGTTGGTTTTCATCGCAGCAAGGAGTCCACCCCACCGGGCCAGTCACGGCCCTGCTGCCTTCTCATCTATTCTTGTTCGCAGTTGGTTCGATATGCGATGTATGACTTTGGAAATATCCCTAGTAAACGCTCAGTAACAATTGTGCAATCAGGAAAAAGTTCCTTGACCTGCTTCTTGCTGAGTAGTTGGGTAAACGCAATAACCTCGTCGATATCGCCCTGACTAGTGCAACGTCAGAGAATTAACAGTCATACGATCTGCTTTAGCGAAGCATGCCCAAAGCGTTACCGCCCTTGAAAGTCAGCAAAAAGCAACGCGGCGAACTTGAAGCCATCGTCCGTAGT
>NZ_JACHFD010000063.1 GCF_014201715.1 Haloferula luteola
GCGACGAAAGCCTCGACCTTGGACTACCAAAACGAAGGGACGTGGCTGGAAGTGAAAATCGACGAAGCGACGAAAGTCACGCTAGGCGACCCCGAGGTGGTGAAGCTGACGGTTCGTGCAGGGGAGAACGTGTCGGAAACGGGCGTGGTGTTGGACCCGTTGGAAGCGAACGAAGGGACCTTCGAGAATGAGATGCGGTATGATGTGGACCTCCTGCCGGTGGAGTTTGAGATCATTCACACCGAAATCGACCCCGCCACAGGTCAGGCTGTGAATCCCGGAGTCGATACGATGCTCCGTGATGAGATTGTCGACATCCGCATCAAGGTTCCACCGATTGGCAATGCGGACTGGACGGTTGATTTGAGTATTGAACCGGAGGCTATGCGCACTGAAAACCTGCCTGATCGGGGAGACGTCCAAATGTTTGATTTTGGCCAAATAGAGGATGATGGTACCGTGAGGCCAGACAAGACGCAATTCCTGCTCAAGGCTTCTAACAATGGGGAAAGAACCATCCGAGCGGTTTTTAACAGCCACGGGAAATTGACGATCAAGATGAATTCCACCGATGGTAAAATAGACTTCACCTCACCTGGATACACGATCAAAGAGCGCATCCGCAAATATGCGATCCCATATCCCGGATTCTATAACCATGACCCCAATCAATACGATCAAGAATTTATTGATGCAGCCGACCATTGGGGGGAGTTCTATGTTCACCCAATCGATACCGTTGATCGACTGAAAGCTATTTCGGTTGCGGAAAGCAATGTTGGAGCACTGGTGCAGAATAAAGCGGCTCGGCCTCACGACATTCTCACCATTGGGCATCCAGACGACGATGTTCTTGAAACAATCCAAGGAAACCCGGAGCAGTGGGACTTAGATTTGGTTCATCCAAAAAAACCTGCCGCGGATGCTCGTTACAAGAAGCTCAATTACCCGCAGGCTAATATCGGCAGCACCCAAGAGGCAATTAAATGGGGAACTCTCTGGCTTTACGTCAAAGCATTTGGATTGCCTGCCAACATCGAAGCAAATCCGAATTGGACTTGGGGAAAGCGCAACCAAGCCCCCCATGATGTAATCGACGGGATTGAGGAGCCCGAGTATCGATTTAAAGACTGGTCGGCGTGGGATTATGCCACCGAAAAGTATAACGGCGGCGGCGTTGGTGATTACATGAATCGTGTGAACAGCGCATTGGAGAAGGGACTTCACTGGAACGCAGTAGGAAGCAACAAGCTGTGGCCTATTCGATCAGACAAATCCGGACAACCATGAAGCTTTTATTTCCATTAACTATTTGGCTAGTGCTGCTGACTCACGGCTTGAGAGCGCAAGAGCAGCAGTTGTCTCCATATCAAGAGGCATACGCCGCTTGGGAATCCGAAATATACGGCGACGGATCATCCGGCAGCGTGGCAAGAACCTTTGGCTTGTTGCAAAACGCTTGGCGTAAAGAGTCTGAAGACAAAAAAGCGCAAGGCGCCTACTACTACGCACTAGCGGCGATCGACACTTCGAGACAAGTTTCAAACGATCAAGCTATACTCTTGCTTAAAGAGGCTGCTTTAGTTGTAAAAGACTACGGAGTAATTCCCAGTCGAGGCAAGTCCCCAAAGAGATTTCGAGATATGGCGTCAATCCATGCGAGAGTTTGGGAGGATAGCGATACCGATCCATTCAACGGCTCGCCAATTGGATACGAAATGACTAGGGTTGATGGGAAGTTTATTGCAGTCCAGGCGCATGCTAACTCTCTTCCAGAAACTACAGTTGCGGCGGCCGAATCTCTCTTGCTTGAAGGTGAAGCAATTGCAGAGCTTCTCGTGATCGGTTCATCTGGCAGAATTTTAGAATCAACTCCGGTAGCAATTGAGGAGAGTGCTGATTCCGCACCTTCAACCATCAAGGCCATCTTGGCCCATGAACCTTCAAGCTCAAAGGGGCCTAGTCGATTTATGAGACAAGAGCCTGGCGTATTTTTGAAGGGAACTCGCAGCGAGATCGTTGGTTCTCCTGCGTCGTTAAATAATGGTAATGAAATCGAAGCTCCGCGCAATCTCGCCTTGGCTAGTGAAGACGAAACCTCTCAGCCCGAGACGACCTTGAGCGAAATCCCAGCGTGGCCGCTCGTGCTTGGCGCAATCGCTGTTTTCGGGGTCGCGATCATCCTCGTTCGCGCCTTTTTGCGTGGCCGAGCGTCGTAGGGCTGGCGCAAAAGCGGAGGCCACCCAGTCAGTGAAGTGGTCCCCCAAGGCGGAGCCAGGGAGCTTGTTATGATGTCAAAGGGGTCTCAATCAATCAAAGGGGTCAGTAGGCATGAAAGGGCTCCGCGTTGGTAGTGCCATCCGTTACGATGGCGTGTGGAACAAACAACACCAACACGGAAAACCCAT
>NZ_JACHFD010000064.1 GCF_014201715.1 Haloferula luteola
GCGCATACCGCTTCATAACGGACTGGCTGGGCCATAAATCTGGAGACTGCAAAGTGGCACTCGCAACCGCAATGTTAAAGTGCGAGGACTGACCCGAATGGCACTGGATTAAGCCACTTTCCGGTATCGTGACCGGTGCGGAATCTCGACGAAGGCGTACCGCGGCGTATTGAGCAGCGGGTAGGGTTTCGGGCGGCGTTTGACCGTCCGCGGCTCTCGTCGGAACGGCCGGTGGTCGACCAGGCGGGTGGCCATCATCTTCACGAGGAAGTGCGCCTGTCCCGCCCTCTTGCGCGGCTTGCCCGCACAGTTCCGGAAGGACTCGTGGATGGAAGTGGTGAGATCCAGCGCCCCCTTGAAGCTGATGCTGCCGACAGGCTCGCCCGCTTCGTGCGCGGCCCGTTGCATGAGCACCCTCATCAGGTTGTCGGCGATCTGGATCATCGCGAGGGTCTTGCGCGCCATCACCGGGGTCTTCACGTGCATCATCTCGAAACCGAGTGTGGTCTTGATGTCGCGCAACCGCAGTTCGATTTCCCACCGCCGGGCATATAGTGAGTGGATCTCCACGCCGTCGTGGACGGCCGGATCGGTGAGCGTGGTCACCACCGTCATGGGTCGGAGTCTCCCACTGCGGTCCTCGTATTTGAGCCGGATGAGCCGGATTCCCAAGGTGACGGGCAGCGCTTCCCAAGCCTCGCGCGACAGCCGGCCCTTGAGTGCGGAATAGGCCGGTCGGCGCCAGGTCACGAGCCGTTCGTGAGGCGAGATCTTCCGTCCCTTGCGCCAGTCCAGCGCGACCTCGCGCTGCTGGTGGAGCCGCATGACGACCTGCCCTCCCCGCTCCAGCACCGCGGCGATGAAGGCATATGAGCAGTAAGCGCGGTCGCCCAGCAGCAGGTCACCGCTGTGGATGTGGTCGAGGAGCCCTTCGGCCAGCGTGAGATCGTGCTCGTTGAAGGCTCCGGTCGTCATCGCCTCCCAGCCACCATGGCTTAGGTTGACGAGACCGGCGATGCCCATTACCGGGAACCCGCATCCCGGCTTCTGGACGGACGGCTGGGGAAAGGACTTCTGGTTCGCCTCCGTGTCGGCGAGCTTCACGGTGGTGCCGTCCACTGCCTTGAGAGAGAGACCGTGCCAGCGGTCGCCATCCCTTTCACCACGAGCCAGCGTCTCGCCGACCCGACGAGCCACCTGGTCGAAGAATGCGTCGGAGAGCCTGAGCCGGGCCCTGCAATAGGAACCTGTGTCGCTGGACGGCGCCGGCAACCCTTGAGTGCGGCACCAGCTCTGAATGAAGCCGATGGCCTTCGAGCAGGAAGCATTGCCCTCAAGGATCTGGGCGAGCCAGGCCCAGAACATCGGAAGATGGCCGAAATGGCGGTTGCGCCGGGTCGGGTCGATGCGCTTGAGAAAGGCGGCGGGAAGGACATCGGCGAACATCACGGCGTATCCGCTCAGCGACTCGCCAACCAGAGACTCGCGCAATCGACGGATGCCGGCTTGAAACTTGCGGCGGGCGGTGGCAAACACGTGCGACGGAAGGTTGGCCAAGACGGGTCGCTGCTTCACAACTCCAACTACCGTACTCCGGCTGGCTTTCCGTCACCCTTGAGGCCGAAAACGAGCTTAATCCAGTGCCGTTCAGGACTGACCCCTTTGACTGACCCCTTTGACTGACCCCTTTGACTGACCCCTTTGACTGACCCCTTTGACTGACCCCTTTGACGTGCCCTGACCCCTTTGACGTGCCAGTTCATCTGGGCTTCGAAGACCGCACTGCACGGGCCGCCCAGAGAGTGGACGAGCGATTCAAAGCCTTGCGGGTCGTTGCCGTCGATGCGGCCTTTCCAGACGGTTGTGCCGTCTTGATCTAGAACGTGCACCTGGCTGAAACGCTTGTGCAGGTCGATGCCGATGTAGTAATGTGATGTCGTCTTCATGGGTTTTCCGTGTTGGTGTTGTTTGTTCCACACGCCATCGTAACGGATGGCACTACCAACGCGGAGCCCTTTCATGCCTACTGACCCCTTTGACACCGTCGCCCAAGTCGGAGACCAACGACTCCACTTCAAGCAGCGACCCGCCCGCCGGGGCCGGCAATCCGGGAGAGAATCCGGTCCGCTTCCGTTTCTGGATCCACGGGGTGAGTGTCTGATATTTGACGCCATGGAGGGCGGCGAATTTTGGACCGCTCAAGCCACTGGCGTCGTAGGCTTCCAGCAAGTTGGACTTCTGCT
>NZ_JACHFD010000065.1 GCF_014201715.1 Haloferula luteola
CCCGCCCGGAAATCGAAAACGACGTCCATCACTCGGCACCATCCGAAGGCAATGGTACGACGGGCTCAACAGGGGTTTTCCGACGGTCTCGTTCGGCTTGTTTTGGTTCCGTCCGGCGAGCTTCCTCTAATGCTGAATCGAGGGAAGCCCACATGTCGTCGGAGTCGCGGCGAATGAATAAGTCAGTTCCTGGAAGAGAAATCAAAAGTGTCTTCTTGCCGTTCGGCCGCTCTCCATCCCACTTTAGAATGACCACGTAGCCGTCATCCTCCAATCGCTGCACTTCATCTAAGAGCTTCTGCTGGTTCATATTAGTGAAGCGCGACCTCCCAGTCTTCCAGTGGTGGTTCAATACTGAAGTTCGGATCGCAATATGACCTCAGATAATCCAAAGCTCGCTTCTCTGCATGCTGTAGATTCGTAAGATTGCCTGCCTCATCGAAATCCAACACGTTGGCGAAAATCGCATAGGTCTGCTCAATCGCGCTTGGCTCCTCGCCGTAGAGATCGAGATACTCAACGCCTTCGAGCTGGCTGTGAGTCCCACTCGCGAGGAAGTAGGAGAACGTTCTCAGTGCTCCGCTAACGCTGTGGGGAACTTTCATTTTCTTAGCCGAACGTCAGAGCTGTGGCGTCCCGGGTCCCCATGACGGCGGTTCCGACAGCTCATGCAGATTCCTACCACCCGGGCGGACCTCCAACAAGGCCGCGGTCTAGGGTCGTCCACCAGCGGCTTGTTGGGCATTGGTTCTCATTCGTGTCCCGCCGCTCTTCGGGCTTCGAGCTTCCTCTTCTTCTCGGCGGCTCTACAACTGCGACATCGAATCGCGGTAGAGTAGTAGGGCGCTCCAGAAGCCTCGTAATACCACGCCTGATCTTCGGCCTTCCAAACCTGCTGCGCCCCGCAATCTTGGCAAACGAAGGGAAGATCCTCGAAATAAGTGGGTCTGAAATACGATCCGCCCAAATTGAGCTGGTGCGGATCAACGGGAATTGCGGTCAAGGGTATCTCGGCGGCATCCTTGATCCAGCCCTCAGCGATAAGCTTCGAAATCCGATCAGCTCGCCTTCGGGCGTCCCGATACTCATTCTGCTTGGAGCTTCGGCGTCTCACTTAACTTCTGCCCAACGTCAAAGGCATGGCGCGACGCCCGAACAATGGCGGCGCTCCGTGCCAGATTTAAGGGATCGAATCATCAAAATGGAAACGTAACAAGGCCGCGGTTAGGCGTCGCCATCGCCGCCTTGTTCTGCAATTGGTTTTACGCGGACCGGACCCAACTCTGGATACTTTTGCTCGACGAAGGCAGCGGCATACCGGTCTCCAAATCGATCACGAGCTTCGGCGTCCATAGTGGAATTGAATCCATCCGCGAAGTCAGCAGTCACACCTCGGTCCAGCTTGTAGCCAATTCCGAATCTCTCGCGTAGAAACGCCCGGTGTTCTTCGGTATCGGCGCGAACTATCCCGAACGGATCCAGGAATACAAGGTGATCACGAGCTATCGACTCTCGTGCCGCACTCTGACCCCGATTGTAGTCTGACGAAGTAGGCTTGGGCTGCGTGGTTACGCACGAGCCAATCAGGCTCCATGCCAAAATGGTCACGATGCCGAGTCTCGGAAATCTCATTTCAGCAGAACAGTTTTATTCGTAGGCGATCCGGGCGGTATATCCGGGTCGTGTTTCTTGCGGAATCTTTCCCCAAATCGTTGAAATTCCAAGGAGAAATCGGGACCTGGCGCGTGATATCCCGGCGACGCATGCCAAGCCAAGGCGGGGTGAGATTGGGTGCGGATATTCCGGCTCAAGGCGGGACGAACCAGCCAGGATCTATTCGAAGATCAACCAGTGGTCGGACGAACAGCATTTAGATTGACTCCCGGCGGATGGTTCGCTACTCGGGAATGCTATGAGCAGGATGCCGTTCCGTTGGTGCTGGAGAAAGGATCTTTCGAAATTCCGCGGACTGTCGGACCGGGACAGGCCTGGATTTCTCGTCGCCTTGGAATGGTTCGAGAATTTCCGTCTCCGTCACCAAATGCCCGCGGGCCGGGCAGCTGCACGGGCCTTCTGGCGGCTTGAGGTCCTGCGGGAGGAGGTGACGAGGGAGAATTGGCAGCTTGAGCAGTGGGAATCCGCGATCCAGTGGTATCTGAA
>NZ_JACHFD010000066.1 GCF_014201715.1 Haloferula luteola
CGCATCCATCATCGGCACCGGAAACGCAAGGCAGATATCGAGCGCCGATGGAACGGACGGACCGGAATTCCCACCAATTTAACTAAGTAGAACTAGGTCGAGGACATCCGGTCTGCCGGGGAATGTCGCTGCGAGAGGCACTACTTTCGGGGCGAACGTCAGAGAACAGGCGACCCGACCCTCATGGCGGATGCGCTGTCCTCGTTGCCGCATGGAACCACCAACTCGGATTTCCTACAAGGCCGCGTTGAGGGGTCGCCCTGATTCGACTTGTTGTGCTTTGCGGTGGGTCGCCTTGCCGGTTCGCTCAGCAACGCTCGCGAAACCGCCGTGCCGCGTGGCCAGGGTCGTGGAGAGACTGGCTGCCCACAGCTAGTCCGACGCCCCGAGCTGCGCTGCCGAATAGCGACGAGAGGCTGCCGCAAAGCGACGTGCCTCAGAAACCTATCCGCCCGGTCAGCGGCCCGCCAGTGAATCTCCGCGCCATCTCGGCCAGCACCGGTCGAGTGCCCGAACGCGATGCCGCTTCCGACCTGCCCCAATCCATCCGCCATCAGGATCATCAACCCCGGAACACCGTGCTCTAAACTTCAGCACAACGTCCAAGACCACCTGCCGCTGACCGGCGGCGCCACTTCGACTCGGGGTTAAAGGTTGTATTCACGGTAAAATTTCGACTCGCGGCGGGTCAGCGGCTAGGTGCGCCGCCTTGTTCTGCCTTGTTTTCTTCGGGGCGAGGTTCGGAACGCTTGTAGGGCAGACGCGCATCACAGAATGCCAGAAGATCCTTCGCACTCTTGCTTTCGGCGATGAAGCCATACCACCCCGACATGCCAGGGTAAGCAGTCACATAGAAATTGCTGCACTCCCAACAAATCGATGTCTCTCCAACAAGCCGACCCCCGCGGTAAAGACGGAATCCGTAGGCCGGTTCGTGGCACAGGGCCTGATTCCAATAGCTTGGCACTTGATAGCTCCATAGCTCCAGAAAGTGCTCAAGTTCGTCTCCAGTCAATTCGACTCGCCCGTAGATCGGATCGTCGGATCCATAGGGGCGAATCGGAAAAGTCTCTTCTCGCTCATCCGCGTCCTCACCCATCAGCAGGAATACTTCAACCTTCGATATGCCCTCAGTCTTCCCGAACAGCTCGAAAGCCTTGCGGTGAAATCGTCCAAGCGTCGCGTCGCGCCAGCCACCAAGAAGCCCAAAGTAGATCGCAGCGACGGCAACGATCAGCCAGGACAACAGCTTAAAGCCTCTTTGGAGCCACCTGCGCATCAATTTTCAGCACAACGTTTGAAGTGTGGCACGGCGGGAAAAAGGCGTCCAGAGCGAAGCGAACTAGCGAGCTTGTCCGCCGTTGCCACCACTGACTTGTTAGCCGTTCTTATCGTTGTTGGATTCTCGGATGGTGGCGTCTGTGATTCGACCCGTGGAGACAAACTGGATAAGAGCTTCTTGATTCTTATCGATGTGGAGAAACAATTTACGCATTTCCGCCTTTGTATATCCAAGCTCTCTGGCTATGCCTATCAATTGTTTTGCGTTCTCTGCCCGCTTGCTATTGAGCTCCGCCTCCATCACATCGCACTCTAGATTCCGTTTGCGACGGTTCGAATAGAGGTCAATCAGGTGAATCATGAAATCCTTGAGGTGCCCGATCACCTCGCCCAATCCTGCAAGGTCCTTGAATCCCGGTGAGGCAAACTGAAGGCGCGTGACAGCCAATCTCTCAGATGGCTCGAGAATCTGAAAGCTGTGCCCAAGATCGTCAATCTTCAACAGCCGCACATCTGGAACAATCATCGCTGGAATCTGAGCTCGCATGATGCGTCTCAAATGGCGTCCCATCATCTTTGGGTGGAACGGAAATGGTCCGAACTCTCTCAACTCGCGATACATCATCTCGGTATCGTGGATGGCCTCTTCTTCCAAGCGCAATACAGCCATCGTGGAGTATATCTGATCCAGTGCTGTCAAAGAGGCCGCAAAATCTGCGGCGGTCCACTGTCCATCGATGCTAAGGCGGAGTGTCTTCATAGAGGCATGGAAATTTTCTGGCTAACGTTAGAGGCCACCCACCCGCTACCGGGAGCGCCAGCCAGCGACAATGTGGCAGGTTCGAACCTACCAGTCAATTTTCGACTCGGAGCGGGTA
>NZ_JACHFD010000067.1 GCF_014201715.1 Haloferula luteola
CCTGTTGATGCAGCGGACGGTCTCGGACGGGAAGCTGAGACGCCCGGCATACGACGGAAACGGAAATATCACGGCCTGGGCGCTCAAGGGTTCCGGAGGCACGGCAAATCCCAATATGGAGCAGCTGCGGACGGAATACGATGCGTTTGGAAATATCGTGGTGTCAGAAGGGACCTTGAATTCGGAGTTCGGGTTCTCCACCAAGATTCGCGATCCTTACACGGGACTCTGCTACTACGGCTATCGGTATTACGATCCGGTGACGGGGCGGTGGCCATCGAGGGATGCCATCGGGGAACGTGGAGGAGTGAACTTTTATGGGTTTGTTGGGAATGATGGAGTGAATTGGTGGGATTACTTGGGATGGTGGAAGAAGGGGGATGAGATCAAGGTTAAATGTGGTGGGATGATGAGTAAGGTCGCTGGGAAAATTAAGGTCGCTGATTATAGTGTCGAGAAAGGACAAGTCACGCAGACTGATGGGTTAAGATGCCAAGGCGCGTTGGCGACTCTAACATTGAAGTTTGAAGAATCTGATCCGAAATGCTGCTGTAAAAATGGAAAATATCAGTGGTTTCAAACGATAACTGAGGACAACGATCCTGGAAAGGCAAACAAGAAAGTGCCAAGGTCCGATGCTGGCCCTCCGAGCCTCGCGACTTTGGTCGGCACTGATTTTGATGATAATCCTGGAATTCCAGCAAAAAACGTAGAAGCCCTTTGGAAACGCGATGGAGGGAAACACATGAAGAAGGGCGCGAAGATCGAAGTGAAATTCAAGTTGGAATTTCAATGCAAAGAGGATGGTAAAGAGGCGAGGACTCTCAAAACAATAAAATGGGGGCTTTGGTACTCCGTTGATAAATGCGGGGTAACCAAGGCGGGTGTCGAGTAACTACATTGAGGTGAAATTAGTGACCATCTAAGCCGCGGTTTCATGAGTATCTTTAAAAGCTTTTACTCCTTTAGTCTGTCTAGGTTGGCAATCGGTTTCCTCTTTTGGATGACAATTTCGTGCGCTAAGAGTGAGCTTCGATGTAACTCAGGCGATCCGATGAACTCAGATATTTTTGAGGAGACCCCTGATAGCTTTGATAGAGGCGGGGCTGGCCGAACTGTTACGTCGTCGAGCAATCCGGAATCACCTGCCAACCGGATACCTTGGAATGACGGGAAAATAGTGAAATAGGGGAGGTGTGAACCGGGGGCGTAGATTACCCGTTGACCGGGGGCATGGGTGACAGATCAAGGGGGATAAGCATAAAGAAAGGTGCCTAAAAAAGGGGTCGGCCCTGAATGGCGCTTAGATTGGGCGCAAATCATTGATTTTTAGAGACGAAAAGCCGATCAGGGTACGGTTTGAAAGTGTGACCAAACAACCCGTTCTGACCGGCTTCCCGTGCACTGTCTTTGCCACCGCCAAGCGTCGTTTGCAAGCTGCCATCCGGCGGCAGCGCGCAGCTGTCAAAGGGGTCAGTCCTCGCACTTTAACATCCGTGTCAAAGGAGTCATTCCTGAATGGTAATGATTTAAGTCACGGTTCGTGGACAATCAATGATGGAAGGTCGACCGGATTACGGTAGGCATTGTGAAAATATCCAACCTCTTCTGTCTTCTGTGCGGCTTCTAGGCGACCACGGTTGCCGCTTCAAAACGCGTCCGGCAAGCCGCCTTCTGCCGCAAAGGGTGGGAGATGATTGTCGGGTCTCCCGGAGGCTATGGGGTGAACTTCGGGGATGTGCTGCCGCCACGGACACTCGCGGAGATCCACCCCAGCTGCCGCCAGCGGCAACCGGAGGGACAGGCGCCTTCTGTGTAAGCGTGGTCTGAAGCCCCGTCGTGCCGCTTTGCAGTTGGGTCGCGTTGCATTCATCGCTCTTCGGAGGATGAGAGCTACGCAGGATTCTCTTGTCAGATGCGACCGCAGAGCCTCGCGATGCTCCCTGCCGATCCTCATCCGCCCGAGGATGTGGGTCTTCAATATCGTCGTCGTATCCGTCAT
>NZ_JACHFD010000068.1 GCF_014201715.1 Haloferula luteola
GCGGCAGCTCGGGTGGATCTCCGCGAGTGTCCGTGGCGGCAGCACATCCCCGAAGATCACCCCATAGCCACTGGGAGACCCGACGATCATCTCCCACCTTTTGCGGCAGATGGCGGCTTGCCGGACGCGTTTTGAAGTGGCAAACGTCGTCGCCAAGAAGCCGCTCAGAAGACAGAAGAGGTTGGATATTCACAAGATGCCTACCGTAATCCGGTCGACCTTACATCGTTGATTGTCAATGACACGTGACTCAACTCATTACCATTCAGGAATGACTCCTTTGACACGAATGTTAAAGTGCGAGGACTGACCCCTTTGACTCGGCGGTCGGAGCGAATCACCGCCCCCTCGGATTCTGTCATAGAGGTCATTCATGCCTATGTATCACCTCTATGATCCGACTGTGAACGGGTGCTGTGTGGAGCGCTTACGGCACAATTGGAATACGGCGTCACTATCGCCCGATCCCCTCAGTTAGAACTGTCTCATTGACGGGGCTGCTCACACTCCAACATCTTTAGCGAGAACTCACCGCAACACGCTCCTAAATCCAATATCTTCAGATCCCGCCCCTTCAAAACGCGCTCATCGATCGTATGCTCACAGATTCTCATGCCTCAAAATTGTCGATACTTCTTACCGCGTAGGGCCAATCATGCGAACCAGAAAGGGACCGGTTGTTGAGAAGATTTACTGACTGACATCCTCCCGAAAAACGGGACGGCTAGAGCAGCATCATCCAATTTAAACAGGCGCACACGCATTTAGGAAATGACTTTTGGCAATCGGTCTAGTATTTCTTACTAATTACACGATAAACTATAAATATCACCAATAAAATTGTCATCGACACTTTCAATAAGAAAAAACCACTCGTATTCGGCAGCAAATACCACAACAAAAACAAAAGTGACATTGTGACACTTCGAGGAGTCAACACTCCCTTCCGGGCACGTTCCCAATATTTCCCAAGATCAGGCATCATTTCTTAAAAGGACCCAGAATTAATTTCCTTTTTACTCTCATTCGGGTCGGCCTCCGCCAGAGTGAATGTCGTCGAGGCCAGCCCAAAATGGACAGTTGCCGTAAGCGACGCCTCGTTCCCATAAACGAAGTATGATGTATATTTTCTATCTTGGAATTCGACTCTGAATCCACCCCACACTCGAGCACTACCATTGACCGTAATCCCAACACCCTCGCCGATTGTCCCAGAAAGCTTCAAATCGAATGCCTTAACCATATCGACCGTCGTCTTAGCATCTTCCCCACACTCTTTTTTGTAATGAACTGAAATGTTTACGAGTTCAATTTGCGGACCTTGAACTTCTGCACCAACCACATACCCTGCTATTGTCACTTTACCCCCAATTCCCAACCCCACCGTGGCCACCGCAGAGACACTAACGTCGAACTGTCCGAACTTTTCAGTTTCTCCCGTCTCTTGATCACAACAATCACATTTCTCTCCATGCAAACTTACGTTTCCGCTCCCACCCACAACATCGTAAGCGGAGAAACCGAAATCCAAACTAACATTTCTACAATTTATCTCACTGTATTCCAACCCATACTCATCGAGTAAGCTGATGGCATTATTCCCTACGAATCCGTAGAGGTTGATTCCACCTCGTTCCCCGATGGGATCCCTTGATGGCCACCTTCCCGTCACCGGATCATAATACCTGTATCCGTAGTAGGAAAGCCCCGTGTAAGGATCCCGAATCTTGGTGGAGAACCCGAACTCCGAGTTCAACGTTCCTTCTGAAACCACGATATTTCCAAACGCATCGTATTCCGTCCGCAGTTGCTCCATATTGGGATTTGCCGTGCCTCCAGAACCCTTGAGCGCCCAGGCCGTGATATTTCCGTTTCCGTCGTACGCCGGGCGTCTCAGCTTCCCGTCCGAGACCGTCCGCTGCATCAACAGGCCCCCCACGCCTCCCGCTCCCTCCATGGAGCCCGACAGGTCACTTCC
>NZ_JACHFD010000069.1 GCF_014201715.1 Haloferula luteola
GCATAATCCAACGCTTCGATCTCCCGAGGATGGGAGTCCGGGTTGGCTTTCACCCGGCGGAGCAGTTCTTGCAATCTTGGGAGCTGTTCCTTCGCGCCTTCCCCTAAGAGCTTGAGCTGTGTTGCGATCGATGTGATTTTTCCTTCCTCGTTGTATTCTTTCTCCAACAAGTCCATCAAGATCGGTGCCGCTTCGACAAGCCCCCACCGTCCAGCACTGTTGCAAGCAAGCGATGCCATAGTTGACGGCCTGCCATCGAACAGTCCTTCCAAAGAGGAGACCACGCCGCTTCGAAGATTCTCGGTCTCCCATCCCATCCCAAAAAGAGTATCCATTGCAGTCCCGGCCGCAGGAGCGTGCTCGTCGTAGGCCAATTTTCCCAGCATCTCTTTTGTCGCGTCCGTTGGCTCAAGATACGAAGCAAACGATGCTGCATAATAGCGCCGGTTTCTATCATCGGAATTTGCCAACCTGAAGGCAAGGTCTCGAACTGGCTCCATTTCGGAACGAAGCCAATCCAAGATAGGAGCGGGCAGCATCCAGATGTTTCCGCGGTTAGCAACGAGCGCCGCACGAAGCTTCCTCAAATCTTCCAAACTTACATTTTCCGCCCCCGCGACGGATCCAGCTTGAACCGCTTCGACTGCCTCTTCCAAACCCTCAAAACGAGAGTCATCACCCTGAGCATGCAAGCACACGGCCACTGCACACCAAACAAAAACAAATCCGATTAACTTCATGGCACCTCTCCATTTGCTGGGGTTACGGTTTCGTCGATTGAGCCGGGAACGGAATCGGGAAACAGATCTACGGGCGTTCGACCAAGCGGAATCGGATCGTATTGGTAAATCGGAGTCCCCTTGTTGTCGCCTTGGTCGCCATCGGAGTCACGGATGTATATCTCGTAACCTGGGAAGCCATCTTGCCAGTCGCCCAACAAAAGCCACTTCGGCGCAAGAACATTGGCGTTGTTGACCGTAATTGCGATCTGGAAGTCCCAGTCGATAGCTGGCGACGGATTGACAATTGGATTGTCCGCCGACCCTTCAAATCGAAACCGGACGGCATTCTGGTCTATTCCATATCTCTCGATAGAGTCAGATGGATTCTTGAGCTTATCAGGGCTTTCGCGATCAACCTGAGTGATGATCGGCTGAGGAAGCAGTCGGTTGGTGGCTGAATAGCCAGCGCCTGGGTCAGGAACGCTTCCGTCTTTAAGATAGTTGTGGGAAATGCCGATCGCATCCTTATAGGAATTATTTTTAATCCCGTCGTCGTCCAAGTCCTTGAATGGAATGATCGTTACCTGCGCGTGAACACGAGAGCTCGTTCCCCCAGGAATATCATCCACATCCCTTGCCGGATCATCGAAAAACTCGTCATTGAAAGACCGGTCATCTCCAGCGGCAATCTTCCTTCGATACTCATAGATTGGAACACCGGTAACTGGATTGATCATCAAAAAATCGTTATGAATTGGATGAGCTGCCGGGAAATCAGTCCACTGAACTGGGATGAAAACATTAAGCCACACGTCAAACTCCGCTTCGACTACGGTTGAATAGATTGTCTCGGCATCGTGTGATTCTCCGCCGATGACAGCCTGAAGTGTGATTTCGTGTTGTCCGATGCTGTCGCTCTTCTTCAATCCTTCGAGGTAGAGGGTGGTTTCTTGGTCCGGCTCGAACTCCGTCTGCTCGCTTGTGACAGACTGCGTTCGGGCTTCGTCTTTCCATATTTTGAAATTCGCTCCGGCATCGAATTTGATGCGGTATTTCATGCCTTCAACGGAAGCGCCCTCCCGAATCACCAGCTTCGTCACGGGAGTCTCATCGTCTCTGCGCACCGCCACATATCCACCTTCCGTTGGGTCACTCTGCTTCCCTTCGTCCAGCTCCCCCGTG
>NZ_JACHFD010000070.1 GCF_014201715.1 Haloferula luteola
AAGATCGCGACGAAGGCCTCGACCTTGGACTACCAAAACGAAGGGACGTGGTATGAAGGGGCGATCAACGAAGCGACGAAAGTCACGCTAGGCGACCCCGAAGTGGTGAAGCTGACGGTTCGTGCAGGGGAGAATGTGTCGGAAACGGGCATGGTGTTGGACCCTTTGGAAGCGAACGAAGGGACCTTCGAGCACGAGATGCGGTATGATGTGGACCTCCTGCCGGTGGAGGTAGTCTCGACCGACAAGTTCCTCGCCGGGTCGTTTGATATTCCCGATGGCTGGGAAAGCCTCGAGATGGAGTTCGTCGGGCCGGGGGGCGAGAACCTCGGGAAATACCGCCAGTTCCTCGGCGGAGGCTCCACCAAAATCTACGACCGGGTAGAGGAAATCCTTAGCGAATCAGATGTGGCATCCGGCGGGCAGGCGGACTCCCAAAAAGTCTGGTTCGTCAAAGACTCCGAAAACGACCGGAAGATCAATTTTTACACCTGTTTCAACTCTCTTGGAGAAGCCGAGATCAAGCTCTATCTCAATGGCTCCTCAACTGCGATCGGGAGCATCAGCCAGGAACTCAAGGCGGAGCAGGAATTCTCCGACATCATCGATTACGTCGATGACTGGGTGAAGGGTGATTCGTTCGATTTTCCGGATACGACAGAGCCCCCGCTCGGGCTGATGGCCGCGCCGATGGCGGCGCAGAGCCAGAGCGTTTTCGGTGAAGAAGAAATCAGCAATCTCACCCGCGCGGCGCTCATCCCGTTCTTCAACGTCATCAACCAGGTCGAGGGCTTGTCGTCAGTCGCCGTCGGGCTGTTCGACGGCGTCCGCAACGGCCTCGAAGACGACTGGGAATTCATCAAGCTCATCGGGCAGTCCGCCGTAGCTGCGGGCGACTTCGCTCATCAGCAGGCGCTGGCCGAACTTCAGAAGTGGAGAAACAACCCGCTCAAGCGTGCCTCGGAACTCAAACAGCTTGCCGACAAGATCTGCGAAAATTGGGTCTTCGAGCCGATGCGCGAACTGCGCGAGGAACTGAGCTCGTGGGAAGGATTCAAACGACGAGCGTGGCAAACGATCAGGCGAGCCCGCCAGATCAATCAGAAAGCCTGGACGCTGACCAAGAGTGTGTGGGGCGGCATCGTCGATGAACTTACCGAATGGGCCGATGACTTCTGCGACCGCATGATGATCGGCTCGGAGAAGGCGCACTGGGAAAACTCGCCTTGGGCCAAGGACCATCTCTTGGCAGAGATCAACAGCGAGACGCGGCTGATGTGTTACACCTTCGGTTACACGTTCGGCTATATCGCCGAACAGATCGCCGTCGAGGCATTGAGCGCGGGCAGCGTGAAGATCGCGCAGGTGGCGACCAAAGGAGGAGTCTCGCTGGCAAGCAACTTGGCGAAACGAACCGCAGCCAACCTGGCGGCCCGCGCCCACATGCTCAAACGCATGCTGGCCGAGGCTTCCGAAGAACTCTCCTCCGCAGCCGTGGCAGCCTACCAGCGTGGTCTTTCGCTGGCGTCCACGGGTCCGACCGGCCCCGGCTTCGACCGCTGCGCCATGGAGATCATGCAGGAGGGCGCGAACGCCGGGAGGATGATTTGGCGAGACTATGTCGACGACATCGTCGGTAAAGTCAACATCCGCCAGTTCGTCAAGCAGGGCGGCGAGCACATCATCGAGCGCCAGACCGCCCGCCTCATGGAAATCCTCGGCGACGACTTCAGCGCCCAGATCGCGCGCAACTTCCTCAAGGTCGCCGACGAGGTGATCCTCGTGCCGAAGGCGGAAGGGACGGTGGACGACTTCTTTGAAGCGTTCTTCAAGGCTTTCGAGGGCAACCCGAGCCTGATGAAGCACGCCGACGACATCACCGTGAAGGTTGG
>NZ_JACHFD010000071.1 GCF_014201715.1 Haloferula luteola
TCTCGCCACCGACCAAACCCACAGCAGAAGGACCAGCGCGATAACGGTCAAAAAGGCGCGACGCAGCCACTTCATTTTTGGGAGAACGTCAGAGGCCTGGCACCCGCTACCGGGAGCGCCCCTCCGCTTCAGGTTGAAGGTTGTCGTCACCCTCCGAATCCGACTCGGAACGGGTAGCGGGTTGTCCAGCGCCGCCTTGTTCTGCTTCTTTTTCGATTCGCTTGCCAGACACCACCAGCTCATCAAATTCTGCACCGGTGAGCCATTCGTCCCCGGTGACTCGGTAGTTCTTAATCTCGACCGTGGCTCCATCAATCAGGGTTGGAATCCGATGCCCGGGAATCTCGATCATCACTTGCTTCTCAGTCAGCTTAGCCTTCGCTACCGACCAATGTGGCCACTTCGCGAGTCCAAACGAGAGTAGGCCTGAAAGCTGGCTCCGCTGTTCGGCAGTGCCTGAATCACTCTCAAGAATCACATAGTGCCTCGGAGTGATGGCGCCTGACCTCATCAGACCGTCTGCTCCATCTGACTCGAACTTGACTCGATCAATCCAGATCACACTGACCACCTTACCGCTCACTGAGAGCGTGTCCGAGGAGACCGGCGCAGCGAGGCACGCTCCGCATGCCAGCACCGTCGCAACCGCAGCATGTAGTGGCCTGATCATTTTCTGCAGAACGTCAAAGGACACAGGACCCCTGACCTGGGGCGCGGCTTCGACTACGTGTTGAGGGTTGAACGGTCATTTCGGGATCGAACTCGCGGCGGGTCAGGGGTTCTGTGCTCCGACTTGTTCGCCCTCTTGATTTCAGGGGATCTTCTGGTTGTCGGGAACCCTCGCCCACCCTGTCCGATACTTGGCAAATACGACGGAGGAAAATGGGTAGTCTCGATCTACAAAACCCAAGTGTGACTCTGGAGTCGTGATCTCAAGTTGCGGAGGAGCGGTCTTGAACGGGTTGAGCAGGAGTTCCTTTGCACGATCCCACCTAAACTGCTCCCGGCTTAGCAGGCCTTCATCCCGAATCTCCTCAGTCGCCGTGGCTCGGAATTCGGTAGGAAGTTCGGAGAGAGGAGGTGCAGCTACTCCTACGAGGAAAGTCCGCCAGCACCACCCGACATAGCCGAGCGAGCACAGGAACAGGCCGCCAAACAAGAGGTGGAATCTGGCGCGCTTCACTTTCAGGCGAACAGTTTTATTCGTAGGCGATCCGGGCGGTATATCCGGGTCGTGTTTCTTGCGGAAACTTTCCCCAAATCGTTGGAATTCCAAGGAGAAATCGGGACCTGGTGCGTGATATCCCGGCGACGCATGCCAAGCCGAGGCGGGGTGAGATCGGGTGCGGATATTCCGGCTCAAGGCGGGTCGAGCCAGCCAGGATCTATTCGAAGATCAATCAGTGGTCGGACGAACAGCATTTAGATTGACTCCCGGCGGATAGTTCGCTACTCGGGAATGCTATGAGCAGGATGCCGTCCCGTTGGTGCTGGAGAAAGGATCTTTCGAAATTCCGCGGACTGTCGGACCGTGACAGGGCTGGATTTCTCGTCGCCTTGGAATGGTTCGAGAATTTCCGTCTCCGTCACCAAATGCCCGCGGGCCGGGCAGCGGCGCGGGCCTTCTGGCGGCTTGAGGTCCTGCGGGAGGAGGTGACGAGGGAGAATTGGCAGCTTGAGCAGTGGGAATCCGCGATCCAGTGGTATCTGAA
>NZ_JACHFD010000072.1 GCF_014201715.1 Haloferula luteola
ACCGATCCATACGCGCGTGGCTCCGCGTCGCGGGAGCCCTCCAGGATGGCGATGACAGTTTGCTCTTTATGGACATCAAGTCCGAGGTAGAGTGCACGGGTCGTGTCTGAGTTCGTTTTCATTCGTTACAATCGATTGATGTTGGATAGGTCCCGTTCATACGGGATAGCCCACGATTTGAACCAGGCACGACACCACTTTCCCAACCCTCAACCTACTCCAACGGTGCCCGACTGCTTCAAGTCGCAGCCATAGGGTCTCGCTCAAAAACACTCAAAAATGACTGCTTCGCGAGCTGCTCTCCTGACCATGGGCTTCATAGCGCTCGCTAGCATCATGGCTCTCGTGATTTCGTTGGAGTCGTCCAGTCGCTCGCAACAGGAGTTTCTTGAAGGGCCGGTGTTGCTGCTGGATGAGATCGAATCTTCAACTGAGGATTTCGATGGTTCTCGCGTGGTAGTCGCTTGCTACCTTTGGCTCGGCGTTGAGGGGCCAGATCTCTCATCGGTACCATCGAGCCGACGCTGGAAGAGGAAGGAAGGAAGTGACACTATGGTCTGCCAAGGCACTGATATGCTTGCCCAATGTGGAGGAGGATGGAGCTTCGCGGCATTAGAACTCGACCCTGACAACGAGGATTTTTTACGCGGAGAGCGGCTTGTGGTCGTGGAAGGACGGGTTCATGGCTCGGGCTACGGTCCTGCAGGTTCTCTACTCCACGACGAACCATATATTGAGGTGCTCGACTGTCGTCCGGTTCTTAGGGCTGGTGGACGTTCGCCCATCCAACTTAAATAGAAGCGAACAAGGCGGCGCACCTAACCGCTGACCCGCCGCGAGTCGAAATTTCACCGTGAATACAACCTCAACCTACTCCAACGGTGCCCGACTGCATCAAGTCGCAGCCATAGGGTCTCGCCAGAAATGAACTGCCTTCACCTATTTCTAGGATTGCTCGCGATTGGCCTTAGCAGTTGCGCCACCAAGAAGAACGAAGTCGCAATGGTCGAGGGTCGCCGAGATTGTTGCGAGTCACCCGATTTCTCGATCTTTTTTCACCCGTCCTACTCCGATGAGAAGGAGGAGCTAGACATAACCATTGAGGAGTTTTCAGATCGAGCTACGATTCGAGTGGGAATGGCAGGCGAAGCGAAGTCACTCTCACAAAGCGCTCTGTATAGGGAACTGAAGAGGAAGATTCTAAGTTCATCCGAATGGACCGAGGGCCGATCTGATGGCTTTTACAACGGACCTTGGATGGGACCGCCACGCGACATTCTTCGGATCAAGTCCGATGGTTCAGGCCTGAATCTTCAAGGGGCTTCGGTTCCTTCAAGTTGGCGGAGGGATCTCCTGAGACTGGCATCCCACTATGAATAGAAGAGGAGAACAAGGCGTGGGTGGCAATCCGCTACCTCGCCGCGAGTCGGAGATTGAACCGTGATGAGAACCCTTTACGTTGAGTCGAATCGGCGCTCCCGGTAGCGGGTGCCACCACTTCGACGTTGCTATGGCTGCCTCTTTGTCAACGGGCAAAGTTCTCCTATTTACATCGTAGGTGATGAGGTGCTGGCGTCCGGCTCAACGCGTCGGGGA
>NZ_JACHFD010000073.1 GCF_014201715.1 Haloferula luteola
CTGATCGCCTGCACCTACCACAACTCCACGAGCAGCCTGGAGCACTACATTCCGAGCTACGATGCGAATGGCAACATCCTCGCTTGGACGGATGGAAGCGGGACGGTGGTGCAGCGGATGGACTACGATCCCTTTGGAAACGCGGTGATGGTTGAGAAGCTCGCCCCAGCATCTACCCCCAAACTACCAAGCATCGGATTTTCGACGAAATATCAGGATGAGGAGACGGGTCTCTACTACTACGGCTACAGATACTATGACCCGGTGACGGGGAGGTGGCTATCGAGGGATCCCATCGAGGAGGAGGGCGGGGTAAACCTTTACGGCTTCGTCGGTAACAACGGGATCAATCAAGCTGACTTTTTAGGGCAATATGCGACGATCAAGGAGGCTGGACTTGCTGGAGCCCATGCGGCGGCCGAGAGGTCAATCCGGTTTGATGAAATTTATAATTCCGATAATTGGACATATCGCTATTTTGGAGGCGGCAACGAGGGGATAGATTTTAAGCTGGAATATGCGGGTCTTGTTTGCTGTAATTCTAATCCATCAAGTAACGAGGATAAATATCAATTCACGCCCCCGCATGAGGGTGTTGTATTCGGCCCGTATCCTGCGGTCGTGAAGGCGAAAGAGCCACTGATAAAGCCTAATATCGCTAACTATCATCCAGGGATAGGTGCAGTTTTGAAGGTTGGGGGTGATTCGCACGCATATTCAGATCCGACTTACAATTTTTCGATAGATCAGAAAGTGACTTGCCGAAAGGTCTTTGGGGCAGGGTGGACGATGGTTGGCCATTATCATTCCCATCCTCGAAGTAGCGGACTTGAGCCTAGTCTCTTCGATAAGCTGAACACTCTCCCCGGAAAGAGGTTTCTCGGTGCTGTAGCTGGGGACTATTCAATCCACACCCGAGATTATTGATTCTGATGAAGGTGCTCTGGGGATCGGTATCGCTTTTTGCTGCTGCGGGGATAGGATTCGTCGTGGGTTGGGTTTCGAATTCGTCGAAAGAAGGAAGTCGGTCTCAGGATGCTGAGGGCAAAAAGACCTTCGTGGAATTGGAGGCTTTATCTCAACAAGGTGATTTGCCGAATCCGGTTCAAGTTAAAGGATCGATTTATTGCGACCAAAGCGGCATCTTCTGGTTGACCCCCGGACCCGGGGTCGAACCCAGGGAGGGATTGGCATTGCGTATGCCGACGTGGCATTTTCCTGCGTCTTCTGGTGAGTGGTCCAGAAGTTTGATCGTTGAAGGGGAATTTAACAAACTAGATTCGGAAATCGGATTTAATTCCATTTCACCCATCTATGGGATTCAATTCAAATAGGAAAGATGGTCGAAGGGGTCGGTCGTAAACGGTGAATATATGGACGCACCTTTCATCAAAGGGGTCAGTCCTGAATGGCACTAGATTAAGCTCGTTTTCGGCTTCGAGGGTGACGGAAAGCCAAGGAAACGGGGTCAGTAGGCATGAAAGGGCTCCGCGTTGGTAGTGCCATCCGTTACGATGGCGTGTGGAACAAACAACACCAACACGGAAAACCCATGAAGA
>NZ_JACHFD010000074.1 GCF_014201715.1 Haloferula luteola
CCCACGATTTGAACCAGACACGACACCACTTTCCCAACCCTCAACCTACTCCAACGGTGCCCGACTGCTTCAAGTCGCAGCCATAGGGTCTCGCTCGACAATGAAGACCCGCACCGTCGTGACAATTCTTACGGTCTCGCTGTTCGTATTCTGGGTCGCCCCGCTCGAAGGCAAGAAGATTGCGCCGGAGGTTTTAGGCACCCCAGGCATTCAGTGGACATGTGCCGTCATTGTAGCGGTATTGATTCCGATCGTCGTGCTTCTCTCGCTGAACATGATCTTTGGAGTGGGCCATCGTCGAGCAGGGTTAGCCTTCGTGACTTTGGCATGTCTGCCGCTCCTGTATAACCTCACGATGTATGGAATTGGTGGTGTTCTTCTCGCTCGGACCAATCTGAATTTACTTCGCGGGCATGAGAGAGATTCTGAGCTGATTGGCACACTTTCCGAGCGTGCAATTGCCGAAGCGGAACCCGAAGATCGTGCGAAGTCTGCCGGTATTCTCTATTCGATGTTCGGAGTCCAGCCGATCTGGAAGAACTCGGAAGGTGATTTCGAGCAATTTTATCCTACTGTCGATCAGCAGGAACGTTGGGCGGATACCGTAGATACCGCCCACACCTTGAGACAGACCACCGAGATGATTGACGTGCAGCTCAAGCAGATGCCGTGGCTCTTTGGGCTCAACCTCCTTTCGTTTTGTATGATTCTCTTCCTCGGGCTTGGTTGGCGAGCCTATAAACCTATCAGCGAACAAGTCGCGGCTGGACCACCCGCTACCACGCCCCGAGACGGAGATTGAAACCTGATGAGAACCCTTTACCCTGACTCACGCTGGCGCTCCCGGTAGCGGGTGCCAGCGCTCGAACGTTCTGCGGAGAATGGATAAGCACGGCGCAGTTCCTGAATACCGCCGAGCTGGCAGTTTTCGATACGCGTGGCCCGCTCCGCTCGGATTGACTCTTATCTTGACTGGCTATGGCGTCGCTGAGTTTCTCGGACACCGCGCGTTTCTCAAAACGCACGCAGTAATCGAGTTTGGCATCGTCGTCTCCTTGCTGGCGTCCGTCGTCTACGCGATCCGATTGGCGGGCAAGGGGAGAGTTCTCGCGCCACGGTGGGTTTTCCTATTGAACCTGTGCTTCGGGCCCCTGATATTCGGATTCCTCATCGTCTCCGGCCTGACCTCGATTCTAACCGGCAACTATTGAATGAATGGCAGAACAAGTCGCTGCGTGGACGACCCCTATCAGCGGCGTTGTTACGTTCTTGCCTCCAGCTTCGGGAGTTGATTGATTGTGCGCGGCTGCAGCGTTGAGGTTTACCCGGTCGCCACACACGACGTACTGTCAGAAATGGAGGAGCCATACAAACCTCCCAGCGCTAAGCTCACCGATGCAAGTGACACCGCTGAACCACGTCGCTCTGGAGTCCGCAATCCGGGTCCATTGGTCGGATGTGGTGTCGGTGGATGCTTGGTTCCCCTGTTGCTCTTTGTTCTCTGTGCCGTGCTATTGAAGGACATCGGAG
>NZ_JACHFD010000075.1 GCF_014201715.1 Haloferula luteola
TGGACAGGTCCCGCACAAGCGGGACAGCCCACGAATAGCAGCATACAAAGCCGTAGGCGAACTGCTGATTCACACTGGATCAAAACGCCCTGTCTCATCCCGGCGCCCGACGCGTTGAGCCGGACGCCAGCACCTCATCACCTACGATGTAAATAGGAGAACTTTGCCCGTTGACAAAGAGGCAGCCATAGCAACGTCAAAGCGCTGGCACCCGCTACCGGGAGCGCCAGTCCGCCTCAAGGTAAAGTTTCTCATCACGGTTCAATCTCCGACTCGCGGCCGGGTAGCGGGTTGTCCAGCCGCGTCTTGTTCGGTCTTGTGGATTTTTGGAGCGGGTCCGGCATCAGGGAAAAGAGTCCCAAAAGAAATACTGGCATCGGGTGAAAGTGTCGATCCGCTTCTGCGGGGAGAGAGGACGAAACGCCGAAGCAGTGTCATCGGCATTAGGATCATCAGTCCTGTCAGAATCGCAATTGCGATACCAGGGAACGCCGAAGAGTCCACAGAAGGCTGATAGGATGCGCCGCTCAATAACACGCTGAGCAAGATACAGAGCACCAGAGTCGCAATCCATCTTACTTGGCCGGATAACCGGTCAAATGCGAAATCGATCAGGTTCAAGAATCCGAATACGAGATACAGTATCGGAGTGATGTAGATCAGTATTCCTGCTGCGCGTGTTGGTGCATTGTCCGGTCTTCCGTCGATTATCCGAGGAGCACTTCGCGTCTCGTCGACAATCACCCAGACTGCCAGAAGCACGATCATAGCGACCGGGATGAGCGGGGGAAGTAGGATGCGCTTGAGCATGATTGACCGGTGCTTTTTCAGACCGAACGTCATAGCACACCAACCGCCTGACGGCAGCCGCGCGCTGACTGTGGGTTGAGGTTGGTAATCACGGTGAAAATCCGACTCGGAGCGGGTCAGGCGGTTGGGTGCTGCGACTTGTTCGCCTTGATTTTGGTTTCGGTGCTCGTTTCGCGAATCGGATTCTGTGCCCGTTCGGTCGACCAGAATCCTAGGCGGAAAATCTCGTTGGTAGCGTGGAGAGCAAAGTTCGGACCCGCGATCCGATAATCCCATCCGTGGTTGATCGCTTCACGAATGCACCACTCGACCTCGTGCCGTGTGACCGTCGGATAGAATTCAAGCTCTCCGGAGGCGATCGGCCATACCGAGCTGTCCTTCTGGATCAGGCCAACAACTACCAACTTGCTTCCGTTGTGGTCTTCGCTCTGAGCGGTGATGTTAAGCTCGTAGACTCCTTTGCTCTTAGGCGTCGTCGATACCTTGTGCCGGAATCGCGTGCCGCCAACGATTACTCGCCTCGATTTGTGCTTGGAGATCATTTTAGGGCGAACGTCATAGCACACCAACCGCCTGACGGCAGCCGCGCGTTGACTGTGGGTTGAGGGTTCTAGTCACGGTGAAAATCCGACACGGAGCGGGTCAG
>NZ_JACHFD010000076.1 GCF_014201715.1 Haloferula luteola
TGGAGCGTCCCCCTGAAGAGTTGGACAGACAATAAGGAGCTCGAGGAGCGACGGACAAAGGTCCCCTATCAGACGAAGTCGGGGACTTTGTTCGGCCGCGACGAGATCGACGCCGCCCCGCAAAACCTTCACACTCCGATCCGGTCATGAGCGAAGAACCCGAAGAGATCAAACGCTGGACATCCCGCCGCAAGGCCGCGGTGGTGATGGACATTATCAAGGGCAAGACCACCGCCACGGAAGTTGCCCGAAGTCACGACCTGACCGTTGGCGAGGTCGAGCAATGGATGGACGACTTCGTCTCCATGGGCACCGAGGCCTTGCGCTCCCACCCGCGTGACGCCGAGGCACGTCACAAGGCCAAGGAGAAGGACCTCCTCGCCAAGATCGGCGACCTCACCATGCAGATGGAGGTCTACAAAATCGCCTGCGATGTGCAGGGAAAGCCGTTGCCCGACGGGAGATCATGAACAAGGTCCGCAACACCTTGCTCGCGTCGGGCAAACAGGTCCCCGTCACCAAGCTCTGCAAGTGGCTCGGTCTGGCGCATTCCAGCGCCTACTACCAAGCGCGCCAACGACGCGAGCGATCGATCGACGAAGCCATGGCCGCGCGGATCAAGCAAATCCACCGCAAAGAGCCTGCCTGTGGCGTGCGCGGCACCTGGAGCCGTCTGCGTTTCATCGATGGCGTCGAGGTCAACCGCAAGAAGGTCCACCGGATCATGAGGCTCAAGGGCTGGACCTTGCCCAAGCGGCGGTCAGGTCGTCGTCCCCGCGTGAAGGGCTCAACCTCGGTCGCCGATCAGCCTGACCAGCGCTGGGCCACAGACCTGGCCATGATCCATTGCGGCCGCGACGGCTGGTGCGTTTTTGTCCCAGTCATCGACTGTTGCACCCGCGAAGTCCTCGGTTACGCATTGGAACTCACCGGCCGGTCCAAGACCGCCGAGCGAGCACTCGAAGAGGCATTGCTCGCGCGCTTCGGCACGCTGCGCAGCGCACCAAAGGGCATGCTGCTCCGCCACGACAACGGCCTGGTCTTCGGCTCGCGCCAATACCGGGCCGTCGTCACCGACTACGGCCTCACCCAAGAATACATCACCCCCTACACGCCCCAGCAGAACGGCCTCTGCGAACGCTTCATCAAGACCTTCAAGGAGGAGTTTGCATGGGTCCGCAACTACCAGTCCATTGAGCACGCGCGCTTCGCGCTGCGCGCATGGATCCAACACTACAACCACCGCCGCCCTCACCAGGCCCTCAAATACAAGTCACCAACCCAATACCACCAAGCACAATGCAACACCGCAGCCTGAATAAAAACCAAGGCTGTCCAACTTCCAAGGGAGCACTACA
>NZ_JACHFD010000077.1 GCF_014201715.1 Haloferula luteola
CGGGCCTTCTGGCGGCTTGAGGTCCTGCGGGAGGAGGTGACGAGGGAGAATTGGCAGCTTGAGCAGTGGGAATCCGCGATCCAGTGGTATCTGAACTGGCTGGCCGCTTGTCAGGAGGTGGGCGCCGACCACCGGAGTCTGCCGGAGCGGGTGCGCACGGCGGTGTATTCGGCCGGGTCGCGGCTGGGGCTCCAGCGCCGCACGAAGCTCTGCTATGGCGGCTGGGCGGCACGCTTTGCGAAATTTGCCGGGGACGAAAGGCAAGTGATGCGGGTGGAAACGGCGACGCGCTTTTTGACCTCGGTGGTGGAGGATGAAGACTGCGCCTACGCCACACAAAAACAAGCTCTCAACGCACTGGCTTTCTTCTTCAAGAGGGTGTGCGGGATCGAAGAGCCAAAGTTCGGGGTGAAGCTTCGAAAGACGGCGAGGAGGGTGCCGGTGGTTCTTTCAAAAGCTGAGACCCAGCGCGTCTTCGAGCGAATGGAGTCGAAGAATGGCACCTACGCTCTGGCGGCACGGCTGCAATATGGAGCGGGGCTTCGGCTGATGGAGGTGGTACGGCTGCGGATCAAGGATGTGGATCTCGAGCGCGGAAGATTGACGGTGCGGGGCGGCAAGGGGAACAAGGATCGGATGACCGTCCTGCCGAAGAGCTTGCTGGGGGCGGTGGCCCAGCAAATCGAGGAGGCGCGTGCCTGGTGGAGCCGAGACCGGGAAGCGGGTCTGACGGGCGTATGGATGCCCAACGCCCTGTCTCGAAAATATCGGCGAGGGGCGGAGAGCTTTGAGTGGTTCTGGCTTTTCCCGGCCTCGAAGATAGCAGTGGACCCGGCCACTGTGGGGAGCGCCGGGGCCCCGGAAGGGATCCCGCGGCGACATCATCTGCACGATGGCGTTTACAACCGCGCGATCCAGCGCGGGGCACGGGCTGCGGGGGTGGAGAAACAGGTGACGAGTCATGCCCTGCGCCATTCTTTCGCCACCCACCTGCTGGAAGGAGGAACCGATTTGCGGACGATCCAAGAGCTCCTGGGGCACGAGGACATCACGACGACGGAGATCTATCTGCATGTGGCCACGGGGGAACATGGCTTGGGAGTGGTCAGTCCGCTCGATGCGCTGGTGACGTGAGACTGGGGAATCCGGTTGCATTCCCGAACGGGATTACCGGAAGAACCGATCCATGATTCCGCAAGGATCCCGCGGATCCTGGACTTCCGGGAGTGGGTCTGGGGTTGAAGAGGCGTTGAAGAAGCCTTGAAGAAGGTCCGGCAGGATACCGCACGAGGTCGGCAAGGCGCCGGCGGCTTCCCTTTCCTGATGGTCCCGGCCTCCG
>NZ_JACHFD010000078.1 GCF_014201715.1 Haloferula luteola
CGGAGTTCCGGTTCGCTGTCCAAGGCCGAAGCCCCTCAAGCCGAAGGCATCATGCACGTCCCGCATCATTCCTCAAGCAATTGAACGAAGTAGAATTAGACTGTATTTGAAATTCCCGTAGGCACCCCTGCGAACCACCAGTAACCGGTGCCGGATCCGGTCCCAACCCTTTTCCCTGCACCACACCTTGCGCACCCATACCCTCGTCAACAGCTTTCCTTTCTGGCCGCGGCGATAGTTCACCACCCGATGCCCTTACTCAAAGTGGCGCGAGGCGAGTTCCCCGACACTCACATACTCCGCTGGATTGCCTGGTGAAAGGCGCGCGTGCTTGCGTGGGTGACCGTGGCTTTCAGACGCCGCAACCTCTTCAAGTCGCGGCTTGGAGCACCACAGCTTGGTGGTCTTATTTACGTCTCCCATGAACTTTTCGCCGAGATCCTCCACCGCGTTGAGAAACTTCGCGTTGCTTCCATCCAGGCTGTCCGCCCCGATCCAACCGAACTTCAATCCCTGCTTGCGGGCATGGGCGACCATCTCAAGTGCCTGTAGCCAATTCGCATGATAGATGCGGTGACCCTCGGGAATCTTCGCCTTGCGGCACCGGTCCTCATCCTCCGCCCAGGACTCCGGCAGATAGAGCCGAAAATCCGTGATGCACATCCGCTCGTCCGGCGAACACGCCGACCTGGCAGTTTTCAATCTTGCCAGCCCGTCCCGACTCTTGCCGCCGCACTCCCACCGCGGCGTGGCCCTTTTTCAGAAAGCTCGACTCATCCATGGAGAGTCCGGCCTTGTGGGCATCACCATGCAACTCGTTAGCATCCGAAGCCACGTGATCCATCAATGCCTGATAGCACCAGGGCGAGGAACTGACGAACTGTTCCATGCCATTAAAGTCGCTTCCGGCGACATCCTTCTCGAAGGTTTCGATATTCTTGCGCCGCTGTGTACCGAGAAGTCCTGAAAGGTAGTGGCGCGCGTGCCCCACACTGAGCATGCCTTGCCAGATGAAGTGCGGCTCGTAGGTTTCGCAAAAGTCCACGGGGTATCGTTCCACAAGCCTCAGATCGGTGGCGTCATCTTTTTTTATTTTGCAGGGCCGGCTTGATCAGCCACTGCAGGTTGTCGGAGCGGAGTTCCGGTTCGCGGTCCAAGGCCGACGCCCCTCAAGCCACAGGCATGGTCCACACTCTATATCATTCACCAAACAATTAGCCGAAGTAGAACTAACGAGACCGTCGGAAAACCCCTGTTGAGCCCGTCGTACCATTGCCTTCGGATGGTGCCGAGTGATGGACGTCGTTTTCGATTTCCGGGCGGG
>NZ_JACHFD010000079.1 GCF_014201715.1 Haloferula luteola
CTGCTCGGGCGAATAGCGCAGACGGCCTCTGCGATCCAATCTGACAAGGGATTCTTGCGTAGCATTCATACTCTGAAGAGCTATGAACGCTACGCCACACAACAGCCATAAAAGCCCGACGGGGCTTCAGACCACGCTTACTGTTTGGCGGCGCGGAGCCTGACTTTAAAGAGCGGAGCATTCACCGCTGCGGCCCGGAGGGACTTCGTTTGTACTGGATTTGTAGTATCCAACAGCGCATTTCATACCCCCCGACCCTCATTCACGAGATGCTTTCGACGCGCCTTTCCCTCTTGGCCTCCGCAGGCCGTTTCCAGATGAACTGAATTTTCTCCTCAACCAAAACAATACCGGCAGAGAAAGAATCAGCGCACAGGAAACAAGAACAGAAGCAAACCTTCCAAAACTATGTTCAACGACGACGCCAACCACGGAAACCACTCCAACGAAGATGCAGAAAAGTGCTGATCCTCGGCCTAACACCGGCCAAACGGCGATGATCAACCCAACGAAGCAGAGGAGGTATAAGAGGATCTTGTCCACGCTCTTGCGTCAGGGGGTTGGAGGCGCCGGAGGAGGGTCAGACGCGAGAGCCTTTTCTAGATCCACCTTAATCTCGTCTTCGACCTCGAATCCTCCTTTCTGAGCTGGAGGACATACATCGTCGCCAAGTTGCTCTTTGACCTCATCCAGAACTTCGTCCGCAACCTTCTCTGCGATCTTTGACGCAGCAATAGCAGCGCCGATTGTTGCAACGTCTTTCCAAGCATCTCGCTCCGCCTTCGCTGCGTCCTTAGCGCGTTTGATTAACTTCTGACGATTGAGGACATTCCTCCGCCGCCCGACCTTCTCTGCGAGCTTGATCGCTTTCTCTTGCGCCTTGAATCCCTTCGAAATTCCTTGGAGCGCTTTTCCTGCGCCTGGTGCGACTGCACCAATCACGGCACTGACGCCTATCGATGCCAAATCGACTTCAACAAACGCATCCCAGCTCGCGCCATCGGTCGCCACATTGTACGTGACCTGCATAGCGTAATCGATTCCGGCACCGACAATCACACCAATCAGGAAATTCACGAACCGGCCATCGGAATCGAAGTTGTTGATGCCGTCGTTGTAGAACGCCCCATAAAGGTTGAATCCGCCAAGTTCTTCTAATGGATCCCTGGATTGCCACCTCCCTGTCACCGGGTCGTAATAACGGTAGCCGTAATAGTAGAGACCCGTCTCCTCATCCTGATATTTCGTCGAAAATCCGATGCTTGGTAGTTTGGTGGT
>NZ_JACHFD010000080.1 GCF_014201715.1 Haloferula luteola
GGGTGAAGTCGTCTCCCAGCGACTGCATCAGCGCCTCCGCCCACGGGTTCTCGATCTCCAATTCGCGCAGTTTGCCGAAGAAAATGCTTCGCCGGAATGTCGGGTTCGTTTGCAGCAGCGGCGCGGTGACGTGTCGTGAGGCTTCCCCAATAGTGATCGAATGGTCCGCCCCGATGACGCCGGTGCGGAACTCGATCGAGGAGATGTGACCTTCACCCGTCGCCCGCAGGCTCATGACAAAGCGCAGTTCACCCAGCTGGAGTCCAGATTGGTCAGGGTGCGGAACGATCGACGGATTGAACAACGCGGCTGATTCGAAGGCATACTCGCCGGAAAATAGCGCACCGATGTAGTGCCGCATCGCGCTCGTCAGTGACTGCTCATGGGGCACATGGTGGCGCACGTGATCGTAGTGACGCCGCCAGGCGCGAGCGATGTCCTTGTGACGCTCACCGAATTGATGGCTGAGCAGCGCGAGGCGTTCATCGACCTCCTGGGCAGTGAGTGCCATCGCCCGCTCGATGATGCGCAAGATGGACGAACGATCGCCCGGGACGAAGGACCGCACCATGACTCGCGAGCTGTCCGGGCGGATGTGGATGTCGGTGGAAACTGGATGGATCATGAGACCGGGGAGACGCGGTGATCGCGACGGGTGATTTCCAAACGGGAAAGATGGAATGCGAGTGTGGATTCCGCTCCTTGGTTTTGATTGAGGTGATCGCGAAGCAGGGCATCGCGGCAGCCGCCGGTGCCCGGGTCATACAGCGAAACGCCGAGGTCGTTGCGGCCCAGGAACCACTCGAAGCAAAGGCGCGCGCGGTCGGCCCAAACCGAAGCGCCGGTGATATCGAAGGCAGCCATGCAGGCGGACACCATTGCATGGGCTTCCACCGGCTGTTGGTCGAAGCGCGCTTTCTCGGCCCCGTGGGGCCAAAAGCCGTGGCAACCGATCGGTGAAAACTGGCCGCCATCGCCGGTCTGTTCGTCGATGAGCCATTTCAGCGCGATCAGCCCGGTCTCGACCGCCGGCTCATCGCCAGAAAGGATCAATGCGTGGGCAAGCTTGGCATTGTCGTAGGTGGCGATCCGTTCAAACCACAACCAGCCCGGTGAAGAGTTCGCCTGGAACAGCCCCATCAGGCGCGCGACCAGCAGCCGCTGCATCTTTGCAACCTCGCGGTCACCGCAAAAGGCATGGAGGTACTCATGAATCGCCACCAGAGTGAACGCCCAGGCTCGAGGCGAACTGAAGTGCTTCACCGGTTCGAGGCC
>NZ_JACHFD010000081.1 GCF_014201715.1 Haloferula luteola
GCCCACGATTTGAACCAGACACGACACCACTTTCCCAACCCTCAACCTACTCCAACGGTGCCCGACTGCTTCAAGTCGCAGCCATAGGGTCTCGCCCGGCTCGACGCCGGGATCGACAACGAGAAGGCACCCTGCACCAGTACCTCGCTCGAGGTGCCGGATTCGTCGGCGACCTGCCGGGTGAGCGGCACGCTTCCGGCGACGTCGGTTTGTCCTGTGGGCGCGGGTTCGGAGCTTTCCGGCGTGAACTGGAGGGTGATGGCGCTAGTGGTGCGGTTCATCACGCCAAGGGTGACGACGCTTCCAGTGCGGCCGAAGGCGATCGGGCGGGCAGCGAGCTTAAGGCTCCGCAAGTTGATGGTCAGAGAGCTGCCGCCCGCGCACAAATAGCATGGGTCCCGCTTGGGATTCCGCGAAGATCAGATCATTGAGCGTCTGGCACCTGTGCACAACGCCCGCCATCGGTTTCCGGGCCGAAGGTGGGCCGGGAGTGTGATCGCGAGTATGAGAAGATCCCAGTTAAATGGATGTCGCGGTGGAGGACGTATTCGGTCTTCTCGCGGGTCTTTCAGGGACGTAGGAATGCGTTACAAGATTCTGGGTCAAGTCTTCCGAATCGTCAGGGCATCGGTATTCAGAACATCGTCATTGATGGGTGATTTGGACCTTTAAGGTAAGATAGAAGCCTCTCTGCTGGCTCGAATCTTTAGACGGAGAAAGTTTTTCACTCGGTGGGGTAGCGGAGTGCTAATATATCGCGCATTCACCGATCATGTCCGCCTGTATTGTCCTCCTGATTGACTCTTGCATCCGGTAGTAGCCCCGACCATCCGAGTGGATCAGCTTCCGCCAAACCGGTTTGCGCTTGAAGAGGTTGGACAGGGTGTAGCTTTGGGACCCGCCGTCGTGCAGGAGTTGCTTGCCGTTAAGCCATGGTTTCCCGTCCTTGGCGGCCTGGAAGAGGAGTCGCAAGGCCGCCGCCTGGACTGCTCCGAAGTGATGCTCTTCGTTCCCGATCCGAACGCGCCGAAAGGAAGGTATTGTCTCGATCTCGGGAGAAGGAGGGGGCTTTAGCGCGCCTCGCTGCTTGTAGGCAGACCACCGTTTCCCGGGGATGTCCCTCAGATCGTTAGAATCGGTGGCAGCCGGTCGGGTTGAGATTCATCGCTTAGTGGCTTCCTGACAAGGCTGCTCCTGCCCCGCGC
>NZ_JACHFD010000082.1 GCF_014201715.1 Haloferula luteola
ATCCATCATCGGCACCGGAAACGCAAGGCAGATATCGAGCGCCGATGGAACGGACGGACCGGAATTCCCACCAATTTAACTAAGTAGAACTAAAGTGCGAGGACTGACCCGACTGACGCCCTGCTGCCGGAAGTCTGGGCTGCGGCAAACCGTGGGAAGCACCCCGCCGCCGGCCCCCGCGCGCTCAAGCAAGCCGCCTGATCAAATCCACCCGAAACACGTCCACCGAAATCAAACGGCGCTCGCCCGGGGGCTTACGATTTTCGGGACCGGCTCCCATCAATTTATCCAAATAAGAACATTAACAATGCCGCGATGACCAAGAAAACAAACGCCGCCACAACATACCAAATCCCGTAGGGTGTTTGCATAATCGTCAAGGTGCAGCATAAATCAAGGCATAACACGGACACTTCGGCAGGGTCACAGCCTTCAAAAGGAAATAGGCCTGCGGATTTGACTTTGTGTTAAACGGCACTGGAGAAACCCCGGCTCCAACGCTTGCGCCTACCCAATTACCAAAAGGATCCCAAAACACCCCTAAACCAACGACCGCTCCGGGCCCTGCATCGGCCGTCCCACCATAAAACAGACCCTTCCAACTGTCGGCACCATTATCCTCTCCAATATTCACGGCTATAGACAAATTGGCGCTGAGTGAAATATCGATGCCGATTGGGAGGTTTTTGAACGCATTCTCTAGCGCCGCTAGCTGTGAAGGATCTTCTGGCCTGTAGTCGTCGATGACACCATCTCCGTCAACATCGACGATCGCTGGCAGGATTCCGTATAGCCCCAATTCGCACGTATCAGGGAAGAACACGAGTTGGATACCCCCATTAAATGATCCTAGGCCAGCAACAAGATTGGCAGACACATCGACCCCGTATGCTTTCGGAACCTCAAGACTTCCTAGTTTCAATGCTAGATCTTGGGGATTCTGCCCGAGCACATCAATCCGTCCCACGCTGTCGTTTTCCACGAACCCGTACAGGTTCACCCCACCCCGTTCCCCGATCGGATCCCTGGATGGCCACCTCCCTGTCACCGGGTCGTAATAACGGTAGCCGTAATAGTAGAGACCCGTCTCCTCATCCTGATATTTCGTCGAAAATCCGATGCTTGGT
>NZ_JACHFD010000083.1 GCF_014201715.1 Haloferula luteola
AGTCCATCCGGGATCTGCTCAAGCGCCCGGATCTCATGCGTTCGGTCTGCCGCACCCACTCCCCATAGCGGAAAGAACTTTTGGCAATCGGTCTAGTTTATGAACCAATGGCAGGTGATCAAGGGCATCGAATATCTCACGTATTTGATCATACAGTCCCAATTCCGCAAAAGCCTTTGCATTCGATATTTTCCGATACTAGAGACAAGATTCTTGATTTGGTGGATGAGGTATTTTCAAAAGCTGAACAACACCCACAAGATGCATTTCGTTACGAAGTTGAATTGGGTAGGGTCGTTGGGACTGCTGGTGAAACGAAAATGAGGATTATTGTTAATCCAAAGTCCAAGCAAGTCACCACGGCTTTTCCGATACGCGATTTGGATGTCACAGTTCCAGGAATTTAATATGAGCCACCAACTTTTTGAATCACCAAAAGACTTTCTTGCGGCAGGGCCACTTTCAAAAGAATTTGTCGATCTAAAGCGGGATATTCAAGTATCTGGAGACGCTATTATTAGTCATCTTCCGCCCCGGCTAGCGAAATGGGATCATTCCATTCAAGATGCATCCTATTTGGATTCTTTGGTAATTAACAATGAAGTCAATTTTCTCACTGAAGTTCGATATAGCCGCTACGGGAAAATGGCATTGATCACAAATGAAGATGTAGTATCCAAAATCCACATTGAAATCATAAGTAAAATTTTAATGGGAAACGGGTTTCGTTACATTTCAGAATCTGAGTTGGGTGAGCCATTTAGGAGGCGTGATAGAATGAATGGCGACTGGTTCCATCTCTACTTTGACTACGTCTGAGCCACCTCCTTAAAAAATCGTTGGTTCGCGCCGACAAACATCCAGCTGGCGGCTGTCTCGCGTATTGGCCAGCCGCAGGTCGTGGGTGAGCTAGCAGGTAGTCCTTGGGATTTTTGGTGGTTCGGACGCGGTTCGTTCGCGGGACGGTCATCGGTGATCTGTGCGCGTGATTTTCAAAGGGGTCAGTGATTTTCAAAGGGGTCAGTCCTCGCGCTTTCACATTGCGGCTGTGCGTGTTTTTCTTCGCGCTCTCCGTGGTTATGGCCTGTCCGCTCCGTTTAGAAGCA
>NZ_JACHFD010000084.1 GCF_014201715.1 Haloferula luteola
CCGCTCCTGTCAGGGACTGGTTGGCGGAGCGGTCTGAGGACCGTTTCCGCGCACCTTGGGTCAGTATGGAGGGGCGGGGATCTGATTGCCACCGTGGCGGTGTCCGAAGACGTGGCGCGCGCCTGAGAGAAGTATGATTCCGCATCCTTTGGAGAGGCCCGCCGACAGAACGGAAACCGGCCCCGCCCGTCTGCGGGTGATGTCTCCGACGAGCACGTTCCGGCCCATTCTCGACATCACGTCGCCGCCGGGCTCAAGGGAGAAAAGCCATAACTCGAACCCATCATAAGCAAACCACATCATCCATCATCCGGACGCTTGACACCTTTCAGAGAAGTCCTCGCACTTTAACCTTGCGATTACGGTTGTAGCAACACTTCGGACTCTCCGAGTTCATATTCGGCCCTCGGCTCCAATTCGCCCATCGATTCCTGCCCATCACCATGCAATCCGGCAGCCGGCAAAAGATCGCAGGCGGTCCCATCTCCATGGGGGGCACCACGACCTCACCACCCCAGACCCATCAAGCCTGTCGCACACCGGCGATTCGCTCTCCACGGACAAAAAAAGAGCCCGACATTTTCATCTCTGAAAATGCCGGGCGTTTACCTGGCGGCGTCCTACTCTCACAAGGCCTGTCGCCTCACTACCATCGGCGCTGCGGCGTTTCACTTCCGGGTTCGGAATGGGACCGGGTGGTTCCACCGCGCCATGACCACCAGAAGAAAAGTCTCAAGCTCATCGTCGTTCAGAGGTCTTCATCCCCTTCACTCGATTCTCACTCGAATCCTATGTTCTGGCCGCCTTGGCTTTGCTGCCTGCCAATCTCTTTTTCAATCACTCAATGCCTCAACCTAACTTCCATGTGAAGCCACTCATCAGTGCTTCGCACCCGCCTTTCAGCGGATCGCTATCCCGCTCTCTGACATCCACATGGAGACCTTCATCTAAATCCACTCGCTCGCTCACTCTCAAAAAAGAACTCACTCACTCGCTTTCATTTCCAACTCAGAAACCTCTTCGCTTCCACTCTTACGAAAGCTGTGTCCTCACTTCTCGGTCCTTGAAAATCTGATCTTCAGAAAGAAATAAG